>CAVZLG010000006.1:0-580777 GCA_963776075.1 uncultured delta proteobacterium
GCCCCAGGTTCCCCTAGGGCTACCTTGTTACGACTTCACCCCAGTTACCAATCATACCTTGGTAGCCTGCGTCTACGAATAGTTCGCTCAACTACTTCTGGTACAACCAACTCCCGTGGTGTGACGGGCGGTGTGTACAAGGCCCGGGAACGTATTCACCGTGGCATGCTGATCCACGATTACTAGCGATTCCAACTTCATGGAGTCGAGTTGCAGACTCCAATCCGGACTGAGACCGGTTTTACGGGATTCGCTCCAGGTCGCCCTGTGGCTGCCCTTTGTACCGGCCATTGTAGTACGTGTGTAGCCCTGATCATAAAGGCCATGAGGACTTGACGTCATCCCCACCTTCCTCCGGTTTGACACCGGCAGTCTCTTTAGAGTGCCCAACTTAATGCTGGCAACTAAAGACAAGGGTTGCGCTCGTTGCGGGACTTAACCCAACATCTCACGACACGAGCTGACGACAGCCATGCAGCACCTGTCACCAAGTTCCTCAAAGAGGCACGCTCTACTTTCATAGAGCTTCTCGGGATGTCAAGACCAGGTAAGGTTCTGCGCGTTGCGTCGAATTAAACCACATACTCCACCGCTTGTGCGGGCCCCCGTCAATTCCTTTGAGTTTTAATCTTGCGACCGTACTCCCCAGGCGGTCAACTTAATGCGTTAGCTCCGGCAATGAAGCGATTAACCACTCCAACACCTAGTTGACATCGTTTACGGCGTGGACTACCAGGGTATCTAATCCTGTTTGCTCCCCACGCTTTCGCACCTCAGCGTCAGTATCTGGCCAGGTGGTCGCCTTCGCCACCGGTATTCCTCCCGATATCTACGAATTTCACCTCTACACCGGGAATTCCACCACCCCCTCCAGTACTCAAGTCTGTCAGTTTCAAATGCACTTCCATGGTTGAGCCATGGACTTTCACACCTGACATAACAGACCGCCTACGCGCGCTTTACGCCCAGTAATTCCGAACAACGCTTGCACCCTCCGTATTACCGCGGCTGCTGGCACGGAGTTAGCCGGTGCTTCCTTTGATGGTACCGTCAAATACCACAGATATTAACCATGATACACTTCTTCCCATCTGACAGGATTTTACAACCCGAAGGCCTTCATCATCCACGCGGCGTCGCTGCGTCAGGGTTGCCCCCATTGCGCAATATTCCTCACTGCTGCCTCCCGTAGGAGTCTGGTCCGTGTTTCAGTTCCAGTGTGGCGGATCATCCTCTCAGACCCGCTAACCATCGTTGCCTTGGTAGGCCATTACCCTACCAACTAGCTAATGGTACGCAAGCTCCTCCCCGCACAGTAGCTTGAATCAGAGGCCACCTTTCTCTAAAAAAAAGATATTATCTTAGACGTATCTGGTATTAGCACACCTTTCGGTGGGTTATCCCAAATGCGAGGGTAGATTACTTACGCGTTACTCACCCGTGCGCCACTCTACTAAAGTTCCGAAGAACTCGTTCGCGTTCGACTTGCATGTGTTAAGCACGCCGCCAGCGTTCGTTCTGAGCCAGGATCAAACTCTCCAGTTTGATATCCTAGACCAATCTAAAAGATTGGTTACTTTATATAGTGCTTAATTTATATAAAGGCTCTCTTTTGAATTACTCAAAAAATTGCCCCTTGTGTCCGAAGACACGTGGGCCCGTTTGCTGTTGTTGTTATTCAGTTGTCAAGGATCGTTTAACACCGTCTGTACAAGACAAACAGTGCGCGCGCAATGAGTTGCGCGGCAAGAGCGTCAATCTAATCTTTTAACGCCCCTATGTCAATATGTTTTTTAGGCTTATTGACTTATTAATCGTTCGCCCAGCAAGCTCATTTACCGTTGCTGAAAGACCGCGGCAAACTACTTGATTGAATGGGCCTTGTCAATAGCTTTTCTGCTAGAGAAAAGAATAATCACGATCAAGAGAACAAGCTAATAAAAGGTATTCAATTACCTGATTGACGCATCAAAACTCGCTAGGATTTCCGGGGACAGTATATGTAACTATTGTACTGAGTATACCGTTTTAATATATAAGTAGGCACGCTTGAAGGAAACATCCAAATGGTGCAGAATATTTGCATAGGGCAGATGGTTGGAGGTTGATGGAGAGTGGACTCTTTTGTTCTGTTATCGTTGTTTTACTTGACGAAGTTGATCTTAATAGCTAATATATTAACTGTTAAGATCAATATGATGATATAAGAGACAATATGTTGGACATAGGGTTTGCCACACATGAAGAGGTCTGCAAGGAGCTAGGTGCTCGCTTGAAAGCCCAGCGCTTGACACAGATGCTCACCCAAGAGGAGCTTGCGGTGCGTGCGGGCTTATCTACGGGAACCGTCAAGAATATCGAAAATAAAGGTCAGTCGTCGATAGAATCAGTCGTTCGCCTTGGGTTAGCGCTTGGCTTGGCTGACCACTTTCAGGAACTATTCAAGTTGCAGGTGAAGTCAATCGCCCAGATGGATCAAGCCGAACAATCCAAGCGAATTCGCGCATCGCGAAGGATTATCAAGTGAAGAAGCTCTTCGTCTACTATAATGGATGGGGCGAACACTGGCTGCTGGGCACGCTGGCCGATAACGGCGACGATTTGCTGTTCGAGTATTCACCCGAAGCATTGAGGCAAGGCCTGGAACTGTCGCCGCGTCATTTGCTGTTGCGCGAGCAAGCTTACGGAGGCTTTCCGGAGCATTTGCAGCGCTTGCCCGGCCTCATTGCTGATTCGCTCCCAGACGGCTGGGGCATGATCTTAATGGATCGTTTTTTTCGCAAGAACGGAATGACGCCTGCTACGCTGTCGCCGCTGGATCGGTTGGCCTTCATCGGCAATCGTGCGTTGGGCGCTCTGACCTTCGAGCCCGATGATATGCTGGTCCTGCAGAAAGAGGACGTGAAGCTGCTGGAGCTGGCCAAGGATGTTCAGGCGATTGTTGCAGGGGAGGATAGCATTGCGCTGCGTCAGTTAGCGTTGATGGGCGGTTCTCCGCACGGAGCTCGCCCCAAGGTGCTGGTCTACTACGAAGCGCAAACGGGTGCGATGAGTACGATGCCGATGGCCGGCGGTCAGCCTTGGCTGGTCAAGTTTCAGGCCCAGAATGAGCACAAAGAAGCCTGCGCGCTGGAAGATTTGTATGCGCAACTCGCACGTAACTGCGGCCTGGATATGCCGGCCACGCACCACTTCGATCTGGATACAAATCTGGCTGGATTTGGCATCGCGCGCTTCGACGTGGAAGATGGTATGCGGGTACCCGTTCACACCTTGGCCGGCGCCTTACACGCGAACTTCCGACTACCCTCGTCGGTTGACTACACCACATTTTTGCGTGCCACACGCATGTTCACGCGCGACGAGCGTGAGGTGCAAAAAGCTTATGAAAGGGCTGTGTTCAACGTCGTCTTCAATAATCGCGACGACCACAGCAAGAACGTCTCTTTCCGCCTCGGCCGTGACCGTCGCTGGCGTTTGGCACCGTGCTACGACATGACCTTTTGCGAGGGGCCTGGCGGCGAGCATCAAATGGACGTGTGCGGAGAGGGCCGTAACATCACGCGCGCAAAGATGCTGGAACTGGCCAAACAAGGGGGCCTTGATATGGCTTGGGCTGGGAAGGTTATCGACCGCTTCGCAGAGCAGACTGGTCAGTTCCAACAACTGGCGTCAACCAGGAATATTCGTCACGCTACCGTGAAGCTTGTCGAATCGGCTATCGAGGCAAATCGCAAACAGCTGTAGAAAAGAAAAGAATAGGGGACAGACCACGTTTTTCTTCACATTATTCTGTAATATTAATAGACTAAATTGCATGCCAAGACGACCACGACTTATTCACCCTGGTATTCCTCTCCATATCATCCAGCGGGGCAACAACCGCCAAGCATGTTTTTTCGCTGATGAGGATTACCTCTTTTACCTTGACTGGTTGCATGAATACGCACAAGAAGCTGATTGTGCTATCCATGCCTTCATATTAATGACCAACCATGTCCACATCCTTTTAACCCCGGCAAAGGAAAACAGCGCAGGGGAATTGATGAAGAGACTTGGGCAGCGTTACGTTCAGTACGTCAATCGAACATATAAACGAAGTGGAACACTCTGGGAGGGGCGTTTCCGTTCGTGCATTATACAGCAAGAAAACTATTTGCTGTCATGCCAGCGTTATATTGAACTAAATCCAGTACGTGCTGGAATGGTTGAGCATCCCGGAGAATACAGTTGGTCCAGTTACCACACCAATGCTCAAGGTGAAAGCAACGTGCTCTTAAGTCCGCATCCCATATACCTGGATCTTGGCAGAACAGAAGATGAAAGACATGCGGTTTATCGGGAGTTATTTTGTTCTCACTTGGAACCGGGGATAATTGACACCATTCGCAAAGCTACCAATGGGAATTTTGTATTAGGGGATAACCGTTTTCAAGATGAAATTTCACAAGCATTGGGGCGAAGAGTGAAACCTGGTGCGGCAGGCAGACCACGAAAACAAAAAGTGTGAATCACTAAAAACGTGGTCTGTCCCCTATTTACCCTATTTACCATAATGGGAGGCAGGAGATCACCGGGGTTATGTCATTACGGAAAACCGTCTGTCTCCGATAGTCGCGACACCGTACAATGGCAGAAATACGAGGTTCTGCTCGGGTATTGTGTTACTGACACCGCTATAAAGCACCAGCCCATGGGGGCAATTGCGATATTTTTCAAGCATGAAATGAAGACTTCGCAAACTCCCTCCTTTGCCTGACTTAACCTCCACCGGATAAATCTTTCCTTTACGTACAACGAGATAATCCACTTCAGCATTACTGCCACGGGCCTCCCTGGACCAATAAAACAACTCTGTACTATGCCAGGCCAAAAGTTCCTGGGCAACAAATTGCTCAGCGAGCTTGCCGCGATACATCGCCAGAAGATCTTTCTGCTGCAACTCCAATTCTATCGGTACTTGACAGAGCCGCTGCATGAGTCCGATATCCAGCATGGATGCCTTGAATTTCTTTTGATTGGCTGTGGCGCCCAAAGGCAGACCACTTGGGTCACAGGAGGGAATCTTAGTAATTATTCTCGCCTTTGCAAGCAGATCAAAAGCCTTATGGTTCATCTGGCCGGAATGACCGTCATTAAGGCGTGTATATTTTAACTGCTCTCCTACGCTTTTTGCTACATTCAAAAATACCGCATCAAGACACATTGTATTTATGCGGGATGTGTATTTCGAAAAGTCATCACGAAAGGAGTCAAGGATTTCTGATTGGACATGAAAGGTTTCAAGCATCGAACCTGAGTATCGATAGGTCTTGACACACTCAGGCATGCCGCCTACAAAGAAATAGCTTCGTAATTCATCAAGAATCATTTGCTGAGCAGAATCATCAATTGTATCTGGCTGCTGAAGTATATATTCCGCAGCCAATTCTTTGCCCATTGCAAGAAGATATTCATAAAATGTCATAGGATGCATGTGCAGATATTGAATTCTCCCAACAGGGATGGGAATTTCACCAAAGGCAAACTCTAACAGCGAACCAGCTGCAACAACATGAAGTTCAGGCATTTCTTCATAAAAATAGCGTAATGCCATTATTGCTCGTGGACAGGCTTGAATTTCATCAAAAAAAAGAAGCGTCTTGCCGGGGATGATTCGACCAGTTGCCAACTCCAGGTGGCTTAGAATTGACAGAGGATCAAGGGTGGAGGCAAAGTGAATATGCAGGTCACGTCGTTTTTCCAGATCAATTTTGACAAAGTTATCAAACGATCTGGCCAGAACGTTCTCGACAAACCAGGTTTTACCCACCTGGCGTGCCCCTCGGATAACCAATGGTTTCCTGCGTGGCGAGTCTTTCCAGCCCATCACCTGCTCTTCTGCCAATCGTTTCATAAAGATGAAGATCTCCCACTCTATAATTTTTTTTGACAGAGATGTGCTCATCGCACTCACTATCGTAGAAAGTCAGCCATATTTAAATCATTACAAGGTAGAAAGTCAAGGGTCATTGTAAAGGAATAGGGGACAGACCACGTTTTTCTTCACATTATTCTGTAATTTTAATAGACTAAATTGCATGCCAAGACGACCACGACTTATTCACCCTGGTATTCCTCTCCATATCATCCAGCGGGGCAACAACCGCCAAGCATGTTTTTTCGCTGATGAGGATTACCTCTTTTACCTTGACTGGTTGCATGAATACGCACAAGAAGCTGATTGTGCTATCCATGCCTTCATATTAATGACCAACCATGTCCACATCCTTTTAACCCCGGCAAAGGAAAACAGCGCAGGGGAATTGATGAAGAGACTTGGGCAGCGTTACGTTCAGTATGTCAATCGAACATATAAACGAAGTGGAACACTCTGGGAGGGGCGTTTCCGTTCGTGCATTATACAGCAAGAAAACTATTTGCTGTTATGCCAGCGTTATATTGAACTAAATCCAGTACGTGCTGAAATGGTTGAGCATCCCGGAGAATACAGTTGGTCCAGTTACCACACCAATGCTCAAGGTGAAAGCAACGTGCTCTTAAGTCCGCATCCCATATACCTGGATCTTGGCAGAACAGAAGATGAAAGACATGCGGTTTATCGGGAGTTATTTTGTTCTCACTTGGAACCGGGGATAATTGACACCATTCGCAAAGCTACCAATGGGAATTTTGTATTAGGGAATAACCGTTTTCAAGATGAAATTTCACAAGCATTGGGGCGAAGAGTGAAACCTGGTGCGGCAGGCAGACCACGAAAACAAAAAGTGTGAATCACTAAAAACGTGGTCTGTCCCCTATTTTGCTATTTTGTGCTGTTTTCGCTAAGTTTTTGTTCCACAATAATAGACCGTTAAATTTTGCATATAAAATTAAATTGCCATAAAATGATATTGTCTTATTGAGTGACAAAAGGATAACCGGATCAAATAGAGAAACTATTATGAAGTTATTAAGAAGTGATAATTTTGTGGAGCGAAAGCTTGGTGATGAGACTGTACTGGTTCCCATTAGCCAGATCGGTGTTGATGTGCAGAGTATTTACACATTGAATGATACGGCTGCTGCGGTCTGGAAAAAACTTGAAACAGTGCATGGTGAAGAAGAGCTTATTGCCGCTATTGAATCTGAATATCGTTCTGATAGCAGTGTGATAAGGCAGGATGTTAAGAATTTACTTGAAGAATTCATTAAAGGATGAATTTGTCAACGTGGTGGGGGAATAGCTCTTGCTCGTCTGTAAAATTAAGGAATTCAGTAAAAAACTGGAACATGGCAAGACGCGGCCGCTCACCGGGTTATCTGTAGAATTTACCAGTAAATGTAATTTCCGGTGTGAGCACTGTTTTCTTGCCAATCCGCTGAATAATGAACATGAAAGAAATGCCTTATCATATGACGAATGGCTAAGAATTTTTGACCAGTACGTGGATGAAGGTGGCTTGTTTATTACTGTCACCGGAGGGGAGCCGTTATTACGACCGGATTTCAAGAAACTCTGGATCGCCATGAAAAAGAGGGGACTGATAATATCTCTTTTTACCAACGGGTCACTTGTTGATGAGGAAATGATCACATTTCTTTCTCAATGGACACCCTATGAAGTCTCTATTTCTCTCTATGGCGCATCTAATTCAACCTATCAGAAAGTGACCGGTAAAGAAAAAATGTTCGATCGGGTCATGTCATACACTCGATAGATTGTCAGATGCTGGAATCCCGCTTGAAGTAAAAGGAGTTTTTAGCAAACTTAATATTGGTGATTTTGATAAAGTAAAAGCAATTGGTGAGAGATACTGCGATCTTTTTCGCTGGGATGTCGACTTGATTGGATCGTTATCTTATTCTGGCAATACTCCTCAGGATATCAGGCTGTCTCCGAAAGAATGTGCAGAAATTGAGGCTGCTGAGCCTATACGAAACCAGGAGCTGAGGAATACGCTTGATAACTGGACTGCCTCCTGAAGAGAGTTACCCCAGGTCTGGTGTTTTTACCTGCGGTATTGGCTTTCACACCGCATATATTGACTCAGAAGGAGGCATGCGGCCTTGTCTTCCTTTGGAAAACGTGAGTTATGATTTGAGAAATGGTACAATAAAAGATGGCTGGTACAGAGCAATTCCCGAGATGTTGATGAATTTTCCTCACCAGCCAGGACCATGCCAGTCTTGCGATGCAATTGAAATCTGTGGACAATGTGCTGCTTTTGCGCTATTGGAAGGCTGCTCGGCTACAGGGAGTGTGCCTTTTAAATGTAAACTGGCAGAGGAAAGAGCAAAAATTTACGGTTTAACTGACAAGGTAAAAGATATACCCAGGTTGGACTAGAAAACGATTTATGGAGGTTGAAGGAAGATGGATGATATGAAAAAAGAATGGAAAACACCAACACTTACAAAGGTCAAACTGGAATTTGATAAGGAAATGTCAAACAATTGTCAGGGCAGTGGCAACTCTTCAAGAAACAAATGCCTGCAAACTCAGAAGTTCAGGGTGCTGGTCAAATCCAAATCTTGAAACGGTCCACTAGAGTTAATTCATAGAAATATTTCCTCACTTTTCCTTAAGAATAGCAGGTTGACAGTTTGGAGGCATTTAATTTTGAAATACTTGAAATCCCGTTTCAGCTGCAGTTTTCAAACAGTTATACTCCTCCCTCTAAACAGCAGTCTCCATCCATTTCTTGTTTCAGAATTAGTTGAAAACGAAACATCCCACGATTATAACCATTATTGACAAATCATTTGATGGCTTAGATTCCAGCGCAACACTTTGCAAAACAAGAAAAATCATTGTCCGTCGAAGACCGGGGCGCTGATGGATATTTATTTAGATATCCGACTGGCCAATTTACCGCCAACCACACATTCACCAGTGTAAAGATGTGGTTGCCGTTTGAACGCCAGATGAGTATCGAACACGACGGTTTTGCTAATTTTAATGGTGACCCTCCGTTACGCCTTGTTTTGTGGGGGCGGGCGAGCATTGAGGGGTATTGTTATATGCATGGCGCCCTTATTGTACTTGATGGCAAATATGTCCTTCTTGTCGGTCAGTCCGGCGCGGGGAAGACAACACTGAGCAACCTGGCATGTGATTGTGGTGCGAGCTTGTTAACAGAAGAGGATCCCTTCATTTCATGCACTGAAGATGAACCGTGGGCGTTCACCTCGCCCTGGCCAGGCATGCGTGGTCCTGAGGTGCCATTTTCTGGCAAGTTGAGTGCAATTTTCTATCTTCGACATGCTGAGCGAAACACTGTCCGGCCCCTGACTATTAAGGAGTCATGTCATAATCTGCTCAAGCATTCGAGAACATTTAACTGGCTGCCTCAAACCCTTCCCCTGGCAATTGAGCTTTTTGATAAAGTTGCAGAAAAGATTCCCTCTTATGATTTTGGGTTTGTCCCAGACTCGAGTGCTGTCGAAACTGATCCGAGATGTCATATAATGAGTAAATTATCTGATTTACCTCAGGATTTTCTCAAAGAAGGGCATTGCATACAAAAATCTGCTTCAGGGACCAGCATGCTCCCATCCATCACCGATGGGACAGTACTCCAGATTGAACCACTTCAGCACGGTAGCGTGAGATTAGGAGATGTCGTTTATTTCCTTGATAATAATGGGAATACCAAAATACATCGCGTGTCTTTCATAATAAAGAAAGGAAATAACACGCTTATTCAGACATGGGGTGATAATTGTGAAAACCCCGATGCGGTAATCAAGAGTTCTCAAATTCTTGGTCGGGTTACCGCATACAGGGGTGAAGATGAATGGCACCAGATGGACTCTCGTGCCATCATGTATGCAAAGTACTTTATAAAAAGATATGGCTGGTATTACATAAAAAAAATTCCAGGCAGACTTTTAAATGTTCTAAAGCAGAACACCTTATAACAAACCACATGAATTTTGATTATTTCACTCTTTCTCATAAAGTTAATCAAAAAATTGTTCGCAGAAGATAACCATGCCACCTGAAGACTTTAGGAATAAAATAAAGAACGCACTGCGAATTGACAGGGCATTTCTTCTTGTCTGGGGAGCAACAAAGAAATGGACGATTCTCGCATTTATTCTGACCGCTATACAAGGTGTTTTACCGCTCGCTATTCTTTACATAATAAAACTGATTGTTGATGCCATCGCACATTCAGTCCAGTCGGACAGTATTGCAACAGATTTCAGCACCGTTGCCTATTATATCATAGCGGCGTTTGCAGTTATGATATTCCAGGTCAGGAGTGCAGCATCTTGCCTCATATACCGAAGAGATTCAGGCTTCACTGGTTTCAAACTATGTGGTCAACCTGATACATGAAAAGTCTATCTCGCTTGATCTCTCTTATTATGAAAATCCTGAATATTACGACACCCTTCATCGGGCTCAGCAGGAAGGGCCATATCGACCAATAAGTATCGTAAAAGGACTGACCAGTTTACTTCAGAACGGGGTATCGCTCATCGCCATGGTGAGCCTTTTATTCCTGTTTCACTGGGCAGTGGGGATTATGTTGTTTATCTCCATTGTCCCGGGTGTACTCGTTCAGCTGAAGTATGCAAAAGAAAGATTTGACTGGCAGAAGAAGCGAACTCAGGAGGAAAGAAGAGCAGAGTATTTCAGTTACATTTTGACAAGTGAACGTATTTGCCAAAGAAATTCGAATATTTGACATCGGATCACACTTCAGCAGGCTATATGATGACCTGAAAAAGCTCCTCATGGGTGAAAAACTGGGGTTATCAAAACGTATGATCATCGCAGATTTTTTCGCTCAGGTCGTTGCCATAACGTTTCTGATGGGCAGTCTTTTTTTTATCGCCTTCAGAGCCTTCAAGGGGTTGATTACAATCGGCGATATGGTCATGTATTTTCAGGCCTTTCAACGAGGGGTCAGTTACCTCAAGGATCTGCTGAAAAATGTTGCCTCTCTTCACGAAGATAACCTCTTTGTTTCCCATTTTTTTAACTTTCTCGATATACAAAATGAGATTAAAGAACCGGCAACACCCAAGCAGTTAAAGGGTGACCGAATATCAAGTTTCTCATTTGAAGATGTTGAGTTTACCTATCCCGGAGAACGTGAACCTGTCCTGAACAAAATTTCGTTTACCATCAATCGTGGTGAGACAGTTGCGCTTGTCGGTGCAAATGGTGCCGGCAAGAGTACAATCGTGAAATTACTCTGTCGCCTGTATGATCCTCAAAGAGGAAAAATTACCTTTGATGGTGTATCTCTTGGTGATCTTGATCTCAAACAGTATCAGAAGGCGTGTAAGTGTGGTTTTTCAGGATTATGCCAAATATTATCTGACGGTCAGGGAGAATATCTGGTTTGGCGACACAAATATTTCACTGAACTCTGAGGAGATCAGGGCTGCTGCAAAAATGGTAAATGTTGATAGTCTTATTGAAAGTCTTCCCCAAGGATATGATACAATACTCGGGCGCATGTTTTTGTCAGGGGAGGAGTTCAGCCTTGGCGAGTGGCAGAAGATAGTTCTGGCAAGAGCATTTTTACGAGATGCCGACCTCGTTATACTTGATGAACCGACAAGTTCACTTGATACAGATACAGAATATTTCCTCTATAAAAAATTCAGTCAGCTGACTGCCGGGAAATCAGCATTGATAATCAGCCATCGTTTTTCAACCGTAAGTATGGCTGATAAAATATATGTCATTGATGGTGGAAAAATTATTGAAAGTGGAAGTCACAGCAAATTGATGGCTGAAAATGGGTTTATGCTGATTTATACCGAAAACAAACGAGCTTGATGACAATTGAAAAACAGTAAGGAAAGAGTCGGCTCACTGTGCAAAGTGATGGCTTCACGAGTTAGATCCACTTCCGAATCACTATAGATGAATAAGGATTATCGATGGGTTATAAAAGCAGGTATTGATCTTAATCGACACACATATGAGATTACTAGATTTACTTGTCATGTCTGCAGGGTTGGATCATTCGGTAATGGACGTAAATTCTTATTAGCTGACTTGTGTTAAGTGTGAAATGAAATTAGACCTTTGTAAGATTTTTCCTGAGACAGAAATTGCTTCATGATCGAAATATTAACGCTGTTAAGATGATGAGTTGATAAAGGAATGTACAATAGATCAAATAATCAATTTGAAGGTTAAAAACACTTTCATATTAATCTTTTTGGTGATTTCAGTACTAGGCGTTGGTGAAATATTTGCTCGATACTATCTGGGATTGGGAACTCCACCCTTGTCTATCCCTCATGCTAAAATTGAATATCTTTTTAAGCCAAATCAGGTCGTTAGGAGGTTTGGTAACCAAGTGTTTATTAACTCTTTTGGAATGCGTTCTGATGATTTTTAGACAATGAAAAGAATCAAGAGGAGTTCAGAATAATGGTTTTCGGGGGATTCAGTCATTAATGGGGGGAGTCTGACTGATCAACATGATTTGGGAACTAGTTTACTGCAAGAGCAACTCTCTATGCAGTCAGAAAAAAAAATAGTCGTTGGGAACATTTCAGCTGGTAGTTGGGGCCCTGGCAATTGGTTAGCGTATGCAGAAGAGTATGGTTTTTTCGACGCAGATGTCATAGTGCTTGTTATTTCCAGTCATGACATTGAAGATAACCCAACCTATCAGAAATTAAATCAGTATACACATCCAACTCGAAGGCCTATTTTTGCTCTTTGGGAAGGTCTGGTCAGATCTCCCAGATTATTTCCCGTCATTGGTCGGTATCCGTAGAATTTCAGTTACCCAGCAATCGTAGAAATTTGGATGAACCGCCGGGTAGTGTAAAAGGGCTCTTGGATCTGAGAAATTTTCTTGAACTTGCTTCAAAGCAGACCCAAAAAATGTTTGTGTTACAACATCCTGAGAAACAAGAAATTGAAACTGCGGACGATCTACCGGGGTATTTATCCATCAAGCAATTGTGTGATGAATTAAATATTAAAGTGATATCACTGAAGCCTTTTTTCCAAGACTCACTAAAAATAGATGTAGACCCTTATCGGGATAATATTCATATAAATGTAATGGGACAGCAAATCCTAGCAGAGATGATTCTTGACACCATATTATCAAAAAATAGCAGCATGTAGGAATTAATCGCCTGGGATGATTTATCAAACACTTCACGGCAACTGGTATGACTATTGATTGATAATAATACAACAAAGACCTCTCGCTTTGGATCGCGGGTATATCTGGGGACATATTTTACCTTGGTCTTTATTCAGGGTTGTACTGTTTTACAAGGAATGGTTTTGGCACGGATGCTCGGTCCAGAAGGCAGAGGTCAGTTTGCAGCCATACTGCTGTGGCCATCTATTTTTGCCGCTCTCGGATTGATGGGGGTTAACATGGCTTTGGCTAGAAGGGCAGGCGCCGGTGAAGACCCTGGCCTTTTATCAGGAGCGCTATAGCCGTCTCTTTTCTAACAGGGATTATAACTATTTTGGTTTGTTACTTTTTTGTTCCTTATCTAATTCCTGAAGAAGACCGTAATCTTATTCCTTATATATCTGTTTTTCTACTATTCATACCTCTGAATCAACTGGCGCTGAATCTTTTGGCTATTGACCAGGGTGTGGGAAATTTTAGATTGCTCAATTTTTGGACTATTATCTACCCGGTATTCTTTTCGGGGATAATTTATGTGTGGTTTTTTGCTGAAGACAGGTTGATGGGAGGAATTTTGGCGCTCCTCGTTGGAAACGGAGCTGTATTGATCTGTCGCTTGGGGGCCAAATGGCATACTTTAGGAAAAACCAGTCAATTCGTGCCACTCAGAAATCTGTTTCGAGAAGGGGTGCTTTATCAACTGACGACAGTGTTCACCCTTTACCACCAGTATGTTGACCAGATTCTATTGCTTTGGATTCTAAATCCACGTCAACTTGGTGTCTATGTTGTGGCAAGATCTTCATCAAGTATAATAAGTAGTCTGTCTTCCTCACTTGGTTTGATATCCTTATCTGAAGCAACGCAGCTTGACAAAGAGAATGGATTCTTTACATTGCCAGAATGCTCAGGCATGGCAGGGTTCACATTATTTCTTTTGGCGATCTTTTTTGCTCCATTATTCCATGTACTGATTCCGATTATATATGGGAGTGATTTCGCGAGTGCGATACCATTTGCCGTGATTCTTTTGGTCGGGATAGTGGCTGCAGGACTTTCAAATATAATAGAACAGGCATTGCGAGGGCATGGTTTGCCTCTTGCTGGGATTATAGCGAGGAGTGCAGGTGGAATAACCTTAGCAATTGTTGGCGGAGTTACGGCCACTTCTCTGGGAGTCATGGGAGTGGTAATAGGCTTCGTCGTAGCTAATTGGGTCGTCCTGGCCATTTTTTTAAGGGTAATCTGTTTAAATTTCGATAATGTCAGCATCAAGCAAATAGTACCTAGATTTGAAGATGTTATCTTTATTTATTATCATTTAAAGCACGTATTATTTAAACAAAACGAAAAGACAACTTGATTTTTATGAAACTAAGAAAATTTCATACATTGAACATTACTCTCTCTGCGAAGATCCAAACAAAATCTGGTTTATGGAAGCAGCACCGATGCTCTAAACCCACTAAATGATAAGCTTGTTGACTAAAATGATTAAACCTCAAGTATTAGTGTGTCAGCACGGGGCAAGGCGAAGGTACACTGTACCGCGTATATTTGAGCAGGCCGGTATGCTTGCAGCACTATATACTGACTCGTCCTCGCAGAGTACAATCGGTAAGTTAGCTTCTTGGGGCCGTTATTTTGCCTATGGAAAACCGGAAAGCCTCATAAACAGAAAAGTCATAGGTATTCCTGCACAAAAAGTATTCTCATCGGACGTGGTATTGCTGGATGAATTGATAAGAAAAATAAAAGGAGAAGTTTTAACTGGGGTACAATTATATAAGCGCAGGCATGATGTTCTTTCTGCTCGTATGAAAAAATGGGGTCTTGCAGATGCAACTGCTGTCTACAGCATGTTTCATGAGAACCTTGAATTTATCAGATGGGCAAAAGAAAATGACCTGAAAATTATTGTTGATGTTTTCGTAAATCCAATGGTTCAAAGGGTTGTGAGTGAAGAATTGACAAATCTCCCGTTTCACGCAAGGATCGGCTATAAATCAGGCCGAACTGTCAATGGAGGAACAATTATGGAAAGAAACGTCTGAATTGGCAGACCTACTCTTGTGCCCATCAAATTATGTGAGTGATGGAGTTAGAGAACTTACTCCAATGTGTTCAGCAATAATTGACGTCGTTCCTTATGGGTGTTCCATTGATTTTTCTGGCAAGGTTAATGAGCCAACGAAGGGCCGAGTCTTGTTTGTTGGGAATGATATTGTTCGCAAGGGGCTTTATTATTTTGCTCAAGCGGCAGATAGCCTAAAGTATAAGTTGGACGATTTTGATGCCAGAGTTGTGGGCGAAATGCCCAATGATATTTTGGATCACCAATGGTTCAGGAGTTTGAATTTCCTTTGGCAAGTTGACCTCTGAGGAACTTATGCAGGAATATTTGATGGCTGATGTGTTTGTTCTACCATCACTTTCGGAGGGATTTGCCGGAGTTGTTGCTGAAGCAATTTGTGCTGGTTGCCCGGTAGTTGTAACGAAAGAGTGCGGAAGCACTGTTCAAAATGAACGGGAAGGTTTTGTCGTTGCACCAAGAGACGTGGGTGCCCTTGTGTATGCTATAAAAGAACTTGTAAGTGACAGAGAGTTCCGAGATAAGTGTTCTCAAAACTGTATTCGACAAAGAGGGTTTTATTCAAATACACAGTGGCAGCAGCGCCTGGTAAAATCATTTAAAAATCTTTGATAAGGTAACATTAACCAATGCTGAACACTTATGGTGCGGGCAATGCTAATAAGATAGTTGTAGTGTTTCATCGACTTGGCCCTTACCATTTTGCTCGTCTTAGAGCGTTAGACAAGGTATCAGAATTGTTGGTTATACAAGCCGTAGGGCTAGACAGTACCTATGCTTGGGATGTAATCGCCGACTCCCACGGGTTGAATATAAAGACTTTATTCAGCGATGATAACGAGCTTGAAAAGGTATGTGCTAAGACAACCATGGCTGAAATCGATACATGCCTCAAGGGGTACCTTCCTGATGCGATTGCTGTGAGTGGCTGGTCTAGTAAGGAATCACTTGCAATGATGTCCTGGTGCAACAGGAATAGTATTCCCGTTATTATGATGTCGGATAGTACTCTTCATGATACATCTCGCAAATGGTATAAAGAAAAGGTCAAATCATTACTGATAAGAATGGCTTCTTCATTTTTGGTTGGAGGAAAGCCTCAGGCGGAATATGTGGAGCTTCTTGGTGCTTCGCCTGGAACAATATTTAATGGCTATGATGTTGTTGATAATTCACACTTTGCAAAATCTCAAGCCACTATTGCGAAAGGGATACAACTCGGGTTCAGCCTTGAGAGACAAACAGGGAATATCTTCCTTACCTGTTGCAGGTTTATTCACAAGAAAAATCTATTTCGTTTATTAGATGCATTCAAGCTATATCTTCTACAAGAGGATAGCAAAAAATATCATGAATCTGGAAAATTTATCATCCTAGGTGATGGTGAACTGAAAGAAAAAATTGATTTCTTACAGTATTCAACTGGGAATAATTGATAATGTTGTTTTCCCAGGATTTGTACAATACAATAATTTGCCGGGGTATTATGCTGCTGCCAGATATTTTTGTATTAGCCAGTATTAGTGAGCAATGGGGTTTAGTCGTTAATGAAGCAATGGCAGCTGGGCTGCCAGTCTTAGTATCTAGTAATTGTGGATGTGCAGTTGATTTGGTGCAGAACGGAGTAAACGGTTATGTGTTTAACCCTTATGATGCATCGGAAATGGCAAGGAAAATGAATCTTATCTCGAAAACAAAGGAAAGACAGGAGGAGATGGGGAAGATGAGTGAAGAACTCATCAGTAAATGGGACCAGATCGATTTGCCAGGAATATGATTAGAGCCCTATCAGTCGTATTCCAGCGAAATCAGGTGAAAAGGAAATGGTCGAATGAATTTATCTTAAAGACAATAATAAGATTACATAAATCGCCAAAAGAAACGGTTCAATGACTTATTGGTTGCTCCTTTTATTCATAATTCTTTGTATAGGGTTATTTCTGCTACAAATTAAAGATAATTCTAAAATCATACAATATCCGTTTCTAGCATTAATGGTATTTGTCGGTTGGGTGTTGCCTCAATTAATCGGTTTGGCAGTAAATAATCACGTGATTCCTCACGGATCCCTTGAGAAGTTGTTATTTATGACAACTCTCTGCCTTTTATCAGTTGTCTTGGGAGATTATAGCAACAACAAACCACTCAATTTGTTTTGCTGGAGGTTCAACAATCATAGATTGTTGATTGGCAGCACCTGTCTGTCATTGTTTGGGTTTTACTTTTTTCTAAAAGTAGGGCAACTCGCAGAAGAAACTACAAAGATAATGGGGGGTGCCTGGTCTGGCCCAATTACTATTTACGTTTTTCTGTCAAAGGCAATGACTTTTGGATTTGTAATCGCGATGTTGCTATACTTGCGTAAACCATCAATATGGGCACTGGGCGTTGTTATCTTTGATATATTGTGCATAGAATTGTGTTTTTGGGTAGAAGGGCGGCTATGGCAGAACTTCTTGTAATCATTGTGTTAACATTGTGGTTTACAGAAGCGTTGGTTACCTTCCCGATTAGCTTTTATAGGGTTAGCTGTTGCTGGGGCATTGATTGTGAATAGTATTGGTGAATACAGGCAACTGGTTGTTTACAAAGAAAATCCCCGATGGCGTGATGTTGCCAACATAGATTTTGTCGGGAATGTAATAGGGCTTAGAGACGATCGATTTAACGAACTTAAAAATGCTGCGTATCTAATTGAGAGTAGCGATAGACGGTCTCAATTTGATTTTGGGATGTCTTTATGGGATGATCAGGTATTTAACTATATACCTGCACAAATATTTGGTTCTCGGTTTAAGAAATCTTTGATGCTAACTAACGGCTATGATAGGAAAATGTTTGACTCTTTTAAGTATAGACGCCATCAGGGTACGACAATTACGGGAATTTCTTCTTCCTTTGCCTCATTCTGGTATTTTGGGGCTTTATTTTTTTTCTCATTTCATTTTTGATGAGTAAATTTTATCAAGCGGGTCTCAATGGTAATTTTATATGTCAGTTGCTAACAATTGTTCTTATGAAGCACCAGCTCTGCATGCCATTACTCATTCTACCGCATTGGTTTTTTAAGCCTTGGCTACAGATTATTATTTTTGTGTTTTCGGTATTTCTTCTTTCTAGAAAATTTCTAACAGAAAGAAAAAGACTTGTGAATCATCGATACAATAACTCGTATGAAACACTATGAGAGTCTCTATCCTGACACCTTCAGTTTCTCGGTTGGCTGGCGGATTTTATGAAAGTGTTAGACAGTTAGCGATTGAGATCCACAAAAAGCACATTAATACGGAGGTGTATTCGGTCGCTGATGAATACTCTGAGATTGACCAGAAATCTTGGTCGCCAATTAAGCCTCATGTATTTAAGATAAGTGGCTTCAAAAAATTTGGTTATTCCCGTGATCTTATAGGCTCTATTCGAAAGGGAAAACCGTATCCTTACATCAACACGGCCTGTGGATGTATCCGAGCATTGTTAGCGCTTGTCTGCAAAAGAAAGTGTAAAAACAATCGTCTCTCCTCGTGGTATGCTTGATGAATGGGCTCTGAATAATTCCAGAGTGAAAAAAAAATTGCCCTAACACTGTTTGAGAGGAAAAATATCTTAAGATCTTGTTGTGTTCATGCCTTGTGTGAATCAGAATATGAATCTATCAGATCTAACGGAATTGAAAAACCAATATGTATCATACCAAATGGGGTATCTACTTCCTGAGAAAAAAGGCTTTAGACCTGTTTGGAAGAGAAAAATTAAAGCAAAAAAAAGTTCTTTTGTATCTTGGTCGATTCATCGAAAGGTTTAACAGCCTTGGTTGATGCTTGGTCTCAATGTATCGCCGTTAGAAGAAAAACTGGCTTCTGGTGATAGCTGGCTGCGCCAAGTGGGATATGAGACAGAAATCAAAAAGCAAGTTAAGGCAATAAATAACACTCACGATATAATATTTCTAGGACCACAATATGATGTTTGCAAACATGCATGTTATGAAAATGCAGATGCCTTTGTCCTTCCATCCTACAGTGAAGGGTTGCCAATGGTAATACTTGAAGCTTGGTAGCCAAGACTACCCAGTATTAATGACCCCTCAATGTAACTTACCAATTGGATATTCCAATGGTGCAGCGCTTAAAATAATGCCAGAGACTCAAAGCATTGTTAGAGGACTTGAAGCCCTCATGACATTGACATCGGAAGATCGTGTGGCAATGGGTGCTATTGGATACGATTTAGTAAAAAAAGAATTATTCTGGTCGAAGATAGCAAAAGAAATGTTGCTTGTTTATAACTGGATGGTAAGAGGCACAAAACCTCCAGAATGTATCCGCTTTGAATAATCACAAATCAATAAGTTCCTTTAGCCTAAATATTTTGGACAGTTAATAAGCCAATGGGCTGTTAATTATGCAAGATTTTAAAAAAATTTGATAATAGTTGGTTCTATCCGGGGAAAAGTAAACCTGTGTGTATTGTATGGCATTTCCTTAATTATTTTGTTGTTTATAACCCTTTTTACCGTTTTCTGGTTTGAAAGTTTTACTTCTACGATTGTTTGGAGCAAAAATCGGTAGCAATATTCTTATCAAACCTAGGGTTTCTGTTAAATTTCCTTGGAAACTGCAGATTGGAAAAAACTCATGGATAGGTGAGGGGGTTTGGCTCGATAACCTTGCAGAAATAAAAATAGGTGAAAATGTCTGTATATCTCAAGGAAGTTACTTGTGTACCGGAAACCATGATTGGTCCGACTCTCATTTTGGGCTGGTTGTTAAATCGATAGATATCGGAAACGGAGTTTGGATAGGAGCATTTTGCAGACTTTCACCCGGTACTGTAGTTGGTGAATGTGCTGTTTTGCTAACAGATTGGGAGTGTTGTTAACGGTCTTGTTCCTCCCTATACTATTTGTGGAGGAAACCCATGCATTCCACAAAAACATCGAGCTTTTCATGAATCAAGAAAGAGTGGCTGATATTTCTATCATTACTGTATCTCTAAATGCAGGGAGATATCTCTCAGACTCGATAACAAGTGCTAAGGAACAAAAGGAAATATGTCAACACATCTATATAGATGGTGGATCCAAGATCAGACACTTGAAATTATCAATGCATCGTTGAATAATGGAGACATTCTAGTTTCAGAGCCGGATAATGGTATTTATGATGCCATGAACAAAGGTATTGCATTAGCTGATGGTGAGATTGTTGGTGTTCTGAATGCTGATGATTTCTATTCTCACTCAAAGGTTCTAACTGAAGTCCTAAAGGCGTTTAATGATCAATCAATAGACGCTTGTTATGCAGATTTACAATATGTTAGCAGACAAATTCAACAAAAATTGTGCAAGACACTGGAAGTCTGGAACCTTTAACTCGAATTTCTATTGGGGGTCAAAATGTCTCCCACCACCCCACATTTTTGTTCGGAAAAACATCTATGAACAATTTGGCACATTTAATGTAAGAAAATATTGGAACAGCTGCGGACTACGAATTAATGTTGAGACTCCTGGACAGCACAGCTAAAAGTAGTGTATATTCCTAAAGTCCTAGTTAAAATGAGAGTTGGTGGGGCTTCCAACAAAGCATTCAAGAACAGAATAAATGCCAATCGGCAAGATAGACGAGCATGGCAAATAAATGATTTAAAACCATACCCATGGACCTTCTAAAGCCAGTCAGGAAAATACCTCAATGGGTGAATCTTTAAACTTTTCTGCTATAATCATCTGAAATTCTTGCATATCTTTTGCTACCTGTTTTCTCGAGAATATAAGCTTTTTGAGAAAGGTAATAGTATTAAGAAAATTGTAGTAGGTAAGGTGAATAAGAGTTTCAGGAATTAATTAAATTTAGGAATTTTGATGATAAATCATTTTCTATCCAGAATTTTAAATATTCTGATTTATACCAATGTGGCCTGAGTTCTTTCATGAGTTTATCACAAATGTTCATACCTGTAAGCAGTTCATAGTACAGTCATCCACGCTGCAGTTTTGAGATGTGTCAGTTCACATAGATTCAGAATATCTTGCCAATTTATTGAATGATGGCTTACCCAATAATAGATGTCTACTATTCGACTCAAATATGCATGCGGTGTGGTTAGGTACTTTTTAAATACCGGGTGGACGAGCATGATAAACAATGTTGATTCAGGACTGAGGCTATAATATCCGTTGTGTTCAGTACGAGTTGAAAGAAAAAACTGTTGTCATTGGTTCCTTCGTTCTCCCAGTTGTACAAGATGTCCAATGGAGATCAACGGAAACCTCTCCATGAGAGAATGCCAAGTCATTAGAAATATTATTGATATCGGGTTGGGCCTTGAAGTGATGCGCTGAGAATAGCTCAGCAACACGATATTTGTCTTTAGGATTAATAAGTATGTCAATATCTTCGCATGGTCTTAATGCAGGTGGTGAATACAAGACTTCCCGTATGTGTGCGCCTTTTATCACAGCATAAGGAATATCAGCACACTCCAAAAGGTGATTTAATTTTCCAAGAACACTTATTTGATTGTAATAAGTTGACTGCTGGGTAGACATATATCGGTCAAGAAAAGAAAGGACCTCGGACACTTACCGCGTGCTTCGGTGGATGCATTTAATAATAAGTGCCAATGCCCTGCAAGCCCTTGGGCCACAAGATATTGTAAAAAATCTCTTTGAGTTGCCTGATCGGCTGAAATAAACCAGGCAAACCATTTATTACCCTCAGATGTTTCTGATATGATAGGTTGAATTGCACTGATCTGTTTTATGTAATTCTTATTCATATAAAAGTTTATTTATTTGAAATTACTTGGAACACTGAGTTTTCTTTGATAGGTATATGCCTTTTTTGATACTATGATACAGTAATATGTAAAATAGAGGAATTGCATAAAAAGAATACATCCCCACTGAATATAATTTGATTTTACTCATTAACAGAGTTTGTGGCTTTCTATAAATGATATCTCCTGAATTACGAATATTATTAGGATTTCTGGTCGGCTTTTTTTCTTCTCTCTTTGTTATTCCGAAAATCGCCAGTATAGCACAGAGTATCGGACTGCTTGATCATCCTGGTCAACGTAAAGTCCATGAAATTCCCAGACCTCTTGTGGGCGGAATAGGGATGGTCATCTCTGCAACGTTCAGCTGTCTGCTGCTGGTTCCGTTGACTGGTTATCGAGGTGTTTTCCTTGGGTTAGCGGTTTTACTGCTTGTTGGTTTTCTGGATGATTTCCGTGAACTTGGCCATCGCCAGAAGTTTCTTGCTCAGATTGGTGCAGGTGTCCTTGCCATGTACTTTAGTAAAGTGCTTCTTGTCTCTTTCGGGGATTTATTATCGTTTGGCGAGGTATCGTTTGCCGGAAGTGATGTAGTTGTCTGGCTTGTTACACTTTTTTGTATTGTGGGAGTTATTAATTCTCTCAATCTCATTGATGGTCTTGATGGGTTGGCGGGGGTGTTTCTTTCATTGCGTTTTTTACATTCGCACTTCATGCCTCCTTTGGGGGCGATATGGGTTTGATGATTATCAATCTTGCGTTTGCTGGAGCGGTGCTGGGATTTCTGCGTTACAACTGGCCTCCAGCCTCAGTTTTTATGGGGGATGCGGGGAGCCTGTGTCTTGGTTTTGTTTTGGCGTGCATGGCTATAATCATGACTCAGGGTGAAAATGCACTTATGAGTCCTGTATGTCCTCTTTTAATTCTCGCTGTTCCGATAACAGATACAGTCATTGTGATGACCAAAAGAGCGTTAAGAGGACAGAGTCCGTTTAAAGCTGATATGTATCATCTTCACCATATATTCATTCGTTTTGGGATGAGCAGGGCGACTGCCGTCAAGGTTATCCTGATTATATCTCTGTTCTTAAGTAGTTTGTCGTTGCTTGATCCTTTATTTGATGTCCCAGATTATGGGCTTTTTGCAATCTATCTCTTTTATCTGACAATTTATGTTGTTTCGTCTTTTTTCATTGTCTATACAATGAGAGCCAGTTTGAAATATCAGCGGCAGAAAGTCAAAGACAATACTCGAAGAGTTGAAAATGGATTGAAAGTACCCTTTCTGTTTAGAACTGGGTTGTTTAAAAAAGTGAGAAAAGATGTCAGGTATCAGACAAAACTTGATATCGTTTGTCTGGATAAAAACAATGAAGAGCGATATTGTGGAACACTTCTCAATATGTCAGACAGTGGCTGCAGTGCACTGATTCCAGAATTACAGGATTTAAGGGATCTTGTGGTTGTAGAGATAACGTTCCCAATTGGCGGCAGCACTCATACAATTCCTTTTCCGGTCGAGCACATCTGGGTCTCGGAACAGGAAAACACCTTTCATCACGGTTTCAGATTTAAAAAACTCAGTGATGAACAGCAATCAATTTTTATTTCGTTTGTGGTGAAATACAACAAACGTTTTGGGTGAGAGAGTAGAATAATTTCATATATATTCAATTGATTGAGGTTATTGCAGTTTCTGTTGGAATGTCGGTGTTGACATTGCTGGTCTTGAGGTTACCGTTAATTTAATTTATGTCCCCGTAAAGCCATTATATTAGATGTTAAAAATGTTTTAATATCAGCCTGTAAATGGTATAGTATTAGTGGATACTTAAATTATACTGTTCTCAAGAGGTTGCTTGATGATGAAGAAAATACTAATTTTCACTGTAAGCTTGGTTGCATTTACTGCGACCTGCGTATTTGCGACGTGGTTGGATGACTTCAAGAGTATATTCGAGAAATCAGGTATTGATGAGGCTGTTGTAGAGGCTCTGAAGCTTGGTGCAGCACCAGACTCAATAATGGAAAACGGGCTGCAGTTTGAAGAACTGAATCCTCAAAATCTTGTCAAGGCCATGTACTGCGGGGGGATTCGCGGGGATGATATTCGGGCTGCCGGCCAAAAATATGATGTGTCAGATTTGATTATCGTTGCCGGGTACAAGAAGAGTGTTGAAGAGTGTGGTGACCAGATTGTCGATACCCAGGCTTACACACCGGTTGCTTCAGTTGTCAGTTTTGCTGGTGCTGCGTCTCTGTCACAGGAAATTTCTTAGCATCTCCTTCACAACCCAATCCGTAGACAATAATATACCTTTCTAGGTTGTTGAAATTGTATTATATATAAGTCAGTCCAGCTCGTGCTGGACTGACTTTTTTTTTTTACGAGGATAAATAAGGCATAACAGTGTGGAGATAATTAAGGGAGCAACAGATGGAAATGGCTGGCAGGAATCTGGCAATTCTATTGTTTTTTATAACATGGACCGCTATGGGGCCAGCAGTTTCATCCCGCGCACAACAACCCCTTCAGGACATGCCGATGGGGCAGAGTGCTGGTGGAGACGTTTCTCTGCTTCCAGGAGAACCAGAAGCAGATGATTCAGACTTGTTTGGGATGAAAGGAGGTTACG
The DNA here is from genome assembly GCA_963776075.1 of uncultured delta proteobacterium. GTDB lineage: Bacteria > Desulfobacterota > Desulfobulbia > Desulfobulbales > Desulfocapsaceae > MADRE3. The sequence continues at coordinate 24,630 of CAVZLG010000006.1, forward strand.
TACATCCCTATATTACCTTTTCCGGAGAGTATACCGATAACCTTTATAATGTGAAGAGAAATACAACCTCTAACTTTCTTACTAAGATTTCTCCAGGGATCTGGTTCTCGCTTCCTCGCACAAAACAGATCCCCATAACAATTGCACCTCACAATACATCGCCTGGCGGTCTGCAACTCCAGATCAAAGATTACGAGGGGACAGATCGCTATCAGGCCTATGCACTTGGTGGACTTGACTTCAATGCCTATTCTGAAGATTCGGATTTAAATGATACAGACGCACGGCTGGAAGGTTTGTACCGGTACAATATGCGTGGCGGTCTTTCGCTGCAGGTTCTCGATAGATTTACCTATGGGCAGGATCGATTTGAAATTGGCTCCGCCAGCAGGAGAAACTTGAGGCGATATACTTCAAATCTATTCATGGGGACTGCTGATTACAATGTAACCGAGAAGGTTCGCTTCAGGTTCGATTACTCGAATTTTCTGCTCGATTACGAAGATGAGATAAATGATTCACTTGGATCGTGATGATAACACCTTCGATTTATACGGGTATTATCGCTATAGCCTGAAAACGTCATTTTTTCTCCAGTATCGCTATACCTTTGTCAGTTATGATACTGCTGGTGAGAAGGACAATAAACAGAACTATGCGTATGGCGGTATAACCTGGGATACCACTGAAAAGCTCTCTCTTCTTTTTAAGGTTGGGTATCAGGATAGAAATTATGACAATGATTTTGTCGCGGGTAACTATGACTGGGGGGGCTTTGCTTTTGATCTGCAGTCAATTTATCGCTGGACAGAGAAAACCCAGTTCAGCCTGGATATGTATCGAAAGAGTGAAGAATCTGACAGCGGTGTTGCCATTGATAAAGTCGTTCTTGGGGCCTTGTTTGGCTATCGACAGAACATTACCGAAAAGTTGAATGGGTCGATCGATTTTATCTATGAAAATGCTGATTATACTCAAATAATAGATACCAGTCGAGATGATGATCGTTACTATTTCAGGCCTGCCTTGCAGTATTATTTTCGGGAATGGTTTATGACGGAACTCGCCTATTTTTTGATAAGCGGGAATCAACCGACGATCTGTTTGACTACACCACCAATACGGTAATTTTGAATTTTAACTTCTCCCTGTAATTCCGTTATCTTAATAAAGATATTGATTTGTCACAAGATATGAAGCGTATCTCAACATATTTTAATTCTTTATCATTGGGCTTTGTTTCACCGATTATTCTTCTGGTGCTGAATATTTTGTCGGTCCCGGGGATGTCCTCAATATCACGGTCTATGATAATGATGATCTGGAAACCATGGTGCGGGTTGGTGACGACGGTACCATTATTTTTCCGCTTCTTGGCCAGGTTGAGGTCAGTAATTTGAGTATATCGCAGGTAAGTGATAAAATTACTCAATTACTGGCTGACGGATATCTTGTTAATCCTCAGGTCAATGTTTTTGTAAAGGAGTTCAGGAGTAAAAAAGTTGTCGTGCTTGGCCGGGTCAGATCACCGGGGCTGATTGAACTGAGCGGACCGATCAGTTTTCTTGAACTTATTTCAAAGGCCGGCGGGATCGAAAAAGATGCCGGGGATACTGCTACTGTTAAGAGAAAGGAAAATGGCAAGGATACCCTGATTGTTGTTGATCTTGTTTCCCTGCTGGAGGGCGGTGATCTTACCCAGAACGTCGCCATTCTTGATGGTGATACGGTTGTTATTTCCAAATCGGGTATGTGTTATGTTACCGGAGAGGTGGAGGAACCGGGATCATATCCCTGTGGGGATGGATCTACCGTTTTGAAACTGATTGCACTTGCGAACGGTTTTACCGGAAAAGCAGCAGAATCAAAAGTGCGGATAGTACGGATAGTCAACAATGAGAAAACAATATTAAAAGATGTGGACCTTGATTCCACAGTCGTTTTCAATAACGATGTTATCGTTGTCCCTGAAAGTTTCTTTTAAAGATAGTCATCCGTTCATTTCTCAATACAAGTCAATTCCCTTCTGGGTTTAAACCTGATGATTCTCAGGTTGTAACTATGTCTGATCAACTTGACCCAAAAGTTGTATGAAACTGATGAGCAGGAAATTCATTTACGTGATTATTTCCATGTACTGCTCAAGAGAAAATTTCTCATTATTACCATCCTGTTTTTTACCGTATTATCACTGTAGTAAAAACATTCACCGCAATACCGCTCTACACTGCTTCATCAGATGTATTAATTGAGCGGAATCGGGGAAATCGCGGTCTGCGATACTGATTATTATTATTCCTAGGATCCTGAGTTTTTAGCAACTCAATCAGAGATAATCAGAAGTGTAAATGTCGCGGCAAGAGTCGTTGAGCAACTCGGACTGAATACCAAGTATCGACATTATTTTTTTGATTCGGATGAAGCAGAGACAAGTATCTGGCAATCAACAAAAACAAGCATTAAGAGCTGGTTGAAAGAGACCCTGAGATTTTTCTCAAGTGCAGATACGGTTGAGAGCACATCAGATAGCCCGGTAGGTGAAGCAATTGATGTTGAATCAATCACTGATGAGGAAATAATTGCCTGGACGATAAGCGGCGGGCTGTCTGTTGAGCCGCTGACGGATACAAGAATAGTATCCATCAGCTATACGGATCAAAACCCTGCAATGGCCCAGCTTGTTACCAATGCCGTGGTCAAAGCGTACATGGATGAGATGCTGGAAATCAAACTGGCAACATCGAGCTATTCTCTTCAGTGGATGACACAGAAGGCTGCACAGGAACGGGAAAAACTGGAGCGATCTGAGCGTGTTTTGCAGAAATATATGCGCGACAATGATCTTGTTACCGTTGAAAACAAGCTGACTATTTATCCCCAAAAGCTGAGCGATTTCAGTTCACAGCTCACTGTTGCTGAGTCTGAAAGAAAAGAGCTGCAGACGCTTATGGACAAAATCAGTGGTGCTGGAGAGAATCTTGATAACCTTGAGAATATACCTGGTTTTGCCGATAGCCAGGTCTTGAAACTTGTCAGGGAGAGACTCTATAAAGCAAATCAGAACATCAAGGAACTCTCGAAAAAATATGGTCCAAAGCATCCGATCATGATCAAGGCTCATGATGAGCTTGATGTGCTCAATAGTGAAAAAGAGTTTGAGATTAACAGGATCATTGCCTCAACCAAAAACGCCTATGAGCTTGCAGCCTCAAAAGAAAAAAATATCAGGGAATTACTGGATGAGACCAAGAATGAGGTGCTCAATTTAAATGAGAAATTCATTCAATACTCGATTCTGAAACGTGATGTTGACTCCAATCGCGTACTCTATGATGCCCTTGAAACAAGTATTAAGACAGAGAGTGTTACCGAGCAGTCGCAAAGTGTCAATATCTGGGTGGTCCGCAAAGCAAGTATGCCCGAAGCGCCGTCTTATCCGAACAAGAAACGCAGTGTGCTCCTTGGCCTCATCCTGGGATTGTTTGGCGGGGTAGGGATGGCGTTTTTAATCGAATATCTCGATAACACCGCCAAGTCCGAAGTCGATCTGGAGCGGAGGTATGGTATATCGGTACTTGGCTCTATTGAACGGCTCAAAAGCTCTGATCCAATAGAGACTCATGTCCTGACGAAGCCACTGTCACCGGTTGCCGAGAGTTATCGCCTCATCAGGTCAAGTCTATTGCTGTCATCTGCTGAAAAACCTCCCCAGGTAATTTTATTGACGAGCATGAGCCCCCAGGAAGGAAAGACATCCACGACTGCCAACCTGGCACGGGTTCTTGCTCAAGGTGAAAAAAGTGTTCTTATAATGGATTGTGACCTGAGAAGGCCGAGAGGGCACGCACTGTTCAATCTCTCCAATGATAATGGTCTCAGTAATTACCTGACAGGAAACTGTGAAGATATTCCAGTAACAGCGGTTCCCAATGAAGCACTCTCGATCATGCCTGCCGGCCCGATTCCCCCAAACCCGGCTGAGTTGCTGGGGGCACCGAAAATGGAACAATTACTGTCTGAGCTCAGAGATCAGTTTGATTTTATATTGCTTGACTCTCCTCCTATTCAGCGTGTTGCCGACAGCCTGGCCCTGAGTAAAATAGTCGATGGAACAATCGTTGTTGTCAGGTATGGAAAGACCACTTTTGATATGTTAGATGGTGGAATTAAAAAGCTTACCGATGTGGATGCCACAATCCTCGGGTTCATATTAAACAGCATGAAAAGCAGTGACAACAAGGCGTATTACGGCTACAGCTCCTACTATGCCACCGATGATAAGTAGAGTAGTAACGAGGATCGCAAACAGGTCCTGGGCTTTATTCTATCAGTTAAAACCTGGTCCTATGGGCCAGGTCAGAGAAATAAGGCTCAACCAGCAATAGATTTTTACTGTTCGTTTTCTTTGTTTGCCCAAAGAAAAGAACCAAAAGAAAGGGCACCCGTGTCACTCGGCCCTTCGGGCACCTTGCGCGCCCTGAAATTGCCGGGAGTTTGAAAACTCGCTACGCTCAGACAGTTCAAACTCCTTATACGGCAAATTTCAAGGTGCTCAGCTACGTGCCAATGGGAATTGAACAACAGCCCCTTTGAGGGGCTACCAATGCCGAGCCCTTTGGACCCGGATATTTACAATGGGCCTCAAAGTGGATTCGTTGCTTTGTGACTATATCAGAATGGTAACAACCTCCTACAGACTCCTGCTTTTTATACTCGCCTTTTCCCCGCTTGCCTTTGGTACTTCTGAACACTGGTCATTGATGACAGTGGAGCTTATTGCCGGACTTTCGCTCTGTTTTTGTCTTATAGGGTTGCGGTTATCAGGTGAGAAGTTTTACAGGGTGCCGGGGCTTTTTCCATTATCTGCACTTCTTCTTTTAATATTGCTGCAGGTGGTACCCATCCCTGTAGAGTTGTTAAACTTATCTCCCCGATGAGCTGGGAGACCTATCGACCGGTATATGAGCTGATGGGGGCAAAAGAGTGGTTGCCTGTCTCTGTAAATCAAAAGGCAACAATCCAGGAGTTCCTGCGCATTGGCTCGTACGTGATTTTTTATATTGTTAACGATTCAGCTGTTGAGGACTGGTACAAAAATAAAGAAGAGTTCTGGGTTATATTGTGATACTGGCGGGAATCATTGCTTTTATTGCAATAGTGCAGCAGTTCAGCTCAGACGGCAAGTTATACTGGTTCCGGCCATCTCCAGGTGGTAATCCGGGTGGGCCATGGGTGAATATAAATCAGTATTCTGCCTATATCGAGATGATCTGCCCACTGGCCCTTGGACTGTTTCTTTTTTATCGTCCGTCTACTGTCAAAAGAATATTCCTTCCGGCAACGATTTGTAGCCTTTTTTACCAGTCCCGGGAGCAACCTCTATTTCTTTTATGGGATCATTTTTCTTCTGCTTTGCAGCTCCGTATTCATCTCTCTTTGTCGTGGAGGCATAATAACCATTCTGTTGTCATGTCTGCTATTTGCCGTGTTTGCCAGTGTCAGGCTCCGCAAATTTGGTCGTGCCTCGTTCTGGATAGCTCTTTGCCTGGTGTTGCTGTTTATAACCTCGATAGGATGGCAGCCAATTTTTGATGAGTTCTCCTATGCCATAAATCCAAACGGCGGGATCAGGGATGCCCGTATCCAGCTCTGGGGTGACACCCTTGGCATGATCAAAGATTACCCGCTGCTGGGTGCTGGGTTCGGGACCTATGTTGACGTTTATCCTTCCTATAAGACCATTGCAACTAATCTTATTATTGATCACGCTCACAATGATTACCTTGAAATGCTCACCGACGGCGGAATTGTCAGTTTTCTGCTTGCTGCCTGGTTCTGCCTGGCTCTTCTCCTGCACGGCTGGAGGAAAATAAGAGTACGACGAGACCGCTTTGCTATTTTATTGGGTGTCGGTGCTTTTACCGGAATCTGTGCAGCATTGATGCATATTGTCGTCGATTTTAATCTGCATAATGGTGCTGTCGGCCTCTATTTTTTCTTTCTCTGCGGCCTGATGGTTGCAATCGTCAATACTCGTTACAATTATCACGAAACCGAATCATTGCTTAGTTGCCAGCAGCACGTGGATACATCGCGGAGTACTGGTACTTGCTATTGTCTTTTTTATAAATACGGTCGCAGTGCAGTTTGGGGTTTTGTTGGCAGGTGCGCGGTATGCAGCGGTGAAAAACTATTATATCAGCATCTCACCTTGACCCAGGCCTCCAGGATAAAATTGCCGATTCTATTGATAAAGCGATCGTTTACGATCCGTTTGACGGGAGATATCTCTATTATCGCGGCAATCTTGCGGTAGTACGCGATGGCCGTGAGCAGGCATACAATTACTATCTGCAGGCGGCCAGAAAACAACCAATGGAAGGTGTCTTTCTGCAGCGCCTTGGCATGATGATGCCGAGTTGAGCAGCAGGCAAGCGCTTCAGAACTCATGTCTGAGGGGTATCGGCGCGCGCTTAACAAGGACAAAATGGTATTCAGCTGGGCGGAATGGTTGCTCGTTAACGGGCAGCGCGACCAGGCAAAAGAATTGCTGCAGGACAGATTGAGCACAGACCCTTCCCAGAGTCTCCAGGCCCTTCCGCTTCTTGAAACACATCGATTTACCCGACAGGATATCATCGATGTATTACCTCGGAGGGTGGATACCTGGGTGAGTTATGGTGATTTGATGGAAAAGGTCGGCGACCTTGAGGAATCGGAATATTTCCGTTCTCAGGCACTAGGGTTTCTTCGAGCCGAAGAAGAAGATAGAGGCCAGATGGTTCATCCAGTTGATCAGTTTTTATCGCCGCCACAATCAAGACGATAAGGCGCTTGCTGTCATCAGGCAGGCAATAGAAAAAATCCCGGATAATGCACTGTTCCATAGCTGGCTTGGGGATTATTATCGCAAAGAAGGCATTTTGTATCGTGCAAAGGAAGAGTACGAGCAGGCTGCGATTCTTGAGCCGAAAAACGATTCTTACCGCAGAAAGCTTAAAAAAGTTGAACTTGATATAGAGTTTGGAACCTAACCCAAATATTTCATGAACATATTAAACATGCAGATAGTCTCAACCCGTGAAATATCGGGGTTAATCGGTTACATGTTTCTCGGCAAACTGCGCCATTAACTCATGGACCTTATAGGGCGGGCGAACTTTGAAAAAACTGTCGGCCACCATGTGGCCAATTTCGTGGGCCAGGACTTTGAGGCGGGTGTCGTTTACTGAAATGTAGATTGTTTTCTGTGCAATAGAATAGTAAGCAATATGGTTTACCGATTTGCCATAATTCTTTTTGTAGATTTTCGACACATCCCGGGCCGTTGGAAGTAGAACCAGATTGAAACGAAGGTTGTCGGGAAACATATCGAGTACGACCTCTACCTTTTCTACGATAATATCAACCTTGGCTTGTACCTCGTCCTGGATGGTAATGAGATTCTTTCTCTTCAGCATTCGGGATAAATTGCGGCCAAGATAGAGATTATCGTTAAACTCTTTTAATAAAGCCGGGTCACTATACTTGATTGTTGCATATCTGCTGCCGGCAGACGAATGAGCGGGAAGGTTCAGCAGGATAAGGGTGACAAGGAATGTAACCATCCTTTTAAAACAGCATGGCGAGCCTGATGATAAACCCAAAACGTCTGGGGTTATCTGGCCGGTGGACTTCAGGCTATTCATTTCTGAGCGTGAAAAATTCTAGCTGTGAACGGAGTTTATTGTTGTGGTTCCTGATGGCCTTACAGATACTGGTAGCATCTTCGGGACTGATATGAGCGGTGTCAAGGTTCTCGTATTGGGAGAGCAGGTTGTTGATGGCTTCTGCGTTTCGATCTATTTCTGATAATTTTGAAGATAGTGATATGTTGAAATCGTTAATTTTTTTTGCCAGCTCTTTGCCCTCATCCTTGTCGCGTAAACTGAGCGTATCTGTCAAATCTCCTTCGGCCATACTGGTAAGGCTTCGCTCAAGCCGATACAGAGGTCCTGCAATACGGTGGGTGCCGACGATTGCAGCTAAAACCATCAGTGTTCCGCCGATGAGAAGGAACAGCCAGTTTGCGGCAGCAGCACTTTTAAAAAGCATCCATGGTGTTCGCCCGAACTGGAGATCATTATTGTTGTAACTGATGGTCATTGTATCGGCCGAGAAAAAGGCCAGCAAGGACAGCAGAAGCAAGACAGCTGACAATCGCCGCTGCGAAGATGACCAGCGCGAATCGACCCTGGTAATCCTTTTTGATAAAATAATTTTTTATGTGTCGCTTGTATCGGGCAGCCATAATTATTTATTGTCCTCATTTATAGAAATATTGGCATCGGATACCAGTTTGTTTATCCAGCTGTTAAGCTGCTGTTCACGTTTGTGGGTCGTGATCGTTGATCGTACCATCTCCCTTGAAATCGTGGCTGTGTCGGGGCTTGTTTTGCCTGCTATATTATCAACCCGGATCGCAAACCATTCATTGCCGGTATCAAAAACAGCTCTTGTATTACCAGGCTGCAAGCCAACAAGCAGTGGCTGCATGGTGGTTGACAGATCATCAAAAAGTTCTGTTTCTGTCGTACTCACGCCCCAATCAATCTCCGGCGTCACCTGATTGCCGGTGCCCTGGGCAATGGTGAATGTGATCGTTTTGCCGTAGTAGCTGAGAAACAGGTCAATTTCTTCCTCTGTTACCGTGTCTTCAACTGACTTGATTTTGTCTATCAAGCATAATTTTTATCAGAGACTGCTCGTAATACTCTTTAATTGCTTCGCGGAACTCAGGTTCCTGGTCAATTTTTTGACGTTTAGCCTCCTGGAGGAGCAATTGCTCAATGACAACTGAGTTGAGAAATTCGGTACGGTTTTCATGGTGGGATGGCCTGCTTTTTTCTGAACTCTCGAGCATGCTGCTGGTGATGTTACGATCGTTCACTTTCACCACCACACTTTTTTCTTCAGGGGACGGCGACGGCGCTATAATAAAGATTGTTACAAGGGAGAGTACTGCCAAAAAACAGGCGATAGTAATCAGATATTTCATGAGGTATCAGCGTGAGTTGAATTTTACAATTCTATAGATGCATATATTATTATTATCAGGTGGTTATGGATATAATGCAAGGTAAAACAGCACGATTCAACCAGAGGAGGTTGAATCGAAATAAAATTCCTCGGATGTTGCGTCAGATACATCGCAGGGAGGGGAGGAGTTACGAAAACAATTACAATTGTGAAATTGCGGTTACGAAAAGGTATTACGTGTCAGGCGTAAAAATCTATCCCACCTTGCTTGTCTGATTCGACTTTCCTCACTTCAGCGGGTATTTCTTCTCGCTGGGTCTTCACTGCTTCTTCTTTTTCTTCCTGTGTTCTCTGGAGGATATCCCGGCCAACGTTGGCTTTATTGATAGCAGCTTCTCGTGCGGCAAGTGTTGCTGAACTTATTTCCATGGTGTCCCCTGATAACTGAAGGTTGACAATTATTTATATGATTTGCAAGAAGCAAGCCGGAATGGAATAAAAATTGGCTGCTCTGATTTTTACACTCATTTGAACTCTGGTGAGGGAGCTGCTTAATTGTGCAGGAGGTTGTTTCTTTCAAGGAATTGCTTGATAGATTTATGGGACAGGAGGATACCACTGATCTGGTCATCACCGTATTCGATTGCCGGCACCATCCTGATTTTGTTTCTCTGGGCCCTGGCAGGGTGTTTTAAGAGATTAATTTCAGTAACGGATGCCTCATAGGAAGTTCCGAGCAAATCCTGCAAGTGTTTACGTGCCCGGGCACATCGTGGACATAGAGAAATATAGTAGAATACTATCAACATAATTTATTTGTATTGTGAAGGGCTAAGGCCTATATTGGTTTGAATTGTTATCATGAGCCGTATACTTTTATGTTCTTCAACCTCTACCCGCTCTGTTTGTTGAGCGTGTCTGGATCATGGAAGGATGCTGGGTAAAAAGCATTGCATCCTGAGACATTAACCATAAACAGGACCGATTCAATTCGGCGATGGTATCGCTATGTTTATCTCTGACTACATGACTGCCAATCCGTTAACCATTTCTGCAGACATGCCGCTTCCTGATGCCCGACAGATACTTACCGATTATCATTTCAGACATCTTCCTGTCGTCGATAAAGACAACAGGTTACTTGGCATGATCTCCGATCGCGATCTGAGGTCAGCGTATCCTTCCTCGGTCCTCAGTGATGCTGATCATGATAAAGAATTCAAGAAGGTGGAGAAAACCTTAGTGAGCGAGATTATGTCTCAGAATTGCTCCTGCCTGACTGATAGTTCCACGCTTGATGATGCGCTGATGGTTTTTGAGCGTGACAAAGTCGGGGCATTGCCGGTGGTCACAGAAGAGGATGAGGTTATCGGAATCTTTTCGATGCGCGACCTCACCGCAGCCTATAAAAAGCTGTTTGGCTCAGCAGAGAAGGGTTCTGAGCTCATAGCGATATTAAATGATGGTAAGTCTAAGAGCCTGAGCAAAATTGTTACACTCCTTGAACAAAATGATATTCTCTGCACTCGCTTGATCAATATCGGCGAGGTTTCAGGGTTTGATCGTATCTATTTAAGGGTTAATACATTGATCGTAAGCGATGTTCAAAAGTTGCTTCAGGAAAGTGGTTTCACGCTGTTGAAGCCATAAGTTCAAAATGATGTCCTGATCAAGCTCCTGAGGAGATGAGATGAGTCTTGATGTATTTTTTACCCCTCGATCAATTGCAGTCGTCGGTGCCTCTCGTACCCCAGGAAAAGTTGGCCATGATGTGATGGTCAATATCTCTACATCCGGTTATCAGGGTGAGATTGTCGCGATAAACCCTGAGGCCGATACCCTGCTCGGTATTCCCTGTTATCCGGACCTTCAGTCATACGGCAAGGAAGTTGATCTGGCAATCATTGTTGTTCCCAATGAGGTTGCCCTGAAGACCGTGAATGACTGTATAAATTCTGGTGTCAGGGGAATTGTTGTAATCTCCTCCGGGTTCAGGGAGCTGGGGGAGGAGGGACTGGATCTTGAGAAAAAGATGGTCGAGATCTGCAGAAAACGCGCAGTTCGCCTCCTTGGCCCGAACTGCATGGGAATCATCAATACCGATGTCGGCCTTAACAGCTCGTTTATTGGCCGAAAACCTGACAAGGGCCCAATCTCGATTTTTTCCCAGTCCGGAGCAGTATGCGCCGCGATGCTCGATATCTGCAGTTCACGACATCTCGGTGTTTCTAAAATGGTGAGCATCGGAAACAAGGCGGATATTAACGAGATCGATTTATTATCCTGGCTGGCTAAAGATGAGAACACCAAGGTGATTATCGGCTATCTCGAAGACATCAGTGCCGGCGATGGATTTGTAAAAGCAGCTGAAGAAGCAGCCTCGGCAAAGCCGGTGGTAATTCTCAAGTCCGGAACAACAGCAACCGGCCTGAAGGCGGCAGCTTCGCATACCGGTGTCCTGGCGGGAGTTGATACCGCATATGGTGCTGCCTTTAAACGCTCAGGTGTTATACGGGCAGATACCTTCGAAGCCCTTTTTGATTATGCAACAGCGCTTGCCCTGCAGCCGCTGCCAAAGGGAAACCGAATCCTGATCATCACCAACGCCGGTGGCCCGGGGACCATGGCTGCTGATGCGGTCGAGAAGGCAGGAATGCAGGTGGCAATCCTGGAAAATCGCACCGTTACGTTCCTTCGGGAAAAATTGCCGCGGGAAGCGGCGGTTAATAATCCGATCGATGTCCTGGGAGATGCTGATCCTGAGCGCTATGTCACTGCTATTGAAACTGCTCAGAGTGATCCGACAGTCGATGCTATTTTGCTGATCATGACACCGCAAACCATGACGAGACCGGCTGACACGGCGCTTGCTATCGCTCAAGCGCTCGATGGCTCAAAGCCTGTCGTCGCGTCATTTATGGGCGGCGACGATATTCTTCCCGGCAGAATGGAGCTCTCTTCGGCCGGGCTTCCCGATTATGATACGCCGGAACGGGCTGTTGATGCATTGCGAGCCATGTATAACTATGGGCTCTGGAAAAACCGACCCCCTCGGCAGATAACGCATTTCAGGGTCAATCGGAGACGTGTTGAGCGCATTATTACCCGACGTCTGCGCACAGGTCGACTGGTTATCGGCGAGGTGAAAGGTAAGGACGTGCTCAACGCCTATGGATTCAAGATTCCTGTCGGTGCACTTGCGATCAACGCTGAAGAGGCCATTGAAATTGCAGAGCGTATCGGCTACCCGGTTGCACTTAAAATAGTTTCACCCAATATCCTTCACAAGAGTGATATGGGCGGTATCCAGCTCAATCTCAACAATGGTGAAGCACTTGAAGATGCTTATGATCTTATGATGTTGAAGATCAAAAAACGAGCACCTGAGGCACAAATCGACGGCATATATGTTGAGCAAATGGTAACACGAGGTCTCGAGGTTATTCTCGGTATGAACCGTGATCCCCAGTTTGGACCAATGTTGATGTTCGGCCTTGGTGGTATTTTTGTTGAGGTCCTCAAGGATGTAACCTTTCATCTTGCTCCGATTACTGAATCTGAAGCGGTTCAGATGCTTAAATCTACCAGGTCATACGCTATGCTTGAAGGCCAGAGAGGACACCAGGGAGCTGACCTCAATGCTATCGCTGTCGGATTGCAGAGAATCAGTCAGTTGACAACAGACTTTCCCCAGATTACCGAGCTTGATATTAATCCCTATATCGTTGGTAGTGCCGGAACCGATCCAGTCGTTGCAGATGTTCACATGACGTTGGCCAAACCGTGATCGATAACGTGGTACAGAAGGACGTGCGATGATAGAGTATGATACTGACTGGCAGGAAAAATATCGGGATATGATCATGACGCCGAAGAAGGCGTTGTCTAAAGTCAGGTCCGGGTAATCGGGTTTTTCTGGGTACCGGTTGCGGTGAACCGACGGTGCTTGTTGAGGCGCTGGTAAAAAACAGCAAAAACCTTGCTGATGTTGAGATCCTCGAGTTTTTTACCAAAGGGGATGCACCCTATGCGGATAGCTCCTATGCCGAAGTCTTCAAAGTAAATTCTTTCTTTATCGGCGATAACGTGCGGCAGATGTATCAGGAGGGGCGCGGTGATTATACGCCGATGCTGATGTTTGACATTCCCGCCTTGCTGAAATCGGGCCAGATGCCGCTTGACGTTGCCTTGATCCAGGTTACTCCGCCTGATCGAAGAGGCAAGATGAGTCTCGGTATTTCTGTTGATATTGTAAAAAGCGCTGCCGAGAATGCGTCACTCGTTATCGCCCAGGTTAACCCGCAAATGCCATGGACCCGCGGTGACAGCCTGATAGATGTTTACGACCTTGATATTCTCGTATCTGCTGACGTTGCGCTCCTGGAACGGAGTCCGGCTCAAACCCCAGAGGTGACAGACAAGATCGCCCAACTGGTCTCAGCGCTTGTTCCAGACGGTGCGACACTTCAATTCGGTGTTGGCAGAATACCGTGGTTTGGCTGTATTCCTCTTGCTGTTACTTCATACCTGAAAGAAAAAAAAGATCTGGGTATTCACACAGAATTGATTTCAGACGAGATTATGGATCTGATAGAGGCAGGTGTCGTGACCGGCAACCAAAAAGCAAAAGACCGCGGTAAGGTGATCGGCAGCTTTGCCATGGGAAGTCGAAAACTCTATGACTATATAGACGACAATCCTACTTTTTCTTTTCGCCCCACCGAATATGTCAACGATGCCAATGTGATCGGCCAACACAACAAAATGGTAACGATCAACATGGCCCTTGAGATAGACTTAACCGGACAGGTCAGCTCAGATTCCGAGAATGGACATTTTTATTCCGGAATCGGGGGCCAGGTGGATTTTAATCGTGGTGCTGCCAGGTCAAGCGGCGGCAGACCCATCGTGGTGATCCCGTCGACGACAGTAGATGGTATCTCCCGTATTAAATCTCGTCTGAATCCGGGCTCCGGTGTGGTTATTTCACGCGGTACCGTTCATTATGTCGTAACCGAGTATGGCAGCGCCTACCTGTATGGTAAATCTGTTCAGGATCGAACGCTTGCCCTTATCTCGATCGCTCATCCTGATCACCGGGCACAGTTACTGAAGGAAGCAATTGATGCAAAATATGTGCGGCAAGAATTTGCCGACGTGGAAGGCAAGTTTGTGGTTGCCTCCCAGAGCTACATGAAGACAAAATATCTGCTCAAAGATGGCACAGAGATAAATTTCAGGCCAATACACCCGACAGATGAACCACGGATGAGGGACCTGCTGTACGATTTATCCCAGGAGACAATTTACTATCGCTTTATGAGTCATCAGGAGCGATTCGGGCAGCGGCAGATCCAGAATTTCGTCTACGTTGACCATCGTAAGGATGTGGCAATTATCGGAACCTTGCCGGAGGTTTACGGTGATGAAATCATCGTCGTTGGCCGTTATTATCTCGATGAGCACACGAATCGTGCAGAGGTTGCCTTTGTTGTCAGAGATGAGTGGCAGAACAGGGGACTCGGAACCTTTGTGTTCAGACATCTGGTCAATATCGCCAAGGCAAATGGCATCACCGGGTTCACCGCTGAGGTCCTTCGGAATAATAATCGGATGCAGGCTATCTTCAATCATTCCGAATGCAATATTACAAGCAATATAGAGGAGGGTGTTTATAGTTTTATCATGGATTTCTAGTGGGTCCATAGAGCTATACACCTCGTGCAAAGCCTGCATATAATGAACAAAGGAACTAACATGAAACAAGATCAGAAGGAATGTCTGCGCTGTGGAACCTGTTGTACAAGTGGTGGACCGGCACTTCATTCAGAAGACCTTCATCTTGTTTTAGAGGGCGGCTTGCCGCTTACCCAGCTCATCACCATCAGGGCAGGTGAACTTGCCCACAACCCGTTAACAAACAGGCTTCAGCCGGTCAAAAGAGAACTGGTGAAGATCAGCGGCGTTGGACGTAAATGGAACTGCTGTTTTTTTGATCCGGAGGAAAAGGGCTGCACCATTTACGATAAACGGCCGAAAGCCTGCAAGGCGCTCAAGTGCTGGGATACCGAAGATGTTGAAGAGCTTATTGAAAAGGATACCATTAGCCGTCTTGATATCATCGAGGAAGACAGTCCGATAAGGCCTTTTGTGATCGAGCATGATACAGCATTTCCCTGTCCTGAAATGATCGGTTTGATGGAGAGGAGTAAA
The DNA here is from genome assembly GCA_963776075.1 of uncultured delta proteobacterium. GTDB lineage: Bacteria > Desulfobacterota > Desulfobulbia > Desulfobulbales > Desulfocapsaceae > MADRE3. Next base: position 39,861 of record CAVZLG010000006.1, read on the forward strand.
GACGATTTTCCTGAAGGTCTGGAGGAGATGGTTAATAAAGAAATCGAGTATCGAACGAAAGTTGTCAGGAACTTTGATTTGTCTTTGGGCGAGGAATTGTTTTATTTTGGGCGTCCACTTTTTCACCTTCTCGTTTCCATTGGTGCTGATATAAATGAAGTTGACGGAAGAGTCTTGGTATCCTGGCCAGGCAACAGAGATACCTGATAATTGCCGGAAAACTGATCGACTGAGTAAAAAGGCCCAACTTTTGTTAAAGTTGGGCCTTTTCTTATAAAAGTGGAGGAACCTGACTTCCCCAGATTTGTCAGAAAGAATTTACCAGCTAACCCGTTCCAGTTCCTGTCCCCTGGTAGAAATTGTAATCTGCTCTACCGGTACACTGTTCGTCGCTTTCTCCAGTGCTTTTCTAACGATAACATTCATTGCAGAACAGCAGGGAACTTCCATAATAAGAATGGTAATTGATTTTAGGTTGCAGGTATTAATAATCTCGGTAAATCGTTCGATGTATGATTCAGCGTCATCAAATTTGGGGCATCCCATCATAACGACCTTTCCGGCAAGGTATCTTGCTTGGTAATCAGGCGCAGCAATACTGCAGCAATCAGCTGAGATTAGCACCTCAGCTCCCTGAAGAAAGGGGGCTCCCGGAGGGATAAGGCGGATCTGTATCGGCCAGTGGCTCAATTGAGAATCAGATGCCTGGGCAACGGGAACACCTACTGGTTTGTTTGCTGACTGACAGGCTGTTAAAGGCTTGAGTGTCTGAATTTGTGTTGAAGCACATCCGCAGTCCATCGTCTGGCTCGCTGCTTTCTTTTCCTGCTCTTTTTTCTGAGCAGCAAGAAACGCTTCTACCGCCTCTTCATCAAAATCGTCTGCTTTTCGTTCAATGATCTGCAGCGCACCGGTCGGGCACGCTCCAAGACATGCCCCAAGGCCGTCACACAGATTGTCTGCTACCAGTTTGGCTTTTCCATCAATAACCTGAAGTGAGCCTTCGGCACAGTCCGGTACACATTGTCCGCAACCGTCACATAATTCTTCATCTATTTTAATTATCTTTCTGACCTGTTTCATATCTTACCTCTTGTAACGTTACCGTTAAAATTTACTGCTCACCTGCTATACATTCGAATTCGAAGGTCGAGCACCTGTTTAATTTCTGTTGTTTCGTATGAATGTATCAGATATGGAGGAAAGTTCTTTGACTTGGGTCAAAGAGTTACATTATTCTGTAGAGCCATTTGCAAAACGTTCCTTTCGTTCAACCTCAGCGTTATGCTCAAAATTTTATCCTCGGAATATCACTTATATGCCTCCGGTAAAATTTATCGCATGCCTTGATATTGAACGAAAATCTTCATTTTGCAAAAGGCTCTGTAAATAGTTCTTTTTTAAATCGTTCTATGCCGAATGCTTCAATAAATCGGCTGGTCCGCTGTTTCGGGTGGCCATGTTTACGGTAGACGCGCAGACACGTGTGGACAAGTTCTACGAGTTCATGCTCCTGGACTTTTTCGGCAACAATATCACCGATTCGTGGATTTCCACCCCCGTTTCCACCAAAAATCAACGTCCACCCATGAGGAGAGGGGATGAGGCCAATATCCCGAACAAACGGCATGGTGCAGCAGCGGGAGCAGCCGGCGATTGCAATTTTACATTTGGCAGGCAGCGGGCCATTAAATGTTAATTCTTTGATCCTTTGAGCAACGGTATTGGTATCACCAATACCACATTTGCAATTTCCACACCCCTGACATGATAGTATCGTTGTCATACTATCGTCTCCTTTCTTCATGAATCGTTGCAGGTGGCTTATCAATTCAGGGAAGTCTGATTCATCAACACCAGCGATGGCAATCTGACTGGTGGGCGTAAAACGCATATTCTTTATATTGAAGCGTTGGGCGCTTTCAAGCAGTGCTTCAAGTTCTGGTATGGAAAGTGTTGGAAGGTAGAGACCGGGTACCGTCTTGAAAATATGGTTTTTCATCAAGGTTCAGCGCTAACAGCTGTTTTTTTTAAATAAATTTCTTCAGGGAGCTCATTTTTCAGAAAGATAATAATCACAAAAGGCTGAACCGCAATTATCACGGTTCAGCCGGTGTAAGAAAATCTCTTGAAATGAAAAATCACTTCCTCAAACGTTTATTTGAGGAAGTGATTCAATCTGCTATGCCAGGATTGTCTCAATATCTTCACGAGCCGTTTCAGCAATCGGCTTGATGGCAAAGTTCTCTACCAGCACATTTAATACATTTGGGGTAATGAATGCCGGAAGGGAGGGTCCAAGACGGATGTCTTTAATCCCAAGGCTCAACAGAGTTAATAAAATAACGACAGCCTTCTGCTCATACCAGCTGAGAATCATTGACAGTGGCAGATCGTTAACACCACACTCAAAAGCGCCGGCAAGGGCGACTGCAATCTGGATAGCGGAGTATGCGTCGTTACATTGACCAACATCGAGAAGACGCGGAATACCGCCTATATCTCCAAGTTTCTTGTCAAAGAACCTGAACTTACCACAGGCCAGCGTCAGAATAACGCAGTCTTGCGGAACCTGCTCGGCAAAGTCGGTATAATAGTTTCGTCCAGGCTTTGCACCGTCACATCCTCCGACCAGGAAGAAGTGCTTGATGGCACCAGCCTTTACACCTTCGATGACTTTATCTGCTACACCAAGCACAGCGTTGCGACCAAAACCTGTCAGTACTTCATCTTTGTCCTCATCCTGGGCAAACCCAGGCAGGGCGAGGGCACGTTCAATGAGTGGTGAGAAATCCTTGTCATCACCGATGTGAGAAATACCTGGCCAACCGACCAGGCCGGTTGTGAAGACGTTATCCTTGTATGAGTCACGCGGTTTCTGGATACAGTTCGTGGTAAAGAGAATCGCTCCGGGGAATACAGCCATTTCTTTCTGCTGATTCTGCCAGGCGGTACCGTAGTGACCATAGAAATGACTATACTTCTTCAGTTCCGGGTACGAATGGCAGGGGAGCATCTCTCCATGGGTGTAGATATTAATCCCACGATCCTTGGTCTGTTCGAGAAGCATTGCCAGATCTTTCAGATCATGTCCGGTGACCAGGATTGCTTTTCCGGCTTTTGTACCGAGCGGGACGGGCGTTGGAACCGGGTGCCCATAAGTACCGGTGTTGCCGGCATCAAGAAGTTCCATTGCTTTGAGGTTAACTTCGCCAACCTTCAGAGCGACTCCGACAAGCTCCTCCAGGCCAAGATCTTTTCTGGTCAGGCTGGCCAGGGCTTCCTGGATATAGGCATTTACACCGTCGTCATGCTGGCCAAGAATTGCCGCATGGTCGGTATAGGCCGCAAGACCCCTTACCCCGTAGAGGGCAATTTGCTTCAGAGATCTGAGATCTTCGTTTTCGTCAAGGGAGGGAATAAAATTAAGAGCAATTCCCTGGGCTTCAAGACCGGCGAGGTCTGGAGCAGGAACAAAGGTTAGGGCTTCAGCATCGCTTGCTACAGAGCCACCGGCAGCTTCAAGTTTTGTTTTTAAATCATTTCGCAGCTGAACTGTTTTTCTGATCCAGGTATCAAAACGGGCAGGGTCAAAATCAACGTTGGTCAGGCAGGCAAAGGTTGCCTCTGCGGTAAAACGATCAACTGAGGCATCGGTGATGCCGGCCTTTCGCGCCTCGACGGCAACGATTGACAGTCCTTGAAGTGCATGAGTCAGCAGGTCCTGAAGACCACTGACATTTTCTTTTTTTCCACAGACACCGATCTCGGTACAGCCGGTTCCTTTTGATGTTTGTTCACACTGGTTACAAAACATGGAGAAGCCTCCTTAAGATGTTATTAATGAGATGAGCAGCCCTTACCTGAAACTAAGGTAGAGCGTCAATGATTGAGCTAATGATAACAACTTCTGGAATTATTTCTTTGACCTAAGTCAAACGGACCAAATAAAATAAAAAAAAGAAAAAAAGAGGTTAATGATACTGGAACATTAAGATGAATGTGCTGAGACCAGCAGCGTGGAATCATGACCGCAATTAAAGCCTTCGCTGTTGTGCCCTGAATGTATCGAATAAATGTTAAACCCTGATTTTTTTATTATTTCGATCCATCTTGAGGGTGAATAGACGCTCAGGGGAAGAAATTGATTATAACTTCTGTTCATTGACGGGTTGTCAAATAATCGAACCTTATAGCGCTCTTCCATCATGAGCTGGTCGGTTTCCGGGTCGTACGTTTTGATGCTTTCTTTTACCAGTTTGCCATTATCCTCGATGTCAAACAGCGTAAATTGGAATAAACGTTTATGGGCCTGGTCTGCAAGCGCTTTTGTCAGCGAATACAACTGGACCACAAGCAAGCCGTTTTCCACCAGGACACGCTTTATCTCTTTGAGGCATAGGCGTATGCGTTTCTCGTCGTTGAGAAGATTGAGCGTGTTATGGGGGATAATCACCGCATCGAAAGTGTTGTTGAAACCAAGATGACACATATCCATTTCAGCAACGGATGACATTCGTTGATCGCGTTTATAGATCAACATTTCATGGGAATTATCAATTCCGAATGCCTTATACCCTTTGCTGTTGAGAAATTCGACAATTCGACCGGTACCACAGCCAAGTTCAAGTACGGTTTGACAACGATGCTTCTCCAGAAGCTGCTGGTAATAGAGGCAGTCGTCAAGCTTATTGCCCATTTCCAGATCAAAAAATTGGCAATAAAGATGGGACGGAAGGGGGGTAAAGCATTCATCCGGCTCATTTTCATAACCGGTCAGCTCTTGCGGGCTCATTGTTCCTGGTAACGAAAAACCGTAGAAGGAACTGTGGAGGAAACTGGTGGTATGCAGCAGAAAAAAGTGAGGTGATTGTTGACAGGACAAACGTTGTTGATTCTTTGTCTGTTAATCAACGTATCCCCCATCTATAATAAACCCGGGATTTACCAGTTGAGGATCGATCTTCAGCTTAGCCATCGCAAACATCCTGGCAATTTCGAGGTCGAAATGAAGACGCCAGTCACCTGGTATCGGCCATGATTTAGGGCTCTTGTATCCTTTCTGTTCACATTGTGGACAAAAAACCTTGTTTACCAGTTCAGGTGGCATCGAATGGTGGAATGTCAGCTCGATTGTGTTGGCTTCACATTCACATGTTATTGATTTTTTTGAGTCCATCATCGGCTGTTAAAAAAGTTTGATAACGTTGCTCCACATAAACACCAGAGACGGTGAAAAGAACCAAAAGAAAGGGCACCCGTGTCACTCGGCCCTTCGGGCACCCTGCGCGCCCTGAAATCTGCCGGGAGTTTGAAAACTCAGTTCAAACTCCCGGCCCATTTCAGGGTGCTCAGCTACGTGCCAATGGGAGTTGAACTTTAACTGGCCTGCTGCTGCGCTGCATAGGCGGAGGCAGCACATTCGTTCTTGCCAAGATCGAGCACTTCGGCATTTTCGTCGTCAACCGCTTTCAGGTTGGCATTGACCAGCCTGATCTGAGCATATTCCGGTGGTTGTTCACGCATGTTGTCCTTGATAAACGCTAGAAAATCTGCAGGATTATCAATTGCATAAATTGATTTGTTTAATTCTCTGGTTTTCTGGAGTGACTCTGTAAATGTCATTTCGCTGTTTGCCTCGTCCCAGTCGATAAAATGACCCGGCAGAACGATAAGGCTTCCATCCATTTCGGCAACCTTCTTGATTGTAGCAAAGAGTGTCCCTGACCATTCATCGACTTTTCCACCAAGATCCGGGCGGCCAATTGATTTGATGAAGATGATATCGCCGGTGATGATATAGGTGTTATCAATATTATACATGGTACTTCCGGGGGTGTGTCCTGGAGCAAACTGTACTTTGACAGAAGGTCCGCCGTTTGCAAAGCCAATTTCCTGGCCATCCTGCAGGGAGACATAATCTAGCTTGGCGCCGGTAAAATCGCCCTCATTTGCATAAAACAAGGCGCCGGTCTGCTCAGAGATAACCCGGCTACCGGCGATATAATCTGCCTGCAGGTGTGTCTCAACCGTGCCGATTATCTTGCACTGCTTTTCTTCAGCGAATTGTATGTAATAATCGTGACTTCGTGACGGGTCGAAGACCATCATCTGGTTATTTGAGATAAGCCCGTAGCTGCAGGACCCTTTCCCGGGTCTGATGAACTGGTAAAGTTCATATGAACCGCCGGGGTTAAGCAATTTCGGGATAAGCAGATTACCCCATGACTTGATGCCGCCGGCCAGGTATCCAACATCTGTAAAACCATGTTTTTCTAAGATTTCAGCAACAAATTTAGCAGACCCCTCCTTTGCGCAGACGATTCTGATTTTGGTTTCTTTCGCTGGTAATTGAGCGATGCATTCATCTTCAATTTCCATGAAATCAAAATAGGAAACGTTGAGCGTCTGAATTGAAAACGGTCCCTCGACTTTAAACCTGCCGAAATCAGTTGCATTTCTCACATCAAGCAATAAAAAGTCGTCTTTTTCAGTAACCCAGCGGTATAGTTCAGCAGCCTGATAGATAAAAATTGGCATGGTTTCTCCTTTTATTCAATAGGTGGCAGATAGTCTTTAAGATTGGATTCGATAATAATCTGTCTGGCCAGATTCGTAAATCTTAATTTGTCAGCAAGCGGATGATATATGTATGGTAAATCACAAGTCTCCTTGACGAGCAGACTGTCTCAATTCGTCAAATAGTGCGGTTAAACTGTTAATTTTCCAGGATCTTGTCAAGTTGTTTTGATAGTCGTTGGAGATGTGCCTGCTCCTCATGAGCCATTTCGTTGAAGAACAGGACAATCTCATCACCTTTATGCTCCCTGGCCAGTCGGCTGTATAGATCGAGTGCCTGGGCTTCCAGCTTCATTGCAAGTTGCAGCACGTTCTCTTGAGAACCAAGCTGACCCGCCAGGGCTGAGCGCATCTCGTCTGGATCTATTCCGCCCTCCAGAATCCCTGCGGTATTTTCCAGCGGTGCGGATGAATCGTACTGATTTTTATATCTGCTCTGCAATTTTGCCATATGACCATCTTCGAACAGGGCCATCTGGTTGAGCATATCTTTTTCAGCGTCACTACCGCAATCTTCTGACAGAAGGAGATAAAACTGTTTCAGGTTCAATTCCATCTGGTATGCCATGGCAAATGTAGAGGAGAAATCTCCATTTACAAAATATTCAAGGCCAAACTGTTCATCGCCTATTGCCTCCGCTCCGTTCCATTTCAGCAGACCACCTGACATGTTGAAGCAATCTGAGAATCCTGCCTGAACAAGAATCTGGCACCCGGCTTTGGATCGCACACCACTGCGGCAGTAGACAATAACCGGATTGCTCTTGTCGAGTAAAGAAAGCTTATCGATCAGATCGGAGAGGGGGATCAGGATCGCTCCGGGGATGTGGGACTGCTCGTATTCTTTTGGTTGTCTGACATCCAGCAACTGATATTCGTTACCCCCCCCAGCGCCCATCAAGCGCTTCGCCTCTGCCGGGGTAATTGTCTGTTCTTTACTAAAAAGCGTGTTCCAATTCATTACAAGACCCTAAATAAACGACATTACAGTAACATAAACAATAAGTGTGAAGTTACATGTGAAGCAATACTGCTTCCCTGGGTGTCATCGAATAACAGTCCAGGGGAACAAGCCAAAATTTTTCAGGGTGGCTGGTGAGTTGCTCTTCTGTTTTTGAGGAAAGCCAATGACTGTCATCAATCAAATTATAAAAAACGGTGTCAATGCCAATGAAACCGTCTAGAAAGTGAGCGATAATATGAAGCACTTTGCTCGGATAGCCCTGTTTTACAGAAGGCAGGTCTGAACGTTTTTCAAATCCAGTCGTTTTAAGTTCATCGATAAATTTGGCCAGAACCGCCTGGTTACGCTCTAAACCGTTTTTCAGGCGCTCGGGGAAACGATCGTTGTCTCCATTGACAACAGCTTCATTGTCAATGGAGATCTTGTCATACTGAACCAGCGTCGTTTTCTCAAAAAAATTATCAATCTTTGCTCTGCAATCCTCGTAGTGTTCGCCGCTGACGAGGATTAAGTGGTGGGCAAGAAGTTTCATACAAATCATTGCAGTGTATTATCTATTAGGGGAGAAGATCAACCGTCCTGTTCTATACTTTCTTTAACAGCCTTGCCGATACGGCGACCCATCTCAACACACTCCTCGAGATTGTCGTGGGTGGGAACATATTTAACCCGTTGTCCAGCATCAATGACGTTGAGCTTCATTTCCTCCATGGCCGTGTTCATCAATTTAACAGACTCACCACTCCAGCCGAATGATCCAAACGCTGCCGCTATTTTATTTTGCGGTTTCAGGCCCCGCATGTACATGAGAAAGCCAGCCATTCTGGGAAGCAGGCCGTTATTAAGCGTCGGGCAACCAAGTACCAGTGCACGTGCACTTAAGACCCTGGTCATGACATCACTGCGATGGTGGACCTTAAGGTCAATGAGGTCTGCGTATACGCCTTCTTTTTCAATGCCGTTGGCGACCGCTTTGGCCATCTTTTCAGTGGAATGCCACATCGTGTCGTATATGATCAGAGCCTTTTTCCCGCCTTTGTAATTACTCCAGTCGCTATAGGCCTGGAATATCTTGTCAAAATGACTCCTCCAGATGATCCCATGATCAGGCGCAATCATCTTGATATCGAGGTTTAACTCTGCCACTTTTGCCAGGAGTTTTTTAATCAGTGGGGAATAGAGGTACAGGATGTTGGCATAATATTTTGAAGCTTGATCCATAACCTGGGAAAGGCTCACTTCATCATCAAATCGTTCACTTGTGGCAAGATGCTGCCCAAATGCATCACTGGTAAAAAGAATGCCGTCCTCTTTCGCGTACGTGAACATGGAGTCCGGCCAGTGCAGCATTCTTGTTTCAAGGAATGAGAGGGTGCGTTTTCCAAGTGAAATCTCATCACCACTCTTTACCACTTCAAATGGCCAGTCTTCCTTGTGAAAATGTGAGATAATTGCATTTTTACCCATTGGTGAACAGATGAGCTTTTCAGGTTTTGCCAATTCCATCATTTCCGCAAGACAGCCGGCATGATCGAGCTCAACATGGTTAACGACAATGTAGTCTATCTTTTCAGGATCAATGATCTCACGAATCCTGTGCATCAAGTCTTGGCGATGGGATGGTTTGACGGTATCGATCAGGGTGATTTTCTCATCGATTATCAAAAATGCATTGTATGTCGTTCCTTCCATTGTCGAATAACCATGAAAATCACGAACGTGCCAATCGACTGCTCCAACCCAGTGAATACCTTCTGCTAGTGTATTTATGCTCATGTTATCTCCAGTGTGACTACTATTTTTTGTATTAGTATCAAGTCTTTATGTTGCCATGGTGACAGGTTAACGTATGTTGCAAAATGTAATAATAACTTTCCAGTTTACCATAATAGTTAACCATTGCCATGATTTCAAGAACAGTTCGTTAATTGTTGGTGTACCGAGCCCTAAGATTGCTTTTCACATAACAATCATTAGTATGAAAGCGACACGTAACATGAATTCCAGAGAAGATGAGAATGAGCACGGTGATGAAAGATGGGAATATTATTTCCTCAATCGATATCAGATAAGATAGCGTCAAATCGATTAGTAAAACCGATTAAAAGACCGACGATAGATCTTGGCGCCTGCACCAAGTGTGGGTGGTTGTATTGAAGTTGCACCGAAAATTTTTAAATTCAATGATGCAGCAGGTTATCTTGAAGTCTGCGAACTCGAATCCTACGATCAGGAACTTGTCGACGAAGCGATAAAAAACTGCCCTGAGGACTGCATCGAGTGGGAAGATTAATAAATGAAGGTATCTCGGCTTATGGATAAAAACAAATCTCCGGTTCCTGTATGAACAGATCTCTGCTTGTGAAAATAGGGCTTGTTCTCACGCTCGCCATTATTGTCGCCCTGTTTATTTACTTTGATCTCAGTCGGTTTCTAACGCTTGATTATATCAAGGAATCCCAGGCCCGTTTTCAAAATCTTTACCAGACAAATCGTTTCATGGTGGTTTCTGTCTATATGCTTATTTACATACTGGTAACGGCACTGTCATTGCCGGGAGCAGCTGTTATGACTCTTGCCGGCGGAGGGTTTTTCGGCCTCGTCACCGGGACGATTGTTGTGTCTGTCGCATCAACCATCGGGGCGACCTGTGCCTGTCTTGCCTCTCGCTTTATCCTGCGAGACTGGGTGCAGTCAAAATTTGGGGAGAAATTATCTGCAATTAACGAGGGTATTGACAAGGAGGGCTCATTTTACCTGTTTTCTCTGCGCTTGATTCCAATATTTCCATTTTTTGTGATTAATCTTCTTATGGGACTCACCAAGATGCCAATCCGTACCTATTTCTGGGTATCCCAGATAGGCATGTTGCCGGCAACGATCGTCTATGTCAATGCCGGAAAAGAACTCGCAAAAATTGATTCGATTGCAGGCATCGCTTCACCGACTCTGTTGGCGTCTTTTGCACTGCTGGGACTGTTCCCCGTTACGGTGAAAAAGGTGATGTCTCTCTATCGCCGTAAAAGAGTCTCATCTACTCCGGGAGATTAAAATGGCTCGCTTCGAATATGATATTGGCATTATCGGTGGTGGCGCAGCTGGATTAACCGTTGCTTCAGGGGCAGCCCAGTTAGGTGCAAAGACCTTACTGGTCGAAAAGGAAGAAGCTCTCGGCGGAGATTGCCTGCATTTTGGCTGTGTACCAAGTAAGACGCTGATTAAAAGCGCCAGGATGTATCACCAGATTGGACAAGCGGAAAACTACGGACTCCCCCGGGTAACGGCCGCTCCTGTTGACTTCTCCAGGGTTTCAGAACGGATTGCAGAGGTGATTTCCCAGATTCAGCACCACGATTCGGTTGAGAGGTTTTCCGGACTCGGTGTTAATGTCCGTTTTGGCAGTCCTCAATTTACTGATGAAAATAGCGTTGATTTGAATGGCAAACAGGTCACTGCAGAGAAATGGGTAATCGCCACCGGCTCTTCTGCTGCCATACCCCCGATACCAGGGCTTGAATCGGTAGAAATACTGACCAACAAAAACATTTTTTCGTTAACTGAGCTGCCTGATTCACTTATTATACTTGGTGCCGGAGCAATTGCCCTGGAAATGGCACAATCGTTCCAGCGTTTCGGATCCAAGGTGACTGTTCTGCAGCGCAGCAAACAGATTCTGAGCAAGGAAGATACAGATCTTGCAGATATGGTGATGAAAACCATGGAAAAAGATGGTGTCTGTTTTCACCTCGGCTGTAATTTTATTTCAGTAGAAGAGACAGGTGGTCGGAAAACCGTCACCTTCCGATCCGAAGATGGAAAAGAAATGACGGTTTCAGGGAGTCATCTGCTCGTTGCCCTTGGTCGAACGGCAAATGTTTCGGGGTTAAATCTTGAGAGCTGTGGTGTCAAATATATACCTTCAGGAATAGAGGTTGACAATAGGCTGCGTACCAGTCGCAAACATATATATGCAGCAGGAGACGTGAATGGCGGTTACCAGTTTACTCACGCTGCAGGATATGAAGGCGGGGTGGTGTTGACCAATGCGGTATTGCACCTGCCAAGAAAGGTCAATTACCGCTGGATGTGCTGGTGCACCTATACCAGTCCAGAACTGGCAAGTATTGGTATGAATGAAAAGCGAGCAGCAGCAGAAGGTATACAATACGGGCTGCATGAAGAATTATTCAGTGATAATGACCGGGCTCAGACAGAAGGAATCACCGACGGGAAAATCAAGTTGCTGCTCGACAAAAAAGATAAACCGCTTGGGGTTCAAATTCTCGGTCCTCATGCCGGCGATCTTCTTGCTGAATGGGTGGCTGCGCTGAATGGAACGCTGCGGCTCTCAACAATTGCGGGTGCAATCCACCCATATCCAACATTCGCTGAAATAAACAAGCGGGTAACCGGATCGGTTCTCTCTCCAAAATTATTTTCGGGTAAGGTCAGAAAGATATTGAAATTGTTGTTTAAATTTAGGGGATAATGTCCAACAGGAGATACATGAACCGAAAATTTTCGAGTTATACACTCATAGTACTGCTCCTGCTTTCAGTCTGCAGCACTTTTGCAGCAGCGGCAGAAACAGAGATCAATCAGCAATACAGGGGTTTACTGCAGAGCCATGTCGCAGATGGGATGGTTGATTATCACGGTTTTAAAAAGGATGAGAAGGTGCTTGATCAATACCTTGACGCGCTCAATCTGACGGATCCTGAGACCTTGTCCCAAGATGAGAAACTGGCCTTCTATATTAATGCCTATAATGCCTACACGATAAAGCTGATCCTTGATAATTTCGATGAAAAAAAACCGCCCTCATCGATAAAAAAGATCGGATCACTGTTCACCAGTCCATGGAAGATTTCTTTTGCGAAGGTAGCGGGTAATGTCTATTCGCTCGATAACATCGAGCACGACATTATCAGAAAAGAGTGGAATGAACCGCGTATTCACTTTGCGGTAAACTGTGCATCCAGAAGTTGCCCGCCACTTATCTCAGAGCCATATAGAGGGGAGTCAATCGATGCTCAACTCGAAACCAGCACAAAAGCCTTTCTTGCTGACAGAAGAATGAATTACCTCGAGGGGGAAACGCTCTTTATCAGTTCCATTTTTAAATGGTATGCAGAAGATTTTAAGGATGATCCCAGGCAGTTCATTCTTGATCATACTGAAGGCGAAATGCACGAAAGGTTAGCTCAGCTGGGAAAAAACGTCAAAATCAAATATCTCGATTATGACTGGTCCCTCAATGATAAAAACAATTAGCAGGCGGTATGAAAGCAGGAAAAGAGTCGTTCATTTTTTTATCAGCCGCCCTGTTATTTGTTCTCGCCACAGCCACGACACCTGCAGCAGAACACCAGGCCATTGATTTTATAGATGTCACCGGTTTTTCTTCTGTATCATCTGAGACATTTATTAATGATTGGAAAATTAAGACCGGTTCGTCAGTTGCAGAGCAGACAGAGTATCGACTGGTTATTGATGAGGAGCGGGGAAAGGTCATACAGGCAACTGCTCAGGCAAGTTTTGCAGGGTTGACTCGTGAGGTTGAAATTGACCCTGCGTTATATCCTGTTATCACCTGGAGCTGGAAAGTCTCTGCAACTATTGACTCAGCGAAATTAAGTGAGAAAAAGGGTGATGATTCTCCGGCGCGACTGGTGGTTTCATTTGGCAGAGATTTTTCAAAAGGAGGTTTACCGGAAGCTTCACTTTGTTACGCCTGGTCATCGCTAGAGCCCGAAGGTTCTGTTATCGTAAATCCCTATACCAGTGATATAATGGTAATCGTGGTTGCCAGCGGCGATGAGAAGGTTGGAATGTGGCAATCGTATCGCCGGAATCTCGTTGATGACTATCGTCTTGCCTTTGGAGATGAGCCAGCAGAGGTGAGGGCGATAACCATAATCAGTGATACCGATGATACAAAGGAGCAGCTGAAGGCCTGGTATGGCACGATCACCTTCACAGCAGAAGAAACATTCGATCATTGATGATCGTTTGAACACTTGATTGATATCTCTCTTTGCCGCACTTTAAATGGTAACATGACAGGTGAAAATAGTTTACGAAAGCTGTATGATAGCCACCTTTTAGTGGAAATGTGAAGTTAACACGTTCTCTGTCTCAGTATCATCAATTTATAAGGTGTGGCGGTTTATGACAGTGATGAATGACAATTTGCCATATGTAACTATTTATACGGATGGCGCCTGCAGCCCAAACCCCGGCCCTGGAGGGTGGGGAGCAGTTCACATCTATAATGACCGGGCCCCGTTAGAATCATCAGGATACGGTGGCGAGACCACCAATAACCGTATGGAACTGACCGCGGTTGTGAGTGCACTGTCAGCACTTGACTGCCCGCATAGAATTACACTTTATACCGACTCCCAGTACGTCAAGAATGGTATTACTCAATGGATTAACAGCTGGCAGAAAAAAAATTGGCTCACTTCAGATAAGAAGCCGGTAAAAAATGTCGACCTCTGGAAAGCGTTATTAGCTGAAAGCAAAAAACATGAAGTCAGCTGGAAGTGGGTGCGAGGCCATACCTCAAATAAGTGGAATGAGCGTGCCGATGAATTGGCTGTGGCGGCACGGAAAAAAGGATCCGGTTCTGCTCCTTCGGTAATAAAAAAGCAGGCAACTGATACGAGCGATACGATACACCTGTACACCGGAGTAACGTGCAAACATTCAACGGGGATCGGTGCCTGGTGTGTGATACTTTGCTGGCATCATCATGTTAAAGTGATGGGACAGAAAGTGACTGGTATGACCGCCAATCAACTCTATATTAAAGCAGTTGTGGAAGGTCTTTCAGGCCTTACAAAACCTATTCCCGTAGAAGTGCACACCCACTCGGGGTATCTCCGTGATGGTGCAGCGTCGTGGCTTGCCGGCTGGAAAAAAAGAAACTGGCAGACGCGCGAAGGAAAACCGGTCAGCAACAAAGAGCAGTGGCAGGAACTTTCCCGATTGCTTGAGATACACAAGGTACGCTTTACTCTTGATGACCGTGACAATCCTCTTTGCCATATGCTGGAGGCGAAAGAATTGGCCAAAGAGTTTGAACAGGTAGCCTGATGTCAGAGTATCAGCCCTTTAAGCTTGAGAGCCCGTTCTCTCCGTCCGGTGATCAGCCGCGTGCAATTTCATTATTGTCAGAAGGTGTTGATTCTGAAATAAAAAGTCAAATTCTTCTCGGTGTAACCGGATCGGGCAAAACGTTTACCATGGCGGCAGTTATTGAACAGGTTCAACGGCCGGCACTGGTGATAGCCCCGAACAAAACCCTGGCAGCACAACTCTATTCCGAGTTCAAGGATCTCTTTCCGCACAACTCTGTTGAATATTTTGTTTCTTATTACGATTACTACCAGCCTGAAGCATATATTCCCCAATCCGATACCTATATCGAAAAAGATTCCTCGATTAACGATGCAATCGATAAAATGCGTCACTCGGCAACCCGGGCGCTTCTGACACGCCGGGATGTGCTGATTGTTGCTTCAGTATCATGCATCTATGGACTTGGCTCACCAGATGAGTATAAAAACATGCACCTGTTCCTCAAGGCAGGAGAAGACCATGCACCCGAGGATGTGCAGAGACGTCTTGTTTTCATGCAGTATGAGCGCAATGATATTTCTTTTCATCGCTCAACATTCCGGGTAAGAGGTGATGTTATCGACATCTTTCCCGTCCACGAGGAAGACAAGGCAATCCGGGTTGAATATTTTGGCGACACCATTGAGTCCATTACCGTCATCGACCCGCTTCGCGGTGTTGTCCTGGAACGGCTCCAGGAGTATACGGTCTTTCCCGGTTCGCATTTTGTAACGTCCAGGGACCGGATGCAGATAGCAATTCGCACCATAAAAGAAGAACTGGGGCTGCGTCTAGAGATTCTGCATAAGGAAAATCGTCTTGTAGAGGCCCAGCGTCTTGAACAGCGGACGATGTTTGATCTGGAAATGATGCAGGAGCTTGGCTATTGTAACGGCATAGAGAATTACAGCCGTCATCTTACCGGGAAATCTGAAGGGGTGCCCCCTCCCAATCTCCTTGATTATTTTCCGGAAGATTACCTCCTCTTTATCGATGAGAGTCATATTGGCATTCCACAATTGAACGGGATGTACAATGGAGATCGGTCACGCAAGGAAACACTGGTGAATTTTGGTTTCAGGTTACCTTCAGCACTCGATAACCGTCCGCTACGTTTTGATGAGTTCAGTGAAAGAATCAATCAGGTTGTCTATGTTTCTGCAACTCCTGGCCCCTATGAACTTGACCAGGTTGAAGGGAGGATTGTTGAACAGGTTATCAGGCCGACCGGGCTTATTGACCCGCATATTGAAGTGAGACCGGCAACGACCCAGGTGGATGATCTCCTCAATGAAATACGAATCAGAACAGATAAAAATGAAGCGGTTCTGATCACGACCCTGACAAAACGAATGGCTGAGGATTTGACCGATTATTATGAAAATCTCGGTGTCAAAGTACGCTATTTACATTCTGATATCAAAACCCTTGAACGGGTGGAGTTGATCAGGGACCTGCGTAATGGTGACTTCAATGTGCTTGTTGGTATTAACCTGTTACGAGAAGGCCTTGACATTCCGGAGGTGTCGCTGGTTGCAATACTGGATGCTGACAAAGAGGGGTTTCTGAGATCGGAACGTTCACTGATCCAGACCTGTGGCCGTGCTGCCCGCAATTCAGGCGGTATGGTGATCATGTATGCTGATGTGGTGACCGGATCCATGCAGAGAACGATAGATGAAACAGAGCGTCGCCGGGCACTGCAGACGGAACATAATCTGGAACATGACATTGTACCACAAACGATTATTTCTAAAGTCAAGGATACCATTCACGAGTATCTTAAAGAGGCGGGATATGATACCGGAGAAGGGAGTCAGGAAACGCTGCTTGCAGCAGAAGAACAGCCGTTCTATGGTTCGGTTAAAGAGCTGCACAAGGAGATAGGCAGGCTTGATAAAAAGATGCACGATGCTGCCCGTGAGCTGGCTTATGAAGAAGCTGCGCAGTTGCGGGATCGTATCAAGATTTTGAGAAAACTGGAGATTGAGATCGGGTGAAAAGGGGGATTTTTCAGCGCGTTCTGGTCCGGGTTGTATCGTTTTGTGCAGCCTGGCTGCTGAGGATATGGTTTGCTACCTGCAGGGTTACGGTGCATGGCGCTGACTTCAGACGAATGGCTGACGAGCGGAATAATGCTGTTATTGCAGCCTTCTGGCATTACTCGCTCTTCTATGTATTTTATCATTTAAGAACAGATTCGGCAGCGGTTCTTGTCAGTGCCAGCGAGGATGGCGATTATATTGCAGCCCTTGCAGAAAACCTCAATTTCACTACTGTCCGGGGATCGAGAAACAGGAAAGGATTGAGAGCCTTAAAAGAGCTGATAAACTGTCTTAAACGGGGTGAAAATATCGGAATTGTGGCAGACGGTTCTCAGGGACCACCGCTTGTTGTACAGTCTGGGGCAATCCTCATGGCCTCCCGTACCGGTTGTCCTATCCTGCCGCTTGCCTGGTCCTCCTCCCGGTATTTGACCTTTCGATCATGGGATCGAACGGTGATTCCGTTACCATTTTCACATATTCATTTCTATTATGGAGAACCTTATTCTGTGCCCCCGGGTCTTGGCGGCGATGAAATAGAGCTGCACCGGAACCTGTTGGAAAAACGGATGAATGCTCTTTACCATCAGTCGTGGTCTCTTTATGAAAAGGAAAAACATTGAGATGAAAGATTCTAAAGGGATTGTCATAGCAGGACTTGCAGGAGGCTCAGGGAAAAGTGTTGTTTCTGTCGGCTTAGTGGCACTCTGGCGCCAGGCCGGAAAAATAGTGGCGCCATTCAAAAAAGGCCCGGATTATATAGATGCCGGATGGCTCCAGTGTGCAGCCAGGAGAAATTGCTACAATCTCGATCCGTATCTTGTCTCAGAAGATCTTATTACCGCTTCGTTTGCGCAGCGCTCACGAGGAGCCGATATCAGCCTTGTGGAAGGCAACAGGGGGCTATATGATGGCGTGACCTCGCATGGCGGTTATTCAACGGCAGAGTTGTCGCTTATGTTGAAATTGCCGGTTTTGTTGGTCGTAAATTGCAGTAAGACCACGCGAACGGTTGCTGCAATGGTGCTGGGTTGCATGAATCTTGACGAACGGATCACGATTACCGGTGTCATATTAAATAATGTGGCCACCGATCGACAGCGCAGGATTATTTCTGAAGCCGTAGAGTATTATTGTGGTATTCCGGTTGTCGGCTCTGTACCACGCATGAAAAGAGACATATTTCCGATGAGGCATCTCGGCATGATACCACATCAGGAATATAGCGGCAGTGAAGGGGCTGTTGACTTTCTGGCAGCAACAATGAGAGAGCATATTGATATTCCCAGGGTTGAATCTTTGATGTCGGAGATGAGCCCGGGAGAAACTGCCACTTCCATTGACCTGCTGTCAAAACCAGAAGAACGTTCTGTGAAAATTGGCATTATGCAGGATGCCGCATTTCAATTCTACTATTCAGAAAATCTTTCAGCGCTTGAGCGCTGTGGTGCTGAACTCGTTGCAATTAACGCGATCAGGGATACGTCTCTGCCAGAAATCGACGGACTCTACATAGGGGGTGGATTCCCTGAAACAAGTGCCCGCGAACTTGCCGCCAACGAACCTTTCAGGTACTCCGTCCGTGAGGCGGCTGAAGCAGGGCTGCCAATTTATGCCGAGTGTGGTGGACTGATTTACCTTGGCGCATCGATACTGATCGATAAAATTGAATATCCGCTGACCAATGTCTTTCCTGTTCGTTATGGGATGTCAAACAAACCCCAGGCACACGGCTATTCGGTATTCAATGTTGAACAGGAAAACCCGTTTTATCCGCCTGGATTAACCGTAAAAGGGCACGAGTTTCGCTATTCAACAATTATTGAATGGCAGGGGTCTCCCGTGGATCTGGCCTTTAGAATGACACGTGGAACAGGCTTTATGGATGGCCGTGATGGTTTAACATACAAGAATGTTCTTGCGCTGTATACCCATGTGCATGCAGAGGGTACACCCCAATGGGCCTCAGCCCTGGTTGAGAAATGCCGGGAATTTCGTCAAGCCGGAGGACGACAGGATCAATGAACGGAAGCCTGGGTCGTTCCCATTACTTTAACTGATATTTTATCCTTCTCATCCTGCGTTGGTTCCGGTTCCTTCCAAAAAATAAACTGTTCGAGTATACGCATAAATGCGCCCTGGTCGTCCTTGCATTTACTGCAGACACTTTCAGCATTGTCTCGATACATGATAATTTTAGAGGCGGGTTCCCCTTCTTTACTGACCGCAGCCATCTTACGGCACCCACAGTCAAGCCTCACGACAACAACAGCAATGCCGTCCGGACTTCCTTCAAGGATTCCTTCGACCATCGCTCTTTCTCGTTTTTCAAGTAACCCCTGTTTTTTATTTTGTATTGTCTTTTTTGACATAAGTACCTTCCAGAAAATGTTTGTGAGATTCTCTTGCCTGTGAACATTGTCATTGAGGCTACATACTAATACTGAAAAAGATGAGTGCAATCGAATGAGGATAAATGATTGATCAGTTTCGCGCGGACTGAACAGATTATACGTGCAATTTATTATCTGGTATGCTTAATCTCGTTTGTGGTACCCCGTTTTTAAAAAGGGAAAAATAAAGAATACTGTAACAATGTGGCATCTTTTTTCACTTGACAAAAATATGGTGGTACATTATTGGATATTTACACGAAATGATTGATTTTCGAGTTTATTTACTAGGCTGGCTAAATATTTGTAATGTTTAGCTTATTTATTTCCCCGTACGGAGGTGTATAATGTTTGAAGTAATAGTTGACAAAGACAAATGTAGTGGTGACGAAGAATGTGTTGCAGCATGTCCTGCACAGGTTTTCGAGATGGTAGACGGAAAAGCTGATCCAGTAGAAGCTGACGAGTGTCTCGGCTGTGAGACATGTGTAGAAGTTTGTCCGGAAGGTGCTATTACTGTAACCGAAATGTAATTCGATCAGTATATTGCTTCTGTTTAAGCCCATCCCCCATACAGGGGCGATGGGCTTATTTATTTGAGTCATTCGGGATTGTTTTCAATGGTGCGAACCATCAGGAATTTTAAACCGGGTGTGGCTCGCAAGGTCCATATATTCAGTGCCGCATTGCTGTGGACGTTAATCGGCGGTCTGCTCCTCTATCGTGGTGTCAGCTATCTCGGTCAGGCTGGAGGGCTCTGGCTGATTATTCCTGGAGTAGCGGCAGGAACCCTGAAATCATATTTCATGCTGGATCGTTCAGCACGCAGCGGACTCGATCGAATCAGGAATTTTTCAGATAATACCTGCATTGGCGCCGTATACTCCTGGAAAACCTGGCTGGTTGTCTTGGCAATGATGGCGTTTGGAGTCCTCTTGAGGAACCTTTCTCTTCCTCACCTTATTGTCGGGCCCCTCTGTGTTGCCATCGGCTGGGCTCTGATGTTTTCGAGCAGGCATGCCTGGAAAGAATGGGCTCACCGGAAAGAATAGTATAATAACTGATGACTGCTTTTCTGTTCATTTGGAAACAATAACCAGAGAATTTTTATATAAGATTATGATTAGATCTGTTCTAAAAAGCATAATAGATACTTGTTTTAACCAGGGTGTCAGTGACGGGCTCTGGTCGGACACCGCCCGGGGTAAATATACCGTTGAGGTCCCAAAGCATGAGAACCAGGGTGATTATTCAACGAACATTGCCCTGGTCGTGGCAGGTATCGAAAAGCGCAATCCACGCGATATCGCCGCACAATTTGTATCCAGGCTTGAACGCGAAGACGGGCTTATTTCAAAACTCGATATTGCAGGACCAGGTTTTATCAATATAACGATCCAAAAGAGCAGTTGGCAAAAGATGCTCGGGGTCATAGAGCGCTCCGCAGATCAGTTTGGCAAAGTCGATATCGGCAAAGGCAGAAAAGTGATGGTTGAGTTTGTCAGTGCCAACCCGACAGGTCCGCTGTCGGTTGGACATGGTCGTCAGGCAATTCTCGGTGATTCGATATCCAGACTGCTCGAGGCAACCGGGCATGATGTCTACAGGGAATATTATTACAATAATGCCGGTCGACAGATGCGTGTCCTTGGTGAATCGGTAAAAGCCAGATACCTTGAACTCTGCGGTGTGAGTTCAGATTTTCCTGAAGATGGGTATCAGGGTGACTATATAACTGATATCGCCAGGTCACTGGCTGAGGAAGTTGGAGACAGCCTTGTTGAAACCTCTGATCTAGACCCTTTTACCGGCAAAGCCGAGGAAGAGATATTTAAAACTATCTCTTCAACGCTCGAGAGGATGGGGATCGTCTTTGATAATTACTATAATGAACGTTCTCTTTATGATGATGGTCATATAGATTCGGTTGTTAATGAATTAAAGGAGAAAGGCTTCGTCTATGAAAAAGATGATGCAACCTGGTTTAAAACCACGGAGTTTGGTCAGGAAAAAGACCGGGTTATTATCAAGTCCACCGGGGAGCCGACCTATCGGCTGCCGGATATAGCCTATCACCGGGAAAAATTCAGGCGTAATTTTGACTGGCTTATCGATATTTTCGGGTCTGACCATATTGCTACGGTCCCAGATGTTATGGCTGGAGTCACGGCGCTCGGCTATGATGCCTCAAAAGTTACCGTTGTCCTTCATCAGTTTGTTACCCTGATGCGTGATGGGAAACAGGTAAAGATGTCGACGCGCAAGGCTACCTTTATCACGGTTGATGAATTACTGGATGAGGTTGGTAGCGATGTGGCACGTTTTTTCTTTATGATGCGCAAGCCAGACAGTCAACTCGAGTTCGACCTCGACTTAGCCACCAAAGAAAGTCAGGAAAATCCGGTGTATTATGTTCAGTATGGCCACGCAAGACTCTGCTCAATCCTCCGCCAAGCGGTCGAAAAATCTGTTGATATTGTGAAATTTGAACAGATAAAAAGTGAATTGCTTATAGAACGTGAAGAAATAACGCTGCTCAAATCAATGGCCACATTTCCGGCAGTGATTGAGGGTGCAGCACGTGATCTTGCCCCGCATCGAGTCATCTTCTACCTGATGGAACTTGCTGGGCATTTTCATAGCTATTATAACAAGCACAAGGTAATTACAGAGGATAAAGATTTGACCCAGGCGCGCCTCTGTCTCGTTGAGGCGCTGAGGATTGTTTTCAGCAATGGTCTGAATATTGTCGGGCTTTCCGCCCCTGAAAAAATGTAGCACTATGGCTGTAAGGAAACGACGTCCTGTTAAAGTAAAATTTGAATTGACCCGCAGTAGTATTGGTGGTATTGCCATCGTCTGTTTCTGTATTTTTCTCTGGATGTTTTTGCTTGGTGTATGGGCGGGACAGTCCCTGCTTCGACCATCAAAGCCGCTTACTGCCGAGTTCGATGCCGGCACGGTTAAACATGAAGAAGCTGTCATCCATCTTGACGCTCAGAAAAAAACTAAACCTTGATGCTTCACAAGATAAAAAGATTACAAGGTGCTGTTTTAGCGATATTGTAACATGATTAGAAAAGCACGAATAGAGGATGTGAGGTCCATTCACTCGCTTCTTCAGCATTACGCAGATAAAAAACTACTTCCCCATAAGATATGGTCAGACTGCATCAACTGTGCGATGTTTCCTGATTGTGACGAGGAAGCCTTGATGTACGAGGCTCCTATCTTGCCTGGGTGAGGCTCGCAAATCATTGGATATTTTTTACAGCTCAGTTGAAAATTCACATTATCATGCTTACTGTGGGCAGCGTTATATGTCTTTAATCTTCCACCTAATATATAGATGAAATCATGATTGGAAAAGTCCTTACCAAGGTGTTTGGCAGTAAGAATGAACGGTTTTTGAAAGAAATTCAGCCATTGGTGAACCGGGTCAATGAATTAGAAGCATCCGTTCAGAACCTCGATGATAATGCGCTGGCAGCCAAAACAATAGAGTTTAAAGAGCGTGTTGAGAAAGGGGAACCACTTGATGAGCTGCTGCCTGAATCATTTGCAGTTATCAGGGAAGCTTCTATGAGAACCCTTGGTGAACGGCATTTTGATGTTCAGCTTCTTGGTGGGATCGTTTTACACAAGGGCATGATTGCTGAAATGAAAACCGGTGAAGGAAAAACATTGACCTCGACGCTTGCTGTATACCTGAACAGCCTGGGAGGCAGGGGAGTCCATGTGGTAACGGTCAATGACTATCTTGCCAGCCGTGATGCCGACTGGATGGGACAGCTCTATCAAGCCCTTGGTTTGAGTGTTGGGCGTATTGTTCACGGTATGGATGATCCGGAGCGACGTGAAGCGTATGGGGCTGATGTAACGTATGGCACCAACAATGAGTTCGGTTTTGATTATTTGCGCGACAACATGAAATTCGAACTGGATGATTATTGTCAGCGGGATTTCAATTACGCCATTGTAGATGAGGTTGACTCAATTCTTATCGATGAAGCCAGAACACCATTGATCATTTCCGGTCCTGCCGATGTCTCAACTGAGCTTTACAAGAACGTTGACAAGATCATGGGTAAATTCCAGAAAGATGTTCATTATCTGGTTGACGAGAAATCAAAGCAGGTTTCCCTGAACGAAGATGGCATCGCGCTCGGAGAACAGCTGCTCAAACTTGATAATCTCTATGATCCTTCAAATATAGAATATCTGCATCATCTCAACCAGTCTTTGAAGGCGCACATGATTTTTCAACGCGATGTGGACTATATCGTGAAAAACGGTCAGGTCGTAATCGTTGATGAATTTACCGGCCGGACCATGGAAGGCAGGCGCTATAGTGACGGATTGCACCAGGCGCTTGAGGCCAAGGAGAAAGTAAAAATAGAACGAGAAAACCAGACGCTTGCTTCCATTACGTTCCAGAACTATTTCAGGATGTATGACAAACTGGCTGGCATGACCGGTACTGCGGATACCGAAGCTCCGGAATTCAAGAAGATTTATAATCTCGACGTTGTGGTTATGCCTACCCATATGCCAATGATACGAACGGATTATGCCGACGTCATCTACAAGAACGAGAAGGCGAAGTATCAGGCCATCATCGATGAGATAAAAGAAAAACATGAGGCTGGGCAGCCGGTTCTTGTGGGTACGATTTCAATTGATGTATCTGAAAAAATATCTAGATTCCTGAAAAAAGATAAAGTTGCACACGAAGTATTAAATGCCAAACACCATGAACGTGAAGCCGAAATAATTGCCGACGCAGGTGGTCTTGGAAAAGTAACTATCGCTACCAATATGGCAGGTAGAGGAACAGACATCAAACTCGGAGAAGGGGTAACAGATGTTGGTGGTCTTCATATACTCGGTACCTCCCGCCACGAGTCCCGGAGAATTGACAACCAGTTGCGTGGCCGCTCGGGAAGACAGGGTGATCCCGGAACTTCCAGGTTTTTCCTGTCGCTTGAGGACGATCTACTGAGGATATTTGGTTCTGGTCGAATTTCAGGGATCATGGACAAGCTTGGAATGGAGGAAGACGAGCCCATAGAACATACCATGATTACCCGTGCGATTGAGAATGCTCAGCGCAAGGTGGAAGGGCATCATTTTGATATTCGTAAACACCTGCTCGAATATGACGATGTAATGAATAATCAGAGAGAGATTATTTATCGCCAGCGACGTGAAGTGTTGTCCGGGGATAATTTACCCAGTGTCCTGCAGGATATGACAGAAGATCTGATTGACGGGATTGTCGGTGAAGTGTCGGATGAACGCCGTTCTCCTGAAGACTGGGATTGGAAGCGATGCGAAGAACGAGTGGCTGAAATCTTCAATCGAAAGGTTGAGTGGACAAGCGAAGAGCAAAACAGTTGCACCAAAGATGGTCTGAGAGAAAAGCTGCTTGAGGTTTCCCAAAAAGCGCTTGCGGCCCAGGAAGAGGCCAATGGTGTCGAAACTCACCGCCAGATTGAACGAATCATTTTATTGCAGATGGTGGACAATCACTGGAAAGAGCACCTGCTTTCAATGGATCATCTCAAGGAAGGTATCGGTCTGAGAGGGTATGGGCAGAAAAATCCTTTAAATGAGTATAAAAAGGAAGGATTCAACCTGTTCATGAACATGATTGAGACTGTTAAACTGCAGACGATTACTAATCTGATGCGCGTTCGCGTTGTTCACGATGATGAAGTCGAACGACTGGAGGAAGAAAGACGCCAGCGTCAGGAACAGGAAATGAGACTGAACAAGGGAGCTGCAGGTGAGGAGGCAAAACCTGCTGTACCAATCAAGCGCGAGAGTGAAAAAATTGGTAGAAATGCTCCATGCCCCTGCGGTTCGGGCAAAAAATATAAAAAATGTTGTGGCAGGGTTTAAAATAAGAGCCTGATATTCGGGCTCTTATCTTCTCCTGATTGGCCGCTCTTTTTTGAGAGGCGGGTATTGAAAAGCCTGGTCTGAAAGTTGTCCCGGCATAATTGATCAACCGTGCAGCTTGGCCGGGTCCATCAGGTGTTCTTCCATATGTCTGAGTTCGTCGATGCCTGAGACCACAATCTTCGGATCTACAAAAAGTTCTTCCTCGCTTAATTTGTTATCATAGTCCATACGGTTCAGAACGTGTTTGATACAGTTCAGTCTGGCCAATTTTTTATTGTCCGAGCGGATGATGGTCCATGGCGCCAGGGTGCGGTTCGTTTCCTGCAGCATCTGGAATTTTCTTAAGGAGTACTGGTCCCAGTATTCCTGAGCGAGGTTGTCAACCGGTGATAGTTTATATTGTTTGAGAATGTCTGTCTTGCGTGATTCAAATCGCCTTTTCTGTTCGTGTTTGGAAACAGAGAAGTAAAACTTAAACAAGGTTATTCCCTCTTTTACCAGAAGTTCCTCAAGCATCGGAGCATCCTTAAGAAAGCGTTTATTCTGCTCATCCGTGCAAAAACCCATGACCGGCTCAACCATCGCCCGGTTGTACCAGCTGCGATCAAAGAATACCATCTCACCGGCTGATGGAAGCTGACTGATATACCGTTGAAAATACCACTGGGTTGATTCTGTCTCATTGGGTTTCATCAGGGCGACGACCCGTGTATTACGTGGGTTGAGGTGGGCGATAAACCGTTTTATGGTACCCCCTTTGCCCGCTGCGTCCCTTCCCTCGAATATAAATAGAACTCTTGTACCCCTGGATTTCATTGTTTTCTGCAATTTCATTAATTCGACCTGCAGCTTGCGAAGCTCAATCTCATATGCGAGGTGCCAGTTCTTGATCCAGACTGCGGTTTTCTCTTTGGATTCTTTTGAGTCGATGTTCTTGAGCGCTGTCAGTTCGAATAATTTCACTTTGCTCTCAGATGGGCTGCTCTTTCCGTTGGTTTCTTTTTTCGCACTTTTGGCCATGTTTTCACCGTCTGGATTTGATTAATTAATCGATCATACGAAACAAAATTAACGTAGAGGATTTCCAAATTTCTTCTGCTGCATGTGCATTATCTTGAGCTCTTTATCACCCGGAATAACAACATCTGGATCGGTTTTAAAGCTGAGCGTTCGGCTCCTTCCGAGATACTTTACCGATGAGAGTATAAGTTTCATCGTCTCTCTTCTGGCAAGATGTTTATCATCTGAACGAACCACCCACCATTTTGATTTATTGGTGTGAGTCTTCTGGAGAAGGACTTTTTTCTTTTCAGTGAATTCATCCCATAAATCCTGGGCCTGAAGGTCAACTTCACTGAGCTTCCATTGCCTCAAGGGATCATTTTGACGACGTTCAAATCTGCGAGCCTGTTCTTGCTTTGAGACAGAGAAGTATAACTTAAGCAGAATCGTCTTGCCTGCATCCAGGATAAAATTCTCTTCGTAAGATGTTACTTTCTTTAAAAATCGATGATACTGCGCAGTCGAACAGAATCCCATAATCGGTTCAACCATAGCACGATTGTACCAGCTTCGATCGAAAAGAACAATTTCTCCTGCGTGGGGAAACTGTTCAATGTATCGTTTCATATGCAGTTCTGTTTTTTGTGTCTCATTCGGTTTACCAAGCGCAACCACCCGGTAGCGCTTTTCATTCATATAACGGGTAACCCTTCTGATCGTACCGCCTTTTCCGGATGCATCTCTCCCGTCGAACAGGATGATCATTTTCTTCCCCTGACGTTCGAGATGATTCTGCATTTTTATCAGTTCTGCCTGGTACGGTTTTAATTCTTCAGCGTCATAAAATTTCAACAGAGCGGCAGAGACGATCTGCTCTTTATCTTCCATCTTCAGAACACGATAGAGTTTCTTGCTCTTCTGGGAAGATTTTTTTCCAGAGATATCAGGGCTGATATCCTTAATGACATCCCTGATTATCGGTGATACACCTTTTTCAGTGCTGATATCTTTGGCTTTTGAACTTTTTTTATTTTTCATGTGGGCCCTGATCTGAGTCCTTTTTTTCATAATTAAATTGATGGGCTATTAACGCTTAATCACCAGCAGATACGCCAGGATCAGTTAAGCTTTCGACCACGTTTATACATCTCCTGGTAGATGGCCGGGAGTCGTTGATGCTGGAGCTCTCTGACCACCTTTTCAACCGGGTATGGAATTCGAAAATGTTTGACTTCGATCGTTTTTTCAGTGATTTCTATCACTGCGCAACTTGCCCGAGGGTTACCGTCAAACATTCTGCCGGTACTCCCAGGGTTAATGAAATGTACCCGATTGATCTGCTTGTGAAAAGGTGAATGACTGTGGCCAACCGTTATTATGCGGTGATGGAATTTCCCGGCAAGTTCTTTGAAGCGGCATTCAGGGGTATTTGCAAAAAGAAATTCATCAGGATCTTCAGGGCTGCCGTGGTACATGCCGACTGAACAGTTCCCGATGGCCTTGGTTCCATCAATCTTCAGATCGAGGGTTCGGTAGAGCGGCTGATTTTGCAGCCAGGCTTTATTTTCAGAACTCAGTTCGGCGACAGTCCAGCCATACATTATTCGTTTTTCTGCTTTCTTTGGCTTCTTAAAGGTTTCGCCGTCGAGCAGGGTAAGAATATGTCGGTCTGTATTTCCGAGAATTGAGAGAGCATTGTTCTCTCGCAGCCAGTTTATTGTCTCGTTTGGAAACGGGCCGTAAACCGTTGTATCACCGCCGTTGAGGACAAGATCGAATGGCTGGTGGAAATGGTTTTTAACAGCCTGGAGTGCAGGGTAATTGGCATGAATATCTGAGACGTATAATATTTTCATATCAGAGAAGCGGCCCGATTAACAGTGCCACATTTTCTTTGAATCGCCTGATGGCAGGGCGTTTTGCAAGTTTTTTGTGGTCGAGCAGGTTAGATTCCTGTTCATATTGTTTTTGCACCTGCCTCAATTGTTCAGTAAAGGAGTGGTCATATATGAAAAGGGTCGCCTCAAAATTCAGCCAGAAGCTTCTCATATCAAGATTTACTGATCCCAACAGCGAAAATTCATTATCAACTGTTATCGTCTTCGAATGGAGAAGACCTCCATGAAACAGCATAATTTTGACCCCTGACTCGGCAAGCTCCTGATAGTGAGCCTGGCTGGCATAATGAACCAGAATCGAATCGTTTTTTTCCGGCAGGATGACCGTTACATTTACACCTCGTTGAGCAGCTGATATGAGAGCAGTCAGCAACGCCTGGTCCGGAACAAAATATGGCGTGGTCAAGACGAGTTCTCTGCTGGCAGAATAAATAGTTGTCAGCAGGAGATTGTGAATTGCTTCAGGAACGAGACCGGGGCCGGATGGGACCAATTGTACCGGGATCGAACCGGTGGGTTCAACAATATGTACATCAGCCTGTTTTCTGACGCGAGCAACGTCTCTTGCTATGTCTCCGGTTCGGTTTCCCTGGTCGATAGCCTCAAGAAACCAGTCGCTGATAAATGTTCCGGCGATACTTTCAACGACAGGGCCGGTAATCCTGACCATAATATCGACCCATTGACCAACACCATGGTTCTGTTTAAAAAAACGGGGATCGACCATGTTCTGACTGCCGGTGTAGGCGATTTCTCCATCAATAGTAACGATTTTACGATGGTTACGGATGTCGACTCTCTTAAAAATGGCACTTATGAGGCCTGCGGGAAGCGCCTCCCGGATCTTGATGCCTGATTGCCTGAGTTGCTTGATTCGTGAGCTTTTTAGAAAATCATTGCTGCCGATCGCATCAACAAGAATCCGGCAGGTAACACCTCTCTCTACTGCTTTGATCAAGGCATTTTCAACTTCAACGACCTTACCACCCTCATGCCAGATATAAAATTGCAGATGACATGTTGACCGGGCACGATTTATGTCAGCGATAATTGCCTCAAGTATTTCATCAGGTGCCTCGATTATCTGGAGATTGTTGCCGTTGAGCGCAGGAATACCGATAAGCGTTTCAGCCTGGCGATGCAGAGGATCGCATTTGTCACTCATTAATTTCGGGTCAACCGGTGCCCGTTCTTTGAGGCTGTTAAGCCAGTACTGGTAGTGATTCTGGTTATCACGCGCGCGCGCGGCCCTTTTTTCCGATAATCGGTTTTCTCCAAAAAGCAGATAGGTAATCGCACCAAAAAAGGGGAGGAGGAGAACAATGATCAGCCAGGCAAAAGTAGTACCGTGGGGCCGTTTTCTAAGAATAACCCTGATGGATAATCCAATTCGTATCGCCAGGTCAGCGAAAAGGACCATTGTTGGAATGATGCTGAACGTCGAGTGATATTCTTCAGGCGTCATTGGTTTCTAGCATTGCATGAATGTGATTTTGTTGTAGATTAGAGCCATTGTCAGAAGCAGTGGGAATATTGGTCTGAGACAGTGGTACGTTGCCCATATTGGCAGCGGTGATTACTCATTTACACAGCGAGATCTTACTTGAAACAATGTGTACTCATCCTGAGTGTGTCAGTAATACCGTAATTTAGTTTATAATCTTCGACTATACTGGATTTTATTATGATAATAAATGGATTTTCTCTATCTGCGGTTCCTGCCGGTATCAAATATCGGGATCGACTTGATCTCGGACTTATCTATAGTGATTCTCCAACGGTCACAGCAGGGGTGTTTACGACGAGCCTGATCAAGGCTGCACCCGTCGTTCTCGACATGGAGCGACTGAAACAGGGAAGAGCCCAGGCAATTCTTGTCAATAGCGGTTGCGCGAATGCCTGTACCGGTGAGGAGGGAATGCAGGCCGCAATTGAGACGAGCAGAATTGCTGCCCAGTTCCTCGATATTCCAGAAAATATGATTCAGGTGTCTTCAACCGGGGTGATCGGGGTTCCACTGAATGTGAAAGCATTTGAAGACAATATGAAGGTGCTTGTCGACGGCTTGAAACCAGACAAGTTTGAGGATGTTGCCCAGGCAATCATGACCACTGATACGACCTCAAAGACCGTATATAGATCGACGCAAATTGGCGGTCGAGACGTAAAATTTATGGGAATGGCGAAAGGATCAGGAATGATCATGCCCAATATGGCGACGATGCTCTGTTTTGTTTTGACCGATGCGCGGATCAGTTTTACCGAATTGAACGAAACCTTAAAAAACAGCGTTAAGCAAACCTTTAACCGTATCACGGTCGATGGTGATACCTCCACCAATGATACCGTTCTGGTGATGGCCAACGGCGCTGCGGAGAATCCATGGATTGACGACATTAATCATCCTGATTGCGAAGTGTTTCAAAATATTCTGGAGGAAATTTTAAAGGAACTGGCCATCAAAATCGTCATGGATGGTGAAGGTGCTACCAAATGTATCACTATCAGGGTGTGCGGCGCAAAAGAAGACAAAGACGCTGAAATTATAGCCCGGACCGTTGCTAATTCCAGTTTGGTAAAGACCGCTTTTTTTGGCGAAGATGCTAATTGGGGTAGAATTATAGCAGCAGCCGGTCGATCAGGAGTGCGTTTTAATCCGGATAAAATTGATATAGCCTTTGGTGACGTGGTCATCGTGCGTAATGGCAGAGGCCTCGGTACAGAGGCAGAGGAAGCCGCAACCAGGGTTATTAAGGAGAGAAAATTTGCAGTTTGTATTGATTTAAAAGATGGCGCTGGCTGTGAGGAAGTCCATACCTGCGATTTTTCGGTTGATTATGTTAGAATAAATGCCGATTACAGGTCCTGATATGATACCCATACGTAAAGGAAATTACCTGATTGGTGGTTCCACCGATTTCAATAAGGTTTTTAAAAAGCTTCAAAAAAAGCATCGGCTTCATGAGATGAATAGAGAATGCGGTGAGGAACACTATTACGATACCTTTGACTGGCGGCTTTATCGTAAAAAGCTGCTGTTCAGCATCTCTAATAACCGCTTGCAATTAAGAAAATTCAACGGGACTTCTCTCTACTCTGCAACTGGCAGAAAGAGAAACAAGTTGTTTTGCTGGGATATAGATGACCCCCGGATGGCCCAGTTATTGGGGAAATATATCGATATGAGAGCACTTTGCCCGACGTTTGTCTCTCAATATGACAATCGTTTTTTCAAGGTGTTGAACCGGGATAGAAAGACAGTTGCCTGGGTTAACGTTACACGTAATACAGCCCGATATGGCACGGCTGAGCTGAAGCTTCCCGAGTGCCTCGGTGTTACCTCCGTCCGGGGATATGAGAAATCCTATGAAAAACTTGTAGAGTCTCTTGCAGGCCAGGGGCTGCGACTAATGTCGAACGGTAGTGATCTGGTTGACCAGGCCTATGCGATTACTGGTCGGCAACCACTGGACTACGGCGCAAAATTTCATGTTGCGCTCGATCATGATGCACAAATCGGAACTGCATTTTCAAAAATTTGTCTTGACCTGGTTGGGGCGATGGAGGCCAACTATGGTGGGGTATGCAACGATATTGACAGTGAATTTCTTCATGATTTCCGGATTGCAGTTCGCAGAACCAGGTCCCTGATGTCGCTCATGAGAAAAGTAATGCCGCCGGATCAGCTCCAGCGCTTTGAAACCGAGTTTAAGTGGCTTGGAAGCGTGACCGGACCGGTCAGGGATATCGATGTTTATTTATTAAAAAAAGATGCGTATCAAGAACTCCTTCCACTCTCATTGCGCGGTGGTCTGACGCTTTTCTTTGAACAGCTCGTGGCGCAGCGAGCTGACGAGCTGGCGCTGTTAAAGAAGAATCTTCGATCAGAGCGCTATAGTCACCTTCTTGAAAACTGGCGCATTTTTCTTACTGATCCTCAATCTGAACTCTTTAAAGGTGTCAGAAAAAAATCATGCCTGTCGCTTGTAAATAAAATTATCGGTAAGCGATTTAACCGTTTTATCACAGACGGCGATCTGATCAGCGATCAGACGGATGATGGGCAGCTTCACAAATTAAGGATAAAAGGAAAAAAATTCAGATATTTACTTGAGTTCTTCAGGTCGTTTTATGCCGATAGGGAGGTTAAACTGTTTCTAAAACACATGAAGAAAGTACAGGATAACCTGGGTGATTTTAATGATCTTTCAGTACAGATAGATATGCTTAATGAAAAATTAGGGCAACTCAAAGGGCGTAATAAGCAGACAATTCAACTGGCTGCAGCTCTTGGCAGTCTGATTACCAGGCTGAAGCATCAGCATGGACAGGTGAGGGGTCAGTTCAACAGGACATATAAAGCATTCAGTACTGAAGAGAATAGAAGCCTCATGAGAACGCTGACGACTCTTCAGTCATCAAGCGGTTCAGGTAAGAGAAAAAAATGAAAATTTTAGCCGTATACAGCAGCAAGGGGGGGGTTGGAAAGACAGCAACATCAGTAAATCTTGCCTATACTGCACTGCAGACCGGTCAACGCGTGCTGCTGTGTGATATGGACTCCCAGGGTGCAGCCTCATACTATTATCGGATTAAACCCAAGAAGAAATTTAATCGTTCACGATTATTGAGCGGTTCGTACTATCAGTTTGTCAGAGGCACAGACTTTCCAGGACTTGATCTGCTGCCCGCTCATTTTTCATTCAGGAACCTCGATATTGCATTAAAAAAGGGACAAAATGAAAAAAATCGAAAAATTCTTTATGGTCTGCTGAAACCGCTTGAGACTGAATATGACATTATCATCCTTGATTGTCCTCCAAACCTTACCCTGCTCTCAGAAAATATAATTACAGCAGCAGATTGTGTGATTACCCCGGTTGTCCCAACAACATTGTCTGTATTGGCTCTGAATCAGCTGTTAAAGCTCTTCAAAAAGGTAGACTGTGAAAAAAGGAAAATACTCGCCTTTTTCTCCATGGTTGAACGTCGAAAAACCATGCATCGTGGTGTGATGGAAAAATATGGAAAATACCCAATATTCATGAAAAGCTATATTCCCTATAGTGCTGAAATTGAAAAGATGGGATTGTATCGAAAACCGGTAGGTGCCAGTGGAAACAGTCGCTCTATCGGCAGCAGTGCGTATAAAAACCTCTGGTCTGAGATTCAAGAAAGGAGACTGTCCGGGTGAAGTACCTCTATTTAATCCGCCATGCCAAATCGAGCTGGTCCGACCCCCGTCTGTCCGACTTTGACAGGCCGCTCAATAAGCGAGGGAAAAAAGATGCACCCTTCATGGGAAAGCGTCTTGCTTCTGCATCTACCCATTTTGACCTGTTAGTCTCCAGCAGTGCAAAGCGCGCACGCAAGACGGCCAGAATTATCGCAAAGCAAATAGGCTATAACAGAGAAGATATTGTTTATCACAATGAAATATACAGTTCCGAACTCAGGAAGTTGCTCTCTGTTATTAAGCAGACAGAGTATAAAATCAACTCACTTGGGCTCGTCGGACATAACCATGTAATCACCGAGTGTGCTGAGTGGTTGACCGGCGATAGCATTGTAAATATTCCCACAAGCGGAATCGTTGCGATCAGTTTTGAAACAGATAACTGGGCTGAAATTGATCGGGAGGCCGGCCAGTTGATATTTTTCGACTACCCAAAACTCCATGGCCAACGGAGTCGTGGCGCATGAGCGCCGTCCCATTAATACCTCGTGAATATCAGTCTTTTAGAAGTTCTCTTCCTGGGCTGCTTTATCTTACGATAATTTTCCTGACCAATTTTTTTTCCAGAATCATTTTTGCACCGTTTCTGCCGGTCATCGAACGTGACATGGGGCTTTCCCACACCGATTCAGGCTCTTTTTTCCTATTAATATCGGCTGGTTATTTTTTGTCTATCCTCTCATCAGGCTTTGTTTCATCACGAATTTCTCACAAACGAACCATCGTCTTATCAACAATTGGAAACGGCATTATTCTCTGTCTGATGTCGTTGAGTGTATCATTGTATGGGTTGAGGTTTGGACTCTTTTGTTTAGGCCTCAGTGCAGGGTTGTACCTGCCGTCAGGGCTTGCCTCGATCTCCAGGCTTATCTCGCCGGGTTACCTGGCGCGTGGCATGGCAATACACGAGCTTGCGCCAAATATCGGATTTGTTCTCGTACCGCTGATTTCAACGTTTCTGCTCACCCAGCTGTCGTGGTCCCAGAGTCTCCTTGTCATTGGGATAATTCTTATCTGTATCGGCATAATCTATGATTTCAGCAGGACATCAAATGTGGGCTATGGGAAACGGCCGGATTTTACTTCCTATATGAATATCCTTTCTAACAGAGAATTCTGGTTGTTGGTGGTGATGTTTTCGCTGGCAATATGCAGCACCCTTGGGCTTTACACTATGTTGCCACTTTTTCTGGTGGCAGACCATACTATTGACCTGACCCATGCAAATAATATCATCGCACTTTCAAGAATTAGTTCAGTGTTAATGCCCATTGTCGGCGGCTGGGCCGGAGATCGCTTCAGTCATCGTGGCGTCATGATGTTCGTGTTAGTCGGTGGTGGACTGGTGACTATTCCAATGGGATTTGTCGAAGGCAACCTCCTGCTGTTTTTTATTTTCCTGCAGCCGATGGTTACGGTATGCTTCTTTCCGTCAGCCTTCGCCGTTCTTACAAATACCCGCAAAATCGGAGATGGAAGTATGGTCGTTTCTCTTTGCATTCCAATCGCTTTTTTTGCTGGAGGAGGGTTGATGCCAACATTAATCGGCTTTGTTGGGGACAATTACTCACTCTCAGTTGGCTTTGCTCTGACAGGAATAATATGTTGCATTGGGGGCTTGTTGTCCGCGCTCTACTGGCAAAAAAATGATACACTTTCGCCTCAAGCGTGACACTCTAGAAAAACAGGGCTCATGGTTAAAAAGAAAGATAATGACAGTCGAACAACGGTGCTCTGTCGAACTTGTGTCAACTATTTTATCACCTACGACACAAGTGCACCCTATGGATGCAGAGCGCTTGGATTTAAGAGCAAAAAATCTCCGGCAGCGGTTGTTTATGAAGCCTCGGGGCTGCAATGTCAGCTCTATTCTCCAAAAAAGAAGAAACCAACCGGTGGTTCGGGCGGCGGTGTCGTGGCATGACCTATAATCTCATCAAGGAGATGAAACAATCAGATTTGAAAACAGCGCGCTGGCAGAACGCAAGAAAATGCATTGGATGATCTTCTTCACTGGCAAGCCGATTGATCTGGCTGTCCTTTAAAGGACAATTTCACAATTCTTTCATCTTGGCCTTATATTTTTAGTTATTTTCTGTATAGTGACCGCACTATCCATAGAGGGATTCTTCGGCACTTTGCAATTACTGGAATTCATGCCTGGGCTGGTTTTGCCTGTTTTGTGTGTGCTTCGAATTGCACCGTTTACGTTAATTGGCATGATCCTGTGACTTTGGTATGGTTGGGCACTGATTTTTTTATCAATCTCATTTTGCAAAAGGCTCAGTTATTAAATAATTGTATATTTGGTGTAATGAAACTTTCCCAATTTGGAACAAAATTTACCTCAGACGCTGGCATTCTCTCCCTGATGGATGATCTTGGAAGAACGCTGGCAGGGGCGACTGATCTTGTGATGATGGGTGGTGGTAACCCGGGTCATATAGCAGAGGTTCAGGATTATTTTAAGCATCGCCTTAAGGATATACTTGGTGATCATCACAGTTTCCAGGAGCTGGTGGGCATATACGACCCTCCTCAGGGTAACCTTGCATTTATTGAGAGTTGTGCGGCATTGCTGAGGAAGGAATTTGGCTGGGATGTCGGACCTGAGAATATCTGCCTGACAAATGGCAGCCAGAGTGGATTTTTTATCTTATTCAACATGTTTGGCGGGCTTTACCCGGATGGGAGTTTTAAACACATACGCCTCCCACTCGCGCCCGAGTACATTGGATACGCCGATCTTGGATTGAATGAGAATCTTTTTATCTCCACAAAACCTAAAATCGAGCTTCTTGATGAGAGAATGTTCAAGTACAGAGTCGATTTTGATCAACTGGAAGCAGGGGCTGAAACTGGAGCAATCTGTGTCTCCAGGCCGACAAATCCTACGGGTAACGTGATAACTGATGAGGAGGTGGAACGGCTTCTGGACATTGCCAACAGATGTGATATTCCACTTATTCTTGATAACGCCTATGGCCTGCCATTCCCGGGGATCATCTATGCCAAGGCAACACCAATGTGGAATCAGAATATTATAAAATGTCTGTCGTTATCAAAATGCGGGCTGCCGGCAGTACGTACTGGTATTATCATTGCTCGTGAAGAAATAATAAAGGCCATTACCTCGTTAAACGCCATTATGACCCTGGCCCCTGGGAGTTTTGGCGCCATGCTGGCTGACGATTTAGTAAGGAGTGGAAAAATAATTGAACTGAGTAAAAAGGTTATTCTGCCATTTTATAAAAAGAAGGTTAAAAAGGCGATGGCCTGTGTTAAACGTGCCCTTGCAGGAACACCATATCGTCTGCATCTTCCTGAAGGGTCGATGTTTTTATGGCTCTGGTTTGAAGACTTACCAATATCGAGCCGTGAGCTCTATGAACGATTGAAAAAACGCGGGGTACTTGTCGTTTCCGGACATTATTTTTTCCCGGGCCTTGAAGAGCCGTGGCGTCACACTCATGAGTGTATCCGATTGACATATTCCCAGAACGACGAGGATGTCGCCAGGGGGATTGACCTTATTGGCGAAGAAATAAAAAAGATTTATCAGCGCTATTGAGCTAACCAGAGGTCTAGAAGGCGATTTGACTATGAAAACAATGATTAAGTGGTCTGGAGGACTGTTTGCCCTGGCTTTTATCTTCACCCAGAGTGCTGGTGCCGAGTGTTTGAAAGGTGATTGCCTTAACGGTATCGGCGTTTACCAGGGCGCTGACGGTCGTGTCTATGAGGGTTCTTTTTCCCGCGGGGTAATAAGCGGGAAAGGTATCTTGAAATACCGTGACGGGACAATATATGAAGGTGGTTTTTCCAACGGCAAATTTAGTGGGGAAGGGGAGCTGAAAAATTCTGACGGCAGAGTTTATACTGGTCAGTTTTTTGATGGGGTGATTCACGGTCAGGGAGTTTTAAGCCTCCCTGATAAATCACAATATCGTGGTGACTTCAGTTTTGGTCAGTTTCATGGCCGCGGTGTTCTGTTCTTTCAGGATGGTCGAGAATACAAGGGCGATTTCCGTAACAATATGATCGATGGGCGGGGACGGCTGGTCTATGCTGACGGAAGCTGGTATGAAGGTGACTTCAGAAACGGTAAACCGCAGGGACGTGGCGTCAGGTTCTATGTTGATGGCTCTGTCTATAGAGGTGAGTTTTCCGGCAGAGTAAGGCAAGGTTCCGGAATCTACGAGCATTCATCTGGAGATATCTATGATGGTACGTTCCTGGTGGATCAATATTCAGGTAAAGGAACACTTGAATATGCTGATGGAAGAAAATACGTTGGCGAATTTAAAGATAATTTGAGGCATGGCCACGGAGAACTGCATTACGTTGACGGCTCTCGTTATTCGGGAGCGTTCAAGGCTGATTTTCCTGAGGGGACTGGAACCCTGCAATACCCTGACGGCAGCAGGTATGAAGGTGAATTCAAGCGTGGCAAGATGGATGGCGAGGGTGAATATCTCTATGCGGATGGTTCCCGTTACGAGGGCTCATTTCGTGATGGTAAACTCAATGGCCAGGGGGCGATGTTCTACAGCGACGGACGAGTATACCAGGGGGAGTTTAAGGATGGCCAACCGGTTACTCCTGTCAAAGAAATTGTCACTCAAACGCCAACAGAGCGTTCAGTTTCTGTAAATGATGATACTTCGGCCAAAGAAAATATGCCTGGGAGTAAACAAGATCAGCAGGAATCTGACGATGAAATCAAAAATGAGACGGCAGGTTCAGCTCTTACTGAAAAGCCATTGTCGGCTTTAACCTACTCAGATGGCAGAATTTGCCAATCGGATAAGGATATGAGTCCGGTAAACGGGAGAGTGAAATTTGTTTTTCCAGATAACACCAAATATGATGGAGAGGTCAGCGATGGACTGATGGACGGTACCGGAGAGATCATTTTTGTCAATGGTGATATCTACAAGGGACAGTTGAAGAAGGGATTGTTTGATGGCGAAGGAACCTATCAATATGATGATGGAAGAACGTATCGTGGAACGTATCTGAAAGGCAAGCGTGACGGTAAAGGTATTTTTACCTACCCGGATGGTACAAAATATAATGGTCAGTTTAAAAACGACTTTTTTCATGGAAAAGGTGATTATCTTTTCGCCGATGGCAGCCGCTATACCGGTCGATTCCGCAACGGCAGTTTTAACGGTAAAGGTTCGATGGTTTATGTCGACGGGTCAGTTTATAAAGGCAGTTTTAAAAATGATCTGCCTGAGGGCGAAGGACTGCTTAGTTTAACCGATGGCAGCCGTTACCAGGGAGCGTTTACCGCTGGAAAAAGAAACGGTCAGGGCGTATTAACACGTGCTGACGGAACTGTTTTCAGCGGAACGTTTGAAAATGATACGTTCATCACCTCCAGTGATAATTAGATCAGAATAGAGCTCAATAGAACGCATAACGTTACGAACAGGAAAAAAGGAGAAGCGTGGAAATGAAATGGAGTTATAAAACGGTCCATTTTGAACTAAAAAAAGAAGGGTTGCTCGGCAGTGGTTTTCTCGATGAGTCAGAAATTGAACAGGAACTCAACGAATTTGGCCAGAGAGGTTGGGAGTTGGTTTCTGTCCTTGAAGTGCAGGATGGTATTATCGTATTTTTCAGACAACCACTGCACCTCGAAGATTTATCCTCTACTTCCCAATTGAGAACTGTTGAAAAGGATAGGCAGGAAGAGGATCAGATCGACACGGTCGATGAGATTGCTACAGACGATGATTTAATTGAACAGGTTGACGATCATGTACCGGAAGATCATGACCCGCCGTTGCAGGAGAATGGTGCTGAAAAAACATCTGAAGATGGATCAATTATAGGAGCAATTAAAATTGAGTAGATCATATCTGGTATCAACTGATGCAGATTATTTGCAGGTAGGGGCAGATCTCAACGACTGGATGGTTGCCGTCCGAAGGCACATTCATCAGTATCCCGAATTATCTTTCAAAGAACATAATACAGCTGCGTATATTCAGGAAAAACTGGCCGAACACCGGTTGGATTATAAAAGTGGCGTTGCAAAGACAGGTGTCATCTGCACGATTGGAGACCATCAATCCTCCGGTCCCTGTGTCGCTTTGAGGGCCGATATGGATGCCCTGCCGATAAATGAAAAAACCGGGCTTTCGTTTGCCTCAAGAAACCCGGGAATTATGCATGCATGCGGTCATGACGGTCATGTCGCAATGCTGCTCGGTGCAGCGGTACTCCTTGGGCAACTTCCCTCGATACCCGGGAAAATAGTATTGATTTTCCAGCCTGCAGAAGAAAATGGAAATGGCGCCTGCCGGCTGGTTGAAGAAGGAGCCGTTGATGACGTAGATGCGATTTTCGGTGGACATATCGATACTCACTACGAGACCGGACAGATTACCGTTGACCATGGTATCATCTGTGCTTTTTCAGACCCATTTAAAATTAAGATTTGTGGCAAAGGCGGACATGCCGCTCGACCCCATGAAGCAATTGATGTCGTGGTTGCAGCATCAAGCCTGGTGTTGATGGTTCAGACCCTGATTTCTCGTGAAGTAGACCCAAACAAGGCCGAGGTTATCACCATTGGCAGTTTTCATGCTGGAACAGCACCGAATGTCATTGCCGGTGAAGCCCTGTTAGAAGGGACGGTGCGGTCGACTGACAAGGATACTCGGATCAAAACCATTGATGGCTTACGTCGAATCGTTGATTCAATTGCAACAATGTATGACGTTGATATCGAGCTTGTTTTTGAAGAAGGCCTCCCTGCAGTCATAAACGCTCGGAGCGCAGCAGAGATTGCCCGTACGGCGGCATGGAAAGTAACCTC
The DNA here is from genome assembly GCA_963776075.1 of uncultured delta proteobacterium. Lineage (GTDB taxonomy): Bacteria > Desulfobacterota > Desulfobulbia > Desulfobulbales > Desulfocapsaceae > MADRE3. The sequence continues at coordinate 79,842 of CAVZLG010000006.1, forward strand.
GGTGGACAACGTTATCTCTCAGGGGTACCCGAGCCTTGGAGGTGAAGATTTTGCTTTTTATCAACAAGTGACCAAGGGGTGCATGGTGCGCTTCGGCGGTGCTCTCGGTGAAGGTGCGGGCCCGTCTCACTCAAACACTTTTGATTTTGATGAAAAGTGTTTGCGTTATGGAGCACACTGGCTTGCTGCTGTCGCTGTTGAATGGCTGAGGAGTTCTGAACCGGTGGTTGAACTTTCCTGAGATAAAATAATGGCCGATGAAAATATCGTGGTCAGGTCCAGTGACAGCTATACACTCGGCGTTGAGATTGAATTCCAGATTGTTGATCAAAACGATTATTCACTGGTGCCGCTTGGACCAAAGCTGCAGGATCTTGCACCAGACCTTCTGCAATCCCACATTTCCCAGGAACTGATAAAATCTATTCTGGAGATCCAGACCGGGATCTGCCGAAACGTAAGAGATGTGGAAAACGATCTTGTGCAGACCTGTTCTGTTGCTGAGGAACTCGCTGCAGATAAGCATCTATCGATCTATCAGGAGACGGGTGCTTTTAAAGAGGTGGTGCGTATCAGCCACCAGGGGTTTTGGAAATGAACATGTATGATAAGGCAATCGTTGCATCCGGACATAAACTGGTAAGTCGTACAGCAGCTGAAATCATGGGTTCGGGTGGGAATGCTTTTGATGCGGCAGTGGCTGCCGGTTTCGCCTCGGCTGTTGCAGAACCTACCCTTACCAGTCTTGGTGGAGGCGGGTTGCTGCTGGGCTGGAGTGCAAAACATAACCAGGAGCTTTTTTTCGACTTCTTCGTAAATACTCCAGGCCTTGGCCGAAATCATAATTTTAAGCCTCATTTTTTCCCCGTCACCGTAAATTTTTCAGGAACGGGACAGGATTTTAATGTGGGGCTGGGTTCAGTGGCTGTCCCTGGTACCCTGAAAGGACTACTCCATATTCATGACCGTTTGGGGTATATGGATCTTAGAGAGGTACTTGCCCCGGCAAAAGCGTTGGCGCGTGAACATATTATAAACGAACAGCAGGCCCATTTCTTACATCTGCTCATACCGATAATGACGCTGATGCCGGAAGGGAGAAAACTATATGAACCAAATGGCCGTTACCTGGAAGCAGGGAATATACTCAAGAATCCTGACTGTGCTGAATTGATAGATCAGGTAATTGAAGATCGTGGTGAGAATTTTTATCGCGGTGATATAGCGCGATCAATTGATCGTGAAATGGCTGCGGGCGACGGGTTTCTGACGGCAAAAGACCTGGCACATTACAAAGTTTTTGAACGAACTCCCCTGAAGATACCATACAGGGATTATCTGCTTTGCACTTCTCCTGAGCCCTCCATGGGAGGAACCTTAATTGGATTGTCAATCGGATTGATGGAAAAACTTGGTCCACTGAAGGCAGCGTGGGGGGAAAGTTCTCATCTTAAGCAGACTGTTGCCCTGATGCAGCAGGTTGAAGAAATGAGAGCAAAAGGTGTCACCACGCCGGATGAACTGAAGGAATTCCTCGATAATGAAAAGGATTATAAACCGGTAACAGAAAATATCAGGATGTTCAGCCGGGGCACAACTCATGTCAGTATCGCTGATCGGCATGGAAATTGTGCATCGATGACCTGTTCCAATGGAGAGGGGTCAGGTTACTTTGCTCCTGGAACCGGAGTCATGCTAAATAATATGATGGGTGAAGATGATCTCCATCCAAACGGTTTTCACACCAGTCCTCCTGGATTACGCGTTGGATCAATGATGTCTCCGTCTCTGTTGGTTGAAGATGGTCGGGTGAAACTTGTGATTGGCAGTGGTGGGTCAAAACGGATCAGGACATCTGTCAGCCAGGTGCTCAGCCAGATTATTGATTTTAAACGCACTATACATCAAGCGGTTCGTGCACCGAGGCTCTACTGGGACGGTGAGGTCGTTCAGATTGAACCCGGTTTTGCTCAGCAGAGTATCGAAGAACTGGCAGATGTTGTGGCGGTTAACGTCTGGGATCACCAAGATGTTTATTTTGGCGGCGTTCATGCGGTTATACCGGGAAAAGAAGGGGTTGGCGATCCACGACGCGGAGGATCCGTGTCAATTATTTAAAAAGGAGGGAATAGTTCTCGTAGCTGAAGACTCTAATTATCAGGCAATTAACGCACAGATTTTTTGGTATTAAAATGAATTATGCACTGGTTCATCTCGGAGCGTCATTATGATTGGACGGCTCAGGCGTGTTGATCGCACGAGATTTAAAGATCTCACCTATCCCCATCTTGAATTTCTCTATAACATGGCCTTGAAATACACCGGCAAGAGTTACGATGCCGAAGATATTGTGCAGGAAACCATGTACCTCGCCTACCGTAACTTTCACCAGCTGCGTGATGAAGAGAAATGCCGCCAGTGGTTGTTCGCTATCCTGAGAACGACCTTTCTAAAAGAAAAACGATCATTTATACGACGACCATTGCTTGATGACGGGAGCGGATACTTGAAACATATTACCGATGAGTCCGCCGATTCTCTTGCCGTGCGTTTTGAAAAGAAGATGGACAGAGAAGATGTCCAGTATGTGCTTGAGCGGATGACTGAAAAGCATAAGTCACCTCTCATCCTTTACTATATGGAAGATATGACCTACCAGGAAATTGCAGATTATCTTGAAATCCCAATTGGTACCGTCATGTCAAGACTGGCCCGTGCTAAAAAACAGATGAAAAAAGAATTGCTGAAAAAGCTTGCAAAGAAAAAAAAGAAATCAAATCTGATTTCTCTTGCCACACTGCTCTTTCGGGGGGTGTTGTGATGGAATGCCAACAATTTCGCTCCTGGCTGGAAAACAGGGATTTTTCTGATCAGTCCGAGTCCGATAAAGCGCTGAAACACCAGCAAACCTGTCTGGACTGTCAGCATCTTTTCGTAAAAGACAATATGCTCGATCAGGCAATCAGGCATACTATGGAAAAGCAGCCGCTACCGGAAAATCTTGAGAAAATTGTTTCCCTGAACCTTGGCTCTGCGAAAAGTCCTTACCGGCGAATTCCGAAAACGTTTATACGTATTCTCTCCATGGCGGCAGGAGTCGGTGCGCTTGTCCTTTTATTCATTTTTGTTCCGACAGATTATTCAGCAAGAAATGATTTCGGTAAATCTCTCGTAGCTGATCATATCCACCATAATTACAATCAGGACCTGGAGAAAATTGACGATCTCAACAAGTGGCTGTCAATTCGTTCAGCATTCGGTGCAGTGGTTCCGTCCAGCTTTGATTCCGGAAAGAAGTATCAGTTTGTCGGCGGCAGAATATGCGTGATTGGAAATTGCCGGACCGTCCACCTGGTTTATCGCCAAGGAGATGGCCTCATTTCACTGTATATCATGGATGCAGCAGAGGTGGAGGCAAAACTTGATGAAAGCAGGACGTATTCGGTTACCAGCAATGGTTACAATATAAAGATGTGGAAAGAGGAGCAGCAGGTTTTCGCGATCGTAATATAAGACAGGCTGGAAATTCTTGTCATTTACCTGTTTTTACCGGGAAATGGTCTGGCAACCCCAGGATATATCATATCCTGAAGATACTGAGGATTTCAGAAATTCAACTGATTGTATCAACCGAGATTGAGAAGCATACCAATCTGGAAAACAGAGACCGCCATGGCGAAGGCGAAGACGGTGTTGAATGTCATTGAAAAGAAGGCCCACTTCCATGAGGATTCCTTGGCAATACAGACAACGGTGACAAAACACGGGGCATAAAACATTATGAAGATGAGGGCTGCCACCGCGATTACCCTGTTCCAGTTTGGAGAGCGGATAAGTTTATCACCCAGGGAGTCTGAAGCTTCAATGCCGACCTCCCCCATGGAATATGCGGTTCCCAGTGTTGATACGATAACCTCTTTTGCTGCGAATCCGCCTACCAGCGCGATGTTGGTTCTCCAGTCAAATCCGGCGAATTGAGAAAACGGTTCCATGCCGGTGCCGATTCTCCCGGCAATTGAGTGTCTTAACGCTTCTTCAGCTTCCTTTCTGTTGATTTTCTGTAATTGATCGAGCAGTTCTAATGCCTGATCGGAGAGGGGATCCTGCTGTATCAGTATCTCTTCAACGACCTCTCCAGAATATAAAGATGTAACCTGGTCACGTTCATTATTGAAACGACGACCCTGTTCATCGGGAAGCGTCGGGAAAGTCATGAGCGCCCAGAGTAATATGGAGATCCCGAGAATAACCGTACCGGCCTTTTTGATATATTGCCAGGTTCGTTCCCATGTATGAATCAATAACCCCTGCAGGGTTGGGAAACGGTATGGAGGTAATTCCATAACAAACGGTGTGGGTTCACCCCGCAGAATGGTCATCCTCAGAAATTTGGCGGCGAAAAGAGCAACTACCCAGGCAAGCATGGTAAATAAAAACATGAACAGCGCTTTATTTTCGGAAAAAAATGCTCCTATAAGAAGGGCAAGTACCGGTACTTTTGCCCCGCAGTTCATGAATGGTACAGTAAGCAGGGTGGCCATCCTCTCTTTCGGTGATCTCAAGGTCCTGGTTGCCATGACACCAGGTACTGCACAACCCCCGGCTATTCCTCCGGAGACAATAAATGGCATGACAGAGGAGCCATGTAAACCAAACGATCTGAATATTCGGTCCATCATGTAAGCCACCCGTGCCAGATAACCGGAATCTTCGAGTACTGCAATGCCGAAGAACATAAACATAATAAGTGGCACGAATCCGAGTACGCCTCCAACGCCATCTATAACGCCTGAAATAATCATTGACTTAAGTGGTCCGTCAGCCATGAATCTATCAACAATTGTTGATAACTGACCAAAGAGATACTCGAGTATGAGGACCGGAATTTCACTCCAGGTAAATGTGAAGTGATAGACACCGAAAAGGATGAGCAGCATGATTACAGGCCCCATGAGCCTGTTGGTCACAATCTTGTCAATCCGGTCCGAGGTGTAGAGACGACTGGTCTCAAAATTATGGGTGACAACTCCCTCCCTGAGAATAGATTTAAGAAAACCATACCGCTGATCAGCGATAATTGACTCAGGATATACATCAACCGTTTTCAGCAGATGTTGTGCGACGTCGTTTACATCCTCCTCAAGATCCCTGGCAACAGCGGGCGATTCATCACGCCCCTTGAGGAGAATCTGTTCGTCATTCTCAAGATACTTGATGGCAGTAAAGCGGGATGGATATGTTGAGGTGAGGAAATGATTCTTCTCTATATCCTCAACGATGTGCATTATTGTCGTATCAAGATCATCGCCGTAGGAGATAGTTATCGGATTCCAGTTATAGCTCTGTTTAGCAACCTCGAGCGCGGTCTCCAGCAACTCTTCAGTACCCTGGCCAGATCTGGCTATTATCGGTATAACCGGAACTCCTAAAAGTTCAGACAGCGTGTCTGCTCGAACAGTTATGCCTCGATCCTTGGCAACATCTATCATATTCAGGGCAATAACAAGAGGAACGCCAAGTTCGAGAAATTGGGTGGTCAGGTAGAGATTTCGTTCCAGATTGGAAGCATCAACGATGTTAATAACCACCTGCGGCCTTTCATTCACGAGAAAATCACGGGCGACCAGCTCTTCAACAGAATAGGCTGTCAATGAGTATGTTCCGGGCAGGTCAACAAGGGTAACATTTTGATTGTTAACAGAAATATACCCCTCTTTTCGGTCGACGGTAATCCCTGGATAATTTCCAACATGCTGGCGGGCACCGGTGATCCGGTTAAACAGAGTGGTTTTTCCTGCATTAGGGTTACCCGCAAGAGCTGCAACGATTTGTGCTGTCATAATAATTATGGTGTTATCATGGTGGGCAAGACCCTGGTGGTGATCAGGATAAACATGCTATCTATTAATCAGCACTATTTCCATCTTTTAAGAAACTGATGTGTGGCTGCGCTTTGTTTTGTTGCTTCGGGATATTACAGATTGAGGAGCGGAGGTGCAGGAAGATGTATAAGAGCAGCTGCAGCAGCTGGTTTCGATACAACCGCCGCCAGGCTCCTGTGAGAGAGCAGACCGCCACTGTCTATAATATTTTCTGCAAATATAAAATGCACAGAGAGCTATGATTGACCAGATGATAATGTTCTGCCACATAAGCGTCGTTTGTTAGTTGCTCCTAAAACCGAGGTCCTAAAAAAAACCGGTTAACCCGGTGTGATTTAAAAATCATTCAGAAATCAGTATGTTTTCCATGGTTTCCTTGTCGATGGATATGGTTCCTCCGTGTACTTTGATGACACAGCCATCTCCTTGAGAAGGGCATACCAGTTCAATTTCATTACCTGGGTAAAGACCGAGAGAAGCCATCCGAGCACAGTGCTTGCGACTACCGTTAATAGAGCATACCCGTGCAACCCCGCATTTGATTTTTTTGCTCAACGGGGTAACGTGACATTCTCTTTGAGAAGAGCAGTTCTTACGATGCATTCCTCTCATCTTTTTCCGACCACATCCAAAAATTTTATTAACCATGGAATCCTCTGTTAAAAGCACCTTTTAGGTACCTCAAACTATAGTGACTGTCAATAGATTTTTCAATGGCGCATAAATGTTTTAGACGCTCCTAACACTCTGGGAAAGTCCAAGCAGAAATATGAAAGATAGCGGGGGCAGGAGCAGGCGGGAACGAAGTTGTTGTGAGGGAACCTGTGGATGCGGGGTCTTAGTGGAAGCTGGTCTAGTCGGAAACTGAAACAACAATATGGTCGGCTTCATTGTTGCGAAGTGTCAGTGTGCCGCCCATAATTCTCAAGGCAACCGGATCGTTGAGTGGGGCCCTCCCCTGGATGGTTATCTCTGTTCCAGGCACAAGTCCCATTTCCCGTATCCGCCTGCCAAGAACACCTCCTGCCTTCACAAAGGTTATCACTCCAGTCTGGTTTTTTTTCATTTGACGTATATTTATCAACTGCATTGAATGATGTTGCATCCCTGGGGGCCCAGCGTTGCACCTCCATATCTTGTGCGTGTTATTGTTTAAATAAAAGAAGTCTTTGAGTTCTGATATTATTGTTTCTTTGTTTTGGCCCAGGAATCCCGTAGTGTAACGATTCTGTTAAATACCGGGTTTTCTTGGGTGCTCATTACCGGATCAGGACAAAAATATCCCTGTCGTTCAAACTGAACCTGGGTACCTGGACCGACATGGGCAAGCGACGGTTCGACCATACACCCGTGTAATTCTTTACGAGAGTCCGGGTTGAGATGGTGGGTAAACGCCACATTTTTGTCACTGTCGGGATCTTCAACGTTGAAAAGCCTGTCGTATAGTAGAACAGTACAGGGAAGTGCATGCAGAGCCGATACCCAATGGATCGTTCCTTTGACCTTTCGGCCATCAGGGGAACTTCCTCCTTTGGTCTCCGGGTCATAGGTGCAGTGAAGTGCGGTGATATTACCACTGGCTTCATCCTTGTCGTAAGATACACAGGTAATGTAATAACCATATCGCAGACGTACCTCGCGGCCGGGCCCTAATCTGAAAAATTTTCTGGGCGGATCTTCCATGAAATCGGACCGCTCGATATATAATTCCCTGCTGAAGGGGAGTTGACGTCCCCCACGTTCTGGTTTTTGAGGATGGTTCTGGGCTTCGACTTGCTCTACCTGATCTTCGGGGTAATTATCAATAATGACTTTTAGCGGGTCAAGTACTCCCATAACCCGCGGGGCGATGTTGTTGAGGTCATCTCGAACTGAATTTTCCAGTATCGACATATCGATCCAGCTCTCTCTTTTGCCAATGCCTATCTGGGTACAAAATGTCCTGATTGACTTCGGTGTGTATCCACGTCTTCTCAAACCGGAAATAGTGAGCATTCGTGGATCATCCCAGCCATCGACATACTTCTCGTTTACCAGTTGCAGCAGCTTGCGCTTGCTCATGACCGTGTAGGTAAGGTTCAGCCTGGCGAATTCTATCTGTCGCGGATGACAAGAAGTTTCGAGTGTCTCAAGAACCCAGTCATAGAGCGGCCTGTGGTCTTCAAATTCAAGGGTGCACAGAGAGTGGGTGATTTTTTCCAACATATCAGAGAGACAATGGGTGTAATCGTACATTGGATATATGCACCACCTGTTTCCCGTTCGATGATGTTCAACCTTAAGAATCCGGTAAATAACCGGATCTCTCATATTGATATTAGGTGAAGCCATATCAATTTTTGCACGAAGTACCCGGCTACCATCGCTGAACTCACCGGATTTCATTCTTCTGAGAAGATCCAGGTTTTCGCTGACCGTTCTGTCTCGATAGGGGCTCTCTTTCCCGGGTTCAGTTAATGTTCCACGATATTTACGTATCTCGTCACCGGTAAGATCACAGACATAGGCTTTACCGCGATTGACCAGTTCTTCTGCAAATTCATACAGTTGACCGAAATAGTCTGAGGCAAAATAGAGGTGGTTCTGCCAGTCAAAGCCAAGCCATCGAACATCTTCCTGGATTGATTTAACATATTCCGTTTCTTCTTTGCTGGGGTTGGTATCATCAAAGCGCAGATGACAGGTACCGCCATATTCATTACCGATACCAAAATTAAGACAAATAGATTTGGCATGGCCAATATGAAGAAAGCCGTTGGGTTCGGGAGGAAAGCGGGTAACCGGTTCCGGATGTTTTCCGCTTTTTTGATCCTCGTTTACAATCTGCCTTATAAAATCAAGAGGTTTATCACTTTCTGTCTGATCGCTCATATTATAAGTTGTTATATGATTTTAAGAATAGAGTTCAGGTGTTTTTTTCAACCGATTTACAACTTTTTCACGGCCCAGAGCCATGAGGATATCAAACATTGACGGACCGGCGAGCTGGCCAGTCACAACCGTGCGCATCCCATTGATTATGATACCTGGTTTTACCGCTGCCTCTTCGGCACATTTTCTGGCCAGTCGTTCGGTCTCTTCAGCAGAGAATTGTTCTGCTTTTTCATAGAGATCTGCCAGGCCTGGAAGCCATTCCTTGAGTCCAGGATGTTTGAGAACATTTTTGTTCAGAGGTTTTTCTTCGATGACATAGTCATCAGCAAAATAGGCTCGACCAAGCGATGTAAAGTCATTGATCGTATGGAACCGATCTCTGATCAGATCGATGGTCTCAAAAAACCACCGCTGCTCTTCATGGTCATAGCTGTCATCCCACAGATCTTCCTCAATTAACCTGTTTTTGACCATGGGGGCGAGTTCGGTTACAGCCATCGTCCTGAGGTAATGTTCGTTTATTGAAATGGCTTTCGGGTCTGTGAAAAATTTTGGGTCGTTCTTTCGGTAGTTGAATATCGAGCTCGAACGATTAATCCGTTCAAGTGAAAACGCCTCTATGAGTTCGTCCCGACCGAAGAATTCGCGATCATCGCCAGGGGACCAACCAAGGAGTACAAGATAATTGTTAAATGCCCATGGAATAAACCCATGGTCTTTGTAAAACTGAACAGCAACGATTTCTCCATGGCTCCTTTTAGAAATTTTAGCTTTTTTATTGTCAAGAGTAAGCGGCATATGGGCAAAGACAGGGACCGGTGCATTTAATGCTTCATAGAGAAGGAGTTGCTTTATGGTATTCGTCATATGATCCTGTCCACGTATGACATGACTTATGCGGTCTCTGATATCATCGACAACATTGCAGAGCAGATAGAGCGGGCTGCCATTCGAGCGTACGATGACGAAATCGTCTACCTCTTCATAGCTGCTTTCAATACGACCGAGAACCTGGTCATCATATCCCAGTCTGCCCGGTCGGTCTGGCACTTTAAACCGGATTACCGCCGGAACGTTTGCCGCCTCCATTTGTTGAATTTTTTCAGGTGTCAAAGAGCGACAGGTGCCGTCATAGCCAACATTTTTCTTGGCAACAAGCGCTGCTTCCCGTTTCTGGTCCAGAGTCTCTTTGGAACAGAAACACTTATAGGCTTTTCCTTCTTCAAGAAGCGTACTGGCGGCATGTCGGTGGTCTTCGGCAAAATCGGTTTGAAAGTAGGGTCCCTCGTCCCAGTCAATCCCAAGCCAGCCAAGGCCTTCAACGATTCCGTCGATTGACTCTTTGGTGGATCGCTCAGTATCGGTATCCTCAATTCTTAAGATGAGTTTTCCGCCGGTCTTTCGAGCATATAACCAATTGTATAAAGCGGTCCTGGCACCGCCGATGTGGAGGTATCCGGTCGGGCTCGGGGGAAAGCGGAGTCGGGTTTCAGTCATATATGATCCTCTTGCCTGGTATGGTCTGATTATTTAACGAAAAGTACTGTTTATTAATAAGCATGAAGTAAATCTTTGCACAATTTTGCTGGTGCAAAGATTTGAAAGGAGTATACGCTTTATTGGTGGTTTTTATATCTGGTTCTTACAGATTGTTCAACGAATATGATCTGTTCTTTTTTGGGTTATGACGGATTCTTCCACAGTCTTTCAAAAATACTCCTGGGCATTTCATATTTTAAGTTGTTCTCTTTGTATGAAAACAGTATATTTTTATGTTTTTCAATTTATATTCAGCTCGCAAATGCCGGGTTATCACCATTTTTCTGCAGTTTCCCGTTTCAGTCAGGGAACATTAAAATCGAAGGAGTTGTAATGAGAGTACTGATCAGTGACAATCTTGCCCCCGTAGGTGTGGAAATACTCAAGGAGGCGGGACTTGAGGTTGATGTTAAAACCGGGATGAGTCCGGATGAATTAAAAGCCGTGATCGGCGACTATGATGGACTGGTAATTCGGAGTGCAACAAAAGTAACAGCTGATTTACTGGAGTCTGCAAGCAGACTTCGAGTGGTCGGTCGTGCAGGTATTGGTCTGGATAATGTTGATATTCCCGCTGCCAGCCAAAAAGGTGTCGTGGTCATGAACGCACCGGACGGTAACGCAACTACTGCTGCAGAACATGCAATCTGCATGATGATGTCCCTGTCCCGAAACATTCCGCAGGCAAGCGCTTCCATGAAAGCCGGAAAGTGGGAAAAGAAAAAATTTATGGGGCGCGAATTAACAGGTAAAACCCTTGGAGTCATCGGGGTAGGAAGGATTGGTGGTATTGCCGCCAACCGGGCTCAGGGCTTGAAAATGAAGACCATTGCCTATGACCCACACATGCCCAAAGATATTGCTGAAAAAATCGGTGTAGAACTTGTCAGCCTTGAGGAACTTGCCCGGCGAGCAGATTATATTTCAGTTCATGTTCCGTTGACCAAGGAAACCAAAAACCTGGTCTCCAAAGAATTTTTTTCACAGATGAAAAAAGATGCAATGTTCATTGACTGTGCACGAGGCGGTGTATGCGATGAAGCTGCTCTTTATGAGGCGCTCAAGAATAGCGAAATTGGCGGCGCTGCGCTGGATGTTTTTGCCCAGGAGCCGACAACACTTGAAAATTGCCACTTACTTGAGCTCGATAACTTCATTTCCACTCCTCACCTGGGAGCTTCAACCAGTGAAGCACAGGAAAATGTTGCTGTAGCAATCGCTGAGCAAATTGCTGATTATTTGAAAAAGAGTTCTGTTACCAATGCGGTAAATGTGCCATCGGTCAGTGATGATGTTCTGGCCCAGGTAGGACCATATATAACATTAGGGGAAATGCTTGGTTCCCTGCATATGCAGCTTGCTCGCGGCGGTGTTGAGGAGGTGGCAGTTGAATATGGAGGTGCACTGGCCGAGCAGAACATAAGCCCGATTACCGTCGCATTTCTGAAGGGGCTTTTCACGCCGATATTAAAAGATGCAGTCAATTTTGTTAATGCGCCGATCATCGCACGTGACCGCGGCATAAAGATAATCGAATCCCGCACTGACCGCTCCGACGATTTTACCAACTCCTTATCCATAAGGGTTACTACCGACGAAGGTGAAAACGTCCTGGTCGGTACCGTTTTTGGTAAAAATGAACCACGGCTTGTACGGCTGAACAATTTCAGGTTAGAGGTTCTTCCTGCCGGCCCGATGCTGCTGGTCTTCAATAATGATGTCCCGGGTGTCATTGGTGCTCTGGGAACCGAGCTTGGAAGAAACGGTGTCAACATAAACAGTATGACCGTAGGGCGAGAAATAGAGAGCAAACAGAATATTATTTTTCTTGGTACCGATCAACTGATTACCAAAGAGATAGTAGAAAAAATCAGGGCTCTTAAAAATATTAGTGACGCCCAGGCGTTTGATCTATAAGGTATGTAGTAGTCAGTTTAACTCATAAGATATAACCAAGGGAATTTATTATGGCTGAAGACTTAACTCAAAATGGTACTCCATGTGGCGAGGGACAGGTGCCCAATGAAGATGGACAGTGCGTCATGCCTGAAGTCACCTTCTCTGCTTTTGTGATGTCATTGAATACCTCGATATTATTTCACCTGGGAGAGCTTGCCGACCCTGAGACCGGTCAGGTCATGAAAAATATCGAACTTGCCCGTCATGCAATTGATACCCTTGTTGTACTTGAGCAGAAAACAAAAGGAAACCTGACAGAAGAAGAGGCTGAGTTGCTGAAAAATATTCTGTATGATGTCAAGATGCGCTTTGTCAAAGCGGTAAAAGGATAAAATATCAGCTTTACGCCACGTTCATAATTTACCGGATTTATCCGTATTATGTTCTTGTCAGTGATGGAACGGGCAGATGATTGAATTATCGGCGCCAGCAAAGATAAATCTGTTTCTTTATGTTTTAAGCCGCAGAGAAGACGGGTATCACGAGCTTGTAACCCGTATGCAGAAAATTGATTTGTGCGACAGGATTGAAATCAGCACAACAGATACTCCTGGCGTTCAGCTCAATTGTGATCACAAGTGCCTTCCCGCTGATAACAATAATCTCGCAGTGATTGCCGCCCGGAAATTTTTAAAAGCTGCAGGTCTGTGGCCTCATCGTGGTATACATATCCGCCTGGAAAAGAACATTCCCATAGCTGCCGGACTCGGTGGCGGAAGCAGTGATGCCGGAACCGTCTTGAAGGGACTCAACACACTAATCGATAAACCCTTTTCTTCAGATCAACTAATTGGTATCGCTAAAACTATTGGTGCAGATGTGCCATTTTTTACAGTCGAGCATACCTCCGTTGTTGCAACCGGGATCGGGGAATACCTTTCACCAGTGCCGGATATTGAAGGATTCTGGATTCTTCTGGTTAACCCGGGAATCAGTGTGTCAACGCGCTCAGTCTTTGAAAATTATGCATTGACAACAGTTTCGAAAAATTCTAAAGTGACGAGTTTTGAATACAGTGGACTCAGCAGCTTTTCACCCGGGCAGATGCATAATGATCTGGAGCCGGTCACCATGTCGAGTCACCCTGTTATTAATACGATTAAACAATCACTTATTGAAGCTGGAGCAGCGGCAGCGATGATGTCAGGAAGCGGCCCGACACTATTTGGCCTGTTTCCAATAGAAACATTTACTGCCAGTGATATTAATAATTTAGTAGATCAATTTGCATTAGTATATGGACCCAGGGTTTATGCAACCCGTACATATGCTGGGGCGTAGCCAAGTGGCTAAGGCACCGGGTTTTGATCCCGGCATTCGTAGGTTCGAGTCCTACCGCCCCAGCCATCGTTTTGTGTGTTGTTAAATTTCCTTATAAATAAGGTTGAAAAAATGGGTAATATCATCAAAATATTTTCTGGTAATGCACACTATTCGATGGCCCAGGAAATAGCCAAGCACCTTGAGTTAACTGTTTCTGAAGCTGAAGTAAGAAAATTCAGTGATGGCGAGATTTTCGTTGAGATCAAGGAGAATGTTCGGGGTACAGATTCTTTTGTCGTGCAGCCGACGTGCACTCCAGTTAACGACAATCTGATGGAATTGGTAATCATGGTTGACGCTTTAAGACGGGCCTCAGCCAGAAGAATAACCGCGGTCCTTCCGTATTACGGTTATGCCCGGCAGGATAGAAAGGTTGCACCACGTGTGCCAATTTCAGCAAAAGTTGTCGCTGAGATGCTGATGGCCGTTGGCGTGAGAAGAGTACTCTGTATGGATTTGCATGCCGGTCAGATCCAGGGATTTTTTAATATCCCAGTCGACCATCTCTATGCTGCGCCGGTTCTGATCAAATACATACAGGAATGTTTTGAAGACGTAATCATGGTATCCCCTGATGCTGGCGGTGTTGAGAGGACACGCGCCTTTGCAAAGCGACTGAAATGCGGCCTTGCAATTATCGATAAGAGACGTGACAGACCCAATGAGTGCGAAGCAATGCATGTCATCGGCAACGTTGAAGGGAGGGTCGCTATATTGATGGACGATATGGTCGATACAGCTGGAACCCTGTGCAATGGCGCCGCTACTCTTCTGAAGAACGGTGCGAAGGAGGTTCACGCCTGCTGCTCCCATCCGGTACTTTCAGGACCCGCAGTACAGCGTATTACCGAATCAGAAATTAAATCTCTTGTGGTTACAAATTCGATCCCCTTGAGTGAAGAGGCACAGTCGTGTGGCAAAATCAAATCTTTGTCCGTTTCTGTATTGCTGGCCGAGGCGATTCACCGTATTCATAATGAAGACTCAGTAAGCTCACTATTTGTATAGAAATAAGAACGTAAAAAATATTTTAGAAACACGCGTCAAATCAAAAGGTACTATGCCAATGATTTAGACGAAGGAGGAAGATATGATTACCAAGGAAATAACTGCAGCAGTAAGAGAATCCTTCGGCAAAGGTTCGATGAGACGATTACGAGCCGCCGGAAAAACACCCGGCGTTGTTTATTCTGATGGTGACGACGCCTTGCCGCTCGAATTCGAGACCAAAGTACTTTTTAACGAGCTTCTCGACATACGGGGTCGTAATGCAGTCATTACCCTGAAAATCGACAATGGTTCTGAGAAGAACGCTATTGTAAGGGAGATCCAGACAGACCCTGTTAAAGATTTTCTGTACCATACCGATTTTCTAGAGATTGATTTGAAAAAAGCCACCAAATTTACCGTTCCGATTAACTATACCGGTAAAGCGATAGGTGTTGATCTTGGTGGCTTCCTCAATACCGATATTTCCGAGATTGTGCTGCAGGGCGAGCCTTTGGACATCCCGGATGAGTGTGTCGTTGAAATTTCCAAGATGGCAATCGGTGACAGTATTTCAGTCGGTGAAATTAAATTACCGAAAGGGGTTTCACTTGTTAGCGATCCTGACAAGGTATGTGTCTACATCGGAACAGATGCACCGCGCGAAACCTTTTTCGAGGAAGAAGAACCATTGCCTGAAGAGCCTGTCGAGGCAGAATCATCGTCTGAAGAGCCTGTCGAGGCAGAATCATCGCCTGAAATATAAACTTCTGGCCGGGGGGCGTTCATTAGAACCACCCGCTGCCAGTGCTGGACGAATCCGGAAAAGACTGTTCTTTTCCGGATTTTCTTTTTTTTGCGGGAGTTGTTATTGCATGGGGTATATTATTGCTGGGCTTGGTAATCCAGGCTCACAATATGAAAATAATCGCCATAATGTCGGTTTTATGTTTGTCGATTATCTCGCCTTAAGGTACGGGCTGCAGTGGTCCCGTTCTAAATGGGACGGATCTATATCACGCTCGTCACTCTGGGGAGACCGTGTCTGCCTGATAAAACCGACAGCTTACATGAATCGCAGCGGTAGGGCAATCGCCGGAGTATCAAACTACTACGACATCGTTCCTGATGATATCCTTGTGGTACATGATGATCTTGATATGAGCGTTGGCCGTATCAAGCTGGTTAAGGGCGGTGGTACCGGCGGGCACAATGGTATCCGGTCAATTGTGCAGGATCTTGGCTCCAATGATTTTTATCGTTTAAAAATTGGTATTGGAAGACCGGGTAACAGTGCTGCACACCCTGACATGCCCGTAGACAAATTTGTTCTCTCAGACTTTTCAATAGATGAGTATGAGCTTGTCAAAGATAGATTTGCAGCCGTTGAGACTGGTATAGAATTACTGGTGAGCGGAGATCATAAAAAAGCAATGACCTCACTTAATTGTATAAAGTAATTATATCCAGCAATCATTTAAATTTGACCCTGTTTTCAATATAACTGGTAAATTGAGAAACTTAGGATATCAAGATTCAGCTTTGTTGCTGTCTATATAGTACAGAGTCTCAAAAAATGGGGCTTTTTTCATTCATTCATGGTATAGTAGACGGACTTTACATTCATTGTTTACCTGAAACGGGCAAAGTTTCAAACTTTGTATACCCGATCTGCATTTGTCTTAATCAGAGGTGTTCGTTGAGTTCAGGTCTGATGACAACCAGGAAATTGTTGTCTTATTAATTCCAAGGGGGAGTCTAGTGTTTTCAGAAGGTGATATGGCTGTTTATCCGGCACATGGTGTTGGGGTGATCAAGTCAATTGAAACTCAAACGGTGGCAGGTATCGATCAGAAATTCTATGTTATGGAAATTCTCGGGAATTCCATGACCATAATGATTCCGACGACAAGCAGCAAAACAGTAGGGTTACGTTCAATTGTCAACAAGAAACAGGCTCTTGAAGTCCTCAATATTCTCAAAGACAGAGCAATTGAAATTGACTCACAGACGTGGAACAGGCGATACCGTGACTACATGGAGAAAATTAAGACCGGTTCGATTCATGAAGTTGCCGCAGTATTACGGGACCTGTTTCTTCTCAGTGCTGATAAAGATCTGTCCTATGGTGAGCGTAAAATGCTTGATACCGCGAAGAATCTATTGGTAACAGAGCTTTCACTCGCTCAGGAAGTCGAACAAGATCAGATCAGTGATAAAATCGACAAGATTTTTTCTTAAGGCTTTAACGGGATAATCTCTCAGCTATAATAAAAAACATGGCAGTGTGACGGCATGGAGCAACTTGAGTTCTGTCCCGACACGAATTTTCTTGAAGCGACAATCGCAAGAGCGTTTAATAACGCACGCCTGGACCACTTTCTTGTCCAGGTGGGCCTGCCGGAGTTTTCACGTTCCCAGATAACAGTATCAATCAAAACAGGTTCGATAAAGGTTAATGGTTCAATCGTTAAACCTGGATATCGTGTTAAAACCGGCGATATTGTCACCGGCGTTCTTCACGGAAGGGACACAGTTTCGTTTCCTGAATCACAGCCTGTAGATTTTGATATACTCTACGAAGATTCTTCAATAATAGTTATCTCAAAGCCGCCAGGGCTCGTCGTTCATCCCGGCAGCGGTAATCCTCAGAATACCCTTGTTAATGGGCTCCTCTTTCATTTCAGAGAACTTGCCGATGTCGGGGACCCCGCACGGCCGGGTATTGTTCATCGCCTTGACAAGGATACCTCTGGTGTCATGGTGATTGCCCGAAGCACTCTGGCACATCAGAGACTCGTTCAGGCCTTTAAGGATCGAAAGACAGAGAAACAGTATCTTGCCCTGGTCCATGGAACACCTCTGGACAGAAGCGGGAGAATAGTGGCACCCATTGGAAGACACCCGGTGAATCGGCAAAAGATGGCTGTCAGGGAAAGAACAGGGAAATATGCAGTAACCAACTGGAACGTACATACCTTTTTTGATCGACATAGCCTGCTGGAAGTCAGGATAGAAACAGGCAGAACTCACCAGATAAGGGTTCATCTCTCCCATATGAGATACCCGGTTGCAGGTGACCAGGTTTATGGGGGCAGTCGAAATAATCTACCATTTGTTCGACAGATGCTTCACTCGTGGAAATTGACATTGAGACATCCCGATTCTGGTCAATCAATGACATTTGAGGCCCCGCTTGCAGCTGATTTTCAGCAGGTCCTTGATTTGATGGAGGAACCATCTTGTTAATCGGCATAACCGGAGGTATTGGCTCCGGGAAAAGCAGGGTGGCAGAACGGCTTGGCAAACTGCTTTGTGGTATTGTAATCAGCGCTGATGATGTATGCAGAGATCTGCTCGAAGCTGGACGGGAAGGGTACAACCAGTTTGTCCACTCAGGGGGGCGCCGCTTCCTTGATACGGATGGCACAATTGATCGGCATGAGTTGAGAGCGGCACTCTTTACAGAGGCATCATTACGTGCTCAGCTTGAATCTATTCTTCACCCCCTGGTTCTGCAAAATATTAGAGATGTTGTTAACAACAACCTCAAGTCAGTTGTAATAGCGGAAGTGCCGCTCCTCTATGAATCAGGTTGGCAACATGAATTCGATATAATTATTTCAGTTTTTTGCCAGGAAGATACCTTGATAGATCGTGTTGTTAAACGTGATGGGACGAGCCGTGAAGAAGTCGGCAGGATTATTGCGGCGCAAATATCGGTGCAAGAAAAGAACAAAAGTGCTGATTATGTTGTCGATAATTCTGCGGCCTGGAAGGATACTGAAAAACAGTTGTTGATTCTTGCAGCCAAACTGCAAAAAATAATTGCCGGATGACATGAGGATTATATTACAAAAACCTTGACACCACCTCCTTGAGCACGTATAAGGGAGAAAACGATCATGTCGGAATCCCGCCTTGACTAATCTATAGATGATCAAAATCAATATTTTCTTGTAAAATATAAAATAAATCAAAAACAATAGTTTAATAAATATCAATTAAAGCAGTATCAAATCAGGCTGTCGCCCACAATCCTTTTTATACCGAATTATTAAATAACCCCGGAGAACGAGCATATCATCAGCGAGAGGGTTCTCTCTTGTCAGGCAAGAGTTTGTATTGACAGGGTATATTTTATTTCAGGTCATACGCAGGATAGTAAGGTGATGCCGCTGCAATGCTTAGCTGATAACCCAAATTCCTTGCCATACATAAAGAGGAGACACTCATCGTGATGAACCTGGCAGAACTCAAGCTGAAGAAAATCGACGAACTGGTTAAACTTGCCAAGAAACTTAAAGTTGACGGTTTCAGCTCGCTGCGTAAGCAGGAGTTGATTTTCGCCATCCTTCAGGCTCAGGCTGATAAAGAAGGAAAGCTTCGGGGAAGTGGTGTTCTTGAAATTCTACCAGATGGTTTTGGGTTTCTCAGGGCACCTGATTACAATTATCTGCCCGGTCCAGATGATATTTATGTATCACCTTCTCAGATCAGAAGACTGAGCCTGAGGACTGGTGATGTTATCGACGGCCTTGTCAGGGCGCCAAAAGAAGGGGAACGTTATTTTGCCCTGCTAAAGGTTGAGAGCGTCAACTTTGACCCGCCTGAGGCAGCGAAACAAAAAACGCTGTTTGGCAATCTCACCCCTCTGCATCCCAATGAAAAATTAAATCTTGAGTGGCAGCCTGACAACTACTCAATGCGTATAATGGATATGTTTGCTCCAATTGGCAAAGGGCAACGGGGATTGCTTGTTTCTCCCCCGCGCACTGGTAAGACTGTATTAATGCAGAAAATTGCAAACTCGATTGTCCGTAATCATAAAGAGATTTACCTGATCGTTCTGCTGATTGACGAACGACCTGAGGAGGTTACGGAAATGCAGCGCACCGTAAAAGCTGCCGAGGTTGTCAGCTCGACCTTTGATGAACCACCTCAAAGGCATATCCAGGTTGCCGAAATGGTGATAGAAAAAGCAAAGCGCCTTGTGGAGCACAAGAAAGATGTTGTTATTCTGCTCGACAGTATAACCCGACTGGCAAGAGCCTATAACACGGTGACCCCTGCAAGCGGTAAAATTCTTTCAGGTGGTGTTGAGGCCAACGCTTTGCACAGGCCCAAGCGTTTTTTTGGAGCCGCCAGAAATATAGAAGAGGGAGGGAGTCTGAGCATTCTTGCAACCGCCCTGATTGAAACCGGCTCAAAAATGGATGATGTCATTTTCGAAGAGTTCAAGGGAACAGGTAATATGGAATTGATCCTTGATCGCAAGATGTCAGACAAACGAATTTTCCCTGCAATTGATATCAAGCGTTCAGGTACCCGTAAGGAGGACCTGCTTTTAAGAGATGATGTCCTGAACAGGGTCTGGATTTTACGTAAATTACTTGCCTCGATGAATCCGGCAGATGGTATGGATTTTCTGATAGACAAGCTCAAACATCAGAAGACAAACGAAGATTTTCTCGACTCAATGAACGGCTGATACCTCTGGAACGTAAACTCATGCGATGTTTTATGAGGGGGCGCTATTTTTATTGTAATTTTTTGAATTATAATTATAATATGTTGTTCGAGTTTTTGGTAAATCACAATAATCTACTAACCCAATGAGAAAGCTTTCTGGAGGGCTGTGGGATAAATATGAAAAAAGATATACACCCTGACCATAAAACCATAATGGCTGTTTGTGCCTGTGGTAATGAAGTAGAAATTGGCAGCGTCCTGCCTGAACTTAATGTTGAAATCTGTTCTGCCTGCCATCCGTTTTTCACCGGTAAACAGAAACTGGTTGATACTGCCGGACGAATTGAAAAGTTCCGTAAGCGTTATGCAAAACATTATGATAAAAAGGTGGACGCTTAACCAGAGCCAGGCTCGGAACTACTCATCCTTTTTGTTAGAACTTGAGTCCGCAGTGATGATATCATTACTGTGGACTTTTTTTATGCAAGAGTGTCGGCACTGGGGTAACCATGTTAGATAAATTTCATGATCTCGATGACAAGCTTTCTGACCTTGAAGGTCGTTTGTCAAATCCATCGCTTATTAACAACCAGACGGAATACCAGAAGGCTGTCCGCGAACATTCCCACTTGAGCCGTCTGGCTGAATTAAGTAACGCGCATCGCAAAATATCCAAGGAGATCATCGATAACAAATCGATCATTCAGGATGATAGTGAAGATGAGGAGATGCGTGAACTTGCCAGGGCGGAAATGGAAGATCTTTCAGCACAGCTGGAAAAACTTGAAAATGATATCCGGCTCTTCCTGCTTCCTAAAGATCCCAATGATGATAAGAATACCTTCCTGGAAATCCGCGCCGGAACGGGCGGTGATGAAGCGGCCTTATTTGTTGGCGACCTGTTCAGGATGTATTCACGATTTGCTGAAGCGCTTGGCTGGAAAGTTGAAATTATGGATTCCAGTCCACTTGGAATCGGTGGATTCAAAGAGATTATTGCCTTGGTCAGTGGAAATCAGGTTTACTCGAAACTGAAATACGAGAGCGGCGTGCATCGGGTTCAGCGTGTTCCGGAGACAGAGGCACAAGGACGGATTCATACCTCTGCCGTGACTGTTGCAATACTTCCTGAGGCAGATGAGGTTGATGTTGATATTGACATGAACGAACTCAAAATTGATGTGTATCGTTCCTCCGGCCCAGGCGGGCAAAGTGTCAATACCACAGATTCTGCTGTACGGATTACACACCTCCCCACAGGTCTGGTTGTTATCTGCCAGGATGAAAAATCCCAGCATAAGAACAAGGCAAAAGCGCTGACGGTGCTTCGCGCCCGACTTCTTGATCAGGTTCAGCAGGAACAGCATGACAAAATATCTGAAGACAGAAAGAGCCAGGTCGGCAGCGGTGACAGAAGCGAACGGATCCGTACCTATAATTTTCCTCAAGGACGGCTGACTGATCATCGTATCAACCTGACCCTGTACAAGCTCGATGCAGTGATGAATGGGAAATTGGATGAGGTTATATATCCGCTGATCGAACATGACCAGGCTGAAAAATTAAAGGCGTTAGAATAATCCGTTCAGAACAACGCGACGAGCAGACTATGGTGCAGGGCAAATCGAAAGTTGGATTTCTATTGCAGCATGGAATATCAGAACTACAACAGGCCGGTATTGAAGAAGCTCAAACGGATGCTACTCAACTGCTCTGCGCCTGCCTCTCTTTATCTCGCACATCGCTTTATCTCGCAGCCCAAGAAGATGTATCTCCTGATTCTACCCGCATCTATTTAGCGCTTCTGGCACGACGCAAGATGCGGGAACCGCTCGCCTATATCATTGGCGAACGGGAATTCTGGTCCTTGCCCTTCAGGGTGACCCCGGCTGTTTTAATTCCCCGGCCGGAAACAGAATTTTTACTCGAGACTGTTTTTGCCAAAAGAAATCAAAAATTTTCAGAGCTAAAAATCCTTGATATGTGCTGCGGGAGCGGGGTGATTGCTGTCGTACTTGCCCGTGAGTTGGGCCAGGGGGTAACGGCAGTTGATCTTTCACGAGAGGCGATTGAAATTGCACGGGAAAACAGTCGAAGACATAACGTTGATGAACGGATATCTTTTCTCCAGGCGGATCTTTTTAGTTCTTTCATGGAGGGAACAACATTTTCTCTCATCGTCTCAAATCCCCCCTATGTCAGGTACTCTGATATTATTTCGGTGCTTGAACCCGAAGTAGCACATCATGAGCCATTAATTGCGCTTAATGGCGGCAAGAGTGGCCTTGAGTTAATTGAGCGGATGAAAGAAGGTATGGCTGATGTCATGGATGATGGTGGGGATTTTTTTATGGAAATTGGAGAACATCAGGGACAGGTGATACAGTCGATGTTTATTGAGCATAGCGATGACGTCTATGATTTTGTGGATCTTTATACTGATTATTCAGGCCGGGATCGTGTCATCCATATACGGAAAAAGCAACGATAGGATACATTGATGGAGAAGCTCATTATAGAAGGTGGAAAACCGCTGTATGGTGAAATTTCGATAAGCGGGGCAAAAAATGCAGCGCTTCCCCTTATTGCCGCGACAATTCTCGCTCCTGGAGATCATGTGCTGAGAAACGTTCCGGATCTTAGGGATACCAGAACAATCTTGTCATTACTCGAGGAGTTGGGCGCACGCTGGAAAAGAGATGGTGCTACCCTTTACATCGACAGCACCGATATTGTTTACTCTGAAGTATCCTATGACCTTGTAAAGACCATGCGTGCCTCTGTTCTTGTCCTCGGACCGCTCCTGGCACGGTTCGGTAAGGCGAAGGTATCACTGCCCGGCGGCTGCGCAATTGGCGAACGACCGATAAATTTTCATATTTCCGGCTTTGAACGATTTGGTGTCGAATGTGTTTTGGAGCAAGGCTATGTCGAGGCTCGGAAAGACGGTCGTCTTCAGGGAGGCAGCATATATTTTGATATTCCCTCAGTAACTGGAACTGAAAATATATTGATGGCGGCATCACTTGCAGAAGGGACCACCACGATTAAAAATGCTGCACGAGAACCTGAGATTGGCAACCTGATAGACATGTTGACAAACATGGGTGCTGAAATAGAGGGGCGAGGCAGTGACCAGATTACCGTTTATGGTGTTGAAACATTGACAGCTGCAGAGACAGAAATCATACCTGATCGCATTGAGACAGGTACCTATTGCATTGCTGTTGGTGCCACAGGGGGAGAGGTCGTCATCAGGGATTGTAACCCCGCCCATTTACCCGCATTGCTGGAAAAGCTTTCGGCTGCCGGAATTGAGGTTATACCAGGTGAAACATCACTGGTTGTTAAAGCGCGACCGGAGAACCGGAAGTGGTTAAAAAGTGTTGATATAAAAACCATGCCGTACCCCGGTTATCCGACAGATCTCCAGGCGCAATTCATGGCGCTGATGGCGCTGAGCAATTCCATATGTGTTGTCAACGAGACGATATTTGAGAATCGATTCATGCACGTTGCTGAGTTGAGGCGCATGGGGGCAGACATTAAAACTGATGGAAATAGTGCGGTTGTAACCGGAAAGGGTGTCGGCATCAGTGGTGCACGGGTCATGGCTACTGATTTACGAGCCAGTTCTTCACTGGTCATTGCTGGTTTGGCAGCCTCCGGAAGAACAGAAATCTCCAGAATTTACCATCTGGAAAGAGGTTATGAAAACCTGGTGAATAAATTAAGCGGTGTTGGAGCAAGAGTCTGGAAAGAGAATGAATAGAAAAGCGGTTTCTTTTAATGGTCTGGCGGTAATGGCAGGTATACGGTAAAACGTGCCCCTCCGGTCTCGCTGTTATCCGCCAGAATATCTCCATTATGGGCGTCAATCGTCTGTTTGACGATTGCCAGTCCAAGCCCGGTACCATCAGTTCTTGTGGTGAAAAACGGTTCAAATATCTGATTGATATGGTTTGGATCGATGCCGGATCCATTATCATCAACGGTAATACAACTCATCTCAGCGCTGCCCGCTACGATCTTGTTTTCTGCTGTTACCTTAATCTGTTCATCGCCCGATTTACAGAATGCCAGGCCGTTTTGGATGAGATGGTTTATTACCGTGAACAGCTGTTGCTCATCTGCCCAGATACTGAACCGTTGGTCCATCTTAAGCGTTACTTCGCACGATTCAGGCCACTTGGGATCAGCCCTGAATACTTCGAGGATCTCCTCAATACAGGGGCGCAGCTGAAACCATTCTCTGTCAATGGTGTCGGGGCGGGCGAATTTCAGGAAATCCGCGATTGTTTTAATAAGCCGATCAGACTCCCTGAGAATGATCCTGGTCAGTTCATAGTTTTGGTTTTCAGAGGAATCACCTGAAGAATATTCCTGGGCGAGTATCTGTGCAGATCCGGAAATTGCGGTAAGCGGATTCCTGAAATCGTGGGCAATGCCTGCACTCATCATTCCAATAGCTGCAAGTTTTTCCGCCTGCCGCATCTGAGCTTCCAAGCGCTCAATTTCACTGATATCCTTGAGGGTAATGATGGTAGTATCCTCGTCACCCGAGTCACTGGAATCGCTATTTTGCAACGGGTGATTGAGAGCGGCATGAGCATATCCAAGACGAATCTTCTGTCTATCAGTACGCTCATAATCGCAGGCGTTTCGAGGTGACGGGTTCGTCAGATCTATTAAGGGAAACAGCTGAAAAAATTTTTTGCCGATCATCTCCTGCAGGGGCAGGCCGGTAATTGCAACGGTCGCATTATTGGCTGATGTGATCGTATCATTGGCATCTACGGTAATGATACCGGTGGTAATATTATCAAAAATCTGTTTGTAGAGCAGTGACAGCCTGTCATAATCGAGCTTTGTACTGGTGAGGGCCTCCGCAGTTGTTTTCAGCCGAGCCCCAACCAGGGCACTGACGATGGCGGCGAGGAAAAATGTTAACCCCTTAATTCCAAACTGACTGACGCTGTCTTGAACGCTCTGAGACCCTATTGAATTCAAGAATATCAGGTACTCGGGCATATAGTGGCCGTGCTCAAGGCCAAGGATAGCTCCGTAGAGTAACGTCGAGGACGCTGCCGCAATAAGTCCTCCTTTAATGGGAATGAGCAGCCCACCAGAAATGATTGGAAAGAAATAGATAGAGGTAAAAGCAGACTGGGATCCGCCGGAGAGGTAGACCAGGAGAGAACAGAATAGCGTATCAAGCAGAGACTGAATAAAGCCGAAAATTCGAAAATTATTATCTGATCGGATAAGGTAGAGGGCAGAGCAGATTGTAGATAATATAAACAGCCAGAACGAATAAGATCAGAAGATTTGGCGGCAGTGTAATGACATCGAATTTGTCATCCTGGAGCAGGAAACTGACACCAAGAAGCAGCGTGTATAAAACAACCCGAAGCAGCATCATCCACAGAAGTTGCTGCTTTAGTATGGAGTCAGAAGATCCGAAGCGATAATTTATGTCGTAGAACATTTTTCCACTCATACGCCGGATATCTTATAACTCATATTTTTTTACTTTATAACGCAGTGACCTGAAGCTTACCTTGAGAAGGTCAGCGGCCTTGGTCTTGGAATTGTTCGTTCTCTTAAGAGCGTGGGTTATGAGCCGTTTTTCCAGATTCATAATTACATCGTCAAGGCCGCGTTCGAACAGTTCCTCCTCGTTGGCAACTGCCTGGAACTCTGATTGAGCTCCAGATGACCTGTTGCCGTGCTTGCGGATGGCGTTGGTAAGCGAGAGGCTTTCCGGCAGGATGATATTTGAGTTTTCCAGTGCCACGCCTCTTTCTATTATATTTTCAAGCTCCCTGACGTTGCCTGGAAAATCGTAATCCATGAGGACCTGAAGCCCATAGGATGAAATCTCAGTGATATCTTTACCAAGAAGTTTTGAATATTTTTTCAGGAAGTGATCTACAAGCAGGGGAATGTCACTCTTGCGCTCTCGCAGTGAAGGGACCCTGAGAGGCACGACCGCAAGTCGATAAAAAAGATCTTCGCGGAACCTTTCTGCCATAATTTCATCTTCAAGTACTCTATTGGTGGCCGCGATGATGCGGACATTGATCTGCTGAGTTTTGATTCCTCCAACAGGTTTGATTTCTCGTTCCTGCAACACCCTGAGCAGCTTGGTCTGGATGATTGGAGTCAGCTCGCCGATTTCATCAAGAAATGCAGTGCCGTTATCGGCCTGCTGAAAAAGACCTGGCTTGTCAGCAATAGCCCCGGTGAAAGACCCTTTCATATGACCGAATAGTTCACTCTCCATTAACTCTTCAGGGATAGCACTGCAGGTTATTGGTACGAAGGGTTCAGAGGCGACCTTGCTTTTTGAGTGTATGGCCTGGGCGACCAGCTCTTTGCCAGTGCCCGATTCTCCATAAATAAGAACATTTGCGGGTGTTGGTGCAATCCTCTCAATCATGTCGAAGATTTTTATCATCTCCCTGCTTTGCCCAATAATGTAAGGAAAAAGTGTCAGGGCGTTGTCTTTATTGACCGGAGCACTGCCCCTGTTCGTGGCCGAATGGATAACTGATTTGATTTCATCGACATTGAATGGCTTGCTGATATAATCATACGCTCCATTTTTCATGGCCTGCACAGCGTCGTCGGGAGATGCAAATGCGGTGATCATGATGACGGGCAGATCACCGTGTTGTTCTCTAATCGATTCCAGTAGCTCAAGCCCGCTCATTCCCGGCATGCGAATATCACTGATAACCAGGTCACAAGATTGTTTGCCCAGAAGAGAAAGCGCCTGACTTCCGTTTTTTGCGGTAACCACGCTGTGACCGTCCTTAACGAGAAGAATTTTCAAAAAATCCCTCATACTCTGTTCATCATCAACTACCAGTATCTTTATCATGGTCAAGCTCGTTGTAAAAATGTTACTCAGGGAACAAGAATATTCTGTAAGTTTGCGTATAAAAGTTATGGTATTGTATCGTAATCAAATACAAAATGCCAACGCTCCATTACGATCTTTTCTTATTGGACAAAGAGAACAGGTGGTGAGATGGTTGTGACTGGGTAAATCTGTTATTTCTTAACGCCATCAATGGATCAAGCTAAGCCGTTGCAAAAAGATCCATCAGATGGTATTGATCTTTTTGCAATGAGGGTAATGATAAAAAGGTATATTTTTTCGCAAAATTATGAGTGATACGGCAGAACAATTTAATGACCAGACGCTGACCGAACATCTTCGCGAATTGCGGAGCTGTCTGATCTATTCTTTCGGCGCAATTTTTATAGGATTTTGTCTTTCTTATCTCGTTATCAGGCCAATCGGAACCTGGTTCTTCAAGCCCCTCGTGGACGTGTTGCCTGACGGCACGAGTCTGATTTTCACCTCTTATCAGGAAGGGTTTTTTTTTATCTAAAGCTCGCACTTGTGTGCGGTCTGCTGCTGGCCAGCCCTGTTATTTTTTTTCAGATATGGCGTTTTGTCGCACCGGGGCTCTACAAGCATGAAAAGCGTGTTGTTCTGCCCTTTTCGTTCATATCTTCGCTTTGTTTTATCTCGGGGGCGGCATTTGGTTATCTGGTCGTTTTCCCGCCTGCATTCAAGTTTCTTGTGGGATACAATAATGAATTTTTAACCTCCTTACCTGCAGTCAGTGAATATTTTTCCCTGGCCACTCGACTGCTCATTGCCTTTGGTGTTATTTTTGAAATGCCGGTGATGATGGTTTTTCTGTCCAAAGCCGGTCTTGTTTCGGTAGCGCTTCTTAACAAATACCGCAAATACGCTATCCTGGTTAATTTTATTATTGCCGCAATTCTGACTCCCACACCGGATGTGGTCAACCAGATGATGATGGGTATTCCATTGTTAGTTCTGTATGAAGTGAGTGTTGTTTCGGTATGGTTTTTCGGCAGGAAAAAATTCATTGGTTTTGAAGGGCAAAAGAAATAATACTTTAAACTGTTTACTGGATTTCTGGTGCGGTCTGCATTATTTAATAATGACGGTGAATGTTTCACTATCTTCTCACTGTTGGCACCATTTTTTAAGGATCGACCCGGAATTCTACGATCTTTAACCAAGCATTTATAAAATCAGAACAGATATCAATTATATTCTGGAGGCAGCTATGGCGTTTGATACTCTTTTCGACAGGGCACTTGAAGTTGGACGACCCCCCACGATAAAAAAATTATTTCCAAACTCCAGAGCATTGCTGGTAAGCGGCAAGGTTATCGACCGAGCACTCAGAAAAAAAGGCAATGCCATGACAATGGCTGCTAACGGGCGTAATGCATTTATCATCAGAGGAGCGTTGAAAGCTGCTCAGCGTGCTAATGCTGCCTTGATCATAGAAATAGCTAAATCAGAGTCAACCTATTGTCCTGTCAATTTCTGGAACATTGCTCGACAGGTCGATGCAGCCTGCAATGAGCTTGGGATTACTATTCCTGTGGCGATTCATGCAGATCATTACGGGTTGAAATCTGACGCAGATGTTGAGGCTGCAAAAGTTGAAATTCCAACAATATTTGAAGCTGGCATCACTTCAATTGCAATTGACGCTTCCCATATGTTTGATGATAAGAACCTGCTGGCCAACCTCGCTTTAAAGCGTTTTGTTCCGGAATGGGCGGGACTTGAAACTGAAGTTGGTGAGATAAAAGGCAACCAGGGGCTTTCTACTGTCGATGATGCGACATTTTTAATCAAAGGACTCAATGCCCATAATATCTTTCCAAACTGGATTGCTCTGAACAACGGTTCCGCTCATGGTATCGAGGCCAGCGGTGATGGAATTCAGGTAGAATTAACCGCCACAATCCATAAGCATCTTGAACCGTATAATGTTTCTGGTGCCCAGCATGGAACCTCAGGTAACAACTCCGATCGACTCAGAGAGATCACAACCCGCACGAACACGACCAAGGCCAATGTCGCGACTGCACTTCAGATGGTGTCCTGGGGCGTTGAGGTCAATGATTACGGCAACGCCTTGATGAATGAAGATGGCAGTTTTAGAAAGGTGCGCGGGGAAGGGGTCACCGAAGAGGTCTGGGATCGAATGACCAGTTTTGCTGCAGAAAAGGGATGGTCTGGCGGAAATTACAAAAACCTAAACCTGTCGGTGGAGAACTGGCTTCTGGCTCAACCATTTGAGATTCGCGAACGGATGGTCACCCGGGTGGAATCTTTTGTCTATAACATGCTGGTATCTGTTTTTAACGCCGAGGATACTGCGCCGCTTGCACTTGAAATGTTAGTTGAGGCCGGATCTTACGATATCGGGCCAAACAGCCATAGAGTAGAAGATCCCCAAGATTGGACTGAAGAGAAAATCGTCGCCAGAGCAGCAACGCTTGATATAGACAAGGGGCCGGAAGGTGACTTTGACGATTAGTATGTAAAGGACTACAAAAAT
The DNA here is from genome assembly GCA_963776075.1 of uncultured delta proteobacterium. Taxonomy (GTDB): domain Bacteria; phylum Desulfobacterota; class Desulfobulbia; order Desulfobulbales; family Desulfocapsaceae; genus MADRE3. The sequence continues at coordinate 109,288 of CAVZLG010000006.1, forward strand.
AAATTGATCCCCTGTTCCTATCGTTCAGGGGATTTTCTATGTGAGCTAATCAGAGAGACAGTGATGAAAACAATTTTGGTTACCGGCGCGGCAGGATTTATCGGTGCACATCTTTCGCAGAAACTGACTGCAAAAAATATCAGAGTCATTGGACTGGATAATATCTGTGACTATTATGATCCTCAACTGAAGCGAGATCGTATGGCGGCTCTGGCAAAAGGTGATCTGTTTGTTCACGAGAACTGTGACATGGCCGATCGCCAGGCGATGGAGGATTTATTCAGCAACTACAGCTTTGACGCTGTTGTCAATCTTGCGGCTCAGGCAGGCGTTCGATATTCTCTCGAAAACCCACATTCATATGTTGATACCAATCTTGTAGGGTTTGTTAATATCCTCGAGGGCTGCCGTCATGGCGGGGTCAAACATCTTGTGTATGCTTCTTCAAGTTCGGTATACGGTGCCAATACCAATATGCCGTTTTCTGTTCACGACAATGTAGATCATCCTGTTTCTCTCTATGCGGCTTCAAAAAAAGCAAACGAACTGATGGCCCATACATACAGTCATTTATATGATTTACCCACCACCGGTCTGAGATTTTTCACCGTCTATGGCCCCTGGGGGAGACCGGATATGGCATTGTTTCTTTTCACCAGGGCTATACTGGCCGGTGAACCGATCAATGTTTTCAACAACGGCAACATGGAGCGAGACTTCACTTATATAGACGATATTGTTGAAGGCGTTTCGAGAGTTATAGATTCAATTCCTTCAGGAGATACCAGGTGGAATGGTAACAGTCCTGATCCGGCAACTTCGTACTGTCCGTATCGAGTGTATAATATCGGCAACAACAATAAACAGAAATTAATGCACTATATAGAAGTACTGGAAAATTGCCTTGGCAAGAAAGCCGAGAAAAACTTCATGCCTCTTCAACTCGGTGACGTTCCGGCAACTTTTGCAGATGTCGACGATCTGGTCAGGGACCTGGACTACAAGCCTGACACCTCACTTGAATATGGCATCGCTCAGTTCGTTGAGTGGTATCAGAACTATTATAGAGAATAATAAACTATCCGGCTATCCGTTCTAAATTTTGAGATCAATTCTGATCCTTGATTTTTGAAACGCCAGGCAACAGGGTCTGGGTGGAAATGACGCCTGACCATTGCCTCATCGTTGAGGTCATAAATTGTGAAAGAAGTTCCGCATCTGATGAGAGCAGATCGCGAACCAGTTTAACTCTGATTATAATATCAATGGAGCCATGAACAGAGTGTGCTTCACGCACTTCTTCAAGAGCCACTAATTTATCCATTATTCTTTCTTCATATCTTCCCTCGACATTCATCAGGATAAAGGCGTTTATCTCCCGTTTCATTTCAGGGTATTCCTTATCTTTATGCGCTATCATTTTTTTCCTGAACCCCTCCATATTTTTCGGTATCAGCTTGTCAATTCCGATGCCATATTGTCGTGATTTGCCAAATTTCCATTGGTGAAGTGAGATATAGAGATAAAGATCATCAACAGTACGATTTTTAAATGAGTTTATCAGCCCACTGTTATCTATAAGTTTGCTCAGTGGTAGATAGATTGTTTGATACCAGTCTGCGGCCGCTTGAGCAGGGGTGATGGGTTCGGTCGATTCATTCGATAGAAACTGGTGATGCTCCTCGATTTGCTCATTGAGGTAACTGTACTGACCGGGTTCTGTGAGTTCGGGAACATTTTTCAGGCTAAATCTGTCCCGGAATCCGATTTTTTCAATATAGAGTTTATTTTCAAGCGTGTCTTTTGACGGCAGAAGCTCGAGGATGCAGGCCCTGATATGATCGTGGCCCAGATTCTTGGCGGCGGTAAAGCGATGATGTCCGTCAAGAATATAGTAGCTATCCTTAATCTGATAAAGAGAAATTGGCGGGATGGGTCGCCCTTTCCTCATTGCATTTGTCAATGTCCGCAGTCTTTCATCACTGCGGTAACTTTTAGGGCTGAATTTGGCATCAAAATCATGGTAACGACCAACGCTTCCGACAATGAGATTAAGGGGGACGAGAGAAGTACCTCTGTCAATTGTCGTAAAGGCCTTCTCCTCTTCACGAACTTTTTCAAATTGGGCGATATGATCTTTCTGTTTTTCAGCTTTTGGTTTGAAAAAAACATTTTTGAAGAAATTCATCAGGTTATATTATGAAGGTGTAATAGCCATAGCTGTTAATTACTGCTGTTTTCCCCACCATACTGATACGATCCAGCTCGTTGTCAAATTGTCTGTGGATATGCCCATGAATAAAGAATCGTGGGGAGTGACGGTTGATAAGGGCGTGATAGCAATCAAATCCCCTGTGACAACGGTCCTCTGCGTCATGAATTCCTCGAGGCGGTGAGTGGGTAACGACGACATCAAGATTCCTGAGCCGCCAGAGCTGAAACCAGAGTCTTCTGATCTGGGAGCGCATCTCATGTTCTCGGTACTGATTTTGGTTCCCGTTATACCACCTTGATCCTGAAAAGCCGAGGAAGTTTATACCGTGATGATCTATTATTCGGCCGGTAATATTGGTACAACCAGCTGGTGGTGTGGTGTGTCGGATATCGTGGTTTCCCAGGATGTAAAAAAGAGGAACATCATATTGGATGCGCAACTCGTAGAGGTATTCAGGTGGAAGATCGCCGCAGGCAATGATGAGATCAATGTTCTGGCACGGACCGCTGTCCTTTGATTCCACAAGCTCTTTAACGACGACATCTGAAACAGACAGAACATCCATATTCTGTGTTTACCTGTTTATTCTTTCATAATCCGAAGAGGGCAAAAAATATAAAAAGCGTCTATTGGTTCATTAATCGCATTGCAGCCTCAGTTATGGACACTGAGTTAATGGAGTTATTACGCCACAGGGTTTTTTGCGGACCGTGCTCTATAAATCGATCCGGGTGAGCCAGCAGGCTGGTCTGAACAGAGGAGAGCCCACAACGGCTGAGAAGCTCAAGCACTGCGCTTCCAAATCCCCCCTGGCGAACGTTGTCCTCTATGGTGACGACGCGACTTGTTTGAGAAGCCAGATCACAGATCAGCTCTTTATCGAGCGGTTTGATAAAGCGCGGGTTAATAACAGCAGCGTCTATGCCAACTTTTTCAAGTCCTTTTGCAGCACGAAGGGCAGGATGAACCCGATTGCCAACCGGCAGCAGGAGAATATCGTGGCCGTTTTTAAGTAATTCCCCTTTGCCGATGGAAAGCTCCTGGTAGTGGTCATTGAGTGGTATATCTTCGCCACTGCCACGTGGATATCTGAGCGCTGAAGGGCCGTTGTGACAGAGAGCGGTATAGAGGAGATCCTGGAGTTCATTCTCGTCTTTTGGGGCCATCAGGACCATATTGGGTACAATTCGCAGGAAAGATAGATCAAACACGCCGTGATGGGTCGGGCCATCTGCCCCAACGACTCCTGCACGATCAATTGCCAGGGTTACCGGCAGGTTTGGAATACAGATATCATGAATAATCTGGTCGTAGGCACGCTGAAAGAAAGTTGAATAAATAGCAACGACAGGATGCAAACCTTCTTTGGCCATACCGGCAGCAAACGTTACGCCGTGCTGTTCTGCAATACCAACGTCAAAGAAGCGATCAGGGAAGGTTTCTGAAAATTCCTTTAAACCGGTACCTTCAACCATGGCCGCAGATATTGCCACAATCTTGTTGTTGTCCCTGGCCATTCTGGTGATGGAACTGCCGAATACTTCAGTGTAGCTTTTAGAGGCAGGCCCCGAATTCTTTTTCTTCCCGGTCTTCACATCAAAGGGTCCGATACCATGAAATGATCCGGGGTTATTTTCTGCGGGCTGATAGCCTTTGCCTTTTGTCGTAAGGACATGAATCAGGGCCGGCCCCTGAATGGTATCCCTGACCGTTTCAAAAGTATCCAGCAGATCTTCAAGATTATGTCCGGGGATAGGGCCGATGTAGTCAAACTTCAGGGCCTCAAAAAGCATTCCTGGTGTAAAAAAACTTTTAAAGCTCTCTTCACTTTTCTTGAGAACGGTGAGGATATTTTCACCAACATTTGAGAGCTGCCCAAGCCGATCGACAAGATGATCTTTTAGACGACGCATGGTTCGCCCTGTCAGTTTTCTGCTGAGAAAACTGCTGAGTGCGCCAACGTTAGGTGAGATAGACATTTCGTTGTCATTAAGGACAACAATCAGTTTCTCGTCAAGATGACCGGCCTGGTTCAATGCCTCAAAAGCCATTCCAGCTGTCATGGATCCATCGCCGATGACTGCTATGGCTTTCCCGGGGTCACCGGTCAGGGCTTTTGCAATACTCATTCCTAGAGCAGCTGATATGGAAGTGGAAGAATGACCTGTTTCAAAGGCATCGTATTCACTCTCTTTTATTTTGGGAAAACCGCTCATCCCCTGATATTGACGGAGCGTATGGAAGGTGTCACGTCTTCCGGTAATAATTTTATGAGCATATGCCTGGTGGCCAACATCCCAGATCAACCGATCATGCGGTGTATTGAAGACATAGTGCAGGGCTATGGTTAATTCAATGACCCCAAGGCTCGGCCCCAGGTGCCCACCGGTTTGGGATACTGAATTAATAATAAAAGAACGAATTTCTGCTGCCAGTTGCTCAAGTTCTGAATGATTAAATGATCTTATATCATTAGGAGATTTTATATGGTTAAGCAGGGACGTTCTTCCTTGTGAATGCGTCGTTGGTAGTAACATATAGAGATAACTGCTGCTGATAATTAAGTGGTTAAATAATTTTAGTAACAGTTACAATAATCAATAATTGGCAAGTGTAAAAGTAAATGTAAGAAAAAACTGAATTAATGCTGGAATTCCAGGGCTTGACAATCACTAATGAGTCCTTGAGGCGATGTAATCAGCGAGTTCACGGAGAGGATCTGCTTTATGATCAAAAGAGGATAATGAAGATTTTGCTGCCTCGACAGTTTCCAGAGCAATCTGCCTGGTTTTGTCTATGCCAAAATAGGATGGGTAGGTCGCTTTACCCTTTTCCTGATCGCTGCCTGCAGTTTTGCCCAGGATCTCTGTGGTCGAAGTCGCGTCCAGAAGATCATCGACGACTTGGAAAGCCAGCCCTATCTGAACACCATACTTTGTGAGACAAAGCACCTGATCATCGGAAGCGCCAGCGCCAATCGCACCCGCTTCAACCGAGCATTTTATTAAGGCGCCCGTCTTGCTGCGGTGAATCGTTTTCAAAAGTTCAAAAGGGTACTCCCGGTTCTCGTTGGCAATATCCAGAGACTGGCCGCCAGCCATACCTTCAGGACCAGACGCATGTGCAATAAGATTGGTGATTCGTAACTTTTTTTCGGGTGAGAGGTTATTATGGTTGCTCGTGAGAAGTTCGAATGCATACGTTAACAGGCTGTCTCCAGCAAGGATAGCGGCGGCTTCGCCGTACACTTGATGATTTGTCGGTTTACCTCTTCTCAGATTGTCGTCGTCCATTGCCGGCAAATCATCGTGGATAAGTGAGTAGGTATGGATACATTCAAGCGCGCAGGCGGTCGGAAGCAGGTCAGCTATAATGGCAGGGTCATCGACAATTGCTTCAGCTGCTGCAAGACAAAGAATCGGCCTGAGCCGTTTGCCGCCGACAAACAGACTGTAGCGCATTGCAGAAAGATGGTCGGAAAATGGTCCATCTGGCGGTGGTAACAAAGAGTCAAGAGACTGATCTACAAGGGCTTGCTGGCCGGCGAGATATTGTTTAATCTTCATTATCCTGATCACCAAAAGGTTCCGCCTCAATCTGTCCGTTTTTCTCCAGCAGAATATCAACTTTGGTCCTCGCCTCGGCGAGTCTTGAATTGCAGTAGTCGGCGAGTTTGATTCCTTCATCGAATTTTTTCAGGCTCGCATCAAGACTCAGATCACCGTTTTCGAGTTCTTCGGTAATTTGTTCAAGACGGGACAGTGCCGTTTCGAAGGTTTTTTTAGCCATAAACTGATCCATACTCTTTGAAGAGATTGATTATCGAGCCATTTGCAAAACGTTCCTTTCGTTCAACCTCAGCGTTATGCTCAAAATTTTATCCTCGGAATATCACCTATATGCCTCCGGTAAAATTTATCGCATGCCTTGATATTGAACGAAAATCTTCATTTTGCAAAAGGCTCTATCGTTAATTGATATGAAAAAATTGAGCATTAGTTTATTAGGAAGTAAGAATATAGTATACAAGCAGCACCATACGCAAGTAATGTTTGGATGGGGCAACTACACTCTGTTTATGTGAGTTATGGAGTTTCATCATTGAGAGGAAGATGCAAGAATCAATTGCCATATTTAAAAGCTGGCTTGAGAACGAAAAGGGTTATTCTGAACACACAATCTCTGGATATTGTCGCGATTTAGCGGAGTTTACCATTGCGTCAGGGCATGAAAAAAAACCCTCCGAAGTAGACAATAATGATATTCGAAAGTATGTATCCAGCCTTTATAAAAAAAATAACGGCGCAACGGTCAGCAGGAAACTTTCGGCCCTCCGGACATTTTTCAGGTTTCTTATTCGCGAGGGGAAAATAGCCGATAATCCTCTGACTGGAATAAGCGGTCCAAAATGTGGCAGATCGATTCCTGTCTTTCTAACGGTTGATGAAGTGTTTTCTCTGCTGGAAAGTCCTGATTCGAGTGACCCGTTCAGCAGTCGAGATCGTGCGATTCTTGAGCTTCTCTATTCGACCGGAGTACGTGTTGCTGAGCTTGTTTCAAGGAATATTGAAGACCTTGATTTCGAGAGTGAAATGCTTAGGGTGACCGGCAAAGGAAATAAGCAACGACTCGTTCCGGTTGGCCGGCCAGCACTTGAGGCCATAAGGCAATGGCTGCCCGAACGAGAGAATATCATTAACAAGCGGAAGGACAAGGGCCAGCAGGTTGAATTTGAGCCAATTTTTATCAACAACAGGGGCGGACGTTTGACCACACGGAGTATCGAGCGATTTGTGGCAAAGTATGCGACCCGTGCTGGACTCAGGCAAACGGTTACACCCCATGCTCTGAGACACTCGTTTGCTACTCATTTATTGGAAATGGGGGCTGATTTACGCTCTGTACAGGAACTTCTTGGTCATGCCAGTCTGTCAACAACGCAACGCTATACCCATTTGACCCTTGATCACCTTTCAGCAGTTTATGACAATGCCCACCCCCTGGCGAGAAATAAGCACTAATACGTAACTATAATTAACGGAAGAATTTTAGAGGGAGACCTGTGTATGAAAATGAGATCAACGACGATTCTATCGGTGCGACATAAGGGACAGGTTGTCGTCGCGGGCGATGGGCAGGTGTCGCTTGGAAATACCATAATAAAGCACAATGCGCGAAAAGTAAGACGGCTGTATCACGATCAGGTGATCACCGGTTTCGCAGGAGCAACTGCAGACGCGTTTACACTTTTTGATAAATTAGAACAGAAGCTTGAACAGTATAATGGAAATCTCATGCGTTCTGCAGTTGAACTGGCAAGAGACTGGCGTACTGATAAGATGTTGAGACGACTTGAGGCAATGATGATCGCTGTTGACAAGGACTGTTCATTGTTGCTCTCCGGCACAGGTGATGTAATTGAGCCTGACAGTGGGGTAATTGCGATCGGTTCAGGAGGTCCTTACGCACACGCTGCGGCTTTTGCACTGGTACAGAAGAGTGATCTTGATGCTGAGGAAATTTGCCGCACTGCGATGGAAATAGCAGGTTCCATTTGTGTTTACACCAACCAATCAATTGCTATAGAAAAAATATGATTAATATCGAATCATTAACACCGAGACAAACGGTATCTGAACTTGATAAATATATCGTTGGCCAGGCCGACGCAAAACGATCGGTTGCGATCGCGCTGAGAAATCGCTGGCGAAGGCGCCAGGTGTTACCGCCACTTCGAGAAGAGATTGCACCGAAAAATATCATCATGATTGGACCGACCGGTGTTGGAAAAACTGAGATTGCCAGGCGTCTGGCGGCACTTGCACAATCACCTTTTTTGAAAGTGGAAGCCTCGAAGTTTACCGAGGTTGGCTATGTTGGTCGTGATGTCGAGTCGATGGTACGTGATTTGATAGAGATTGCCATTAGCATGGTGAAGACAGAAGAGAAGCAGCGAATAGAAGGGATTGCTGCTGCAAGTGCGGAAGACAAGATTCTTGACCTCCTGCTTCCTCCTGTACCGAAGGGGAAAAGCCCATTATCCGAATCGGGCCCGGACACGCAACAATCATTTACACTGGTCGGTACAGAGGGGCACCTTTCTACAATTGATCATCAGAACGAACCCTCAACGCGCGAGAAAATCCGCCAGATGCTTCGGGACGGAAAGTTTGACTCAAGAGAACTCGAGCTTGCCCTGGATGAGTCAAAATCAACGCCGATGGTTGAGATCATGACCACATCAGGTCTTGAGGAGATGCAGTCAAATATTCAGGATGCTTTCAGTAAAATTTTTCCACGGAAAAAGAGTAAGAAAAAACTGAAGGTACCCGAGGCTCTTGATGCACTTACCCAGGAAGAAATGGAACGAATGGTCGACATGGACAAGGTAATGAAGGAGGCTATCAAACGGACCGAAGAATCCGGCATTATCTTTTTAGATGAAATTGACAAGATTGCATCACGGCAGGGTGGTGCCCATGGGCCTGATGTCTCACGAGAAGGCGTTCAGCGCGATCTGCTGCCGATTGTAGAGGGTTCAACCGTTGCCACTAAGCATGGGATGGTCAAAACCGATCATATTCTGTTTATTGCTTCGGGAGCCTTCCATGTCAGCAAACCTTCCGACCTGATCCCCGAACTGCAGGGACGATTTCCAATTCGCGTTGAACTCCATTCACTTGGAAAAGATGAATTCGTCAGAATTCTTACCGAACCAGAAAATGCTTTAACAAAACAGTATATTGCCCTGATGTTGACAGAGGGCATAGAACTTGTTTTTGAACCGGATGCAATCGAAGAAATGGCAGGAATTGCGGTTGAGGTGAATGATCGTACACAGGAAATAGGCGCCCGGCGGCTTTACACAGTGATGGAACGGGTTTTGGACAACCTTTCTTTCGACGCTTCAGAACGGGAGGATGGAGTTTATACGGTGACAGCTGAGTATGTCCGAAAGAGTTTACTTGAAATCGTCGAAGATCAGGATTTAAGCAGGTTCATATTGTAACCCCCAATACCTGCAGGTGAAGATAATATAACGAATTAATCTTAAAATATGTTTAGTAAATTTTCTTTTTTTAAATCGAACATATCAGATAATACTCATGAGAAGAGTATCTCAGATAATGTTCTGAAACACTGTCCTGAATGCGGAGATGAGTATCGACCTGAATTCAGTCACTGTGCACTTTGTCAGGTTCCACTGGTTTCAGTGGATAAGGAAAAGAACAATCAGCTTCAAAATGATAAGAAAAAGAGCAATCGGAATCTGCAGATCTCTCCAGACGACGAGCTGGTAACCATGAGGCGGGGAAATTTGCTGGAAATGAAAGATATCCAGCGATTACTTCAAAAAGAAATTATTGGCTCATTATTGGTCGAGGATCGTTCAGATTGCAATAAAGGGTGTTGTAATTCCAAGATTTTTGACCTGAGAGTGAAGAAGGATGTCGCCCTTGAGGCCCAACAGATACTGGCTGAAGATTTTAAACGAACGACAGCGCTTGACAGTCATGACTTCCAGGAAGAGGTTGAAGTCGTATTTGATCAGCGCTCAGCACGAGCCAGATGTCCTGCATGCGGGTGCCAGTTCCAGACTGAAGACAGGACATGCCCGGAATGCGGCCTCTGTTTTTAAATACCCTTCCTCAGGCAAACAAAATGACAGGTTTTATCTCAGGCTTCCTGTTTTTTCCATTTTCTTCGTTTTTTTATTTCCAGTGTTGTCTTTTTAAACGTTAATGGGTCGTAACCAAAAATCTCCCGCACCCGATCGGCCATTTCACGGCTCGGCATGACGGTGAAATCCTTGTTGATATCCACGTCCACTTCACCTTCTCCTGCAAAATGAAGCGTCAGAGAGAACGGACAATTACCGTGATAGTTAAAGAGCAGTTGTTTGAGTTCTTCCATGCGGGGGCGGGTTACCGAATCAGCCTCAAGGGTTGCATGGATGGATTGCGTGTATTTCTGCAAAGCTTCAGGGATAAGGTTGATTTCTTCTGCAATTACCTTGGCCCCCCGTTCACCTTTTTGAATCGTACCGCTGACGATGACAGGATCCGGTGTGGTCAGTAAATGGTAGCAGGTGGCGTAAGCTTCAGGAAACACCATCACCTCCACTGTATCAATAATATCCTCGAGCGTAACAAACGCCATGGGTTCACCGCGCTTGCTTTTATGCTGCTTGCATTCACGAATGAGGCCACCGATTCTTACCGGTTGTCCTTCGTTCAAATTGGCAAGGTTAGCTATATCTGAATCAGTGATTGTTTTTATTTCAGCCAGCGCATTCTCAAGGGGATGTCCGGTTATATAGAAACCGACGGTCTCTTTCTCATACAATAGTTTCTCGCGTTCTTCCCATTCTTGTATATCCGGTAATTGAATATCGTTGAGACCCGACTGACTGTTTTCAGGGCCAACTGAGAACAAGGACATCTGGCCGCTTTGACGATCACGCTGGTGGGCCTTGGCCTGCTCCATTGCCCGTGGGAGTACTTCAATAAGTTGTGAACGCCGTGAGCCGAGCGAATCAAACGAACCAGATTTGATAAGACTTTCGATAACCCGGTTGTTAACACGCCGACTGTCAATCCGATTACAGAAGTCGATCAAAGAATTGTATTTTCCGTTCTCCTCACGCTCCTCAACGACAGAGTCAAGGGCAGCCTCACCAACATTTTTTACTGCTGCCAGGCCAAATCTTATCCGATCGTCATGAACGCTGAAATCCTGTTGGCTCTCGTTTATATCCGGTGGCAAAACCTCTATTTTGTGTTCACGGCATTCGTTAATATAGAGAACAACTTTATCGGTGTTATTCATGTCGCAGGAGAGCAGTGCAGCCATAAACTGGGCAGGGTAGTGGGCCTTGAGAAAAGCGGTTTGGTAGGCGATAAGTGCATACGCTGCAGAGTGTGATTTATTAAAACCATAGCCGGCGAATTTTGCCATCAGGTCGAAGATATGTTCGGCTTTATTTTCTGGAATTTTGAGATCTTTCGCCCCGACCATAAATTTGACTTTTTCCTGGTCCATAACTTCAGGAATTTTCTTTCCCATTGCCCGCCTGAGAATATCGGCATCACCAAGACTGTAATTTGCCAGGACGTTGGCTATTTTCATCACCTGTTCCTGGTAAACAATAACACCATAGGTCTCTTCAAGAATCGGTTTGAGTTGCGGCAGCGGATAGTGAGCTTCCTGACGACCATGCTTGGTATTGACAAAATCATCAACCATTCCAGAATCAAGGGGGCCAGGACGGTAGAGTGCGACCAGAGCGATAAGGTCGCTGAACTGTTCGGGTGCCATCTTGACCAACAGCTCCCTCATGCCGCTGCTTTCAAGCTGGAACACACCAAGAGCATCACCATCGCAAAGCAGCCTGAACGTCTTCAGGTCGTCCATTGGTATTGCTGAAATGTCGAGATCTTTGCCGCAGTCACTCTTTATATGTTTCAAGGCCTTGTCGATGACGGTTAAGGTCTTCAGCCCGAGAAAATCAAACTTGATCAGTCCGGTCATCTCGGTATGTTTCATATCGTATTGAGTGATTGTCTCGTTATCTTTTCCTTTACAGGTTGGCAGGTATTCGACCATCGGTTCAGGTGAGACAACAACGCCGGCTGCATGAGTTGAGGTATGACGGGCAAGACCTTCGAGCGTTTTGGAAACCTGAAGTAATTCAGAAATTCGCGGATCCCGGTCAGCAGCCTCAGTAAGTTTTGGTTCCCCGGCGATTGCCTTTTTGATGGTCATCTTCAGCTGGTCTGGAACCAGCTTGGCGATTTTGTCAACATCTCCAAATGGTATGTCGAGAGCTCGGCCAACATCACGAATAGCCCCCCGGGCTTTCATCGAACCATAGGTGATAATTTGGGCGACATGATCATTGCCACCATATTTCTGCCGAACATAATCTATCACTTCACCACGTCGATCCTGGCAGAAATCAACATCAAAGTCGGGCATTGATTTTCGCTCAATGTTGAGGAAACGCTCAAATATCAAACCGTACGGCAGTGGATCGATATCGGTGATTCGCATGCAATAGGCAGCGAGGCTTCCTGCACCTGAACCCCTTCCCGGTCCGACCGGAATATCTTTGTTTTTGGCCCAGTTAATAAAGTCGGCCACGATAAGGAAATAGCCGGGGAAGCCCATGGTGTTGATTACCTCGATTTCCATTTTCAACCGATCGGTATACTGCTTTTCCACCTCCGGCGTTAGTCCGGAACTACTGCGCATGGCGTCAAAACGTTCCTGCAGCCCCTCCCAGCATGCTTTGGTAAACATCGATTCAAGGGTTTCCCCTTCAGGAACTGGAAATTTTGGAAAATGGAAATTGCCGAGTTCGATCTCAAGGTTACACCGGTCAGCTACTTCAACTGTATTGGCAATAGCCTCGGGGCAATAATCAAACAACTGCCTCATTTCATCAGGAGACTTGAAGTAGTAATCGTCTGAGGAAAATTTAAAGCGGTTCGGGTCGGTTATGGTTTTACCGGTCTGGATACAGAGCAGAACTTCATGTGCATGAGCTTCATCCTTGTTCAGGTAGTGGCAGTCATTTGTCGCAAGACACTTGATATCGAGTTCTGTACTCAATTTTCTCAGCCCAGCATTAACGACCTGCTGCTGGGGGATACTGTTTTCCTGGAGTTCAAAATAATATCTGTCACCAAAAATCTTTTTCATTTCCTGAGCTTTCACGCGTGCCGTGTCAATATCATTCCGACCGAGATACCAGGGCACCTCTCCGTGAAGACAGGCGCTCAGGGCCAACAGTCCATCACTGTGTTCTTCAAGAACAGTTTTGTCTATACGTGGTTTGTAGTAGAATCCTTCAAATTGTGCGATCCCTGAGAGTTTCATCAGGTTCTTGTAACCCTGATAATTCATGGCCAAAAGAATGAGGTGAAAGGCCGGACCAGCATCACTCGATTTCCTTTCTGTCCTGCTTCCGGGTGCTATATAGAACTCACAGCCAACGATTGGTTTGATACCTACTTTTTTGGCTTTTACATAAAATTCAAGGGCACCGTACATGGCACCGTGGTCTGTAACTGCAACGGCATCCATGTTGTATTCTTTACATTTCTCAAGAAGATCTGAAACTCTGATTGCTCCATCCAGCAAGCTGTGCTGGGTGTGAACATGAAGGTGTACGAAACCTGCACTCATGGTTATCTCTCTAGTCCTATCGTGTTTTCAATATGTGCGTTTGTAAGGTTGGCACCGGTAAGATCTGCGTCGGTAAGGTCTGTAAGCAGGAGATTTGCTCCGCTCAGATCTGCGCCCCGCAGGTCACATCCCCTGAGGTCAGCCCCTGGAAGGTTTGCGTGATTGAGCAGCGCACCACTGAGATTGGCACCGGCCAGCCTTGCTCGTCTCAAGTTGGCATAGCGCAGATCAGCACGAGAAAGATCTGCACCCTCAAGCTCTGCTTTAACCAGCATCGCCTCTTTCAGGTCGGCTCCAGACAGGTTACAGCCGTTACACTTTTGAGCGAGCGCTCTAACGCCGCTGGAGGTTGCAATACTGGCTGTTTTCTCAGGCGATGGTGACTGATCAGCAGATTTGAGCGCAGTATCCTGCGGTTGAGGTGTGGTGGTTTTTTCTTCAGCAAGTGTCTGCCGGAGAAATTTCGATGAATCCTTGGTCTTAATTTGTGTGGCTAAACCTGAACTATCGCCTCGATTAAGTGCACCGGTATAATAAGCGGCACCGTTTGAGGTAAAAAAGGAAACAAGATTTCGTTCATTGTCGCTAACGACTGAATAACAATTGAGATCACCATAATACCAGAGATTAAATTTGAGGCAGAGTTGGTTGTTATTTTTAATGTCCCAGCTGCCAGTATCTTTTTGTCCCTCATTATCAATACCGGCGAGTTTACCCTGTTCGCTGAAATAAACTTTGCCATCAAAATCATAGGCGGTAAGCGTCAGTGTATTACCGGAAACCAGATCGAAAATATCACGGGCGCTCAGTTCATCGTTTCCTTTTTGCTTCGCAGAGTTGAGTGTAACTGGAGAGCAGCCTGCAAAAAGCAGCGTTGTCACGATGATGAGTGTTATGTGCAAAGATTTCATTGGTATTCCCCTGATTTGGAAAATCCGATTTGAGGTGGACGTTCATGGGTAAACAGCACGATGGTACCATGATAATAACCATTGTGCACAAGAAAATAGTGGAGGGATAGATCAGGTCTAACTATCTATAATCATATCTCAAAATAGTTAGACCCCACTGTGCTGCGGTGGTAAGTGACGAGAGATCGAGCAGATAGGTGTATGGGGAATTATAGAGCTTCTGCCCCATTTTTTTCCTGGATCTGAATATTGAAGCGCTCTCGTATCTTTTTATAGGAGACCAGGTCACTCTCTCTTGCTGAAGGTGTAAGGAATGATTCCAGTTTTGTTTTTAAAATGACCGGATTCATCTCAGAATTGATGGCAATGACACCTTCGGTTATGATTTTTTGCAGCAGCAGTTCGCGATTGGTCCTTTCTCTCAGGTTTGCCGCAAAAGGCAGGAAAAAGAAGTTGGAGAGAATCAGACCGTAGAGGGTAGATGTCAGAGCTATTGGCACCGCACGTAGTATTACAGAGGTATCTCCAATTCCTCCGAGCATGGTTATAAGCCCGACAACTGAGCCAATGATACCGAAAGCAGGGAAGAAGTCGGCAATTGTGCGGAGAACACGTTCAGAGTCATCACGCCGGAGTTTGAAGAAATACATTTCAGTGTTGAGAATTTCCTTTATCTGTTGGGGTCCATATCCGTCGACGAGACAACCAACTGCCCGTCGAAGAAATAAGATAGTTGTCTCATTCTCTTCTTTCTGAAGGGATAGAAACCCTTCGATTCTGGATTTGATTGACAGATCAATAAGAATATTGATTACGTCTGCTTCATCTTTGATCGGTCGACGGTAAGATGCCGACATCACCTTATATACAATTTTTAATTGCTCAACTTTAAAACTAAGTAAAGCCGCGGCAGCAGTACCACTGAAGACGATAAGCAGGCCCGAAATATTAAAATAGAGGGCAAGATTGTCATTAATCCAGAATCCAATAAAAAAGCAACAACAGAAGAATATAAGGCCGATTACATTTTTATTTTTCATAAGGTTATCCAGCTTATTTAAGGTTCTCAGCGGTAGCTGTAACAGGTGTAGGGAGACGTTTACTAATTATGATTTCAACTCTTCGGTTAACAGCACGGTTGCGGGCATTGGTGTTGGGTCTCATTGGACGGAACGAAGAGTAGCCACTGACCACGAACTGCTGAGGACTCATATTCATTTCCTCAACGAGGAACCTGGCAACGGTGCTGGCGCGGGCAACAGAGAGTTCCCAATTGGTAGCGTATTTTTCGGAATGCATTGGAATATTATCTGTATGACCCACAACGTTAATCATATAGGGAATATCTCTGATTACAGAAGCGATTTTCTGCAGAGATACTTTTGAAGATTGGTTGAGCTCCGCGTTACCGGTTTCGAAGAGGAGATCACCGGTCAGAATAATACGCATGGTCTGATCAGGTACCAAATCAATTGACGCAAAACTGGTTAATCCGAGTTGGGCAATATTATCCTTGCTGAGGGTAAATATTTTATCGACATTTCTGTCTTCGACAGAAACTGAAGCGACATCTGATTTCAGCAGATCCTCTCTATTATCCTGGCTCTGAGCAAGGATCGACTCACCTGAACCTTCTATCGGCATGGACTCCTGGGCAGGAGTAGCCAATTTGTTGTTCTGTGCCTCCCTAAAGCTTTCCCTGATTCTATCAAGGCCTCCCTTCCTGTCTTCGTCAAAGAATTGGGAATCTGCTTCAATGTCCTGCACGTTGATTGGTTCGACTTTTTTAACACTCCCCCCTGACATTATAGGTCGAGCAGGATCTATTGGCACAAACGGGAAGGTGTTTTTATTGTCATGTGTTATATCCAGAGCCTCTGTGGTGTCTCCTCCAATGACCTCTATCTCGTCACTGACCAGGAATTCCTTGTGTGATGCCTGGTAAACAAACATTGATAAAAAGAGAATAAACATGGTCATCATCAAATCTGACCAGGCAATCGACCAGTGAGAGACTTTTGGTATTGATGACCTGAATGAGGTTTCATCAACGAGAAATACACTGGTACTGAATAATGAATTATCATTATTGTTAGGGACACCTGAGGATCCGGAGGCCAGAGCTGGAACATCCTCAGTTTCTTTATTGATGCCTATGTCCTGCAGGTTATCAGAGAGTAGATTGGTATTTTTCGTCATGCCTTTCGTTCAGGTGTCAGGTATTTTCAGCCGATAATGTCAATCAATTGTAATAGACATATCGGCTGAAAATATTCAGAACAAAAGGGAAAAATAAAAAAAACCTTATGAAACCAATAATTACCTGGCTAAAACAGCAGATTTGAACGTTTCAATTCCAATCCTCATGATAAATCGGGCAGACCGTTCTTTCTTTTTTGCATGCTCTGAATAGTAGGAAAGACATCGATCAAGAAGGGACTTTACTTCATCATCACTGAGATCCTCGGCAATAACATCTCCGACACGGGGAGAGCGAGTTGAGCTGCCTCCAAAGGTGACGGTCCATCCCTTCTTTTTCCCCATAATACCGATATCACGAACAAAATTTTCAGTGCATGAGAAGGGGCAGCCGGAGACTCCAATCTTAACCTTTGCTGGAAAATCTCTATCGGAAAAATAATCTTCGAGTGCAATCCCAAAAGCCAGGGAATCCTGGACACCGAAGCTACATACCGTGTTACCAGGACAGGTCTGAACATAATGGAGACAGAGTCCGGCTGCTTTACCGGCGTCCATGTCAAGGTCCTTCCAGATCTCGTCGAGTTGGACGGCAGACATACCAATGAGCGCAATACGCTGGCCGGAGGTTATTTTAACAATGGGAATTTTATACTTTTCAACAACCATGGTTATTTTTTGCAGCATCTCAAGATTCATTAAACCACCGGGAATGCGTGGGACGATAGCGAAACTTTTTTTATCGCGCTGCAGAATCGCGCCAGCCGGGATCTGTGAAGATGGCATAGTAAACTCCTTTTGTTACCCTAAGGGATTGGTGGGTGGTGATGTTTTACAAATTTTTATCGGTTCCGGTAAGATATCGCTTATCATCGTTCTGAAAGGTAGGTGACCATTGAACTCATTGTCAGTTTCACACTGGCAGGGCCAGTACGAATATAGAAATCTTCCGTTTTGCCAATGGACAGAAATACTGGCTTTCGTACACGTTCGCATTCAATGACAAGAACAGTTTTATCATCAAAATGACAAAATTTTAAATGAATATATCTGGCAAAGGCTGTTCCGATATGTGAGTTTACAAGATTTTTAAAGTGTAGCTGGCATTTGTCTTCATTACCAAACTCATCTTCGGCTATACCGTTTATTTGACCGTCATCATTGACACCGATCAGCAAAATCCCACCATCGCTGTTCATAAAAGCGGTAACGCTCTTGAGCCATGCGATTTCTATTTCTTTACCAAATTTACCGGAATTAAGATTCTTTCGCATCGTCGATTTAAACTCGAGCGTCGATGATTCTCCACCATTTATCAGTCTTCTCACACTCTCAGAAAGGTCAGAATCGAAAATCTGCTGTTGTGGCAGATCTTTAAGCTGAAAGCTGTATCGACGAACGAGATTAAACGTCATCACAATCGCAAAAAACAAGATGATTCCAATCGGAATAGCGAGGTTGTACCAATGTTTATAGACATCATTTGTGATTTCAGATTCGGGTACAACGACAGAGATCCAGGCATCAATAGTCCCGCTTCCTAGTGGACTGAAACCTGCCCACCAGTTCATACCTTTCGATGTGAATTTTGTGACGGATTGACTCGGAGAATCATTTGTTGCCCACAGTTTAAGAGCTTTGGAAATTTCAGGTGGCTCGGGAAGTGGATCAGGGGTTTTACCGACCTGGTTCAAATGACTGCCTATAAAGTATAATTGTTTCTTTGAGAGGAAAATTCCTTCTCTGTTGTAAAGAATAATATCGACGTTGTCAGAGGCGTCTATATCAGAAATAAATTTCAAAATATTACTCGCAGGTATGAAGAAAACGATCACCGCAGATTGATTCTGGCCAGCGGGCTTAATTTTAATACTGGCTGAAACCCCGGATTTATCGTGGGCTGAGGTAAATGATTCAGACCAGTACACAGGCCTGTCTTCCGGTGCCGTGATGGCACCACGATAACCATCTGAATTTAAGAGAGAAAAACCCTTGTGATTTTTCCCGGTTATGGTGTCATAGCCGGTCCTTCTTCGTGTAATTGTGATAAAGTCACCAGTTTCAGAGATAACGGAAACCATACCTAAATCTTTGTAAACATCCAGAAATGGAGTGAAAATAGCCTCAATTTTGTCCTTCTGAGTAATATCGAAATCAAAACTTTTTGATTCTGCTGCCTTGGCAAGGTAACGCAGGTTTGATTCAAAAGGGGAAAGGAAGATGAGAAAACGCTCCTGAATCAACTGGCTGGCGTCATTAATAAGTTTTGATGAAATTTGGTCTTTGATTGATAATCCGCGATAGAAGGCCAGGGCTACAATAGAACAGACAGTTATCAGAATGATAACAATAATGTCTCGGAAAAGGTTTTTTCTGACGGTACGCGGTCCGCCAACAATGAGTTCTCTGAAGGACATGATAAAAGCTGAGTACCTGACTATCTGAGGATTTTTTCCGGGTAATTATCTGTCGGGTTAGAAATTTTTAAGTATTCTCAGGTCAGGGAGCTGTTTGATCCAGCCGCTGTTTTTAAACCAGTATTCCTGCATGGTTTGTATCGCTCCTGACCCTGCCATATTGTTGATATAGTTTTGCAGAAGATTAACAAAGAGAAAATCATCAGGAGGTACACCAATACCAAGTTGTTCGAAGGTGAGAATTTTTTCGAACACACGCAACCCTTCATCTTTATAGCGGAATTGAGCAACTTTGCAAAATGGATAGTCCGAGATGAGACCGTCAATCTTACCCTCAAGTAACATGATCATCGCCTGATCAAGGCTTTCAGAGTAGACTGGAACAACCTTGGGGAAGAGTGTACGAACGGTTTTGTCAGCGGTCGTGTTTTTCAAAACGCCGATTTTAAGACCGTCCTGATTCAAGTCAAGCGGTTCGCTCAGGGTTTCTGTTATCTCTTCTCTGCCAAAAAATGTCTGGCCCGAAGTGCCATAAGGGCCGACAAAAGCAATTTCCATATTGCGCCTGGGGGTGATAGACATTCCAGTCATGATAAGGTCAACATTTCCCTTGAGAAGTTCCTCTATTAATTCAGAAAAAGGGAAACGTTTTATTCGAAGATTCACTTCCATCTTTCGTGCCAGCTCACGGGCTAGCGAGATATCAAACCCGATTAACTCTCCCTGGGTTGATGTCACACTGAATGGTGGAAAATCACCAGGAGTTCCAAGGACCAACTCTCCATTGAACCGGATACGATCAATAACCTTGCCACCATGTGAAAGCGGAACATTGAGCGAGAGCACAACCGCAGCTACGAGACATCCAAGAGTGAGGCGCATGCCTCGTGTATGGTTGAAGATCATGTTAATATTTAACTTGCTGAGTTGTTGGCGTGCCAATCTCTGTGATCACTTTTCTGAGGCTATCCGCATGTGAGTTAGAGACTGAGTGAGTGATCAATATTTCAGTGGGAGTAGCTGCTGCAGATTCATAGTAACTTGTATTCCAGCTATCCATGGTCTGCATGACGCCGCCTTCAACGGTAAATCCACCAAAAGCACCCTTAGAACGGGCATAAGCAACAATATCCGCCGTCGTTGTTTTCGCTCCGCCACCAACGGGACCGGCGGCCATTGTAACGTCTGCCCCGAGTTTGAACGATGATGACATCATGGAGTTTAACCCTTTGTCGGTCATAACAAACATTACAAGCTGTGAGACTTCTCCTCCAATTTGGAGGCCAAAGGTGAGAGATCCGATGGAATAGAATGCAGGGCCATGCCACAGGCCGGTGTTTTGATCCCTGGCAAGTAAAATACCGTGACCGCCCGTTCCGCCGACTATCAATCCACCTCTAAGCATTTGTGGAATAATTATTATTCCACGTGCTCGTTTGGAAAGATCCTTTATCACCTGCATATTGGGGTCTGCAATAAATTGATCCAGCGTACGATGACTGTTATCAACAAGCAGGTTGGCTTCCGTGTATTTTTCAGTGGCCAGAAGCGACGAAGAACAGAATATAAGAGATATGAGTGTTAGAAGGGCACAAAATGTACTGAGTCGTGTGGTCATGAATGTTCCTTGTAATCAAAGAGCTACCCTGCCGCAAGCGGACGGGGTAGCAAAATTGTTTTACGCCTCAAGGGGTTGGGTATTAAATCCGAGCTACGCAACAAATAAAGCCTACTAGAAGGGTTGTGCAAACATTACCCAGAAGGCCCCGCCCTCTTCAGATGCAGCCATATCAAATCGGACAACGGATCCGGCCATCATTGCACGGATACCAATGCCGGCATCAAACTTCCAGTCTGAGAAGAGCTCGGAAAAATCGTACTCATCGGCAACACGTCCGCCTTCAACAAAAGGAACAAGCTGGAACCAGTCCGTTTTCAGCCATCTCAGCCAGTTTATATTGGCAAACGGGTTCCATTTAAGCGTGTATCTGTATTCGGCGGCCGTGTAGATTACCGAACGATCGTTGAAGCGGTTATTAGGAAAACCGCGCATACGGTAAAAACCACCAAGGTTTGCACCGGTAAGAAATGGAGGTTTGTGTTGAACAACAGATTCTCCATTTGGTGCGGTGACCACGTCGTAGGAAAATGAGTTGCCTGTCCAGAAGTTTAAAGCCAGGACTTCCTGCCGTGAAAACCTCGAGGTATTGAAGTTAAAATATTTACTTGCCTCAAATTCAAGAAAATCCCATGACCCCCCGGTCGATTCATCGGTAAAGTCTTTTTGATAGGCAATATATTGTGAACTGCCGATAGACGGATTTGTTACAAAATCTGTGTTATTGTAGTAATATCCGATCTGAAACGGGAACATATCACCACTGTAGGTGACCGTATCGGTCTGATAATTCTGGTATCGACTTTTCTGGCCAAGGAGAAGTACAGAAATTCCTGATTCGAGCGGATTCCAGGACTGTCCACCGGTTGCCCCTGATTTTAACAGACCATTTTGAAGATGGTATTCAGCCATTCCGCTTTGTTTCATACTGCCGATAGGCAGCACGTATTCCAGCTTGAGATCTATCCAGTTGTCATCTCCTTCGTCTTCGATGTAGTTATCTTCATCGGAATTATTGCTGCCAGCAGGCGGTGGCCTGCTGCCATCTGCTCGTCTTGGTACTTCAGTATACGCCCGTTGTCTTGGATAATGGGACAAGGCGCCGAAGGCGGTAAAAAAGAATCTCTCTGTCCAGGGGAGGCGATAGTCCCACATGCCACCGAGAATGCCTACTGCATCATCAACGCTGCCGAAAACCGTTCCACCGAACAGCAGTTGATCCTGGAGATACCCTTTGGCCAGGCCGCCGACCCCGAAGGTTGTTCCCATGGTATCTGACGGAAAAGCGTATGGGAGAATAAGTGTCTCTTTGGCCGTATTCGGATTTTCTTTCCTGATGACAGAAAATTTTGCCGAGGCATCCGGCCGTGCCTGCAGGCCTGGGGTGACAAGGAGACAGCAGATGATGGTAAAAATTGGTATAAAAAAACAAGATCGTCTGTTCATTTTCGGCCCCACGAAATTAAAGGGTTAGCAGTTAATCCGTGAATATACTCCGACACTTGACAATAATCTAACCTTTTTTAATACGCATTAAAATTACTTGAGACGCTGAATTTGTTTGTTATCATTAGCTGCTCTGATAATGCATGAAAGAATGGGAGTATATAACGAGCTCCCGTCCGAAAACTGCCCTTTTACCCGATTTCAGCATTATGTGAAAATTTTCAAATGCCTTGATATCGATCAAAATACCGAGTTTTCGGATGGAAACTTACTAGAATACCGGTTTGAAATCAAAGAAGTGTGTCGTCTCAAGCTTCCTGTAAGTTTTGGTTTCAGCCCTGGCGATAAACGAGCTGGTGATCGCGCCGTTTGATGTAAAGCGGACTCCCTGGAGGAATTCCCCGTCGGTGATTCCTGTCGCAGCAATCGCTATTTCTTTTGAGCGAACCAGGTCCTGAACCCGAAAAACTTTATCGTAATCAGTTATACCGTGACTGGCCGCCGCCTGGCGATCCCGGTCATTTTCATAAAAGATTTTACCTTCAAAATAACCCCCGAGGCAGCTGATGGCGGCAGCCACCAGGGTTCCTTCAGGTGCAAACCCATAGCCGATATAGATGTCTGCCTTTTCTCCGGTAATGGCAGAAAGGCATCCTGAAATCTCACCTTCATTGATGAGTTTAATACGGGCGCCGCATGATCTAATTTCTTTAATAAGCTGTTTGTGCCGGGCCTGGTCGAGTATGCAGACCGTGACGTTTTCGGTGTATTTCCTCAATGCACGGGCGACCCGTTTGACATTGGTTACCGGTGGCTGATTTATGTCAATGACGTTGCCGACCTGCGGGCCGACAACGATTTTATACATACTCAGGTTAGGTACAGACTGAATGACCCCCTGCGGAGCGATTACTGCGTAGGAGGTGGCATTAGTCCCGCCATCGGCTGCTGAGTGGTGGGCTTCTATTGCTATTGCCATCAGGTCCATCCGGGCACCACCCTTACCGACACTTTCAGGCATCTGGAAAAGATCAGACCGGTTTTGAAACCGGTCGTTGATGATCACACCTTCTATGTTCAGCCTGTTGAGCGTCTTTGCAAGCGCGGAACGTGCTTTACTGAGAATCTCCAGATGATCCCCAAGTCCCTGTTGACGAGCCGCCGTCAATGCAGATATTTCAGTAGCTCTGACGATCTCCATACCATAGTTTGTATCCATATCTGTTTATCTCTTGATTCAAAGGGGTAAGTGGGGGTTGATCTCTGCAAGCTGTTTCATCTGGACCATCAGAAGGTCACGAAGTTTCTTCATTTTCTGTCCTTCTCCAGTATCTTTAACTTTCATCGGGTGTAAAAATTCATCGATGAGTTCTATGTCAAGCGGCGCAGATTCGAGTTTTGTGGCCGCCTCTTTCATCTCATTGGGCGTCGGCAGGATGATCCCGTACAACTGGTGGGGCGTCTGTACGAGTGAATGCCCTCTGTTGTAGTAGGCAGCTGCGAACCCTCCATCAACATTAATCGCCACGCCGTCATCACTTGCCATGTGTTTCCCTTTCAGGTAATCGACTGGTGTGTGGCCATAAACGACACGCTTGACGCCAAATTCTGCAAGGAGTTTCTGTTTGAATATGTCGCTGTGAAGATTTTGTTTCCAGTAGAGTGACTTTTCGGTGTGGGTTTCTTTATCAATGAGAAAGTATCTCTCAAATGTTTTCATTGCATGTTTCCCGAAGAAGGGAGAACGGGGACCGCACCACAGATAGAAAAAGAGAGCCTGATCTTTCGGATTTTGGGAGGTTTCATTAAGATAATTTTTACCGACACGTTCTATGGTCTGTTGAATGAAATCAAGTAAGAGTCGACCCTTTCTGCCAAGAAATTCCTCAAAATCACCGCTGTCTGTTGAGGGAACAAGCGCATGAATGTTGAGAATATTGTTGTGAACAGAATATGCTTTACCTTCCGTAAAGAGATAACGTAACAGACGTTTTAGTTTTCTGTTGGTTTGAAACTGTTCCGATAGATTATTAATGACCGCTTCTTCTTCAGGTGTCAATTGGCCCGGAGATTCATTGTTAATGGTAGGAAAGAAAGTATCATTCAAACCTTTTGTCTGTCCTGAACTGAGCATTTCAGCAAGCCGGTCAAGCCACAGGCGTGACTCCATCTCATACTCTGGAAAATCTTTGATTGTCTGTTCTTCCAGTTTAAATTGAATGACAGCCAGGGCTTTTTCCATAGCCCTGCCTTTGCCTGTCTTTGCTTTAACGTTGCCGGTTATCTGTTCATCAGGGTAGGTTGATACGGAAAAATCGGCCAGCAGGGAGGTGTCGAAGCCGAGTCGTTCCATAAACTCGAAATGATCATATCGACAGGTTATTCGCATTGTCTCAGCAATCAATGATCGATTCCCCGATGCTGCACCCATCCAGAGAATATCGTGGTTGCCGAGAACATAATCGACAATTCTTCGATAAGGAACAGAAGAGAGGATGCGCAGAATTTTATCAGGCTGAGGCCCTCGGTCAAAGACATCTCCAAGAACCTGGATGCGGTCAATCAAGACATTTCTGATTGCATAGGCCAGGTGAGCTATGAGTCTTGTTGAAATTATCGGTTCTTCAAAGATTGGATCAGGAACGGGCAGACCTGCCAGTAAACGACTGATAATATCGTGAAATTCGGGTCTGAATATATCTTCCATCCGGTACCGGACATTGGTCAACTTGTACTTCAATACCTGAACCAGGCAGAGGATGACATCCTGTATATCCATTTTCATCTCAGGGCTGTCGATAAACTGTCTTTTCCTGATAATTCTGACCAGATATTGTATTTTATCAGAACTGAAGGTATTAGGCAGTGCTTCACGGCAGGTCTGGTAGAGAACGCCAAACCTGCCGCGGAGAATAAATTTGAACCGGTCACCCTCTCCGTGAAGATCACTGATCCACAAGGTTGTGGGGATATTTGAGTTGAGCTCTGTTTCCAGCTGGAGCAGTTGCTGAGCGAGGCCATCGATTTCGCCGGCTCTGATGGGGTCATCCGATGGGTGATTGGTCAACGTGGTATTGCTCGAGAGGGGTGCAACCATAGTGTGAATCCTCTGAATTTGTATATGGCAACCATCGAAGGGGAATCTGCCGAATTGGTGGGCCAATCTGTCTGTTTGTGGGTGTAGAACTGTCACGCTTGTTTTGTCAGGTGGCCCCTCTGTTGGTCTTGCCATGTCATAACCAGCAGATACAACTATAATATTTTAGCATTTGTATACCCAGCAGGCAACATAATTGATACTATCAAGGCAATCGTATGATACTTTGACAAAGGTATCGGTTAAGACGACTGGTTCAGGAGCATGATACTATGAAAGGAATGAGTGTGGTTTAAGCGATGGCTGGTATCGACTATTCAATGATCTACAACTGGTACAGGGCTGAATTTGAAGAAGGTTTTATTCAATCTTCTGCTGATGGTTTAATAAGATATTCAGTTAAAAAGGAGCAATCGAGTCGAGGTACCATCGTTATTGTACCGGGACGAACAGAGTTCATAGAAAAATATATGGAGGTATGCTGGGATCTCAGAAATATTGGTCACTCGATCTGTGTGTATGACCATCTCGGTCAGGGAGGGTCAGGCAGGCAGCTCAATGATCCAAATAAAGGACATATCACAGATTTCACTATCTATGTTTCAGACCTGGTGAAGATAATTGAATCAATTGTCTTACAAACCCCAAAAGAGCCTGTCTACCTTCTGGCCCACTCAATGGGAGCTACAATCAGTTCTCTGGCGAGCCAACGTTGTGCTGAAACCATCAGCGGACTGATTTTGGTTTCACCCATGTTCCAGATAAATACCGGGAGATTCCTTCCGCCGATTCTGGCAGAAGCACTCTGTGAATTGGTCTGTCTTACCGGCGGTAGATCGAGGTATGTCTGGGGTGGTAGTCCCTATAATCCTGATATGGATTTCACAGACAACCCGTTGACGAGTGATCCAGACAGGTTCGGGTTCAATAGTGAGCTGGCAAGAAAAAACTTGAAAATAACGCTGGGGAGCCCGACTTTTGGCTGGTTGCAACAGGCATACAAGGCGATGAGACAGGTACGGACTCAGGTCGCCGAGGCACCATGTCCGACAATTATTTTTCGTTCAATTGATGAACGTGTTGTCGGGCTAAAGGAAATGGAAAACTACTGCAACGGAGCCTGCAGTTGTCAACTCGTGACCTATAGAAACTGCCGTCATGAACTGCTTATGGAAAGAGATGAAATCAGAAACGACCTGTTAACCAGAATAAAGCAATTCCTGACCAATAGAGTGTAAAAATCGTAATAGGGAGCCTTTTGCAAAATGAAGATTTTCGTTCAATATCAAGGCATGCGATAAATTTTACCGGAGGCATATAATCGATATTCCGAGGATAAAATTTTGAGCATAACGCTGAGGTTGAACGAAAGGAACGTTTTGCAAATGGCTCGAGGGTATATGGAGATTAAATCAGCTATTACCTTATTTGTTTTTCCTGATGTTAAAGAAGAAATAGATAATCAAGACGGCGGCGGCGAGAGCATGAACTGCAATTGGAGCCGGTTTGATCAGGAAGAAGGCGAGGAACAGCAATACGATACGTTCCGGCCATGAAACCGCATTTTCCATATGACCCTGAAGGGCACAGGTGAAACCATACAGGCCAAGAAAAGCAAAAAAGAAAATCAACAATATCTCGTCGGGACTTCCTCCAAGGATCGGTGTATAGGCAAACAGCAACGGTACAATATAGAGCCCCTTGGCAATTTTCCAGGATTGCAGCCCCGTTGCCATTGGCGGTGTTCCGGCGATAGCTGCCCCGGTAAATGCAGCCAGACAGACGGGCGGAGTGACATTACTATCCTGGCTCAACCAGAAGATGATCATGTGAGCAGATAACAGTGCAAAAGTTGCCGTTTCAGGCGATAACGCCATTTCTCTTATTGTTCCTGCAAGATCAATCGGAATCAGATGAAGGAGAGCCCGTGCCTGTTCGACAGACATGGACTGATTGAGAAGTTCAACCTTGTCAGGGATGGCAATCATCATTACCGCCTTTGCTTCCTCGGACAATGCGCCGGCGGAGATCATACCAATAATGTGTCCGTCGGCGATAAGGTTATAAAGTGCTGGTGCAGATAGTGTCCCGAGCACAATATAAGCAGCAGTAACGGGAAGGCCCATACCTAAAACAAGTGAGGCCAGGCCAATGAGGATGATAGCAATCAGCATGTTGTCGCCCGACCAGGTTGTAATCATCAGGGAGAAGGTGTTGCCAATACCGGCTGTGGCGATAACGTTTACAATCAGTCCGACGCTGCAGAGCAGGATTGCAGTCATAACCATGTTGCGTGCACCGAGGGCCAGGGCCTCAAAAACCTTTTTAATTCCCATTTTGGAGGGGGTCAGCCAGGAGGCTGCAACAACTGAGATGATACTGATACCAGCAGCATAGGTTGGTGTAAACCCATAGACCAAAAGGCCGATAAGTGTCGAAATCGGCATAAGAAATGGCAGGCCGCCTTCTTTGAGAACCTGAAGTACTTTGAGATTTTCATCCTCGACACTGGCAATATTTGATTTCTTTGCTTCAACCCGGACGAAAAAAGCAACAGTTGCGAAATAGAGAAACGCAGGAAGGATGCTGTACACGACGATGGTGGTGTATGGAATCTGCGTATAGCTTGCCATAACAAAAGCCCCGGCACCCATTATCGGCGGCATGAGCTGGCCGCCAGTTGAGGCGGCAGCTTCTACGCCTGCAGCAAATTTGGGCTCAAACCCGGCACGTTTCATCAGTGGGATTGTAATGACTCCGGTAGAAGCGGTATTGGCAACCGCAGAACCGGAAATAGTTCCGGTCAGACCAGACGCAAACACTGCAACCAGTCCGGGCCCGCCAATGAACCTTCCTGCAACTGCCCGGGCGAGTTTGATGACAAAATCTCCGGCTCCTGAGGTGAGCAGGAAAGCACCAAAAAGGATGAACATGAAAACAAAGGTGGAGGAGATCCTGGCGATATTACCAAAAATACCGTCATCTCCATAAATCGAGCGAAAGAGAATGGTTTCCGTTGTGAGACCACTGAATTTAAAGACACCGCTAATCTCGCTTCCCCACCAACCGATATATGTGAGAGCGAGAATAATGAGGACGGGGATAATCCAGCCTGTTGTGCGTCTGGTAAATTCAATGGCGGTGAGGATCAGCACGATCCCGGCAACCCATTCGGTCGTGCTGAGATGAACACCGCGACTGTAAATCGCATCCTCCCTGCTGATCATATAGATTGCAGAAACTGCAGCAATAATACCAATCGTCAGATCAAAACAGAGTCCGGTTTTTGTGCGGCTGTCCAGGGTGCTGCCAGCGAAGGGATATACAAGGCCACATAAAATGGCAAAACCTGCGTAGTGGAGAGAGTTCTGCCACAATCCCGGAAGAACACTGAATAAATTGAAGTACAGGTGCATAAGCGATACGCCAATACCGATAAAGAAGATCGCTCTGTTAACAACAGTTTTTTCATCCGTATCTGTTTCTTGAGATGACACACCGTACTCCGGTATTGAAGGGGGCAGGTTCAGTCAATGTTTCAAAAGACTGAACCTGCTCAAGAAAAATTACTTCAGCAGACGGGCTGGAATATCCAGGCCGGCTTCCTTGAAGTATCTGGCAGCGCCGGGATGGAGTGGCAATGGTAGACCATCAAGCGCTTTATCCAGTGCCATGACCTTTGTGGCTTTATGTATGGCATTGAGGAATGGCAGGTTTTCGTAAATTGTTTTAGTTATCTGGTAGACGGCTTCCTCATCAAGATCAGCTCGAACCGCAAGGAAGTTTGGTTGTGCAATAGTGTTTATATCTTCTGCCTGACCAGGGTAGGTATTTGCTTTAATTACATAGCGGGTCCAGAGGTTTAAACCACCATCGGCTTTGGTGATCTGTTCATCAGTAAAGTTTAGAACTTTAACTTTATCACCCATTGCTGCAACAACACGCGTGACTGCACTGGTTGGAGCGCCTGCCGGAGTACTCATACCGGCGATCTGACCATTTTGCAGGGCGTCTGCGCTGGGACTATATCCTACATAGACCAGATCAAAATTTTCATCTGCATCGATTCCGAGATTTTTCAGTAGAAATCGATTTGAGCCGATAGTACCTGAATTTTTCTTACCAAGGGCCATTCGTTCACCTTTAAGACCTTCAAGATCGGCAATCGTTCCTGACGTGGCTTTATCAGCAAGTATTGTGAATTGTTCTACATTTTGCCAGAGCATGGTTACGGAACGCAGATCTTTTTGAGGTCCGTCGTTTTCCAGCGGACCTACACCCTTCCAGGCATAATAGCCATAGAGCCCCTGTAAAATTGCAAATTGAGCTTCATTGTCCCTGAGGAGTTTTATATTCTCTCCAGAACCAGCTGAGTTGATCGCTGACATGCCGATTTTCTGTGTTGGCTGAAGCTTGACCTTGGTTAGTGTTGCCAGAGCGACACCAACAGGATAATAAGTACCGCCTGTACTGGCTGTTGCGAGAAGGTAGCTGCGCTCCTCTGCTGCCTGGGCAGTAATTGTGGTCAGGAAACCCAGCATGACAGCTGCTGAAGCGACACGACTAAAGAATGATGTTATTTTCATTAGGCTCTCCATTAAAATTGACTGATGTGCCACTGTTGAATTGCCCCGTGCAGATCATGGTGGCACCCGATAAAAGATGGGATTGAGAAGCTTGAAGAACAAACAACTCACAGTGAATATTATGCAATATATTCAGGAATTCAAGAGGAGTGTTCTCATTATAGACAAAAGATTTTGGAAAGAATCAGGATGGAGCCATAGAGCGTCACATGTTCGGTTTCGTTGTCAGGGTGATTCTTGTGAGGTGAACATATCATTGTTTGCTGGATGCTGATAATTAATGAAGTTTGCTGCCACATCTGTATAAATGGAAACGAAAACATTTTAAAAATGCAATCATGTCTTGATGAATAGAATGAATTATTATCGGTTTTTCCCACACCACCTCCGTTTCTTTGTTGCTCTTTTGCTTGGACTCCTCCTGCCTGTTATCGTTTCTCCAGAAAAAGCATTGAGCCAGGAGGTGAGTAAATCTGTACTTTATATTAACTCCTACCATCAGGGTTATCCGTGGTCTGACACAATTCTTGAAGGAATCAGCAAAGCACTTTATCAAAGTGATTATAAAATTGAGCTTCAGATAGAATATCTAGACGCCAAGAAATTCAATGTTGAGCCTGTGCTATCTGCGTTCTATCAACTTCATAAAGAAAAGTTTCAGGATCAGCAGTTCGATGTTGTGATAGTCTCGGATGATGATGCGTTCCACTATGCGATCAAATACCGATCTCAACTCTTTCCTGGAGTTCCTATTGTTTTTTGCGGAGTAAACAATCTCAGCGGTGAACAGGCAGCGGTCGGTAATATCACCGGGATTGTAGAAAACTTTGATCTCATCGGTACCATTGATGTTGCACTTAATCTCCATCCTGAAAAAAAACGAATGATCGTCGTTGGTGATAATTCTACAGCTGGTCAGGCTATTAAGAGCCAGATTGAATCGTTTGTTCCCCAGGTTCAGGATCGGCTGACGGTTGATTTCTGGGTTCAGGTTGATTTAGACGATGTTCAGAAACGGGTAAAAAATCTTCCGGCTGATACCTTTCTTTTTTTTATTCCCTACTATCAGGTAAGTGAAGACTATTTGCACTCGGCCGAAGAGGTTATGGAAGCCATATATTCATACTCAAACGTACCCATCTATACCGGCTGGGAATTTCTCCTTGGTCATGGCGCGGTGGGAGGAAGTCTTCTCTCAGGGTTTGAGCATGGTCGGGCTGCTGCACAATTGTCTCTAGAGATACTAGGAGGAGAAGACCCCGACAGGATTCCGATAATATATGAACCGAACGGTTTGTATCTGTTTGATTACCAGGTTATGGAACGGCTGGGAATCGACGAGTCCATGCTGCCCTCTACGAGCAGGATTATCAATGCACCGAGCCCTTTTTACCAGCTTGCAAGAGAATTGTTATGGACCATTGTCGTCAGTTTTTTACTGCTCGTTGTTGCACTGTTATTTCTCAGTCTGAACATGATTGCCAGGAGGAAGGTCGAAAGGACAATCAAGGATCAGCTCACTTTTCAGCAAACACTGATAGACACTATTCCGCTTCTCGTTTCATGGAAGGATGTTCATGGCGACTATGTCGGGGTTAACCTTGCTTTCTCGGAATTTTTCGGGCTCGGAAACATCACGGAGGTTGTCGGAAAAACCAGCCGTGATGTGGTTGCTGACGATGAATATGTAACGTGGTCAATCGATACAGATAGTTCGGTGGTTTCTGAAAACAAAGAATTTCGAAGGGTAAGAAAACGGATAACCAGTGCTGACGGTGAATCGGCATGGCTGGAACTCAGCAAGGTACCCATACGTGACCGGGATCGAAAAATTACCGGGGTTTTAACCACCGCCGAGAATATTACCAGGGAGCAGAATCTTGAAAAACAATTAATACAGTCACAGAAAATGGAGGCGATCGGAACTCTTGCAGGAGGCATTGCCCATGACTTTAATAATATTTTGACTTCAATCATCAACTCGACCGAACTTGCTGTCTCTGATGTAGATCCAGAATCACAGACAAAAAAAGACCTCGACCGTGTGCTGAAGGCAGCACGGCGTGGAAGTCGTGTTGTGAAACAGATCCTGACGTTCAGCAGGCCTTCACAGCACGGATTTCGATCAACTGATCTGGAGGCCCTGGTTTATGAGGTTATTAACCTGATGGAGGTATCGCTTCCCGGAAGTGTGAAGATAAAATACTCTGTTTCTCCTGGTCTTCGGAAGATCCATGCCGACCCAACCCAATTGCATCAGGCGATAATGAATCTGTGCACCAATGCCTTTCATGAACTGAAGGAAACCGGTGGAGAAATTCATTTGAGCTTAAAAACGGTCTTTCTCAGAGAATTTGAAGCAGGAAATCTCAATCTTGAGCCGGGAAATTTTGTAAAAATAACCATACGTGATAATGGTCCGGGAATTAAACCAGAGATAATTGACAAAATTTTCGACCCGTTCTTCTCCTTAAAAGATAAAACCGAAGGATCAGGTCTGGGATTAGCGGTTGTCCTCGGTATTGTAAAAGGACATAATGGTGGAGTAAGAGTGAGGAGTGAATACGGAAAAGGCACAACGTTTGATCTCTTCCTTCCAGATATCAGTTCAGTAACAGATGCGGAAGATCGTCTGGCCCTCCCCGAAGATAAGAACGATGGTTCCATACTCTTTGTTGAAGACGATGAAGATCAACTTCAGACAACACCGAGAATTCTTCGTTCTCTCGGGTATCAGGTTGAGTCATCCGGAGACAGCAGAGAAGCTGCAGCAAAAGTTAAATATGGGCCTGATCGTTACGACCTGGTTATAACAGATTATGATATGCCGGGGATGAATGGTATTGATCTGGTCAAAAAAATAATGGAATATGCTCCACACCTTCGGGTAATAATGATATCAGGAAGAGAGGAGGCGGTGGCTGCTGCAAAAGAAATAGCTGCCATTAGGTATGTTCTGGTTAAGCCGTATGATAAAAATGAGTTATCGGCCATGATAAATTCTATTTTAAGAAGAGATGGTCGCCTATGAATACCATATTAGTAATCGATGATGATCCTGAAATTTGTGAAACACTTGAGAGTCTTGTCAAAAGACTGTCTCATCACTGTTTTTCTGTTCAAACACTTCGTGGCGCCAGACTCGTTCTGAAGCAGCATCAATACGATGTGGTTTTTCTGGATGTCAGTCTGCCGGATGGAAATGGTCTGGATCTCCTTGAAGAACTCGCAGAGTTAGATAACCCTCCTGAAGTGATAATTCTGACAGGAAGAGGTGATCCGGATGGCGCTGAACTGGCAATAAAGGGGGGTGTTTGGGATTATGTGCTGAAACCCTCCAGCGTAAAAGAAATCAGCCTCACCCTGGATCGGGCCCTTCGTTACCGTAAAGAGAAGTCCGCCAATATCAATTACGACGGCTTTTCATTCGGGAGCATTGTCGGCAGCAGCTCTGCTATTAAAGCTGCAGGCAGACAAATAGCGCAGGCTGCCAAGTCAGAGTCGAATCTGCTGATTACCGGCGAGACCGGTACAGGTAAAGAGGTTTTCGCGCGAGCGGTCCATGAGAATAGCAGCAGGTTGTCCGGCAGGTTTGTGGTTGTCGATTGCGGTGCCTTGAATGAATCAATGGTCGAGTCGATTCTGTTTGGCCATCGTAAGGGCTCCATTGGCGGTGACATTGAAAATCAGAGCGGTTTAATTAATCTTGCTCATAAAGGGACCCTTTTCCTTGACGAAATAGGTGAAATGTCGAATGCCGTCCAGAAATTACTGTTACGGGTCCTCCAGGAGCATACCTTCAGAGCTGTTGGCGATTTTATGGAGCAGAGCAGTAATTTTCGACTTATTGCCTCGACTAACAAAGATCTTGATGAGATGGTAGAAAACGGCAATTTCAGAAGAGAGCTGCTTCATCGTATAATGACGATGAAAATTCACGTGCCTCCGTTACGTCAGAGAAGGGGGGATATCAAATTACTGGCGGCCTATAAAGTAGAAGAGCTTTGCAACAAAAACGGAATGGAGATAAAGCTGATAAGTACTGATTTTTTTGAATCGCTGGACTATCATGACTGGCCGGGTAATGTTCGAGAACTTTTCAACATGATCGAGCGGGCGGTGTTTGCGGCCGGTTCTGAGCAAAAATTATTTGCCATGCATCTTCCGCGCTCATTGCGAGTCCAGGTGGCAAAAGCACAGATAAAGAAGATGACCGGTTCTGAAACATTAAGTAATGGCACACTTGGATCGTTACCGGTAAATCATGTCCGGAAAATAGGACACGATATTTTTCAAGATATTTTTGATCGCCAACTACCAAATTTAAAGGAGTTTAAAGGAACTGCTGAAGAAGTTTATCTGGGTGAGCTCATCAGGCAGGGTGGCGGCGATATTGGTAAAATACTTGAGATATCAGGTCTTTCCAGGTCACATTTTTATTCACTCCTCAAAAAGTATAACCTCTCTATCCAGTCTGGATAATAGTTCCCTTTAATCTGATGGTAATATCCATCTTTTACAATTATAGTAATGGGTCCTATTGTTATAGATTGCGCAGGCAGTAAAATATACAGTTTTGCAGGTAAAGGCAGGATTACAATATGACGAACAACCTCTACGTCACCGCTACCGAAGAGCGAAGTGGTAAATCAGTTATCGTTCTTGGCATCATGCAGATGCTTAAGAAGGAGGTTCACCGAGTCGCTTTCTACCGGCCGATTATTAATGACACGGAAAGCGAAGATCATGATATATCTCTGATTCTCAAGTATTTCAAGCTCAATATGGTCTACGAAGACTGTTATGGATGTACACTTTCTGAAGCATATGAGCTGATAAACGCTGGAAAAGTAGATGATCTCCATGACCTGATACTGGAAAAATATAAAAAGCTTGAAGATGATTATGATTTTATTCTCTGTGAAGGTACGGACTTCAGGGGACAGGATACAACCTTTGAATCTGAGATTAACAGAGATATTGCTGCTAACCTGGGCGCACCTGTTGTTTTAATATCATCAGGGCGAAGGAAATCAGTCAAGCAGATGGTAAGGCAGACACAGCTGTCTGTCGAAACTCATGTTGAAAGAGGAGTTTCGCTCGCTGCATGTATTATAAACAGGGCACCGGAAGGCGTTACACCGAAAACGTTCACTGATGTCAGGGACCATAACCATCCTGGTGACCCATTACCGTTTTATGTGATCCCTGAGAATCCTGCCTTGGCGAATCCAACTGTCCGGGACGTGAGAAACTGGCTCAATGCAGCAGTGATGTATGGTATGAAAAATATGTCCACACTGGTGGGCAGTTATCTGATTGCTGCCATGCGGGTGGAGAACTTTCTCGACTACCTTGAGCCTGGCTGCCTGGTTATTACTCCTGGGGACAGATCTGATATAATTCTGGGCAGTTTGTCTGCCCGCTCATCAAAATCTTATCCGGAAATATCTGGTATCGTTCTTACCGGTGGGTTGGTTCCATCATCAAGTGTTCGTAAACTCATAGAAGGATGGGCAGGGGCGCCGGTTCCCATCATGTCAGTAAAAGGGCACACCTTTCAGATCATCCAATTACTTAACGAGCTCTACGGTCACATTGAGCCTGATGATTCTCAGCGAATTGCTACCGCTCTTGGTGTATTTTTCAAATATGTCAAAGTACAGGAATTAAGTGAGCGGGTTGTCACGACTGCACCGACGAGGATTACGCCGAAGATGTTTGAATACACGCTGATGGAAAAGGCTTCTGAGGACCGTCAGCGAATTGTGTTGCCGGAAGGTACCTGTGAGCGGATTCTTAAAGCTGCTGATATCCTGCTTCGTCGGCGTGTCGTTGACCTGACCATACTTGGAAGAGAAGATGAGGTCAGGGCAAAGGCTGCCGGCTGTGGTCTGGATCTGAAATGGGTTGAGGTTATTGATCCTCAGAAATCATCCATGCTGGAAGATTTTGTTCATAAATATATGGAGCTTCGAAAGCATAAAGGGATCATTGAAGATATTGCCAGGGATCGAATGTCAGACCCGACGTATTTCGGCACCATGATGGTATATAAAGGGTATGCTGACGGTATGGTTTCAGGAGCGATGAATACGACAGCCCATACACTCAGGCCTGCTTTTGAATTTATTAAAACAAAACCAGGGATAACCATTGCTTCTTCTGTTTTTCTGATGTGTTTGCGTGACCGTATACTCGTCTACGGCGACTGTGCGGTTAATCCAAACCCTAACGCCCAGGAACTTGCCGAGATTGCGCTTAGTTCTGCAGAGACTGCGCGCACGTTCGGTATCGAACCAAGAGTCGCAATGCTGAGCTACTCAACGGGCACCTCCGGAAAAGGTGAAGATGTTGACAGGATAGTTCAGGCCACCAGGATTGCTCAACAAATGATTAAAGAAAGAGGGTTGGATATATTGCTTGAAGGCCCGTTGCAATATGATGCTGCAATTGACCCGGAAGTCGCGCATACGAAATTGCCCGGGTCGAAAGTTGCGGGCAGGGCGACCGTCTTTACCTTTCCCGATCTGAATACCGGAAATAATACCTATAAAGCCGTGCAGCGTGCGGCAAATGCGGTCGCCATAGGGCCGATTATTCAGGGCCTCAATAAACCCGTTAACGATCTTTCAAGAGGGTGCACCGTCGATGATATTGTTAACACGGTAGCCATCACCGCCGTACAGGCGCAGGCTGAAAAAAAGACAAAAAAATGAAAATTCTGATTATTAATTCAGGCAGTTCTTCGATCAAATTCCAGCTCCTTGAGATGGAGGGTGAGCACGTTCTTGCAACCGGGCTGGTTGAACGTATTGGAGAGCCGGATAGCCTGATAAAATGTGCTATAAGGCCTGAGACGTCCGGGGAAATAAAAATAAGAGATGAGGTAGAGGTCGCCAATCACCAGTCAGGTATGAGGTCAGTGGTTGATCTGCTTACTGATACTGAACAAGGTGTCATTGATAATCGTCGTGAAATCAGAGCGATTGGTCACCGCGTTGTGCACGGTGGTGAAGATTTTCACCAACCCCGCTTAATCGATGATGAGGTGGTTGCCGCGATTTATAATAATATTCCACTGGCCCCACTCCACAATCCTGCTAACCTTGACGGAATAAGGGTCGCCAGAGAACTTTTCCCGG
The DNA here is from genome assembly GCA_963776075.1 of uncultured delta proteobacterium. Classification (GTDB taxonomy): domain Bacteria; phylum Desulfobacterota; class Desulfobulbia; order Desulfobulbales; family Desulfocapsaceae; genus MADRE3. The sequence goes on from CAVZLG010000006.1 coordinate 146,112, forward strand.
GAACTCCGCAGATTGCCGTCTTTGATACAGCTTTCCACCAGACAATTCCCGATACAGCCCATATTTATGCGCTGCCGTATGAGTTATATGAAAAACATCGGGTTCGCCGCTACGGATTTCATGGCACTTCTCATAAGTTCGTGGCGGGTGAGTGTGCCAGGCTCCTCAATAAACCGATCGATGAGTGCAACCTGATTACCATACATCTTGGTAACGGCTGCTCAATGACGGCAATAAAAAATGGTCAGAGTGTTGATACCACACTGGGAATGACGCCGCTGGAGGGATTGGTGATGGGAACACGCAGCGGTGACATGGACCCGGCTATTCATGCCTTTCTTTACAGAAACAATAATATGGGTATGGAACAGATCGATCATATGCTCAACAATGAGTCCGGGTTGAAAGGTATCTGTGGTATGAACGATATGCGTGATATTCATGAAGCTGCAGCTCAGGGTGATAAAAAGGCTGCTCTTGCTCTTGATGTTCAGACATATCGCAATCGTAAATATATTGGCGCATATATGGCGGTGCTGGGCAGGGTCGATGCGCTTGTCTTTACAGCAGGAATTGGAGAAAATGATGAAATCGTCAGAGCCCGTTCGCTCCGGGGGCTCTCCAGTTTTGGTGTTGAATTAGATAACGAATTAAACCAGAGAAGAATGAAAGAACCGTTTCTGATAAGTGGTTCAAACAGCAGGGTAAAGGTATGGGTTATTCCGACTAACGAAGAGTTAGCTATTGCCCGTGAGAGTGTGTCAGTTCTTACTGCCATTTAAATAATATATATCAGCAGGGATGACGTTTATGACAGAGCAGATTGCGACGGTTGAAAAAGAGACAGATCTGTATCAATTCGTAAAAAATGCCAGGGTTGCTGCGGCGTTTGTAACGGATGTATCGGATTTTGAGGAAGCTGTAGAATATGCTGTTGATCTCTGCGGCAGGCAGGGGGCATGCAGACTCAAAGTGTCTGGTTGTGAAGAGCATTTAAGTGAATCTGCTGAACAGCTCTGCGAGATAAAGCAGGGGAAAATTATTGCAGCCCCGGGATTGTCCGATGACGAGTACCGGGTTTTATCAGATGCGTGCGGTTCCAGTGGGTTTGATTGCATCGATAGTGGGATGAGATCTAATCTTGCAGGTGTTGATATTGGTTTTACATACGCTGATATCGGTATTGCCGAAACAGGCACGCTGGTACTCAACTGCCCAAGTGAGGAACTGAGGCTCGCCACAATGATCTGTGAATACCATGTCTGCATCCTGCCAAAATCTCGAATAGTCGAAGATGCTTTTGCAGCGGAACAACAACTCTTGGAATATATGAGTAACCCTTCTGATTACACCGCCTTTATCACAGGACCGAGCAGGACTGCAGATATAGAAAGAGTATTAACTATCGGCGTGCATGGTCCGCTGGAACTTCATATCCTGGTCGTGGAGGGCTGAAATTATGCAAGAAGCTAAAAATTTGAAGATGTATCGCCAGGAATGCGACGAGTCACTTGGTAATGATTACCTGCGAACAGCGCTTGATAAATTTGCTATCGCCTACAAGGACAGCCGCAGCAAAGCCTTTGCAGACTTTGATGTAGAACAGCTTATAGATGATATTGCCCATATGAAGGACGACGTACTGCTGAATCTTGAAGAGCTTTATGAACAATTCAAGAAAAAGGCTGAAGAGGGCGGCGTCACCGTTCACTATGCAAAAGATGCTGATGAAGCAAATAAAATCATCATTGATATTGCCAAGGAGAATGGCTGCCAAAGGATTGCAAAATCAAAATCAATGACAGCAGAAGAAACGTTGCTCAATCACGCCCTTGAAGATGAAAATATGGAGGTAACAGAAACCGACCTTGGTGAGTGGATCATCCAGCTAAGACATGAGGGACCTTCCCACATGGTAATGCCGGCGATTCACCTCTCCCGCTATCAGGTCAAAGATCTATTCACCGATGTTACCGGGGCTCAACAGGAAGATGACATCGAAAAACTGGTGAAAGTGGCACGCCGGGAGTTGCGACAGAAATTTGTTGAAGCCGATATGGGCGTCACCGGCGCAAATTTTGCGGTAGTCGAGACCGGTTCCATTGGTATTGTCACAAACGAAGGTAATGCTCGGTTATGTAGTACACTGCCCCGGGTTCATGTGGCCTTGATGGGTATAGACAAACTGGTGCCGACGATCGGTGATGCGTTGAAAACACTGAAAGTCCTGACAAGAAATGCAACGGCTCAGCAGATCACCTCCTATGTTACATGGGTTACCGGCTCCAACGAGTGTGCAGCAGGTGCGGACAATAAGAAGGATGTGCATTTCGTGATGCTTGATAATGGTCGAAAAGAGATGGCCAGCGATCCATTATTTTCACAGGTGTTTCGATGCGTACGCTGCGGCGCCTGTGCAAACGTCTGCCCCGTTTATCGACTCGTCGGTGGACATAAAATGGGACACATTTATATCGGCGCAATCGGGCTTATTCTTACCTATTTCTTTCATGGTAGTGAAAAGGCTAAAAATATTGTTCAGAACTGTATTAATTGTGAAGCATGCAAAGATATATGTGCAGGAGGGATTGATCTGCCGAGATTGATTAAGGCCGTACACACCCGTATCCAGGATGAGGACGGTCATCCATTACCAAGCCTGCTGCTTGGTAAAATACTGAGGAACAGAAAGCTGTTCCACACCCTGCTACGCACCGCAAAGTGGGCGCAGAAACCTGTCGCAGGCGATGATGGTTTTATGCGTCACCTTCCGATGATGTTTTTTAAGGAACATGACTTTAAGGCGTTACCCACGATAGCAGAAAAACCGTTTCGAGATCTCTGGCCTGAATTGAAACCAAAGGTTGAAAATCCGCGGTTCCGAGTCGGCCTTTTTTCCGGATGCGTGCAGGATTTTGTCTATCCCGAGCAGATGGTCGCTGCCGTTGAACTTTTCGGTGAGCACGGTGTTGATATGACGTTTCCGATGAAACAGTCTTGTTGCGGCCTGCCGGTGCAGATGATGGGAGAGATGAAATCCTCGCGCGATGTGGCGTTACAGAATATGCGGGCATTTGAAAAGGAGAATGTTGATTATATTATCACGCTCTGTGCCTCTTGCGCCTCGCACTTGAAACACAATTATCCGGTGCTGCTCAAAGACGATTTAAAACTAAAGGAGAAAGTTGATTCTTTTTCTAAAAAGGTGATCGATCTCTCATCTTTTATCCATGACATTCTTAAAGTGAAACCTGAGGATTTTGAAGGTGATGGTATGAAAGCAACATTTCACTCGCCATGCCATCTCTGCCGAGGTCTTGGAGTCCATGATGCCCCACGGAATCTGATAAGAGATGCCGGAATGGATTATCGTGAAGCCCCGGAAGAAGAAGCCTGCTGTGGTTTTGGCGGAACTTATTCTGCTAAATTTCCAGAGCTTTCTGAGCAGATCCTGAAAAATAAACTCGATAATATTGAGTCCACTGGTGCTGAATTGCTGTTAACAGACTGTCCTGGTTGTGTTATGCAACTCAGGGGGGGGCTGAAAAAACGTGGATCAACAATTAACGTGCAGCATACAGTCGAGGCAATTTCTGCCAGAAGAAAAAAGAAAGACAGCGGCAAATGAAAATACGGACCTTTAGAGAAACGGATACCGAAGGTGTCGTTTCTTTATGGGATCAGTGTTCGCTGACGGTGCCCTGGAATGATCCCAGGAAGGATATAAAACGAAAACTCGACGTGCAGCCGGATCTTTTTATTGTCTGTGAAGAGGACACCAGGATTATTGGTTCATTAATGGGTGGCTATGATGGACACCGTGGCTGGCTCTACTATCTGGCGGTGCATCCTGACTGGTGGCAGCAAAAAATCGGCACATTACTCGTTAAAGAGATAGAGGGGAGAATAACAGAATACGGATGTCCAAAGATCAACCTCATGGTGCGTACCGGTAACAGGAAGGTGCTGGCGTTCTATCGTACTCTTGGATATGAGGTTGATGAGGTTGTCGGACTCGGCAAAAGAATTATTCCTGATTGAAGTGGGAAATTCAGTAGATCATATCGCTGCAGCAGGCAACCTGAGTAGTTGAATCTATAAACACTGAATCAAGAGATAGTAGTTTCATGCGACGATGATAAAAGTTGTAATCTGGATACTGTTTCTGGCGTTTACCAGTTACGCACTGTTTTGCGCGTTACTTTACACGAAGCAGCGATCAATGCTCTACTATCCAACTCCTCGCGCCACTTCAAACCCGGCGGATATTATCTGGCTTGAAAACGAAGGACAGACACTGAAGGTCTGGCACGTGAAGTCAGACAGTAGAAATGCACTGATTTACTTTGGCGGTAACGCTGAAGACGTTGCACTCAGTGTGGCGGGATTACGTAAACTGTTTCCACAGCACTCCCTTTTTATTCCTCATTATCGCGGCTATGGCGGGAGTAGTGGGAAGGCTACGGAGGAGGCGCTGTTTTCCGATGCAGTGGCGCTCTTTCAGCACGCAGCAGAAACATACGATTCAATCGTTATTATGGGGAGAAGCCTTGGGACCGGTGTCGCTGTTTATCTGGCTTCACACAGAGCTGTCGACAGCCTTATACTGGTAACCCCTTTTGACAGTATGGCCCGACTCGCCTCAAGTTACTACCCGTTTGTTCCTGTCTCACTATTGCTCAAAGACAAATTTGATTCAATCTCCCGGGCAGCCGATATTAACATCCCCACGCTTGTCTTAATCGCAGAACATGATGAAGTCATCCCACGTAAAAATAGTGCTCGTCTCGTTGCCAGGCTAAATCCGTCATTTACAGATGTAGAGGTAATTTCTGGAACTGGTCACAACAACATCGAAACAAGTCCATTGTATGATACTGCCTTACAATCATTCATTGATTCTCATTAAACGATAGCCTACTTCCGTCACTTATCTGTATACCCGCGAATACCCGGTAATTCGTCTCGTTCATAATGCTCAATTGCCGTTTCCAGCGATCGGTATTATTCTTTAGTCAGGTATAATGCCAGTCCTTCGATGATGGCAGATAGGGGCCAATGCAATCTGAAGCAGAACAATCTAGGAACTTTTTCTGAGTGGGAGTAACCCGTGAAAATATTGATAATAGGTGGGTCGCGAGGCATAGGTAGAGCGATGCTTGAATGCGCAGTTAAGCGAGGATTTGAGGTAACTGTACTTGCGAGATTTCCAGAAAAAATCGACGCAGATGAGTCGAAGATTACTATTCTAAAGGGAGATGTTCTCAATAGAGAGGATCTCACATCAGCAGTAAATGGGCAGGATGCAGTATGCTCCTTTATTGGCGTACCGATTACCTTTAAACCGGTTTCTCTATTCTCAAGGGCCGCTGAAAATATCGTTGAGGTCATGGAGAATAATACAGAGCAGAAATTTGTTGCGGTCACGGGCATCGGTGCTGGCGACAGCAAGGGGCATGGGGGATTCCTATACGATAAAATATTTAAACCGATTTTTCTCAGCACCATTTACCAGGATAAAGATCGTGAGGAAGAAATCATCCAATCGAGCACTCTCGATTGGCTGATCGTGAGGCCGGCCGGTCTGACCAATGGCCCGCAGACCGGGAAGTATCGAGTGATAGATAATCTCGATGGAATAGTTGCAAAACGGATATCTCGTATGGACGTTGCTGATTTTATTCTGAACCAGATTGAGGAACCAAGTCAATTTGGTAAAGCAGTCTTGTTAACATACTGATTTATTATTGGAGGACAAATGAACTGAAGAAACCAAGATCTGACCTGAAAGGAGATAAGGATACCTTTAGATCTGAATTGCTCCAATATGCAAGTTCTTATTGATTGTAAACAAGAAAACCATCAACACCTTCATCTTTCATTGGTAATAATGCTCTCCTGAACCAGTTTATTGGCAAGATTGGCAAGTCCGCCCTTTTTTGCGTTTCGATATTCCACAATAATTATAAGAGATTATGTGATCCTTTGCCGGGACACAAATCGAGTAACAGCTTAGGTCGTCTTCTCTGTATAAAGCCTAACATCTAGGATGTGCAAAGCATCTGTTGCTGGTCTATCAATACCTTTGATCGATCTGAAGTGATGCTATGGGAAAAAACTTGATTTATCTCGATGCCACAATGTTCCATTTACAAGATAGGCATTGTGACTATTTTTTTTTGATACTGGTTTAAATTTATACCCCTATAGGGGCTTGAGTTTCTATCGTTTAGATCAGTATTGGAGGTGAAATGTCAGACGATGGGTTTAAACGTAAACTCGCAGCCATCCTCAGTGCAGACGTCAAGGGATATAGCCGTTTGATGGAAGCGGATGAGTCCTCTACTGTTTCAACGCTGAAAGATTGTCGAAAACTCTTTTCCGAAAATATCAACATAAATGGAGGTCGAGTCGTTAACGCCCCTGGTGACTCAATTTTAGCAGAGTTTCCAAGTGTCATCTCGGCAGTACGGTGTGCCATTGAAATCCAGAAACAGATGCGAGCCACAAAATGCTGATCTTCCAGATAACAGGGAGATGCAGTTCAGAATTGGCATCAATTTGGGAGACGTTATCGAAAGTGAAGACGCCATTTATGGTGATGGTGTTAATCTCGCGGCACGTATAGAGGCTCTCGCAGAACCAGGAGGTGTCTCCATCTCCAGAACGGTATACGATCATGTTCACAAGAAACTGAAATATAGTTTTGAATTTCAAGGGGAGCACCATGTCAAAAATATCGCAGACCCGGTTAGAGTTTACAAGCTGTTAACTGCCTCCGAAGGTGTCGGAAAACTTACTGCAAAGGGAAAAACGCGCTCGTTGAAAGTAGTGTACATTAGCGTCGTTGTCTACTATTTTCATTTTGGCAGCAGGAACTATATTTTACATGTACACCCCTTCACCCGAGCAAAAACCAGCCTCTATTAGCAAGATGGCCTTTTCGTTGCCGGACAAACCATCTATTGCCGTACTCCCTTTTATCAATATGAGCGATGATCCCAAGCAGGAATATTTTGCAGATGGCATGACGGAGGACTTGATTACCGATCTTTCGCAGATGTCCGGGCTCTTTGTTATTGCGCGAAATTCAACCTTTATCTACAAGGGAAAACAAGTAACAATCAGGCAAGTCTCAGAAGAGCTTGGTGTTCGCTATATCCTTGAAGGAAGTGTCCGTAAGGCAGGAAAGCAGGTGCGAATTAATACCCAGCTTATAGACGCTACCACCGGCAATCACTTGTGGGCTAAACGGTATGATGGTGAACTGGATAATATTTTCGCCCTCCAGGACAAGATAACAAAAAAGATCTTTGCCGCACTTGCAGTGGAATTATCAGCGGGTGAAAGAGAAAAGGTTAACCTTAAAGAGACCGACAGTATCGAAGCCTACGACGCATTTTTAAAGGGCTGGGAGCATTATCGAAAATGGACCCCTGAAGACTTTCAAAAAGCATTACCGTTTTTTGAGAGGGCAATTAAATTGGATCCCAAATATGGGAGAGCCTATGCCGCGATCGCCTCGGTTTATACAGAAGGATATCAAAGTGCATGGGACTGGTCTCACGTCGTCGGGGTATCCGCAGAGGCTATGCCCGGCCTTGCAGGAAAGTATTTGAAAGAGGCCCTTGCCTACCCAACACCTCTGGCCCATCAGGTAGCCTCAAAATGGTATATTATTCTGCTCTTCCCAGAAGAGGCCATAGCTGCGGCAGAGCGGGCTATTGCCCTTGATCCAAATGACGCTGTTGGTTATGCGGCAATGGCTGGGGCATTGATTTATTCCGGCAAACCTGAAGAAGCTATTGAGTTTGTCAATAAGGCGATACGGTTCGATCCACTCAATATAGCTAATTATTTTTACACACTGGGGCTCGCCCATTTTGGCATGGAAGAATATCAGGAGGCTGTGTCTTACTATGAAAAGGCATTCAAGCTTAACCCTGAACTGGGACTGGTGCAAAGAGCCTATCTAATCGCATCGTATGGATACCTTGGCCTGGAGGAAAAAGCTATCGTCGAGCTCGATAAACCCGAGATTAGAGAAGTCAGAGAGCTTTATGACCTCTATGTAAAATATGAGGGCGCCTATTATAAAAACCCGGAGGATAAAGCTCGCCTGATTGATGGCCTTCGCAAGGTCGGACAGGACAGGAGTAAAAATTAGAAAATAATTTTATTTAATAACAGCAGAACACCCACTTTTGAGATGTCCACAACTCTGCCAGTGAAGGTTTTTATAAAGATATGTTTTCCCATAAAAATACAAAGGAGGGAACATCATGGCATTTGATACACGAGGGTTGAAAAGAAAGAGGGTAGGGATCATCACAAGGAGAAAATTCATCAAAACCACGTTAACCCTGGCGGCCTTGGCCGGTACCGGGAATATAATTTTTCCGCGTTATGGTGCGGCTAAACCCAAAACGCTTAAAATCATGCAGTGGATCCACTATATACCGGGATACGATAAATGGTTTAACGAATCTTATGTTAAAGAATGGGGAGAAAAGAATGATACTGAGGTACTCGTAGACAACATCAGCCTTGCAGCTTTGAATGCACGGGCCGATGCGGAAGCCATGGCGCAGAGGGGGCATGATCTGTTTCTCTTTTTGTGGCCGAGACCGGACCTGGAACAATATGTTATAGATCATAAAGATGTATACGATGAGTGCATTAATATGCAGGGCCAACCGATTGATCTTGCCATTGGGAGCTCTTATAACCCTAAAACAGAAAAATACTATGGTGTCTCAGCCAGCTTTGTCCCTGGCCCGGTCGAGTACCGAAAAGATCTGTGGGACTCTGTTGGAATGTATCCCGATTCATGGGATGACGTCCGTAGAGGTGGCGCGAAGATTAAAAAGAAGCACAATGTCTCACTGGGCCTTGGATTAGCCTCAGAGATTGACACTAATATGGCACTGCGGTCTATAATGTATTCTTTTGGCTCCTCGGTCCAGGATAAAGAAGGTAACGTTATCCTTAATTCAAAGGAGACATTAGAGGCGATAAAATTTGTTAAGGCAATGTATCAGGAGAGCATGACTCCTGATGTTTTCACCTGGGACGCCTCATCCAACAATCGTTTCATACTCACAGGTCAGGGATCTCTGACGATGAATGCCATCTCGATAACCCGATCGGCCGAGAAGGATTATCCAGAGATGGGGAAAAACATCAGGTTAGCCAAGGCACCAAAAGGGCCGGTGCGCAGGATGGGATTGCAACACGTCATGAATGTCTATTCGATCTGGAAGTTTGCAGAGAATAGAGAGGGTGCCAAGAAGTTTATAGTGGATTATGTATCAGATTTCCAAAAAGCCTTTACGGCAAGTGAGTTCTATAACTTTCCCTGTTTCCCGAGCACTGTCCCCGATCTTAAGAAACAAGTTGCCTATGATGAGAGCGTCGATCCGCCTGACAAGTACAAGGTGCTTGATGATGTTCATGATTGGGCTACCAATATAGGCTTTCCCGGTTATGTCAATGCGGGCATCGCTGAAATCTTCGGGGCATGGCTTATACCCACTATGTTTGGCCAGGCTGCGAGTGGCAAACTGAGTCCGGAAGACGCGCTCAAGGCAACAGATCAAGAGGCTCAAGCGATTTTTAAGAAATGGAGAGCACAGGGCGTAATTTAACTCTGGCGGCTGAATTAGATGATTGATAGTTCCACAGAACATCACTTAGAAAGGCGTCAGCCCAGAAATATTGAAACAGATAAACAGATAATGATAGAGCAGAGCGGCAGGATAAATAGCCTTAGGCTATAAATATGATTGGGTTTTTTAAATACCTGATGTGACCCCAAAGTGATCGTTATTATAGGATATATACATGAATAGCTCGTCAAGAAAAAATGAAATCAAAGCAGACAGGCGATTAAAGAACCTGATTGATGTAAACCAGCACTTTGCTGAAATTGAATCGCTTGAGGAATTATTCCCGCTTATGCTGGATCTCGCCAAACATATTACCGAAGCTGAGGCTGCGTCACTATTGCTTTATAACCCTGTCGATAAGGTACTCGAGTTCGCTGCAATAACTGATGACAGCCTCGATAGGGAAAAGATAGAAATATTAAGAAATACAATCAAAATTAAAATTGGTGAGGGGATAGCAGGTCGTGTGGCAGAAAACCGTTATCCACTGATTATCGATGACGCTCAAAACGATAATCGATTTCTCGTGTCTGTGGATAAAAAGACAGGGGTTATAACGCGAAATCTACTGAGTGTTCCATTAATCCATAACAGCGAACTCCTGGGTGTTTTAAATGTACTAAATTCTACTAAAAAAAACGCCTTTGACATCGAGGATCAGGAAATACTGTTAGGCTACTCTTATCTCGCTTCAGTTGCCATCATCAGATCCAAACTGATCGAAAGTCGATTAGCCCAGCACCGACTTGAAACACAACTGACGACCGCTGCAAAAATTCAATCTCTGTTTTGGCCCGAGATTCCTGAACTCGGCATGGGGAGCCATGTCTGGGCCATATCAAAACCAGCCGCTTTTGTTGGTGGAGACTTATATGATTTCATTCCATTAAGTGATGGAAGTTGGGTGTTCTACGTGGCGGACGTTTCAGATAAGGGGTTACCAGCGGCGATGGTCATGGTAGCCCTGTGGTCCAAAATAAGATCTGAAGTATTATTGCATAAAAACCTGGAATCCCTGCTCAGCGCTATTAACAATTCTATGTATGACCTTCTCCATGAAGAAGGTTTTTTTGCTACCATCATTCTGGGTCAATACTGGTCTGAGACTGGCAAAATAAGTTTTGTTCGCGGCGGGCATCTGTTTCCGATATTAATGAGTAACGGGAACGTTAAAGAAATAGATGATCTGGAGGGAATATCTTTGGGGATAGTCAAAAATGCTGCTTACAGTAAATCAGACATTATTCTATCTCCTGGTGAATCGGTTATCCTCCTGTCTGATGGCGTCACCGAGTCAGAAAATCAGCAGAAAATTCAGTTCGGCAGCCATCGTATCATTGACTGTCTCAAGGAAGAAAATAACTCTCCTCGAAGCTACGCTTTGTATCAAAAGATCAAGGCTTGGCAGAAAAATACAAATCCGAATGACGATCTTACAATTTTGGAAATATGGAGAGATAACTAATTAGAATATTAAACACATTTGAGTTATGTTGAGTTGACTTCAGACGTGTTCAAGCTGCTGCCGCAGATAATATCTAAGCTGGTATTCCTGGGAAGGAGAAAGATTTTGGAACTCGACGACCACCTCAGATTTAAATGGTTTAAACTCACTTTGCTTGGTCGATGTCTTGTTCCAGACCTTTTTGGCAAGTACTCCTACCATATTTAATCCTATCGAATCGTACAAATCCATTGCCGAATAATCTGGAAAATGGACATCCTCAGTAAATCTGAAAAATACACTTTTTGTGGAAAGGTTGACGACCTGAGCAATTCCTTTAGAGGTGACAGCGATTAGGCTATCTGTTACGTAACGCTGGTTTTTCCTTCGATCAGTATCCATCTTTAAAACCACAAGGTAAATTTTGATTGAAACTATATAGAATTATTTCTGCCCCTGTCTTTTAGATCATTGAAACTGATAATTTGGCAAATGAAAATCATAGCCTCATAATGCATTCAACGGCGTTATTTTACTGTATACCAGCCATCAATGAAGGTACCCTTTGCATCGGTTACCTTTTCCACACAAGCAAAATGTTCACCATTAGATAAGAACCCTGAAACCTGAGAAGGCTTGTCAGTGATAATTTTAAGAGGGCTACCAGTATTCTTTTTAATGGCATCCAAGCACTCTTGAAGCGTTTTAAACTCAGCAGCTATTACAGTGGAATTAATACTTATAATTTTATTAGAAGATTTGTTTTTTTCTCCACGAACAGTACAGGCAAGAAATAATATAAAAATAAGCGGTATCAAAATTGCCAATACAGCTTTCTGTTTATCCACAGAGATGTCGTCCATAGAGCGCTCTCCTGCACATAATTTAGAATGCTAACTAATAATTACATGCAAAATTCAGTCCTACCAAAAGATCGTCAGAATGGTTTTGGAAACCACTTGAAATATAAAAGAGTTTGGGATGGATTAAAAAAAGCCATAGACAAATAAATCCAGTTATACGGAATAAAAGTACCAATAATTGAACTGTTTTTAACGAATCCTTGGTGGGTATAAAACCAGCTGATAAGAGGGTGCTTTGAGTTGAAACGGGTTGATCGTTATTTTATGAGTTAGGGACAGAACGTCTTTATGCATATGTCTATGATGTTGTTTGCCTGATACTTTTTGGGTTCTACAGATTCGTACGGACATCTCTAATCTATTGAAATGACCGGTAGTCTAGTTTTTTGAGAAGGTATCAGGGTAACATCTTAGAAAAATGAGGCAAAATATTGTTAAACTCTAACAATCAATTATCCGATATATATTTATGAACATTCCAACAGTTATAGCGGCAAGCGGAGTGGCATGGGCAACATTTACCGCTTTAAAGAATATGGGCCAGCAAGGACAAGCACTGCTGACTATTGTTGGTTTAACAGCACTATGGGGTATAAGTGCTTCAGCTATTTACTGGATCATATCAGCTCTCAGGTCGGTCGCCTTCTGACCTGATCTCTTTAAACTCCGGCGTAAGTCCTCATCGGATACCTTATTTGAAAGTTGCTACTAAAATTGTAAAGTCGTCTTCAAAATTATCATGGCTGTTGATACTTTGAATATGATGGTATAGGTTATCTAGTTGTGATCGGCCAGTCGGTTTTGATTGTCTCATAAAACTAACAAATTCAGACAATTGCCACATCGATCCATCTGATCTTTCGACTTCATAAACGCCATCGGAGAAAATATATAGCGTCGCATTTTCACCAACAAGATGTTTATCCTTCTTATAATTTATATCCGGAACTGCCCCAATGACGGCATTGGCTGTCTTCAAGGAAAGAAGTCTGGAGTCACCCTCTTGGGTATCATCAATAAAGAGCGCTGGCGGGTGACCACCACTTGCATAGATTAATTCACGAGTGCTTTTATTGTACACGCCATACCATATCGTGAAAAACATATTATTATTTTCTTCACCAGGAAATGCACTATTTAGTGATGCTAATACTTGTGCAGGGTCTTTGAAATCAGTATCAGTTAGAGATTGAGACCGTAAAGCATTGATGACGGAAACCGACAACAGGGCGGCCCCAACTCCGTGCCCGCTAACATCTATCAAATAGACCACAAAGTGGTTTTCATCTAACCAGTAATACCCAAACGCATCACCTCCCAGAGACGTTGAGGGAATAAATTTCCAATCAATGTTAATTTTCCCCTTTTGTAAGGGGCGGGGAAGTATATTCTTCACGTAATCTGCCGCTTCTGATAACTCCTGAGCGAGAAGCGAAAATGCCTGTTTTCTTTCTTCTAACGCATCTTCGAGTTCTTGTTCACGTTGCTTCAGATCGCTAATATCTGAGTAGATTGCGACAGTTCCTCCATCTCCAGTCTTTCGTTCAGTTATCAAAATCCATTGATCTCCGCTCCGTTGTTGGAGATGCGGTTCACCTGGAGCATGATGAAGTGCCAGACGATCTGCTACCCATTCGTTGATTCGGCCTTCGGCATCAAGAATGTGCCCATTCTCGGCAGCTTTGCGAATGATCGATTCAAACATTGTTCCCGGCTCAATAGTGACGTCTGTATTTGGATAAAGCAATTCGTGATATCTGCTGTTGCAAATCACTAAACGATCCTCGTGATCGAAAAATACGAATCCTTCAGATGAATTTTCAATGGCATCGACGAGTCTTCGGCGAGCTGTTTCAATGTCACGTAAATTGTTTTCCTCAACTTCAATCATTGTGTCTCTGAAAACGACCAAAGCCTCTGTCATCCAACCGATTTCGTCATTGCTACCTGGAACTGGCAAAGACGCTCTGAGATCCCCCCCTGCTATCGCTCGCATGCTATTACTGAGCGCAGTTAATCTGGCAATCAGGTTACGTCCAACATAGAGCCACACAATGAGAAGGGAGCATACGAGACTCATCGACGCAAGCAGTATTAGGATAATACTGATTTTTTTCTGAACAGCATGTATCTGAATTGTCGCCTGAGAGATATTCGCCTGGGTATCTCGAACAATCATTTCCACTAATTTGGTTAACTCTTGTGATAAATGGATATTTTGACGTTTCACTTTTTCGCCACCATTGATGAGAGTGATTTCATGTGCTCGCAATGAAGGCATGTTATCTTCTCCCTTGATAAATAGATAAAAACGTTGAATTTCTGAAAGAATAAGGAGATTTAGCTGAGACTCAACGACTTTTGACAGCGTGGCGAGAGCTTCCAATGACCACTGAGCACGAGACTTCGATATTTCAATGTCCTCATATTTTTCAACACTAGCGATCCCAATAAGGATGTAGTGCATTTCAGTGATACTCTGATGGGTCTGCTGCAGTGACGTAAGAAGGGTTTGTGATTCGATCAATTCCTTCTCGGCTATTGATCGATCTTCCGATGAGACCCTATTGTCATTGATGGTGGAACGCAGACGCTGGACGTTATTATTTGCACTCGTAATCCAAGGTACCAGTACATCGAGGATTTCCCCTTGTGCTTTGTCCATCCCATCCAGAAGTAAATCCTTATGCCTGGTCAGGGTAATACGTTCACCAACGAGTGTGTATAATGTAAACAAGTTGGAACGCAACAATCCGAGGTTATTCTGCAACAAGTCAAGAGGATCAATTGCAAATTCATGGCTACGGAGGAGCAATAAAAGTTTATCAATTGCTTCAAACTCGGTACTTATTTTTTCCCAGCTTTGCGAACGTTCCTGGAGAGTACTGGCTGAAAGCAAGGTTGATGTTTCAGCCAGACTTCTTTCCACTCTTGAAGACAGCTCTTGCGCAGCCAGAGCTGTCGGAACTCGTTGTTCAGTAACTTTGTCGAGAAGGGATTGCACAACCAAGAAGCTGTATATTGCACCTCCGGTTGTGAGTACTGCAAAAGCACTGATGCCGATAAATGACAGTAGAAGGCGGCCACGAACTCCAAATCCTTTAAACATATTGAAAGTTAAGATCAGTAGTTACTGAATTAGAAAGTTAATCTGCCTGGAAAGTGATGCATATATGCATGCTTATAATCGGCCGTGTTCATGAGTTCATAATATGCAACCCGTTGTGACCATTCCTTCTGACTATCAACCACTTTCTTGAAAAATGGATCTTTCATCAAATCTATGAGGACCTTATCCCAAGCCTTGAGCTGCTCATCCATAATTGATTGTGGGGTACGATATACACCAACTCCGTCTCTTGTAATGAGTATATCAAGATCTCTCGAATGACTATCTATTGCCAGAGAATAGTTAGCGATGTTGACTGCGTCTGCGGCGTATTCGAGAATAGCCTGGTGTTCTAATGGTAGAGAATCGAATGTATTCTTGTTGAATATAATTTCAAAGAACTCGGCTGCCTGATGATAACTCCCCAGCATATAAGATTTTGATACTTCCTGAGCACCAAGCTCTCGATCAGAAGTCGGGTTGGTGTACTCAAAGGCATCGATTATGCCTCGTTTAAAAGCTGGGATTATTCCACTACCAGGTAACTGCACTACATCTAGCCCCATCCCCTGCATGACATCAGCAGCTAAACCTACGGTGCGATATTTTAAGCCCTTGAGCTGTTCTACACTCTTGATCTCTTCTTTGAACCAACCTAACGGTTGGGTAGGGAATGGGAAGGTGAAAAAACCGACGAGATTCAACTGGAGAATGTCCTGGACAAGTTCCCGATATAACTCTTTTCCTCCACCACGATGAATCCACGCTAAGAGTTGCAAAGAGTTGGTGCCAAATACCGGACCTGTGCCGAAAAGTGATGCAGCTTTATGTTTGCTGTACCAATAGGCAGTGACTGTATGCGCCCCATCAAGAACCCCCTTGTGTACAGCCTCTTGCAGCTGAAAGGCTTTGACAATGGTATTACCAGAATAAAGCATAATTTTGAGACGGCCGCCTGACATTGCCTCAACTCGATCCACATATTGACGCGCCATATCTTCGTAGATATCGCCAGATACAAATGCTGTCTGCATTTTGAGAACTGTGGTCTGTGCCCTTGATACGTTGGGGAATGCCAATGCTGTGCCTCCGGCGACTGCAGCCGCGGCAATTTTGAGGAAACGGCGGCGATCCGTGCCCACTGTTCTCTTGCTCGTCGCGCTCTTGTTTGTAAGACGATAGCTTGATTTAGGCATTTGTAAACCCTCCCATTTGTCCCTCAATAATTGCGTGATACAGCTATTGGCAAAGAAATAGTAATAAATAAATGATCTTGTGGTCATCAGGGCAGGTCACCTTTTGACCCTGCTATAAAATCAAATCAGATGCTCAATTGCTATCTCGTACTGGCCATATTCCATAGTCGAAGAGCTTGACACTATGCTCTACTGCCCCCCCCATAACACCAATTGGACTGGTGCGAAGTGGTAAAAAGAAATGATGATAATGCTATAATTTAAGCACTATGCCTAACGCGTAAAGGTAACAGCGTGGCGGTGGCTCCCCAAAAGATATTTTCAGAGTCTCAACTGTCTTCGGTTGTCAGTCCTAAGCTTCATAATTGGAGTTTTACTGCGATTTGTTTGTCTCATGTGAAGGGAGAGTTTCAGGTGGATTGAGCGGCTCAAAGATTAATAATCAGAAATTAAAAAGGAAAATAGAAACCGGGCTTCCTTTTTGCTTGTCATAGATTAACGGTGATAATTTTTCATTGTTGAAGTATCTGCCGCTACAACAGTGGTATCAATCGCGAATCCTTAAGTGACAAAGAGTGTCTGTCGTAACAATCAGCAAACATATTTTTTCTTAACTGAGATAACAACGTATGTTATATTGTTGGAATATTTTATTTTAGAAGGGTTTTTTGAAGTTGAAAAGAATGTACAGATCACTAAAAGCCGTTTGCTCGAGTTTCCAGCAATTATCAAGTTATCAAGGCAAACAGACATGTAAATTAAAGGTTATTACTGACAACTTTGTCCGTTAGCTTGGGCACGAGCAACGCCCATATGACCCAGATCAGTAATTTATTATCTAGGGAAGAAAATAGCATGAAAACCAGTCACACGGGGTTTGACCCAGATTATGCGGAGGATGCCCCGACACTTGAACAAGTTAATGGATTGGTCGGTGACACTATCCTCGAATTCGGTACTCCCTGGTGCGGACACTGTCAGGCGGCACGCCCGGCAGTACAGGAAGTGCTGACCGAGTATTCCGAGCTGCCCCATATAAAGATATATGATGGAAAAGGAAAAAGACTGGGGCGTGCGTTTCGGGTTAAGCTTTGGCCGACGTTGATCCTATTGCATGATGGTAAGGAAGTGGCGCGTCTGGTGAGGCCTTTACATGCTGAAGAGGTACGGCAGCTCGTGGAGCAATCTGATCAGTTGAAGCCATGAAAAACCCCTGCTAACCTGGCGCTCAAGCAGACTGAGGAAGGGGGAACAGCAATTCAGTCCTCAACTGATTTGAATAGTTCCGGCTGTGCCAGGGATGAACTTGCTGCCCAGTGTATAGCGGGAGCCTGGGTAATAGAAGGTGGAGCAGGTTGCGATTTCTTCGTCAACCCATGTTTTACGAGATAGGGCCAGGCACGGTTCAGCACTGTTAATCTTCAGGAGCTCACGAATCCAGACCTCCGGGATTAATGCTTCGATAACATGTTCAACAGCTGAGATCGGTGCCAGACCCAGCAAGTATTCGTTCGGGGTGATTGTCGTAAAGTCCTGGCTGAGATAATCAGGGGCGATACGAGGGTTGATGAACCTGCTGCTCAACTGTATCGGGATGCCCGCATCTTTATGGACGAGAACAGAGTGAAAAACTGTTGTATATGGCAGCAGACCCATGGATTTTGCCAGTTCAGGCCTGGCTTTCTCTTCCTGGAGCAGGTATACGTCGCAGGAATGTTCGCCTCCTCGTGTAATAATTTCATGGGCGATAGACTGGACCTCGAGCAGCGGTGATTTGCTTTTTCTGGCCGCAACAAAGGTACCCTTTCCCTGTTTACGGACAACTTTACCTTCTGCTGTCAGCTCACGTACGGCTCTGTTCACCGTCATTCGGGAAAAACCGGTCACAGCGACCAGTTCTGACTCGGAATGAATTTTCATCCCGGGAGCCCACTCACCATTCTCGATTCTTTTCTGGATATGGTTCTTCACCTGCTGATAGAACGGAGGCGTTGCCGTGGTAACAGTGGAACTCGTATTCACTTTTGTTTTATCCATGAAATGTAGGAAGCCGATAATTAGAAACTGGGCAGCAGGGATGGCGGTATCAGAAAATTGAACGTGCCGTCCTTGACCAAGGTATAGATTTTTTCGATATCCGGGGCAAAATATCTATCCTGATCATAAAAGGGTACTTCAGAACGGATAATCTTTCTTGCTGTTTCAAGTGACTCCGAGCTGGCTAGTGGCGCTCGGAAATCAAGGCCCTGGCATGCGGCCAGAAGTTCTATGGCCAGAACCGTTGCCGTATTTTCAGACATCTCCGTGAGCCTGCGAGCGGCAAAGGTTGCCATGGAGACGTGGTCTTCCTGGTTCGCCGAGGTTGGAAGGCTGTCAACGGAGGCGGGATGGGCAAGTGATTTGTTTTCACTGGCGAGCGCAGCAGACGTTACCTGGGCGATCATGAATCCGGAGTTCAGGCCTCCTTTTTCAACGAGAAACGGCGGAAGCTTACTCATGTTGCTGTCGATCAGTAATGCGATTCTTCGCTCAGACAAGGCACCGATTTCAGCGATTGCCAATGCCAGATTGTCAGCTGCCATGGCAATTGGTTCTGCATGGAAGTTACCGCCTGACAAAATTTTCTTCTCCTCCGAGAACACCAGTGGGTTATCAGATACCGCATTCGCCTCGATAAGCAGAACGTCTGCACTGTTTTTTATCTGGGTAAGGCACGCGCCCATAACCTGTGGCTGGCATCTGAGTGAGTATGGGTCCTGGACCGCTTCGCAGTCTATGTGGGATTTTTCAATTTCGCTGTGCTTCAGCAGAGCACGATATGTTTCAGCGACATCTATCTGGGCCTGGTGCCCGCGTATTTCATGTATCAAGGAATCGAACGGACTCCTGCTTCCAAGGGCGGCCTCGACGCTGAGACTGCCGCTGACCAGCGCTGTTGCAAGAAGATCTTCGGCTGCAAAGAGCCCCTGAAGTGCAAGTGATGTTGATGCCTGGGTGCCGTTCAGCAGAGCAAGGCCCTCTTTGGGACCGAGGGTAATTGGTTCAAGACCTGCAATTGCAAGTCCTTTTCTGCCGCTCAGCCTCTTACCTTTATGAGTGACTTCTCCTTCCCCGAGTAATACCGTACTCATATGAGCCAGCGGTGCGAGATCACCGGAGGCGCCGACGGAGCCTTTTATCGGGGTGCAGGGATAGACCTGGGCATTAACCAGTTTTAAGAGTGCATCGATAACCTCATAGCGGATGCCAGAGTAGCCGCGAGCCAGGCTGTTTATTTTTAAAACCATCATCAGGCGTACCGCTGACTCTGACATCAGTTTGCCAACACCGGCCGCATGGGAAAGCACGATAGATCTCTGCAAATGCTCAAGTTCATCACGGGGGATAGTGGTACTGGCCAACAGCCCAAATCCGGTATTAATGCCGTAGATCACACGCCCGTTGTCAATAAGATCCTGAACGGTGGATACTGAGGCGTTGATTTGTTTCCTGCAATTTTCAGCAAGGCTGATCTGCACTTCATTTCTGCTGAGAACTCGAAGATGGTTCAGGGTAAGATGGCCCGGTTCGATTTGTAACGTCTGCATAAGAATGGGATAGGAAAAGTGAAATAAATGGTTCATTCATGGCTCTGTTCTGTTGTATATACAAGTAAGGTTGGATATAAGTCAAATGATCTTTTCAGATCGGCTGTATTCTTAATATAAATAGATTTTCAGAAATTTTTTGGCAATTATTGGCTTGTATAGACAAGTTGGTGTTGGTATGATACCGGCTGTCACCTAGCAATTGAACTGCCATGCAGCCTGCCGGCTGCATGGCGTGGAAGGCAGAGCAACAGGAGTCTTGAGATGCAGAAAAACAGAGAGACGGCAAGCGGTATGGTTATCAGTCTCGGTGAGGAATTACCTGAAGAGCAGCAATTCGTTGAAGGTATAAGGCGTGCACCAGACCGTGGCTTTCGACTCTCACGGGCACAAACCTCACAGGCGCTGAAAAATGCGCTTCGTTATGTTCCGGATCAGCATCACACGGTTCTTATCCCTGAATTCATTGATGAATTAAAAAAACATGGTCGCATCTACGGATACCGGTTTCGGCCATCCGGTAGAATCTATGCAAAACCGGTGGATGAATATAAAGGTAATTGCCTGGCTGGCAAGGCCTTTCAACTGATGATCGACAACAATCTCGATTTTGAAGTTGCTCTTTACCCTTATGAACTCGTGACGTATGGTGAGACAGGTTCGGTGTGCCAGAACTGGATGCAGTTGCGATTGATAAAAAAATATTTGCAAAAGCTGACTGATGAGCAGACGCTGGTAATGCAGTCAGGACACCCGCTCGGTCTCTTTAGATCAGACCCGACCCAGCCAAGGGTCATAATCACCAACGGCCTTATGGTCGGGCTCTATGATAACCCGGATGACTGGGAAATAGCGGCACAGATGGGTGTTTCCTCCTATGGCCAGATGACTGCCGGCGGATGGATGTATATTGGTCCGCAGGGAATTGTTCACGGTACGTACAACACCTTGCTGAATGCGGGAAGAAAAATGTGCGGGGTTGCTGGTGATGGAAACCTCGCTGGACTGTTGTTTGTTACCTCAGGGCTCGGGGGGATGAGCGGAGCTCAGCCAAAAGCTGCCAAAATCGCTGGTGCGGTATCAATAACAGCTGAAGTTGATGAATCAAGAATCGCTACCCGACATAAACAGGGCTGGGTAGATGTGGTCTCATCCGACATCAGCGAAGTGCTTGATATTGGACTGCGGGCAAAAAAAGAAAAAGATAACCTGTCAATCGCCTATCATGGGAATGTGGTTGATCTCCTCGAGCATATGGCTGCAACTGGCTACCGGGTTGACCTGCTTTCTGATCAGACCTCATGTCACGTGGTTTATGATGGGGGGTATTGTCCTGCAGGTATAAGCTTCCGGGAGCGTACCCGCCTGCTGGCAACCGACAGGGCGCATTTTAGGGAGCTGGTAGATAAAAGCCTGCATCGACACATTTCAGCGGTGCAGAAGCTCAAGAGCCAGGGGGCATACTTTTTTGACTATGGAAATGCCTTTTTAAAAGCGGTTTTTGATGCAGGGGTCATTGAAGTTGCACGTAATGGTGTTGATGAAAAAGATGGTTTTATCTATCCTTCCTATTTTGAAGATATCATGGGGCCGATTTTTGACTATGGTTATGGTCCGTTTCGCTGGGTCTGCCTAAGTGGCAACCCGGACGATTTGAAAAAAACAGATAAAGCTGCCATGTCGTGCATTTCTCCCGATCGCAGGTCCGAGGACCGGGATAACCATATCTGGATTCGGGACGCTGAAAAGAACAAACTGGTGGTAGGCAGCCAGGCCCGCATTCTCTACTCTGATGCAAATGGTCGAACGGCCATTGCCCTGAAATTCAACGAGATGGTACGGGAGGGTGAGGTCGGGCCGGTTATGCTGGGGCGAGACCACCACGACCCGGGGGGAACCGACTCGCCATTTCGGGAGACGGCAAATATCAGGGACGGTAGCAATGTCTGTGCCGATATGGCAACTCACTGCTTCGCTGGAAATGCTGCCCGGGGCATGACCCTGGTTGCCCTGCATAACGGGGGCGGAACCGGTATCGGAAAGGCAATTAACGGTGGATTCGGTATGGTCTTGGATGGAAGCGAGCGAGTCGATACTATCCTGCGTTCGGCCATGTCCTGGGATGTCATGGGAGGTGTCGCACGAAGAAATTGGGCCGGCAATCCAAATGCCAGGGAGGTGGCTGCTGCCTACAACCGCGAAAATGACAATGGTGATCATATCACGATTCCCTATGAGGCGGATGGAGAAAACGTTGCCATGGCAGTCAAGACATTATTTGTGAGTCTGGGAGACTCCGTTTAACAGGAGTAGGGGATGTCACGAACACTTTTTAACAATGCCTCTATTTTTACGCCAGTTGATCAGGGGAAACCGCAGAGTGGATCAGATCAGGATCGGCTGCGCCACTATCCTCATGGGGCGGTTCTCGTCGAGGATGGCTTGATTGTTGCGATCGGTAACAGTATTGATGTTATAGCGCAGATCCCGGCTCTCGATTCCATTGATGAGATCAATGTTGGGGGGAACTGTTTGATTCCGGGATTTGTTGACCCTCACACGCACATGTGCTTCGCGAAACGACGGGAGGCGGAGTTTGAACTCAGAATTGGCGGGGTGCCCTACCTGGAAATATTGGAGCAGGGTGGAGGAATTCTTTCATCGGTGGAGCATGTTCGCCAGGCATCCGAGGATGAACTTTATGAGATGACCCGAAGCCATGCCCTGTCTGCTTTGAAAAACGGAACAACCACGCTTGAGATTAAAACTGGCTACGGGCTGGACACCGAAAATGAATTGAAGATGTTGCGGGTCATTGACAGGCTGGCTGGTGATGGTGTACAGGATATCGTCGCCACGTTTCTGGGAGCTCATGCAATTCCTATTACATATAAGAAAAATCCTGAGGGGTTCATTCAACATATCATTGATGAAATGTTGCCTGCCGTGAAAATGCAGGGGATCGCCCGCCAATGTGACATTTTTTGTGAGGATGGTGTCTTCAGCGTTGATCAGAGTCGGAGACTGTTAACAGCAGCTCAGCAGCTTGGCATGCAGGTAAAGCTCCACGCCGATGAAGTCCATAACCTCGGTGGGGCAGGACTGGCCGCACAGCTCGGAGCATGCTCAGCTGATCATCTTCTGGCGGCAAGTGATGAAAATATCAGGGCTATGGCTCAGGCAGGAGTGGTCGCAAACCTGCTTCCGGCAACGGCGTACAGCCTGAGAGAACAATATGCCAGGGCTCGATTCATGATAGAAAATGACCTGCCGGTGGCGCTTGCCACCGACTGTAACCCGGGGTCGAGTTATACCGAATCGATGCCATTTGTCATCGGTCTTGCCGTTTTGAATATGATGATGACCCCGGCTGAAGCCCTCATCGGGGCAACCCTTAATGGTGCTTATGCCATTGGCCAGGCTGAGAAGGTCGGTAGCCTTGATATTGGAAAACAGGCGGATATCCTGATACTCGATGGTGATTCTCCGGCGATCCTGGCCTATCACGCTGGCGTGTCTCCAGTGGCAGCAGTTTATAAAAAAGGTGAACGCGCAGCATAACTTTTGGAAACATTCATCCAGAACAGAACCAGGAACGGGACCATGAAAAAGATAATAGAGTGTGTGCCGAACTTCTCAGAGGGAAGAAATCAGGATGTCATTGAGGCGATTGCCGAGGCGATAAGAAGCACACCAGGATGTACCCTTGTGGACGTTGATCCAGGTGCCTCAACGAACAGAACGGTCTACACCTTTGTTGGTGATCCGGAAAGTGTTGTCGAAGGTGCGCTTGCATCGGCGCGAGTCGCTAGGGAGCGTATTGACATGAGAGAGCACAAAGGCGAACACCCGAGGTTCGGTGCCATGGATGTGTGTCCTTTCGTGCCGGTTTCAAACGTCACCATGGAAGAGTGTGTAACCGTGTCCAGACACTTTGCACAGAGGGCTGCAGATGAACTGGGAATACCTCTCTATCTTTACGAGGAGTCGGCAGAACATGATTACAGACGTAGGCTGCCCGATATTCGAGATGGAGAATATGAAGCCCTGTCGGTCCGCCTGAAAGAGCAGAAATGGAAACCAGATTACGGTCCGCAGGAGTTTGTACCCGAATGGGGAATCACGGCCACCGGTGCCCGTATGTTTCTCATCGCCTATAATGTAAATATCCTTGGCAGTCCTAATCAGGCTCATCGCATCGCCCTTAACCTCAGAGAGGCGGGGCGTGGAGAAGATGAGCCGGGCAGGTTGAAAGATGTGAAGGGGATGGGGTGGTTTGTCGGAGAGTACAATATGGCCCAGGTAACAGTAAATCTCAACGATTACCGGGTTACGCCGATACATATCCTTTATGAGGAAGCGAAAAAAGAAGCCGAATTGTTGAATCTTGCGGTTGCCGGTTCAGAAATAGTCGGTGTGGTACCGCTCGAAGCGATGTTGATGGCGGCAGATTACTACATCGAACAAGAAAACCTCTTTATCTATCAGGAGGACCAGAAAATCAGGCTTGCTGTTGAGAGAATGGGCCTCAATTCAGTCACCCCGTTTGATCCTGGTGAAAAAATCATTGAATATATCGTAGCCGATGCGCCGCTTGAACCCCTGGCGTCCATGACCGTCAGAGCGTTTATCGAAGAAATCGGTGCCCGAACCTCCGCCCCAGGCGGAGGCTCGTCCTCTGCTGCGATTGCCGCCATCGGGACCGCTCTTGGCTCGATGGTTGCCAAACTGACCTGGGGTGTTCGAAAATTTGAGCATGTACAGCCCCAGATGATCGAAGCAATTCCGGTTCTGCATGAGCTCACATCAAACCTTATTCCGATGATAGATGCTGACACCTCAGCCTTCAACGAATATATGGAAGGGCTGAGAATGCCAAAAAACACGCCGGAGGAGCGAACATCCCGCAGTGCTAAAATGCAGGCAGGTTTAAAGACTGCAATACAGGTTCCGCTCAATACGATGCGTCTTGGTGACAGGGGGTGGGAAGCCCTTTGCATCGTTGCCCGACATGGGAACCCTGCTTCTCGTTCAGACACACAGGTCGGGGCACGGGCACTTGAGACCGGCATCTGGGGAGCCTGGCAGAATGTCTTGATCAATATGGAAGGTATCCGCGACGAGAAGTACCGGCAGGAAATTCTGAATGAAGCGAATCAGATCATGCAGCGTGCAGAGTCAAAATGTGCAGAGATACTTGCTCTGCTTGAACCATAAAGGAAATGATTCGGGGTAGGGAGCCATTTATAATTGCCGAATTGAGATTGTTAGATTTACTTCCGGCAAAAGCCTACCGGTGTAAACAGAACTGTAGCACTAAGGAATTGGTTAAAACTGAACAACAGTAAAAAAATAAGAAATAAAACCAAGTAGATAAGTAACAAAAAGAGGTGAGGCAATCATTCCTCTTGGACCAAAATAAAAAATGATGATCACCTGATTGATACGATCCTTACCGTCTATTTAACGACAGCGTGTTAATTGTTCTTTAGAAGCAGGTATAACAACGCCATGCGTATGTATAAACCGTTTTGGGCCTGTTCGAAATAGCGGGCCTGTGGCGCCTGGTCAACTTCTTCCGGGATTTCATCGACCCGGGGAAGCGGGTGCATGATGATTGCGTCCGGTTTCATCTCATTAACTATGTCCATGGACAGAATATATCTGCTCGCAGCTTCATGGTAATCCTCGATTGAATGAAAACGTTCTTTCTGGATTCGTGTCATGTAAATGCAATCTACTTCACGGGCTGTCTTTGCAAGGTCGGTTTCTTCGTGCCATTGCACATTGTATTTATCCAGGTATGTTTTGATGTCGTTTTCCATTCTACAAACAGACGGTGACACAAAAATAATCTCCATGTTCTCATATTTACTTAACAGATAAGAGAGTGATCGTACCGTTCGCCCATAACGCAAATCACCGACTAGAGCGACCTTAAGATTGCGCATCTCCGGGAAAGCATCGACAATAGTGTATATGTCAAGCAATGCCTGGGTAGGATGTTGACCTGCACCATCGCCTGCATTAATGATAGGAATATTTGAAATTTCTGCAGCCTTCACGGCGCTTCCTGCCTCATTATGGCGCATGACGATAATATCGGCGTAACCATTCATGATCCGGGTCGAGTCAGAGAGGCTTTCACCCTTTGCTGCACTGGAAAATTCACGGGCATTTTCCGTTGTAATGACATCGCCACCTAATCGGCGCATGGCACTTTCAAATGAAAATCGTGTACGGGTGGAAGGTTCATAAAAGAGGGACGCCATGATTTTACCGTCCAGGGACTTAGCCAGCAGACGATCTCCTTCAAGGTCTGCTTTCATTCGGTCAGCGGTTTGGAAAACCAGGTCCAGCAGCTCTTTATCAAATTGCTGGGATTCAACCACATGATCTAAAGCAAACGTTGTCATCATTTCTCTCCTTAAGGGTTTGAAGATATCTCTGTTTTAGAAAAAGTGTTCCTCTCGGATCAAGCCAATCTCGGATATCAGATTTTCCCGAAAAGCTTCAGTAGAATCGCGTTTTGTGCATGCATACGATTTTCTGCTTCATCAAAGACAATTGATGCTTCCGACTCAACAACAGAGTCAGTGGTCTCGACTCCACGCTCAGCCGGCAGACAGTGCATGAAAAGACTTTCCTTGCCGGTGGCAGACAACAGCTCGTCGTTGACCTGAAATCCCTGAAACTGAATTTTACGCTGCTCGGCTTCTTCTTTTTGTCCCATAGAAGCCCAGACATCAGTATAAACAATATCCGCGTTCTTTACAGCTGTCTTTGGATCGTGACTGATTTCTATTTCTGACAGGCCTGACCTTTGAGCTTGATTAACCGCCTCGCTGTTCGGTTTGTAGCCTTCCGGGCAGGCACACACAAAGTGGAGGGGGAGTCGTTGGGACATGCGCAACCAGGACGTGACGATATTATTTCCGTCCCCTACATAGACAATTTTCAAATCTTTGAAGTGTCCGCGATGCTCGAGAATGGTAAACATATCAGCCATTATCTGACATGGATGATTGTAGTCTGTCAAACCGTTGATGACAGGAACAGACGAGTATTCTGCGAGCTCTAAAACATGATCATGCGAAAAGAGGCGCGCCATAATAACATCATTATAGCGTGCAATAACACGGGCGATATCTTTGACAGCTTCACGCTTACCAATGGAAATATCTGAAGGTCCTAAATAAAGAGCATGACCTCCCATCCTATAAAAACCAGTTTCAAACGAGATGCGTGTACGGGCAGATGGTTTCGCAAAGATCATGGCCATCGTGTGGTCTTTGAACGGCTTGTAGTCCTCTCGATTTTTAAAGCGTGCTTTGACTTCTTTTGCCAGTGCAAAAGTTTCATGAATTTCATCGGCGGTAAAATCGGTGATGTGCAGGAAATCACGTTTCACGATTCGTTCTCCAGAATTATTGGATTGTTAGTATTGCTTTCTAAATTTCGGTTATGACACTTTTGAAATTTTACTCGTGTTTTCTGAATCTGGTTTTAGGTATCTGTAATGTCGTCGCTTGTTCAACATTTGTTACGTTATTGATTGCTATCAACATGGCGCAAAACCAGGCGTTCTCGGGAAAGGAATAACCTCTCTGATATTAGGCATGCCGGAAACGTACTGGACAAGTCGCTCAAACCCCAAGCCAAATCCAGAATGAGGGACGGAGCCATATTTCCTCAGATCTAAATACCACTCATACTCCTGGACATCAATATTGGCATCAAGCATACGTTGGTAAAGAACATCATACCGCTCTTCCCTTTGGCTGCCTCCGATAATTTCACCTATGCCTGGAACAAGAACGTCCATGGCAGCAACTGTTTTTTTATCATCGTTAACTCTCATGTAGAAGGGCTTGATTGCTGCAGGGTAATCTGTGACGATAAGTGGTTTTTTAAACACTTCCTCAGTCAGGTATCTTTCGTGTTCCGCCTGCATGTCTATCCCCCATCTTACCGGGAATTCAAACTTCTTGTTTGTTTTGAGCAATGTATCAATCGCTTCTGTATAGGTTATTTGACCAAAAGAATTGTTGATTACAGATTCCAGTTTGCCAATTACACCCTTGGCAATAAACGTGTCAAAAAGTAGCATATCCTCATGACAATGTTCAAGGGCGTCGCTCAGCAAGTATTTCAGCATTTTTTCTGCAATCCGGACGTTTCCGCTCAAATCACAAAATGCCATTTCAGGTTCAAGCATCCAGAACTCGGCGAGGTGTCTGCTGGTGTTCGAATTCTCAGCTCTAAAGGTTGGTCCAAACGTATACACATCGCCAAGAGATAGTGCATATACCTCAGCTTGAAGTTGCCCGCTGACCGTCAATCCGGCTGCTTTTCCAAAGAAACCTTTGTTGGTCTGATCTTGCCCTATAGTGTCGGTTGACACGGAAAACATTTCACCGGCGCCTTCACAGTCGCTCGTGGTGATTACCGGTGTGTGTATTTGATGAAAACCTTGTTCATGGAAGAAATTGTGAACACTGTATGACAATCGCGATCTCACTCTGGCAATTGCTCCAAGTGCGTTAGTTCTTGGCCTTAGGTGAGTTAATTCTCTTAAAAACTCAAATGAATGCCGTTTTTTCTGGAGAGGATAGTCCTCCGGATTGGCCCAGCCGATAACGTCCACCGTGTCAGCATGTAGTTCAACAACCTGCCCTTTGGCCGGTGATTCTTTCAGTTGTCCTGAAACGATAATTGCACAACCTGTCGATAGTTTCTTGATCTGTTCGGAATAGTTGGATAAGCTTTGATCAGCAATTATTTGAAGATTGTTGAGTGTCGAGCCGTCATTTATCTCAATAAATGAAAACGTACCGGCATCTCTTCTTGTTCTTACCCAGCCGTTAACTGATATTTTTTTATCGATATCAGATGAAGCTAATATCTGTTTAATTCGTGTGGACATTGACTGACCTTGTGGTGTTGATATTTTTAGCAGCTGTAAACCTATTATTGCCTGACTTTCTTGCCGGAATGAAGGAAAGTTCCTTCGTGTAACCTGAAAAAATCATCATACGCTTTAACACAGGAAAATTATTGTTACAAATAAAAGGTGTTTGCAATGAAGCTTTATATAGTTGTCAAAATTCGTTTTCATTGTGCTTGCTTGATGATCTGCCTGCAGCAAATTTTATACAATCACCGTCGTTGCATGTTGAGTAATTATTTTAACTTAAATCTTTGATGGCACGCACATTTTGGAGATGCGTTGATTTTCGGCGACAACGGTTCCTCTTCTGATTACATAGCGCTTTTCTACCTGCCCGATAACTGCCTCTGAAGGTGATTGACATTCAAAAATATTGAGATCTGGCCTCCTGAATAATGGTTCTATAAAATCCGGTTTACAGCAGCAGACTCAGGCAACTTTTATGCTAAAATGATCGTGAGCATGTGGATAAATGATAAACAACGGCATGATAATGATTTGCGAAAAAGATCAGAGCCGGGGTTTGTTTTTAGACACTGGCAAAAAGTTCCTGGAAATCTATTTTGGATTTTTTATCATCAGGAGCCCGGATTGAAACCTCAATCTGGCGAAGATGATCTTCCATCAAGCCAATGGCTTTAGAGGAATCATGAGATATAATGGCATCGAGTATTCTGGTATGCTCATCTTCAGAATTATCCAGGTTCGTAGTGGTACCAAACATTCCTATTATCAGAGAAGTACGGGAGACCAGTTCCTCAAGAAATCGATGTAATACATGATTTCCTGCAATTTCTGCAAGTATCATGTGAAACTCACCAGAGAGGCGAATCGCATGGTGTCGGTTGCCTGATTTCAAATGTATACTTTCTTCTTTAATTATTTCCTGAAGCGTGCGAATTTCTTCATCTGTGATTCTATCAACGACTCTTGACACGATTGTTGCTTCGATTGAACGACGTGCTTCAAAAACATGACGGGCTTCCTGTGGTTCCGGTGTCGCAACATATGCCCCTTTGTTGGGGCGGAGCTCAACCACATTTCGATTTGACAGGAGTAACAGGACTCGTCGGATTCGAGACCGGCTTACCTCAAAAGCCGCACTGAGAGCTTCCTCCCCCAGTTTGGTTCCGGGGAGTAATCGTTGTTCGATGATTGCTCTATAGATTTTATCATAGATCTGTTGATCTATATCCTTCGCCCGTGCCGGTTTTATAAGGGGAGTGTTCATAATGTTTGAATAAATAAGGATTCTATCGTTTTTTTCAATCCAACTCATAGAAATATTTTCGGTTGGAAAGTTTAACAATTCAATGGATAATATATGACAATTTAATACAGCAATCTGCCTTGGGCAGTAAGTAGTAAACTCTTTGTAATAATTATGCTTTATTTAACAGGATACCTAGCATGTGCTTGAAAATTGTTGCTGCTAACTGTTTACCTATGTATAATAGCCTTTAGTGCAGGCTGTTACAAGTATACAATCTTATCAAAAATTGAGAACTATTTATGTAATTCGGTTCTGTGCAGGTCGCCGAGGCAGCTTCTGTTTCTATTTATGACAATAATTACTATTAAACTATGACAGTTACATCCCATATAGAAATAGATAGAGTTTGTAACGCTATCTTTCAGGCAATTTTTGAAAGACGGTTAGAGCCGAACACTCGATTAGTTGAAACCCAGTTAGCAAAAGCTCTATCGTCAAATCGTTCGAATATAAGGCAGGCATTACTGTTGTTGGAACAGCGGAAATTAGTTGAAATAGTACCCAATAAGGGAGCAATTGTTGCCGAGCCGTCAGAAAAAGATGCTGCTGAAGTATTTACCGCACGTCTTTGTATCGAGCAGAAAGTTCTGGATCTGGTCTGCGAACAACCAAAAGCAAAAGAGCTCAAACAACTCCAGGCACACCTGAGAAAAGAAAAGCAGGCCCGGCAAAAACAAGACCGTCATCGGCTTATCGATCTTACGGGGCGATTTCACCTGTTACTCGCTGAGATTGCTGGAAATCAGGTCTTGCTTGATTTTCTCAGCCATCTGGTTGCCCGCAGTTCTTTGATCCTGGAAAAATACGAGTCAACAGGGCAGAATAATTGTTCCGATGAGGATCATTCAGAGCTGGTAGATTTTATTGCCAACGGCGAAAGAGAAAAAGCCCAGGCTTTGCTGACTGAACACTTGAAGGCTGTCGAACAAAGTTTGAACTTTACCCAGAACACTCAACCAGACGACCTTCGGGAGGTATTCGCCTCGATGCTTACTTAATGAATTACTTTACAGCAAAATTCCTTCAGAAAGACCTTCAGGTATTATCTCTCAGGGTGCTATTAGGTAACTTCGACTACTCCATTATTTCCTGTTTTCACTCTGGGACTTTCGCACTGTTTCTCTATTTTATCTGTTCTGATCTCCAAACGTTCACATCATTGAAGATAAACGCAAACTGCTGCAATTGAAAATAGTGCTGCGGGAAAGCTTTCCTATTCCAGCCGCCTGTATAGTAGTATTGTTAACAATAATAATTTAATTTGTTGACATTGTATTTGTTAATTGTTTAAGTGCAATTGTCTTTCCTTGAAAATCACTGGGTTTAGTCCTGTGCTTTAGCGGAGATGGGAGCAGGGAATTCCCAGGCAGAAGGAAAGACAAAACGATTAACATCTTTAAATGTATGAAAATATTATATAAGTATTGATTGTGCAAGGTTTCCCATAGGTCTTTGTACAAAATTGATTGCTTTAGTTTTGAATATTGAAATAATTGTTGACGATGAATGTTAGCAATACTTATATTGGTTGAATGGTGCTGTTCGGCATCAATATGTCAGGAGGACTGTCAAAAGAGAATATTAACCGGATTACCACAACAAAAAGGAGAGCGATATGTATAGGAAGACTATGTTTAAGGTATTTACTGTTGTTTCGATACTGGCTTGTTCAGTTTTGGCGGGTACGAGTTTGTATGCAGCCAATAAGGTGCTCAAGATTGGTTTTGTTGGTGTCACAAGTGGTCCTGCAGCTGCTTGGGGAATCTCTAATGTACGTTCAATGCAAGTCCGTGCTGATTGGATCAACGAGACTGGTGGAATAAAGATCGGTGATACAACGTATGATGTTGAAATCGTAACCTTTGATGACCAGAAAGATCCGAAACGTGCCATAGCTGGTATGGAAAAAATGGCGCAGGCCGGCATCCACTATGTTGTTGGACCGAATGTTGATGATGGTGCTGCCGCGGTTCGCCCGGTTGCCGAGCAAAATGGTATTATATATTTTCCGTATGCATTTCCGAAAGAACTGTATACTGCGCCTGCCTCCAATGCTGTCCTTGGTATGGTTGCAAGTTACCAGTCAGGACCAGCCATCTATAAATATCTCAAAGAAGAAAAAGGCGTTAAGTCGGTGGCCTTTGTTGCAGCAAACGAGTCTGATCCTTTAAGCCAACGTGAGGGTGGAGTTGCCGCCGCTAAAGCTCTGGGACTTGATGTGGTTTCGTCGAATGTCACATTTCAGGTAGATACAACTGATTTTACCCCTGTGTTAACTCCTGTAATGCGAAAAAGACCGGATCTGCTGGTTTTATCCGGTGTTTCTCCTGCCAATGCCCCTCAGCTTATTCGTTCAGCCCGCGAATTAGGCTTTCAGGGCCTCATCTCAACAGAAACGGCACAGGATGCTGGGGTTATTAAAGAAGGTGCCGGAGACCTGGCGAACGGTTTTATTTCAGTCGGTGGCGCCTCAACACCGGAAATCGCATCTGATATGATGAACGAATTTGTCGCTCGATATACCAAAATGTTCGGTGAATACAACGATGAATCCAACACCAAATGTTATGCGCTTGAGTATATCCTTGAGACAATGAAAATGAATCCGGCGGCCATTGATAATGTCGAAGAATTCAAGAAAACCATGGATACATTTGAAGTCGCCAATCCCTATATGAAGGGCGATGCAGTCTTGAAATATGTTGGTATGACATCATTTGGACAAAAACGACAGGTATCTGTGCCACTGGTTGTAAATGTATACAAAGACGGCGCTTTCGAGACCATGTTTATTGCTGAGGTTGATTAATCACCCTATCCACTAATATCCGCAGATATGCTCCGGGTTGTAACCTGGAGCATATTGTCCGAGAGGTGTTCGCATGGAACAGGTAGTAGTAAATGCATTCTATCTGGGCTCCCAGTATGCATTAATTGCTTTGGGCCTTACGCTGATTTTCGCTTTGATGAATGTTCTGAACTTCGCTCATGGCCAGATGTATGTTCTCGGCGGATTTGTAACGTATACGATATATGGGAAAATTGGTCTGCCATTTGTTGTTGCGCTTGCAGCTTCGGCGGTAACTTTGGCAATTGTCGGCGCGCTTATAGAGTTTCTGCTGTTCCGCCCGGTAATAAGACGCTCCGAGCGGGATGAGAGCACGATGCTGCTTGCTGCCGGTATTGCATTTTTGTTGGATGCCATCATTCTCCTGGTCTTTGGAGAAAAACAGCGAGGGGTTCCAAAGATAATCGATGGAGTCTTTAACTGGGACTTTCGCATTATCTTACCCTATGATCGAGTTCTAATCTGTGTTCTGGCGATTCTTTCTATCAGCGGATTTATAGCCTTCATGCATTACAGCAAAACCGGTCGTGCCCTGCGTGCTTTTGCCCAGGATCGAACGGCGGCTGAGCTCATGGGGGTGGATGTCGATCGTTACTCAATGATTGGTTTTGCGCTTGGTGCCATGTTGGCAGGGCTTGCCGGGGGGCTGTTGGTGGCAATCACCGGAGTTAATCTCGGTATGGGAGGCCCCGTGTCAATCAAGGCATTCATGATGGTCATGATCGGTGGTGCCGGGGTTATCTCAGGTGCGATTGCCGGTGGTTTTATTCTGGGAGCACTTGAGGCTGTCGGCCTCGCGGTTCTTTCTCAATATGGTGACATCACTTATCTTCTTATCTTTGCCTCGCTGATGGTCTTTTTGTCTCTCCGACCGCAAGGCTTGATGGGCAAACCGTGGGGGTAACAGTCATGGGAAATTTGAAATTAAAGCATATTCTTGGTGTGGCTGTATTCCTGTTTGCTGTGTTCGTAGCAGTGCCATTCATTATTAACGCAACCGGTCGGTGGGATTTTTATTACACATTGACGTCTGTCGCACTCTTGTCAATTGCCAGCGCCGGAGTCTGGCTGACTTTTTATATAGGCCGCATCAATATCGGTCAAGGTGCCTTTGCCCTGGCAGGGGGATATGTTTCTGCCATTCTTGTAACGAAGGTGGGGATGTCTTTCTGGTTAACACTGCCGTTGGCTGGTCTTTTCTGTGCCCTGATGGCAATCCTTATAGGCTTGCCGATTCTGCGGTTGCGTGGCGTTTACTTCGCGATGGTTACACTGGTTCTTACCGAAGTGGCTAAATTATCAGCATTAGCGTTTCCAATCACCAACGGTGCCAAGGGAATCGTCTCAATACCTCTGCCAGGTGAGATTTCAATTTTTGGCTTGGTACTGGTTCCGGATTTCGCGACACTCGAAAATGTTAAACTGTCCTTTTACTATACTGCCTGTGTATTAATGGTCATATGTTTTGCCGGAATGTATAGACTGGTTAATTCCCGCCTTGGCCATCTCTGTCGATCGCTTCAGCAAAATGAAGAACTGGCATCTTCAATAGGCGTCAACATTGCCTATCTACGAGTTGTGATATATGCCATTTCTTCTTTTTTAGGCGGAATTGGTGGAGCAATGTTCGTTGCGATATCACAATCGGTGTATCCCTCCAGCTTTCAGGTCCAGGATTCAATAAATTTTATGCTTAATTGCTTTCTTGGCGGCCTGGGATATGTTTTTGGTCCGATGCTTGGAACACTAACCCTTTATTTCGGCTGGGACCTTCTCTTCGAGTTGGGTAAATATCAAATGCTCGTCTACTCCAGCCTGCTGATTACCCTGATGCTTATTTTGCCCAACGGTCTGCTGAGCATTCGTTTCTCCAAACAGAAAAGGGGGCAAAAATGAGTTCTCTACTGGACGTGAAAAACGTCACAAAGATGTTTGGCGGTCTGACAGCGAACAGCGATGTTTCGTTCACCGTAAATGAGAAAGAAATATTAGCTGTTATTGGGCCCAATGGTGCCGGTAAATCCACACTGTTTAAAATGATCACTTCGTTTATGCCGACAACATCAGGTGAGGTATTTTTCAAGGGGGAACGGATTTCTAACCTCTCTCCACACGTCGTTGCCCGCAAAGGTGTCGTTCGTACTTTTCAGGAAGCAACAATATTCAAAAGCATGACGACCCATGAAAGTATCGTTGTCGCCCAGCACCTGCGGGCAAATGCTACATTGGCGGGGTATTTTTTCAACTCGAAAGCGGCCCGGGCTGATGTTGTAAGGTTTGGTAATACAGCCGATGAAATCATCGAGTTCCTGGAACTTGGTGACATCCGGGACGAGCTGGCAAGCAACCTTCCTCAGGGGCACTTACGTGCACTCGGAATAGCTATTGGCCTCGCTACAGATCCTACAATATTACTGCTTGATGAGCCTTTTGCCGGTATGAATCACGATGAGACCATGCGTACTGTCGAACTGGTCCGTAAGGTCAGGGATAGTGGCGTAACAGTTTTGCTCGTGGAGCATGATATGCCTGCCGTTATGGCTATCTCAGATAGAATTGTTGTCCTGAATTTTGGAGTAAAGATTGCAGAAGGAACCCCTGATGTAATTCAGAATGATGAAAACGTCATCGAGGCTTATCTTGGTAGTGAAGACATAACCATTGGGATTTAGCACATGAATGAAATGCTGAAGTTTAAAGACGTTGAGCTTTATTACGATAATGTTTATGCCCTGAAGGGTGTTTCTATTGATCTTGTAGAAGGAGAAACAGTCGCCTTGATTGGAGCTAACGGAGCAGGGAAGTCTTCAATTTTACGTGCGATTACCGGTCTGAAGAAAATTTCTGAGGGTTCCATTTTTTTTCAGGGTGAACGACTGGACGGCTGTTCTGCCTCAGAAATTGTACGTAAAGGGATCGCCATGGTCCCTGAAGGCCGTCGTGTTTTTCCATTCATGTCAGTAAAAGACAACCTGTTGATGGGCGCTTTTACACGCAGTGATAAAGCTGATATTGGACGATCTCTGGATAGCATTCTTGAACGTTTTCCAAGGTTAAAAGAGCGCTATTCGCAAGCGGCGGGAACCCTGAGCGGTGGAGAGCAGCAAATGCTCGTAATCGGTCGGGCCTTGATGGCAAAACCCAAACTTTTACTACTCGATGAGCCCTCATTGGGGATTGCACCAAAACTTGTACAGGATATCGCACGTTCCATCATTGCTATCAACCGGGACGAAGGTGTTTCTGTTGTCCTTGTCGAACAAAATTCACGCCTGGCATTGAGTATATCTCACCGTGCATATGCGATGACTACCGGGAGTATTGTTATCAGCGGGAATTCTAAAGAGCTGCTGAATGATGACCGGATTAAAGCCGCGTATCTTGGCGGGGATATGTAAGGAGAGATAACCATGCGTATTCTGATTATAAATCCGAACACCACTGAGTCCATGACTCGGAAAGTTGAAGTGGTTGCTCGAAGCATTGCCCGACCGGATACAGAAAT
Source organism: uncultured delta proteobacterium (assembly GCA_963776075.1). GTDB lineage: Bacteria > Desulfobacterota > Desulfobulbia > Desulfobulbales > Desulfocapsaceae > MADRE3. The sequence continues at coordinate 182,555 of CAVZLG010000006.1, forward strand.
TATTGCCACTAATCCAGCTCTTGGTCCACCGAGTATTCAAGGGTATCACGATGCGGCGACCTGTGTTCCGCATCTTTTAAAGATTATCAAAGAAAACCCGCAGGTAGACGCCATCATCATTGCCTGTTTTGATGATACCGGACTTGACGCTGCACGGTGTGCTGTCGATGTCCCGGTGGTCGGAATTGGTGAGTCCGCCTACCATGTTGCCAGTATACTTGCCAATAAATTTTCAGTCATAACCACCTTGGGCCGTTCTGTACCAGGCCTGGAGGCAAACCTGCAGCGGTATGGGCTCGATCAGCGATGTGCCCGGGTGATTGCCACCGAAATACCTGTGCTGAAGCTTGAGGAAAATGACCCTGCAACCCTTGAAAAAATCAAGGGTGCGATCAGAGACACCATTGCTGATGATATGGCTGAAGCGATTGTTTTGGGCTGTGCTGGTATGACTGATCTGATGGAGCAGTTATCTGATGAATTCGGCTTGCCTGTCCTGGACGGAGTAACCTGTGCAGTCACCCTTGTTGAGGGACTTGTCGCTGCGCGTGTTAAAACGTCTAAAATCGGGGGATATGGGTACCCGATTTTAGGATAATTTCGATGTGAAGTTTTTCAAATAACATCTCATTTATGGCTCTGATAGAAGGCGTATTTGTGGTCATCTCGATGTTGAATATTGTTAACAATACAAATCGATATAGTTGACAATAATCCTGCCAGGTGGTATCTTGCAGCTTGAGTTTACGTTTATTTTACATAACAATCTAATGAAGGAGATAAAGATATGCCGTATCCTAAAGGATTTCTTGAAAGTCGAGCTGTTATAAAACCGGGAGTGTACACCGTGATCCCGCCTGAGGGCAGAGTTATTAACTCAATTCCGGGATTTTCAGGGTGCCGTCTCACCATCATTGCCTCTCCGAAACATGGTGCCAGTTTCGTACAGTATGTCGGAATGGTTGACCCGGGTGGAAAAACCACGGTACCATTTGTCGCTGAAGCCGGCGTCGAATCCTTTGTTTTTGTCATGGATGGCGACGGCGCACTCCAGGTTTCCGTCGGTGATCAGACTGAAGAACTTAAAGCCGGAGGCTATGCGTTTGCACCACCGGATGAAGGGCTTGAATTCATCAATTCATCTTCACAACCGGTTCGAATCCTCCTTTACAAACAGCGTTTTGTAGCGCTTGGGGACCTCAAGCCATGGGTTGTTTTTGGTGATATTAACAAGATTGATGAGAATATTTACGACGATATGGAGAATGTCTTCCTCCGCGATCTGCTGCCCAACGATCTGGCCTTCGATATGAATATGCACACCCTCAAATTCCTGCCGGACGGCTCACATCCTTTTGTTGAAACACATGTCCAGGAGCATGGCGCGTATATTCTCGGTGGTCAGGGCATGTATCTCCTTGGTGAAGACTGGCTGCAGGTGAAGAAAGAAGACTTTATCTGGTTTGGTCCGTTCACGCAGCAGGGCACGTACACAACCGGTCGTGAGCCATTCTGGTATATTTACAGTAAAGATATGAACAGGGACGCTGAAATTTAATCATCCAGCATACCTTTTTTCTAATTTCGCCCAAGGAGAACTAATTATGACTTTGACAAAAGATTTCGGCCCCATGGATATTTTCAAGCAGGTTGAACAGACAGACATCAAGGGACGCCATTTCAGCTTCATCGACGATTTGACACCGGAACAACTGGAAAATGTTTTCAAAACCGCAGTGATGCTCGAACCGTTCTGGCGCAGTCGAATTCCACTGCTGGAAGGAAAAGTACTTTGTACCCAGTTTTTCCAGCCCAGTACCCGTACCCGGTTCAGCATGGAAACTGCAATGTACCGGCTTGGCGGCAACGTTATTACCGAATCAAACCCGCTTGTCAGTTCCTCGGCAGCCAAGGGTGAGTCTTTGTATGATTCACTTCGTGTAACCTCTCAGTACGCCGATGTTATCGTTTTGCGCCATCCTGATGAGGCGGTTGTTGACGTCATCGAGGAATTGGGCGCTGACGCTTCACCTATTATCAGTGGTGGGTATGGTAATGTTACTCATCCAACCCAGGGTTTGCTTGACATGTACGCAGCCTACCGGGCACTGGGTGGAGATTTCACCAAAATGACCGTTATGATCGCAACCCCCGATCTGTCCCGCGCCCGTTCAGGGCAATCCTTCGGTCTCGGGTTGGCCCGCATGGGTGCCAGGGTAATTTATTCCGGGACCACAGGGTTGGAAACGCCTCAGGTTATACGCGAAAAACTGACAGCCATGAATGCTAACTTCACAGAGGTTAACGACCTGACTATCAGCCAGCAGGAGGCCATGATCGCTGACGAGGGTGTAGATTTTGTTTATCTGCCCGGATGTTCAGTTAAGAAAGGTGATCCCGGCCGGGATGACTTTCTTAAGAAGATGGCCGAGTTTTACTTTACCGCCGAGGGATTACAGAATATCGAGAAGAAAACCGGAAAAACCGTCGGTATTTCCCATTCTCTGCCGCGTAATGCCGGAGAGTTCGATTTTGCCATAGATAAAACCGCTCATCAGATATATTTCAAGGCGATCGCATTCTCAATACCACTTCGGATGTCGCTGTTGGCAAACATCTGCGGTATTTAGATACGATAGGTTTGTAGCAGGAATGTCTTTCTGCTCAGACGAATTATACAACCAGTCATTTTCGTTCTTGTAAGGAGTTCCACTAATGGCGACGACCAGAAAGATACCACAACGCCTCATCGTAGCTATCGGAGGTAACGCGATACATCCTGCTGGTATTAGAGGTACATCTGAAGAACAGGTTGCGATCGCCGGTGATACCGCCAGGGTGTTACTGCCACTGTTAGAACTTGATAATGAATTGATCATCACCCATGGAAATGGCCCGGGAGTTGGGAAGGTACTGATGCGCCAGGCGCTGGCTCGTGAAAAGGTTGCACCGATGTCACTCGATATCTGCGTTGCAAATACACAAGGCGTAACCGCCTATCTTCTGGTCCAGGCATTTGAGAATGCACTCCGTGAGATTGGTAACCAGCGACATGTGGTCGGGCTGGTGAGCCAGGTTGAGGTGGATCCCGATGATCCCAGTTTCTCAAATCCAACTAAACCGGTCGGCTATTTTTATAGCGAGGAAGAAGCGAACAACCTCGCCCAGACACTGGGATGGACCATGCGGGAGGATGCCGGACGTGGCTGGCGCATGGTTGTTGCTTCACCAAAGCCGAAACATGTGTGCGATATCTCCCTTGTTGAAGTATTGACGAGCAGAGGTACCGTGGTTATTGCCGGCGGCGGTGGCGGAGTACCGGTCGTCCGTGATGAGAGAGGGGTGAGGCGAGGCGTAGAGGCTGTTATCGACAAGGATCTGACAACAGCTCATATAGCCAATATCCTGAAAATAGAAGAAATGGTTATATTGACTGCTGTCTCTCGTGTTGCGATTAATTTTGGGAAACCTGAACAACAGGAACTTGATACGATAAGCGTCTCACAGGCCCGGACGTATCTGGCAGAAGGACATTTTCCCGACGGAAGCATGGGACCGAAGATCGAAGCAGCAATAAAATTTATTGATGGAGGTGGTAAACGGGCAATTATCGGCCATCTCAATGAGGCTTTGCCTGCAATTCGTGGAGAAACCGGTACCCATATTGTGCGTGATTGATTTATGAGAACCATTTGTCGGTCCTGACGATTGCTGTTTTTCTTCAAGGTCGTTAGACAAGCAGCGATAGATACGGAGCGGGTGAAATTTATTGTCTGAGGAGAGGAAACGTTAATGCTGGATGAGATACCTGTAAGACCATTAACTCGCAAGGACTTCAAACCTTTTGGTGACATTATAGAGGTCGACAATGAGGTAGAAGGTATATCCATAAATGACGGATTTGCCACTCGTTATAACGACCTGGCCACTGTTGATGTTAATGAATTCGGAGGTCGCCCCCTTATCAATATCTTTCGTTGCAGGCCAAGACCTGTCCCTATACTCATCCATATGATGGAGCGGCATCCGCTGGCAAGCCAGGCTTTTATACCGTTGCATAAAACTCCCTTCCTGATTGTTGTTGCACTGCCAGGAGAAAGGGTTGGACCAGAGAGCTTGTTTGCCTTTGTAACGAATGGCCGACAGGGTGTCAATTATGCACGCGGGGTCTGGCATTTTCCTTTGATCGGATTAAGGGAAGAACAGGATTTCCTCGTTGTTGACCGCGGTGGTGACGGGAACAACTGTGATGAATTTTATTTTAATGAATCTGAAAGGCGTATTATAAAACGTAGTCTAAGCAGTTAGCCTTTGATCTAGCCACACAGCTATATCATTAGGAGTTAGACAATTATGAATGCATCGAAACAATATCCGCGTGACCTCGTTGGTTATGGCCCGAATCCACCCAAAGCAAATTGGCCGGACGGAGCACGATTGGCTGTTCAATTTGTACTGAATTATGAGGAAGGCGGCGAAAATTGCATTCTCCATGGGGACCAGGCATCTGAAACCTTTCTTTCGGAAATCGTAAATGCAGTTCCGTTCGAGAATCAGCGACATATGAGTATGGAATCTCTCTATGAATATGGGAGTCGTGTCGGTATTTGGCGGATTTTTAAGCTCTTCAAGGAGAAGAATATACCTCTAACGTTGTTTGCCGTGGCGATGGCACTTGAAAGAAATCCTGCTGTTGCCGAGGCTGCAATGGCGGCCGGTTATGAAATATGTTCCCATGGCTATCGCTGGATTGATTATCGAAATGTTCCTGAGGATGTTGAACGAGAGCATATGGCGAAGGCGGTTGAAATTATAGAAAGATTGACCGGTGAACCTCCTCTTGGCTGGTATACCGGCAGAACATCTGTCAATACAAGACCTTTAGTTGTTGAACATGGTGGTTTTTTATATGATTCAGATGACTACAATGACGATCTTCCCTTTTGGACCAAGGTTGAAGATAAACCTCATTTAGTGGTTCCCTATACCCTTGATGCCAATGATATGCGTTTTGCGTCTTTCCAGGGATTTAATTGTGGTGATCAATTCTTCAGCTATTTGAAGGACACCTTCGATGCAATGTATGAAGAAGGAAATGAGACTCCGAGAATGATGTCAGTGGGTTTGCATTGTCGTCTTGTCGGACGTGGCGGAAGAATCAAATCGTTAGAGCGATTTCTGGATTACGTTCTCTCCCACCAAGATGTTTGGTGCTGTCGCCGTGTCGACATTGCCCGCCACTGGGTGAAAAACCACCCATACAGTGGGTGATAAACCTGAAGAGTTTGCAGTGGCTTTTAGCAGCGCTGAGAAACTTATAGAAGAATCCAGGATACCTGTGGTTATCGAGTGTATTCTTGAACCTGTTACCAATATATCCATAGGTCTTGAACGTAATTATATTAATGAATTCCAAGAAATTCTCTGTCTGGCCGAGAACCTTTCTGCTGAGAGTGGTTGGGTCGCTGATCCCAAAAAATCTTGAGGACGGATGGATCCACTGCAATTTTTTTTCCTGCAACGACAATAACCAGCTTTACAGAAAAAGGGAAAAATGAATAGTAACAGCACCATGTCAGACACTGGCACATCTTCTCCAGATGGAGGGTGGCGAGCGTGTCTGGAGGGGATAATCTAAGCGCCACATTCAGCCCTGAACTGGCGGATCTGATGATCTATGTATTCGATGTGTCGGGAGGAGATAAAATTCCAAGAAAGGGTGGCCCGGGAATCACCCGTTCCGATTTACTGGTAATTGATAAGATAGATCTAGCCGCTAACGTTTAAAACATGTTAAGATTAAGCGTTAAATACATGAGCCATTTGCAAAACGTTCCTTTCGTTCAACCTCAGCGTTATGCTCAAAATTTTATCCTCGGAATATCACCTGTATGCCTCCGGTAAAATTTATCGCATGCCTTGATATTGAACGAAAATCTTTATTTTGCAAAAGGCTCACATTATTAAAAAAAGCCATTAATTGAGCAACTCAGGAGGCAAGCTATGAAAAAACTATGCTACACATTTATTCTTACAGCTTTTTTAATCTGGGCAGATAATGTTCTTGCTGAGCAGGGGAAAGGCTTGAATGTTATTGTCACCTCTGCAGACAGACAAGCACAAATGATGGCGATGGTATTGTCTGTTCAGACCATGAAAGAGCATGGTAAAGAAATTAATATAGTTCTGTGTGGCGCTGCGGGCGATTTAGCATTGCAGTCAACCAATACTGAAACCTTTTTGCCTCCAAAAAAATCACCAACCATGTTACTAAACGCATTGCTGAAAATGGGGGCTTCTATTCAGATATGCCCTCTTTACCTCCCAAATTCCGGGAAAACCACCAATGATTTAATTGAGGGAATTACTGTAGCAAAACCTCCGGTCGTAGCAGATAGACTACTCGACAAAGACTATCAAAATCTAACATTCTGATATTCAACTTAGGTGAGTACATGGTTAACTTCAAGTTCGCTATTTTCTGATTTTTCTTGTTTATGGGAAAATCAAGGGGACGCTTTGAGGCTTATAATCAGTCACTCAAACGGACTGTCTAAAACTGCCGGTTCAATAGAGTCTTTAGCTCTATGCTATCTCGTCATTACATAAAATCTCTTCCTTCAAATAGAGCGGCAGGTGACCTCAAACAGTTAACCGTGAAATATCGAGATTTTCTCAAAAAGCTCAATTTAAGGTGTTTACTGTATCTGTGAGGTTTGAGAGTGACGCACTCAGGTTTACCTTCTTCCTGTCTCCTAGATATCTTATTATAAGGAGTATTTCAGATTAAATGGAATTCTACTCTGGAACAGCGGAAGACTGTTCAATCAAGTGGGGTCAACTCTGCACTTTTATGCAGTACACTTTTCAGGTTGGATGTTCAGCTGTGCAACCTGCGAAAATCAAATCCACTCGGATTCTGAAATATACGGAGACCGAACTCAGGGACGGCTGCAAGGAGATGATCAAAAATATCGGCTTGAAGTTCTTCATAATGAGCCCAGTCCTTATCCTTCGAAAAGGCATAAATTTCCAGTGGTAGGCCACGGTCAGTAGGGGCAAGTTGACGTACTAGAAAGGTCATCTGGTCATGGATCTTCGGATTGCTCTTTAAGTAGGCAATTACATAGGTACGGAAAACACCAATATTTGTAAGTCTTCTGCCATTAACGGGCAATGTCTCGTCACCGTGTTTTTTGTTGTACTCATCGATCTCCAGCTGTTTTTCTTGCACATATGAACTGATCAAAGACATCTTTTTGAATTTATTATGCATTTCAGCGTCGCAAAAACGGATTGAGTGCATGTCTATGAAAATTGCCCGCTTGATGCGTCTGCCTCCCGATTCGGACATGCCGCGCCAATTTTTAAACGAATTGGTTACAAGGGCATAGGGCGGAATAGTGGTAATGGTTTTGTCAAAATTCTGGATACGAACGGAGTGTATGGAAATATCAATGACATCACCGTCAGCGCCATATTGCGGCATTTCAATCCAATCGCCGAGGCGCACCATATCCGTTGATGTGAGCAAAACGGATGCGACGAACCCGAGAATAGAATCTTTAAATACCAGCAGGGTAACTGCAGTCAAACCACCCAAAATGGAAACAATACCCCAGGGTGATTTGCCTGTAAAAATAGAAACGAGAAAAATTGTACCGAAGGCATAGCTTAGAATCTTGCCCGCGTCGGTATATCCGCTCAGACTTGTGCCCTTTTTTTTTCGTATTAAGCGGTGAATGTCGTTTATAGATGAAAATAAAGCAGACAGACTAAGCACGACTACAATAACAAAACAGCCGTTTATTATTCGTCTAGTTGGTATATAGATAGCCGATTCCGGGTCGATGAAGAAATCGACGCCAATAGAGAAAATGATCACCGGTACAAGCCAGCATATCTTGTTCAGCAGTCCGTTACTGGCCAGGGGGTCATCCCATTTATATCTGTTATTCTGAATCCAGAAGGTAAGGGCTGAAAGCACAGTCTTGCGGACAAGGAAGGTAGCCAGTAAGGCGACAAGGCTGACGATGATCAATACCAAGAGGATTGCGACGAGTTCTGAAAGTGCCGGTGAGAGTGGCAGTTCTTCAAGAATGGGATTCAGCAGACTAGTTCTCAACATTTAATACTCTCCATGCAGTTCTGTCTTTATACGGTATTCAGGGGCAAACATATTTTTAAAATGCTTCTATTAAGATGTAGGTGCAACCGTTGATATCAATACTGTATCGGCAGGCATGAAAGTGTCTTTGAGGTTGTTGAGTATTTTGGTGATAGTTAATCTTACTAAAGGAGGACATTTTAAAAAGGCAAAATAGTTTGTTGGGCTTTCGATGAATTATAGGAATTTTATGATGCCCCTTTTTAATCTGATTTTCTCAAAGGGTATTTATTGTGAATGCAAAAAAGATGGCTCACGCAAACTCCAGTCCACATTTCTTCAGTCCGTCAACAATCGAGTTTGCAATATGTTTAAATTTTACAAATCTGCTTATCAGGATGCGGCCACGGCTCGGGAAATCCGGTTTGAGGGCGAGCAGATCCTTAACACAGTTTTTCCCCTCTTCCAATCGCTCAAGGTTTCCAAGGGTCGCGGCCTTTATCAATGGTTCCCAGAAAAGCTGTGGGCTCCTGAAGTGCATTGTTTCCTGATAGGCCTGTTCGTAGTCCTTCTGTCTGAAACTATTTGCCCAGAGTGCATGGTGCGCATGAATACCGTGGTATGGGTTTCTTCTGATTGCTTTGCTGATCAATTCTGTTCCCTGTTCCCAGTCTCCCGACAGGGCCATCGCATATCCGATTGTGTCAAGGAGAACAACGGAATCACTATGCAGTTCATAGGCGAGTTGAATTTCTCTTTTTGCAGCAGATATTTCATCGCTTACAAGTCTGACGAAGGCAAGAATTGTACGCGTATACTGACTGTTGGGCGCAAGATTTGCTCCACGTTCTGCAAAGGAAACCGCCTTGTTTTTTGCATCACCGAGACCAAATCCAGGGATTTCAAGGCCGTATATAGTGATGTAAAGACGTGCAAGCATGGACCAGACCCTACCGCACCGAGGCTCAAGTTTTTTGGCATGTTCCAAACAGTACAAGGCCTGTATAAATCCTTCTTCAGTTGGAGCCTGTGTATATTCAAGAAATCTCAGGACTGCTTCGTAGGTCTTTAAATGTTCCGGAGCCTTATCTGCAGATTCCGAAAGAATTTTATTTGCAATAACCCCCTGTTCACATCCTATCTGGGCCGCAACAATCTGTACGATTTTTCTCTGAAAAGCAATCAGTTGAGATGGGTCACTGCCGCAATTGAGTCCTTTAGACCAGAGTTGCAGGTTGCTCATGGTGTCTGTCAACGTGACAATCACTTTGAGCCCTTTCCGGGCGTTGAGAATTTCTCCATCAATCACAAATCTGGCAATGGTGTCTGCTGCCCGTTTATTGCTCCCTTCAGGAATACCTCTTAATATCTGAATATTCCTGTGCGAAGTCATTTCCATACTGAGTTCACATGCAAAACCTGGTCCCAGCCAATCCAACGAAGCGTCACCCGTTAGGTTTAAAAAGGGACGAATGATAATTGTGGGCCACGATTCTTCAGCGACTGATACCTTAGCTCTCGCTACTTTTGATTCTGTAAGAGGAGTAGATGATGGCTGCTTGGTGAAAACAGGAACATACGTACCTTTTGGGATGTCGATATATACCGGGTCGCTGTGGCCGGCAACCAGATAATAGCGTTCCAGGGCTCGCCGCAATTTATTGGCCTGTATACTGACAATGGGATCGATTCCCTGGTCAAAATCATCACCTCTGCCGAATACACAGGTTGCCACAGTGAATCCTTTAATTTCATCACTGTTCCCGGAAATTGTCTCCAATACTACAAATTTCAAGAATTTTCGTTGACTTTCCGTTGCGGTGAACTCAGGACTAACGAGTATTCTCTGAAGCTGATTACGGATAGAATCAGCAGAGATATTCTCCGGCGGATAATATGGGGCTGATGATTTTGGCTTCACCATAAAAATGAAATCAATTGACTGTTAGTCATAATATAAAAATATCCATTGTTAAAACATGTTGCCAGAAAATATTTATCCTAAATTAGGTTACAAAGAACCATATACTATTTTATTAATAATCATAAATAAAGAGTAATAAAAGGTGGGGAGAGAGATTTCTATTATGCATGAGAGTTTCTTTACCGTTGCAAAACATTTTTCTGATCACCGCCCGTTTCTCCAGATCCTCTTTCGCAGCAGTCCTGTTTTTCGGGAACCCTGTATGGATCATCATTAATGCGGTGAAGCCCTACAGTATTTGCTTGAAAGCGATTCTGATCAAGCGGTGATGCGGGTATCTGAATATGAAGGACTACTGTAGAACTTGGATTCAGAGATTATATATTATTTAAACAAAACCTGACAGATAAAAATCGTATGAGACGGGTAAACAAAAAACAGCAGGTCCCCTACAAATTTAACGGAAGGAGTATAACATGAAGAGAATCTACGCGAGTTGTTTATTGGCGCTTTTACTTGGTTCGGTGTTGTTGCTCAATGTTGGCTGCTCGACTTATCCATCTGCCGCTGAGGTCGGAGGAGCACGGGGAGCGGCTGTAGGGGCGATCGCCGGACAGGCAATTGGCCGCAATACCAAGTCCACGCTGATTGGTGCTGGAGTCGGTGCAGTCGGTGGTGCCGTGCTCAACGATCAGAGGGCCAGGCGAAGAGGATATTAATGACGAAAGAGTCAAACGAAGAAGAAATCATCAATAGTCAATAATCGTCCAATCATCAGATATACAGGAGAAATGGAATGCAATCTTCAGTCCAGGAAATAGCAAAACTTCAGACGCGCCTTGATAGAATCGAAAGACAGAATAGCCGGATGAAACGGCTAATGGTCGTCTTAACACTCTTGCTCGTACCTCTTTTTTTGCTGGGAGCCAAGCACGGGTCAAACGACGCTCAGTTTGGCCAGATTACCGCAACTGGGATTACCATCCGCGATGCGTCCGGTATGGAACTGGTAGCCATCGGATCGGATAAGGAGGGTAGCGGCATCAGTATTTTTAATAAAGCGGGTAAACGCGCTATAACCATTGGCATCCCGGCCGACGGCAAAGGCAGCGGCATCATGGTAGCCGATGCTGAGGGAAGAGGCCGAATCGGTCTGGGCATGGACGAGGGAATCCCCGGCATTGCCCTGGTTGATGAGAAGGGCGCCAAGATTCTGGCCATGGGTGGTGGTGGAGAAGGATACGGCATACTCATCAATGACAAAAAAGAGGTGCAGCGCATCGGTCTTGGTTACAAAAATGGTGATGCTGGAATCATGCTCTACGATGAGAAGGGGGAATACATAAGGGGAATGTTCCGACAGAAGGATGGCCTCAACTATTTCTCTCACATCGATGCAGATGGCAAAGAGATTTTTGAATAAATGGAGATATTCCAGAGATTAAGCGTGAAAGCGCTTGCAGAATCGAGCGCTTTCATCAGCAACGTTGAAAATATGAAGGAAAGGGAGAGAAATCAAACAGAAAGGCGCCTACACCTCGCCCATCTGGCACACGTTAAAAGGATAACAAGCAAACCGCCGCTCGAGGATTAGCTTTCACTCGGTCCTGGAGCATAACGCGAGGCGGCGCCTTGAGAACAACCTTTACGCTGCAGGAAGCCAAGGTTCAGACTCTTTCTGAGCACCTTGGTAACCGTAGAAAATGATTGATAAGATTGATTTTCCAGACTTCAAGACCGGTGCTGGTAACTATGAAAACAAGTTTCTTGACGTGATGCAGTTTTTATCTATGAGAGTCAGATATTGCTCGCACGTATATATTTCCCTGGCTTTACTCATTCTAGTTGGCACGAGTGCTTGCTCGAAAACTGATTTCGGTTTTCTCAATTTAATGCCGGCTCCAGAGATCTATTCAGATGAGATAATTAATCCTTTTTTAGACCCAACCTTAGAAAAATCATCAGAATATATTTTTTACGCCACAGATCGGAAACCTGATCCAGGCCAAGAGCACTTTTATTCGAACGAGCGTGGCTTCGGCCTTGTGCTCGGTTCAGCAAAACCTGTTTTTGAGCTTGGAGATTACACATGGCAAGAAGTTCTTCGCACCTCTCTATTAAAAAACAGAGCAGATGAATATCCTGTAAGAATTGAAGGAATTACTGAATATGGAGCTCTGGATCGAACAATAACGGTATTTACACCGCCGGAGCAGATTGAGCAAAATCCTGGTGCCGCAGCAATAGAATTTGCACAAAAAGTGAATGCTAAACTGGAATCTTCTAAGAACAAAGACATCTATATCTACGTGCACGGTTTTAAGACAGACTTTAGAAATCCACTTCTCGTTGGTAACGAATTATGGCATTTTCTCGGTTACGACGGTGTATTCATTTCTTTTGCATGGCCTTCTAACCAAGAAACATTTGCCTATCTTGCAGATACAGAGACAACAGCGATTTCAGCACACAATTTCAGGATACTCACTGAATTTCTCTCAGAAGAAACCAATGCAGAAAACATCCATCTCATAGGATACAGCGCTGGATCAAGAGTCGTATTAACAGCGCTGGCTCACACAGCCTTTATTCACCAAAAAAATGACCGGGAATATATTCACAAGAAGCGACGCATCGGCCGCGTGATACTTGTAGCAAGTGAAATTGACCGCCAATTGGTGGGTGCCTATCTGGCTGATGGTATAATGAATGTTCCGACATCTCTAACTATATATCTTTCCGGAAACGATAAAGCACTGGATATGTCCAAACGGGTATTTAGAAGGGACCGACTTGGCCAGGTTTTATCGGAGGAGTTGGAACCGAACATTATCAGATACCTTAACGATACTCCGGAGCTGCAAATGATTGATGTATCTCAAACGGAAGGGGCTACCGAGGGCCATGGGCATGATTATTTCAGGACAAGCCCCGTTGTCAGCAGTGATATATTGGTGAGCCTGATGTACGATCTTGAGCCTAATGAGCGTGGATTGGTACAGTCCGTCAACATGCCGATATGGACTTTTCCTGAAGATTACAAGGAAAGACTTAGATCACTTTTAGAGAAATATCGAACCAATTAGAAGGTGACACGCATGCAGAGAGAACACACAGTCACGTAGAACAAACCACTCCATTTCCTGTTTTTTGGCAGGCTTTTTAACGTTTCATGAGATGAGCAGAGGCGGAGCCTTTTAACGACGGTTGAGCGACTGATATTCACGGATTGGCTACCGCCAGACAATGCTTCGTCGTAGAGCTGCCTCTCTCTATAATCTGAAGTTTAAAGGTGCATCCGCCAGGAATGACGAGGATTCGCTGAAGCTGATTACGGATAGAATCAACAGAGATATTTTCCGGAGGAAAATATGGAATCCGATTGACTGTTAGTATTCGTGGAAAAATCAATTGTTAAAACATGTTACCAGAAAATATTTATCCTAAATTAGGTTACAAAGAATCATATACTATTTTATTAATAATCATAAGGATTAATGATAGGTGGAGGAGGGTGATGACAGATATGCATGAGAGTATTTTTACAGTTTCAAAACATTTTTCTCATCACCGCCCGTTAATACAACCCCTCTTTCGCAGCAGTCCAGTTTTTCGGGAAACCTGTATGGATTATCATAAATGCTGCATGGCCTTGCACTATTGGAGCAACGTGTCGTCTCAGGAAGCATCGACTCGTACACAGGAATATTCAGTTCTTCTTCAAGAGTTGAGCCAGGAATTATTGCAATGCATAAGTCTTGCTGGCGGTGATATAGCAGCCAGCAACACACAAAACAAAGGAGAGAACAAACGATGAATCGATTACTCTATGCAATACTCTTTATGGCACTATTTGTGGCAGTATCGGCTCTGCATGCTGCAGACCCCTCAGCCGATGATTTACGAAAGGCCGCCCAGAACCCCATGGCCAATATGATGAGTTTTCCTTTCCAGAACAATACTAACTTCGGCTATGGACCACTTGAAGAAACGCAAAACATTACGAACATCCAACCGGTTATTCCTTTTGACCTGAACGAGAACTGGCTTCTGATCTCTCGGACTATTGCACCGCTTATCAGCCAGCCAGGATTTACTGAAGGCCAGGACAGGGAGTTTGGCTTGGGCGACATCAATCAGACTCTGTTTTTTGGACCAAGTAAACCGGGAAAAATTATCTGGGGCGTCGGTCCGGTTTTTTTGCTTCCTACAGCCACAGACAGTCGGTTGGGAGGCAAAAAATGGGGCGTAGGACCGGGCGCAGTTGCTCTGACGATGCAAGGTCCCTGGGTTATTGGAGCACTTGTGCAAAACATCTGGTCATTTGCAGGTGATAGCGATGCGAACGATGTGAACCAGATGCTGGCCCAGTATTTTGTCAACTATAACCTGCCAAACGGCTGGTATCTGACGTCTTCACCGATAATTACGGCAAACTGGGAAGCAGACAGTGATAATAGATGGACGGTACCTTTTGGAGGGGGCTTTGGCAGACTTTTTACAATAGGAAAATTGCCTGTTAACGCACAGCTTCAGGCGTTTTATAACGTTGAAAAACCCGATGTGCTTGGGCCAGACTGGACCCTACGCTTCCAAATACAGTTTCTGCTGCCAAAATGGTGATACATCTCAGGCATAACCAGCGTACCTTATCCATACGGGTTTAATGGGTAAGGTGCACGGGGCGATTTTAAATCGAGCGTCAACGGCATAGGCCCTCAGGCAGGGTATTTTTTCAAAATTGGTAAAAAAGATGCCTGCCTGAACGGCCGCGATTACAGTATTCAATAATACTATCTTACGGGTGAGGGGGCTGATAGCCACTTTCTGGACAATCAGTCTCTACAACAAGGACGGCTATTGCCAGGAAAACAAATACAACGCGTACAGTGTACATACTATTACCGGTACCCCTGACGAGGATGGTTCCTTTACCGTTCATTGTGGTGGCGATCCCAAAAGTTTGAACTATCTTCAGATCGCTGACGGCTGGAATTCTGCTGTTCGCTTGTATCAGCCCCGTAAAGAAATACTCGAAGGGCAATGGGTCTTTTCTGATGTGAAGCCGGCACAATAAAATAATTCAATATGACATCCAAAATAAGGAGAAACTCATATGAAAAAGATCTGTTTAATACTATTGGCAAGTTTGCTGATCGTCTCATCAAGCTTTGCATCAGAACATAAAATGACGGCTGAAGAAGCAAAACAAATTGCCCGAGAAGCCTACATTTACGGCTTTCCTTTAGTACTCAACTACAAAACGATGTACGAATATGCCATCGATAAAAAATCACCTGAATATAGAGGTGATTTTAACGAGTTAGCATGTGATGCCAGAGTATTTACTCCTGAAGATAAAGCCATCATTACGCCAAACTCAGACACGCCTTATTGTATGACATGGGTAGATTTGAGAGCTGAACCGGTTGTCTTCACCATTCCGGAGATAGAAAAAGAGCGGTTTTATGAAGTGCAGCTCATTGATCTCTATACACATAATTTCGCCTATATCAGTACGGTAGCAACGGGAAATGTTCCCGGTACATATCTTCTGGCAGGGCCTGATTGGAAGGGAGAAACACCACAAGGTATTACAGAAGTTATCCCGTGTGAAACCCAATTTCTTTTTAGCATACATCGTACGCAACTCTTTAACGAGAGCGACTTAGACACGGTTAAAGACATTCAAAGTGGGTACCGGGTTGAGCCATTAAGTGCATTTCTTGGAACCAAAGCTCCAGCTGCAGCAGCAGCCATTGATTTTCCAAAATGGAAAGAAGGAGCCGAGTTTAACGCTGGGTCATTTGACTATTTGGACTTTATGTTGACCCTCGTGAAAACCCCTCAAGAAGAACAGGACCTTATGAAAAGGTTTGCAACGATTGGATTGGGAAATGAGGAAACATTTGAGCATTAAAAAGTTCTCTCCAGAGATTCAAAAGGCTTTGGAAGAAGGTGTCGAAGAGGGCCTTTCAGCGATAAAAGAATTTGGAGAAAAAGAATCTGCAGATCCATTAGCAAGTGCAAAGGTATTTGGCACAAGAGAATTTTTAAATACAAGTGCTAAAGAGAACTATAACTTAGATGACCTATTTATCATTCGTGCCGTTGCTGCACAGATGGGAATATATGGCAACTCAGGTGCTGAAGCTATCTACCCTACCTATCTGGTAGATGCCCAGGGAACGCCATTTGATGCATCAGAGAATGAATATACATTGACGTTTAAAAAAGACGAATTTCCACCGGTAACAGCATTCTGGTCCCTCACCATGTATGACGGTAAGACACAGCTGCTTATCGATAACCCTCTGGACAGGTATCTTGTCAATTCTCCCATGATGGAACAGTTTGTTTTGAATGAGGATGGTTCTTTAACCTTTTATATTCAAAAAGAATCTCCAGGCAAAGAGTTAGAAGCAAACTGGCTGCCAGCTCCCGATGGACCTTTTTATGTAACGATGAGACTTTATGGTCCTCAAAAAGAGGCACTTGAAGGTACATGGGTTAATCCACCGCTTGTTAAAGTGTCAAAAAATTGAAGAGTGAGAAATTAAAAATGAAATCAAAAATACAGATGATGACACGCGCGCTGTCAATAATGGCTGTTCTGTCCATCATGGCTGTGCCGTCTTATGCACAGGAAGTGTCTCCCTACATGGGTGGTGAGGTAAAGCTTACTGAAGCTCCAAATGGTGCCATCGTCAGAGAAGACGTTTTAACGATAGTTCCTCAAATCACCTATGCGGAACCCACCATCGACGAAGTTGCCGAAGGTGTCTGGTGTATCGGCGGATACTCTCTTGCTAATACATCGGTCATTGAGGGGGATGACGGCTTAATAGTCTATGACACCGGGGACACCCGGGAAGAAGCAGAGCATATACGTAAAGCCATCGAGACAATCAGCGACAAGCCGATCAAGGTGATTATCTATAGTCACTCTCACTATGCCATGGGTGCTGGTGCCCTGGTCGACAACCCAGAGGATGTGCTTGTTATCGGCCATCCCAAAGTCAACGAAACGGTTGAAAGCAGCCTTCAGGGCGGAGGAGCGCCTTCTGCGATTCCGGAGGTCGGTCCGATATTGACGGCTCGTACCATGTCTCATTTCGGCTTGCTATTGCCTGAAGAAGGGGCGGATGCCGGCGTGGCTGCCAAACTGGATATGGGGAAACCTGTTGCCTTCTTACCTGCCACTAAGACGGTCGATGATGGTGAAGAGCTTGAGGTGCTCGGAGTTAAGCTGCAGTTTTTCACAGAATATATGTCCGATGATTACAATCTGACGGTTTGGGTACCTGACAAGAAAGCTGTTTTGAATAATTTCTTATGGCCTGGCACCCCAAACCTGTACACCCTTCGTGGAGGTGTGTACCGATCACCTCTCGTTTGGCGTGATGGGCTAAAAGTTATTCGGGATTTAAAGCCTGAAATTCTGCTCAATACACACACGCGCGCTGTTGTGGGCCAAGAGAAAGTAATGGAAACATTAACGGGCTATATGGACCTTATCACGCTTACTTACGATCAAACCTTGCGTGGAATCATGCGTGGAATGGGCCCCGACGAGTTACGCCACTTCGTGAAGGCTCCTTCACATTTCAATGATATACCTGAGAATTTCCAGGGTTACGGGGAATCGGTCCACTTTCCTGAAGCAATCTATCAGCATGTCATTGGCTGGTTCGACTGGGACACCACCACGCTGTTTAAAATAGCTCCGAAAGAAGCTGCTCTGCGCACCGTTGAACTGATGGGAGGCAAAGAGACAGTGATCCAAGCGACGAGAGCAGCATTTGATAAAAACGAATTCGCCTGGGCAGCTGAGCTCATTCAAAATGTCTATTTGCTCGATGTGAACGATCAAGAGGTCCGCCAACTTAAAGCTGATATCTTGCGGCAGCTTGCCTACCGAACAACCGGCTCTATTGCAAGAGGCTTTCTCTTGAGCGATGCTCTAGCACTTGAAGGCACGATCAAAGCTCCGTTAGTCATTCTTCCTTCTGCAGAAATTATCGCGGAATCTCCAGCGACCTTTGTTGATTATTACCGCATCTATATTGATCCTGATAAAAGCAAAGACACCGACAAGGTCATTGAGTTTGTGTTTACTGACCAGAAAGACCAGAGCGTTGCCCTGCACATCAGAAGAGGGGTCGTCGAATTTGTTCCAGAGCCTTCAAGCTATCTGAAAAAAGCTGATTTTGTTTTGGAATTAGATGGAAAAACATGGTCGGAACTCTACCTAAATTCCAACACCTTAGCTGAGGCTATTGCGAGTGGTAAAGTGAAGGTTGAGGGCGAACAAAAAGAGGTAGTGTTGTTCTTTGATATGTTCGACAAGTTCAACCAGGAAAAAAATTATATGGTGCCGCCGATAGAAGACTGATTGCAGCTCGCCCAATCGATCATAATCAACCCTCATGTGGGAGCGCCTGTCGAACGGGCTGCCAGCTCCCGATGGACCATTTAATGCAGTGATGAGACGTTATGGTCCTCAAAAAGAGGCACGTGAAGGTAAATGGGTTAATCCACCGCTTGTAAAGTGTTAAAAAAAACAAAGAGTGAGGAAGCAAATGCATAATAGATTACAGTTACTTACTGCTATTGTACTTTCTGTTTTAATGTTGAGTTGTGCACAGCAAACTAAAACAGATCAGCAATCCATCACTTCCTTATCAAAAGAACTAAAGGAAATTCATGAGGGGATTTTAGAAGGGTATTTATCAGAAGATGAGATTCCCAATAGTTTAAAATTAGTGCCCCCGCCACCGCAGGAAGGCTCGGCAGCTTTCCAGTTGGATCAGGATATTGCGGCAATGTACGTGGCTTTGAAAGATGAGACCAGAAAAGAACAAGCCACTCATGATGCCGACTTAGCATTTCCGGAAGCTGTTGATGCTTTTAATATTGTTTTGGATGTGCAAATAACGGAAGAAACCACGCCTCATTTGTATATGATTCTTCGCAGGACCTTAGCTGATGCCGGCTTATCAACGTATGCTGCAAAAAACCATTATCAACGTGCACGGCCATTTATGGTTAACAATACGCCTATTTGCACGCCTGATGATGACGCGGGTCTGCGCAAAGATGGTTCGTATCCTTCGGGCCATACAGCTATTGGCTGGGCCTGGGCATTAATTTTAGCTGAACTATTTCCCGAACAAGGTGATGTGATTCTGGAAAGAGGAAAACAGTTTGGCATAAGCCGTAATGTCTGCAATGTACATTGGCACAGCGATGTTGTTTACGGAAGAATGATGGGGGCAACAGCTGTAGCCATGTTGCATTCCAATACTGATTTTATGATTGATTTAGAAGTAGCAAAAGAAGAAGTTAGCGCCTTGAAAAATTAATTAAACAATGAATAAAGTTCGATATATCAAAACCTTATTCCAATCTATTTACTTGGGATTAAGGGTTTGTACGTTTTAGAAAAACAGGGGGGAAAAAATGAGCTTATCTATAAAAACAAAAAAAATCCTGAGGACTACATTATGCACTGTCCTCACCATTTCTTTGTTCTTATCGGTTTCACAAGCCGAAATGGGAGAGAAATCAA
Organism: uncultured delta proteobacterium; assembly: GCA_963776075.1. Classification (GTDB taxonomy): domain Bacteria; phylum Desulfobacterota; class Desulfobulbia; order Desulfobulbales; family Desulfocapsaceae; genus MADRE3. The sequence continues at coordinate 202,157 of CAVZLG010000006.1, forward strand.
CTGATGTGACGATACACAACTACGTCAGGGCCGAGACCGACGTTCAGATGCAGACCTACGCCGAAAAGTTCGACTGCTTCGGAAAGTTCTTTCACGTACGTGGGGCTTACGATGTCTCGAGCACAGACACGATCCGTCCAAATCTGGACACCATCTATTCCTGGGGCGTCTTCGATGTGTCGTCCCCTCTGAACGTTGAACTTCCGGACCCGGGAGATCGCTATCAATCGCTGATGGTCGTCACCCAGGATCATTCGATCTGGGCCGAGTACGGCCCCAAAACGGTTGTATTCGACCAGGATTCCGTGGGGACGCGCTATGTCCTTCTGCTGATCCGGACGTTCCTCGACCCCAACGATGAGTCGGATGTCAAGGGGGCACAGGCCCTGCAGGACGCCATCAAGGTGACGCAGGATGACAAGGGGGAGTACGACGTGCCAGGTTGGGACCAAAAAGAGGTGGAGAAGATGCGAAATACAATCAACGTTTTTGCGCCTTTTGCCACCGACAGTTCCAAAACATTCGGATTGAAGAACGATCTCGATCCTGTCTACTGGCTTCTTGGCGCTGCCGTCGGCTGGGGCGGACTCCCGGCAAAGGACTCGACCTATACCGGAGGGTTTCCTGATAAAAACGATGGAAAGACAGCCTATACAATGACGATTAAAGACGTTCCGGTGGATGCCTTCTGGTCGGTCACCGTCTACAACGACAAGGGAATGTTCGCCATCAACGACCACAATTCCTATTCCTACAACAGTGTCACCGCCAAGCGTGATGAGGATGGAAGTGTAACCCTCCGATTCGGAGGTGATCCAGATCAGCCAAACTACCTCCATATAGTGCCAGAGTGGAACTATGTCGTCCGGATGTACCTGCCACGCGAAGAGATCCTGGACGGCACCTGGAAATTCCCTGAACCCGTAGAAGTTAAATAGAAACCAAACCCAGGAGATATAAACCATGAAACAAACGCTCAATCGTCTATTTACAGGCCGAGCCCTCACCTTTTGCCTTGCCATGTTTTCGGCCTTTTCGGTCGCGACCGCCGCTGAACCGGAAGAACAGGCCTCCGTGAACGTCGGCAACTTCGTGCGGGCCGAATCGGATCACATGATCCGTGCCAACATGGAAGGGTTTAACCTTGGATTTGATCAGTTCTTTCACTTGCGGGAACCCACTACGCCGGACAACCAACCGACGATCCGCATGAACCAGGACACGCTCTACTCTTCAATGGGCTTGGATCTCTCGCAACCTGTGAAGATTACGCTGCCTGAGGTGGATGGGCGTTACATGTCGATGCTGGTCGTCAGTCAGGATCACTATATGATCGCAGAGTCAGAACCGGGGACCTACGAACTGACTGAGGATTCGGTGGGCACACGCTTCGCCCTGGTGACCATTCGAACCTTTTATGACGCCGGCAATCCCGATGATCTGGCTAAGGCCCACGCGGCGCAGGACAATATCGAGATCAGCGGCGGCGGCAGAGGCCCCTTCGAGGCGCCAAACTGGGACACGGAGCAACTTGCGGTTGCGCGCAAGGCGCTCAGCGATCTCGCCACCCTCGGGTTCGACACCACCTACGCTTTCGGAACCAAGGACGAGGTTCGTCCGGTTGACTATCTGGTCGGTGCCGCAGCCGGCTGGGGAGGTATGCCAGCTAAGGAGGCATTCTATATTGTCGACAGCGTTGAACAGAACGATGGCAAGACGCCGCATTCAGTGACCGTCAAAGATGTGCCAGTGGATGCCTTCTGGTCCATTACGGTCTACAACGCCGACGGGTATTTAGAGAAAAACGACCTGGGCCGGAACAGCTTCAACAACTCCTCGGCCAAGCCGAACGAAGATGGCTCGTATACGATCCATTTCGGAGGAGATCCCAAGAGCGTGAACTACCTGCCGATCAGCAAGGGCTGGAACTATTCAGTGCGGATGTATCAGCCGCGCAAAGAAATTCTGGACGGCATCTGGACCTTCCCCCAAATAAGCCCGTTAAAGACGAAGTAATTTAGCCGAACCAGGCGCTGCAGGTGGACCCCGCCTCACAGCGCCGCTGAACCGAACCGTTAGCTTACCTATAAAGGAAAACATCGTCGTCAAAACCGGAGGAAATAAAATGAGCTTATCTATAAAAACTAAAAAAAACCTGACGCTGGCATTATGCGCTGTCATCAGCGCTCCATTATTTTTATCGGTTTCACAAGCCGAAATGAGAGAATCAAGTGTCGGTCCTCTTGAATATATCGGAGGCTACCCCACGAAAGAAACCGCACAGAAGCTTTACGATGAACTTGATCTACAACGCGCGGTGGAGGTCTATCTGTGGGCGCTGCCGATGGCTTCTTACGGTGCCATGGCCGAGGCGAAGATCAAGCTCGGGGCCGGCGATCATGCAGTCATCGTGGTTGACGAGGCGGCAGAATCTCAACAGCTGGTCCTCACCGCCAACCAGGACACAATTTACATGTCCGGCGCACTAGACCTCTCTAAAGGGCCCATGGTCATCGATGTCCCTGCAGGGCTGCTCGGCACCATGAATAACATCTGGCAGCAACCGCTGGTCGATATCGGCGGACCTTTTTCTCCTGAACAGAACAAGGGTGGCCGCTTTCTTATTCTTCCTCCGGGTTACGATGGCCCCATGCCTGAGATTGCTTATCATGTGGTCAAATCGGATACGAATACGGTGGTTTTTTACCTGCGGGCTATCCCTCAGTCGCAAGATGATTTACCGAGACTACAGAAACTGGTTCGCACCTTTAAGCAGTACCGTTTGGACGAAGCCCAAAATCCTCCTGAAATGACATTTGTATCCATGAAGGGAAAAGCGGCTGATTTTCTTACACACGAGGGATTCGAGTATTTTGAATCGCTTTCCCGCTATGTCAACGATAATCCGCCGCGTCCCCAAGACATGGCCATGCTGGGCATGTTGGAAACACTTGGAATTGCGCATGGTCGTGAATTCAAGCCGGATAAGCGGATGCGGGAAATTCTGACGGCTGCGGCCGAGAAGGGACGTGCCATGGCGGAAGTCGTGGCCTGGCATCCACGCGTTCCTGAGAAGGATCTGCATCCCTATGATGGAAGTCCGTGGAAGAAGATTTTTATATCCGAGGATCCCACCTTTTACACCCCGGATTACCTCGCAATTGATCAGCGGTCTCGATACGGGTTTGAGGCGATTGGAACATCGAAATCCATGACGGTCGCAACTCCTGGACAGGGATCACAGTACGTTGGCGTTTATCAGGATGATAAAGGGCAGTGGCTGACAGGAGACAACACCTTTAGTATTCATCTTCCAAAAGATATCCCTGCCGCAGATTTCTGGTCGCTCACGGTTTATGATAACTTCTCGCGCTCGCTTATCCATAACGAGCAAGGGCGTGCCACAGTCGGTACGGTGCACGGGACGGTTCCGAACGATGACGGGTCAGTCGATACCTATTATGGACCGAAATGTCCTGAAGGTGTTCCCGAAGAAAACTGGATTCAGACCAAGCCAGGCGTGGGTTACTTCCTCTATCTCCGCCTCTACGGACCATTGGAGAGCTTTTTTGATAAAACCTGGCGGCCAGGAGATCCCAAACTTGTAAAATGATCTGGATACAACAATGACAGGAGAGGCATGGATATTCCCTGATATGAAGCCGGCACAGTAAAAATTTAAATAGATAGTAACCAAGAGGAAAAAACGCATGAATGTCAAAAAAGGAATGTACCCCATTGTTCTTGCATTGTCGGTCCTGATGCCTGCCTCTTTTGCATTGGCACAAGAGACGCCAATGCCGAAATACGCAGCTGATGTTCCAGAAATCCTGCTTACTCCAGACAAGGTGGAGACCGATCTTCTCGGGGACCTCGAATTTTTCGATGGTATGCCCAGCGAATCTACGGTTCAGAAAACCTATGATTTTCTCGACCTGTCGCGAGGAGTAGATGCATTTCTTAACGGAATGCCGGCAGCCTCCATATATGCCTTCCTTGAGGGACTCAAACAAGCGGGCTTAGAACCGGGCGACCTGGGGATTACCGAAGACTTGCTGGATGCCCGCGGCCTGTTATTGACGGCTCAATCAACGACTCCGTATGCCTTCACAGAGATTGACTTAAAAAATGGCCCGGTTGTAGTCGAGATCCCCGGGCCTGTACTGGGTATTCTTGACGATGCATTTTTCCGCTACGTGAGTGACATTGGCCTGGCCGGCCCCGATCAAGGAAAGGGCGGCAAATATCTGATTATAGGGCCTGACTACGAGGGGGATACCCCTGAAGGCTACTTTGTCGCAAAATCCACGACCTACCGTAACTGGTTACTGATGCGCGTTTTTGTCAAAGACGGCGACTTGGAGGCGTCCGTAAAAGAACTCAAAGAAGGCTTTCGCTGCTATCCGCTTGCGCAAGCCGACAATCCACCAAAGCAAAAAGTTTATGACCTCTCGGGCAAAAAGTTCAATACGATTCATGCGAACGATGAACACTTCTATGAGGAGTTGAATGCGGTGATTCAATATGAGCCTGCGGAAGCATTCAATCCAGAGCTTGTTGGACTCTTTGCCTCTATCGGTATTAAAAAAGGAGAACCCTTCGCACCGGATGAACGCATGAAGAAAATCCTGAAGGATGCGGCTGCAATCGGCAACGCCACGGGACGAGCCTTCGTTTTTAGACCGCGCAATCCAGCGTTCTATTTCTACCCGGATCGTAAGTGGTATACCTCCTTTACCGGCGGCCATGACTTCATGAACAACGGGGAGATGGTTCTCGATGATCGCATTATGTTTCACTATGTGGCTACCGGCATTACACCTGCCATGGTCACGCCTGAAGTAGGAACAGGATCGGCCTATGCGTTTACTCCCCATGACGCTAAAGGTAACTACCTCGATGGTGGTAAAACATACAAAGTGACGCTCCCCGCACCAATTCCCGTCAATAATTTTTGGTCATTCATGGTGTATTCAGGTCAACATCGCTCGATGCTGGAGACCGATCAAAAATTAGCCGGTCTCGACAGCAACATTCCGTCCGTTAAACAAAACGAGGATAAATCTTATACGGTTTGGTTTGGTCCAAAGGCACCGAAAGGGCACGAGGGCAATTGGATTCAAACTATCCCCGGAAAAAGCTACAGTACCATGCTACGACTCTATGGCCCACTGGAACCGTGGTTCGACAAAACCTGGAAACCGGGTGATTTTGAGCTTGTGGAGTAGCCATCCTCCATCACGGAGGGTTGGAACTACGCGATCCGCATGTATCAGCCGCGCAAAGAAATTCTGGACGGTACCTGGACCTTCCCTACAATAAGCCCGTTAAAGACGGAGTAATTTAGCCGAACCAGGCGCTGCAGGTGGACCTCGCTTCGCAGCGCCATTGAGTTTTGGCGTTAATGTTGCCATCTCGAAGGTCTAAATATTCTACCAACGCTTCAAGTTTAGACTACCCGGATGCATCCAATGTTTTATAAGCCAGCTGTGGTGAGTTCTCTTTTCCCGCCTATCAATTTTTTACCTGCACAGGGAACACCTGTTGCGGAGGGGAAGATCAGAAATACTTACCTTCGATTTGGCAGTATTCTTCTGACGACTCGCTGCTGAAATTATGTGATTAATAAAAAGATAATTTACTTATCAAGTTCCTACGTTTACTATAAAAAGGTCGCCTGGATGATTTAGCTGAGCTTAGTCGCTCCAGAGGAGGCTGTTGCCATCCAGACGGAGGAGAACCAAACCAATTTGATAGCTCCTAACGATATAATGACCTAAATAATTTCCTATCCATTTTTTTGAATAATCTTCGCTTGAGGAAAGGATAAACAATTATGAAATTAAGGTTATCCATCAATTTTGTTATCTCGATATTGTTCGCCATTATGCTTGCCGTGACCAATACAGCTGCGCAAGAAGCTTCTTTGGCAGAATCTACATCAACACACTCAAATGATGATTTTTCTTTGCCAAGCGCTAACGCTTTGCTCAAGCCACCCAATACGGTAAGTCCACGGGAGACTTTGAGAAGCTTTATCGAGAATATGAACCTTGCCTACGGTCATTTGATGAAGGCCCATCGCGAAAACTTGAATACGCCTGGGTACTTTCCCTCGGAATCGGTTCGACAAATGGAAAAACAAGCACATGAATATTTTGATAGCGGCGTTGAATGTCTCAATTTAAGCCAGATTCCGAAAAATCTAAAGGAAAATGCAGGTTACGAGAGCGCCATCATGCTCAAGGAGGTTTTCGATCGGATCGACCTTCCGCCGTTTAAAGAGATCCCCAACGCCGAGGCCATCGAAGCTGAGGAAGAAAAGGAGAAAACAACGGAATTGAGTCGCTACAGAATTCCCAATACAGATATCATTATTGACATGGTGGAAGATGGTCCCCGCGAAGGGGAATTTCTATTCACCCCCGAGACAGTCTCCCGGATTGAAGAGTTCTATGGCAAAGTAAAAGACTACCCATACAAGACTAATACGCTCTTAAGCACTGATTTTTTTGAATTTTATGTAACCAATCCCGGCCGGTTGCTGCCACCCAAGTGGAGTCAATTGTTGCCAGCCTGGTCAGATGAAACATATCTTGAGCAGACCCTGTGGCAATGGGCCGCTCTAGTTGTTCTGCCCCTTAGTGTCTTGCTGATTGTGTGGGTACTTGTACTGTGGTGGTATCGTAGGTCTTTAGAGCTCTCTTCAGGGACAAAAACTGTTGGATGGCTTTTGGTCGTTCTGGTTACCGTGATATTGGTCAGTATGATCAAGTATGTCCTCGACGAGCATATCAATATTACAGGCTCAGTGTTCTTATTTGTTGAGAATACCCTGCAGCGGATTTTTATGCTCTTTTTGATCGGGTTAATCTTTTGGGAAGTTCTGAAATCACTTATTCAAAAAAGTATAGAGGAAGAAGTTACGGAAGGGGACGATCAGGCCGAAGAAGGGGGTGCCGGTGGCTCCCGAAGTGGAACCTTGATGATTTTGCTGCGCAAAACGATCGTGGTCGTAATTTTTTCCATCGCACTTTTGATTTTTCTCTCTTCAATGGGGATAAACATCGGTCCACTGCTGGCAGGTGCCGGCGTGGTTGGTTTGGCCATTGGTTTCGGTGCCCAGACCTTGGTAAAAGATATCATCGCAGGCATCTTCTTCCTCATTGATGATGCTTTTAGGGTCGGTGATTACATCGAAACCAGCGGCCAAACAGGCACGGTGGAACACATATCCCTGCGCTCGTTGAGACTGCGAAACCCCCGGGGACCGGTACATACGATTCCTTTCGGTGATATGGGCACCGTCACCAATATGAGCCGGGACTATATCATTACAAAACTTGATTTTCGCGTTCGCTATGACACCGACGTGGAAAAGGTAAGAAAGATAATTAAAAAGAAAGTATATACACCGATAATGGAAAATGAGGAAATGGCTCCGAAACTTCTCGATAAAATAAAATCCCAGGGTGTTAGAGAAATGGATGACTCTGCTATGATTATGCGGGTCAAGTACAAAACTGCCCCGGGAGATCAGTTTATAATTCGAAGAGAAGTGTATCGACTGATGCAAGAAGCCTTCGCAGAGGAAGGTATCGAGTTTGCCCATCGCAACGTAACCGTTTACATCCCCTCAGAAACTGATGAGACAGAGTCAAGTGGACAACCGGAGCAACCGGATAAAGAAGCAATGACACCTGACACATCTGATAAAAAGTTTTTAGAGAAGGCAGGTGCAGCGGCTGTGATCGCGACGCTTCAGGCTGATGAAGATCAAGTAAATCAAACAAAAACAAAGGATGACAAGAGACATGGGTGAAACAGCCTGATCAGGAAAAAAACCACGCCCTGTCACCTCGGGGTTGAGCGTCAGGTTATCAAGAAGAATATTTAAGAAACACAAACACTTCTATAATCAGAGATGCTCGAGATTGCATTTATCGGAGTGGTTGACTGTGGTTTGTTGAAAAAAGGTCCCAACCTGTCGGCCCTACTCTCTATTGGGACTTCCCCTTGACCTTGTCTGCCTTTTCCTGAGATAGTTTGTAGGCTATGTAATACTTATAGATATTGCTCACATATTGCACAGTCTCCCGACCGATTTTTTCTGCAACGACAATTTCCACATTTTTAAACCAGACGTTAGGATCCAGCTTTCGGCTTTTTGCCTCATCTCGTAAATCGAGAATTTTCTTTGGCCCGGCATTGTAGGCTGCAAACGTTAATAAATGCTTGTTTAAATTGTCGATTCCAGGGTCATTAAAATATCTGTCTTGAACAAATCGTAAATATTTATGACCGGCATGTACATTATCTTCAAGCTTCTCTATATTCGGGATGCCAACATTCTTACCTGCTGCCGTATCTGGCAATATCTGCATAATACCGACAGCACCCGCTGGACTACGTTTACCATGGTCTAACTGGGACTCCTGATAGGCGAGAGCTTCGGTCATTAAATAATCAAAATCATACTTGGTAGCATATTTTTTAAACAGTTCTACGACAGCTTGATAACGTTCAACAGCTTCGGGTGAGAGGGCATTTCTGGCCCATTTGTTTTCCTGCAAATACTTCTTAAAAACAATATTGCCAAACTCTGTCCCTTTCTTTGTGGTCTCCAAAAAGCTGTTAATAGTTTTTGCCAACTTTGGACTACTCCTCCGGAAAGCCCAGCCAACATCTCCACCTTCGTTTATAGTGATATCTGGATAGAGCTTGATGTTCTTGAATATTTCACCCCAAAATTTTGCCTTGTGGTCATCGACTACAACCATTGGAATCAATCCTGCATCTACCATCTCAAGCAGATCGGAATCTTCAAAATATTCATCTGCCTCTACAATCTCCATCGGTTTCAGCCCTTTTTCCTCGAAAGTCTCATTGAGCTGAACAGCGTGTTGATAGTAGCTAGATGACTTGCGAAGATGGATTTCCTGGTCAGATAGATCCTCAATGGTATTCAATTGAGGAATCTTAGAATTGGTTATCACTATCTCCTTAACACCGGTGAGAAAAGGGGTGCTGAAATCCACCTTTTCTAAGCGTTCTTCGGTGATAGTCAGGTTTCCAACAGCAATATCTCCCTTTCCTTCAACCAAAGCAGGTATAAGTTGGTCACGGTAAACAGGAAGGAAGATCACATCAATTTGGAGGGCTCTATCCTCGTTTCCTTTATTAATGAATTTCTGAAAAGCCTGAAGCAGCTCTACGCTCACTCCACGATATTGTCCCTGGTCTATAAAGAAGCCCATTTTGTTGAAGACAACAAGAACACGGATGAGACGTCGCTTCACCATGCCGTCATAATCCCCTTGCCATTTTTTATCTAAAGAAAGATGTCCAAATTCTTCTTGGTTTCTCTCAGGCTCCGATTCCTCCTGCGTAAAAAAATATTTCGAACTAATGAATAGACCAATACCCAAACAACAGATGAGTAGAGCCACAATAGTGAACGTAACATTGCGAGCAGTCATTTGGTTGCTCCAGGGATGAGATTATTTCAGCGATGTATGAAAATTACAAATTGGTCAATTGTTGATACTACAGGACATTTTGGAACACACAGCTTTTTTCCTAATTTAATACTTTTTTTTAAAAAAATCTAATGGAATCAAGCAATATCAAGATTCAACCATCAGCCCGTTCAACTCTATGAGATTTCAATAAGTATTCCTTATCACTGGCTGTCTCAGCCCTGAGTTATCCTATTTCTAGCTCAAGTGGTTGTTACCATGTCGGAAAACATCTTCAGTTATAGCAATCTTGTCGAACTAAGTATTGGCAGAAAAAACCTATGCTATAATTCCTCGAATTATTTGATAGGGTAATTTGGCTCTTTCACCATGGTACTTTCAGCGTTCCCACTTGGCATATTCTACATTTTACCACACCAAAGGGATCTTTTGTCCGGTAAATATGCGACCGATGTTTTTATCTTCACCATAAAAATGAAATCGATTGATTATTAGTATTCGTATAAAAATATCTATTGTTAAAACATGTTGCCAGAAAATATTTATCCTAAATTAGGTTACAAAGAATCATATACTATTTTATTAACAATCATAAGGATTAGTGACAGGTGGAGGAGGGAGATGACAAATATGCATGAGAGTTTCTTTACCGTTGCAAAAGATTTTTCTAATCACCGCCCGTTAATACAACCCTTCTTTCGCAGCAATCCTGTTTTTCGGGAAACCTGTATGGATTATCATAAATGCGGTGAAGCTCTCCAGCATAGGTTCGAAAGCGATTCTGATCAAGCGGTGATGCTGGAATCATGCTCTACGATGAGAAGGGACAAGATGTAAGGGGGATGTTCCTGCAGAAAGACGGCCTCAATTATTTCTCTTACATCGATGCAGATGGCAAAGAGGTGTTTGAATAAAAGGAGCTATTCCAAAGAGGAAGACCTGGAAGGCGCCCAAGGCAGAGAAATTGTAAAATGTTGTAAGAGGGTCCTGAACGTTATGTTCAGGGCGGGATGTGCTGGAGATATTGTCTAAGAATGTTTTAGGTAGTTTCATTAAATTGACCGACCGGGCTGAATCATTTTGAAACCCACTGGTTGATAGAATTACCAGAAATACAATGAACAGCAGGGGGGGTGGCCGAGCTTCATTTCCGGGGATTCCCCATCAGATCAGAATATTATGATGAGAGGCATGGTTATGAAACGGACGATGTATTTGATAGCTGCGATGGCACTGGTGATTTCCTTGGCTGGCTGTACGTCGAAAAGTACCAAGATTAAGAACAAAGAGAAGGGAGCAAGCAGTGATGCCCGTATTACCTTGACCAAGAAATATACCGATTGTGTAAGCAAGGCCGCAGGAGATAAAGCAGCGACCGAAGCGTGTGATGCTATTCTCGAATCCATCAAGAAGCTTGATTGATACGTTCATCGCCTCTGCAGGTTATCCGAATATATCCGAATTCCAGCCTGGGTGTAAATAACATGCTCCGAATTGGGCAGTAACGATTGATAACATAGTTAGGAAGGGAGGAATTGCCATGGGACGATCGATCTATGGGAAGCACCAACTGGTATTTGCCAGAAGGCTCAACAGCAGCTTCAACAATCAAACACTACTCAACAAGAAAGAGAGGCCCCATACGATGGCAATACCAAGTAATATGCCCCCCAAAAATGAATTGAGTGCGACCCCGACGGCGATGTACAAGAATCTGCTGACCGCGGCGGTCGTTTTGCTATTTGTGCTCTCAGTGGTCGCGGTTTCTCGCGTGACCCAAGCCGCGGAAGGCGCGTCCAGTCACTATCTCCCCGGAGCAAACGGTGACATCTTCCTCGCCCTTCCTCCCGAACCGGGTTTTCTCGTGGCAAACACATTCTGGTACCAGAGCGGTAACGTGGGGGAGGCCGTACTTGAAGGGCAGGTTGAGCTAAACCTCGACATTAACACCTTCCTGAACCTCACGGCGCTGACCTACACCTTTGAGCAACCGATTCTCGGCGGACGCTACACGGTGGGCGCTCTCATCCCCTTCGGCAACGCCGATCTCGACTCGACGATTATCGGTCCACGTGGCGGGCAATTTGACACGTCTGAAAGCTCGTTCGACCTCAGCGATATTGCCTTCATTCCGTTCCAGCTGAACTGGGCGTCCGGACCCTGGTCATTCAAGGTATCGGAGGTCATCGTTGCCCCGACCGGCGGGTACAGCCTGTCGGAAAACGTCAATCTGGGCCGCAACTACTGGAGCTTCGACACGATCGCCGCCGTTACATGGTTCGATCCTGAGAAGGGAACGGAGGTCTCTCTCCAACCCGGGCTAATGTTCAACACCGAGAACTCGGATACGGACTATCAGACCGGCACGGAATTCCACCTCGATCTGAGCTTGAGCCAGTTCCTGTCGCCAGGCTTCGCGGTCGGGATCCGAGGCTACTGGTATCAGCAGATTTCCGGCGACAGCGGTGCCGGGGCGCTACTCGGTGATTACAAGGGGGAATCCCTCAGTGCGGGCCCGGGCTTCGTCTGGATTCCAAAGTTCGGAGCTGGAAAGTTGACGGTCCTCGGTAAATGGCTTCACGACTTCAGCGCTACGAATCGATTCGAATCCGACTACTTCACGCTTACGTTCTCCTGGAAGTTTTAAAGAGCGAAACGTCCTTTACATGAACGAAAGCATTATCCATCGGAGCTCACCGCCAAGTGAAGGGACAGGACCTCAAAAGAAATCCCGGTGGAGACCAAAAAGCGGGTTTTCTTTCGGCTTCTGGGACCACTGATTCTGCACGCAAACGAGTTGATAGCCTGCCGCCATCGCTGGTTCTCGCCAAGGTCGCTGAGGAAAGCGGATGGGGAACATCGAGGTTCGCTGTCGAGGGCAATGCATTCTTCGGCCTGTGGACCTGAGGCGATGAGGGCATCACACCCCAGCAGCAGCGCTCCGAATACGGCGACCACAAGATCGCATCTTATGAAACACCGCTGCAGTCGGTCATTGCTTATATGCACAATCTGAACACTGATCCAAGCCACGAAACCTTGCGCACGCGCCGGGCCGACGATCCTGCAGACCCCGGTCGGTGTAAGGGTATAGCAGGGATCAGCAAGGGCTGTTGGTAAAACCTTATAAAATATCAAGGAGATAATATTATGCATCAAAGCAAAGTATCCATACTCGGGATCGTTATCACTTTTCTGCTCTTAATCAGTTTCATGGCAACCTCGGTCCCCGCGCTGGCGGCAACAAAAGAGCAGATCGAGCAGCAAAAAGGGGACATCCAGAAAATGGCGAATCAGACCCTGGAACGTCTCTATGCAACCCAGCCCTCAGCGAAAAGTGCTATCCAAAAAGCTGCCGGCTATGCAGTGTTCAGCAACTTCGGCATGAAAATTCTCTTTGCCGGCGGCGGATCAGGCAAGGGCATAGCCGTGAAAAACAAGTCCGACCAAACCACCTTCATGAAGATGATCGAGGTGCAGGCCGGGTTTGGCATGGGAGTAAAAAAATTCAGGCTAATCTGGGTGTTTGAAAACCAGGCTGATCTGGACGGTTTTATCAACTCAGGTTGGGAGTTCGGCGGCCAGGGTACAGCGGCGGCCCAGGCAAGCGGTGAGGGCGGAGCCCTGGCCGGAGCCATGTCAATTAAACCCGGCGTCTGGCTCTACCAGTTGACGGACGATGGCCTGGCCTTGGAGCTCACGGCCAAGGGCACGAAATATTACAAAGATGATAATCTGAACTAGCGCAACGCTCTCACGCAGCTGAACGGCCCTAGCTCAGTCAAATAAATCCGGCATCTTTTTGATTATTGCAAACCATGTCGGTATATTGAACAACAGAGCCTGCGAGCGCGACATGATGGGCGGGTGTCCCCAAACATCGATTTCATAATTGCGGATTTTTCCATTTTGAATGGTAAATAACTCTATGTTGACAACGACTGATATCAGGTGAGACCAAATGGAATGGCCTAAGTTCATTATATCAGAGGGACGCCAGCAGATTGTGGTGAAGGAGATTTCAGAAGGATCTGAACCGGAGATGCGTTTTTATATCATGGTGGCGGTGTCAACCATGATTGCCAGCTTCGGTCTCATTACCAACAGTACTGCAGTAATTATCGGAGCCATGCTTGTGGCGCCGTTGATGACGCCCATTTTGGTATTGCCCTGGCGTTGATCCGCAGCGATACAGTTTTGTTCGGCAGGGCGTTAAAAGCCGAAATTGCAGGGGTGGCGGCCGCGATAGCGATGGGTCTTATCCTTGGCCTCCTGTGTCCTGCGCTCGAACCGACATCGGAAATGATCGCCAGGACAGAGCCGCAGCTTTTTGATCTTCTGGTGGCAGTGTTTTCCGGTTTTCATGCGCATGAAGATGATCAGAAAACTGAAGCAGATAAATCCATAGCGTTGATAAAAAGCGAGCTGGCAGCTCGGCAAGATATTTTTATAACAGGGGTCAATTATGATATCATTGGTGGTGCATTACATGTCTTGATTGATGCGAGCGGACCGGTTTTATTAACGCAGCAGGAGATTTCTAAGATCGAGCAAGCGGTCACCGAGCAGGGAACCACCCCGGTCAAGCTGTTTGTGTTTATGCACACCGATGTGGTCGTTTCATCGTCTGGTTACGAGCCATATTCATCTGTATCAAAGGTATCTTCTCTGTCTCAACAATCATTTGAAAGGCAGGCTGTGCAAAAAATCATCGAAGCATCAAATCAATAAGTATCGGGTACTCGTCATACCCTCCTTGTTGACTCCATTCATGCAGCCTGGTTTTTCCGCCTACTGAGCTTAAATAAAATGATGGTATTATGAGAAATTGTGAGCCGCCCCTGGAACCTCCGGAGGATTTGAGATGAAACATAAAATTGTGTTGTTAAGCTTGATTGGTTGTCAGACGTTAAATAAAGCCACAACTGTATGCTCTCATAACTTGATAGGTTTAGCTGGTCCACGTCCCTCTAACTTACTGACAAAAAGGGGAGCCGTTCAGGTGGCGCACATCGTGCTGATTCGATAGCATCGAATACATGTGGAAGTCTCCGGGACCAGGTGATCTACTGAAAGTTGAGCATTGTCATGTCCTTTCTTTCAAACAACGGGGTATGCCATATGAGAATCTCCAGGAGGTCAAAGTTGTTGACTGTCATATTCATTCTATTTCACATACTGGGTCTGGCCAGTTCGGTGCATGCAATTTTACAGACGCGTACTCCGCAGGGTGCGATAGCGTGGGTGGTAAGTCTCAACACACTGCCCATTGTTTCAGTCCCGGCCTATTGGGTGTTCGGACGCAGCAAATTTAACGGCTACGTCAGCACGCATCAGGATATGTCCATAGAAATACAGGATAAGGTTGAACAGATATCGAAAAAGATACAACCTTATCTGGTGGAGGCTCCTCGGACGTTCCCGGAATACGAGGCTGTCAAAAAGCTGGCGCGGTATCCGTTCGCGCGCGGAAACCGGGTCGATTTACTGGTGGACGGGCACGCTACTTACGACAGCATCGCAGCCGGAATTGAAACAGCGGAGTCTTACGTGCTGTTCCAGTTCTATATTTTGCGCCCAGATACTACCGGTAATCGCTTTAAAGACCAACTTATCCGCAAGGCACGGCAAGGGGTGTCGGTATATGTCCTCTATGATGAATTGGGAAGCAGTGGTCTAAAACCTGACTGGCTTGCAGATTTCAGCACTGCTGGCATCGAGGTTCTCCCTTTCAATACCCGTCAGGGGCCGCATAATAGATTCCAACTCAATTTCCGCAATCATCGCAAGATCGTCGTTGTTGATGGAAAGTCAGCCTGGGTTGGAGGCCTCAATGTTGGCGACGACTATCTGGGTGAAGATCCGAAGCTGTCGCCATGGCGAGATACCCATATGCTCACTCAGGGGCCTGCGGCTCTTGCCGCCCAGTTCACCTTCCTGGCAGACTGGTATTGGGCCAGCCATAGGCTGCTGGACAATCTTTCATGGGATCCTCAATTGGCTGTCGACAGCGACAAGAATGTCCTGATACTGTCCTCCGGGCCGGCAGATGAATTGGAAACCGCCAGCCTCTTTTTTACCACGGTCCTGAACCTGGCACGCAAACGCGTCTGGATAGCCACCCCGTATTTCATCCCGGATGAGGCGACTATGGTGGCCCTGCGTCTGGCTCTGCTGAAAGGTCTTGAAGTACGGATCATTACGCCGAGATTAAACGATAACTGGTTCGTCCGTCATGCCGCCAATGTCTACCTCAGCGAATTAAAAGATCTCGGGGCCAAAATCTACTTCTACGAGAAGGGCTTCATGCACCAGAAGACTATGCTGGTTGATGACAAACTGGCAATTATTGGTACCGTGAATTTTGACAACCGCTCGTTTCGCCTGAATTTCGAGATTACTGGCGTGGTTGCCGATAGAGGAGTTGCCGCCGAACTCGAAAAAATACTGCTGGATGACCTGTCACACTCCACCGAGCTGATCGATTACCGTCTTGAAAACCAGTCTTTATGGGAGCGTTTCAAGGCCAGAGGTTCTGCATTGTTAGCTCCGGTACTATAGCGTTTTTAGAACAGCTGACAGCGGTCTTGGAGAAACGAGAAAAATCAGAAAGTGGGCCAGAATGGTCGGGTCTTTGCCAACGAGCAGAGCAGCCTTCGTTTAATCAGTGTCCTGGCCGTAGAAGCCCATGAGAATGGGATAAAAGCACACAGTTATCTGGATATGAATCTGCTCAAAGAGCACCGAAAGTAAAACTGATGGAACTAGCCACGCAGGGACCCAGCTAGTCTGCAGTCGCCGGCTGCCTGAATACCATATGACATGGAAATAGAAATTGCAGAACTTGGCGTACACAACTGTTTTTAAACTGTGGATGCACAGGAACAGTCTAAAGTTCAGCTTATTTCCTATTTTAGAAAGGTTTTCACTGGCAGTGGTAAGGAGGAAATATCTTGATGAATATAAACTGATTCATAAATTATATTTACACTGACGGATACACTGTGCTAGGGTTACTTTTATTGGGGAATATACCCTGAAATAACAAGATAAATGCCATTTTATATTAATAGCATAATGGAAAAAAATAACTTCTCATTCTTTATTTTCCCCATTTTCATTATTTCATTATTTCTTATTTGCAGCTGCGCTCACGAACCATTTAATCTACCCGACCTCAAATCAGATAGTATTAAGGATTATAAATATCTTTTACTTACAGCAGGTCCCGCAACACTTACCAATACCGGCGTTCATGTTGAAAAAGGTAACTTGTATTCAATTATTGTCAGTGGAAGTATAGAAAGAGAGCGTGCTGGTACAGATGGACTTAGACTTAGAGAGAAAAAAATTGGTCCAAAAGCTGGTTTAGGGTTAAAAATTGGTGAAAAGTCACAGAAAATACCACCAATTAACGCTACTCTCCAAGCCCAGGAAGCAGGGGAAATCAGTGTGTTTTGGAAATCAGGTAGTGGGTATAAAATAGGAGGTAGCGGGGGATATAGAATCTCAATTATCGTATGGAATACAAATGATTTAGATTATATAGCCGATTATTTTAAAAAGGTTGAAATGGCAAATCCTGAACAGAAACACCTAAAAGAAATTTCTGAACAGGCCATCAGTTTAAAGACATACCTAAATAAACTGCACCCAGATACCAAGCTATCAATGGAGGAGAAAAAGAGCACTGAGGTAGAAGAAAGTGCCCCACAAATGAGTTCAAAATCAGATGAGAACAAAAGCTCACCTACAAAACCAGAAGAAGTAGACACAGGCTCTCAGCTCACGGTTGGGGGTAACACTGACACCGACAAAATAAAAAATGACAGCTACTCCCCGGTGATGCTCATTGTTTCACCCCGGGATGGTCAGACAATATCTTCCGTAGCAATACAACTTATCGGCGTTGTAGAAGACGATACTGGGCTTCAAAACGTTGATATATTTATTAATGGCAAACCTCTTTCGGTTGATCAGGACAGAGGAATACGTGTTGATCATGTTGAAACAACGAGGAGGTTTGAGTTCAATGAGAGCGTTGCTGTTAACTCCGGCCAAAACCTTATAAAAATTGTAGCAGAGGATGTTTCTGGCAGGGTTACTGAACAGACCATGACGGTGAACAGAAAAGATGATAAAGGAAAAGTTTGGGCAGTCGTTGTCGGGGTGGACACATACACAAATCTTCCTCACCTCAAGTATGCAGTAAAAGATGCTAAAGCATTTAACGACCTATTACTGGATAATAACCTTGTTTCGTCAAAGAGTATTTTTCTTGTGACTGATAAGCAGGCAAATATAGCCAATCTACGAACGGTATTAGGTACGAAACTAAAACAGAAAGCTGGTAAAGATGACTTGGTTATAATTTACTTCGCTGGTCATGGTGCTACCGAAAGAGATTCGAGAAGCCCTGATGGTGACGGTCTGGAAAAATATTTGTTACCATATGATGCTGATCCTGAGAATCTTTATGCGACTGCGTTACCTATGCGAGAGGTATCTCACATACTCGACAGGATAAATTCAGAACGTCTCGTTTTCATAGCTGATGCATGTTACAGCGGAGCAAGTGGAGGAAGAACTCTCGCTCGTCAAGGTATTCGTGCCAACTTATCTGACGCTTATATCGACAGAATATCCAGGGGTAAGGGCCGGGTGATCATGACAGCAAGTGGTGCAAATGAGGTGAGTGTTGAGGACGATGAGCTAGAGCATGGTGTTTTCACCTATCACTTGATAGAGGCCCTAAAAGGAAAAGCCGATTATGACGATGATGGTTTTGTTACTGTCGATGAAACGTATAGATTTGTTTCAGAGGAAGTGCCTAACGCAACAGGTCAGCAACAACATCCAGTAAAAAGAGGTGTTGTTGAAGGTCAACTTGTTCTCGGTATTGTTAAATGAAATCAGCGAAGATTTTACTGTGAAACCGAGATAAATCCACAACCTCGGGAATCCCATTCGGGATAGAAATTGGTTACTGCGAACCAGTGGGTGAGCAGCTGCAACAGCTGCGAGTCCCACCTGACCAAATCTTCACGCACGGCACTGCGGGTAGAGCGCCGGGTAACCATTGCTTCTACCCGGATAAATCTCTGATATTAAGAGCCATCTATTTTGTCCTTGAATTATTCAGCAATCCAGTAGATCATCGTAGAGATGATTTGAAGTGGTATGGTTTTAATGGACACTTTTTTAAGAGTGAATTATTCAACATTCAGGAGGTGTTCAATGACCAAACAAAAATGGCGCAGTTATACAAGAGAGTTCAAATAAGAAGCGGTAAAGCTCATCAGCGAGAAGGGTTATTCATATGCTGAGGCAGGTCGGAATTTAGGTGTTAATCCAAATCAGCTGAATCGATAGAAGAGAGAAATAGAGGGGGATAATGGTAATCCAGAGAGTACAATATCCTTGCAAGCCGAGTTAAAGTGCCTCCGCAAAGAAAACATACGATTGAAGTTGGAGGGTGAAATATTCAAAAAGGCAACACTGAATTCTACTATGAAAAGAAAAAAAATGACTATCGATCAAGCAAAAGATACTGGCCTTGCAGTTATGCTAATTTTACTGTTGTTCGTATATATTGGAGGTTACAATTATTTAATATTACCAATTATTTTTGTTCTGCTACTTATCATGATCTGGCCTGCCATCTTCAAACCCCTTGCCAGGCTATGGTTCGGTTTGTCTCATTTGCTTGGCAACATTATTTCAAAAATTGTGCTATCGATTATTTTCTATATTGTAGTTACTCCAATAGGTCTTTTCCGCAAATTGCTTGGAGCCGATTCAATGCGAGTTGGCAAGTGGAAACAAAGCAACGAGTCCGTCTTCTTAGAACGCAATCATACCTACTCAACTAACGACTTGAAAAAACCATATTAACTTTTCTTTAAACAGAGGTGATTAATGGATTTTATAACTGATCTCTGGGGGTTTATGAAGGAACGTAAGAAATTTTGGCTTTTGCCGTCAATTCTAATCTTAATTCTTTTTGGTTTTTTGATAGTTTTGACAAGCGGGTCAGCGATTGCTCCTTTTATTTACACACTTTTTTAGCGAAAATTAAGACCAAAATTTTCTTCCGAGTTAAAGAAAATTGTTTTTGTCTCTAATAATCAGGGATGCTATATGAAATCCACAATTCTCGGTATATCAGCATTTTACCATGACAGCGCCGCTGCTCTTTTAATTGACGGAGAGATTGTTGCAGCTGCCCATAACGAAAGATTTACTCGCATCAAGCATGACGCATCTTTCCCGACCCAGGCAGTGCAATATGTTCTTGCTGAAGCAGGAGTAAAAGTCTCTGAGCTTAGCACAATTGCATTTTATGATAAACCGTATCTTAAATTTGAAAGACTTCTTGAAACGTATCATGCCTTTGCTCCAAAAGGCCTCTCCAGCTTTTTGTCAGCAATGCCGGTGTGGATAAAAGAAAAACTTTTCATGCGCAAAATGCTCTGGGAAGAGTTAGAAAAAATTGAAGGGGAACCACTCCTCCAGAAGCCTGAGCTGTTTTTCCCGGAGCATCATCTTTCCCATGCTGCAAGCTGTTTTTACCCATCCCCTTTTGATGATGCGGCGATTTTGACCATTGACGGAGTTGGAGAATGGGCGACGACGACTATTGGACATGGCAAAGCGAACGAGATCACTATCCTGCAGGAATTGTCATTTCCGCATTCAATCGGCCTACTCTATTCAGCTTTCACCTATTATTGCGGCTTCAGGGTAAATAGCGGGGAATACAAGCTGATGGGGCTTGCCCCCTACGGCATTGAGCAAGGAGATCATGTTAAACGATATAAGGAATTAATTTTACAAGAGCTCGTTGATATTCGAGAAGATGGATCCATACTGTTGAATATGGACTTTTTTGACTATTCAACCGGTTTACGGATGTGTAATGATCACAAATGGCTAGGGCTATTCGGCCTGCCCAAAAGAGAGTCGGAAACTGAATTTACACAGCCTTATATGGACATGGCCCTGGCTATTCAGCAGATTACTGAGGAAGTTGTTTTGCTGCTCGCAAAGACAGCCAAGAGACTTACCAATAGTCGGAATATAGTTCTGGCTGGTGGGGTAGCTTTAAACTGTGTTGCAAACGGCAAACTATTACGAGCCGGGATCTATGATGATCTCTGGATTCAGCCAGCTGCTGGAGATGCCGGTGGTGCTTTGGGAGCGGCCTATGCGGTCCATTACATTGGTAAAAGCAAGGAGAGGAAAAACCCTCAGGAGTGCCCAGATGCTATGCAGGGCTCGTATCTCGGCCCTGAATTCAGTGAAACTGATTTCAAGCGGTTAATCAGAAAATACAGCGCGGAAAATAATTTTTTCAACGACTTTTCAATGCTTTGTATACATGTTGCAAGGCTACTCGACCAGGGTAAGGTTGTCGGCTGGTTTCAGGGCCGAATGGAGTGGGGGCCGCGTGCCCTTGGTAATCGGAGCATTCTCGGAGATTCTCGTAATCCTGAAATGCAGAAGAAACTTAATTTAAAAATCAAATTCAGAGAAGGATTTCGTCCTTTTGCTCCTTCAGTGTTGGAAGAAGACTTGGACAAGTATTTTGACCTGTCCCACCCCACCCCATATATGCAACTTGTGGCACCTGTTCAGAAGGAAATTTGTAACCCATTGCCAGATGATTATGACAATCAGGAAATGTATGAACGTCTCTATCATAATCGTTCCACAATTCCTGCGGTAACCCATGTAGATTTTTCCGCAAGAATACAGTCTGTGAGCAAAAAAACTAACGAGCGCTACTGGTCATTAATTTCTGCTTTCAAAAATATTACCGGCTGTAGCGTGATCGTAAATACAAGTTTCAATGTTCGGGGAGAACCAATTGTCTGCACACCGGAGGATGCTTACAGGTGCTTCATGAGGACTGAAATGGATTACCTGGTACTAGGTAATTATCTTTTTGATAAAAAGAACCAGCTCACATTAGTTGATGACAACGATTGGAGAAAAGAATTTGAATTGGATTAACAGTTCTCTTTCATACTCAATGTTCATTTAGGAGCATGTAAGCTGGTACCCACCAGTTAAACACAAAGATTACGTTATTATATAATGATACTATTTGTTAGGACATTCTACCTATTCTTGTATGACTTTGAGCTCACCTGCTGCAATGAAGCGTAGTGTAATATCGGTCAGGTGCAGCGTTTTGTGTACGCCCGGCATGGGCGTCACCGCGAGGTGGGGTCTGAAGGAAGCCGGAGTGCAAACTTGTGAGCTGACGGACAGAAACGTCATACAAGGCCGAGTCCCTGGGTAAGGCAGCACAACATGTCAACGCCCCGATGTTCTTTGGGAACCGCCTCGTGCGGACCCGCTTGCCAGGTGGTGTGGGGGCTGTGGGAGAATAACCCCCCGGCTACCCGATTAGTGAAACACCTATTTACTCCTTATGTGTAAAATACTTACGGATATGTTCGTAAATAATAGTGGCTGCCATTTTATTGCCTGCTATATTCCAATGCGTATTTCTCGGCTTATAAAGCTGATCCGATGAGCTTGAAAAGTCTTCATATAGGTTGATATAGTCAATGCCCAGTTTATCAAGTTCATTCGACAACAGTCTGCTCGGAAGCCCGGTATCCCATTTGTTTTCCTCTAAATTTGGATAGTAGGCACTTTTGACTTCTCTCAAGAGATCATGATTGATTTGCAACTCGTCTGGAATGATAACAACGATAAGGTTGATGCTGTGCGATTTGCATATGTTCCTGATTTGTTTTAAATAATAGATTGCATGATTAAGCTCTTCAGGAAATTTTTTATTGTTCACCAAATACATATAACTCCGATCGTATTCTATCTTCAAATATCGTTTAATACTAAAGCTAGGACAAACATCACAATATTCGGTTTTCCTTTCTCCAACCCTGCCTTCATATTTGGGCCGTAAGTTAATAATGTAATGAAGTAAAGAAGCTGTATATGAATATTCATACAGCTTTCTCTGCTTGCTTTGAACGAAATCATTACCTACGAAGAATGATAATAGTACAGTGTCGGGGTGAAGAGCTAAACCCTCCTTCATTAACAATGACAAGTAATCCTTCGGGCCGATAGAAGGAATACCCATATTCAATACTTCAACATTAGTGTTTCCGACATTAAGTTGAGATTCAATTAGAGTTAAATAATTGTATTTATATGGTACCACTCCAAATGAGAATGAATCACCAATACCAAGAATTCGGTATACATTTTCCTTTTTTTCTGAAAATTCCTTGTCCTTAAAGCCCTGCGAATTGAGTTTGAAATCCCAGTTATTTGCAAAAGGTTTTCCTCGGAACCTATCATATGACACGCTGTAAAAAATAAACGATGGAACGTAGAGATCATATACGCGTAATGCAATTTCACCGATAGATAAGGTGATTAGCATAATCACTACAGTATCAAAAAGAATGGATCTGGCTTTTTTAAAACTTAGTACCCTGTTCATAGAGAATATTCTCGCCTCGCTAACGTATAACAGACGACAGTCCTGTTTCAGACAGATTCAGAACCTTATAGTAGGCGCTCCATTCCTCTCTTTGTAACTTTACCACACGAAGAACAGCTTCAAATCCACTCTCATATGTCGAAAAGTAAGAGCAATGTCAGGTCAATATATAATACTATCCTGCAATTTCAGGGGTTACATGTCTGCCAGAAAACGTGGTCTCTGTTTCGCAATATCTACAAAATATCACTTTAGACAACTGTCCTGATATTTACAATTTTAAATATTCGTTTTGGCAACTCATATTTTTTCTTTTAATCTTTCCACATATCTCGCTGGAGCTACTCCAGCGAGGGCCCCGTGGGGGCGTTCAATATTATATTCGTCAAGCCAGGCATTAGTGACACGTCTTGCTTCTTGTACTGAATAGAACAACCATCTGTCCAAACATCCATCACGAAAAACGCCATTAAAAATTTCGTTATGTCCGTTCTGCCGCGGGCTGCCAGGAAATACAGGTCTTTTGTACCTGCAGAGGACCAGGCTCACTTGCGTTACCTGTTACAATTGTTCGTTACAATGGTTGGTCGGCTAATGTGCAACTTCAGGTAAAGTTTATGGCTACATTTTTTGGCAGGGCCAAAACTAATGCTGCTTCTGAAGCTTTTACCACAGCCACCGGAACAGGGCAGGCCAAATGGCAGCCGGCCTGTTCGGCCTTTAAAAAGATCTGGTTCCTTGTCAGCGGAACAAAAATGTCCTGAAATGAAACTTCGGTAAGGGTTTCTGCCAGTTCCTGTATCATGCTGCATTCGGACCCCGTGATGGCTATTCTGGCATTTTTTTTGTCATTGCTGGTAGATTCAATTCTACATGTAAATCCGCAGATTCCGGGGTTTACGTCAAGTGTACATGATTTCATAATTATTTCTCGCGATTTTTCAGGGACCACCGCCTGATAATTTCATCAATAAGTTCTTCCTGGCCAGGAATCAGAGACTCATAGTGCAGTTGGTTATCGAGGGCAATCGAGGGCAGGCATGAGCCGTTGAGTTCCTTGAAGCGCTGAATTCCCTCAAGCGTTCTCATATCCCATGAATGGACGTCGATATATTCCTGTATTTCTGCCGGTAAATCCTTCACCGATTTTGCCATGTAGACACAGGCGAGTCATTGGTTGAAATCGGTCAAGAGTAGATCAACTTTGATTTTTACCATACCTGCTCTCAGGGAAGTGTTCTGATATGATTCCCTCAATTGTGTTTTCAAGGAGCGGTCGAGGGGGGATCGTTTCAAAGAAAAGTCTGCCGTCGATAAAAATTGAAGGGATGGGGGCGATCTGCAGCTTATTATAGACACCGTCTTCGCCAAAGAGGGTGAGTGATAGCGCTAAAAACCGTTTTTTACCCTCACTGTCTGAAATGTCCACTCTTTTGTATTCCAGATAATCCTGGTAGGCAGGCATTATCTCATGGACAGCTTCTTCCATGTAGGAGCAGATGAGGCAATCATACTTTTTATACATGACCTCTATGCCTATCTTATTCTTTGAACCCATAATCCTGTCAGAGGGTACTGATTTGTCCGAAGGGCTGCAGTATTTCCCTAGCCGACCAGTTTTTTAAATCCATGGTGCTTCCGAGTTTGTCTATCGCCTCAAAACTGCCGATAAAGACGATCATATTCCTGTGGTTGATATCTTCAATATTTTTGTCAGATGGCTCAATCGTCCATTTTCCCATTACATAGCTGAAAAGAAAAATAGCACCACCTACCTCTATAAAACCCTTGGCCCGGACAACCCCATCGGGAAGAGAGAGGGCCATCATCTCTATATCATTGAGCTGGGTTCCGTGCCAAACGTAGGTGACCGATGCAAGCTGGTCGGGCGGGGTAGAATCGAGACCAGGGTTTTCCAGGGATTTCGAAATGAAATCATCTAGTTCCTGTGTTGTGAGAACGGCAGGTGGAGGGTGGATGGGAGGCTCTTTTCCGCCTTTTATAATTCCCAGAGACTCGATGGAATCAAAGGGGATTTTTGCATAGGTTGTCTCAAAGAACCGGGGCTCGGGGTGGTGCTTGCTTACTCGTTCCTTTATATTTTTAATGACTTCGTCCGACACGAGATCAGTCTTGTTGATGATAAAAACAGTAGATGTGGATAATTGTTTTTCGACCGAGGCAAAAACCTCGAATGCGTCGAAAAAGTTAACTGCATCAATGATGCAAAACTGTTCTGCGAACTCGAAACGGTTATTAAAAATTGGCAGTCTGAGGTCACGTTTCAAATCAGACGGGTTGGCAACACCGGTCGATTCGATAATCAGTAGATCAGGTTTGATTGTGGAGTTGAGTTCGTACAGCCCTTTGATAAAATCGGTCTTGACACAGACACAAAAAATGGAACCACGACTTATCTCCAGCATGTCGATATCTTCACCCTCGACAAGGGTTCCATCTATACCGATCTCGCCAAACTCGTTCATCAGGATGGTGAGTTTATACTCTTGAGGAAAACTATTGATGATTCTGTTTAAGAATGTTGTCTTACCACTCCCGAGAAAACCTGTAATGAGGAGTACACTGGTCTTTTCACTCATGATGTCTCTGCTTTATCTTCAAATGAAAAACTGGAAATCGGCTGCTCGGCCAGCTTCCAGTTAAACCATAAAAATCTTCACTGAATCACCCGACTTTGGTTTTCAGACCGGCCCCGGCTTTCTTGAGATTTTCGTTGAGTTTGGAAAAATCAAAGCCGGTCTGGCGAGCTGATTTGAGGCCTTCAACCAACGTCGCAGGAGCACGTTTTACCATTTCGTCGATAAGCTCCTCATATTGAGGGATGAGGCTTTCAAAGACGAGGTCGCCTTCGATGCAGATCGTGGGAAGAACTTTGCCTTTCAATTCCGTGAATTTTCCGACTCCCTCCTTGGTTTTAATAGACCATTCCCGGTAATCTATCACCGATTGGACTTCATCGGGCAGGGCGGCAATGGATTCCATCATATAACCGCAGGCAGCACACTGAACGCTGTCCAGGGTGAGGACGTCAATTGTTATTCTTTCGGCCATATTCGTATCCTCCTAACGACTGGTTCCTACCAGGACTCCGGGTATTTGGCATAATGTTCATCGAACCATTCTTTTGCTTCAAGGACCTGCTGTACATGTTCCACCGGAACATCGTATGGCATGTCTCAGCCGGGGGCGAACGTGAACCCGATGTTACCGCCGGCTGCCAGGCTGACCAGGGCATCGTCCCGCGGGGAGAGAAGCCCCAGGCTGAGTGCGAGGGTCAGTTTCAGGTTACCGCCAAATCCTTTGCCGTATTCACGGGCGAGGTCGCGGACGAAGTTCATGTTGAGTTGTTCGTCAATGGCGAAACCATGGGTGTCAAGCTCACAGACATCCCGCAGGACTTTGGTGGCGTTGCCGCAAATGAAAAAACTCGACGTACAACCGGCATCGTTGATTACCTTTGTCGCTTCATTCACGTATGGAGTGACGAATTCCCTGAAAGTCTCCGGTTTAATCTGTGATGCAACGGGGTCAACAATGGCGATAACTTCACAACCCATGTCGATATAGAACTGGGCAGCTGTTGCCGCTGCTTTACCAGCACAGTCAATGACTTCGTGAACGAATTCTTTGTTTTTGTATACATCTGTGAATATTCGCACTCCTGCCAGATGAGAGGCCAGGGTAAGAGGTCCACAGATAGCGCCAATGAGAGCGCAGTCCAACTCGTCAAGCTGCGGCTTGGCAATTCTGGCAGCTTCAAAGAGTATAGGCCAGCGGCCTGATTCTCTGGTTGGCAGGTTGATACCTGCTTCTGTTGGTGTCTTGTCAGCACAGGGGTGACTGCACACAGATGGCACGTTATCTTCCCACCATTCAAGGTCACAGCCGAGAGAGTGGGCCTCAACCGAGAGGTCAAAAACAAGCGGGATTCCGTCAGCTTTGTATTTTTTTGCTGTCTCCACAAGGCCTTTTGCGAGGAGCTCCGGATCCTGCAGGTATTTGTCTGCCGGCTCATTGATTACAAATCCGCAATGAACGCCGGCATAGGGTACCCATGGTGCATCTTCGGTTCTTTTTCCTCTTACTGCATCAATAAATTTTTGTTTCGCCATCTATGGTCTCCAGGTACGTAAATAGCCTTTATAAAATTTGAGATTGTGAGGCGCCAGCAGCAGTCTGCTGGCTGCATTAGTAAAATCGTTAGTTACCAATATTCAGGTAGCTGCGACCAGTCTACTACTATAGTCACCATGATAAAAAAAACAGTGGAATATCGTGAAAAATATATCAAATGATTTTAGTATGATAGACGTATTTCGGTTGGTGCCGGAATCATTACCTTTCTGATTGTTCTTATCTCAGGCTCAGGTTCAGGCGGTTTTCAAGCCGCTCCACAAGCAATGAGCACGGCAGGGTAAGGGCCAGATACATAATGGTAACCACGATCCAGATTTCTATAGTGTGCAATGTACTTGTCATGAGTTCAATTCCCTGAAAACAGAGTTCTTGAATGGATATGACGGAGACAATAGAGGAATCTTTTATCAGTGAAATGAATTGACCTGCCATCGGTGGCATGATTCGCTGAAAGGTTTGAGGCATTATGATATGCCTCATCTGCTGGTACCAGGTCATCCCAAGGGCGTGGGATGCTTCCCATTGTCCCCGGCTGATCGATTCGATACCAGCCCTGACAATTTCAGTTATATATGCACCTTCAAATATTGCAAGGGTGACGAGGGCTGCCAGAAATGCCGTGAGATATCCGGGTTTTGCAAACAGTGTCGAGAGGATGGCCTGCCCGCTTGGTGAGAGAGAATATGCCCAATCGTCAATCTCCAGAGGGGCCAGTATCTGGTCACCGACAAAAAAGTAGGCAATAAAGATGATGACCAGCGGCGGAAGATTGCGCATGGTCTCCACATAGGTGGTCGCAAGCCATCTGATAAAGTGTATGCTGCTGGTCTTGGCAATACCACTGATGATACCGAAGATGGTAGCAAGAATGATCCCCCAGAAACTCAGGCGGATGGTCGTGTAAAAACCAGTCATCAAGAGTCCGGAGACCCAGCTTTCGCTCTTGTCATCGAACCGGAAAATGAATTGAGGGATCAACTCCCAGGCCCAGTTATAGTTCAAACCCACCTTGATGCGGTAGACAAAGAACAAACAGGCGAGCACAAGAAGTGAACCGATTACTAAATCTGTGACGGTCAGGCGGAATCTTGTCGGCATAGAGTCAGATAAATTTGCTGCAGGCAATGAAAAGTAGATGTGGTGCCTGCAGGGCACCACATCTGTCAACCATCAATCAACTGGTTGTGTTTAATATCGCTTACTCAAGAAGCGAGGTCCATTCCATTCCTCTCCACCAGTAGTTAACTTTTTCTTCAAGAAAACCTTCGGCCCGAACGATCTCAATCCAGTTGTTAAGATAGGCCAGGGTATCGGGATCTCCTTTGCGAACGCCCATGCTGATGGGTTCTTTGGTGAGGGTGCCCGGTAGAAGAGCCAGTGTCTCAGGGTTTTTGGCAACGAGCTGCGCCGGTTCCGGCAGCGATTGAATAATTGCGGTTGCATTTCCATTCAGTAATTCCTGGACCATGGAGCCGTTATCTGAGAAAAGCCTTTTCTGGGATTTTGGCAGGAGTTTTTTTGCAGTTTCAGCGGCAGTGACACCAACACGGGAAAGTACTACATAATCAGGGTTATTCAGGTCCATCGGGGTTTTAACTTTGTCGGCAAAATCCTTGTGGATGCAGATCTGGGTTCCTGTGAAATCATATGGCTGGGTGAAATTGATTTTTAACGCCCGTTGTGGAGTTCCGGTCATACCTGCAATGACAAGATCGAATTTTCCGGTGAGCAGTGATGGAATCAGACCTTCCCACTTGGTTGGAACGAACTCAACTTCAACACCCATATCTTTCGCCAGCCGTTTGGCGACATCGATTTCAAATCCCACCCATTCTCCTGTTTTGGACTGCATGGCCCAGGGAACAAATGTGGACATACCGACCCTGAGTTTTCCACTGCGAAGAATTTTTTCGATTGTGCTGTTGCCAGCGATCTCTTTTTGCACGTCCGAAGCCGCAAAAACCGGTGGTACACAAAGTGCCAGCGCCACTGTTAAAGCAATAATAATTCCGGTTAAACGAAGTTTCATATCAATCTCCCATAGTTTTACTGTTAATCTCCAATCTTCAGGTCGGGTCGAAATTCTGTTACCACCTCCTTGTTCAATGAGTTTAAACCGTCATAAAATCTGACTGAGGAAAAGTTTTGTTCTGTCTTCTTGAGGATTATTAAAAAAATGGTCTGCTGTTCCTCCCTCTATAATCCGTCCTTCATCCATAAATATTACCCAGTCGCTGACCTCCTGAGCAAACCCAAGTTCGTGGGTTACGCAGATCATGGTCATGCCCTCCCTGGCAAGTGTTTTCATAACATCGAGAACTTCACCTATCATTTCCGGGTCAAGGGCGCTCGTTGCTTCATCGAAAAGCATGACCTTCGGTTTCATGGCCAGTGCCCGCGCAATGGCAACCCGCTGCTGCTGGCCGCCTGAAAGCTGGATCGGATAGGAGTCAACTTTATCATCTATTCCAACTTTCTCCAACAACTCCATTGAGACTGCTCTTGAAACCTGCTTGGAGCTTTTTCGTACCAGCTGCTGGGCGAGCATCACATTTTGCAGGACCGTCATGTGCGGGAACAGGTTGAATGCCTGGAATACCATGCCCATTTCCCGACGGATTTTCAGCCTGTTTTTTTTGTTTTCATCGAGCGGGATTCCGTCAAAAATTATCTCTCCCGAGTCAATTTCTTCAAGACCGTTTAAACACCTGAGAAAGGTTGACTTGCCTGACCCGGACGGTCCGATGACGACAACGACCTCGGCCCGGCGAATATTGGTGGAAAAATCATCCAGAGCAATAACCCCGTTAGGAAAGGTTTTGCTTATATTTTTCACATTGATGATATAGTCGCCTAACTGTTTTTCACTCATCTGGTTTCACCCGATCAGGATTTGATTAGTGGTGTACTCTGAATCTTCGCTCCAGAAGGGCAACCACCTGGGAGAGAAAGACCGTAATGACAAGGTAGATACCTGCAATCGTAAAATAGAGTTCAAACGTTAAAAATGTCTCAGCGACCAGAGCATTGGCCTGCATGGTCATTTCATATACTGCAATAACACTGACCAGTGAAGAGTCCTTGATGAGCGAAATTGTCTGGCTCGTCAGGGGCGGAAGCACTCTTCTGATCGCCTGGGGAAGAATAACTTTCCGGTAGGTATCGAATCCGGTCAACCCGAGACTGTGGGCAGCTTCCCACTGACCCTTGGGGAGCGATACAATCCCGGAACGATATATCTCTGATGCATATGCGCCTTCGAAGAGACTCAATGCCAGGATGGCTGCAAATAGTCTATCTATGCCGAGCACCGGAGCGATGACAAAATAGACAAAGAAGAGCTGGACGATAAGTGGTGTGTTCCTGGCAACTTCGAGATATATACGGGCTACG
This sequence comes from uncultured delta proteobacterium, assembly GCA_963776075.1. Lineage (GTDB taxonomy): Bacteria > Desulfobacterota > Desulfobulbia > Desulfobulbales > Desulfocapsaceae > MADRE3. The sequence continues at coordinate 232,673 of CAVZLG010000006.1, forward strand.
AACCTTCCAACTATTGAATCTGACAAGCGCAACAGGGCAGTAACCAGGCCAATGACATAGGTCAGGATCATGCTGATCCAGGTGATATGTAAGGTGATTTTCAACCCTTGGAGTAGCGGTCCTAAGGTAAATATACCGTCTTCAAAGCTGAATATATACTGGGGAACGCGGTACCATTGCCAGTGATATCCCTGTTCCGAGGCCCCGCGGAGGATCACATAGATAATACCTGTCATCACGAAAATGTAGATAATGATATCCTTTACAGGCAAGCGTGAAACAGCCGGAATACGCGTTTTCGATATGTCTGAAACGAGTTGCGTATTCTGTGCTGGGCCATTATCCATCTTCAGAACCTTCAGGATTCGTTGTGAGTGAAAATGATCGGTACACGCTCAGGTGTCATTGAATTCGTCTTTCGGGGTTAAGTATACTCTATTGATTTTGATTTTCTAGCAATTACCGATTTTTATCATACGTTTTGACAGTTTAATCCGATAGTGGCAGTTTTTTCTGTGTTTCGGTGAGCTGTTCAGACGGGTAATACCGGCCTATCTAACGGCCTCTTTCACTCTGGCATTGATGGTGTGCGCTCGTCACCACAGCTGCGTCAGCTCTTGACTTTGGGGGTAATGCTAATTTCAACTGATTTCATCAGAGGAAATCCGTCAATCGGATCATTTCGATCATCGGGCGTAAGTAGGTTGATATTACTTTCCTTCCAGCCGTGAGTAACCTGCGTTACACCGGGCAGGATATTGGCTGGAGTGACAACTTTGACCGGAATGTCAACAGAGCCGACCGTTGATGTCACGGTGACGATATCCCCGGTTTCAACTCCGATCTTCCTGGCGTCCACGGGATGCATTTCTATGTCCGGGTTCGGAATGGCAGTCCTGCACCGTTTAAAATTACGATTACGTCCATGGGTGTAAAATACCTTTCTAGCCCCCGTTACCAAGATATAGGGAAAATCAGGACTGGGTGCACTCATGTATGTCGGTGGAATGTATTCCGGCAGCTCAGGATAACCATAATCTTTGAGATAGCGTGAGGCGAATTCAAATTTTCCTGAAGGTGTCGGCAGTCCTTCCTCCAGGTACTTCCGGTATCGCCTGGGTTTATACTGATACCCTTCCGGGTGGTCGAGCAGTTTTTCGATGGTGATACCGGTTCCTTCTAATAGCCAGCCATTCAGCGTCTCTCTGTCTTTCCAGGGAAAGGAGCTTCCAGCCCCAAGCCGGGCGGCAAGTTTTTTGAGGAATATATATTCGTTATCGCAACCAGGGAACGTTACAATCTCTTTTGAAAGGCTGATAATCTGGTGTATGGGGTGGCAATGGAGTTCCGAGTGTTCCAGGAATGTCGCCGCCGGCATTACATAGTCGGCAAGCTCTGCCGTCTCGGTCATGAATAAATCACGAACGATGAAAAGATCGAGCGCTTTGAGTGCCCTGATAACCTTTTTGCTGTTCGGGTTTGTAAGAGCCGGGTTCGCCCCACTCAGGATCATTCCCCTGAGTGGGTACGGTTTCCCCGTCAGGATTGTATCTATTGCACTTATGGAGTGACATTCCTTGCGAAAATCATACAGAACAGGATAGCTGTCTGCTCCAATGGGGTCAAGATGGCGAAGCGGCTTGTCTTTATAGAGCGTCAGATCTTTCAATCCAGGTTTTTCTGCGGTAAAATTACCACCCTCCTGATCCAGACTGCCAAGCAATCCATCAAGGCAAGCGATGGCCCTGATGTTGTTTATTCCGTTTTCATGATGCTCCAGACCGTTTCCCGCATATACGCTTACCTTTGGTCTACAGCGGCCTATTTCCCGGGCAATATGAATTACGGTATAAGCCGGAACTCCTGTTTCCCTTTCTACACGCTCAGGAGTAAATTGTTTCACATAGCGGGAATAGGAGGTAAAGCCGATAGTAAAATCATCTATGAAGGTATGGTCGATGGTGTCATCTTCGATCAATTGCCGTGCAATGCCATGGGCAAGAGCCCCATCGGTGCCGGGCAGGATCTGTACGAACTCATCCGCCTGGCGGGCAATAGCTGAGAGCCTGACGTCAATAACAATGAGTTTTCCACCCTTTTCTCTGCCGTTAAGTATGGACTGGGTGAGATTTGGTTGGGAGTAGGGCGGGTTACTTGCCCAGATGACGGCACATTTTGAAATGTTAAAATCCTGTGTTGCCCAGTCGCCGGTCACCAGCGCATAACCAAGCCATCTGCCAACATAGCACGCAGAGTCATTTGAGAAATAATTGGGTGAACCGATCGCATGGATAAAGCGGCGGTATAGATCTTCCTGGGTCAAGAAACCCAGGGCTTCGCCTTTCCATACACTCATGGCCCGCTCACCCCAGGTTGCCTGAACCTGCCTTATCTTTTCAGCGATCTCATCATAGGCCTGATCAAGGGAAATTTCTTCAAATTGTCCGTTGATACGTTTAAGTGGTTTTTTGATACGGTCCGGCGCATTGACGAGGTCTACAGCAAGCCGCCCTTTGACGCACAAGCGCCCATGATTCCACTTGTGCTCCTTGAGTCCGGTAATTTCAACGATGGTACCATCCTCAACGTAAACATTAATACCGCAGCGGTTATCACACATCCTGCACAAAGATGTGTAGTGATCTTTTTTACCGGTGGAGTCCCCCATAATTATTTGACGTACCCTGTGGATTGTTTAATGATTATTTGAAGATAGGTTTTCAATGAAGCGCTGGAAAATCTCCCGGTTGTTCTGGTAGGAATTTTGGTCTGTGGTATATTGCAGGGCCCCAGAAATGCAGAATGAAACGCAGTTTGGTTCACCCTGGCAGAGGTTGCACTTCCTACTGACCAGGTTAATTTTATCAAAGTGAATATTGCCAAACGGACATGCCAGGATACACATCTTGCATCCGGCACACCGGTCACTGATTATCTCGATGGCCCCGGTTGACTCGTTTCTGTATATAGCGGCTGCCGGACAAATTTCAAGGCACCAGGCGTTGTCGCAATGCATGCAGGTCTGCGGAAGACAGATTTTGACATCGTCATGATATTCGACCCGGATATTTGAGTCTGCCCTGTTAAAGTCTCCGGTCTGTCGAAAGGCACAGGCGTATTCACAGTTGCGGCAAACGACACATTTTGTAACATCCATCGTTATAAAACGCATGGGCACTTCCTTTCTATTCAAACCAAGAATTGTCTGTTATCAGCACCAGCCTGTACTATTTAACAAATGCCTGATGGTGCTGCGAGATATTTAGTGCCATTATTGATTTAAGCATCTCCGGCTTGCCTGAAAGTCGAACTTTTTCCCTGATCAAGGGGCGCAACATACCAAGGGTCGCTACAAGATCAGCACTTCCCACGCAGGTTGCACCGATTGGTACTTCATCTTTCAGGACAATTTTCAGATACTGTTGATCAGGTAAGCTTGTATCGATCCAGTTCTCACAGCCATCGTCCCCGATAAATTCTCCCATTGAGGCCACGGTCAGATCAAACATCTGGGTGACATTCATGTTAAGGCTGCCTTTATACCTGTTTTTGCCTGATGCCATGCACGCTCCTGCAATGGTACCCGTTTCCACTGCAGTCGGCCAGAGAGCATGCACAACCGGTCTCCCACCAGTAAATGAGGGGACCTGTGCGACATCTCCGGCGGCATAAATTCCAGGTTGTGAACTTTCCATCTGTTCATTGACAAGGATACCTGCGTCGACTTTGACTCCCGTTCCCTCTAGAAAATCGATGTTGGGCCGTACACCGGTTCCGACAATGATGAAATCTGATTCCAGGTGCCCACCATCCTTAAAGTGGAGAAGATGTCTCTGCTCTTCAGTTTTCTCTATCCGGGTTGTCAGTGTATTTACCCTGAGGTCAACTCCCTTCGATTTCATTTGTGCTGCCAGGATATCGGCCCCCTTTTCGTCGAGGGCACGCAACATTATCCGTTCCACCAACTCTATAACCGAGACGGTGAGTCCCTGGCTGAGAGCGGCGCAGGCACCCTGCAGCGATACAAACCCTGAGCCAAGCACAGCAACGCGCTTGCCTTTGAGGAAATGGGTTTTGAGCTGTCTGACATCCTCCAGGGTCCAGAGATGATGAATTCCTTTGCCTGAAAGCCCAGGTATTGGTGGTTTTATCGGAGATGAACCACTGGCGATCAGTAGTTTGTCATAGGGCAGAAGAGTGCCATCATCAAGCTGAACGCATTGTTGATCGACCAGCAGCTTGATTACCGTGCCTTTGACGCAATTGACCTTGAGGCGGTTGAAATAGTCTTTGTCCCTGATAAAAAGATGGTCATAGGGGACTTTTCCACGCAAATAATAGGGGAGCAACACCTTGGAATAAGGTCGCTGATCTTCTTTTGCAATTATGGTAACCAGAGAGGATTGATCCTGCTTTCGAAACGCTTCAAGACCACTCAGGCCAGCTGCGCTATTACCGATTATAACAACATTCATACGGTACTTCTCTCCGTTACCCCTGCTATCCAAATCTGGGAAATCAAGTCACTATTATTATTTTGGATAAAAGCGCTATTTAGTCGTATATAGGGCTTCACGTCAAGAATCTTTTTGGCTTGAAATCACACGGAATTGACAGTTCGGCAACCGGCACTGACTGCACTTATTTTTTGCTTTTTCAGAATGGGAGGTTTTGGTTAATGTCTGGAAGAAAGAGATTGATTTTGCAGGCACCATAATAGATGAAGCGTTGAGTGACACTCCAGCGGATGTATGGTCTGTCAGCTCGAACAGCACCCGCTGATTCTCAAGAGGGTAGCCGTCGATTCCGGGAGCAAAGCGTGGGCCTCTTTTCAGACCGGTGTGTTTGCACCGCTCTTCGATGTCTTTACAAATTCGCTCGCTGACCAGATCAAGCATGGTGGTGCCGATTGCATCAAGCAGAGTCGACAGGTAGATATCACCGTCGGCGGCAAGACTCCTGCAATGTCCCTCCAGTCCGGCTCCAAGCGTTCCGATCGCAACCCCGACTAAACAGGCACCAGATGCCTCCAGGCAGTCCGGGAGACTAATGACCGTACCATTTTCAAGAATGAGCTGCTCTCCGGGGATTGTCTGCGAAACCTTGAAAAGGTGGTAAATTGCCTGGGGCGCTGCAAGACCAGCGGCAACGTTAATGGCTCGAAGGATTCGGGCCGCTGTCTTTTCATCAGGGGTGTAACGATTACCACCAAAATATCGCGCTACTGATTCGATGGATACTTCACTGAAAACCGATGACAGGCCGGTGCAGTGCTGCGCGGCTGTCTCGCTGGTAAAACACGCTGAGGATGGAGTTTGATGGTTGCCTTCAATATCGTCAGGCAATTTATTTTTAGCCATAGAGTCAAGCCGCTGAATTTAAAATTACGTTTTGTCAACCGACGAGATCGCTAGCCCGGATTTCTCACCAGTAAAGATGAATACATATTCAAGAAGCACCCCTGTGAACTATATTAATCTATGTTTACTGGGGTTGCGACGCGGAAGATGTGATCATATCTACTGGCCTTTGGTGAACATTGTGTAACATTTATCGTCAAAGCGAACGGGAGGCAAGCTGTTACAAAGAAACCAGTTTCAGAAAATTGACACAATGTTCATGAGAAATATGGGCTAGACCTCGCCGGCTGAATGAATATGAAATCTTAAACCCTTAAAACAGCACCACGCAGGCTGAGTATGTCATCCTGCTAGTAGGGGAACTCGACACCCATCTCGGCAATCTCATCCTTGATGCGACGGAACATGTCAAGATGCTCATCGGTCGGAAGGGCTTTTGCCGCATCATAACACTCGTGGTACTCGCTGCCCATTGGTGCATCTGCAGCATTGTCCTCATATTTTTCCAGCAGCCGGATAGCGATATCGTTTGCCTGTTCCCTGGTCATTTTTTGTCCTGCAACTGCATGGCCGACTTCACATCCCAAACGAGCTTCAAGTGGCGTTGCACGGTTACGATATTTGTTGCGTGTGGAAGCCATTTCCCACAGGTTCCAGCTAGTAACGGTAGAAACCAAAGCATGTGCGGCAGTTTCACGGAAGAGCATTTCGGTCATTGGACCGGCATTTGCAAATCCGTTGGAGGTGTAGACAAGCTTACTGTTTCTGGCCAGAGCCTGACCTGACATGGATATTGCCCAGAGCAGTTCACGGGTTGTGTTTGAACCGTAATTGAGGTGAAAGGGGAAATGCTGGTTAAACATGGCACCGTGAATAACGAGTCCGATAAGACTATAGGCTACGGTGGTTACCGCAGTACCTTCTGAACCGCCGCACCAGCCTCCATAAATCGCCCCGGTGAGATTACCTGTGTACGATCCGTATTGTGCGTAGTGCAGGGAGCGGTTCAGCAGCGTGTCAGCAGTCTTGAATTCGGTCAAGGAGCCGACAAGCCGGGCGTCTGTTTTTTGTACTCCCCAATCATTATCGGAGACGGCAATCTGGCCGGAATCGTGTTCGGCTGTACCGACGGCCACCATGAAGACGCCGGGGCGTCCAACCAGTCGTGCCGCCATCTTCTGGTTCTGGATATGCTGAATACAGCCGGATATTTCAGTCGGGCCACCCGATTCAATCAGGTGACCAAACGTTTCTTCCAGGATAGGGCCGCAGAGACCGTCAAGGATTGGCTCTTTCAGGTAGGCCATACACATCGACTGGTGATATTTCTCATCCACGGTGATGTCCGGACTCAGGATACAGAACGGCGGTTCAGGGTCTTCAATGGATCGGTGTTTCATCACGCGCTCGTCTCTGCCGCTGCCGACGCTGTATTGAGGCTTTGCAAAATAGAGCGCCTCCTTGATGTCTTCGTCGGTGACTTCTATAATGCGATGGGAATCGGTGTTGTAATAGCCGACCTCTCTGAATAAATCCCAGGCCGCCTGCCAGATACGATCAGCCATACCGTCGTCGGTGGGACAGGGGGTTTTGGGGTCGTACTTGATTTCGTACTTCTTGATGAGTTTTTTCAGTGTCGGAGAAAAATGTTTCGGCAGGAAATCATCCTCATCCATAAATTTTCCGGTGCGTGCGCGATCAATTATTTCCCAGTGACGATATGGCGTTGCCATTTATTACCTCCCGGTCTTTTCAGGGTTTCAATGTAACCAATAACCTGTCTTGGCAGGTGCGTTTATTTGCTGGCTATCAACTCAGAGAACAGTTCCGGTGCTGATTTTGCGTCATAGCAATAGAGGTCTGCACCGATCTTGTCTGCCCACATCTGTGACGTCGGAGCACCGCCGATGACGACTTTGTAGTCGTCCCGAATTCCCTTTGATTTGAGAATTTCTATAATTTCCAGCTGACGTGGCATCGTGGTTGTCATCAGGGACGACGATGCGATAAAATCAGCCTCCATTGCTTCAGCTTCTTTGACAAAAGTCAGTGAGTCGACGTTGTAACCAAGATCCTTGACGACGAACCCGTTGGTTTCAAGAATCAGTTTAACGATGTTTTTACCGATTTCATGAAGATCGCCCTTGACGACACCAAGAACAACCTTGCCTTTGATCTCGCGTCCACCGGATGCTTCCAGATAGGGGGCGAGCACATCGACAGAGGCAGTCAGGGCCTCACCGGAAAGCATGATTTCAGGAAGAAAGATTTCGAGCTTGGCGAAAAGTTCTCCAACGTGCGCCATGGTTTTAGTCAGCGCCTCGATCATCTCCAGCGGGTTAATACCTTCGGTTAACAGTTTTTCAGTGAGTGCGCTCGCTTCCTCGGCATCACCATCTTCGACCAGCTTACATAAATTTTCCAGAGACATAAGTCAACTCCACCCTGTGTGTTTAAATTTTACGGATATAATCGGTAATGATTACTACCTGTATCGTTGGTATTTGGAAGTTTCAACCAGTATATACAGGTTATGTCGTTATATATTATAAGGGTTCTCACCTTGTCAAGAATATTCTCTATCCTGAACCGCCAGGTGTTGGCCAGTAATATTGAGGTTTAAGTTGTTGTTTGATGTGCTTTGTCGTTTCTTTTTATGTTATTGTAAACCTGCTGACAGCAATGGAACCGTTTTCCTGACACGTCAAATGTCAGAGCGTTACTCATGGCGCAGCGACCGGTCGAGTCTAGGTGAGAAAACATCCCTGAAAGACGTCTCACCCCGCATGAAGTACTCGACATAACAGACGGGTTTATCATTTGAAAATTCTGTTCGTTTAAAATGAAATGCCGGATAGCCGGTCTGTACGTTGAAGATATCCGCTACTTCTCTTGAGAGGCTGACCGCCATGAGATCCTGCGAGATCCTGGTGAGATCAACCCGGTACTTGTTTGCGAGCAATTCGTAGATCGATTCATTTTCCAGGTCATCCATCAGAATGCCGGCTGCAATTTCAGTTCTCAGGTAATGAACGGCGTACCGTACCGGCACATCATCGAAGAAATTGAGCCGTTTTATCAGGGTGACCTGGTCAGGAAATCCGAGAACTCGTGCCACTTCGCCAGATGCTTCAACGACGCCGACCTTAAGTACCTCGGTTGATGGTGTAACATTGAGATCCTGTGCCCACAATTTGAAGGGGCGGACACGAAAAAATCCAGAATAATGTTTCTGCTTTTTTACAAATGATCCCTTGCCGTTAACACGGGTGATGTGTCCTTCTCGCTCAAGTTCATCCATCGCTTTTCTGGCAGTCATCCGACTTACTGAAAAAAAATCAGCAAGCTTGTTCTCAGAAGGCAGCGCATCGGTGAAGCTTCGGGAAGCGATTCCATCAAGAATATAGGTCTTGATCTTCTTATACTTGGGGAGACCGTATCCAGCTGATTTTTTTGAGGGTTGTTTTCTTGTCATTTTATGTTTGCGTATACTGGAGTATCTTGAGCCATTTGGACTACTTCGATGTTGGGGTCGTGGTAGATTAATCAAATAAAATATAAGTCATACCAGTTAGTAAGGCTCATGGTTTCGATGACCGATACTCAATTGATTTCGTATGAATTCCGTTCATCTTAGCTCTTGACAGGGTAAATGATGTTAATTAAAAAATAAATACCTAATCTGTATATACAGGATATCTGATCGATGCAGGCATCTTGATTGAACAGATTCACTGTTTATTATCAATAAGTTGCAATGAGCTTTTTTTCAGATGCCGGCCGGGAAGAAGATGATCTCCTCTGTTGGATGTACCTGGAGCCCTTCCTTTCTGTAATGGTCCCGAACATGACAAGTTGCCAGAGGAGCAGACAATGTATTCCGGTTTGAAATCACAATGTGTTCCACAATCTCGGATATTGACCGAGGCTCAAATAAAACGTCTCCACAGTGCCACCCTCGAATTACTGGAAACAGTCGGGGTCAAGGTCATGAATGAAGAAGCTCGCCAGATGTTGCGTGATTCAGGCTGCCGGATGAAGGCTGACAGTATGGTTCAGATTCCAAACTGGCTGGTAGAGGAAAGTATCAGGAGTGCACCGTCCAGAATTACGATATACAACCGGCTAGGGAAAGAGGCGATGCGCCTTGAAAATAACCGGGTTCATTTCGGTCTTGGAACGGACCTTGTTCACACCTATGATCTTGAAAGTGGCGAATTACGGCACTCTGAATTAAAGGATGTCGCCAACGCAGCAAAAATTGCTGATTCGCTGGAAGATATCGATTTTCTCGGATCCTATGCGCTTCCCTATGATGCACCACAAAACATGGGCTACGTCGATTCTTTCAAGGCTCAGCTGGAAAATTCTGTCAAGCCGATCTTTTTTACCGCTGCAGGTCGTGAAGATATTGACGTCATCAACCAGATGGCGGCTACCGTTGTCGGTGGCGCTGAGATATTAAGAGAAAAACCAATCCATATTCACTACTCAGAGCCACTGACACCACTGTCGCACTCTTCAGGTGCTCTCCAGAAACTTTTCTATTGTGCCGATAATTCTATTCCTGTCAACTACACGCCCGGCATGATGTCGGGAGGGACCGCTCCGGTCACCCTCGCCGGTGCCATTACCGTTGGCAATGCAGAAGCACTATCCGGATTGGTCATGCACCAGTTGCGGCAGAAGGGAGCTCCTATTATTTCTGGTTTTGGTACCTCGACCCTCGACATGAAGACTGCAGCATGCGTGTATGGATGTCCGGAATATCGATTGGCAATCTCAGCATGTGCAGACCTCTATCACTACTATGGCCTGCCTGTATGGGGAACCGCCGGTGTGAGTGATGCACACTGTCTCGATGAACAGGCAGGTATGGAGTGGGGTATTTCACTGCTTGCAGCCGCCCAGGACGGTTCAAACCTGATTCATGACGTTGGCTACATGGGACAGGGATTAATCGGGCATCCTGCTGCACTCGTCATCTGTGCCGAGATAATCAGTTACGTTAAGCGGGTAATTCGTGGATTTAGTATCGACGATGGCGATATTGGTATGGATGTCATACGGAAAGTCGGGCCCCAAGGCCAGTTTATCACGACCCCCCACACTGTGAAGAATTTCAGGAAAGAACATTGGCAAACGGATCTGATGAACAGGTTCCCATTGGAGTACTGGAAGTCCACCGGCAAGAACTCACTTGGAGCGCGTGCCATAGAAAAGGCCCAAATGATATTGCAGGAGCATCAGGTTGAACCGCTGGAAGAAAACGTTCAGAAAGCCCTTGAGGAGATAAGAGCGTTGGCAGTTACGCAACTCAAGGATGTGAGCTTTGAGTCATAAGCCGGATCAAGCATGAATGGGAATATTGACCTGACATCTGTGATAAGGGTCAGTGATCACAGCTATTACTTATGAAAAAATACTCTGGTTAGACATAATGTTTCACGAGTAGATACGGCCTGCTAGCCAAGGAGACTTGGGGAAGGCTATATAAGTAATATGTCTTTCCCAAAAGTGACACGGGATAGCAGGCCGTATCTACTCGCCCGAAGGGTGGAAATTCTGTCTTTTCATCATTGATTCTAAAGGGTACAAACTGTGTCATCGGCATAATTCCATAAATACTGAATAACTATCTGCTATTATTTAAATATTAATGATTTTTGTTGTTTTTCCATGAAATATGAAGGTCTAGCAGGTTTTTCAGGTAAATTAAGGTGTAAGAATGGAACAGAAAACGGCAATGATAATCTTCCAGCCAGCCGGCAGGCGAGGACAGGTTCCCACGGGGTGTACGATAATTGAAGCATCGCGTCTATTGGGAGTGGATGTCGAAGCACCGTGCGGAGAACACCAGGTGTGCGGAAAATGCAAAGTTCTGGTTGAAGATGGTCAGTTCGAGAAGTTTGGTATTCGTTCCAGCCCTGATCATGCCGGGCCACTCGAAATTGGTGAAGAAGAGATTCTGACCAGGGGTGAAATCAGGGAAGGGTACAGACTTGGTTGTAGCGCCACGGTGCATGGAGACTTGTTAATTTATGTTCCTGAATCATCCCGGGCTGGTAAGCAGGTTGTCAGCAAGGCTGCTCGAGAAATCGATATAGAACTGAACCCGGGGGTGAAGCAATACTGTATCAAAGTCGACGAACCGACGCTTGCTGACGGTATGGCAGATGCGGAACGGGTTCAACAGGCACTTGCCGATGCCTACGGTCTTCAGAATCTTCAATTCGATATCCATGCATTGAGAAATCTCTCCCAAGCCCTGCGAGCAGGCAATTGGGAAATTACACTCAGTATCTGGATGGATAAAGAGATCATCCGTGTCAGGCCAGGTCGTAACACCAGTGGTTACGGCATTGCCTTTGATATCGGCACTACAACGATTGCCGGGTATCTCTGTGACCTCGCGACCGGGAAAGTAGTTGAAACCTTTTCCACGATGAATCCACAGGTGAAATACGGTGAAGATGTTGTGTCTCGGATTTCTTATCATATGGGAAACCCGGGGGGACTGGCCAGGATGAGTTCAGATGTTATAGAGGCGATTAATGGGTTGATAGATGAGGCGGTGAATCATGCTTTCAATGATGAGGAACAAGCTGCAAGAGATGACCGGGGCAGCACAATTACCAGAGAGGATATTGTCGATGTCGCCGTCTGTTCCAATACGGCAATGCATCACATCCTGCTCCAGCTGGATCCGAGCCCTCTCGGTGAAATACCGTTTACCCCTTCAATCCATCACTCACTCAATCTTAAGTGCAGGGATTTGGGGGTTCAGGTGAATCCGTCGGCACATATTTTATTCCTCCCCAGTATTGCCGGTTATGTCGGTGGAGACACCATTGGGGTGATGCTTGCAGAAGTGACAGAGGATTCACCCCGGACACAGCTGATCATTGACATCGGGACCAATGGTGAACTGGTACTCAGCAACAAAGGTAAATTACTCTGCTCCTCCTGTGCCACAGGGCCGGCATTGGAGGGAGCGCAGATTGAGCACGGTATGCGTGCGGCCCCGGGTGCAATCGAGCGGGTCAAGATAGACCCGGAGACCCTTGAAGTGGATTACAGGGTAATCGGTCGAAAAGCGTGGAAGCAATACTCAAAACCGGAGGAGATGAACACCAGGGGGATATGCGGATCAGGCATACTCGACGTTGTCGCTCAGCTGTTTCTTTCAGGAATTGTGTCCAAGGGCGGCGCATTCAGCACCAGGGCTCAAGAATCAAATCGTTTTCGCGAAAACCCTGAAACCGGGATAAAAGAATTTGTCCTGGCCTGGTCAAATGAGACAAGTATCGGCCAGGATATAGTCGTTACCCAAAAAGATGTCCGCCAGATTCAGATGGCGAAGGCGTCAATTTATACCGGCTGCAAACTGATGATGAAGCATATGGGTATTACCCAGGTTGAGTGTATCAAAATTGCCGGAGCTTTCGGAACCCACATAGATAAAAACCTGGCTCGCGTGATCGGTCTTGTTCCCGATTGTCCACCAGAAACAGTTATCGGTGTCGGTAATGCGGCCGGTGATGGATGCCGGGCAGCTCTTTTGAATATCGACAAACGCAAAGAAGCCGATCAGCTCTGCCGTAAAGTTTCGTACCTGGAGCTTACCCTCGAAGAAGACTTTCAAAACGAGTTGGTGGCGGCAACGCAGCTTCCTCACATGCTGGATGAATTTCCTCACCTTGAAAACCAATGAGTAGCGATGAACTCAAACTATTTTCGAAACGATTATGAATTTCATACGGTTGCTTCCGGTTTTTCACAGTTTCCTGCTTATATCCGCCCATTTTTAAAGAGCAGCGGCAGCAATCGTAGTCCTGCTGAGCCACCTAATTCCGAGTCTGGTTTTTGACAATGAGCGATGTGAATGGGTTATTCAGGTTTCATCGACAAGCTGATTCTCTTTCGCACAACGTCTACTTCTAAAACCCGGACACTAACCTGCTGTCTTACCTTTACAACCTCGGATGGGTCGCGAATAAATCGATCTGCAAGCTGACTTATATGTATGAGTCCATCCTGGTGGATGCCGATATCTGCAAAAGCACCAAATTTTGTAACATTGGTAATAATGGCAGGTAATTTCATTCCTGGCTGGATGTCTTCGATAGAATGAATAGTCTCAGCATAGGCGAATTCCTGAAAAACGGTGCGTGGATCTCTTCCGGGCTTGTCGAGCTCGGCCATGATATCCTCAAGCGTTGGCCTACCAATATCAGAAGAGATATAATTATCTATCCGGATTTTATTTCTCAGATCCTTTGACTGAATTAAAGAGCTCACTGTTGTGCCGAGATCGTCCGCAATGGTATTTACCAGTCCATAGCGTTCTGGATGAACTCCGCTTGAATCAAGAGGGTTATGGGAGTTCCGAATCCTTAAAAAGCCGGCAGCCAGTTCAAAGGCTTTTGCGCCAAGTCTGGGTACTTTCAGTAACTCATTTCTGTTTTTAAAAGGTCCATTGCTATTCCTCCAGCAAACAATGTTATGAGCAAGAGCGGGTCCAAGCCCTGAGACATGCGACAGCAGCTCTGCACTGGCACTATTCAGTTCAACACCGACTCCGTTCACACAGCTTGTTATTACTTCATCAAGACTGGTCTTTAGAGCAGCCTGGTCAACATCATGCTGATATTGGCCAACACCGATTGATTTAGGATCAATTTTAACCAGTTCAGCCAGCGGGTCCTGAAGCCTTCTGCCGATGGATATTGCGCCCCGCACCGTAATATCAAGGTGAGGGAACTCATCTCGTGCTGTTTCTGAAGCAGAATAAATTGAAGCTCCATCCTCGTTTACCAGTGTAATTATCGGTTGGTTGATCAGCTCAAGTTTTCTAATGAATTGTTCAGTTTCTCGGCTGGCGGTGCCATTACCTATGGCGATGGCTTGAATGTCATATTTTTTAACGAGGCCAATCACCGTTTCAGCGGCCCGACTCTGTTGTTCTTTGTTATGGGTCGGATAGATTGTCGTGGTATGGAGAAACTGGCCATGAGGGTCCAGACAGACGAGTTTTGCTCCTGTTCGATAACCCGGATCCAGGGCGAGGACACTTTTTTCTCCAAGTGGAGACGAAAGCAGCAGTTCTCTCAGATTTGTTGAAAATACTTCTATCGCCTCTCTGTCTGCCTCGGTTTTGAGTTCCTTTCTCAGATCATTTCCAAGAGAAGGGGCAAGAAGGCGTTTATAACCATCTTCAATGGCGATTTTAATTTGATCGTTATAGGGTGAGTGTTTTAGATGACGTCGAAAAAGGTATTTTAACGATACTTCATCTTCCGGCTTGACAGATAGCCGAAGCAAGTCAAGAGATTCGCCTCGATATAGTGCAAGTAAACGATGACCTGCAATTCGTGAGACAGGTTCCTGCCAGTCGAAATAGTCACTGAACTTGAGCGCTTTATCTCTGTTTTTTGCAACAACACGTGAGCTGATTATTCCCTGTTTTTTGAAAATTGACCGCAGCTCTGAACGTGTTTGCTGATCTTCACTGATCATTTCCGCAATTATATCTCTGGCTCCTGCCAGTGCATCTTCTGTTGTATCAATGCTGTTTTCTCTGGAAAGAAAATTTTCTATCTTGATTGTCGCATTCGCTTGCTTAAATAATTGTTCTGCAAGGGCTGCGAGACCTCGCTCTCTGGCAATGGCAGCGCGTGTTCTTCTTTTGGGGCGATATGGCAGGTACAGGTCTTCAAGAAGGCATAGTGTGTTGGCGTTATGCAGGTTTTTCAGCAATTCATCAGAGAGCAGATTGTTTTTTTCCAAAGAGGTAATAATTGCATCCCGACGGGTGTCTACCTCTGTCAGTTTGTCTGTGAGGTTCTTGATAGCCAGTATTACAACTTCATCAAGTGAGCCTGTTGCCTCTTTACGGTAGCGCGCTATGAATGGAATAGTAGCCCCGTCATCCAGCAACCGGCTGACTTCTTTTACCTGCAATGGGCTTATTTTGAGTTCACGCCCAATGGAAACTGTATAATCTCTTTGCATAGTGATATTAAACGAAGAAAGACGATATGATTGTGGTATGATATTCTCTGGCTGGTATTTTGATCTGAACAACAGCTGCCAGTTAATCATAATTCAAAAAAGATAGCTGTGAAAAACTATTAATAAAGAGAGCGGAGCAGCGTTTCTACTGAAGACTACAACTTACTCATTACTGTTTTTTTTATGCGGTATAACCTATAGACGGAACGATGAGACAGACAATAATTCTTGTTTTAACGGTGTTACTCGGACTCTACGTTTTTGTTGATAGAAATGACTGGTTTTTCGAAAAACCTGTCCAGGAGTCTACCGGCTCGTCTGGTAATATCAGTCATCTGTTTGAGAATAGAATCAGTAATATACAGGTTGAAGGAGATGGGACTGTCAAGGCCATCCTGAGAGATGACCTGAAGGGGAGCCGACACCAGAAATTCATTCTGACTCTGCCAACTGGTATCACGGTACTGGTTTCTCATAATATAGACCTGGCACCTCGAATTGATACCATTAAAATCGGGGACCAGGTCGCTTTTTATGGTGAATATGAATGGAATGAAAAAGGGGGCGTTATTCACTGGACTCACCATGATCCTAAAAATAAACATATTGGTGGCTGGTTAAAACATAATGGCCGTGTTTATCGGTGAATTGCCTGAGGAAGATTTTGCTTTCTGTTACAAAGGCCTGTCGTTAGATGTAATAAAAGCGTATGAATGGTTATGGGCAGTAAAATAATATCTCTATAAGGACCTGATATGAGTATTGAAGAACATGAAGTACGACATTTTCTAACTGAACTTTACAATATGACAGACGGCGATATCTCGCAGCAGGTCTCAATGTATGATATTGGTGTTGCCCTTGGGCTTGAAAAGAGCAATGCGGGAGCAATTGCCGAGGAACTGATAGTGGACGGTTATGCAGAACTCGTCTCATTGTCTGGCGGAATAAGTATAACTTCAGAAGGGTTAAAGGAGTTGAATATTACCCCTGTGGGTTCATCGGAGACAAATGTCTGGAGATTGGGTGATGACAGAATTCTCTCTGATAAAGGTCGCGAAGCTGTTGAGGACACGCTTGCAAAGATCAAGGCATGCGTTACCGGGAAAGATAGTACGTATCAAAATATTGAGGAGATAGTGGTCGATATTAAAACTGCTGAAATACAACTTCTTTCTCAGAAAACAAAAACAGGGATTATCAGAGAAGTGCTGAAATCTTTGAAAGAATCAATGAGTATAACAGGAAATACTGATGTCTCTGATCACCTTGGCAGAATGATTGGAGACTGACTATTTAGCCGGATTTTTTTATTATATTTCCTTGAGCACCTTCTCCTTTATAAATGAAATGGATAGCGCGTTTGCTCGAATTGTTAAACTCTCGCAGAGGTGAGGAGGGTTATCAATCGAGAACCCCTCTGGGCGCAATTTACGACAGAGAAGGCTGGTTAATTCATCCTCAAATGTTTCAGCAAACATTCGGCAGAGCTCAATAATTTTTTTATCAGAAATGTTACGTTTTCTGCCGAATATTCCGATGAAAAGCAGCGTTCCTTCAACAAGACCACATTGTGCCCGGTACCCCCCAGCTCCATGCATTCCAAGTGCAGCATCCAGGACCTGCTGGTCGAGAGGAACTCCAAACGTTTCGGACAAATTTTTCAGCACAACTGTTGCGCAATTAAGATCGTCCTTCCAATAGTACTGATGTACCCGTTTGTTTAAAAATTCAGTTATATCTCCTGCATTGTCGAACATGACGTTTGTTTTTTCGAAACCGATACTGGATGATTGGGCGCTGTTAAGATGTTTTTGAAAAATAAGTCGATCCTCTTCAGGCCCAAAGTAGTCGATTACTCGTTTCTCATAAGAAAATCCCAGATTGGTATATAATTTTTGGGCACCGGCATTGGTGGGTGCAACTGTTAAATATATCGATTTAACGTTGAGATCGGAAAATCTGGAAATGAGCGCCTGTGCAAGTCTGGAGCCGACTCCCTGTTTTCTGCTCGAGGATGAAACAACCAGGGAGAGTACCCAACTGCACTCGCTGGGGGCGTCGGCAGAAACCATTCCAACAACATAACCAAGAATAGAAGTCGCCTCCGCGACCAGAAACAAGCTTGGTGAAACATCGACAAATTGACGTAAAACGACGTAGTCGTAGCTACATGTGCCGTATGCCTCACGTTCTATAGAGGTTATGTCCTCGAGATCTTGGATTCTTGCCTTTCGAATCTGAAATTGTTGGGTACTTGTCATCGTTTTAACCGTGAGAGCGAATACTAACTGACTGAATATTTACCATAAGGGGATAGTGGCAATTACCTGTTTCAGGTTGTTACTTTACATTTGCTTTTGTATATATGCTCTTTCATCTTAAACCTCTATAAATAATTATCGTTAAATATTGATGAGGTCATTTTTCAGAATACGACATTTTATAGTCAGTGTTGTGCTCCGATAATTGCCCCAGTTTTTCCTGGAGATTTTATTGTGTTTACCGGAGAGCTTATCGCCATTGCAACCGTGCTTTGCTGGACGATAAGCGTTCAATTTTTTAGTTCTGCCTCAAAAATGGCGGGAGCGATTCCGGTAAACATTATCAGGGTTGGTCTCGCACTTCTCCTGTTCAGTATCTTTTTATTTTTCCGAGATGGCTCCGTTGTACCAACGAATTTTCCTTTCCATGGCTGGTTGCTGTTGAGTTTGTCAGGTATTGTTGGATTTTTTATCGGTGATATTTTCCTTTTTAAGGCCTTTGTTGAGCTCGGACCGCGCGTTGCAATGTTGATTCAAAGCCTCGCTGCCCCTGCCACTGCAATCATTGGCTGGCTGTTTCTGAAAGAGCATTATGCATTACATCAATGGATGGGAATTTTTGTCACGCTCTCTGGGGTCTGCATGGTCATCCTTGAAAAAAAATCAACGATTTCTCCAGCACGAAAACTGATTAATGAAAGAGTTTCCTGGGTTGGAGTCTTGTATGGGATACTTGCAATGCTTGGCCAGGCTGTCGGGTATACCTTGAGTAAGGCAGGTATGCAGACCGAGTCAGGCTACCTCGATGCTTTTGCTGCAACTGAAATAAGGGCGATAGCCGCCTTCATCTGTTTTGTTCTCTACTTTTCTTTTACCGGGAAATGGCAGGACGTTTTGAATGCACTTAAAAATAGAAGAGCGGTCGCTTACACCGCAGTTGGTTCTTTTCTTGGACCCTTCATTGGAGTTTCACTATCTTTGCTGGTACTTCACTATCTGGCAACAGGTATTGCGGCGACATTCTTGTCGCTGGTTCCTGTTTTCATCATCCCCTTTGCAATTTTTATTCACAAAGAACATGTCTCAATCAGATCATTTTCAGGTGCGATCATTGCCGTTTTCGGTATATACCTGCTGATGGTATGAAAAATAAAAGAGCGTCTTGCCGTGTTCCGGCTTGTTGAAAGCCAGTGACATTGGCCAGTGCGTGCCGACGGTCTCTTTCTGCTTGCCTTCCCGGGTAACAATCTGGGACCAGTAAAAGGTATGTTTAACTATATGATATTAATTAGATATGAAACAAATAGCAGGCAGGATCAGACCATTTTTTCAATACCACTATAGAAAAAATAAAAAGAGAATAGCAGCAGAAAACTGGCGCAGAAGGCGATCAATCTTCGGTAAAACACATCGGTGAAAAAGTTCCGGCCTTTGGCTATGCCATATGAGATTATGCTGTACCAGGCGAGATCTGCAAGAATATGTCCGGTATAAAAAGCAATAATTCCCGAGATTCCATAATTGATTGAGTAGACGATATATCCAATACCGATCGTTGCCCACCATATGGTCCAGTAGGGGTTGGCTATACTGAGTAGTATCCCGGCCAGTACAAGATTACGAGGCTTTTCGTCCGTAGCACTCAAATCGAGTTTCATGTCCGGAACATTGCGAAGCATGGTGTAGCTCATCCAGAGAAGGATGCCACCACCTGATAGTGAAATGATGACAAACACTTCATTTCTGGTAAACAGAGGGGCAAGACCGGCAAGAAGAGCAAATATCAGAATGAGCTCGAGGATTCCATGACCTAAAATTATCAGGGGTCCGACAATCGCACCACGGCGAACACTCTCGCTGACAGTGACTGTCAGAACAGGACCCGGCATAAGAGCCCCGGAAAGAGCCAGAACAAATGATGAGCTGAAAATTGTAAGCAGAGTCAAAAACATAGCGTTCGTTGTCTGGTTAACGCTGGTCTACTATCTTGAGCGACTGAACAGTGACTACAAAGTATTTGATTAACTACAGCCGCAATCACAACCGCCACCGCCACAACTGTGACCGATAGATTGAGACATAGCTTTGATGACCTCTCTTTCTTCACTCTGCTGAACAGCAATAATCCTTACTTTTAAATCGAAGACTTCTGGAACAATGCCGAATTTCATCAACTGGTATATGCGGTGGTAGGCGTGGCCAAAGTATTCGGGAGCCAAGGGACCGGGTACTGAGATGGAGATGGTGTCACCCTCAGATTTTTTATAAACTTCCCGCTCAAATGAACTCAATCCGGAACTTGATACGCCGAAGATAAAATCAAAACGAAGAGGACTTTTCTGGTCATTGATTAGATTACCAGTATCGCTGTTGATTTCAATTTCAAAGGTTACTTTGCTTAAATTATCAATTTTCATATTTCTGACCTTCAAGATCTAGCTGTCGAGGCTCTGACAACTTCGACATATTTTTTCTCCGCCGATATCCTGTAATTTCGTTTCCATAACAGGTTCTTTACATGCGTCGCAGAGCTGCGAAGGAGCCATTCTGGCTTTTTGGGGCATTTTTACGTTCAGCTCTTGCATTGAGAAAAATGCGGAGGGTCCTCTTTTAAAAAGGTTCCTGGATCGATTTTCATGCAGTTGTTCATATTCTCTGATCTCATCGGCTGAGGCACTCTGAGCTCGAATTTTATTGAGAAGAATATGCTCTTTTTCAGGAGCATCCATGATGCCCGGATTCATTGACAGACGAACACCGATACTGCTTGTCCTACTGATAAAGGTGAAAGCCATCTTACCAATATCTTTATAGATAAAATTACCTTTACCAAACGTGCAGCCTGTCAGAACCTGGATTGCATCGCAGCAGCAGGCATCGGTTTCACTGATACAGACCAGTTCTTCATCAAGTGCCCGATGTTCTGCAAGATACTGCATGCCAAGCTTTGCGGCCAAATACCCAAGCGTCAGTCCCATGCAGGTATGACCATGGAAATCAACACATGCTTTGTAGTCATCTTTGTTCTGGAGTTCTTCCGGGATAATCAAATCATTACCTCAATTTTAAAATTGTCTGGAGTTTGGCAGGATAGTGGTCTCAGTTTTGGTCGTGACGTCCCTCCGGGTGTCTAAAACCTCATCAAGCCTGGTACAGGGTGTCGGCAATATCTGAAAACGTACAGATAATTTTTTTTGAACTCAGAACACTATTGATTTCTGCGATCTGCGCTGGTCCTTCGATCGTCAGTTCAGATCCGTATTGATGCCGGGTAAGCCGATAGCCTTCTGACTGGAGGAGCTCGCACGCCTCTGTGTAACTGTCAACAATAAAACCCATGAGAGAAAAATCTGCCATATAGTTAACAGGAAGTGTTCTACTGTTAAGATAGATCTCTCTGCTCTTGAGATCAGGGGGAAGTAGTGGAATAATTGTCATGAATATATCTCTGCAATCAGTTGAGGCTCAATAAAATCAGGAATTAACAGTTCCTTTCAAACCTATCTCTTCTGCAACTTCACGCATGCCCATGATGGTATCAAGAATCAGGTCAGAGATTTGTACATCAAGCATTTCAGCTCCCTTTTCAATAATTGATCGATCTACACCTGCGGCAAAGCGTTTATCCTTCCACTTTTTTTTAACAGACTTTGGTTTCATATCAAGGACACTTTTCGATGGTCGTACGAGTGCAGTTGTGGTGACGAGACCAGTCAATTCATCAATGGCAAAAAGAACTTTTTCCATTTCACTTTGGGGTTCAACATCACTACAGATTCCCCAGCCATGACTCACGACCGCTCGAATATAATCTTCAGGCCAGTCATTTTCCTTTAAAATCTCTTCGGTTTTGATGCAGTGCTGATCAGGATATTGCTCGTAATCGAGATCGTGGATTAAACCGATAATTCCCCATTGCTCCTCGTCTGCATTTCTTTTCCTGGCAAAATAGCGCATCACTCCTTCTACTGCTAGACCATGTTTAAGAAGACTTTCTGATTTATTGTATTTTTTGAGTAACTGGAAGGCTTCATCTCTGCTTGGTACGTGTGACATGTTAGGGCGTCTCCTCTTGTATGTTCTGGCTCGAAGTAATTGTACAAACATTTATAAATAACAGCTTTATCTTCTATGCGGTATCAGTAATTGAAGACCAAGGAAAATTAAAACAGTTACCGATCCGATCCTGATTCTATTCTCTACACTTTTTTTCTTTTTCAACCAACTGCCAATGGTTCCGGCAAAAAAACCAACAATCATCTGAAAACTAGGATGGGAGTTGTTCTTGCCAACAAATTACGAGAGAAAAGCTACAAAAAAAAAGCGACTTTTGGATTGATAATATTACATAAAAATCCCTGTAAAAAGCACCTCCTTTTTCCATAATACGTTTTCTGGCGGGTAAAGGTGATCCTGTTGTCTGTCCGTATCATCTGGTAAGCAATCACTATTCAGCATCGTTAAGAGGAGATGAATACAGAAGGTTTGAAGAATTTACTGATAAGGTTCACAAATAGTATTATCATTATTTGAACAAAGAATTTTCAATATTTATAAATTTGCTGTAATAAATAGCATCTCGTTAACACCAGGCTATGGAGATGTAAACAGATGGATTTATGGATTCCTTTCGTTCTCGCTTCGATAATCATCCTGATTATTCCCGGACCCACCATTATTCTGGTTATTGGCCAATCTATTAACCACGGGCCTAAATCTGTCCTCCCGCTGGTTATGGGAGTAGTGCTTGGTGACTTAACGGCAATGACGTTTTCACTGTTGGGCCTCGGTGCCATATTGTCAGCCTCAGCAGTATTCTTCTCACTGTTCAAGATAGTTGGCGCGGTTTATCTGGTTTACCTTGGCCTCAGGATGTGGCTGTTTAGCCCGGAGGATATTTCGATCCAGGGCCACAATGTCAGCAAAAATTCAATGTCGCTTTTCAGAAGTTCGTTTACTGTCACTGCGTTGAACCCCAAAAGTATTGCCTTTTTTATCGCCTTTTTCCCACAGTTCATCAATTATCAGGAACCTGTTTTCCTGCAGTTTTTCCTCCTTGGGGGAACATTTCTCGCACTGGCAGGGCTGAATGCTGGTCTTTACGGTTTGTTTGGAGGCAATGCCTGCAACCTTGTTGGCAAGCAGGGCGTGCGTAAATGGCTTAACCGTTCAGGAGGTGTTGCCCTCGTAGGTGCGGGAATCTTTACTGCAACCCTGAAACGAGCTGGATAATTCGGTCTTAACTGAAGAGGGCTGTAATGTTTGAGCGCATGTGATTACAAGCCTTTATGCTTCATAAATGAGGCTTCCCCGTATTGTATTTCACCGGACCAAAACACTATACAGTTTCTGCTGGAATCCTGATTTTCAGTTATTATAGTGTGGTCACATGGACGATTCACCTTCCATCATCATCGTTCTGAATTATGGTTGAGGAGCCGGAGACACATGTCTGGTAGAGAGAATAATTTTTAAATATATACCTATAAAATGAAAGAATATCTTGAGCTTTGTCAGCGACTAATAGACGACGGAGAATGGGTGGAAAACAGCCGAACCGGTAAACGTTGTTTAACCATTATTAATGCCGACCTGGTATATGATGTCAGTGATGGAACGCTTCCGGTATTAACAACAAAAAAACTCTTCTGGAAGGCTGCAATTGCCGAAATGCTTGGATACCTCAGAGGATATACAAGTGCAGCTGAATTCAGGTCTATTGGATGTAATACCTGGAATGAGAATGCCAATGAAAATGAAGACTGGCTTGCCAATCCGTTCAGGAAAGGTACCGACGATATGGGGCGCTGTTATGGAGCCCAGGGCCGGGACTGGCGAAACCCGGAAAATAAATCAATTGACCAGTTGCTCAATGTTTATAACGATCTCAGGAACGGAATCGATAACCGCTGCGAAATCATGACCTTTATGAATCCAGGTGAACGTGACCGTGCCTGCCTGAATGCATGTATGCATACCCACACGTTCAGTAAACTTGGAGATAAATTATTTCTGACGTCATATCAACGCTCAGACGATCTTCCCCTGGGTCACGGTTTCAATCAGGTTCAGGTTGGCTGGCTGTTGATGATCATGGCTCAAATTACCGGACTCAAGCCGGCAAAAGCATATCACAAGATTGTTAACGTGCATGTTTATGAAGATCAAATTGAAATGCTGCGCGATGTACAGATGACTCGGCAGCCATATCCCTTGCCAAAGCTGGAGATAAATCCTGATATCACGAGTCTGGAAGATCTGGAGACGTGGGTGACTCCAGATGACTTTGAGCTTGTTGGTTATAGACATCATCCGGGAATCAATTATCCGTTCTCCGTATAACGTTCAGTTCTTACCAAATTTTTGCGTCTGATCCTGTCAAGCGGATCTCAGGGAAGTTTTATCGTTAAAAAGCGATTAATCACCAGCCAGAACAGGATTGTAATGGACGCAGATATCGTGCCCAGCCAGCCCATGATAACAATTTTGTCATGCCAGTCCTGAGAAATAATCCACATGGAAATTGAACCGGTCATAAAATAGAAGAACACCATAAGTGAGGAGGCTGCCCCCACATCTTGCTCAACCTGTTCAAGGAGCAGGTTGTTACTTGGTGGGCGCCCAAAGGCGAAGAAAAAGGTAAGGAGCCACATCGGAATAATAAGGCGATACGGTAGCGGTATCATTGTGGTTGTCATGACCAGAGAAGACACTAATACTCCGATAAAGCTGACTGAAAGCAGTTGTTTTAGAGAAAAATATTTCGACATTTTTGAGAAGATAAAAGGGGCAATCATGAATGCAAAAGAATTGAGTGAAAAAAAGTAGCCAAACTCTTTTTCATTATAGCCCAGCCGTGAAATAAAAATATCAGACGAGCAGCCGATAAAGGCAAAAAATGGAAAACCCAGGAAAGCAAAACCAATGGTGAGAAAGATAAATGTTTTGTTGGCCATCAGTCTCAGGTAACTTTTAAAGACCCTGCCCAATCCCTCGGTATTAAATGATTTAGAGGATTCCTCCATTAAGAGGACCCCGATACCCGAAATTATACCGAGCAGTGACTGAAGAAAAAACACCCATCTCCATGAGAGTGAGGCAATAATCCAGCCACCTATTATCGGTGCAATCATTGGTGCTGCCGCAACAATAACACCGAGTTGCAGAAAAATACGTTGACGAATACGACCGGTAAACAGGTCCTTACAGATTGCAAAGGCTATTGATGAAGCCGCAGCAGCTCCGGCCCCCTGCAGTGTTCTGGCAATGATGAGAATAGATATAGTGTCTGCAACTGCACAGAGTAGACTTGCGAAGGTATACAGGATGAGACCAACGAGCAGGGGAGGGCGCCTGCCAAATCGATCAGAAAGCGGCCCGTAGATTAATAGGAAAAGACAATAGGTAACAAAAAAACAGACAAGGGTGAGATTAACAGTTGTCAGTGGTTGTTCCCATTGTTTGACTAATAATGGGATTGCTGCCAGGTACATATCTGTTGATAGTGGTGGAAATGCGGCAAGGAGTGCTATCAGGGCAACAATTTTTTTCATCGGCGTTCATATATGATTGGACAGAAATATACTTTCCTGTAATGTCTGATTACCACTGGGCAAACCGAAATGAAACAGATATCTTTTCAGCCCGGTTATAAGCGTTAAGATGATTGTGGATAATTCCTGCCGCTCCAGGTGAGCGATTGTTTGATAAAAGGAGAATGGCCTGATGTTTCTCGAAATTGATGCCTCAAAATGCAACAGGGACGGACTTTGTGTCGATGAATGCCCGGCCCGCATAATAGAAATGAATGAGGAAGGTCCACGTGCAATTGAGGGGGCAGATACTATTTGTATTCGCTGCGGTCATTGTGTCGCCGTTTGTCCTGAGGCTGCACTTTCTCTTGATTTCCTGGGACCTGAAGAATGTCAGGCAATTGATGATACCTTGCAGCTTGATGTTGATGGTGTTGAACATTTTCTAAAATCACGAAGATCGATAAGGACCTACCGTAAAAAAGAAGTTCCCAGGGAGCTACTTGAAAAAGTGGTCACCCTTGCTTCATCTGCTCCAACGGGCAGTAATCGTCAACCGGTAAAATGGATAATCATTTACCAGCGTGAAACGGTTCGTACCCTGACGAGTCTGGTAATTGACTGGATGCGTTATGTGCTGAAAAACCATGCTGAAGTTGCAGTCAATTATAATATGGAATTACTTATCAAGTCCTGGGAGGATGGAATCGACAGGATTTGTCGCGAGGCTCCTCATTTAATCTTCACCTATACCTCAAGAGAAGTTGGGAGCGGTAAAGCAGATTGTGACACCGCCCTGGCATATCTCGAACTGGCATTACCGTCGTTTGGACTTGGCAGTTGCTGGGCCGGATATGTTACCAGTGGTGTTACACAATGGGCTCCGCTGCAGGAATTTCTGGGTATCGGTCCAGACGAGCAGATTCATGGTGCAATCATGGCTGGCTACCCAAAGTTCAGGTACCAGAGAATTCCACCACGAAATTATCCTGATATAGCATTTAGATAAGAAGACGTGTGTAATAACAATTGAAAAATTGAACTACTGGTAACTGACGGTAAAACATAATCCGGTACATTGAGACGCATACCGGACTATGTTTTTAACCTGCCTGAAATTAATTTAACCGAATTCTTTTACGATCGCTTCAAGGACTTCATCAGACATTTTGTAGCTGTGTTTCTCACCTGGAAATTCACCACTGAGAACGTCTGCTCTGTATTGTTTGAAGGTCTCAATCATTACTTCACCAAAATTCTGGTACTGTTTGGCAAACGATGGGGTAAAATTATCATACAAGCCAAGTACATCAGGGGTAACGAGGAGTTGCCCTGAGCACCCTGGACCGCCACCGATGCTGATGGTTGGTATATCGAGTTTTTCGGTGACATAGGTGGAGAGTTTTGCTGGGACTGCCTCAAAGATGATTGCAAAAGCACCTGCTTCCTGAAGTGCCAGTGCTTCAGAAACGACTTTTCTTGCAGATTCCATGTCCTTGCCCTGTACCTTGAGGCCGCCAAGAGCCCCAACAGCCTGCGGATGAAGCCCGACATGACCGACAACTGGGATTCCCATCTGGACGATCGCTTCGGTCTTTTCAATGTGATGAGGAGTTGCTTCGAATTTTACGGCATCCACTTTTGCCTCGGTTACAAAGCGGGCTGCATTGCGCATGGTCTCCTCGATTCCGTACTGAAAAGAACCAAACGGCATATCCGCAATTACCATCGTCCGGTCACAGGCACGAGCAACTGCGGCACAGTGAAGTACCATCATATCCATCGTTGCTGTCAGGGTGTTTTCATGACCGTGCACAACCATTGCGCAAGAATCACCGACAAGGATTGTATCAATCCCCGAATCATTGACTTTTTTGGCTGTGGGATAATCATATGCAGTAAGCATGGTAATAATTTCCTTGTTATCCCGCATTGCCTGTATTGTTTTAACGGTATGTTTGGCCACAATGTTCTCCTTCTATAAGTTTTACTGGTACGTTCTGGTTGTAATAACAAAAAGATTTAAAATTTATTTATCCCGGTTTCTGTCTGAACGACAAAAAACACCTTCACTTTTAAATCGTTACTAGATCCGAAATATGTTTTCTTCTATGAATTTCCATGTCTTAATGTAATCACCGTCTGTCATGAGGGTTTCGAGGTGAGCAGTGTCGATCTGGTCAAACATTTTCCAGATTTTCGTGGTCAGCCGACTGTTAACTTCAAATGTTCCCTTTATGTCCCAGCGGGTAGGTGATGTATCAGAAGTGAAATAATCCGTATAATTATATTTCTTCAGATAATAGAGAAACTCGACATAATCGAGATAGTGTTTGGTACCGGTAAAATAATCCCAGTCCCATTTGCCATCATTATCGTTGATATGTATGTAGTATTTGAAAGGACTTGCTTCGAGAAGGGAAACTGCTTCAGCCGGGTTCTCGTTGCCATACATGGAGTGACCAAAGTCAAGGGTTATTCCCATATCTTTTATCTTAATATCATTGAGCAGGCAAAGGGCCTTTGCGGCTGTATCGACAAAGCAGCGACCTCTGGTTTCGCTCGGTTTATACTCAATATAGAGTGGGATCTCTTTGCGGTAATCACCAGCTTCAGAAAATGTTTCGATTAAATGTTTCCAGGCAACTGCATAATCATTCTGGAAGGAGAATTCATATCCATCGCCGAGCGGGCAGCAGGTTACTTTGTCAGCACCGATATCGGCAGCGAAATCTTTGGCATTTTTGATAAATTGTACTGCTTTTTCCCTGACCTCCTGCTCGAGTGAGGTGAGCCCGCCATTACGAAACTCTGGCTCAGCCTTGACATTGACATTGACGGCAGCAACGTCCAGATTGTACTTTGCAAGAGCTGCTGTTGTTTCTTTGGCGTCATTAACTTCGTACGGGTGCACGATCTCAACGCCAGAGTAACCTTCTATCTCTGACAAAAGTTTAAATTTTCCATCGAGGTCAAGCGGTTCGTTATATTCATGGAAGCGGTCTTTTGTTTTGGACAGGAAACTTGTAATGATTGCCAGGTTAAGCATGATTAATCTCCGAAATTTAATTGTTTATTGGAAAAGAGGTTAAGAGTTAGATCTCTTGTTAAACAGTTTGCTTTTAAGTCGCCCAAATAGTTTCTTGTACCATCCGAACTGACTGACAACGGTCCAGACGATAATAATAAACAGGATCAGTGATACCGGCCTTGTGAAGACAGGCGCAAAACTGCCTTGAGATACCATCAGCGCTCGGCGCAGGTTTTCATCAGCCATCGGGCCAAGAATGACACCGATCACCAGAGGGGCGATCGGGTATCCCATATTGGTTAAAAAGTAGCAGATAATGCCGACCGGCAGCATCAGAAACAGGTTGAATATATTAAGACCAAGCGAGTAAGAGCCGATGATACAAAGTACTCCAATAATCGGCATGAATAATGGCGTTGGAATATTCAGGACCTTGACAACCTGTTTGGCAAGTATCATACCGGTAATCCACATTGCAATTGAAGCAAGCAGCAGTATGGCTGCAACTTCGAGTATGAAAGTGGGGTGTTCAAAGGTAATCATCGGTCCCGGTGTAACACCATGAAGCATGAGTGCTCCAAGCAGCATGGCTGCTGGCGGACTGCCCGGAATACCAAGATTGAGCAGTGGTATCATTGCACCGCCGACACAGGCGTTGTTGGCGGTCTCGCTGGCAATAACTCCCTTGAGTTCACCCTTG
The DNA here is from genome assembly GCA_963776075.1 of uncultured delta proteobacterium. GTDB lineage: Bacteria > Desulfobacterota > Desulfobulbia > Desulfobulbales > Desulfocapsaceae > MADRE3. Next base: position 261,574 of record CAVZLG010000006.1, read on the forward strand.
CCGAATGTCTCCGGATGCTTGGATGTGTTTTTGGCTGTGCCGTATGAAACCCAGCCTGCAATATCTTCACCAATTCCCGGAACGGCACCGATACCGACACCGATCAAAGCTGAGCGGACAATAGCCGGAATATTACGTAGAACTGTCCCTATTTCAGGAATGATACGTTGAAGTTTTTTGGCTTTTGGCATCTGAGATTTTGTTTTAAGTACCTCTATGATCTGAGGAATGCCGAAAGCGCCAATGAGTACCGGTACCACTTCAATACCACTTTCAAGCTCTGAAATGCCAAAGGTAAAACGTGGGTAAAACTGGAGCTGATCCCGCCCAATACAGGCGAGAAAAAGTCCGAGAAATCCAGCGATCCAGCCCTTGATTACGAGGTCCGGTGCGGTCAATGTTCCACTTATAAGAATCCCGAAAAATGCCAGGAGAAAAAATTCAAAGGAAGTAAATTCTAAAGCAAATGCAGAAATAAGCGGGGAAATGCTGACAACAAATAACATACTGATAATGGTACCGATCGCAGAAGCTGTTGTGGTGAGACCGATGGCTCTTCCGCCCTCTCCCTTACAGGCAAGCGGATATCCGTCCATCGCCGTTGCTGCAGCAGCAGCAGTTCCAGGGATATTTATCAGGATAGAAGCATACGATCCGCCATAAGTGCCACCCACATAGATGGACAGCAAGCAGATCATCGCCATTGGTGTATCCATGCTATAGGTCAGTGCGGTGAGGAGGGCAACACCGAGTGTTGAGGTGAGCCCGGGCATAGCACCGAAAAGAATTCCCAAAAGTACTGAGCCAAAAAGAACAGCAAGCGAGACTGGTTCGGCAACCATGCCAGCGGCAATTTCAAAAAATGTTTGTATACGTTCAAAAATCAACATGAAATGAAACTCCTTTATGACCAGAAATCAGCATACCAGATTGCATCGAGCACACTGACGACAAGTCCTTCAAATGGCATAGGGACGAGTAGAAAATATTTAAAAATTATGCCGATTGTGAATGGGGCCACAAAGGCGATGATGAGGCTGAGCCTGAATTTTTTCAATAGCGCGGAAGCACCCTTTAGCTGTCTGTTGGTGATGAATATAAGACCGGCAATTGAGGCACAGACAATGATATCAAGTGAAAAGGGGATAGTCTCAGACAGGAGTTGCCCAGCCCCGAGGATAACAAAAGCGATAAGTGCAACAGAGCCGATAAGTTCGAGGTAGATTAATCTTTGAAGAAATTCATCACTGGTACAATAGAATTCCAAAAAGAAGATGAGCAAAAACAGGATTGAGGCGAGAAAGAAGTCTACTCTTGGGATAAGGAGAAATACGAATACGAGAAGATTAAGGATGATCGCGTAGTATCGGATCGTGTCTTTTTGTTTGAGAAAGACAATGAAATCCTGACTGCACAAATAGGAAATAACGCTCCTTAATCCAGCTATACCAACTTCCTTGATTGCAGTTCTCATCAGCAGTACACCAAGAAGAGCGAGCATTGCCCCAACAAACATCGGGAAAAGCGCGGGTGATACATACCAGACGTTCTGAACGCCGGCATAGGAATCTTTCATTGGCATCTGAAAGCCCTGACTGATAATGATCAGGCCAAGAATAAAAATGGCTGTTCCTGAAAATATGTCGGCTTTCCTGAGCTTCTCTGTGTCGATCATAGTTGTGTTTCCAGCTTAGAATAAAATGAGGCCGGGTTGTAGAACAATGCGAAGCATGCTCCATCCGGCCTCATTCAGTTACTTGCTACATGTTACTAACTATTTGATAATTAAATTATGGTTTGGCAATACCAAGTGTCTCAGGGCTTACTTTCGCTGCACCGAGTTCAAAGAGCGTCCAGGTAAAATTTGACTGGAGCGCTGCAAAGACTGCCCGAGCTTCATCACCTGATTTTCCAGAGAGCAGGTAATAATTCTCTTTTGCCCATGTTTTTACTTTATCGGTTGCAATTGCTTTATTAAAAGCATCGACCAAAGCCGCTTTTGCTTCTGCAGGGGCGTCATGCGGTACTGCGAATCCGATTGCCTGTGAAATAGGCAGATACTCGGAAAGGCCAGGATAGTCATCAAAACCTGAAGGAATTGCACCAAGTCCCTCAACCTCAAAAGAATCCGGGATCAGCATGGCCAGCGGGCGCAGTTTTCCGCCTCTGAGGAGTTGCTGTTGCTCAGCAAGGGAGGTAACAACGACAGTAATTTCACCTGCCATGGCTGCATTCTGGCTCGGGGCAGACCCTTTGTAAGGGATGAAATTAAATTTGGCACCAGATCCTTTTTCAAGCGCAAGCAGATTGAGATGATGAATAGAACCGGCTGCACTTGCTCCTGCCTTGATAGAACCTGGATCTTTTTTTGCTGCTTCGATCAGGTCTTTAAGGGTTTTATAGGGTGCATCTGCAGTTACAGAAATCAGGTCAGGAGAACCGCCAACAATAAAGGGGTCCCATACGTCAAAGTTCTGATCCCAACCACCCTGGACAGCGGCAGTAACGTTTGATTCGGAGAGACCAGCAACCGTATAACCATCATGAGGTTTACCAAAGACATAACTCATACCAACAGATCCGCCGACTCCACCGGTTTTGTTGATAACGTTAACGTTAACACCAAGAAACGGTGCCATTTCAGCACTGATAATTCTGTTGCATGTATCAGTACCGCCACCTGCACCCCAGACAACGACATTCGTTATGTTTCTTGCCGGGAATTTTTTTGCAGCATACGCACTGCAAGACAGTGCAAAGAACACCGCCAGACTAATAAGTAGAATTTTTTTCATTGCACATCCTCTCTTTTTTTAAGTTTTGGTGTGACTTATTTGATACCATGTAATCACGTACGGTGAGAACATCCTCTTGACATATTGGGGCTGTTATTTCAGTTGTTCACCTCCTTTTGGTTGAGCTCTTCTCCTTGGATATAGGTTTTAAGCGTCTGAATGGTCGTCGTGAGGTGTTTTCTCATAAACGTTTCAGAGGCTTGTTCATCATGACTACAGATGGCCTCAACAATCTGGACGTGTTCCTTGATTGTCTCGTTAGGGCTGCGAATGAGGCCTTCGCGGGTTGGATATTGATAAGCCAGTGAGACAATATTAAATGTCTGTAGAATACTGGTAAGAAATTCTTTTGAGCCAATTTGGGCGATGGTGTTATGAAACTGCCGATCAGCCTGTGAGTAGGCATGAAAATCTTCAATATCTTTTGATTTGAGAAATGGTTTAAATATCTTTCTCAGCACTGTAATCTGAGGATTGGTGATGGAATGTGCAGCCCTTCGGGCAGATAATCCTTCCAATACCTCACGAATCTCAAAAATTGAAATCATCTCTTCAATACTGAAGAGTCTGACAAAGAATCCTCTTCTTGGTTTTGTCTCAACAAGTTTTTCCTGTTCCAGGAATTTGAGAGCACTGATGAGAGGGGTCCTGGAGATACCGAGATCGGCGGCGAGTTTTTCCTGGGGAATTTTCTGGCCAGGCATGAGTTGCCTGTTTTCTATCATTTCTTTGATAATCTGGTAAGCCGTCTGGTCAAGATTTTCAGATTTGATAATAGGCTTAATCATGATAGATCCATTTTAGCTGAATAAAACGAGCATAAGATGTATTTTGTATACAAAACTCAATATTCAAAAAATGGTAGAATGTCAACTATTTTCTTAGTGCCAGATGATCAAAAAATATTAGACTTAATACTTTTTATATTGTGATGTAATTTACTTACGCTAGGGAACATAATTTTTAGTATCGTAGATTAATTATAAGTGCATTTCCTAATATTTCCAGGAGACAACCAGATATGATTACAAAGCAGCAAAAGATTAACGCACAAAACCGGGCAGCGGTAATGATCAGACAGGCTGGTATTCAGATTAAGGATGATGAGATATCCAAAATAGAAGTCGTCGATTTCGGTTTAAGTAGGCTCGAAGTAGAGGGGATCCAGGTCTTTAACATGGTTAACACCGACCGACTTGCGGCAAAAATTCTCGTCCTTTTTCCCAACCAGTCAGAGCCCGAACATTGGCATCCGCAGGTGGGTGATGACCCTGGAAAGCAGGAAACAATACGTCATATCTGGGGAGACCTCCGTTTCTATGTCGATGGCCCTGACACAATGAAGGAAGGCTTTTTTGTGTCTGGAAAAGAGGGTGTTTATACCCTGCGAAACGAGCTTATTTTGCTCCCAGGTGACCAGTTAACATTTGAACCCTATGAGAAGCACTGGTTTCAGGCTGGCCCTTCAGGCGCAGTGTTATATAGCTTCTCAACCACAGTAAGAGACGGGCTTGACGGATTTACCGATCCGGACATTGAACGAATTACAATCGTTCGGGAAGACTCATGATTTCAGCTGAAGTCATCATAACAATGAATCGAGCTTGGTGTCTGAAATTATAAGGTCTCAAGCCTTGTCGTCGGTCCTGACTATTGCGCTGAAGCCTGTATGTTTTGTAATGTTGTCAGAACAAACTATTTAGTGTCAAAAGAAATTTCAACCGCTCAATCAGTACTCCTCCCCCATATTGATTTCCTACAAAGTAGTACTACTATATTAGAGTACGCCGAGATCAAAAATAGATTTTGGTGATTTAATATATCTCACTTCAGCATATCGCTGCGAGGTGGAAACATAAATGATCAGTTCCAAGAGGTTAAAAAATGAGAATACTGTTACCACTGTTTATACTATTTATGATAACAACAAATGTTAATGCTTCTTTGACCGGTAAGACGGTTATCTATTCTGCAGAGGGGGGAGAATACGAAGGTTATTATTCAAGTAAGACCGAAGGTGCTCCTTTGTTACTGCTCATCCATGATTGGGATGGTTTAACAGACTATGAAATAAAAAGAGCGGACATGCTTGCCGATCTGGGATATTCAGTATTTGCGGCGGATCTTTTTGGAAAAGGGGTGAGGCCAACTGAAGTTAAAGATAAGAAGCAGCATACAGGAGAACTGTATAAAGATCGAACGAAGATGAGAGCACTCTTAAAAGCAGCATTTGATGAAGGCGTCAAGCAGGGTGGGGATGGTTCCAACAGTGTCGTTTTTGGTTATTGTTTTGGTGGTGCAGCGGTCCTTGAAATGGCTCGATCCGGTGCTGAGGCGAAGGCATTTGTTACTTTTCACGGTGGGCTGTCTACACCGGAGGGGCAGGACTACAGTAAGACAGCCGGTTCGATTGTCGTTTTCCATGGCACAGCAGACAGTGCCATTACAATGGAAAATTTTGCTTCGCTGGCCGCTGAACTGGAAACAACCGGGGTCAATCACGAGATGGTCACCTATAGTGGTGCTCCCCATGCGTTCACGGTGTTTGGTTCAGAACGATATCATGAAGAGGCGGACAGGAAGTCGTGGCAGCGTTTTACTGAGGTGCTTGATGGGACGTTAAATTAACCTAAGTAAACTAAGGAGTGGGTAATTACTTCAATAAAAAACCTTTGGTTTTGAGATAATGTAACATGTGAGGGCGCGCTTCTTTTATCAGCATGTCGGAGATCTGTTCACTCCACGTATCGTTTTTGGCGCCGCCGGTTCGAATTTTGTAGTAGCTGCTCACTCGCTTATCGTACTCCAGTATATTGGTTTTATCACGAGTATCATCATATCGTTCCTGTTTCAGGACAACGTTTAGCGGGAGCCGTGGTTTTATTTCCGGCTCCTGTGCGGGGTATCCAAGGCACATTCCGAAGACAGGATAGACGAGTTCTGGCAGGCCTAGCAGGTTATCAACTTCTGCAATCTTATTTCTAATGGCTCCAATGTAGCAGCCTCCAAGCCCTGCTGACTCCGCACCGATCAAGACATTCTGGGCAAAAAGAGCACAATCCAGTGAAGCAGTTAAAAACTGTTCGGTGAATCCTGAAAGCATCGGTGAATTATGCATATCACAGGCGAGTTGATGCCGCTTCATATCCGCACAGAAAAGAAGAAAGACTGGTGCTTCTTTCACATAGGGTTGCCCTGCTGCATATTCGCATAATATTCCCCGTACTTTTGGGTCATTAACCTGGATGACTGTGCAAGCCTGGATGAAACTAGAGGTGGCAGCACATTGACCGGCATGAATAAGTGATTCAACCAACTCCTGTTCAATCGTTTGATTGGTGAATTTTCGAATAGAACGGTGATTTTTCAATAGATTTATAATCTCATTCATTTTATTTACCTGGGAACGTCTTCACATGCTGATGACAGACAGTGGTTTAATCTGAGGGCTGTTTTCGTGCAGCTTCTGCAAATGTATCAATCTGGCTTTCCAGACCAATTACCTGATCAACGGGGAGAACAAATGCAATACCGGTACCTGGTTTATCAAATTGTCCGGCATCCCCAATCGTTTTCAGGACCACTTCAACAAGATTTTCCTCAAGGAGAAACATGATAATGTCGGTCTGGGCTTCAAGGCTTAAACCAAAAAAAGTTTTTGCTTCATGTATCCCGGTTCCTCGTGCGGGTATAATGGTAGCGCCTGTTGCACCGGCATTTTTGGCAGCATCAACAATTTTGTCGGTCAGGTCTGTTTTTACAGAAGCTAAAATAATCTTAAACTTCATCATCATTCTCCTTTTTTCGAAATTTTTGATCTGCTGTTTCGCCACTGGGCAAACTGGCCGTAACCGAGTACTGCAATGATGGGAAACAGACTTGCAAAGGCAATCAGCCCGAAACCGTCAATTGCCGGATTTCTTCCAGGGACAGAAGAGGATAATCCCAATCCGAGCGCTGCAACAACAGGTACGGTAACAGTAGAAGTGGTGACGCCGCCGGAATCATAGGCGAGCGGAATGATTGATTTGGGCGCAAAGAACGTCTGCAATATAACAATGATATAGCCAGCCAGAATATAAAGGTAAAGAGGGGTGCCGCTTATAATTCTGAATGAACCGAGACTGATTCCAAAGGCAACACCAATGGCAACAGTAATACGGAGCCCTCTTTGATTGATCGTTCCGCCCGAGACTTCTGATGCTTTATACGCCACCGCAATAAGAGATGGTTCGGCAATTGTGGTTGAAAATCCGATAGCGGCAGCAAACAGGTACACCCAGGTATAAGTCTTCCAGTCTGCCAGGAGAGCACTGTTGTTTTGTGCTCCGAGAAACTCAGGCGCGGTTAACTGACTGGCCATTATTTTTCCAATAGGAAAAAGTGCTTCGTCCAGACCGGCCAGGAACAGGGTGAGACCAATAAAAACATAAAAACTGCCGACTATAATTCTTCTTAAATTAGCAATTGGTTGTTTCAGAACAAAGATCTGAAAAAAGCCAAAGAGAAGAATAATCGGTAAAAGGTCACGACCGGTTAGAAGAAGCGTTTTTATCAGATCGTTGATTATATCCATGGCTGTTATCTCACTCCAAAGACAGTAATGCCATAGAGCATGACGAAGATCATCGGAAGCAGAGATGCAAAGGCAATAAGGCCGAATCCATCGAGGAGCGGATTTCTCCCTTTAATGATTGTAGCAAGTCCAACACCAAGTGCGGTTACCAGGGGAACGGTTATCGTCGAGGTGGTAACACCTCCAGCATCGTAGGCAATTCCTATGATTTCAGGCGGTGCGAAGATGGTGATAATCATAACCAGGATGTAGCCGCCAATAATGAGCAGGTGAATCGGCCAGTTCAGCAGAATACGAAGAACTCCAAGTAAAATTGCAAATCCGACAGAGAACGCAACGGTCAGACGCAGACCAAGAGCGTATGAGTTGATAGCCTGAAGATTATTGTCAAGGAGTTGTGCACTGGCGGCAATCTCTGCTGCTTTTCTGGAAATAGCAATAAGGGCTGGCTCTGCTATAGTTGTTGAAAAGCCGAGTGCAAAGGCAAACAACAGCAGCCAGAACAGGTTCCCTTTCCGGGTAAGGGCCTGGGCCATGTTTTCTCCGAGCGGGAAAAGGGCCATATCCAATCCCTGGATAAACATGCTGAGCCCGATGACGACCATGATTGAACCGATGATAATTTCTTTAAAGTGTGGGAGCGGCTGCCGGATGATAACAAGTTGAAAAAATGCTATGACTAGAACGATCGGCAAGAGGTCTATGGCTGCCTGTTTGACCCGGCCGTATATGTAGTGGAGTGTTTTTGACAGATTCAATTGATTTACTGTTACTATGGTACTCGTGATATTGTAATAACGTAATACTGAGTACTGAACTTATCGTGAGAAATCAGACAATACGCCATGCGACCTTTTTACCTGCAAGAAAAGATTTCACCTCACCGTTGAGAAGAGGAACCCGGAACGCTTTATTCTCAAGCGTAATTGTCTTTTCAGGCGGCGTAATATTATATCTCTTCCTGGCAATTCCACTGACAAAGTCCTGCAACAGTTCAAGTTTATCAGCTTTATCAAATAACTCTGCAAGAATCGGCAGGGCAACGGGAGCTGAAAAAATTCCGGCGGCGCATCCACAGCATTCTTTTTTATGTCGTGGGTGCGGAGCAGAGTCGGAACCGAACATGAGTTTTTGATGTCCATTGAAAACGGCATTTTTCAGCGCTTCACGATCGCGTGGAGTTTTTGCTATCGGTTTACAGAACATGTCTGGTTGCATAAGATCACCGACGACATCATCAAGCGTAATCATCAGGTGGTGAACGGTCACGGTAGCAGAGACATTGTCAAATTTATCGAGAAAATCGACAGAATCTGCAGATGTTATGTGCTCCATGACGATATGCAGATCGGGAAAATTTCTGGCAATATAATCGTATGTTTGTAGAAACTCCTTTTCCCGTTCCATGACAAAACCATTGCTCTCACCATGAACAAGAAGCGGTATCTTAAGTTCCTGCATATGGGAGAGTGTTTCCTCGATTAAACTGAAATCGGATACGCCCGATTCGCTTTGGGTTGTGACTCCTGCTGGATAAAGTTTAATTCCGATGATATGATTAAGGAGTTCTTCCAGTTCCGACTTGCGGTAAGAGCGAAAGAAAAGAGTCATGTAGGGCTTGAATATTTCATTTACACAAAGTGAGGTGATCTCTTCAAGGTAACGAAACAGTTTTTCCTTGTCGTCAACCGGTGAAACCAGATTGGGCATGATGACAGCGCCGGCAAAACTGGTTGCTGAGAAAGGGAGTACCTGTTTGAGCATCTCACCCTGTCTGAGGTGAAGGTGCATATCGAGGGGAGAGTCGATCGAAATCTTCATAGCTTAAGCGATAAGTGTTTTTTCATTAATGATGTTTAATGTAATGATGAGAGTAACTTAAAAAAAATGATAATGATACAACAAATTCAGCTTGGATCATTTCGCCATAAGAGGAGCACGTCATGAAAGATAAGGTGGTTGGTCGAATAATTGTTACGATGATAACAGGTGCTGCTCTTTTACTTGTCAATGGGTGTGCTGGAAATTATACCGGATATAAAAGTGACGGTGGCAGGGCATACTACGATCAATACGTTGAGCGGGAAGGCTACTATGATTTCGGCAGACCGGTAATTTTTGTTCCGGATGACAATTCCGGACTGAGGTGATCTAGATCCCGTGGTTTTTTAGACTGGATAATCGGTGCAACTATTTGAGCGCTATACCTCGATAGAGTAGTTTTTCATCTTTTCCCAAAGATTTTTTCTGCTGATACCCAAAATTTCTGCGGCTTTTGTTCGCGAATTCAGCGCCTTATGCAGGGCATTGCAAATTACTTTTTTTTCTGTCCTGGCCACCGCATCTGAGAGCAGAAGTGTTCCCTCATTATGCTCTTTTCGAGTATTGGCCAGGTCAGCAGGCAGATCCTCGTGGGATATCTCCGGCAGTGGAGCAAGAATGGAGGCTCGTTCAATGATATTCTTCAATTCCCTGACATTTCCAGGATAATTATATTCCAGTAGATAGTCCATGGCCTTTGGCGAAAGTGACATTGCGACATCTCGTTTCATACTGTATTCATGAAGAAAATGTTTTATGAGCGCAGGTATGTCCTCTTTCCGTTGATGAAGCGGTGGCAGTTTTATCGGTATGACCCGTAAGCGATAAAAGAGGTCTTCTCGAAAATTACCTTTTTTTACCTCTTCTGACAGGTCTTTTGCGGTGGAACAGATAATCCTGACATCAACCTTGATCGTCCGTGTACCTCCGACGCGTTCCAGCTCATGCTCCTGAAGAACTCTGAGAAGTTTTGGTTGAAGAGTCATTGGCAGGTCAGCAATCTCATCAAGGAGCAGCGTACCTCTGTCGGCCATCTCAAATTTGCCAGGTTTCTGGTTTACAGCTCCGGTAAAAGCACCTTTTTCATGGCCAAACATTTCTGATTCCATCAAACCGTCGGGTATTGCTGCACAATTCAGCCTGATATAAGGATGCGCATGTCGCCGGCTCGCCCCATGGAGAGCAGCCGCAACGAGTTCTTTTCCTGTTCCCGATTCACCGGTTATTAATATAGAGGCATCACTGGGGCCTGCCTGAGCAATGAGACGGTATATTTCCTGCATGGAAGAACTGGAGCCAATCAGTTTCTGCTGCTGCTGCATGCACGCATCTTTAAGGGATATGTTAAGCGCCTTTAGCGACTGAACCGCGAGGATTCGATTAATGCGAATGACCAGGTCATCAATATCAAAAGGTTTTAATAGATAATCAGCCGCTCCCTGTTTAAGGCAGTTTACGGCACTTTCTACATTGCCAAAGGCGGTCATCATGATCATGTCTGTATATGGAGCAGACTCCTTGACGTATTTAAGTAGTGCTATTCCGTCATAATTGGGCATACGGACGTCGGAGATGACCAGTTGGTAATTGATCTTGTTGAGCATTTCAATCGCTTCGAGCCCATCGGTGGCGGTGTCAACGTGCCAGTCATATTTCTCCAGGCGATCCTGAACTGAAATCCTCATAATCTCGTCATCTTCGACAAGCAGCACCCTTAACATGTAACGTCTCCTTCGGTCGAATCTGTTTTTTTCCTGCTGACATGAGGTTCGCTGCATGCCTGTCGGATCGGGATCAAAATGGTGAAGGTACTGCCACTGTTTATTGTCGAATCAACGGAAATTGTCCCTTCCATTTTTTGTACGAGTGAGTAGGACACCGCGAGACCAAGCCCTGTGCCCTGACCGACTTCTTTGGTTGTAAAGAATGGGTCAAAAATAGAATCAATAATGTCCTGGTCGATACCGGGACCGGAGTCCTTGATGATAATGTTGATATGGTCCTTTTCCATGAAGCTGATTACCGTGATTGTGCCACCTTCAGGAAGTGCCTGGATCGCATTCAAGCCGATATTCACAACGATCTGTTTAATTGCTTCAGTGTCGATGCAGTATGGCTGATCGAGATTGAGATCAAATTCAAGATCTATATTTTTCATTCGGTAGGCCAGCAAAGAAAAACATTCTTTAATTTCATCATCAATATGAACTTTTCTCAACTGCAAGGGGGCATTCCTGCCAAAGTTGAGGAGTTGACTCATTATCGATTCGATACGGCGAAGACCTTTGCGCAGGAGCGGAAGATATCTGGCATGCATGGCGTAATCTTCAGGTTCATCCTGCATGTTTTTGACGCAATTAAGCATTCCCCCCAGAGGATTGTTGATTTCATGGGCTATACCGGCTGTAATCTGGCCAAGTGCTGCCATTTTTTCACTGTAAAAGGCCTGTTCTTTTGCTTTATCAAGCGCATTATGTGATGACTCAAGTCTATCGCAAAGTGCTGAAAACCGTGAGGTTAGTATTCCTATTTCATCTGAGCGGTCAGGAAAATGAAGCATAGGATCGGTTTTGTCGGGGTAATTGTCCATGGCCTGTTTAAGGCTTGAAAGGGGGGAGGCAACAAAGACATTAAACAATAAATAGAGCAGGCCGGTAACTGCGAGAATGGAGAGTATACCGATAAATATAATCGTGCGATTATTACGGGCGATAATTCGATCCGCCCATTCAATTGGAATGGATATAGAGAGTGCTCCTCTTATATCGCCAACCTTATAGCCATGTTGAGCATGACAACTGAGACAGGTAGACTTTACCTTTAATGGTGCGATATATCTCAGGTTCTTTTCTCCTTCATTTATGGATATCTGTATAACCTCCTGGATATTCTCGTTTTCAAAACGCTGAAGACTCCTTTTTTCAAACTGGTCAGGGTTGTTTAATGGATTAACCGGTTTCAGGCTGGTAACGCGGAACCATCCGTAGCCAGCTTTGACGGCATATTCCGATAATTCCCTGGTAACCATTGCCGGGTTTCGTTTGACAAGGGTAATGCCTTTGTCAGTGTGTAAATTAGGTTGCTCAAGGTAGGGGTTTTCATGGACCTGAGCTGTTTTGACCACAAAAAGACCATGATGATCTGAAACCCATTCACGAGTTAATAGCAGCTGTCTGTGCAGCATTCTTGCCTGATGGTTGGCCTGACCGATTACAAGATCATTCTGGAGGTTAGAGATATAGAAAAAAATGAAGCTGTAGGAGGTTATCAGAATCAGTCCGATTACCAGTATAAATTTGTATTGAAGCTTCATGGATTGCCACGTGAGAAAAGGTCTGTAATGATTTTGCTGTTGCATACATCATTCCTGATAATCAGATTGCCATAACCATATGAAATTGTGATGATCAGCGATTCATACCATGTTTCGCTGCAATCATTCCAGACAAATTGTTACCACCAGGTAACGCAAAATGGAACTCGATTGTTACCAGCAGGTAACGGGTTTACTGCTGCAAAGTGTAATTAATTGAAATATAAATAAAATTCCAGTTTCATACATTGATGAGCCGTGATGGTAGCGCACCATATCTATTGTCTGGTTCAGAATTCTGCCATGGAGGATGGTCTGACCAAATATCCCCAAAAGGTTTGATTTTCATCTGATTGTTTGTTATTTCAAATCCTCGCGCTGGTATGATAGTCTTGTGTCTTTCGCTTGCTGCTTTGTTCGCAATCATTGCATTTCCCTGGCTGTCGCTTTTTTTCTTCAATTCTTTGGTCTGCTTTCGTAGATAGAATTCATAGATGAGTTTTGCAATTAAATGACCGTTGGTTATAGTTGATGGATGTGTAGCTATGTTTTCAGACTATTGTTGGTGATGTCTCAATTAACAGCGCATCAGTCCTTGTCTAGACTCCCGAAACCAGGCACTTTTGCCAGCTGTTTTCTGATCTTCACGGTGATTTTATCAGGTTCGCTGGTAACAGGCAGTGATTATTTTGTACGGTTAACCGGTGAAAAGTTAACCCTGCATGCCAATCAGGTCCCTCTGCGGGATCTGCTAAAAGATCTGCAGAGCCAGGGTGTGGTTATCCAGGCAGATCCGAGTATAAACCCCAGGATTTCTTTGACCGTTCATGAAAAACCTATAGACAGGGTCTTGGCATCTATCCTTAAATCTTACAATTATTCACTTGTTTGGGAGAAGGTGGGAAATTCTCCAGAATCTGAACTGAGCCTTGTTGAGATTCAAATTTTCCAACGGGGAAAGAAAAACAGAATAGAGCCATTAGTTGAAAGCAACAACCTGCTGATAGTTCAAGGCGATGATGGCTTACTCTATGTAAAGAACAGTTTACTGGTCCACTTGAACTCATCTGTAAATAGAGAACGGTTAAGTAAAATTCTGGGTTCGCTTGGAGCAACGGTCACCGATTCCTTTCAGGAGTTAGGGATTGTCAGGTTACAGCTTCCTGATTCTTTAACGCCCCAGCAAGCAATTGAAATATTGACAGGTTTTGATGAGATTGCCGGAGCAGAACCCGATTATGCTCACCCACTTGAAACTAACAGGATAATTTCTACTTCCACAATTCCTGCCGAGGTAGAGGTTAAGACAGATGCTTCCGGCTCCGCTGTTGTTGCAGTGCTTGATAGCGGACTTTCTCAACAATATGCCGGAAGCCCTTTTGTCACCGGCGTCTATGACGCTTTTTCCAATAGCCAGGAAACAAGCGACTCTGTCGGTCATGGAACACAGATGTCTTTAATCGCCTCAGGAGTTGTCGATCCGCTTGGTGTACAAGCAGATAAAAGGCCGAGTAATCCGATAGTGGCTGTTCGCGCCTTTGATGATAATGGATTCACCTCCACTTACACATTACTGAGAAGTATCGATTATTCCATTGCAGCCAAAGCGCAGGTCCTGAGCATGAGCTGGGGGGCGGAACACTCAAGCCCGATGCTGGAAAAAGTGGTGAAGTATGCGACAGATAACGGATTGATTGTTGTCGCAGCCGCCGGAAACAGCCCTACAGGTAGACCTGTGTACCCTGCTGCCTATAAAAACGTTATAGGTGTTGGCGCCCTGATGCCGGATGGCTCGGTTTGGGATAAATCAAATTTTGGTGAATTTGTTTCAGTATATGCCCCTGGTATTGCCCAGATGCCTGTCGGCCATAATGGCAATCCCGGCACGTATGCCGGTACTTCAATTTCAACTGCCTATATGGCAAACCAGATCGCCCAGATTCTGGAAGATCAACCCGATATTGATACCGAAAAAATTATTTCAATGCTCAAAACAAACAAATAATTTGTGTACCCATCGGATTCAAACTGCCCTATCCAATAACAGCGTCAACACAGATTCTGTAGCTTTGTGGACTGATATGCCCGCAAATCACCATCTTTGAAGAGAGAACATTCCGGTCAAGCGAATCAGCCGTGTCTGAAATTAAACTCGCCGTTTTGTCGAAATTACAACTACACTTGAAATCGTAGAAATGAAGGGTCCCGTTCGGCACGAGTGCGCCAAAGGCGCATTCGAGAAATGATGCAGAGCGATAGGGCAGGGGCATGATGATCCTGTCATATTTTCTGCCTGTCTTTTCTACTGCCTGTATAACATCGTCATTAATAAGAGATATATTCGTCGCCTTATTCAATTTGAGATTTTTAACGCCATAGGTATGGGCAATTTCGTTTATTTCAATACCGGTAATAGATGCAGCACTGCTATGTTTTGCAATCATCAGGGGGTATGGTGCTACTCCAGAAAACATAACAAGAACATGTTCACCCGGGAGAACCATGTCCGCTATCCGTTTGCGCTCGGAGCCTGAGCGAACGGAAAAATAAACTTTTTCCAGGTCTAACAACAACCTGACCCCAAACTCTCTGCAAAGCGTTTCAGTTCTCTTTTCACCAGCAATGAAAGAAAGCGGGATTGTCCTGTGTTCTCCTGAATATTTTCCATCACGCTTAAGAACAACTTTGACATTTTTGTGGGTGGTAAAAATTGCCTGAGCTATCTCGCTTTCAAACTGCTGTAGTGGCTCAGGGATGATTGTAACCGCTATATCACCAATGATGTCGTAGCTTCTGGTGAGCAGCTTTAGATCAGATAGCGGAATGATCTCTTTTAATGCGTCTTTGAGGTTCATTACTTTCAAATTGAATAAATATGATCAGATTAGTACAGAAAAAAATGGTGACATAATTTCATAATCTGACCTTTTCCTGAAAATCAATTGGACAATTGGGCTCCGAATCGAGATAATTAAATTCATGAGCATTACTTAACGACAGGAACATTGATTATTTCATAACAGGATATTTATTGTGAAAATACTGATAGCAGAGGATGAATATACCACAAGACTTATGGTTCAGGTCAGTCTCGAAAACTGGGGGTATTCAGTGAACAGTGTTGCCGATGGCAAAGAAGCATGGGAAATTTTTAAAAAGCCGGAAGCACCCGATGTTGCAATTCTCGACTGGGAAATGCCTGAAGTTGATGGTGTTGAACTCTGCAAACGGATAAAGAACCTGCAGCGCGCCAATCCTGTTTATGTCATTTTACTGACAGGCCGGGACAGCCAAAAAGATATTGTGCAGGGGTTTGATGCAGGCGCTGATGATTACATGACAAAACCTTTCAATGACGACGAATTGAGGGCCAGAGTCAGGGTAGCCGAGAGGCTCGTCACTATCCAGTCCTCACTTTCACAATCAGTTGAAGAATTAAAATCAGCGCTTGATATGGTCGACACTCTTCAGGGAAGCATTCCTGTATGTAACAGCTGTCAAAGAATAGAGGGAGACAACAAAAACTGGCATACATTGAATGAGTGTATTAATGAGCGATTTGATATGAGATTTACCCCGGAACTCTGCCCAGAATGTTCAAAATCCAAATAGATCATGTAATTGACCTGGCAAAAAACTATTCCCACGATAATTATCCTAATAGAGCCTGGAGCTGCCCAGGTCACCAGAGGCGATTCAGGCGCTGGTTTTTTTATGGCTTCCAATGAGATTATAGTATACTTTTGTATGGGTTTCAGTGAACTCTTCTAGAGTGTTGGACCTCTTTCGACAGAGAAAACAAATACATAAGTGTTTCTCCACATTCCAAAGTTACGAACTCAAAACTCACTGGCAGGAAGCTAAATGGTACCGGCAAATAATTTCGAGCAATCCATGAGCGAGGAGGCTCTTGGAGATCAGACAATTGATACTATCGTGTCCATGTATGAAAAGTCCCAAAGACAGCAGCCTCTTGAAGAACCACACGTCTGGCTTGGGAATGTATGGTTGGGCAGAGCGGAGACAGAACATGGCGTTGATATCAGTGATCCCAAAATGCTCAAAATCGCATTGTATGAAACCTATCTGTGCTCCTGTGTGGAGCCCCCGTTGTGTGCTCGAGCCCTTGGGCTTTATTTTCTCTTCAAGGAACACTCAGAAATTATAGAAAAATATACAAAATTCGCCAAAGAATTTGATAAGCTTATTGGTCCCGTCATCGAGGCTCGGGATAACGGTACCATTGATGAATTGTATCGAAGGTATAATCCAAATACAGCGGACCATTCAGGGGTTCAATACAATATCTGAGTGTTAACAAAAAATATAATATCTCAGAATTTGGAGTTACAGAAAAGGCTGGCGGACCAGGTGGCTCATACAATATCCTGATATCCTGTTGATGAAATAGGTCCTCTTTTCTCAGATAGATCCGATACGTGGTTCAGGCCTGGGATATCGTTCCTTCCAGTCTATTGTTTTCCATAGAATGGTGTTTATTCGGAAATAATCGGCCAATACAGGTATTTCGCTCCTCGGAGATGTTACATCATTGCATATGAGACACCAACAAAATGAGAAAAGGCACCGATGATGAAATGCGCAATAGTAACCGGTAGTGCAAGCGGTATCGGGGAGTCAGTCGCTGAGGCTCTGGCGCAGGAAGGGTACGGGGTTGTCGTCGCTGATTTGAATGAAGAAAAAGGCCTGTCAGTAGCAGAGAAAGTCTCAGGACTATATGTGAACGTTGATTTTACTCAAAAGGAATCGTGCCGTTACTTGATTGATACTACTGTTGAAAAATACGGTAGAATCGATGTCCTTGTAAATAATGCCGGGTTCCAGCATGTCTCACCACTTGAAAATTTTTCAGAAGAAATATGGGAAAACATGTTGAAGGTGATGCTGACCGCTCCCTTTTTACTGACAAAGTATGTCTGGCCCCATATGAAAAACCAGAAATGGGGTCGGGTGGTAAACATTGCTTCAATACATGCGATGGTCGCATCCCCTAATAAAGTCGGCTACATCTCAGCAAAACATGGCCTGATAGGATTAACCCGAACAGCTGCACTCGAAGGTGGTAGTCATGGAATAACCGTTAATGCGCTCTGCCCAGCATATGTTCGAACACCGTTAGTTGAGAATCAAATTGCTGATCAGGCGAAGGCGCACCAAATTCCTGAAGAGGAGGTGGTTGAAAAAATCATGCTCAAATCAGCTGCCATAAAGAAAATAATAGAACCAGAAGAAATTGCGGATTTAGTCCTCTACCTCTGCTCTGACAGAGGGGCGTCCATCACAGGTGTTGCCTGGACTATCGATTGCGGATGGACAGCGCAGTAAAGATTGTGACTAACTGACCGACTGATTAAAATCAGCACCTAGTAACTTTAGAAAAGGAGAAATCATGGCAATAGTGAAATGTCCTAAGTGTAGTCATGAAGTTCAACCCAGTGTGGCTGAATGCCCTCAATGTGGTCTGATTTTTAAGAGATATCAAGAAGGCGTATTAAAAGCGCAAAAGCACAAAGAAGAAAAAGAAAAAAGAGCAAGAGCAGAGCAGCTTAAAAAGTTAATACCATGCAATGCTTGCAGAACCACAATTTCAAAGAGAGCACGGTCTTGCCCAAAATGTGGTGAGCCTCAAATAGTTGAGGAAGAAACTGAGACGGATAGTCAAAAGGCCGATGTAACAGGCTTTATGGATTTTAGATTTACTAATTTTATAACTCCAGAGCTTGTTAAGTTAACATATGCTGTTGTTTTCATAGTAGCTATTTTAGGTTGTCTGGGAGGAATTGTCTCCTCTTTCACATTAGAAACATTTGGTGGGAAAATTGGTAGCCTATTTGCTTCTATAGTTGTTTCTCTTTTTTTGATATTGATAGCAAGAATTACATGTGAGAGTGCACTCATACTTTTCAAAATTGAAGAAAACACCAGACGTTAATTCTCGTTAATTGACTCACATTTGATGCTTCACTCTATTGATACCAGAAAGGATCTTGTCATAGATTAGCTTCGTTTTGACAATATTAAATTCAATGCGAAGTTACTGACGTTGCGTTATCAGGAAACATCTTTAAAAGCATTGGTATTATAGTGTAACCAATATTGCTAATAGAACTATTGTTTCAACTTTAATTGGAAATTAGATAGTGAATCCCAAAACATTCGAACTTCCCTGTGGAAGTTACATGCTTAAAGGAGACAGATACAGAAGTGGAGTAAATGGAAACACGACATTATTGCTCCATGGTGCAGGGAAATCATCTCGAGTCACGTTCTCACGATTACGAGAATATCTATATTGTCATGGTATTCCCTCAGCCAGCTTTGATTTTGTTGGCCACGGTGAGACAGGCGGAAACATAAAAGATACCACGCTGCTTGGAAGGACCGATCAAGCTGCAACAGTCATAAAACATACTTGCCAGGAGCCACTTACTTTGATTGCTGCCAGTATGGGCAGTTATATTGCCATTAAACTCACAGAAATTTTCAACGTAGAAAATTTAGTATTATTGGTGCCTGCTGTCTATACACCGCTCGTGTATGAAATACCGTTTGGACCTAAATTTTCGGCAAAAATTCGTGTACAGGATAGCTGGAAAGACTCAGATGCATTCGATATAATTTCTAATTTTGGCGGTAATGTTACTATAATGGCCGCGGAGTTTGATGATGTAATTCCATCAGAATTAATTGAGAAACTGTATGCATCAGCCATTAGCGCTAAAAGCAGGATCCTTCATATTGTCCCAAACTCAAGACATTTATCACTCTTCCCGGAAGAGAAGGATTTCCTGGCGGCAATGGATACACTGATGGGTGTGTTAACGAACGGTAAAGGTAAATTCGAGGGATAATTCTATTTGGGCAGCAAGTTGGATTGGTGGCTAGGGCTACTAATATCTAGGAAACATCGGCACCATACTTGGCCATTCTTTCGCCAGAAGAAACATAGTGCTCGCGGAGAACTTGTTCGACTTTGTCAGGATCTTTCGTTTTCAAGGCATCAACGATAATTTTATGTCGTTCGACTACTTCCTGAGGAGTATAAATCTTAACCCAATGTTTATATAGCAGAAATTTTGAGATCCCCTGGCATGAGCGTTTACATAGTTCTACGACAAGCCCATTGTCGATACGAGAAAAAAGTATGTCATGAAAATCGGTATCCAAAGGAACCTGATCTGAAATCGAACCATTCTTTGTGGCAATATCTCCCATTGCCTTAACAATTTTTTCTAAGTCTTTGATATCCTTCTTTGTATAATGCTGTATAGCTTTCGCAACTGCAGCAGCTTCAAGTACTCCACCAGCGAAATAGCTATTCTTGATCTGCTTTGCTGTTAACTTTTTGACATGTTTTCTCTTCTGAGGGTGTGCTTCAAGGAGCCCTTCACGAATCAATATTTGCATTGCCTCTCGAACGGGGGCTCGGCTGATTGAAAGTTCCTTGGCTATAGTCGCTTCTTCTACTGCTGCTCCTGGGAGTAGTTTATCATCCAGGATGAGATTTCTTAAATAATTTGCGACTTGTTCACTATATGTCTGTTTTATAAATTCATTCATAGTTTTGATACGTACGTTGGTTTAGTAAAATTCACGTTTGAACCAATTCGTCCAGTATCTTTACATTAAAATTATCTTTCCGTCCGAGATATTTTGACAAGAGCTGTGTGTTTTCAGACATAACTTTTATGGCTTCTACTGATATATTTACATAACTCTCGATGTCCTCTGGTGTGATTTCAGGTATCTGAAATTGTTTGATATATTTTTCAGATACGGCAATTGAGAGTACAGCTGTCAAGCCAGGGACAAGACCACCCGCTGCCACTATTTCATGCAAATCATTGCTCATGTAGGTTATCCCCCCTGCATCCTGACTAACCAGAAGAGCTAATTCCGCTATTAATTCCACTTTTTCTCGAGATTTTGTGGCTTTCTCGATCTTTTTTCCGATATCTACGATTTTTCTACCAAAAGCTATCGTGGTATCTTGCATTTCTCCAGTGTACCTGGGATAAGCAGTATTTGAATTGAGACCAGGTAGTTGGCATCTATCAACAGCTTGAATGAGAGCGTCTCCTACAGCTGGATTGTCAAAATCCTCGTTGAAACGGACCCAAAAAATGTTCTCGGTCAGTTTTGAACTGAACGTCGGAATGTATGCCTTTCCTTCGATTATTATGGTAGGGATTTCTGTCAATCCAAGGCGCTTCATGAGAGAGCCTTTAGCTGCTAAACATATATTGCCTTCCAAATCTTCCACGGGGCCGATACCGCCTTTTGTCGCATTTAGAACTGCCATTACTGCAACACAGGTCCCATGAATTTCAATCAGCGCTCCCATGCACATACCAACGTTACTTTCCAAACCCTCATCTGAAATGAGTATTTCTTCGGGATATTTTCTGTGAAACGTGTCAATAACGGCAAGGCATACTGCTGTCTGAAAAGCGACTGGGGCTTCCATAACCCCTTGGCCATAGACACGGCCGAAGCATCGATAAGCAATAGATTGGCTATACAAGCCATTCAGTCCCAAGGAGCGCTGGAGTAGTTCTTCCTCGTACCTGGTAAATCCTCTTCTCGCAATTGCTTTGCCAATACCACCATCACCCGTCTCAACCTCAATTACGTTATCTTTGCAGGAAACCCGCTTAATCAATGTATCGGACGGATAGGCAAAATTAAGAAACGAAGACGCAACTGCAAACCCACCAGAATCATCTTGAATAAAACCTTTATGACTATGAACATGCCCCGCGCCGGCATGACCGCTGATCCCCAAAATGGGCTTATTGTCGAAACTTGGTTTGATCTGCATTGGTGTGATTCCCTTAGTTTAAAGCTTGTCCAGAGGTTTTATGAAATACCAGGTAACCATAGAGAAATACTTGGAATAAACGTTATCAACATTAACGCGAAAAACATTGCTATCAAGAAAGGTATGACGGCAATGCTCAGTTTTTCAATACTTATCTTTCCGATGCTGCAGCCTACGAATAAATTTACACCGACAGGCGGTGTCAGGAAGCCCATGGATGCGCAGATGATCATAACAATTCCAAAATGGATAGGATGCATACCTAATTTAATTGCGATTGGCAGCAGTAATGGTGTCAGGATGAGTATGTTTGCTAATGCATCCATAAAGGTTCCCATGACGAGGAGAAAAATTAATATGATTGCAATCAATACATACTTGTTTTCAGATATGCTTAACAGAAGGTTAACCAGCATATCAGGTACATTATTAAAAAGAAGTATCTGGCCCAGAGCTGTCGCTGTGGCAACCACAAGAAAAATAGATGATGTCGTTAATGCTGTTCCACGTAGAATCAGCCAAATCTTTTCAAACGATAGGGTCCTGAGAATCGCCCCTTCAACGATAAACGCATATACAACTGCAATGACTCCAGCTTCAGTGGGAGTCGTAAATCCCCCGTAGATGCCACCTAGCACAATTATTGGCACCATGAGCGCTGAAATTGAATTTTTAAAGGCTGTGAGAATTTCACGAAAAGAGGCTCGTTTTCCACTTCCTGTATAGCCATATTTTCTGGCCAGTATATAACTGCAGACCATTAAAAATACACCTATGATTAACCCTGGAATAATTCCTGCGATAAACAGATCTCCAACTGAAGCTCCAGCTGTCGTTCCGTAAATGATGAGGGGAACACTCGGAGGTATGATAACACCCAAAGACCCAGCTGAAGTATTGACTGCGGTTGCAAAGGATCTTGAATATCCTTCCTTAACCATAGACGGCACCATTATCCCTCCAACAGCAGCAACCGTTGCCGGAGAAGATCCGGAGAGAGCGCCGTAAAACAAACTGGTAAGGACTGATATATGTGCCATACCTCCGGTAATATGCCCCACCAGAGCACGGGAAACTTCAAGCAAGCGTTGAGCCATGCTCCCTTTCTGCATGATCTCACCAGCCATGATGAAAAATGGGACAGCCATGAGAGGGAACACATCCAGAGATGTAAACATCTTCTGGATTAAGAATTCGCTCGGTAATATATCACCAAAAACGATTCCCACGGCAACGCATAGACCAATAGCGATTCCGATCGGTACACTAAGAATTAGAAAGGTCGCTAATGAGATGAAAATAAGAATGATTGACGAATCCATTGAGAGCACCTTTAATTCAGTTAGCAACAGGATCGATTTTTCCTGTTAACAGTAACCACAGCCGTTCACAGGTCCTGAGACACATAAGTCCCATTCCAAGAGGAATTGCTATATATATCCAAAACATACTTATTTCAAGAGCCTGTGTTTTCTGACCAGTTTTCATGAGGAATAAGACCATTTGTGTTCCCCAAACTGTCACACAACCGCAGAATACTATTGTTAAAACGTACGCAATGGTGGTGACAAGCTTTGCCCATTTCCCTCCATTGACATGTCTTAGGATCGTTACCTCCAGGTGTCTGTCTTCTTTGGTGGCAAAACTGCATCCAATGTAGACAGCCCAGATGAAGAAATAGCGGGCCAATTCTTCAGACCAGTCTAATGAGCTTTGGAGTACATATCGTCGGAAAACCTGAACAGAAATAATTACGATCATTGCGCTGAGGCAAAAACTTGAGACCACTTCTTCTATTCTTGTAATCAAAGTTTTTCCTGTAATCATAGTGCAATCCCCCTGAGAACAGCCAGGTGTCTCATTCACCCGGCTGTTCTTGGTTGTTACTTACTTACCACTAACTGTGGCTTTAGCCTGTTCGATGAGGTCTTTACCAATTCGATCTTCAAACTGCGCATATACACCTGCAGTAGCTTCTGCCCATTTAGCGCGTTCTTCATCGCTGAGTACCGTGACACTGACCCCTTTATCCGCCAATTTAGCCATGATCTCTTTTTCACCATCACGGATTAATTTGCGCTCGTAAAGCTTAACTTCCTGAAATGTATCGAGCATCATTTTCTTGTCTTCAGGAGAGAGACTGTCCATGAATTTTTTAGACATCATAACAAGATGAGGACTGTAGAGGCTGTTTACGATGGTTAAATTATTGTTGACTTCTGGAAAATTATTGAACCATGCAAGATTCAGATCAATATCAATGCCGTCAACCGTCTTTTGCTGGAGGGCAGTATAGACTTCTCCCCAAGATATTGGGGTCGGATTCATTCCAAGAGCCTTTAGTGTAGCAATGTGAGCTTTAGAGGGTGTCGATCTGATCTTAAGACCTTTGGCGTCTGCCATCGTAGTGATGGTTTTCTGATTGTTCCAGATATTCCTAAAACCAATTTCGATATATCCTAAACCAATAATACCGCTTGACTCAAGGGCTTTTGCCGCGCCCATCCCTATAGGGCCATCAGTTATCAGATCTGTTGACTCATAATTTGGAAACAAGAACGGAAGGTCATAAATGAGAAACGAATCTGAGAAAGGGGAAAGGTTGGGTGTTGATGCTGAGCCCATTTGCAGCATGTTCATTTGTAGCCCTTGAACGACACTGTCAAAGTTTCCGAACTTTGAACTGTCGTAAATATCAACCCTGAATTTACCATTTGATCTTTGCTCAACCAGTTCTTTGAATTTTTCAAAACATTGCCCCATGGGATGTTGTGGGACATTGGGGTGAGCGATTTTAATAACTGTGGGCGCTGAAAAAGCAACCGGGATAGCCAACATTGCCACCATTGAAATGGCAGCAATCAATGTAAAAATTATTTTCTTCATAACAACACTCCTCCTCTAGGAAGTTAGGGCAATACCTTTGTAGGTACTAACCGTTTGGCAAGAATTGTAGTCCCTGCCTTTATTTGTTTACGGGCTGCTCATTTTCAGTTACCCGCTGGAACAATCATCGAAATGTGTCGAGATAGGCATAAAGTGCTGGAGCGCCTCCTGTGTGAAGAAAAAGAATATTCTTACACCCTTCAAAGTAATCTTTTCGAACGAGATCGATACATCCAGCCATTGTTTTTCCTGAGTAAACCGGGTCCAAAAGAATCGCCTCTGTAGAAGCAAGCAGTTTTACGGCCTCTATCATTCCCTCGGTGGGTCGTGAATAGCCTGGTCCAACGTAGTCATCGAAGCAGGTAACCGAATCACGGGGAATCGCTTGTGAAACCCCAACCTTTTCGGCAGTAAGTAAGGTTAAATCATGTACTATTGTTTCCTGCTGATCTTTGGGGCGACTGACATTTATCCCGGTTATGGGAATTTGTGCATTGGTTCCCACAAAACCTGCCACCATACCGGCATGGGTTCCTGCTGATCCACTGGGCACTACCACGTGATCTATGCTCAGGTTCATTTCAAATAACTGCTGGAGAAGTTCCTGAGCACACGCCACATACCCGGTAGCTCCAATTGCATTGGAGGCCCCACCGGGGATGATGTATGGCTTCTTTCCTTCGGTAGATAATTTATCAGCTACTTTCTGCATCTCTCGCATCATGTCGGATCCTCCAGGAACAACAGAGATACCCTTTGTTCCCAGGATCTGGAAGAGAAAATTGTTGCCGGAAGCATCAGTGTGGTAACTGCCCTTAACACGCTCTTCTAGAACAAGGTGGCAGTCCATGGATTCTTTTGCGGCCCAGCTAGCAGTTAAACGGCAGTGGTTGGATTGCACAGCCCCACAGGTAATGATCGTATCAGCACCTTCTGCAATTGCATCGGCAAAAGAAAAATCAAGTTTTCTTGTCTTGTTGCCCCCACCACATCCGGGTAGGAGATCGTCACGTTTTATCCAGATATTTACCTTGTCACCGAGCACCTTTGAAAAGTTAGTAAGTGGTTCGATTGGTGTCGGACTTTGCAGATACCCTCTGCGTGGGATTTTTGCTAAATTCACAGCAACACCTAAGGTTATGATTTTATGGAATATATACTATGTCTTCTGCCTCTATATTAGAACCTAATGGAAGGTCTGATACTTGAGTTGCGCTGCGAGCTGGATATGGTGATTTAAAATGCTGACTATAGACCTCGTTAACGTGCTGAAAGTTACACATATCAGTCAAAAACAGAGTTATCTTGACAACAACTGCTATTGAGCCATCAGCCGAGTCTATAATTGCTGAAATGTTCCGAAACACTTGTTTCGCTCTCTCGGCGATATCGGTATCAATCATCTTCCCCTTAGTAGGATTGATTGGTAATTGTCCAGGTACAAAGAGAAATTGACCGGCTAAGATTCGTTGTGAATAAGGTCTGATTGCTTTGGAAACTTCTGCGGTTGAGATAGCTTGAGCATTTTCCATTGTATGTTCTCCTCTACAAATTGAAAAGCCAACCCCTAGATGTCGAGTGTTGAATGTCGACATTTTGTGCTTACCCGATTAGTGGGCTAGTTGTCAATCTTTTTTTTAAGAATGTAGCCTTTCTGTTTGTTGGAAAAGATGACCCGGACAGATTTTATGCTCATCAGGGTCGATCAAACCAGCGCTCTCCTGTCACTTTGTACCTGATCTGTATTGGCCAAATAAGAGAGATGTCATAGGGAAAACGGAGCTAAACGTTAATATTTGAGGTTAAGACATTTTCTTTTCTGCGTATGATGCCTCATTATGTAAGTCTTTTCTTAGCAGCAACACGGTATTCTGTTTTGTGAAAACATATTTCTCATTAACGACCTATTATGAAAGTATCAACCAGCGAATATCTGAGATCATAATTGCACTTCAGGAGATAAATAGCAAAACCTCAGATGGTGTCTATTGCTCGATTCACCAAGGTTTTATTGCACTGAAAGTCAATATCAAAGCAACTATTACAATCAAAAGATAGGTGATACGGTCTTTCGCTGCGAATACAACAGGATCATCATGCATGTTTGATCGCTCTGTCTCCATCCACATTTTTCCAATCCAATAGAGGAGTAACGGACACAATAGCCATAAAAATCTTGGTTCAGCATATAGTAGAGTAACTTCAGGACTGTGGATATATAGGGCCAAAACTAAGACTGCAAGGCAACCTGATGAGGCACCAAAACTTCTTAGCAAGCCAAGGTCAGATGAAATATATCCTCGTCCGACAATATTTCCGTCAAATGGTTCCGAATAATTATGTAATTCTGTAAATCGCTTCATTAAGGCCAAACTTAAGAAAATGAACATAGAGAATGCGAGCAACCAAAACGACAAATCCACACCAAAGACAAAGGCTCCCGCAATGATTCTTAGTGTGTAGAGTCCTGCGAGCATCAAAACATCCACTAGCGCTACTCTTTTAAAGTAAAGTGAGTATGCGAATGTTGATGCCAAGTATATAATTAGAGTGACAACAAAGGAGCCTGGTAAATACATTAAGGCTAGGAAAAAAGAGCACAATAAAAGTGATGGCGCAGCAATAAACCCGACCCACAGAGGGACAAGTCCTGCTGCAAACAGACGATACCTCTTTCTAACATGTTGACGGTCAAATTCAAGATCAACAATGTCATTTATTATATAAACAGATGATGCTGTAAGCCCAAAAGCCAGAAAGGCAACTATACCTCTTGCTACAAGATCGACCCGAAAAATTGAAAGTGATGTGATTAATGGGACAAAGATCAGAAGATTCTTTAGCCACTGGTGTAATCGCAGCAGTTTGTATACAAGATCCGGAAAGGAACGTTTAGGGAGCCTATAAACACCATCAACTTTGAGGTCCAAGGCTCGTAGTTGTAGTTCCAACGATGGATGAGCGTTAGCAAGTAAAATTAGACGGGCTTGCTGCCATACAGGGATATCTGCTTTAGAGTCTCCAATATAGTCGAAATTGCCTACACCAAATTGGTTGATTAACAGTTGTGCCTTTGTCTCACCCTTAAGGTTTCGGGTATCATCACTGGCGAATATTTGCGTAAATATGTTTAAATGGTCAGCGACAGACTGCGCGATTTTTTCATGAGCAGCAGTAACCAGAACCAATTTTCGACCTTTCTGTTTGAACTTCCGGAGATCAGCAACAAGCTCCTGATTGTATGGTAGAAGTTCTGGATTTGGCATAACATGTTCAGCAACTTTTGCTTTAAAAGAAGATTTACCCTGTATAATCCAAAAAGGTAAAATAAAAAGAAGCCATGGCTGGTCAACAACAAGGAGCAGGATAGACTCAATAAGGGTGTCCGTTTGAATAAGAGTACCATCCAAATCAACACACAAGGGCACATCCTTTTGGTTAATAGATTTATACTGATCTTCTGTTTGCATGATCACACTGATGTGGTCCAGTAAAATCGGACAGGTGATAAGTAATCGCTTTATAAGAGCTAATTAATTTTTCCGCACGGTTTACCCGAAATCTGACTAATCAAAAAAAACTATCTTCTTTTAGCCGATCCTTCAAGCAATTTTGGCTATATTACCTTATAAACCCTATACAGGATCAGAGAGAGAGGGCGTCTTCCCTCTGTAAGAGGGCCGTACTTGCCTTGAAATAGTCTATCTTCGTCTTTATACTTACCGCCGCATCACAAGCGACCAGTTGGGAAATAGTTTACCAGAACAGTAATACAAACCTTCTCCAAGTTCAGTAACTAAAATAAACGACCAAATTAACAACTTTCGAAATAATTAATGGCTCATAATAATAAGAAAAAAATATTACTCATATCATATTATTTCCCACCAAACACTGCCATCAGCGGAATGCGAATTGCAAGTTTCGCAAATTTTTTTCCTGACGGAGGGTGGAACATCTATGTGCTGACCTTAAATCATGACTATCTTGACCATAAAAATTTTGATCTTCTTGATTCATTAGAAGATATACCTATTTTGTATGCAGCAAATTTATACAGTGCTATCAAAGAAAGACAATTTGGATTTTTAATATTTTTGTTTGAGTCTATAATCACGCGTTTTCCAGCGTAAGCCCGCATGTCGTATAAACCCAATCTCACAAATTATATTGCCCGACAGATGGGTGAAAAAGAGGCATTTCTCTATTTTGCACTTGCGTTGCTTGCAGCTCTTGGTGCATTGCTCATTGGTGAGCGCGTTTTCTTTAATCAATATGTCACCACCGATGAGCATAGCTATATTTATCAGGCGTGGCTGTTTTCTCAGGGTAAGCTCAGCCTAAGCTGCCCACAGTTAACCGACGCCTTCTTTCACCGCATGATTATCTGTGATGATCAAGTGGGATGGGTGTCGCGTTACCCGCCCGCTCAAATTCTCTGGCTGGTGCCAGGTGTGGTGTTAGGTTACCCTCGATTGATGACGGCTGTTGCGGCCTTTCTGGCCGTCTGGTTTCTCATTAAAGCCGGCGGGCGTCTGGACATTCCGGGCTGGTGTAGCGCCTTGCTGTTAATGATCAGTCCGTACTTCTGGTTGATGCAGGGCACGGTGCTTAGTCATACTTCGGCACTGGCCGTCACAGCACTGATGATCTGGGCCTATCTGGTGTGGATCCAGGAGCGCAAAATCCCCTTTGCGATGATCGCAGGCCTGGCATGGGGCTTTTTGTTTCTGGGTCGTTCCTATACCGCGATATGGATTGCCCTGCCTTTTGCGGTTGATGCGCTGTTTCGCCTGGCACAAACAAGAACACGCCCGATGTGGGTTGGCACGTTTAGTTTTGCTGTTAGCGCCGCAACTGGTATTCTCGGCTATCTGGCATACAATTACCTGATTACCGGCGATGCACTGCATTCGACATATTTACATTACGATCCTTCTGATACCCTGGGCTTTGGTGTCAGGCATGGTCATTTGTTTACACCGGAACAGGGCTGGGAATATATAAAAACCAACATCAACGCACTGAATGTCAATTTATGGGGGTTTAAGGGTTCCTTGTGGGTCTGGCTGGCATTGAGTCTGTTCGGCTGGCGAAAACGCATCAGCGCGATGTTTCTTGCGATTGTTTTTTTGGTCTGGCTGGCCTATGGTGCGTTCTGGTTCAGTGGCATCACGGATATACAGCCGGTCTATTATTATGAAACACTGACATTCATGGTATTGGCCGCCGGTATGGGCGTGAGTCGCTTGTTCAGGGCAAATTGGCGAGTCCCTGATCAGATGAAAAGCCTGGCGGCAGGCCTTCTCATTGTGGTGGTTTCTTTAGGGGCACTGAAAACATTTGACACCAATGCCGAGGTAGTGAAGAAACGTATGCATTATCTGCATATTAAAAGCCAGGCCATACATTCGGTTCCAGCCGGATCGATTGTGATACTGGACAAATTGCAAAAATGGGGTCTGGTATTCAACCCGCACGGCCTGGATTCAGACCCGATGGTGGTGCGCGATGTCTACGGGGTTTCATTGGTGTTACCACGACTTTTTCCTGATCGAACACTTTACGATCTGTCTGCTCGTTCTTCTGTAAAGCCCCGGCTTGTGCAGGACTGGGAGCATGTCTTGCGAATCATTCCTGCGACCAGAGCTGATGCGAAAACAGGAAAACGAAATAATTCTGTTAGCCCGGTAAATTACATCGCGCTTGAATCTGAGCATAAAGCGGGCCTGCTCGCATATAGAGTTCGACAGTACATGCTACCGGGGCTGTATGAGATTACATTTATACTCAAAGCCAGTGGAAAGCCCGGCGACAAAATAGGCCATATTGAATTGTATGACCAGCTACAGGATGAAAACCTGCAAACAAGAATTTTAAGGCCGGGTGACCGTAACGTGGTTATGCGACTCAATGTTTATGAAGACCGTATTGTAGAGCCACGCTTGTATTTTGATGGATCAGGCCAGCTCGAATTTGACCGCATCGAGATTCGACTCCTTCAAGTTGAACCGGAACCCCGAAAAGCGTCGTTTCCTGCAGTGAGCATTCAGCCATTGCCGTCATAGACGCCGTTGCGGCAGGTCAGTGCTTCCGGTTTGGTTTAAAGATAATTAATTGTTAATTAGGGTTCAGGGGGATAAGTATGTGCAGCTTGACACAACAACGTGGCGGTTTTGGGCATGCTCCGTGCTTACCTTACCGCCTTGAAGTCTCGAAAGAACGGGGTTGAAGTAATGTTTGACAGGATGACAAAGAGACAAGTTCAGATATTCGCGCTGTTTTGTGTGGTTGTTGTCGGTCTGGCGCTCAGGGTGGCTCTAGGTTGGAACAGTGTGACGAATCTACCGCCCTCAACCGACGAGTCCATTTCACAATTGCTGGCGGATTCCATTTCTCGTGGTGAGCAATACCCTTTGTTATTTTTTGGGCAACCCTACCAGTTTCCGCTCGAAGCTTACCTGAAGTCGGTGTTTTCCGGGATGCTTCCGAATAATGCCTTTGGTGCACGTATTCAGCAATTTCTGCTTAGATTACTAACGACGGTGCTGCTATGTGCCGTCGCTATTCAGGTTTTTGATAAAGGCAAGCGCCTGCCCACGCTTGCATTAATTTTCGTTCCTTCCGCCTACTGGCTGGTTTACCAGGCTGGTTATGCTGTGCCCCAGCATACTGTTTTTGCCTTTTTATCGGCACTTATTTTCCTTTTAGCTATCCACCTGAATCGCCGGGTGAGTCCAGCTTACCTGCTCACCGTGAGTATCGGGATACTATCGGGCCTGTCACTTAGTAACCACCTGTTGGCATTATCCGTTGTTGCGGGTGCATTTCTGGTGGTGGTTTTTACCGGCAGCATGCGACTATTTCTCCAGAGACTCCCGGCATTTGCCGGTGGGCTGTTGATCGGTCTGATTCCTTATCTGATGGCTCTATTTACAATTGATGGTGCTTATGATGCAATTGCTACCAGACTGGATCTGGGAATGTTTTTTCACCGTTTCTTCAAGGTTGTAATTGGCTATGCACTGCCTGGGGCAATGGGCATCTTTCCACCTCGTTTTCCGGATTTTTCCGCTCATATAGAGGGTTGGGCACCTTTGCGCTCACTCTTTGTTGCCGGTTTTTTGATCGTATTGTTTTCCTCAATCCTGATCAGGCTTTACAAATTTTATACCCATACCGTAGCGGCACGCTGGCCCCGGCTACAGTGGCCGGATATGTTTTTGATAGTGACGCTTGCATCAATTACCCTGATGTCTATGAATTCAGCCGGTGACTCGAAAGAGCATCGCTATCTGATGCCCGCTGTCTGGGTGTTCCCCTTTCTGATCGGGTATATCTATGTGTCGGGTTATTCGCTGCTGCGCCTTGCTGTCAGTGGATTTACTATTGCTTTGTTGGTCGTGAATCTTGCAACAACCATTACAGTGATTAAGGATTATCATAATCCCAAAAAAATTCAGCAATATGCGGATATACCGGAACTAGCCCCTGTCATGTCCTGGATGGAGGCGCAAAATATTCACCATTGCTATGCCTCTTTCTGGCAGGCCTACCGGTTTACCTATGAATCCAGCGGGAATATTATCTGCAGCCCCGTTTATAATGAAAGATTTCTCGACTGGCCGCTTCCATATAAAGACGAAGTAAAGCGAAATACCCGTGTCGCCTACTTCATGTCACGCACGCATCAGAGCAGATATACATCTATCAAATTCGAAAAGCGAATGGATGCTTACGGCATTGCCTATCAACGGAAACAGTTTGGCAAGTATTTTGTCTATTATGATTTTGAATATCGGCCTGCTGATGGTGAATCTTTATTACCAGCAAGTGAGTATAACTTGAGCACCAATATTGATCAGGCGCAGGCGGTAGTACTGACGGATGGAAACCTCTCAAAAGCATGGAAGGTAAAGGAAACCCAGAAAGCTGGCCAGTATGTAGAGGGGGTATTCAAGTTACAACAATATGTCCAGAGAGTGGATATCGTGCATCCATTCCTGGACCCTTACCCGGCGAATTCTGTGCGAGTTCTGGGGAGGCGCGGCGATACCTGGTTTGAATTGTCGGATCCGGTCGAATTTCAGGCAGACCTGGTCGCCTATTACAACAATCATCCGGTATTAGGGGAATTTTTACAAACCATACGCTTTGATCCCCAGTGGCTGGATGCCATTCGAATTGAACTGGTTTCGCCCAAAGAGGGCAAGGACTGGACACTTAGTGAGGTCCGTATTGGTGTTCTGGAAAACTAGCCTCACGTTTACTTGATGTGCGCAAGGATTTTCTAACCTCAGACTGAGATAGACCAAGTTCCTGTCTAATTTTAAGCGGAATTCTACAGCGAAAATAGTATATGCCGTGTCTTGAGAGAAAAAGGTAGGAAGGAACAGATTCAGATTTCATTGTGTAACACCTTGTGTGTCATCAATGAAATCTGAATTATCTGTTATTCCTAAAGGTTAGTAATCTTTAAGAATGGTGTATCTTGTGGTGACCCCAAGGGGACTCGAACCCCTGTTCCCGGCGTGAGAGGCCGGTGTCCTAGGCCACTAGACGATGGGGCCATGAAAAGCGCCAATGTACAAGTGTAGGGCGTTCGTGTCAAGAAATATATGTAAGTTCCCGGTTCGCCCATAAAGTACTGGGCCGACAAACAGGCCAGCAAGAGACCTGTGTGCCATTTAGATGTCTTTGTGGATATGTTTTATTCAAGCTTTCATAAATTCAATAGTTAATGTCAACTCTACTCTTCTCCGGAAATAAACTCATCTATCTCACTGTTAAAATTTCTATAATATGCCTGTTGAGTGCATGTTCGCCGGACTTTAATCCAGTTCCCCCGTCAGTTCCTTCTACGCCGGGTATTTCAGGGTACGCATTCACTTCATATGACAATACCACGTTGCCACTGAAGGCGTGGCTGCCTGATCATGAGATAGAAGGGGTGATTATTGCAGTGCATGGTTTCAATGACTATTCAAATTTTATTAAAGATGCTGCATTGTTTTTTAATAAAAAAAAGCTCGCCGTTTATTCCTATGATCAAAGAGGATTCGGGGAGACCGAATCAAGGGGAAGGTGGAGCGGAAGGCAGGCGCTCTCAAGTGATTTAATAACGCTCGTCAAGCTCATTAAAGAAAGACATCTTCATAAGCCAATTTATATCCTCGGAGACAGTATGGGCGGCGCTGTCTCCATCGTTGCAATGGCTGAAGAAGGGGCACCGGCAATAGATGGTGTGATATTAGTTGCTCCTGCCGTGTGGGCTCGTTCTGAAATGCCTTTCTATCAGCGGTGGATATTATGGCTTGCCTCCCATACTATTCCCTGGAAAAAAGTGACGGGCAAATACCTTGAAATTACTGCTTCAGATAATATTGAGATGTTGAGAGAACTGGGTAGAGACCCACTGGTTATTAAAGAGACAAGAATTGATGTTCTCTATGGTCTATCCAACCTGATGGATGAGGCATATAATAGTGCAGAGTTGTTAAGAGCCAGAGTTCTGGTTTTATATGGCAAGAAGGATGAAATTATACCTGAAAAACCCGTTTTTGAATTTTACAACCGCTTACCAGCAGGAGGGCAAGGTCAGCAAGAGATGATTCTTTATGACAATGGCTATCATATGCTGACAAGAGATCTTCAAGCTGAAACGGTGATAAAGGATATTGTTTATTGGATCAATGGATCTGGCAAGCACCCTGTCATGGCACGATAATTCCATAAAACGTGGATAGCAAAGATAGTTGCCTGTGTGTCTGCGCTCAACTCCAAAATAATCTTCTTTATTGTTATTTTAAAATACCACGATTGCGTAGCAACAGATATTGAAAGAGATCTAATAAAACTCCTTATCTACAAAAGCGCAAATCGAACGTTTGTCCCATGATAATTTTCTCCACGATAACCTCAGGGTGAGGTTCAATGTGTTCTTTGAAATTTTTATGATCGCTGACTACCTGATGTTCAAGCCGAATTTCGATGAAAACATTTTCAAATTTCTGACGGGTTGTAAATGTTCTGAAACATACTGAATTTAGATGTTTGCGAGTATTTTTTCCAGATATCTTGACTGGAGCTGTTTGCTCGCTAACATTTGCTTTACGGGCGGCATCCTGAATATCACACCAAAAAGCGCCGCCAAGGCCCGGTGACTGAACAGTAACCGGTTGTCAAAAATCAGATGTTGGAGCGTCCCCCGCTCAATTGCCATAAGAACTACCCGGTATGCGCTGCTTACCGGAGTAATGACTTTTTCTTTGCGAGTTGTTAACGTTATCGACTCGGTTGGGCAGGACCGAAGGCAGAGGCCACAGCCCAGGCAAATCTCTTCATTGAGACGTGCTGTTCTTTTTTTAGGATTATGGGGATCGTTAGCCGAAACCAGCGACATCGCCTCAACCGGACAGATATTGACGCATTTTCCGCATCCTTTGCAGGATGCAGACCCCAAGGCAGGTATGTAGTTCGTGGTGTGGACTGGATGCAGATGGGCAAAACGTTTGGCTGCAAGCATCGCCTCGCAGCAACAGCCGCAACAGTTACAGATAAAATTCACCCTTTCTCTGCTATTTTCGCCAAATTGTACCAGGTTGTTTTCATACGCTTGCTTAAGCAGCTCTCTGCCCTCGATAACGTCAACCTTACGGGCATGGCCGTGACGGATGAGAGAGGCCGCGGAGGTATTAAAAGTCATGCAGATATCCATCGGCGCCTCGCAGGCCTTATCAAGATGCTGCATTTTATGCCGACAATAACAGATGCTAATGCCCATAGATTCTGCCGTTTCAATTACTTCACTTGCTCTTTCATAATCAAGAACGTGAAGCGATTGCTGATCTGCCAGAGCAGGTTCATGGACGAATACTCTGCCGAGTTGGGTATCACCCCTGGTGAACAGGTCACGGATAAAATCTTCTTCGACATTTAGATATTGGTGAAATAACTCACTCAACGCTTTTTGATCGATATCATCACGAACACGCATCAGTGAAAATTCAAAAAAACCTGCCATTGGCGGCGGGAGAACATAGTGGGTCGTGTTTGCTTGTACGATATCAACAAGGATGGCCTTTGATGCAAGTAAGTCGAGAATATTGCGTGTTTGAGTTTCATCCAGGGACCAGATACGAGAGGCTTGCTCGATGGTGAAAGGTCTTATCGGCAGAAGTGATACCAGTTCCGCCTCACGGTCGGTAAATAATATTTTTAGTATCTCTTTAAGCAGGTGCGAATCAGGAGCTCCCTGGGGGTAACGGTTAAGACGGTCGGTCAGTTGCTCATAGTTATTACGATGATGGGATCGGCTGATGTGATGGCCCATGAATCATGCCTCTATACGATTAAAAAACTCATCATTTTAAAAAATGTTTTTAATAATACTAGCGTGTTAACTCATTAGTCTGTGGTAACATAACTGATAAAAATGAATTGTGTCAATCAGATTATCACACAGTAAGAACGAAGACAAATACCGAAGATTACCTTTCGCTCGGCGTTTGCTCCTGCACCTCTCGAAAGATAAGCTGAAAACAATTATTATTATCTCATAGCTATAGTGGTTTTTTTCCATGTTAGACAAGCAGTGGAGTGCAAAAACCTAATATACTGCTTATATTGAACAAAAATGAGAAGTCGCTCTACAACTAAAACAATGGCCGGTCGTTTAGGAGAGAAGCAATGAAGAACCTGTTTTTCATAATTTTATTTATCTCGATACCTATTTTTATTTCATCGTGTAGTCAAAAACTACCAGTGCCTGTAGCGGATGGAACAGGCATACTTGTAATTCCAACAACATCAACGAATTTAACATCTTATCCGTATGGTTATTACTATACTTTTCTTTATAGTCCGGAAACCAAGGTTCAAATAAAAGTTGTTCCACTGGGAAGTAGAAACTTCATGATCATTGATGATTTTCCACCTGGTAACTATGAGATCAGCGGAATTAGATCGATTAGTTCAGCAAATACGGGTGATAGTTTTGCCCATGTGAGTGCAGAAACAACAGCCTTTAACCGATCAGTTCCCATTGAAATACGATCTGGGGAAATAACGCTACTCAATTATATGTTTTCAGTTAAGCAAAAGTACAATGAACGCACCATTGCTCTTCGATACTCACAGGGGTTCTATTTCAAGCCACTGGATGAATCTCAACATAAACAGGTTGTTAGTGATTTAAAGAACCTTCAGAATGCTGAACAATGGAAATTAACTCAAGCATTTGTTGCATCAACGACTGACCAAGATAAAGGAGTAACAAGCAGTAATGAATTGCAGCTTACCTGGAATCAAGGTTGGCGTACGAAATAAAAGATAATTCCTTATCCAAAACGAGTATCGATCCATCTAACTTTTTTCTCCAAACTTAGCATTCTGCCGTGCGGGGAAAATTATGGCTGCCATATGACAGATGAGATAGAGGAAAAACCCAGAATTAGTATTAAAAAGGCAGGAGAATACAAAAACTATTCAATATTGATACCCAAAAAATAAGTGCTATTTTTTGGTACCAGATACACGTTGAGCCTGCTGGAATTCGGCTGGTTTTTGGTTGACTGTATAATCTTTAGCTTGATTCTGTTTGTTCTTTTACCACATTAGGTCATCAGGTACCTTGAACTCCTCATAGGGGTCATCAGAATTGCTGTCCTCTGTCTGCCTTGCGTTTAAAAATATAACGTGCGCTGGGTCCCGGTGACTAATTTTTTCTGCGATGGTGGAGGGCACCAGGGCATAGCTTCCGTCGAGTTTGACGATAGCCAGCTGGCCTGAAGCCAGCTGGTCCTGCAACTCCTTTGTGACATGCAATCGTTGCACTTTATTACCATCAGTGAAATTAAATCCAATATCACCAGAGCTAACCTCAATACGATTCATCTCGACCAGTTGTTTTATCTGGGCGGCGATTTCGTGTTGTTCTACTGCCTTTTTACGCTTATCGTTCAGTTCTCGAGCCCTTTGGGCTTTCTCGGCCTGAGCCTGCTGGACCCGCTGTTTACTTTCAGATGGTGGCTTTGGCTGCTTACTCTTTTTTTGTTTTGCGAGTTTGTGTTTCTCTCTTTTTATTTTATTTGCCTTCTTTTCATCGATCAACCCGGATTTCTTCAGCTGATCAAACAATGAATTTCCCATTCGTTGTTCCTCTCCAAGGTTTTACTTGTCAGTATACGAATTTTTTGTCTTTTATTCCTTTTGTCATGCTGCTGAAGCAACAGAGGAAACTGCTGGTGATGTAAAATAAAGCAGAGTTGGCGGACTTTTACCATGCCCTTGTCAAAGAAGCTGTTAATGGACTTTAATGGCAAGATTATGCTGCCGTTGGGAACCTGATGCCCCTCTCTCTTGCAATGGTTGCAAATCTTATCACTCAGGGAATTTGTTCTCAACGATAACAACCAGAGGAACTGACACGACTCTGGAAGGCTAAAAACAATTATTATCTCTTTATGGCGCGGTACAGTATCAGGAGGAGTATGGCGCCACCAACAGCTAATAAAAGACTCCCTAAATTGAAACCTGTGACGTCTCCAAGTCCCAGAAAAGAGCCAATATAACCGCCAAAAAAAGCACCAGCTATACCGAGTAAAATAGTAATTATAAACCCACCCGGATCTTTACCCGGCATGATGAATTTGGCGATGATGCCTACTATTAATCCCATTAAAATCCAAGAAAAAATGCCCATAACAATCTCCTTTGTCTATTTATCGAATAACTTTTTCGCAAAGCCAAGAGCACCTTCTGCTCCACCAATGGAATCTAAAATGCTTCCACCACTGCTTGCCTTGTCAACCATCTGCAGAAGGATATCTATAAGCATAATGACGAGTAGAACAATATTAGCATGCCAATATGAAAAAGGTTCAATTTGAAATTCAGCGAAATGTTCATCTGCCAAATCTTAAAGTAATCACCTTTAACCAATTTGCTTTTTCCTTAGTCAGGAACTCAGCAGCGCATCGCCATTTCCAATTTCCTGTTGGGACTCCAGGGGTATTCATTCGGCAGTCACTGCCAAATCCGAGGAGGTCCTGTAACGGTAAAATTGAAAGGTTTGCTGTTGAGGAGAGAACCAGATAGATACAATCTTCATGAATGGGGGAATTGTCATGCAGGTTTCTGTTTGCCATTTTCTTAACCGTTTGCCTGAGCTCATCGTTGAGATCCTCTGCCATAAACCAGCCAAGCGTTGTGTCATTGTCGTGTGTTCCGGTATAAGCAACACAATGAGGGGTGGAAAAATTATGAGGGAGAAATGGATTATCCGGTGTTCCATCAAAAGCAAACTGGAGAACTTTCATTCCGGGGAAACCTGCCCCGTCTCTGAGTTTTATGACCTGCTCTGTTATCTCGCCGAGGTCTTCTGCAATGATATCGAGATGGCCAAGTCTGGTTTCAATTTTTTTGAAAAAGGATAAACCTGGTCCCTTAATCCATGATCCGTTTATGGCAGTCTCTTCATTCTCAGGTATTGCCCAGTAGGATTCAAAAGCACGAAAATGATCGATTCTAGCTACGTCCACCATTTCGAAAACAGCCTTGAAACGCATTGTCCACCAATCGAGCAATCCTTCGCGTACCGCTGCTATTTTACTGTTCCAGCGATAAAGGGGGTTACCCCAGCGTTGACCAGTTTTGCTGAAATAGTCAGGAGGAACACCTGATACACGCCGTGGCCGTAATGTCTCAGGATCAAGATCAAACAGATTTTGGTGTGACCAGACGTCGGCACTGTCGAGCCCTATATAGATTGGTATATCACCAATCATTTTGATCTGATGATCCGCGGCATAATTCTTCAGTCCAGACCATTGTGAATGAAAAAGAAATTGTTCGAATAGGTAATATTGATATTGTCGTTGATATTTTATTCTGGCTGTTTCAAGAGCAGGTAACAAACGTTTGGCGAGATCCTGAGGCCATTGATACCAGGGTTTTCCGTTATAAACAGACTTTAAGGTCATGAACAGAGCGTAATCGTCCAGCCATTCTGTCTGCTGACAGAATAGCTGGTATTCAGGTTCCGACGATTGCTGAAACCGCTTGAAAGCAAGCCTGAGAAGATGCTCTTTGTAATGGGATACTGCCTGAAAATTTGTAAGGAAAGCAGAAAAACTGTGTTGTTTTATTAGTTCCGAGCGTTCAATCAATCGCTTTTCGACGAGCAGGTCAGGCGAAATAAGCAGGGGAGAACCGGCAAAAGCTGACGTGCTCATATAGGGGGAGCTGTCGAAAATTAAACTGGTGGGAACTGTTGGTAGAATCTGCCAGTATGTTTGTCCGGCTTCGGTTAAAAAATCGATGAAACGGAAGGCCGATGTACCTATGTCCCCTATACCATACGGTGAAGGCAGGGAGGTGATGTGAGCAAGTATGCCACTTGCTCTTTTTTGTGTCGATAAACTGGTCATTTAGGAAATGTGACTTATGTTATTAATGTTTAAATAAATAATGCCAGAGGGTATGGCTCCATTAAGAGTCATATAAAAAAGATGACTCTTACTTGTATATGAACAAATTGATGCTATAATTATCCATAAGTTTAGGGTTGCCCGGCCAGCTAATCAAGGTGTGTCGGGCAGTTTTTTTGAAATAGTTGAACAAATTTATAGAGTAGTGTCATTTTATAATTTATTTGCAATATAGAGATAAATGTTGTATTTTGGCAGGTTTGCACGAAACAATATTTTATCGGCGAGCATTTATTTTCGCTGATAAATAAACATAATTGAACATAAACTATATTATTTCATGCTCTTTACTCTTGTATGTGACGGTATCGACAAGATGCAAAAGATCTGCGTGAAATACCCTTCCAACTGAGCAATGGAGATAGTTCCCTGTGCTTTCTGAACTTAAAGAAAACCTACTCAAAGCTGGAAAATCTGAAGGATGCATCAGTTTCGATGATTTAAATGATCTGTTACCCGATGAAATAAAAGATCCTAATGATATAGAGAAAATTTTCAATTTTCTTGGCGATCACAACATTGAGATCGTCACTGAGGAAAAGTCGGGAGAGAGACGTACGCTTTCAGGCGAAGTCTGGGAGAAAAAGGATGGGGATGGAACCGGTGGTTCTGAAGACGAAGAAACCAGCCTGAGTTTTTCTGAAGAGGATCAGCATGATGCTGAGGAGACGACGACAACCTATCTTCGAGAGATGGGGCGTTTTGATCTGCTCACTCCTGATGAAGAGGCTAAATACAGTAAGACGATTCGCCAGGGGTTTGAGGCAATTATTACCGCGATCAGGGAAGATACATCAGGCGTTGAGGAGATTGAGCTGCTTTGCCAGCGCATCGATTTGTGGGAGAAGCGTGATCCGACCCTGAAACCCAAAAAGCAGCAACTCAATTTTATGCGCTATAATGTAACAAGTAGCGCAAAGAAATATTCTGAGAAGCGGGAGCTTTTCGAGTTGCAGGCCAAGATGGAGGCATACAGCCGTTCCATCGAGGTCGCCAAAGACACCATGATCAGAGCAAACCTCCGACTCGTGGTTTCAATCGCCAAGAGATATATGCACCAGGGTTTGACGCTTGCCGATCTGATCCAGGAAGGAAACCTCGGATTGATGA
The DNA here is from genome assembly GCA_963776075.1 of uncultured delta proteobacterium. Taxonomy (GTDB): domain Bacteria; phylum Desulfobacterota; class Desulfobulbia; order Desulfobulbales; family Desulfocapsaceae; genus MADRE3. Next base: position 302,405 of record CAVZLG010000006.1, read on the forward strand.
GGGCTGTTTTTCGTTTCGATTATACAAAAGGCAATAAATTTTCAACATATGCAAGCTGGTGGATCCGTCAGGCTATTACCCGTGCCATTCTTGATAAAACGAGGACGATCCGTTTACCGGTTCATTTTCTTGAACTCAGAAGTCAGTTCTTTAAAGCATTTTATGCACTTTATAAAGAACTCGGCCGGGAACCGACTCCCCTTGAGATTTCAAAATCAACCAATCTGCCGATGGATAAGATTTTGTCTATCTTGGAGGCCTCACGAGAACCTATCTCGCTTGAAACACCAGTCGGGGATGATGATTCGACACTCGGAGATTTTCTCGAAAACCAGGAGTCTCAGTCGCCCTACGAGGCAGTACAGACAAGAGAGCTCGCTGGTCGTGTAAAGGAAATCCTGTCCACCCTCTCAGAACGGGAAGAAAAAATTATCAGGTTGCGGTTTGGTATTGGTGAAAAGGCTGAGTATACGCTTGAAGAAATCGGAAAGCGTTTTAATGTTTCAAGGGAACGAATCAGACAAATAGAGAAAAAAGCTCTCAATCGGTTGAGACATTCCAGCCGAAGGGAGAAACTTAAATATTTCATCGATTGATCGACCAATCATAACTCTCCTCAAGCCGGTGAAATCACACCGGCTTTTTTTATTACCGTGAAAGAATATATAAAACAGGCAGGTCTTGCCGAAATATACGACAAAGTAATAGAGTCAGAGCGGCTTTCTATTGAAGATGGCTTAAAACTCTATCGTACCTCTGACATTCTGGCTGTTGGTTATTTGGCAAATATTGCCAGAGAGCGACTCAATGGAGACAGAGCGTACTTCATTTATAACCAGCATATCAACTACTCAAATGTATGTACTAACCTCTGCAAGTTTTGCGCTTTTGGAAGAGAGAAGGGCGATGAACTGGCATATGAGATGAGTGTTGAAGATGTTCAAGAAAAAGTAAGACAGCGCCTGGATGAGCCGATTGTTGAAATACATATGGTTGGCGGTATTCACCCGGATCTTCCATTTGACTATTATCTCGACATCTTAAAAGGTATCAAGGAGGTTCGCCCGGATGTACATATCCAGGCATTTACCTGTGTGGAAATAGCTCATCTGGCATCTTTGTCTGGCAAGTCCGTTACCAGCACACTCGAAATTCTGAGAGATGCCGGACTTGGTTCTATTCCGGGAGGTGGGGCTGAGGTATTCAGTAGACGTATCAGGGAACAGACCTGTGAGCATAAACTTTCCGGTGAAAAATGGCTCGAAATAGCCAGGACTGCGCATATATGTGGATTACACACAAATGCCACTATGTTGTATGGCCACATAGAGACCTATGAAGAAAGACTCGAACATCTCGAAGCGTTACGTACGGTTCAGGATGAGACGAAAGGATTTCTTGCATTCATACCGCTCGCCTTCCATCCCAAAAATACAGCTATGGATAGCCTGAGCGGTACAACCGGAATAGATGATCTTAAAAATATTGCGGTCTCGCGACTGATTCTCGATAACTTCCCTCATATAAAAGCGTATTGGGTAATGATCGGGCCGAAGCTTGCCCAAATAGCGCTTTCATTTGGCGCAGACGATATGGATGGGACCGTCAAGGAAGAGGTGATTACCCATATGGCAGGCGCTGAAACTGATCAGGCTATTGGCAGCACGACGCTCATAAAGCTGATCAAAGAAGCTGGCCGAATTCCCGTCGAACGAGGGACGCTGTACGATGTGATCAATGTTTACGACGATAAGTAACGGGGCCTGATATGATAACCTCGATTAAGGACAAAGTTGCAGCACAAGAACGGATCAGTGAACAAGACTTTATCACGCTTGCAGTTGATGCTGATCTTTTTGAGCTCGGTGCACTTGCAAACAGTGTAAGAAAAAAAAAGCATCCGAAACGTGTTGTAACCTACGTGGTAGATCGAAATATCAACTATACCGACATCTGCATATCTGCATGTAAATTCTGTGCCTTTTTTAAAACGCCTGATGATAGTTCAGGCTATTTGTTAACGAGGGAAGAGCTCAAACAAAAGATTGTTGAGACCCAGGAGCTCGGTGGAACACAGATCCTGTTACAGGGCGGTCTGCACCCGGATTTACCTCTGGAATATTACGAAGATATGGTTCGGTTTATGAAAGAGACCGGAATCCATGTTCACGGATTTTCTCCGCCGGAGATTCAACACTTCTCCACGCTATCATCGTTATCCGTTAAAGAAGTTCTGCAAAGATTAATCGCTTCCGGTCTCGATTCGATACCTGGTGGCGGTGCAGAGATATTGTGTGATCGGGTGAGGCATGCTGCTGCGCCCCGCAAGTGTAACAGTGATGAATGGCTTGAAGTGATGGAAGTTGCCCACAATCTCGGACTGAGAACCACGGCAACGATGATGTTTGGTCATATCGAAACGGTGGAGGAGCGGCTTGAACATTTGCGTAGACTGAGAAACCTGCAGGATAAAACACATGGGTTCACTGCATTTATTCCCTGGCCGTTTCAACCTGACAATACTGCTCTTGCCGAATCTGTAAGTATTGAAAAGGCCTCAGGATTTGAATACCTTCGAATGCTCGCACTGTCACGAATTTATCTGGATAATTTTGATAATGTTCAGGCCTCCTGGGTGACGCAGGGGCCCAAAATAGCCCAGCTTTCGCTCTTCTTTGGAGCAAATGATTTTGGCTCAACGATGATCGAGGAAAATGTCGTTGCAGCTGCAGGCGTCAATTTTCGCTTGTCGGAAAAAGAGATTTGCCGTCTTGTATCAGATGCAGGATTTACGCCGAGAAAACGACTCATGAACTACTCGCCTGCCTGATTTGGTTACCGTGAGACTGGTATCTTTATGACAAAGGAGAAACAGATTGTTGCCCGTGTTGGGATGGTTCATTACATCAATACGGCGCCAATCCATGAAATCTGGAAGGAGCAGGTTAAAAATGCTTCCTGGCAGCTGGTAGAGGAACACCCGGCTGCTTTGAACGAGATGCTTGCCAGTGGACAAATTGATCTTGGTTTTGTGTCATCGCATGAGTATGGCATACGGCCTGAGAGCTACAGAATTCTTTCCGATCTCTCCATCAGTGCAAATGGTCCTGTTGGTTCGGTTTTTCTGTTTTCCCGCATTAAACCCGAGAAACTCTCTGGCTTCACTGTCCTGTTAAGTTCCCAGTCAAAAACTTCAGTATGCCTCGTGAAGATCATTCTTGATCAGTTTTTTAACGTCAAACCCCATTTTATCGAAGGAGAAGTGAGAGAGGCGCGAAGTGAAAACGTTGAGGCAGTTCTTGCTATCGGCGATGACGCCATTCGATTGAAACTTGATGGATCCTATCAATATTGCCTGGATCTTGGTGAAGTCTGGCTCGAGCATACCGGCCTGCCGTTTGTTTTTGCCGTCTGTGCTGTACGCGAGGATTTTTGTACCGGCAATGAAGACCAGATACACCAAATTCATAAAACCCTCATCGATTGCCGTGATAGAGGCGTAGCTGATTTACACCGAATTTGTTCCATTGCTGCTCCAAGAATACCAATGGAAATATCATCCTGCCATTCCTACCTGAAGGGAATTGAGTATGATCTTGATGATGATAAAAAGAAGGCCCTGACGACATTTTTCAACTACCTTGTGAAAATCAACGAAGCTTCCGCGAAAGCACTCCCTTTAAAAATTCAACATCTGACTTAATGTAGTCTGAACATGTTATTTTTAAAACTATTACGAGTGATATTATGACCGATCATATTATTGTAGCTGTAACAGGAGCATCCGGGATGCTCTATTTGAAAGCATTCCTTCAACAGTGCAGAAAACATAATGATCTCCAGATTCACGGGATATGTTCTGATTCAGGTAAAAAAGTGTTGAAAATGGAATATGGGATTGACCCGGAGGAATTATCAGGGGTTTCCCGCTGGTTTGACCCAGGTGATTTTACCGCTCCACCGGCATCCGGGTCCAGTGAATATAAGGGGATGGTGATTTTGCCTTGTTCCATGGGAACGTTGGCGGCGATAGCAGGCGGTCTTTCAATTAACCTTATCCATCGAAGTGCTGACGTGATATTGAAGGAGCGAAAGAAACTAATTCTCGGTGTACGGGAGACCCCCCTTAACCGTACTCATCTTGAAAATATGCTGAAAGTCCATGACGCCGGTGCTGTTATATGTCCACCAATGCCCAGTTTTTACTTTAAACCGAAAAGTCTTGAAGAAGCAGCCCTCACTTACACATGGCGTGTTATGGACCAGCTTGGCATTGAGCCTGAAGGGAGGAAACGGTGGGCTGAAGTATGAGTGCAATTATACGTAAAATCTCCATTTTGCTTGAAATGATAAAGTTCAAGCTGACTATTTTTGCGATGCCGTTTGCCTTTACCGGCGCTTTTCTTGCCGCAGGTGGTATGCCGGAACTGACCGTCTTCTTGTGGATAATTGTTGCGATGATTGGTGCGAGAACCTCAGCAATGGGCTTTAATCGTATCGTAGATTGGAAATTTGATGCCAGTAATCCCCGGACAGCCGATCGTGCCATTCCTGCAGGTGAAGTCCGTCTTGCAGAAGCCTGGAGCATGGTAATTGTTTCTGCAGGGCTCTTTTTTTTCGCCTGTTATCAGCTTAACAGTCTGACGTTGCTTCTCTCACCATTTGCCCTTGGCCTTACCCTGTTCTATTCCCTGACAAAACGTTTCACCAGTTTCTGCCATCTCGTACTCGGGATTGCCCTGGCATTCTCACCGCTTGGGGGCTGGGTTGCAGTAACCGGTACACTCACCGAATACCCGTTTGTACTATCTCTTGGCGTGCTGTTCTGGGTGGCCGGTTTTGATACGATATATGCCTGCCTAGATGCCGATTTTGACCGGGGAGCAGGACTCTACTCGCTTCCCTCCAGATTTGGCCGTAAAGGCGCTTTTCGTCTTGCGGTTTTCTTTCACCTGCTGGCCTTTATCTTCTTTACTATTACCGGTATTAACACCGGCCTGAACTATTATTATTATCTCGGTCTGGTTTTAACCGGTGGAGCCCTTTTTTACCAACACCTGATTGTTAACCCCCGCGATTTATCAAGAATTAATGCATCATTTTTTTCAATGAACGGGTTCATCAGTGTAACTATATTTTTTGCCACCTGGCTCTCTCTTGCGACTACGTGATGTGAAACGAATGAAAAATGGAGCTGTCCTAATAGTTTTGATGTTTTTGCTCCTCACAGCAACAAATATGTTCGGGGCCAATGAAAAAGATCCGTCAATGACTGATGTCGCCAAAAGCCATAATATTCCTTATGGTGTTATCGATCCTTCATTTACCTCTGTTGCCTATTCAGGTGGAGAATTCTTCAAGTACGATATTTCATATACCGGTGGTTTTAAGCTCGGAGAACTCCACCTTGCACTCAGAAAAAATAGTGAAGCGGAAGAGAGCTATATAATAGATGCCCGTGTAACAACCGAAAATGGCATTTTCTCAAATGTCTATCCGATCGAGGACGTCCATGTAACGCATGTTTCAGGAGCCCAGAGACTACCCTATCATTACGAGGTCTGGCAAAAAGAGGGCTATAGCTATGAAGCGCACCGGATCACCCTTTATGACCAGGCAGCTAAGCTTATACAGTATTACGTCAATGATAACCCCGTCGAAGAGTTTGTTGTTAGCGATACCACTCAAAACGAATTTTCATCCTTTTTTGCCAGCAGAGTAATGGGTTTGATACCAGGAGATTCCTTTGTTGTTCCAACCTTTGCCGACGAGAAGCGGATTGAGGTCGTTGTCAGGGTTAAAGGAAATGAAATGCTCAAGAAAACGGTACTTGGCACTGTTGAAACAATCATCGTTGAGCCGATCATGACTTTTAGCGGCCTCTACGATAAGAGAGGGGACACGGTAATCTGGTATACTGATGATAAATGCCGGGTTCCTGTCAAGATAAATTCAAAAATTCTGATCGGGTCATTAACAGCAAAACTGGTATCGTACCGCAATCCTGCATGTCCTGATTATGATGGTGCAATTCTTAAGAAATAGAGTAAAAAACAGTCAAACCAAGAATAAATTTTATTAGCAGTGAGAGAGGAGGCAAACATGGCAGATGCAGTAATAAAGACTGACTTTGAAGAACTCAATCTGGTACATAGAGGCAAGGTCAGGGATATGTATACAATTCCTGGTCATGACGATACATTACTGATGGTCGCAAGTGACCGGATATCAGCCTATGATGTGGTTATGGGCGACCCGATTCCCGGGAAGGGAAAGATCCTTACACAGTTGTCACTCTTCTGGTTTGAGCTGCTTGGGGACATTGTTGACAATCACCTGATAACTGCTGATGTCTCCCAGTTTCCTGAAGTTTGTCACAAGTACGCCGGGATTCTTGAAGGCAGATCAATGCTGGTTGTAAAAACCAAGCCATTATCAGTAGAATGTATCGTTCGTGGATATATCTCCGGTTCTTTCTGGAGTGCCTATAAAAAAGATACAACCGTCTGTGGATTTAATCTTCCCGAAGGAATGAGCGAGTCTGATAAATTTCCTTCAATTCTATTTACTCCTTCAACGAAAGCTGAAATCGGTGATCATGATGAGAATATTTCACTTGATCAGCTCAAAGACATTGTCGGGGCAGAAAGAGCAGCTGAAATTAGTGAGATCAGTATAAAACTCTATGAAAAAGCCGCTGATTATGCAAAGGAGAAAGGAATTATTATTGCCGATACAAAATTTGAGCTTGGTGAAAAAGATGGGAAACTGATTCTTATCGATGAGGTTCTCACACCAGATTCCTCTCGTTTTTGGCCGCTGGCTGAATATAAGACCGGCCAGGGACAACCAAGCTTCGATAAACAGTTCTTGCGTGACTATCTTTCTTCGTTGGACTGGGGAAAACAGCCTCCGGCACCCAAGCTGCCCGCGGAGATAATAGAAAAGACAAGGCTGCGCTATGAAGAAGCACTCACCAGAATTACTGGTAACAAGCCCTAACGAAAATACATAAATGGGCAACGGTAAAACTACGGGCTGCAGGCTTCCCGTTGCCCAGGTTCCGTGGAGGCTCCAGTTCGTTATAAAAGAATGATATCAACGGTTTTGCAGGCAGTAGGTAATCGATTCTTCAAGATTTGCTGCCACAAATGAATAGCCTTTCTCGGTGAGCAGTTTCGGTATGACTCTTGTGCTCGATAAAACCAGTTCAGTTCCCATCTGACCAAACACAGTTCGTGCTACAAACGCAGGCATTTTCATGACGGTTGGTTTTTTGACGATCTTGCCAAGTGTCTTGGTGAACTCGTAGTTTGTTAGCGGCTGAGGAGAAACCAGGTTTACCGGTCCGGATATTGTCTGATCATTGATTATAAAATGTGATATGGAGACGATATCCCGAATATCTATCCAGCTCACGTACTGTTTGCCATCTCCGACGATACCGGCAATACCAAGTTTGAATGAAGGAAGCATTGTTGTGAGCGTACCGCCTTTTCCGCTGAGAACCATTCCTATCCTGGCGTTGACAACACGAATTCCTGCCGCTTCAGCGCTCTTTGACGCCTTCTCCCATTCCCTGCAGACTTCTGCGACGAAATTTGTACCGGTCTGGCTTGTCTCATCGAGAATGGTTTCTCCCTGGTTGCCATAGTAACCAATGGCAGAAGCGCTGATAAATACGTCTGGTTTGTGATCAAGAGAAGAACAATACTCAGCCAGTTCTCTTGTACCGTTGATTCTGCTCTTAAGTATCCGCTCCTTTTTCTTCTTGGTCCATCTGCCATTGGCAATATTTTCACCGGCGAGGTGGATAACGGCATCAAAGACAAGGGATGCTCCCTGCCCATTCAGTCTGTCAAAATTCCAGAAAGAACCAGAGTCACGGTTCTTGTTTCGCTGAAGACTGAATATTGAGTGTCCTTCATTCACAAAGTATTCAACGAGCGTACTGCCTATGAGTCCGGAGGCTCCAGTTATGAGGATGTTCACGACTTCGATTCTCCCTGGTGTAATGAGTTTTTACTGTCTGGACGCGCCAGTTTTTTTACTGTGCGTCTTCCGTCGAGTAAATGACGAAATGCAAGATACGGGTGATAGAGCATCATTCTTGGCCCTGAGTACTTCATGACCTGAATGATCTCATGACGCATTTTGGGCTTATAGCAATGCACGGGGCAATTACCGCAGGTTGGTTTGTTTTTCTGGAACGTACAATTGAGGAGTCTGCTCGTAGCATAATGTTTGAGCTCATTGCAGCGATTACATAGATCGGCCGTGGGATCATGGTGTGATCGACAATAAATTCCAATCATGGCAATGACGGTTGATAACTCGCGTTTAATACGCGGATGAGAATTTTGGTCCATTCTGCTCGTGTCTGAAGGGTTTTGAGTTATATCAGCTCATATTTTGTCTAATCGACGGGATGGTATAAAAGACTTTTGGCAATAATCATTTCAGCGACTTCCTCCTGACTGGAGTCATGAGAGGGAATAGTAATATCTGCGTATTTATTATAGAGTTCATGCCGTTCATTAAAGAGATCCATAAAGCTCTGATCCGGTCGCTTCGCAAGGCCTCTTGTTTCGTAATTCTTAATTCTTGATTTCAATGTATCCAGGTCGGCATCGAGAAAGATAATAAGCCCATTTTGTTTCAGGTGCATCATTGCCGGTTCGCTGTAAGCTGCACTGCCGCCTGTTGCTATAATGTGATTTTGACAGCTGATGTCGAGCAGCACATCTTCTTCAATTTTTCTCAGTGCCATGTGCCCTTTACTGTCAACAATGTCCTGCAATGAACATTTTGTTACGAGCTGAATGAGTATATCGGTATCCAGGTAGGGGCGTGTCATCATTTTTGCAAGAATAACGCCGACAGTACTTTTACCTGATCCCGGCATGCCGATAAGTATAATGTTGAATTTTTGTTCCATATTGTATCCATCAGGTAATTGAATATATTCGAGCCACTTGCAAAACGCCCTTTTCGCTCAACCTCTACGTTATGCTTAAATTTTTATCCTCGGAATATCAATTATATGCCTTGACGCTGAACGAAAATCATCATTTTGCAAAAGGCTCATTATAATGACAGTAAAGCAGAAATGTGAAATAGCAAAATACAAGGTCTCAATGATCATATAGGGAGGTTTCTTTATGTTCATTGAGTGCCAGTTGCCCGGTAATTAATTGAACAAGGACGAGCGACAAGAAACTGAGTACAGCTCCGCCGAAAAAGACCAGTCGATAATCTATAATCCAGAGCAGACCGCCAAGTGCAGGTAAAAAAACAGCAGCAATGTGGTTGATGGTAAAACCGACAGCCATACTTGGCGCAATATCTCTCGGGTCTGCGATCTTTTGGAAAAAGGTGCGTATTGCTATGGAAAAATTAAAAAATATATGATCTGCGATATAGAGAACCCCGACTACTACTTTAGAATCAACCAACCCATAAGCAATAAAAATAAATATGAGGAAGCCATACTCAACAGAGAGAACACGTCTCTCTCCATAACGCACAATACATTTACCGATAAATGGGCTGAGAAAAAAGTTAACAACGTTGTTAATAAGAAACAAAGCCGCAATCTCGGGTACTGTATAATCAAATTTTTGAACAAGTAGAAAAACGGCAAAGGCGATAAAAATCTGTCTTCTGGCTCCTGCCATAAAGGTGAGTGAATAAAAAAGCCAATATCTGCTCCGCAGGATCATCTGTTTGCGCTGCGGCGTAATGGTCGTGTCTACAGGATTTCTGGTCAGTGCCCAGATTGAAGCGCCTATCATGAGCACACCAAAAAGAAAATAGAGGTGCACATAGTCAAGAAACGGAGCCAGAATAAATATTGCCAATCCGGAGACGATATTACTGGCAGCTGCAATACTCCGTAGTCGTCCAAAAACCACTGGGGAAGTTGTCTTGTCGAAATACTGGAGTGTGAGAGATTGATTGGTTGTTTCAAAATAATGAAAGCCAAAACTCATTAGCAGGGTTGTGAATATAAGACCATAAAAGGTAGGAAAAACTCCCGTAAATGTCACTCCTACACCCATTACCAGAACTGAGATAGCGGATAACCGGTGCTCTCTGATAATTAACAAAAAGTAGACCACGAGTAACGCAAGAAATCCGGGTATTTCTCTTACAGACTGAAGAATACCGATATGAGAGCCATTCAGATTGACAATATGGACGGCAAAATTGTCAAACAGGGTACGCCAGATATGCAAACCGGCCGTTGCACAGATGGTCAGTACCATGAGGAAAAGATACATTTGATTGTTTTTATAAAGAATCATAGAACTATAATTACCGAAAATAGAGAGTCCTTCATTAAATAAAAGCTAATTAAAAATTTGTAAATTTACAATAGGTTGGTATAGAATCTTATAAGGATATCATATAAAAACGAAAAGCGGGTTGTGGAATAAAGATACATTCTACGATTTACAACTGTACCTTCTGAAACATTGGGATGGTTCAATCAGCTCAGTTGAATATACAGTGATTTTTGTTAAGATTTAAGCAAGATAGCTTGTATATTTAAGGTTTATTGATAGATAATCGGTTTTAATTGCTTTTTGACTCAAGGAGAGACAGTACGATGGGTAAATTTCTTGATAATATTTTTTCATTCATTGACTCAACCAAGCTCCCCGAGCAAATCACCGAGGTAGATTATGTCGGTTTGTTTACAAATCCATGGTTTCTGGTTCCTTTCGTTGTATTTGTCGGGTACCTGCTCTATAAACAGAAATGGCGGGACATCGTTTTTGTTGTCATATTCATCGGGGTCTGGATGGCAAGTGGCACAGAATATATGCAAACACTTGTGGTTGGAGAAGAACTTCAGGTAAGCAAGGTGCTTCCTGTTTTATTTGGAGGTGCAGTTATTCTTGGAATTGTTATATATCTTCTGTTCGGGAGGTCCGACTGACCTATCATCGCGTCAATTAATTGAAATTTACCGGAGTTTCTTTTTTTTAAGATAAAGATTTTTTATAGCCCAGTTATCAAATATGCAGTTTCGAAACGGCGTTTTTATTATAACCGAAGAAAAAAATTGTCCTCTCTACAATACTGGAGAAGAGATGTCGGTGAACGAGGGCACATTTAAACTCCCCGCGAGTAAACCAACATGTCTGATTCTTGCTCAGGACGTGATCGAACTCGCTTCGGATGATGTTGCCTTTGAGTCATTGCAGCAGGGTACCAGCAAGAAAACAAAATTTGAATGTGGTGGCTGCACTGGCATCATCAGGTTCGAGTTTAAAAAGGAAAAAGGCTATACAACGCTTCAGATGAAGCTTCTTGCTGCTGCAGCGAGGAAGCAAAAGATAAAACAGGTTGCAAACTATGCCGGTACGCTGCGCTCGATTTCATTGTTTAGTTCATTGTCTGATGATGATTTACTGGATCTCGCCACGCTGCTTGAATTTGAAGATTTTGAATGGGGGTTCCCGATAGCACAGCGAGGAGACCCTGGCTCAAAATTATACATAATGATCAGCGGCAGGGTTGAAGTTATAGATGATGAAGGAGTCGTTCTTGCAGAAATGGGACCGGGAGATGTCTTTGGCGAAATGAGTCTGTTGTCCGGAGAGCGTGTTACGGCAACAATTTTGGCTTCTGAACCATGTGAAATAGCAACCATGAGCCAGAAAAATTTCCGTCATATTTTAAACAAGTATCCGGCACTTCAGGTTTTCTTCTATAAGTTACTCGTGAGCCGCATCACCTCTATTAATGTCCAGAGAGCTGAAGAACTTGCCTCGGGCATGGTTGGACAGTTATCCGACATTTCAGTTGTTGAACTATGTCAAATGATCAATAGCAACCAGAAGACGGGGCATCTGAAATTAGAATCAACCTCCGACTCCAAGGGCCGTATTGTTTTCAACGAAGGTGAAATCATCAAGGCCTATATAGGAATGGCAGAAGGAAAAGAAGCCTTTTACGATACCCTTGAGTTAACAGAAGGTCGGTTTAAATTCATTCAGGGCTTATCTCGTTCTGAAAAGAAGCTGCCGGTCATTGGTGGCTTTATGGGGATGCTTATGGAAGGGATGAAACGACTCGACGACAGGCGCCACTGATTTTTCTCATTTGAGCTCATTTTTTCTACCCACATCTTTATTGCCGCTTGTTCTACCGATTTCAATGCTTAAAGATTGATAGTAAGATTAATTCGATCAAACAGCATTGGGATGAAACGTCAACAGCTCAAACGATTTATTACTGCTCTTCTCAGAGAAGAAAGACTACCTGATATCAAAAATCAGCTCCTCACATTTGATCAGAGATCTTTGATCAACCCCCTTGTCTCGTGTCTATGCCATACAGATGAAACAATCCGCTGGCACAGTGTCAGTGCAATAGGTGAGGTCGTCAATACAATAGGTGCTGAAGAGATTGAAAATGCCCGCATTGTGATGCGTCGGTTTCTATGGATGCTCAATGATGAGTCCGGCGGTATCGGCTGGGGAGTACCTGAGGCAATGAGTGAGTCGATGTATCATAACCAGGTGCTTGCCGAAGAGTATATGCATATGCTTGTCTCCTATTCAAAAGACGATGGGCCAGAGCTGTTTCAGGATGGCAATTTCATTGAACTACCCCTTTTACAACAAGGGGTCTTATGGGGGTTATGGAGACTTGCCGGGAAATATAAAAAGCGGCTGGTTAATCTAGGGGTGGATGAAAATATCGATTTTTACCTGGGTTCAAACGACAGCCAGGTGAGGGGGCTGGCGTGTTTACTCTACGGCCTGCTGTCGAGAACAGGTTCTCTTCAGCAGATGAAATCCTTAATTCCTGACTCAAACAAGCTGAGAATATACTCAGGTGGAAAGATGGTACAGTATACCGTCGGGCAATTGGCATCGAACGCTTTAGAGTCAATGAGGCAGGAGAGATAAACGCTTCAGGTTTGATTAATCATGACAAAACACCTGGTGGTAGCTCTGCAGTTTTCTCACCACCTAAACAATAACCACCATCAACTACCAGCTGGCAACCGGTAACATATGATGCTTTTACAGCCAGATAGTAAACTATATCTGCGATTTCATGCGGATGAGCTGTCCTCTTGAGAAGTGTGTGATCTATCAACCCTTCCTGCTGTTTCGGAGAGAGAAGTTTCCATCCCCTTGTGTTTTCTCCATGTCTCCCCTGAACAAGTCCGAGCATTACCTCATTCACCCGGATTGAGGGACCGGCTTCGCGTGCCCAGGTTTGGGTTAAGGATTTGATACCTCGATTTGCACAGCTATAACCGTCGTTAAATAGATATGATGCCGGGCCAGATCTGCCAATTCTGCCGGCAATTGAGGAAATATTGGTGACAGAACCACCACCACTTTCCAGAATCAGTGGCAATGTTCTTTGGAAAAGTTCCCACTTGGCTCTGACAGTAGTATCAAACTCAAGCTGCCATTGAGATTTATTCACCGGTTGGTCATATGCCCCATGTACGACTGGCATTCCACCACGTTCGATGTTGTTGACCAAAAAATGCAGTCGACCAAACTGTTTATCAATTAAAGAAATGAGCGCTTTGACATCCTCAGTTCTGGTGAGGTTGCAGGGGGGGCAGACAAAGGTGTAACCGCTATCGGTGAATTCATGAATCATTTCGGTATTGGATTCCGGCCAATCGTCAATAACGGGCAACACGAGATGAACACCATGCCTGCCAAATGCATGGGCGATCGCTCTTCCTACCGGGCGGCTGGCACCTGGAATGAGTGCCACTTTTTCATTCATAGTCATGACAATCAGTGGGGTCGGCTTTGTTTATTCTGTTTCAGGTTCAGGTCAAGCAGTGCAAAATTGTGTTGTGTCACTCTTCGATAATCATTTTTAATAATCGCACAGCAGAGTATATTCCTGTGCAGCGGCTGAGAAATGACCTCAGCCGTTACATTCAGATGGTTAAGGAACGTTTCCAATCCACCGTTTCCAATCCACTGCCCGTAGTGACGGTAATGCTCACGCCCTGCACATTTCTCAATGAGTGGTATAAAACATCTGCCAAACAGCGTTCCGAGGATTCCTGGGGGCGGCGGGTTGAAATCAGCAATGATCAAAGCCCCCTGTTCTCTCAAGAGTCGATGACAGTTTTTATATATTGTCTGGGCTGCAGAAGGGTGTTTTTCGTGAAGAGCCAGAGACAGTATGACACAGTCGAACGAATTTGCCGCAAAAGAATCCTGTTCGGCATCAAGAAGATGAAGGTCAACTTGGTCTGAGCAGACGTTCCGCGCCTGCTCAAGCATCGCAAGTGAACTGTCTATTCCGTAGAGCTGCATATTTGATTTTTCAAGGTGGCGTAATTGCTCTCCGGTACCACAGCATATATCAACAACATGATGATAATCTTTGTGATAAATATACGTTCTTATATCCTGGCGCAGCTGTCTAAGGGTTGAGGAGAAAAGCATATCGTAGATCTTTGCTATTCGGCGGTAGTCATCGTTCATACAAATAGTAGACTATTATTCTATCTAATTTGACAGGATAAAAAATATAATTCCAATGCAAATAAAGAATATAAATGATTCAGAATATTTTTCCATTAAAACGATTACTTGAATTGCCTGAAAACGGATATATGTTGTCGGGTGTCAACCTTACTGTTTCGTGATAACATTACTCGAGTTTTATACCATGAAAATCAGGCCCTATAGTTTTATATACCTACTATTTTTTTGCATCATTCTCACGTTCAACCTCTGTTATAGTTCTACCGGTTCTTCACTGTACAGCAAGAGTTGTAGCTCTACTGACTGGCCTCATGAACTCAGTGATCTGGAACCTGATCCTGATATCTTTTTTGGACGGTTGAGCAATGGGTTTCGCTATGTTTTACTGAAAAACCAATACCCGAAGGACCGGACAGCTATATTACTGAATGTCAATGCAGGATCTCTCAATGAGGAGTCTGGGGAAAGTGGCATTGCACATTTTCTTGAACATATGATGTTCAATGGTTCTACCCATTTCAAACCAGGAGAACTGATAGACTATTTTCAGAATATCGGCATGAGTTATGGTGGGGACACCAACGCCTACACAACATATGAAGATACTGTCTATAAAATTATCCTGCCGACATCAGATAGGAATACGCTTAAGGACGGTCTGCTCGTTATGAGCGATTACGCGAGGGGGGCCTTGCTTCAACAAACGGAAATTGATCGAGAACGCGGAGTCATTCTGGCCGAAATGAATGAACGGGAGACCGCATCATTCAGATCATATAAAGCAAGCACACTGTTTTCCTTTGAAGGGACCTTGCTGCCGCAGCGTTTTGCGATTGGCAGAAAAGATGTCTTGGAAGAGGCAGACAGGCCGCAGTTAAAAAGATTTTACGACAAATGGTACCGTCCGGAGAACATGGTTCTGGTAATGGTCGGGGACTTTGATGCAGCGGTCGCCGAAACACTTATTGCTGAGCGGTTTAACAACATTCAGGGTATTGACGAGAATTTTACCTGTCCTGATTATGGGGAGGTCACCCACTCGGGTGTTAAATCTTTTTTTCATGCAGAACCTGAATTGGGATATACCTCAGTTTCAATTGGGTTATTACGAAATAAAAGTCCGGAGAATGATTCCTTTACCTATCAGGTGAAAAATTTATATCGATATATGACATCAAGAATAATTAATTTCAGGCTGGAGCAGGAACTCGAAGAACCAGGCACTGCGATGTCATCTGCGCGTTTTTATTTCAAAGACACCCTGGACCGTTATCAACATTCAGGCATTACCGCGCAAACTGGTGGCGAAAACTGGCGGGAAGCACTGGATATTCTTAACAGGATTATAAAACAGGCAATTGAATATGGTTTTACAGACCAAGAGACAGAAATGGTTAAAAGCGAACTCATCAGTCATCTTCAACGTGGTGTCCAGACAAGAGATACGAGAGATTCCCTTGATCTTGCCAGGACGATTGTTAACTCGATTAACAATAACCGGGTTATACAGTCAGCAACGCAGGAAAAGGAATTATATTCAGCTCCAATAATGGATGCGACAACAGCTGATCTTAATAACGCCTTGCGTGAGGAGTGGGCGCCAGAGATGAGGCTGATTGAGGTTATTGGTGATGCAAAAATCGAAGCTGGTGAACCCGCTCAGGTTATCAAGAAATACTATTTGGATTTACAGCAGCAAGAGGTTACTGCCAAATCGACTGTCGGGAAACCTGTGTTTCCTTATCTACCAGAACTACCAGCCGTCAAACCAGAAAAGCACGAAACCCTGCGAGCTGCTGAGGCTTCGAGATATTCTTATGCGAACGGAATTGTACTAAACGTCAAAAAGACTTCATTTAAAAAAAATAGTATCTCCATGGCTATTCATTTTGGTGATGGCGAAAAAAGTTTACCAAAGGGTGGTTTGTCACTGCTTGCGGATGCCGTTATCAATGGATCGGGAACAGCAACAATTAAGGAGTCCGAACTCAGTATGGTTTTAGCTGGAAAATCTGTAAAGTACAGGTTCCGGGTGGATGATGAATCTTTCAGTTTGCTCGGACAGGCATTGACTTCAGATATTGAAATCCTTTTTCAGGTTCTTCAATCAATATTACTGGATCCTGGAATGCGATTAGACGTGCACCAGGCAGCAATGAAACGGTTTGATCTGATGTATAAGCGACTGAATGGGGATATCAGTGGTGGGGCCATGCTTTACCTGAAACCATTTTTTGCTGGAAATAAAATCACCCACGGTTTGCCCGGAAAGGAAGAGTTTAAAGGGCTCACACTAGATGATGTTAAACAGTGGCTGATGCCACAGTTTGTGAACTCGCCGCTGGAGATTAATATAGTCGGGGATATAGAGGAGTCTGAGATTGTTTCTCTTGCCTCAAAATATTTTGGTTCATTGCCGGTAAGAGTATATTCAGAAACAAAATCAAAGGTTCTCCCTCTTTTCCCTGCCGGCAGGTCATATGAGATAACGATGCATCTGGATGAGGACAAAGGACTTGTTCAGATGGCGTGGTTAACGGATGATTATTGGGATATTAACAGGACCAGGCGACTGCACATCCTCGCAGCTGTCATTGACGAGCGTTTGCGAAAGTTGATACGTGAGGAATCGGGGGCCAGTTATTCCCCTGCTGCATTTAGTAGTAACAGCAGGATATATCCAGGCTATGGAATGATCGTAACCGAGGTTATGACAGATCGAAAATCCCTGGATTCGGTAATTGACCAGATACATGAGGTGATACAGTCCCTGCATGACACACCAGTTACCGGGGATGAACTGGAACGTTCAAAACAGCCGGTACTAACCTCGATTAAGGACAGAATAAAAACCAATGATTACTGGCTGTCAAGCGTGCTGTCCTTGTCCTCACGACATCCCCAACAATTGAGCTGGTCTCACTCGCTCCTCGAAGATTTCAACTCAATTACCAGAGCGGATATGTCGGCGCTTATAGAGGAATATATGACTGAAGACCGTCTTGCAACCGGTCTGATTCGTGCAGATTACGGGGGCGATCATTAGCCGACTATCCATACTGCCATATTCTGAGGCTGGCAGTGTCGGTTGCACATCATGTTCAGTTGACTAAAACCCGTGCGGTAACATGGGCTTTCCTGACAATTATGGTAGAGAAATAGTGTGGATGATCTTTCAAGGCACTAAATTCTTCAATAACACGTTCCTTCGTTGTTCCGGCACGTTCAACGAGTACTGCATTATCGAGCAGACCGCATTCCTCCAATAGTGTTGTCAATCGGTCGATAACCCGGTGAACTTTCATCAGGACGATGGTGTCAAAGAGGCCGAACACTTCTTTCAGACGTGAATCAGAAAACGTGGCAGGTATAATGGCGACCATTTCATCTCCAAGACATATTGGACGTGCCATGGAGGCGGAACAACTGCTCATAGCCGGAACTCCGGGAATAAAAATAACCTTAACATCGTGCCTGAGACCACAGATGGTTTCATACAGGTAATAGCCGGTCGAATAGATAGCTGGGTCACCAAGTGTCGGGAAGCAGACATCCTTACCTTTATCAAGAGCACTCAATACTGTCTCGGCAGCATAGCGCCAGGCAACGAGAACTTCCGGATCGGGTTCCTGGCCTGATTTAATTTTTTTCATAGGAAAGTGAAGTTCATGAATCTCTTTACCTGCCAGATTGATCACGGGTTTCAGGATGGAAAGAGCGGTTGATGCCCCATTTGCCGAGCCGCGGGGAGAGATAATAACCGGACATCTCTTTACAGTGTTGACTGCTTTTAATGTCAGGAGTTCTGGATCTCCTGGTCCGGTACCGACGATAAAGAGTGTAGCTTTCATGTTTAGTTCTCTCTTTAAAAATTATGATTGTAAATTGTTGAATAGAAGTCCGTTAATAAAAGTGATGCCATCCAGAAGTCGTGTGGTCGGACGGGACACCAGGTGTTCATCAATAAGGTAAACACGGTTATTTTGTATGGCCTTTATTGCGCCAAATCCAGGCTCTTCCACTATCTCGCTAACACTTATGCTGTTCATTCTCCCGGACTGGGCCAGAAAAAAATCTATATCTTTTGCGTGTGACAGGATTCGTTCTTTGCTGTAACCGGCAATATTGCTGTTTCTCCGGGGAACAGCATCAGTAGCTACATTTATACCCCCCGCAGCTTCAAGACAGAAAATCGCTATGGAATGTGGTGAGAATGTTTTCATTCGTGAATGAATCGCTTGAAAGTAGACAACAGGTCGATCAGCAGTCGGAATAGTATTAACCTGACTGGTTATTGCCTCAAGCCGCTTCTTGAATGACTGTGTCATTGCTGAAGCATTTTCGCCTTTTCCTGAAATTATGCCGAGGTGATTCCAGTAATTATAAAGTTCATCTACCGTTGTCGGTTGCAATGATATAACAGTAATGCCATATTTCTGAAGCTTATCCACCAGGTTTTGGGCAGAACGCCGAATCATAGGCCTGATGAGAATACAATCAGGCTGAGCGGAAATAAATTTTTCGATGGAATCGTGATATGAAAAACGTGGTTTGTCCAGTATTGAGTCAGGATAATTATCACCTGAAAAAATGCCGATCAGGGAATCCTGTGCTCCCATTTCAACAAGATTTTCTGTATGAGCGGGATAGAGTGAGATGATGCGTTGAAAAGGTCTATCAATAGAGTGAACAACACCATCCTGGTCAATCAGTTCATATGAGAATGCAGATCTCATTCCATCATTAGTTCCGCCGAAAAGAGAACAGACAAAAATGGCTGCAGCCAGCAGGTATTTATATGATTCGCGCATTACAAATATTCATACTTTATATGTTTTTTATCGGTTTTATGGTCTGTTGAGATGGTTGATTGTATCTGATAGAGATCCAGAATCAGGTTTTCTGAAAGTACCTTCGAAACATTTCCGTTATCTACTATTTCTCCATCCCTTAAGACAATCAGTTGATCACAGAACGTCGAGGCAATGTTCAAGTCGTGTAACGCTGCGATAACGGTTTTTTGAGACTTGGTTACGATATCAAGCATAACTTTCATGATGGAGACGGCATGGTTGACATCAAGATTAGATGTAACTTCGTCGAGAAGAATGACATCGGAATCCTGCGCAAGTGACCTGGCGATCATAACCCTTTGTTTCTCGCCACCGGATAGTTGGG
This sequence comes from uncultured delta proteobacterium, assembly GCA_963776075.1. Lineage (GTDB taxonomy): Bacteria > Desulfobacterota > Desulfobulbia > Desulfobulbales > Desulfocapsaceae > MADRE3. The sequence goes on from CAVZLG010000006.1 coordinate 322,075, forward strand.
TAACTTTCCGGGACCTTAAATGAAAAATATCAAGACTGTGCAATGCCTTTTCCACGGCGAGAAGGTCACGGTCCTGAGGGTTTGAAAAACGGGGAATATATGGATATCTGCCCATCAGGACCACTTCTTCAACACTGTAATCAAAGTTGAGAGTAAATGATTGAGGGACAGTGGACAGTTTGCGTGCTAGCTGTTTGCGAGGATAACTGCGAATGTCTCTGTCGTAGAAATGAATAGTCCCTTGATCTGGGAAAAGATGACCTGATAGTAGATCAAGAAGTGTTGATTTGCCACTGCCGTTTGGGCCGATCAAACCATAAAAGCAACCTGGATTGAGTTCAAGCGAGACATTTTTTATACAATTAATGGTACCGTATGAAAAAGAGAGGTTGTCTACCCGGTAAACAGACGAAGCGTTCATGTCCCGTACCTCTTCTGCTGTGTTTTCCTGAAAATATAACAGAAGACAGGTCCGCCGATGAGCGCTGTCAATACCCCTATGGGAAGTTCGGTTGGTAATACGACCCGGGTAACCGTGTCTGCACCAAGCATAAGTATGCTGCCAAGCAGAAAACTGCAGGGAATGAGTAATTTATTTCCTGGCCCGACTATCATGCGGACAAGATGAGGGACAATAAGGCCGACAAATCCGATAATTCCTGAAACTGATACGCAGGCTGCAGTAGCGAGGGACGAGGTGATGAGGAGCCTTTTCCTGACAACCCGACTGTCAATGCCAAGGGAGTCAGATGCACGCTCACCGAATGTCATGATGTCAAGTTCTCGAGAATGGGCATATATAAAAATAGCAGACGGCAATACCAGGAGAATGAGCAGGAAAACATCGGACCATGATTTACCGATAAAGCTGCCCATGATCCAGAAGATAATCGCATTAACCTGTTCATCTGCCATAAATTTGATGAAACTGATCCCAGCAGATAAAATCGCTGAAATGATAATGCCTGAAAGAATAAGACTGTTTGGTGAGAGTCTTGCTGATGGTGCAGAAAGAGCAAAGACCGCATAAAGAGTGGCAAGTCCGCCGATGAACGCACAAAGTGGGATCAAGTATGGAGTTGGCAGCAAGATGCCGATCATGTTTAAGAAAAGTGCAATTGAAGCACCGAATGCCGCACCTGATGAAATTCCAAGGGTATAGGGGTCTGCCAAGGGGTTCTGCAATAGAGATTGAAAGACACAACCTGCCACTGCCAGACCACCACCGACAAGAGAGGCCGTGATGATCCGGGGAAGACGGACTTCAAGTATTACAAAAGGGAAACTGGGATCAATTGAATCTGGAACGTTCTGGCCTGTTAATGAAAAGAGGATCTCTAGTATAACTGATGGCTTAATTGCAATATATCCAAGACCGGCTACAAAGACGATTAGAAACAGTAACGTTACACTCAGAGCAGGAATCCAATAAAAATGATAGGTAATGCTCTTCATCATAGTGCGATGCCCACGTCTTCAGTTGATTAAATTAACACTGACCGTAAAGATAGTATTAGCCTGATAATATTGAAATTATATGTATTGTTAGAAAATAGAGTGCCCATAAAAAAACCCGAATCAAGCTAATCTTGACTCGGGGATTCCCTGGTTATGTCCTCGCATCGTCGTTGCTTTCTTTTCCTTGAAAACAACGGTGTTTCAGGCAGGTCTTCTGACTTCCGGTTTATCCTACTCGTTGCGCCTTCCCAGCAATAAAGCCAGTGACGTTTTGCAACATTCGTCCCGGTTACAGCGGCGGGCCCGTCTCCGATTCTCACGGAGTTCCCTATTAAACCTGTGGTATATAACCGACAGGTACCTGAACATAGATTCAATCAATACCGCTATATTCTTCTTTTGTCAATAAACATAGGCTCAGACTTCAACGAGCCGTTGGTTCTGGATAATCAATGAAAAAGGGGAAATACATCTGTTAATGGCAGGTTACGGTACAAAAAGATTTAGAAAAATTGAAGGATAAGGATTTTGTTTTTAACCAGCACTTATGATGAAATAGATAGATCCGACAAAAATGAGACTTAAGATCCTGAAACACTGATTGTAAATAATTAATTCGGTGGCAAGTTGCGGTTTGAATATACCGGCATAATATGGAAATTGGTGTCTGATGGCTCTTACTGGCGAAGAAATCACATTGCCGATCAGAAGCGCAAGAATAATTTCTCGGTGAGTGAGGACACCTTCCTGCAGAAGTGCTCCTGCGGCTGCAAGGCCAGCTGTTAATTCGGCGGCAAGATGAAGAGTGATGATGCCAAGAGCCTGAGGGGATAGCCATGGAACATAATGTAAATAACCTGCCATGATTTCTTCAACATAATTGAAGAAATCAAGCCTGTTCATAATGAAAATGATGGTATAAATCGGAATCGTAAAGACAAGAATCTTTCTCATCCTTCTCTTAAATCGTTTCCATGTTTTTGAGAGTATTTTTGATTTTTCGTCAACCTTTCTTGCCGGAACCGATAATGATACCGGTACTTCTGGCTTATCCAGTATGAGACGACCAATCAAAACGATGGTAATTGTTCGAAGAAGGGCAGCGCCAAAGGTGATGCCGACATAAATAAATGCGGCACTTTTAATGAGGGGTAATGTGATGACAATAACCGTTGGCAAATGCAGAAAATAGGTGGGAAGAGAGTTGAATAGATTGGCAAGAACGAGTTCTTTCTTATTTAAAAAACCATCGTTATATGATTCGGCGAGCATGGTGTTGGCTGCCACACCGGAAAAGAGGGCCATCGTGAAAGCTGTTCCGACACGTTCCGGAAGATTACCGCTTCTTATGAGCGGTCTTGAAAGAGCAGAGACTTTCTTTGTCCAGTTTAAAGATTCAATAAGATTTGCTGCAAATAAACCTATGGATATAAAGAAGAGAAGCCTCAGAAGCGGCCAGACAAGTTTTTCCCAGAGCAGGAGTATGGTGTCAGCAGATACTTCCATAGAATGAAATTAAAATTTTCGAGAGACTTAAAAGCCGGGTGGGATTATCGTTCAGCTGCCTGTTCCTACGGAAAACAATGTGCAGGCTGGCGACCTTATTATTCTGCGTCGGTTGGCAAGCCCTCACGGTCAACCATTGTTTTTAGAATTCGCTGTCTGGCCATTTCATCCTGTTCTTTGAGATAGTCAACTTGTTGATCTGTGCGGGTCTTCTTTTGTGCATCAAAGTAATTGGATCTCTGATTGGTAACTCTTTGCCATTTGTCAAAATGGCTAAGCAAGGAATCAGAGACCTCATTGTTATTAATTTTTTCTTCAATTTTTTTGTTAATCTGAGGAAGATATTTTACAAGCCCTGAATCTTTTCGCACAGCAAAATGGAAGCTCTGGGCAGTAACAGGGGGGTCAATAATTGAGACAGAATCCTCTCCCTGCAGAAGCTTGGTGTAAATGAGCGCAGTGTAAAGATCAATAATTAAATAGTCAGCTTCACCACGGTTCAGTACCTGGAGAGCACGTTCAAACTGTAGATAACTGACATCCAACTTCTCTTTTATGAAATCATCAAATTTTTGCCCGTAGCTTTCACCACTATTTGAAACACCTTTTTTACCGACCAGTGAATCCCAGGAAGAAAAATTGAATTCCTTTCCTTTTTCTACCATTATTACCGTTGGTTGCGAGAGGTATGGATCGGAGAATTCTAAATATTCTTCTCTTTCTTTATTTTTATATGCTGAAACAATCATATCAATTTCACCGTTTCGGGCTTTTTTCTGAACATTCTGCCAGTTTCCAAATCTTCTGAGGTTGTAAGAAATGTTGAGTTCTTCAAAAATTGATTTGGTCAGATCCGGTCCGAGGCCCACCAATTCCTGATACTGTTCCCAGACGACAGGCGGCGCGTTCGGATTTCCAGATATCACGAACGTGTCTGATGAATAGAGAGAAGGAACAAAGAGCAAGATGAAGGATACAGAGATAAGAATCAACAGGAAACGTTTATGCATACCGGACTCCAGTAAAATGATTTAGAATTTAATAATAGCTAATCATACAGTGAGCATACATACCGTTTGGGTCTTTGAAAAGCAAGAGGGTTTGCAGTTCATTTCCGTTTGGCAGCAGTTTATTGAGGGCCGAGATGAAATATGTTTTTTCCAGGTAGGGGAGTAATGAATCAGCGCCGATCATATTAAGAAGACGATTTCGAAGTGAGCTCGGTGTGGATAAGGTTGTTGTTCGATAATCATCAAGCCCTGCAAGGTCAGCAGCAGCCCTGATGGCATCAGATAATGAGCCGAGCTGATCGACAAGACCAGATTTTAAAGCATCTTCTCCCGCATAGACTCGACCCTGTGCAACGGCTTTAACCGTTTCAGAGGGGAGATCCCTGCCTTCTGAAACAATTGATAGAAAGGTTCTGTAACCATGTTCAAGCGTTGACTGAATGGCTTCTTTCATTTCAGCGGAAAGCGGGGTCGTCAGGTCAAGTGAACCTGAAAGGTTTGTTGTACCAACTCCGTCACGATAAATGCCAAGATCATTGAGTGTATTCTCAAATGTAGGGACCGCCATGAATATGCCAATGGAACCGGTCAGGGTGTTGGTAGAAGCAAAAATCTTATCAGCATCGGCAGATATCCAATATGCGCCGGATGCCGCAAGAGTCCCCATGGACACGACTATCGGTTTTCCTGATTTTTTCAGTTCCAGTATTTCCTGTCTGATAAGCTCAGAGGCGAAAGCAGATCCTCCTCCACTGTCTATACGCAGGACAACCGCCTTAGTGGATGGCGTAGAGGCAGCCTCGCGTATAAGTGCAGCCAGGGAATCTGCTCCGATTCCGCCGGGCTTACTCTGCCCCGGTATAATAGTTCCCTGAGCGACAATAAGCGCTACTGAATCTTTATCTGTACCTTCATGCTGATAAGAGCGGTGAACCTTTTTAAAATAGTGATCGGAAGAGATCTTTCTGTAACCATGTTCTGCGTCATATGCTGAAAGCGTAGCGAGGTACTTTTTAACCTCATGCCTCGGTTTAATTTCATCGACGAGTTTGCTGTCAAATGCCAGTTTTGCGAGGTTTCCTTTTACGTTCGTTAAATTGCCGGGTATCCCGTTAATATAATTTGTTATAATTTGAGGGTCAATTCCTCTTTGGCTGGCAACATCATTAACATAGTTTTCCCAAAGTGTCGTGAGCCAGGTCCTGGATTGGAATCTGTCTTCTGATGACATGGAATTTCTGGTCAATGGTTCAAGCGCCGACTTGAATGCGCCGACCCTGAATATATGATAATTAACTTTTAGTTTTTCGATTGCGTCTTTGAAATAGAGACGATAGAGACCAAACCCGCTGAGGTAAACACCACCCATGGGGTTTAGAAAAATTTTGTCGGCATGGGCGGCAAGATAATATTGATTTTGACTATAGTAATCCTCTGCAGCTATTACCGGTTTTCCACTCTGACGAAATTGTATCAGCTGCTGACCGATACTGGCCAATTGGTCCATCCCGGCACTGCCCATGGCAGAGAGGTCCAGGAGTAGAGCATTTATTTGGGGATCATTTTCTGCCTGGGAGATCGTATCGAGAATATCCTGGAGCAAGGTTTCGCTCGGCGCCGCCTCCAGCCCGGCGAGGTCATTAATTGTTTCGCCAATTGGATCAGTATCACTTTTCTGTTCAACAATTGTTCCGGTGATGGAGAGTGTAAGAATGGAGTTATCTTTTATGAACACTTCTGATGTTTGAAAAAGAGAGAAGATGACAAAACCGATTAAAGCCAGGAAGACAATGTTTACAACCGTCGAACGGATGAAAGAGAAAATCTTCCCAAGGCCTTTGAAAATAAATGTAATTAATGAGAAAAGTTTTTTCATAATAGAGTTCTAATAGATGATAGCGTTAATTTGAAGGCAGATAATAGCAACTATAAACAGGTTAGTAAATATTACAAAAAATTGTTGAATATGGCATCTAGCGGCTAATATCTTCGGCTTCTGATGAAGGGAATGGCAGTAGTAATTGTCGCGGTGTACGAACGTTTAAGGGGATTAGATGGGATACCGAAAGGCCCAGGAGCCGAACTTTTCGATACCCTGCTTCAGTTGCATCAAGGAGGCGGGGTATGAGAACGAGAATGTCATCATTATGTACCACGGTATTTTTGACCGTAACTGACCGGGTAACGGTCGTGAAATCGGAATAACGGACTTTCAGGGTCAATGTTTTAAATCCGGTTTCTTTTGAGGCCAGAGACTCAGAAATACGGACAGATATATTCCCCAGAATGGCAAGCATATCATCGATGTTATCGGTATCAGATTTCAACGTTTTTTCTGCACCAATAGATTTTCGCACTCGTTCCGGTTTTACCGGCCGTGGGTCTTTTCCCCTGACGATGTCATAGTAAAACAGTCCCTGCTTGCCAAAGTATTCCACCAGTTGTTCGCGGGTGTGAGAGTAGAGATCTGCTCCTGTCACAATACCAAGCGATCGCATCTTTTTTTCAGTCACCTTGCCCACCCCGAAAAATTTACCAATAGGCAGGGAAGAAAGAAATTGCGGAACGTCGTTTGGCTTGATAACACTAATGCCCTGGGGTTTATTGAGATCTGAGGCGATTTTGGCTACAAATTTATTACAGGAAACCCCTGCCGATGCGGTTAGCCCTGTTTCTTTAAAAATTTGATTACAGATTTGATGTGCAAGGATTGTTGCAGATTTCTCACCCTTGTGATTTATGGTTATATCGAGAAACGCTTCATCAAGAGACAACGGTTCTACAAGGTCGGTATACTGCTTGAATATCTGATTGATATGTATAGAAATCTCACGATATCTGCCCATCCTGGGGCGAATAAAATGGGCATGAGGACAAAGTCTGTAGGCGCGAGAGCAGGGCATTGCCGAATGAATACCATACCTTCGTGCTTCGTAGGAACAGGCAGCGACGACACCACGTGAGTCAGGGCGACCGCCGACGATAACAGGCTTGTTTTTTAGCTCAGGATTATCAAGTTGTTCAACGGAGGCATAAAATGCATCCATGTCAATGTGTAATATTTTCCTGTTGCTGTGCATCAGAAGTAGAAAATTTACCTTCCATTAACTCTGAAGTCGTTCTAGTATTGGTCGTTAACTATTATTGAAATATATCGTTTAAGTCCAAAATTTCACTCTATCAAATTGGCCAAAGCATACCATGCGTGAACAAAAAAAGAGAGAGATCATTGAGTCCACAAATCTCTTTAAAGGGCTCCCTGAGGAACAGATTGATATCATCCTTGATATGACCATAGAAAAGCAATTTGTCCGAGGTGAGACTATATTTTTTGAAGGAGATGAGGCGAAAGGCTTTTATATCGTCACCGGAGGTCAGGTAAAAGTCTTTAAGATGAATCCGCTTGGGAAAGAGCATATTTTGCATATATTTGGCGCTGGAGAACCGATTGGTGAAGTCCCGGTCTTTCACAATCAGCCTTTTCCTGCCAGTGCCGAGGCCCTCGTGAAAAGCCGTCTTATATATTTTCCCAAAAAAGACTTCGTTAATCTGATTGAAAAACATCCCTCTGTATCACTTAATATGCTTGCTCTTTTGTCGATGAGACTCAGGCAGTTTGCCAGTCAGATTGAGAATCTATCTTTGAAAGAAGTTCCTGCCCGCCTGGCAAATTACCTTATTTATGTCTCAGAAGAGCAGGACAACACCGATACGATTCAGCTGTCTGTGTCCAAAGGGCAACTTGCAAGTTTGCTTGGAACGATTCCAGAAACCCTGTCTCGAATATTTGCTAAAATGAGTGATGAAGGCCTTATCCGAGTTGAAGGAAGGACAATTACTATCCTCAATCGCGCAGGATTGATGAGGAGATAGTGACGGCTCATCTGCCTGCTCCTCTTTAAAGTGTTGACTCACTGTCGTGAACCGAAGGTTCTGATTCCTGAGCCAGTTGCTCGCCGTCTGACGGATGGGAGATAACATAACGGCCGTTCATTACGCTGATTAACGGCGGTATCTTGTAATATTCAAAAAAATCATATCCCTCTTTGAGGTTTGACCAAAAAGAATACCATGGTGAATTTTGATGATCTTTCATATTCTTTTCATTCAATCGAAATGGAAAGATATGCACCTGGAATTGAATTTGATTCCGCGCAAGTGCTTCATGAACCAGGGTATATATTTCATCCATATAATAATCAGTCATTGCAAAACAGCCATCAGAAGAGCATCGCCCGTGAATCATTAACGCACTTCCCGACCTGTCATAAAAAAGATCGTAATCATTAGGGTAGCCGAGATTGAAGGCGAGATGAAAATCGCTCCATGGATTCATCTGGTCATGACCTACGACATAAAAACCTTCCGGACTCTGTCGATCTCCTTCTCTTAATTTTGGCCCAATTTTCCCTGATTTGAAGCAGATAATATAGGTTTTATAGAGTTTGTATTCATGCTCATCCTGAATCCATAACTCAAGTTCATTTTCAAGTTTGAAGATCCTTATGAAAATTGGTGAGCCAAAGGTGAGATGTTTCAAACTGAGAATGTTATTTATACGTGGAATGGATCGGTGATAGGCAGCGATTGAGGTATAACTGGCAGGGGGAGCAATATCTGATCCAGCCTGAAGTGCGGAACTGGACATGAGGATCATGAGCATGCAAAAAAGAAGAGCATGCATGTATCTGTAAAAAAAAGAGAAAATGTGACACATACGGTTTCAGACAAGGTTAATTTTGTATGGTGGGGTAATTTACCAGGGAACAGGCTCGTTTGTCCAGCTATAGGTTTGTAAAACCGTGTTACAAAATCCTGGAAAAGAGAGAAAAGGGCGAATATCTTGATACGATTGCCTTTTTCCTGAGCAGGGAAAGAATTTGGCTATCATCTTTTAAGGTGATCTCTTGTCCATTTAGACAAGTGGCACGGAGTGAAGTTGAATCGTGCTAATAAAGAACAGCGTTCATTATCGGTTCCGATGGTGGTTTGATCGTATCGCCATTACTTCCGCTCAGCTGGAGATTAAACATGGCCAGAACATTTTTATCCATATAGAGCCGATAGTTTTTCGAAGCAATTATGGTGCTGTCATTGGGATTGATGAGTCTTGCAGAAATATACATTGTTCGCTGTGCCTGGCTGATGGTGCCGACCAGAATCGCCTGTGCCTTCTGGCTCTGGTCCAAAAGTTCGAGGTTTCTTGAAAGAATTGTTTCTCCAGATTCCTTCTCGATTAAGAGATCTTTTCTCAGTTTTACCTCATTTACTGTATACCCTTTCTGGACAAATCTTGATCCTATATTGTCTTGCAGTAACCGTCCAAAATGTGAGGTATTCTTTAAATTATTATTGTCGACAAAAGTGGTTGTCAGGATCGCCATTTCCTGCTGTCTTGGTATGAGCGGGGGGAATGCATTTTTAACGAGATCATCTGCTATATCATATGAATAGTTAATGATATTTACATCTTTACCAAGGCTGTTCTCAAGTTTTGTTTCGTTGAAGTAGGCGCAGCCTGATACAGAGAAAAGAATTGCTGCAAAGCAGGTTGTTTTGACTGAAAAATGAATGAGGCGATTGGCTAACAAATGCATCTTGACGGTTCCTTTTGTTTGTTAAATTCCAGTTGAGTCTGGTTGAGACAGCAATGGGATAATTGGCTGAGGTTGTGCAACGATTGTCCCTTTACCAGATTCTAAAGCTGCTGTTTCCCTGACAGCGTTGGATGTCAGGTTGATTTCTGCCGGGGTGGAAGGCATTCGGTAATGCCATGAATCCTGATCATTGATGTAGTAGATATTTGAGTTTCTGAACAGGTAGTGATCGTCTGCTATCACCGAGGTTGTAATGATGACTTCAAAATTGCTTTCAGTGACCAGTGAGGCATTGGCAAAGTCAATTGTTCCTGCTATGGCCAGAGCGATAATTTCTGATGGCGCGTTTCTAAGAACAACAATGCCGGCTGTCAGTGCGGTTAACAGACCTGGCTTCAGGGTGCGCCACCTGTTTCTATGGTGGTAAACCGCCTGGGTTTTGTAATTGATTATAAGCGAATCGGTTCCCAGTGTTGGACTTGTCGGTACCCCGAGGGTCACAAGGTTGGTGATAAGTAGATCTCTGAAAGATTCTTCAAAAACGGTTGTTTCAGAAGGTTTGCATGGTTGATTTTCATCTCCACATGTTTCCCTGACAAAAACCGGGATGTTGAGATAGTCGTTAAGGATCAGCTCATTATTGATCTGATTGGCAATATCTGCGGCTAAAACATCCCAATGATGACTGGCCTGCATTTTCTTTTGTTCACTATATTCGTATCCAGTGGGCTCAGGTATTCTCCCGCACGATATAGTCAGTGTTACCAGGGCGAAAAAGATTAAGCAAAATCGCATGAATATTCTCCGATAATAGAAATGGATGACTCTATATCGGATGTTTTGTCAGAAAATATAGGTTTTCATTACTATATTTATTACTTAATTTTATATTTTGAGATAAATCTGTCGACCACTTTAGACGATATTGTTACCTATAGAGTGAAATCGACCTATCGCTGAAGGACAACAACGCCTAAACAAGCCGGAAATTAATGGTCAAATAAACGATGATAGATCTGCATCTTCACTCGACTCATTCTGATGGAACGATGACTCCTTCGGAACTGGTAAAAAAAGCTGCACATATCGGGCTGTCGGCCATCTCGATTACAGATCATGACACGGTATCAGGTATTGAAGAAGCAATGAGTGAAGGTAACGCCTGCGCAGTTGAGGTGATTTCAGGACTTGAGATAAGTGTAAAACATAAGGGATTAAATCTTCATCTCCTTGGCTATAATTTTAACTGGCTCGATGAACAGCTCGTTAAAATACTTGACCGACTGCAGTCAGCACGAGCGGAGAGGAATCTGAAGATTATTAAAAAATTTCAGGCAATGGGTATTAACATATCGGAACAGGATCTAGCAAATGAGTCTGGAGCAGGAGTGGCCGGAAGGCCTCACTTTGCCAGTCTACTTGTTAAAGACGGGCTTGTTAAAAACAATGAGCAGGCATTTTCACAATATCTGAAAGCTGGTCGTTGCGCCTATGCACCTCGCTTTGTGCTCGATAGCCATGATGCAATAAAAATTTTACATGATGCTGGGGGCATTGCGGTATTGGCCCACCCGATACAGCTTCCCTGTTCTTTCAGTGAATTGTCAATGATACTAAATGAGCTCAAACAGTTGGGGATGGATGGCTTGGAAACCTATTACCCGACCCAGCGAGGACAGGCAGGAAAAAAAATAAGACAGCTGGCACAGAAGTATCAATTGCTGGAAACCGGAGGAAGCGATTATCATGGTGATATCAGAATCGGTACCTCAATGGCTGGCGGCTCAAAAAAATTCCTGGTGCCTGAAAAGCTCCTGAGTAAACTGAAAATGAAATTGCAGCCAAGCAAAAGATAAAACACGTAAGGATAGACATATGCATGTAATTCTTGTGGTAGATGATGAGCCTAATTACCTTGTTGTACTGTCTGAACTTCTGCGAGACGAAGGCTTCGAGGTATTTACTGCTCCCGATGGTGATGATGCCCTGAAAATCGTTAAAGAAGTTGACCTTGATATGGTCATTTCTGATATGCAGATGCCGGGTATGGATGGTATGGCGCTGCTCGGTGAAATCAAAAAACTTGATGACGATTTACCGGTTTTAATCATTACTGCCTATGCCGAAGTAGACAAAGCTGTTAAAGCAATGCAGGCAGGAGCTTTCAGCTATCTTGCCAAGCCATTTTCTAACGATGAGCTGATCGTTTCAATAAATAAAGCGGTAAGCCATCGAAGTCTGCTGAAGGAAAACATCAGGCTGAGGCAACAGATACGTGAGCGCAACAGCTTCGGAGGGATGGTTGGTAAAAATCCTCGTATGAAGCAGGTGTATGAACTGATAGAAAAAGTCGCACCGACCCCAGCCTCGGTTCTTATCACCGGAGAAAGTGGTACCGGCAAAGAACTGGTTGCAAAAGCAATCCATGTAAACAGCCCCAGAGAGCCATTTCCATTCATTACCGTAAACTGTGCAGCACTTGCTGATAATTTATTGGAAAGTGAGTTGTTTGGCCACGAGAAAGGTGCTTTTACCGGTGCGGCTTCAATGAGAAAGGGGAGGTTTGAGCTCGCTGACAAAGGCACAATATTTCTTGATGAGATTGGTGAAATTCCGCTCGCCCTGCAATCCAAATTATTACGTGTCCTTCAGGAGCGCACCCTTGAGCGAGTTGGAGGCACACGCACAATGACGATCGACGTTAGAATTATCAGTGCGACCAATAAAGATCTCAAGGAAGAGGTACAGCAGGGACGTTTCAGAGAGGATCTATTTTACCGGTTGAACGTAATCCATGTGGCGTTGCCCGCCTTGAGAGAGAGAATGGACGACCTGCCACTTCTGGTACAGTATTTTGTCCAGAAATGCGCTGATAACCTCGCTAAACAACAATTGCAGATGTCACCCGACGCCCTGCGATTATTGATGAATCTGCCCTGGGAGGGAAATGTCAGAGAACTTGAAAATACCATCGAGCGTGCAGCAATTCTCTGCAATAACGATATAATTGAGCCGGAGGATGTGCAGCCAGAATCAATTTCTGTCGACAGCAGCGCTTCCTGGACACAGGAACTCGATCTTTTGCAGTTTATTCCAGATTCAGTAAAATTGAATGATGTCCTCTATATTGTCGAGGAGAAAATGCTAATTCAAGCCCTTGAGGAATCGAATAATATACAGGCTCGTGCTGCAGAATTGCTTGGTATTACCAAGAGTCTGCTCCAATATAAAATGAAAAAATATGGTATTATGAAGCAAAAACCCAAACGGGCATAATCAGGCGCTATTTGTTACCACCCCATTGAAGTTTATTCCTCAAGATCTCAAAATAATCTCGATTTTTTGAAGAAATAAGCTGTAAGGGGTGTTCTGCTGTCTGAATCTCAAGAATGTCTCCAGGGAACATGTCCCAGGACACCTGACCATCAATGATTATTTTTGCACTGCGGTCATGCTGGCCTGCCATAAATTGAGACGTTATAATTCGATCGGGCGGCAGGATAATCGGTCTGCTGCTTAACATGAACGGACAGATCGGTGTAACAAGTATCGTGGCGAGTCCTGGATGAACGAGCGGGCCGCCTGCCGAGAGGTTGTATGCGGTTGAACCGGTGGGCGTTGAAAAAATGAGACCGTCTGCTTTGTATGTTGTAATGTAATTTCCGTCAGCGCTCGTTGACAGCAAGAGCAGTTGGTCAAGTGTGTTCTTGTTGATAACGACGTCGTTCAGTGCAAAGAAATAATTACTCTTATTTTTCCCCTGTATACGGCGAGCTTTCAGCATCTGCCGCTTTTCCATGGTGACTGAACCGGACAAGATTTCTTCCAGTGCCGCTTTACTCTCGTCTTTGGTCAACTCTGTCAGGAAGCCAAGATTGCCAAGATTGATCCCGATAACAGGAATGGAGTAGTGCGCCGCTTCTTCGGCCACATGTAATAATGTGCCATCACCTCCGAGGATGATAAGGATATCAAGACCCGGTATAATTCGGTTTAGTGCGGTCTCAATATTTCTTTCTTTCAGCCAGCTTATAAGCTTCTGGCCATAGTGTACCGCTTCCGGATCATCTATTTTGGTTATAATTCCAGCACGTTTAATCTTGAATTCGGTAAGGTGACAGAGATGATTATTTTCTTGAATCATTTACGATAACCCAACGCTACTGATTTATTAAATGCCGCCTCGACAGCACTCATCACAATTCCGTTAAATCCATTACTCTCAAGGACATGAAGGCCACTTGCTGTTGTCCCGCCTGGCGATGTAACCTGATCCCTCAATACCGCAGGATGGCTTTCTGTACTTTTTGTCAGCTGAACTGCTCCCTGGATCGTTTGAAGTGTCAATTTTTGAGCGACTTCACGACTGAGTCCGACTTTAACACCACCATCAATCATCGCTTCAATAAAAGAAAATACATAAGCGGGGCCAGATCCACTCAAGCCGGTTACTGCATCCATTAATGACTCAGCGACCGTTACCGTCGATCCAATGGTATTAAAAAGTGTATTAGCAAGTGCATAATCCTCATTTGAGACATTGCTGTTTCTGCATAGAGCGGTAGCACCCTGTTGAATGAGTGCCGGCATATTCGGCATTACCCTGACAATAGCCATTGAGGGGTTCTCCAACTGCTCAACATAATATGATATGGGCAATCCGGCGGCTATGGTAATGACCAGCTGGTGTTTTACTGATGCCTTTATCTGATCCAACACCGCTGGCATAACCTGCGGTTTAACCGCCAGTACAATTATATTATTGGCAGAGCAGAGATCCACAGAATCATCTACTGTTTTCAGATTATAGTTAAGCTTCAGATATTGTTTTCTCTTATCGAGTGGCTCTGAGACAGAGATAAGGCTGTCAGAAAAAAGATCGGATTGAAGAAGCCCTTTAATAATAGCCTCTGCCATCTGTCCTCCGCCGATAAAACCGATGTTTGTTGTCATATATATATCCTGTCTGCTGATTTTGAAGACTAAATGGATTAATTCTGTTACTTTAACATGAGAAAATTCAGAGGTCCACAGCTCTTATGGTGGCGTTGGGACCTCACTTGATGATGAGCTATGTTTTAATTAGATTAACAGGATAAAACCATGATAAAAAAAGAATTGTTAGAGATACTTGCCTGCCCCAAATGTAAAGGTCCTGTTTCACTCCATCCAGATAAAAGTGGTATTGCCTGCTATAAATGCCAGCTTCTTTACGAGATCATAGATGACATCCCGGTTATGCTTATTGATAAGGCACTCAAACTTGAGGAGTAATTGGGGGACGTAACTATTCAGGTTGAAAATGATGTGAATGGTATGCACTTTCCTGCTTTTGTATAGTGAAACGTCTCCTTATTGATCAGGGTCTGAGTCCTCGTGGAGTTGATACCAGATGAAAAAGTAAATGTACTATAACGGAGTTCACCATGTCTATTGATGATACCTGCACCAGCCTTTTCGATTCACATGTCGTTTTAAACAACCATGCTTCCAGTGATTATTTTGGCTTGATAAAAGCGCTGATAGAGATCAAGGATGAACAGAGCAGAGCGATAATTGATGCATACATCCAGAAGACCTACCGTTTGATAGAAGATGAGATAGAAAAGAACTCACAAAAGCCGTCTACTGAAGTCAGTTTTGGGACTTCAGGATGGCGAGGTATTCTTGGAAAAGACATCTTTGTAAAATCAGTGCTTTCTGTTACGGCCGCTATTGTCAAATTATACCAAAGCACAGATATAAATCCCCAACTCATTCAGTTCCTCGGGGTTTCTAACCTGGCTGAAGCGCAACACAGAGGATGCCTGGTAGGCCATGATAATCGTTTTTGCGGAGAAAAGTTAGGACGTGCCGTTGCCGACTTTCTTGTGAGAAATGGCTTCAAGGTCTATTATTGCGGTGAAACCACAACCGGTGTTCTCTCAGCTTCTTTGCTTGAACTGCAGGCTGCTTTTTCAATCAACCTTACTCCATCACATAATCCGCTGGAATATGGGGGGTATAAATACAATGCTGCAGATGCCGGTCCGGCGGCATCTGAACTGACACAACTTATCACCAAGTATAGTAGAGAAATTATTTCATCCGGTGCTTTATCTGATATGACTATCCCGCAGGAACCCGGAGAGCTGATCGAAACAGATTCACTGCCTCTCTGGCAGAGTCTCGTCATAAAAAACATGAACATTCACGGCATAGACTATGAAGGTTTGTGCAAGCGGGCAGGCAAGATGGATGATCTTGCCATCGTAATAGATTCTGTTCATGGGGCAAGTCGGCTGCATATCAGGGATCTTCTCGGAGCTGCTGCCAAATCGCTCGTTATGCTCAGGGGGGAGGCTGATGTTTCCTTCGGCGGTATCGCACCTGAGCCATCGTCAGCCAATATGCAGGGGGTCGTTAATACATTAGCGACTATTGACAAGAGACTGAAAATCGGAGCAATTATCGACCCAGATGGTGACAGAATCCGTTTTACCGATGGCGGGACCGATATCAGCATGAATCAGTTTGGCGCAATGGCATACTATTTTTTACACGTGCACAAAGGTCTGAAAGGGATGGTTGCCAAGACAGTCGCCACTTCGAATATGGCAAACAGTGTCGCCTCCAATCTCGGAGAAGATGTTTTTGAGCCGAAAGTTGGCTTCAAAGAGTTCAAGCCAGTCATTGGCAAGGCCCTGGTACTTTTTGAGGAGTCTGATGGTATTTCGATTATCGGGCATACACCTGAAAAAGATGCCTATATTGGCCTGCTTATTGCTCTTGATATGGTTGTGACTACGGGGAAAAATCTTGGGGAAATTAAAGCTGACATTGAAAAGCTCTATGGCGAGTATTATCCCGACAGAGACGGGGTGGAAGTCAGACTCAAGGGAGCAGAACTATTAGAAGCACTTAAGAAGCTGGAAAAATATGATATCGGTTCTCTTGTTGCGGTTGGAAACGAGAATAAAAGAATAAAAGAAGTCATTTCCATTGATGGTCGTAAAATGATTTTTGAAGATGACTCATGGATTATGATCAGGCCCTCGGGAACAGAGCCAAAAGTGAGATTTTATGTTGAATCTCGTGATAAGAACGGTACGAAAACCCTCGTCGACAGTGCTCAAACCATGCTCAGGGAAGTGGGAGTTTGAACATCCGTTGCTCTCTTGATGAAATAAACCACTGGATTTAAAATCAGTAACTATTGCATTTTGTCTGGCAGGTATTATTGTCCGGTATTGCAGGAACAATATAAAATTTATCAGATTTTTCAGGAGCAATTTATGTGGGAATATACAGACACTGTGACGGAGCATTTTCAAAATCCGCGTAATGTTGGTGAGATTCCAGATGCTCAAGGAACCGGCGATGTCGGTTCTCTTGCATGTGGTGATGCGTTAAAACTCACACTTAAAATAGAAAACGATTGTATCGTCGATGCCAAATTTAAAACCTTTGGCTGTGCCAGTGCAATTGCCTCGTCTTCAGCTTTGACTGAGATGGTTAAAGGGATGAAGGTGGAGGATGCTGAAAAAATCACCAATGAGGATATTGCCGATTTTCTTGGTGGGCTGCCGAAGGAAAAGATGCACTGTTCCGTCATGGGCAGGGAAGCACTGGAAGCTGCGATAGCTGACTATAGAGGGCTTGTTTTGCCGAGCGCAGAAGGTGAGATCGTCTGCGAGTGCTTTGGTGTTACAGATATAGAAGTCTCACGAGCCGTTAAAGAATCAAATTTACGTTCAGTTGAAGAAATCACCAATTTCACCAAAGCAGGCGGTGGATGTGGAAAGTGCGAGGACAAGCTTCGAGCACTCCTGCTCGAAACCGTCTCTGAGGATTTGAAGACTGTACCGGTTATCAAAAAAGCGAAGAAGATGACGGCTCTTCAAAAGATCAAGCAGATTGAAGAGGTGCTCGACAGGGAAATAAGGCCTGAACTTAAAAAAGACGGTGGAGATATTGAGTTGATCGACGTCGATGGTGACTTCGTAACAGTTTCTTTAAGGGGCGCATGTACTTCCTGTACCAATTCAGAAACCACACTCAAAGAATATGTTGAGAAAAAACTGCGAGAACTTGTACTCGATTCCCTGATTGTGGAGGAAGATAAGTAATGACCACTGGAGAGAACAGCGTCGTCTATATGGATAATAACGCCACGACAATGGTGGCTCCTGAAGTAATTGAAGCAATGATGCCTTTTCTTACTGACTATTACGGTAATCCTTCCAGTATGCATACCTTTGGGGGTCAAGTCGGAGAAGCGGTAAGCAAGGCTCGAGCCGAAGTGTCTCAGTTACTTGGCTGTGATGTTGAAGAGGTCACGTTTACAAGTTGTGGAACGGAGAGTGATTCAACGGCAATTTTATCAGCGCTTAGAGCAGCGCCTGATAAACGCCATATAGTAACAACACGAGTTGAGCATCCCGCAATTAAAAATCTCTGTGAGAATATCAGTTCGTTTACCGGCCATAAATACAGGGTTACCCGCCTCAAAGTTTCCGATGAAGGGCTTCTTGATCTAGACGAATATGTCCGTGCCTTAACAGAAGATACCGCAATAGTCAGTGTGATGTGGGCAAATAACGAAACAGGTGTTGTTTTTCCAATTGCCGAGATGGCCAGAATGGCTAAAAACCGAGGGATTCTGTTTCATACTGATGCGGTCCAGGCTGTTGGCAAGATACCAATAAAATTAAAAGAGCTGGATATTGATTACCTGTCCATGTCCGGGCATAAACTCCATGCCCCCAAGGGTGTTGGCGTTCTTTACGTCAAGAAAGGAACGGCCTATGTGCCATATATGTCTGGAGGCCACCAGGAAGGTGGAAGGCGCGGCGGAACTGAAAATGTTGCGTCAATCGTCGCCCTTGGCAGAGCATGTCGGCTTGCAGAGGAGATGATGGAAGAAGAGAATACCAGGGTTAAACGACTTCGGGACAAGCTTGAAGATGGATTGCTCGCTTCAATCCCCCGTTCTCTTCTCAACGGAAATAAAGAAAATCGGCTGCCGAATACTTCCAATATTAGTTTTGAATTTGTAGAGGGTGAAGCCATCCTGTTGCATATGAATCGTTTTAATATCTGCGCTTCATCCGGTTCTGCCTGTACTTCCGGTTCACTTGAACCGTCCCATGTCTTGAGGGCAATGGGGGTTCCTTTTACAGCCGCACATGGCTCCATACGCTTTTCTTTAAGTATCTACAATACAGAGCAGGAAATAGACTTTGTGCTTGATAAAATGCCGCAGATTATTTCAGATCTTCGTCAGATGTCTCCATTCTGGCCAGGAGATTGATCTGCTGATATGAAATTAATCATTGGGTAATTGAGCATGACTTCATGGTTTGGGTGAATGGTTGAGACCACCCCTGCTCGATACTTTAAAAAATAAAAAGGCCCGGGGTATCCCCCGGGCCTGCAAAAAACTCATTGGTCATTTGAGGTTGTAAAAGTTACAGAAAATCTCAACCGTTTTTGCAACTAGAACAGGCCACTTACCTTCCCAGTCTCCGCATCAACATCAATACGTCGGAAAGCCGGATTGGAGCCGGTACCTGGCATCAGGCTGATCGTTCCCGCACAGGGGCAGAGGAACTTGGCACCTGAGTAGATCAGGACGTCCCTGATAGGCAGACGCCATCCCTTCGGCACACCTTTTTTGGTTGGATCGTGACTCAAGCTCAGGTGGCTCTTGACCATCATGGTTGCGAAATCCGCATACTTGGGATCACTCTCAAACATTTCCGCCTTTGTGTTCGCTTCCGGTGACCAGTCTACACCATCAGCACCGTAAACTTCCTTTGCGATTACTTCAACGCGGTCACGAAGTTTCATTTCCAGAGGATAAAGGAACTTGAAATCGTTTTCCTCTTTGCAGGCATCGATAACGGTATCGGCGAATTCAAGCGAGCCCTCACCACCGAGTTCCCAATGCTTGGACTCGGCACAGCGTGCTCCGGCAGCCTCGGCAGCCTTGCGCACGATGGCGCATTCTGCATCAGTATCGGTGTAGAATCGGTTAACGCAGACAACAGGATTGATGCCAGCCTTTCGGATAACGCCAATCATGTGAACCATGTTCTCTACTCCCTGCTCAACCAGCTGCAGGTTCTCCTTGGTATATTCCTCAGGCATGGCTTTGCCGGGTACAACCTGCGGACCACCTCCGTGCATCTTCAGCGCACGAATCGTGGAGGTCAGAACAGATACGTGAGGTTTAAGACCGGAGAAGCGGCACTTGACGTTCCAGAATTTTTCAAAACCGATATCTGCGGCAAAACCTGACTCGGTAATGTGGTAGTCAAAGCATTTAAGGCCCACACGATCTGCAATAATAGAGCTCTGGCCAACAGCGATGTTGGCAAATGGTCCGGCGTGGACGAAGCAGGGTTGGTACTCAGCGGTACACATCAGTGTCGGGTTGATAGTGTTTCGCATGAAGGCAGCCATGGCATTACCAACTTCAAGGTCACGGCAGGTAACAGGATTACCGCTCTTATCAAAGGCAACGGTGATATTATTAATCCGCTCTTTGAGGTCAGCCAGGTCAGTGGCAACGGACAGGATAGCCATCAGTTCGGAACCGACCGCAATACCGAATTTAGATTGCATTGTATAACCGTCAAAACGTCCACCGAGTCCAATGACGATGTTTCGCAGCGCTTGGGCGCAGAAGTCAATAATCCAGCCAAATTCAACCCTGGTAGGATCAATGTCAAGACGACGCATGCCGGTCAATCGTGCAAGTTGCTCGTCGTTGTAGTTACGCTCATGCTGCATACGGGAAGTCATTGCCACCATGCCAAGATTATGGGCGTTCATGATGTCATTGATATCGCCGGTAAGGCCAAGTGAGAACTCGGTCATAGGGATAAGAAGAGAGTTTCCACCGCCGGCCGCAGTGCCTTTCACATTCATGGTCGGGCCACCGGAAGGCTGGCGCAGGGCGCCGCCAACGTTGACACCGCGCATACCCATACCTTCCATCAAACCAACACACGTGGTACTTTTACCTTCTCCAAGTGGAGTAGGCGTGATGGCGGTAACCTCGATGTATTTTCCGTCGGGCTTGTCTTTGAGACGATCAATAACCTTAAGAAAATCGACCTTTGCAAGACGACCCATGGGGAGCATTTCGTCTTTTTGCAACCCGAGTTTTTCTGCCCATTCGTCCGGTGTGGGCATGTTTTTTTCAGCAGCTTCTGAAATCTGCCAGTCAGCCATTTCTACCGCATTATAAGCCATTGTACCATTCCTCCTTTATTAGGTTATTAACCTTGAACCGGTTGTGGGCCAACCGGCTTATTAAACTCTAGAGGGTTTCCATACAGGCAAACACTTGTGTGATTAGGCAGCTAAAATATCATGACATAAGGACTGCGAAGTCATGTAACTCTGATGCTTGAGGCTTAACACGCAAAAAAGGATTTGGCAAGTGCAATATCTTTGCCTGAAACACTTGGATCATACACCATACTAGCAAGTTAGCTTTGTTTGACCGATACGGCCGAAGCACATGCGATCTGTGTTTGAAGATATTGACAACGGATACCCGGACATTTAGATAGCCTCTTATAAAGATCTACTGCCCTCTTCAAATGGCACCGACTAAGGCTGGAGGAATCTGTTGGTACGATTTACATTTCAAGTTTCATGCCTCTATTGTAAACGTAAATTTTTTCCAAGTATGCCAAGGCCTGCCAATGCGGTTATAACCCTTTAAGCAGTGACATTGTCGTAATCAATACGGAGGGCTGGAGTCTTTTAATCCCATTACTGGAATTTTATTATTTAAGGGTGTAATATGATATTGGATATCAATCATATTACACTATTTCTTTCCACAGGTTTAAGTTATGGCTGTCGCAACAGGACGTGCAGCACGGAAATCTTCTATCAAGAGAACGGTAAAAGATCAATCCGGTGCTGGAAAAATCAAATTAGGCGAGCTTCTGAGTAAAGCCGGATATATCACGGCGACTCAATTTGAAACTGCAAAAAAGGAAGTTCAAAAAAACGGCTTTCGGATGAGTGCCGTCCTCCGCCAACTTGAATACATTGACGACAATACGGTATTTACCTTCCTGAGTCGACAACATAATTACCCAGCTGCTGTTATTAAGGATGAGCCTCCTTCGCCTGACGCCCTTAAACTGATGTCATACGAAATGGCTAAAAAATATCTTGCCTTTCCACTTCGAATGGCGGGTAACACGCTGCAGATCACGATGGCTGAGCCCTCTGATGCGACAGCAGTTGAGGAATTGCAGGATGAGTTACAGAAGGAATTGGCTGTATGTGTTTCGACCGAACATGACATTGTCGAGGCGTATCAAAAGTACTACCAAATCGATGAGGACGAAGCTTATTCCTTTTTTTCTACCGGTGAAGAGGTAGAAGAAGAAATGACCATAACCGAGGTCGATGACTTCGGTGCAATCGTAGCAGAGGCTGCCGACGATTTTGAAATTGAAAGCGTTGCGGAGGATGAAGGACTTGATCAGTTTAATGCCTCGGATGCTCCAATTATAAAATTGGTTAACGGGATTCTGGTCAAAGCCGTTCAGGATGGTGTTTCAGATATCCATGTTGAGCCGTACGAAAAGAGTATGCAGGTTCGATACCGCAAAGACGGCTCGCTTTACAAGTCCATGAACCTGCCGTTGACCATCAAAAATGCGATGGTCGCCCGCTTGAAAATTCTTTCTGGTCTTGACATAACAGAACGTCGCGTTCCCCAGGATGGACGTATCAAGATGCGAATGGGACGCAACCGCTCTGTTGATTTCCGTGTATCTTCACTGCCCACATTGTTTGGTGAGTCGGTTGTTCTTCGTATTCTCGATAAAAGTTCGCTTAATGTCGACCTGACCAAGCTTGGGTTTGAGGTCAGTACATTTGAAATGTTAAAGCGCTGTCTGTCTCGACCACAGGGGCTTTTGCTTGTTACCGGTCCTACAGGTTCAGGTAAAACGGTTACGCTTTATTCGGCACTCAACTCCTTGAACAGTGAAGATATAAAGATCCTGACTGCAGAGGATCCAGTAGAATTTAACTTTAAAGGTATCAACCAGGTTAATGTCAACCAGGAAGTGGGGATGACTTTTGCCGCTGCACTTAAAGCTTTTCTTCGCCAGGATCCCGATATTATTATGGTGGGTGAGATCCGTGACTATGAGACAGCAGAGATCGCGATCAAAGCAGCCATGACCGGTCATTTGGTTTTTTCCACATTGCATACAAATGACAGTGCCGCAACTATCGGTCGTCTTGTCGATATCGGTGTGCCTCCCTATATGATCGCTTCATCGGTAACAATGGTTCTTGCCCAGAGGCTGGGGAGAAGACTTTGTCCGTCGTGCAAGAAACCGGCCCGGCATACACCGGAAGAGCTCCTTAAGATGGGATTTCTTGAGGACGAGGTTCAGGATCTTAAAATCTATGGGCCAATAGGGTGCCCTGAATGTAATGGGCTGGGATACAGGGGAAGGGTCGGGTTCTTTGAACTCATGGAGGTTACCGAGGAAGTTGCCAAAGCAATAAGTGCAGAGGTTCCGGAGGATCAACTGCGCAAGATTTCAGTTAATGAAGGCATGACGCCACTTCGAGAGGCAGCACTTAAGCAAGTGCGGCAGGGGATAACCAGTGCGGAAGAAGCGTTGCGCCGCACTGTTGCCCATGAAGAAAGCCTTCCGGCCTATCTCGTTAACCCGGATGTTGAAGAATATGAAGATAATGACACCATTATCAGGGAAGGAAATACAGATATTGATTTCTTTAAACTGATCAGAGGTGCACTCACTGTTGTAAAAGGTGGAAAGAAAATTGCCGAACTCACCGAGCCCGGAGAATATTTTGGAGAGATGGCATCTATTTCAGGAGAACATCGTACTGCATCAATCATTTCCCAGGGAAGGTGCACGGTAAAACGATTCCCTGGTGATAAAATTGATGAGATAATAGCAAAGTACCCTGATGTCTCAAATCATTTATTTAAAACAATGACCTCGCGTCTTCTCAAATCAAACCAGATAATCGTAAAACTTGCCGGGGGGGCAAACAGAAGGCCTGCTCAAAATAACCCAAATCAAGCTCAGCGGTAATAGTTTAAATAGATAAACAAAACGCCCCTCGGTATGGTTACGAATATTTTTAATGGAGTCTCCCATTAAAGGACTTATCTATGACGAAGCTTCAAATAGTCCTTTTTAGAGATGGCAGACCCGGTCATGAAAAGCAATCAATGGGGATACTACATGCCCTCCGCCGCTATGTTGAGTTGGATATTCACGAGATACCGGTTGAACAAAAAAGAATTTTAAACAATATATTCGACTATTTTAAATATATCTTTCACCTCAGTATCTCTCCTGTTACTAATCAAATCAAACCAGATCTTATAATCGGTGCCGGTTCACGAACCCATATTCCGATACTATCCTGCAAGAGAAAATTAGGAGGATATGCTGTAACCTGCATGTCACCTACAGCATTTCTTCGAAGAAAATTTGATTTATGCGTTGTTCCTGTTCATGATCGGATTGTTGTGAAATCCAATATTCTGCAGACAACGGGTCCGCCGAACATTGCAGAAAATAGTAACAAACATGATGAGTGCAAAAGTATGATTCTTGTGGGTGGGCAAGATGAGCGCTCCCACCGATGGGACAGCGAAAAACTCATGCTGTATATCAAGGATCTGCTACGTGTCTCAGCTGATCAGGAATGGACGATTTCCAGCTCACCGAGAACGCCTGACGAAACTGACAGGTTGCTTTCTTCACTCGTCAGGGATCAACCGGTTATTAGTTATGTTCCGTTTCACAGGACAAAACCTGGCTGGATTGAAAAACAGTACTCCTGCAATAAAACCGTCTGGGTTACAGGAGATTCCATATCCATGGTTTATGAGGCTTTAACTGCTGGCTGCAGGGTAGGGATTATTCCAGTGGACTGGAAAAAAAAAGATAATAAATTTCTTTATAGTTTAAATTACCTGGTTGAGAACCGGAGAGTATTTACGTTAAACCAGTACCTGGAAGGGACGTCTTGCCATTATGAAACGGAACCCTTAAACGAATCTGACAGGTGCGCAAAAGAAATATTGAAAAGATGGTGGCCAGAAAACTTACGGTAATTCAGATAGTACCTGAAATGGATGAAGGAGGTGTTGAAGGTGAAACCCTCGATTTTGCGATATATCTGGCCCAGCTTGGTCACCGCTCCATTGTTATTTCAGGTGGAGGACGGCTGGTTAAACAGCTTGGAGAACAGGGTGTAGAGCATGTTTTATGGAAACATATCGGAGATAAAAGCATTAGATGTCTCCAGTATCTCAACAAGTTGCGTCATTTTCTGATTCATGAAAAGGTAGATGTGCTTCACCTGAGATCCAGATTGCCTGCCTGGATAGGTTATCTTGCCTGGAAAATGCTGGACATCTCAGAACGCCCGGCATTGGTCACCAGTTTTCACGGTTTTTATTCGGTAAACTCTTACTCGACTATCATGACGAAAGGTGAGCGGGTTATTGCCGTTTCCAATGTTATAAGAAGTCACATTCTTGAGAACTATGACCCTGATCCAACCAGGATAGAACTCATTCACGGCGGTTATGATGAAAAGGCTTTTGACCCTGAACAAATAGATGACAAGCGTTGTGAAGCTATCAAGCAGCGTTGGAATATCGATGATAGTAAGCTCGTTGTAATGCTGCCGGGACGATTAACGACATGGAAAGGGCAGGATGTTTTTATTGATGCGCTCGGAAAAATAAAAGACCTCGAGTTTACCGCCATTTGCGTAGGCGAAACAGGAGACAACCCTTCTTTTATTAAAAAATTAAGAGATCAGATTGATCGTTTGGAACTTGGCGACAAGGTGAAACTCGTCGGCCATTGTGAAGACATGCCTGCTGCATTGAGTATCACAGATCTTGTTGTCTCAGCATCTTCTAGCCAGCCGGAAGCCTTTGGTAAGGTCGCTATTGAGGCAATGGCAATGGGCAAACCGATCATTGCCACCAAACATGGAGGCAGTCTTGAGACCATACGTGATAAAGAGACCGGATGGCTTGTTAAACCGGCAGATCCATCCGCTCTTGCAGATGCTCTGAGAATTGCAATTGAAAAAAAACAGGAACTCAAGGAGATGGGGCGAGCAGGCAGGCTGTGGGTGCGGAAGCATTTTACTGCTTTGCGGATGTGTGAAAAGACAGAAGCTCTCTACTATGATCTCATACGAGAAAAAAACCTCCGCACCTCAGGAGAAATATTATCTGTCGCTCAATTACTTCCAGATCTTGATGGTGGTGGAGTGGAACGCGGTACCCTTGAACTCGGGAAATACCTGTCTGGGAAAAGGCATCGCTCATTTGTTATCTCCGGGGGGGGGAGACTTGTCGATCAGCTTGTTGGCGAGGGGAGTCATCATTTCTCCTGGAAAATCGGAACCAAAAGCCCTCTCATTATAAAGTACTTTCTGCCACTCAGAAGGTTTTTGCTGAGGGAGCAGATCGATATTCTGCATCTGCGCTCAAGGATGCCTGCCTGGCTTGGTTTTGCAGTATGGAAAACACTCCCGAAAGATAAAAGACCGATTTTGGTAACAACGTTTCACGGCTTTTACTCTGTTAATCGGTATAGCGCTATCATGACAAAAGGTATGGGTAAAATTGCGGTGTCGGAAGGGATTGTAAAACATATTAAAGAAAAGTATGGAGTCAAAAATGGAATTTCACTTATCTACAGAGGGGTAGATAAAGAAATTTTCGATCCGAAGGTTGTCTCTTCTGAGAGAGTAGAGAGGTTTCGAGACCAATGGCAGCTAAAAGCAGATATACCTGTAATTATGCTGCCGGGGCGGCTCACTCCCTGGAAGGGCCAGGATACCTTTATCGAGGCTTTGTCCTTAATGAAAAACACTCAATTCCAAGCCATTATTGTCGGAGACACTTCAGAGAATCAATATTTTACCCAACAGCTTGAAACATTAATCAGCCAACACGATCTCCAGAACAAGGTGAATATGGTTGGGCATTGCGAAGATATGCCTGCCGCCCTCATGCTTGCCGATGTTGTCGTCTCAGCATCTTCACGTGAACCGGAGGCTTTTGGCCGAACGACAATAGAGGCGATGGCCATGGGAAAAGCTGTTGTAGCTACTGCACATGGCGGTAGCCTTGAAACGGTAACTCCCGGCGTAACCGGCTGGCTGGTAAAACCGGGTGATGCCCGGGAACTTGCAGCCGGTTTAAGCAATGCTCTGGAATCAGGGGATGTTCTGAGAAAATTCGGCAGGGCTGGGCAGGAGATGGCAAACATGAAGTTTACAACATATTCAATGTGTGAAAAAACGATTTCTCTCTATAAAGAATTGTTTAAGAAACATCGATTGAGGGAACATTGACTCTTATCATCTGAAAAGAGTCAAGGCGTCTATATCTAATCAAATATTCCAAATTTCTTGTGAATTACCTGAGGCGGGCGAGGTCATGAGTGCCGCTGACATAAAGAGATAAAAATGACCTTGTTGGGAATCAAACAGAAGCGAGTTCATCAGGCTGCCACTGATAATTGCCAGTATAACCCCATGCAGGAGCATCTGCTTTTTTGTGGGGATCGATCTGGCAAAGAAAATCTGGGTAACAATCAGCGAAAAAAACAATAGTAACCCAAGCAGACCAAACTGGATGGTGAGAAACAGAAATTCATTGTGTGGATTATCGGTTTCTTTAATCTTAGAATTTGCTGTGACTCTTTTTTGAACGTACGGGTATGAGCCGGTACCATGGCCCATAATTGGTTTTTCTCTGATTAAAGAAACTCCGGAACGGTACCAGTCAAATCGCTGTCCAATTGAAGTCCTCGATTTTCCCGGTTCATAATTGTTAATTTCGATGACGACTTCTTTTATACGACCGGAGAAGTTCTCCGATGTGTAATATATAGCAGTAATTAATGAGCAAAAAAGAATAATTGCAACCAGGAATTGCTTGAGAGAAAATCTCTGGACCATGAACAGAATCATGAGACAGGTAAAAACAAGCATTCCGGTCCGGCCGGGAGCGATGTAAAAAATGTTAATAACGGAAAGAATAAAAATCGTCAGCCAGAACCATCGATATTTGTGTGAGCCAAACGTATAGTGCAGTGACCAGAATGAGAGCACGGCCATAAAAAAATTATGAGTAATATGGAATACAATTGAATGCCCGTATCTGTGTTCAGGCATTATTCCAAATATAATACTGTATGAAATAATCATAAGGATAATGCACCCTGCGATGAAACTGTATTCCGCCCATTCTCTATATTTTTGTGAGATTGATAACATTGAAACAAATACAGGCAGCAAAAAAAGTTCTCTGTATTTTTTTAAAATATTAATGCTTTCAATGGTTTCAGCAGGAGAGTAAGTGATTGCAAAAACCATATAAAAAAAGAGCACTAGAGAAACAATAACAGCTGGATATCGCTTTAAATAATCGACGATATGAAGAAAATGTCCAGAGATGAGCCAGCAGAGTACGGCCAGCCCTGAAGAAATGCCCATCAATGAAGTCGATAACGGAGTGAAGAAACAGGCAACACAGGTGAATAAACAGCCAAAACGTACAACTCTGTCGCCCATATTGCTGCCCAAAAGAAAAGGTTGTGGTGAACTCATCTTGGAGAATAGTCTGCACTGAATGCAGGGTAAATCCTGTGTGACAGGTTAATTGTATTGCATTTTATAGAGCAGTTCATATTCACCATGTTTAAAGAGAAGTTCATCATGGGTGCCGTCTTCAGCGATTATCCCATTTTTTATGACAATAATACGATCGGCATTTTTGATGGTGGATAAACGATGGGCGATAACAAAGGTGGTTCTGTTTTTCATCAGGTTTTCAAGAGCACTTTGTACCTCGCGCTCTGATTCAGTATCAAGAGCTGATGTGGCCTCATCAAGAATCAGGACGGGAGCATTTTTTAACAGTGCACGGGCAATCGAGACTCGTTGACGTTCGCCACCAGATAAACGAGCACCTCCCTCACCAATTATCGTATCAAAACCATCCGGAAGATTTTTGATAAAATCAATTGCATGGGCTGCTACTGCAGCGTTTTCAATATCTTCCATGGAACTGTCAAGACTGCCGTAAGAGATATTGTTTTTTACGGTGTCGTTAAATAAAATTGTCTGCTGGGTAACCATGGCAATCTGATCCCTGAGAGAACGGATGGTGATATCTCTGATATCAACATCATCAATCATGATTGATCCTGAAGTGACATCGAGAAAACGTGGAATAAGGTTGGTGAGTGTTGTTTTACCGCCTCCGCTATGACCGACAATGGCAAGGGTCTGGCCTCTTGGCACAGAAAGCGAGATATTTGAAAGAGCCTGGGTGTTGTCACTGTAGCAGAAGGTTACCTCTTTAAAGACAATCGATTTACTGAAGGGGAGAAGCTGTTTCGCGTCATCTGAATCTCTGATCGCAGGTTTAATATCGAGAATAGTATAAACTCTCGCTGCAGCGGCAAGTCCTTGTTGTATTGAAGCATTTACCTTGCCTATCCTTTTGACCGGGTCATACGCCACAATAAGTGATGTCATGAGCGCAAAAAAGGTTCCAGGAGAAGAAGAACCATCAATAACCCCTTTGCCCCCGAACCAGATGAAAAGTGCAATGGCAATACCGCCGATAAACTCCATCAAAGGATGTTGCAGACAACGAAATTTTGCATTCTTAATCTCAACATTGAAAAGCGTTCCTAATTGACCGCGGTACCGTCTGTTCTCATAATCTTCCATATTGAATGCTTTTACAATCCGATTACCGGTAATCGTCTCATAAAGGACGTTTGATACCTGAGCAGTTTCTTCTTGAGCATTTGTGCTTAATTTTCTAAAAACTTTACCGAACCTGTAAATGGGATAGGCCGTTATTGGTAATACGGCGAAACTAAACAGTGCAAGCTTCCAGTTCAGGAAGAATATGACTCCAAGTAGTACCACAACGGTAAAGAAATCTCTTAACAAGCCAACCAGAGCGCTCGAAACAGCCTGTTGCATAAAGGTAACATCCGAGATCACTCTCGAAATGAGCGTGCCGGTCGGGTAGCTGTGAAAAAAGGAAAGCGGCTGAACGTGAATATGCTTAAAAACTCTCGTCCTGAAATCTCTGATAATTGCAAGCCCGACCTGTTCAAGGAGATAATGATAGGTGTAATAGCAGAGACCTTTGAGTCCAAAAATTACGACGACAAGCATCGTCAGACCGAACAGGTAATATTCGTTTTTTGCGATAAAAATTTTATCTATTAAATCTTTGACAAGATATGTCTGTGATCCGGTAAAAAGGGCAACAAATACCATTGATACCATGGATATGATCAATTTTGTTTTGTAGGGTTCCAGTGCCTTGAGAAGGCGCTTGAAGATAATTTTGTTTGTCATGAAAATAATTTATTAAAAAGATGATATGTCGTTATGAATTAAGCGTAATAATCGTCAAGAAGTGATCAGACTATCTTATTAGTTCAGTTGAAAACAGTTCTACACTAGAGATACTGATTTAAAAAGGGATATTTTGACGGTGTATCAGCTGAAGATTTGCCAGAGGCTCCTGTGTACTTTTGGAGGATATCCATCTTTTTTCCAGAGGCGATGAAAGAGGCTGAACCATTGAGTAGGATATGAAGTTATTGTCTTCTGATATTTTATGATACTCAGGTTACTGATCTCCTGAATATTTGCATCGGAAATTTCATGGTACTCGGGAAGTGCTACCTTCTCAAAATCAATATGAAGTCTCCCTTCCTTAACATAATAAACACTTGTGAGCACGGGGGCCTTTGTCTTCAGGTGAAGGAGTGCGGCTCCTCTGGCACAGGTAAACTGGTGATTGAAAAAGGTAACGGGAGTTCCATTGTCTGTATAGTTTTGATCCAGACTGATGATGAGTATCCGGTTTTTTTCAAGAGCCTGCGTGTATACAGAAAGCTTTTCAAGGCTGTGGATATGGTCAAGATTGTGACCGTATCTTTGTCTTATTTTAACAAAAAAGGAGTCACAAAGAGGATTGCTCTGCTGTTGATAAATCAGACTGGTCGGTCGCCTTCCTCTGCTGAACCAGGCAAAATAAGTCTCAAACCAACAGCCATGGTAGGTAGTTAATATGACACCTTTTCCTTCTGCCAGCGCTTCATCAACGATGCCAAGACCACTGATTTTTGCCTGATCTACAAGATGTGCGACCTTTTTACGATGTATGACAAAAATTAAACCAGCGGCATAAACAAACTGGTTATACGCCTTCCTTAAAATCTTCAATTTTTGCGAATGGCTTGCCTCAGGGAAAACGATACTGAGGTTATCATAGGCAACCGTTATCCGAAATGGGATAAAAACCCATGCGATCCAGCTAACGACCAGCGTAATAAAATTAATCAAAAAAAGAGGCAGTAAATTAATAACAAAATAGGCGGTGCGGAGAAGGAGGTATTCTATTCTGTATTTTAATTTCATAATGGCTAGATTGGTTGAGTCAGAAACAAAAAAAACCGCTACAACAGGTTAAAAAATGTAATCGGTAATACAGTACTTCTTTATATATGGCACGTAAAAATTTTAATTTCTGCAGTTCAAACGAGCCCGCTTGTCAAAACTCAACTGGTAACGATACAGTCGCTTGAGCTTAATGCTTTATTATAGTAATGAAATTTTCATGCCATGCTATATGATATGGATTGTTTAACTGAGAATAGTATTTTATCCCGGTTATACATAAAGTGTTAGGTTGAAAAATGAAACCCTTGAGAGTATGGTGCCTGATCATTTTTACCATGAACTGATGAGACAGGATTATGGTGCTGCCATGAGCTAAGGAGCAATCGTGAAATTATCTATTGTGATACCGATATTTAATGAAGAAGAAAATGTAGCCCTTATTTACGAAGAGGTGAAGGGTGTTCTAAACGGCATGGGAGTAGAACATGAAATTCTGTTTATAGATGACGGCAGCACAGATAATTCATTGAATATACTCAAAGATATCAAAAATAATGATCCCTCTGTGATCGGTATTAGCTTTAGAAAAAATTTTGGTCAGACAGCAGCAATGTCCGCAGGTTTTGATTATGCGACTGGTGATGTGATTGTTACCATAGACGGTGATCTGCAAAATGACCCGCATGACATACCCCATATGATTCAGAAGATAGAAGAAGGGTATGATGTGGTCACCGGTTGGCGTCACGACAGGAAAGATGCATTTATCAACAGAAAACTCCCTTCTATAATCGCCAACAAGATAATTTCGTGGACGACAAAGGTTTCTCTTCATGATTATGGCTGTACCCTGAAGGCTTTTCGCAGAGAGGTTATAAAAAATATAAAACTCTATGGGGAGATGCATCGATTTATACCTGCCATTGCAAGTGGGATGGGAATTTCGTTTACTGAAATAAAGGTGAATCATCGCCCCAGGAAATACGGGACATCCAAATATGGGATTTCTAGAACAATACGGGTTGTCCTTGATCTTATTACGGTTAAATTCCTTCTCTCCTATGCAACAAGGCCGATACAGGTTTTTGGTCTGCTTGGCTTTGCAAGCGGATCAGTCGGGTTTCTTATCGCTTTGGTCATGACGATCCAGAGACAGTTTTTTGGCATTCCCCTCGCTGACAGGCCGCTATTGTTTTTAGCCATCTTGTTGATTTTTGTAGGTATTCAATTTATATCTCTCGGACTTATTGCAGAACTGCAGGCGAGAACCTACCATGAGTCCCAGCAGAAACCGGTTTATTATGTCAGGGAAGTTCTCAACGCCAATACTGAAACCAATCAGAATGTTTCCTGAAACCGTTTGGCAGGTTGATTGTGATTGATATTATTATTCCCAACTGGAATGGCAGAGGTCTGCTCAGAACCTGTCTTGATTCACTACAAAGACAATCATTTCGATCATTTCGCACTATCGTCGTCGACAACGGTTCAACCGACGGATCTGTTTCGTTTATTCAACAGAATTACCCTGAAGTATCAATCATACAATTAAATGAGAACAAGGGGTTCAGTGCTGCGGTAAACAGAGGAATCCTGGCCTCTGATAACGAATGGGTGTTGCTTCTCAATAATGACGTCGAGGTTGCAGAAGATTGCCTGCACGCTTTAGCTCAAATTTGCAACCAGGACCTGAAATACCAGTTTTTTGCTCTGAAGATGATTGATTACCATGAAAGATCAAAGATAGACGGGGCAGGGGACTGTGTTATGCGAGGAGGAGTGGGGTACCGGCTTGGCACCATGGAAAATGATAGCGAACGCCATTCAATTAAGCGAGAGGTCTTTGGATCCTGCGCCGGAGCGGCCCTTTATCGTCGCGCCATCTTTACTGATGTCGGTCTTTTTGATGAAGACTTTTTTGCCTATCTGGAAGACGTAGATTTTAATTTAAGAGCGGTGAAAGCGGGTAAAAGATGTTGCTACCTGCCTGATGCCAGAATTTATCATATAGGAAGTGCCTCAACGGGATCAAAAGTAAACAGTTTTACTATCAGGCTCTCAACTCGCAATAATGTGTTTGTGGTATTAAAAAATTTTGGTCCTGTTCTCTTTATTCGTTTTTTGCCCTCATTTTTAATATATCAATTTTTCTGGCTGCTCTTTGTCATCAAAAAAAGACAATTTATCCCCTACCTCTCTGGACTCGCGGAAAGCTTGAAATATTTAAGAACCATGTTCAAACGCTATGGAAACAACCAGAAAATAAGTACACTGTCTGCAAAAGAATTTGGTGACCGCATTATTAATTCTGAAAAACAGGCAATCTCATCAATAATTAACAGGAGATCGCAACAGGGTAAAAACAACCGGTTATTTAGAATCTATTTAAATATATTTTGCTGATGGAACGGTATTAATATGAATGCCATTGTCAGTATTATTATTGTGACACATAACTCACAATCTTTTCTCCCCCGCTGTATTGAGGCGATTGATCATCAAACGGTCCGTCCTTATCAAATAATAGTGGTAGACAGTGGTTCAGATGATTCGTCTTACCTGGACGAAATCTTAGAAAGAGATCTATGTGAAGTCAAAAAACTCAGTAATGTCGGTTTTGCTGCTGCAAATAATAAAGGGCTGGAAAGCCTTGATACAGCGTGCGATTATGTTCTCTTTATCAATCCGGATACGTTTCTTTCCACGGTGGTAATAGAAAAATCTTTGGAGATCATGGAACGTTTTCCTCGTGTTGCACTCCTGACCGGTTTGCTGGAGGGGTATGATCTTTCCCGTTCCTGTAAAACTGGAAAAATCGATTCAACAGGAATTTTCAGAGCCTGGTATGGGCGGTGGTACGATCGAGGAAAAGGGGAAGCTATCGGGCATAAATATCAAGATCCAGAAAATGTTCCTGCTGTATGTGGTGCGCTCATGTTCGCGAGAACCAGCGCTCTCAGGCCTGAACTGCCAGAGTTGTTTGATGAATCCTTCTTTATGTACAAGGAGGACATTGAACTCAGCGTCAGGCTTTCCGAAAAGGGCTGGAAATTACATTATTCACCTGAAATCAGGGCTTTTCACTGTCGTGGCTGGAACGATAGTCGCAGGGCGATTCCCAGAAATATGAGAATAATGTCTGCCAGAAATGAAATAAAAATCTATCAAAAGCACCCATCAAT
The DNA here is from genome assembly GCA_963776075.1 of uncultured delta proteobacterium. Lineage (GTDB taxonomy): Bacteria > Desulfobacterota > Desulfobulbia > Desulfobulbales > Desulfocapsaceae > MADRE3. The sequence goes on from CAVZLG010000006.1 coordinate 356,320, forward strand.
TTATATGGTCTGGGCCCAGTTTAAATATCTGCTGGTTCGGATCTTTAATATTTAGACCGATCTACCAATAGGATAAAATGAGTCACGCTGAGACGTCAGATACTCGTTCACCATTTTCTGTCATTATCCCGACTTTAAACGGGGCGGTGCAACTTCAGGAATTGCTATCATCCTTCAGGATACAGACGGTGAGGCCACACGAGGTCCTGGTTATTGATTCATCTTCTTCTGACGATACTGTTCAGGTTGCTAAACGATATGGCGCCCAGGTTCTGGTTATAGACCGGGACGATTTTGATCATGGCGGTACCAGAACAATGGCTGCTCGTAGAACTCAGGCTGAGTACCTGGTTTTTTTCACCCAGGACGTGCTACCTGCTCATCGCTCCGTATTGGAAAACCTGATTCAACCACTCATTGCTGACAGCACAATTGGTGTCAGTTATGGCAGGCAGTTACCTTGTTTTGATGCAAGCGAAATTGCAAGACATCTGAGATTATTCAATTATCCGGCGAAATCACAATTAAGAGATTTTGCGGATCGAACCCATTTGGGCCTTTCAACCGTGTTCGCTTCAAATTCCTGTGCTGCATATAATAAGAAACTTCTCAGCGATGTTGGCTTTTTCAGGGATGGTCTCATTTTTGGTGAAGACACCTGTGCAGTGGGAAGGTTACTCGAAAGCGGTCACAAGGTCGCCTATGTCTCAGATGCCGCTGTCTATCATTCACATAACTATAGCTGGAGTGAGGAATTCAAACGATACTTTGATATCGGTGTGCTGCATTCTACTGAAAAATGGCTGCTGGACACCTATGGAAATGCTGAGAATCGAGGTGTCAATTATATCAAGTCAGGAGTGTCCTATTTGTCCTCAAGACGTAATTATAGTCTGATCTGCGATTTTATGGTAAGAGTGGTATTAAAATTCATAGGGTATCGGCTCGGAAGACGATACTCCTGGTTACCCGATAAAATCGTGCCAGAAATAAGTATGCACCAGAAATGGTGGAGAAAATCATAATCGCTTTCATTTAGTACGCTCATTTGAGCGTTGTACATATTTTATCTATGCTATCTACAAATCTGCGAGAGCAGAGTTCTATTATGGCCAGGGTCCTTCACCTGGTAGACTGTCTTATCGTCGTTGGCTACCTGTTTGCCCTCGTAAGCTGGTACCGGGTCCCATGGAGCATTTACTACAGTCGTCTGGTTGTCATCACCTTCGTTCTTTGTCTTATAAGCTTTCAATCCTTCCAGCTTTACCGCTCCTGGCGGGGATGGAAATTTTATACGGAGTTTTTTTATATCCTCAGAGCCTGGGGCACTGTTGTAGGTTTACTGCTCTTTTACTTCTTTATTTTCAAAATTTCAGAAGGGTATTCAAGAGTTGTGTTCATGATCTGGTCCACAACGACACCGCTGCTGATTTTCTTTCTTCACCTGACCGCACGAAAAATATTGCGTTTCTTCCGGCGGAGAGGAAAAAACGTCAGACGTGCTGTTATTGCCGGCGCCGGGGATTTAGGTATCAACCTGATACGGGAACTCGAAACCATACCCTGGGCGGGAATCGAGATCATGGGCTTTTTTGATGATAAGATTACCGTGGAGCCAGATTTAACCGTTATGGGAAAGCCCGTATTGGGTGATATATCCAAATTACCTGAATATTTAACCATTAACGATATAGATTATGTCTACATAGCTCTGCCGATGAGGGCGGAGCGCAAAATATTTTCTATACTGCGGGAGTGCCGGTCACTAGGCGCGCGTATCTATCTCGTACCTGATCTGTACATATTTGGATTGCATCACGCAGAAATTCAGTCACTTGGCAAGATGCTGGTGCTTAATTTCAATCCCCATACTGAGTGGAAACGCAGCTTCGATGTACTTTTCTCATTTATTGTTCTGCTTATCAGTCTCCCCATAACACTTTTTATCAGTCTGTTGATAAAATTAGAGGACGGCGGCCCAGTCATCTATCGCCATAAAAGGATTACTGCAGCAGGTAAAGAGTTTGACTGTTTGAAATTTCGAACAATGAGGCAGGGTGCGGACCAGGAGTTAAAAAAGTTGCTCAAAGATGACCCGAACCTCAACCAGGAATGGCAACAAAATTATAAGCTCAAAAATGATCCGCGTATTACACGGATAGGAAAAATATTGAGGAAAACCAGTCTTGATGAATTTCCTCAGTTTATAAATGTCTTGAAAGGTGACATGAGTGTTGTCGGAGCCCGACCGATTGTCGGTGGGGAGCTTCAATCCTTTTATCGTGACAGTGCCGGACTATACTGCTCTATGAAACCCGGCATTACCGGGCCATGGCAGGTTGGCAAACGATCTAACGTGGAAGATTATCAGGAACGGGTTGATCTTGATGACTGGTATATATTAAATTACTCACTCTGGACTGATATTAAAATTATCATCCGAACCGTCTATATCATGTTTAAACGAGATGGTGCGTATTGAAAAAGATCACAACACACTTATAGTAGAGTAAAAAATAAATTTTAAACAAAAAAGGAGTTATAAATGCAGTCTACAACACAACCTATCAGCATCAGCCAGGCCAAACAGGATGCCGCTTCGATATTTCTGGCCAAGGTCTTTAACTGGATGGCAATGGGATTGGGAATAACCGGTATTACAGCCTACTTCACCGCATCAACAGGTCTTGCAAGAGTTATTATCGGTTCCCCACTTTTTCTGATAATCGGTATCGGGACTATTGGACTGGTTTTCTTCCTGTCAGCCCGGATTGATAAAATTCAGGCGGGCACAGCGTCTACTTTGTTCATTATCTACTCGCTGTTGAACGGCCTGTTTTTCTCTACTATCTTTCTAAGATACACAGGCTCATCTATAGCCGGAACATTTTTAATTACTGCAGGAATGTTTGGAGGGATGGCTGTCTATGGACTCATAACCAAGCGTGATCTATCCGGTTGGGGGTCCTTTCTCTTCATGGGCCTGATAGGGCTCATTATCGCCTCTATTGTAAACATTTTCCTGAAAAGCCCTGGTATGTACTGGGTAACATCAATGATCGGTGTACTCATCTTTACTGGTTTGACGGCATACGATGTCCAGAAAATAAAGAGAATGGGCGAAGAAGGTATTATGCAACAGGGGCAAGCGGCCATTACCAAAGGTTCGATTATGGGCGCTCTGGCCCTCTATCTTGATTTTATTAACCTGTTTCTTATGCTCCTTCGGTTTTTCGGTGGTTCCCGCGATTAGAAAATAATAGAGAATCAATTTTAAAGAGCATGCTTTTGGAAAAGGGCATGCTCTTTGTTTTTCCTATGGTGGAATATGCATACAACCTTTGCTGGAAAAAAAATTGTTATTGGCGTAAGCGGCAGTATATCTGCATTTAAAATAGCTGGTTGGGTCAGCACGCTGACTCAGGAAGAAGCACTCGTCGATGTCATCATGACTGATGCTGCCAAAAAATTTATTACTCCGTTAACGTTTGAAGCACTATCAGGTCGCACCGTCTATCAGGGTATGTTTTCTGGTCATAATCACGATCCCATGTCCCATATAAACCTTGGTCGTGATTGCGATTGTATCATTGTTGCACCAGCCACAGCTCAGACCATTGCCCGTCTGGCAAATGGTCTTGCCGACGATTTATTATCAACAACAGTCCTTGCTGCCCGGGTTCCTGTAATCGTCTGCCCTGCCATGAACACTAAAATGTTTGAACATCAGGCAACGCAGGCAAATATCGCCAGGCTTAAAAAATACGGTTACACTGTTATTGATCCCGACAGCGGTCAGATGGCCTGCGGTGACATGGGTAAAGGAAGATTGCCTGATTGGGATCGTGTCTGTGAGCGGATACTGCGTTCAATTTCCGCCGGTGATCTCGAAGGCCAGCACATACTGGTAACGGCTGGACCAACACGGGAGACATATGATCCGGTTCGGTTTATCAGTAATCGTTCGAGTGGAAAAATGGGCTATGCGATAGCACAGACTGCATTCAGGAGAGGTGCTGAGGTTACGCTGATAAGCGGCCCGACCTCACTTTCATCTCCAGAAGGGGTGAAGACGATTTCAGTAAACTCTGCGCAGGAAATGTATGATGAGGTTATGGCCATCTATGACCGTTTCTCAATCATTGTAAAATCTGCAGCCGTCAGTGATTTTCGTCCGTCTGATGTTCACACTCAAAAAATAAAAAAAGAAAATTCATCTCTTGTCATGGAATTGGAACAGACCAAAGATATTTTAAAAGATCTCGGTGTTCACAGAGATGCTGACAGTCAGCTTCTTATTGGTTTTGCAGCTGAGAGTTCTAATATTGAAGCGGAAGGAAGAAAAAAACTGACTGACAAATACCTTGATCTGATCGCGGTGAACGATATTACCTCACAGAAGGCTGGATTTGCTGGAGATAACAACCAGCTCACACTAATCAGCCCAGAGCAATGTGTTACCTTGCCATTTACGACAAAGATGAAGACTGCTGATTTACTCTGGGATTTCATAATTGACAATAAACTGATAAAAAAAAGTGACATGTTTTGAGGATCAACGATACATGATCATTGGCGAGGCTGTCATGAATTTTGGCGGCAACACCTTTTAAATTTCTTTCCGGAACCGCAGGGGCACGCTGTGTTCCCACCAAGTACTTGAAAACTATTTTCTGAATCTCCATCAAGATAATACCAACAGTTCGAACGTTTGATGAAGGTAGAGCGTTCCTGAAGCGTATAAACCTTATTTTCCTCAAGATATTTTACAATAAATGAGACTGACGCTGAACTCGTTCCGGTTGAAACCGGATCAGAGTCTGTAATTTCTAGAGATATCCATCTTATCCTGTCATTTAAAAGTAATTGTTCCGGTCTCGTCTCATAAGCCCAGCTGTTTAGAATAAATGCTGCTTTACAGAGGACAAATGCAGAGTAGCGCGCTTTCATCAGTTGTTCAGGCAGTTCTGCTTCATGAAGGTCCAGATGAATAACATTGCAACAGAAACGATAGGCTTTACCACTCTGACATGGGCAGATTTCCAGAGAACCTGTTTGGACTGGAGTCATCATTTTCAAGAAACTGTTTTTGGATAGGTTATTCTGTCCAGATGTTGATAAACCTGTGTTGCTGTTTCTTCTATTGAATGACGATCTGAGAAAACGACAGGGAAGTTATACGAATCAAAAATATTATCTGCCTGGACAAGCTCACTTTTGCATGTCTCAAGTTGGGCGTAGGCGGACCCGGGGAACCGTTTTTCTCTGAAGTTGTGCAGGATATTTGCGGTAATTGTCAAACCAATAACCTTTTTTCTATTCCTGATAATTGCCTCAGGCAGCACGCCATAGAGCAGATCATCTCCGACCAGCGGGTAATTTGCAGTTTTTATCCCCATCTGGGTAGCAAGATAAATAGAAACAGGGGTCTTCCCTGACCGGGAGACTCCTATAAGGAGCAGATCAGCCTCTCCATAATCACGGGGTGATACGCCGTCATCATGGTTAATTGAGTAGTGAATTGCATTTACCCGTTTCGCTCTATTGACATCATCATGACGAGAAAATCCTGATTTCCACAAAGCGTTTTCTCTGAGAATACTTTCTGTTCTACAGATATAGTCATCAAGGACGGTGAATAGATGGATATCTGGTGAGGAAAACACCTCATTAAGGTTTTTATCGAGCAGGGTTGAGATTATAACCGGTCTACAGGTTTTTGATTGCTGAAGGATTTTTATACGGGCCTGATGAGCATCTTCTTTCGTCCTGACGAAGGGGATAGTTTCTTCTCTGAAGCAGGTATCGGGGAATTGACATAGTATTGCTTTGCCCATATCTTTTGCGAGTATACCTGTGTTCTCTGATAAATAGTAAATATTCCGATATGTAATCATCCCAGGATCCTGTAATAAACTGACAACATGAGTAAAAATAAAGTTCTTCTTATAGAACCATATTATGGTGGGTCTCATAAACAATTTCTTGAAGGTATAATGAAATATGTGGATGGGAACTATTCACTACTTCAATTACCCGCAAGAAAATGGAAAATGAGAATGCAGCTTTCTGCGCCCTGGTTTATTCAGAAAATCAAGGAGATGCCTGAGGGTGAGCGTAATTTTGATATCGTTTTAATGTCGACATTTACAGATGTTGCAGTTTTCAGGGCACTTGTCTCCCAGATCAGGGGATGGAATCCGGATATACGTTACTACACCTATTTTCATGAAAATCAATTTGCTTACCCAGGCCTATTGGCAAAAACAACCACTCATCAGTTTACCGCGATTAATTTTACAACGGCATTGGCTTCAGACCGGCTGGCTTTTAACTCAGCGTTTAATCGAGGAACATTTCTGAATCAGTGTAGAGAGTATATAGGCAAGGCTGCTGATATGAATTTGTTTGAAGAATTGAATGATATCAAGGATAAAAGTCTGGTGCTCTACCCGGGAATAGACTTTCGGGCGCTTGACATGATAGACAAACCTGCTCAAAACCAAGATAAACCATTAATTGTCTGGAACCATCGCTGGGAACACGATAAAAACCCTGAAGGTTTTTTTCAAATCCTCTACAGATTGGATGAAGAGGGGATACCCTTCAGACTTGCCATACTCGGACAGAGCTTCAGGAAGCGACCGGCCATTTTTGCAGAGGCACAAAGACGCTTAGAACACCTAATAGATCATTACGGGTTTGTTGCAGATAAAGGCGAATATTATGAAATATTAAAAAAGGGAAATGTCATTGTCTCCACATCACTGCATGAATTTTTTGGTATTTCGATGCTTGAAGGGGTCAGGGCCGGATGCTTTCCACTGGTACCAGACAGACTCTCCTATCCGGAACTTTTTGATAAACGGTTTCGGTATGAGGAAGGTGCGCTTTACGAGATGCTTAAAGATCAACTGATCAAGAAGAGTGCACTCAGCAGAGATGATTCTGTGCGAATTACTGAAAAGTATTCCTGGAGCGTTTTGTCACAAGAATATCGTCAGTGGTTTGAAAATGAAGAGAAAAATGAATCTTAGGTTCTACTCACTAGGCTTTATTCAGTTCTGCAGAGAAATCAAGCATTCTCCTTATTGGGATGACAGCTCTTTTGGCAAGATCTGGGTCAACAAGAATCTCATTTGCTCCCGACTCAAGCACTTCCTGCAGGTTTTGAAGGGAATTCATTCCCATCCATGGGCATCGTGCGCAACTGTGACATGTTGCTCCTTCGCCTTCTGTTGGCGCTTCTATCAATGTCTTTGAAGGAGCGATCTGTCTCATTTTGTTGAATATTCCCTTATCTGTTGCGACAATGAAACTTTTATTGGGTAAGGACGCGACTCCATTTATAAGGGCAGTTGTAGAACCGACAAGGTCAGCCTGGTTGATGACGGATTCCGGTGATTCAGGGTGAACAAGTACTGCTGCTTCAGGGTGCAGTTTCCTGACCTTTTCTAATGCTTTTGAGCGGAATTCTTCATGTACAACACATGAGCCAGGCCAAAGAATCATTTCAGCTCCTGTCTCCTGCTGGACGTATCGACCAAGGTGTTTATCGGGACCCCAAATGATTTTTTTCCCAAGCTCGGCCAGATGACGCATTATTGGCAAGGCTATGCCAGAGGTTACCACCCAGTCAGATCTTGCTTTAACTTCTGCGCTTGTATTGGCATAAACGACAACAGTATAGCCCGGATATCTGTCGCAAAATTCAGAGAATTGGTCAGCTGGACACCCTTCATCAAGGGAACAGGTTGCGTTGAGGTCGGGCATGAGTACCCGTTTTTCATTGTTTAATATTTTAGAAGTTTCGCCCATAAATCGGACGCCTGCAACGACCAGGGTTTTGGCCGGATGAGTTGTGCCAAACCGGGCCATTTCAAGAGAGTCAGCAACGCATCCACCGGTTTCTTCTGCCAGGTCCTGAAGTCTTTCATCTGTATAGTAATGAGCAACGAGAACAGCATCCTGCTTTTTAAGCAGAATCCTGATATTTTGTTTAATAGCTTCTTCCTGCTCTGCGGTGAGTTCATTGACGACCAGATGAGAAGGAGTGGAGAAACTGGAGAGCGTTACTGGTGCTAATGTATAATCTGTGGATGGTTTACTCATGGTGTGTTGTTTTCTATTATAAGGTTTTGTATCTTTATCTGGTCGTCATTCCTGACAGTCTGGCATTTTTAATAGATAAAAGAAGATAGCGCAAGAAGCTAAAAAATCGAGTAACCGATCTCATCTGGTGATTACGCGGCTTCAGTTCCTTTATAATCAATAAGCACCTGTTGAACCAATGTGAATGTTTAAAAGGTGGCAGTTCGATTTTGTCCAGCAATTATAGACCTGGCTTGGCTGGGGTGGTTTAAACCCGGTTATCATACCAAACTGTCTGCTAAACTATTCTTTAAATGGAAGCAGATAGTTGATATCATTTTTTTCTTGTATGTTATTAAATGATTTTCTAGTCTGTTGTTCTACCTTTACCAGGTCATGCAGCAAGTCATTGAAAATCCCATACGTCTTGCTCTGATTTATTTCACTAACCCGTTTAGACAGTAATATCACCTACCAGTGCGTAGACTGTTAAAACAAAAGAGGAGGATCTATGAATAAGATAATCATAATATGCGCAGCCCTCTGTTTGATTATTTCAAATCAGCTCATGGCTATGGAGCCTGTTAAGATCGGTATGGTTACAACGCTCTCTACGACTGCAGGCTACCTTGGAGAAGAGATGCGGGATGGCTTCAAGCTGGCAATCGATCAGGAAGGTGGAAAACTTGGAGGGATACCGGTTGAATTGCTGGTTGAAGATTCTGGCAGAAAACCTGAGAAGGCAAAACAGATTGCAGATAGATTCATCAAGAAAGACGGAGTTAAAATATTAACCGGTATAATCTTTTCAAACGTTGCCATGGCTGTCGTGCCGAAAGTAGTACGGGAAGATGTTGTCTATCTAAGTCCGAATGCCGGCCCGTCAAAACTTGCAGGGAAGGGATGCGACAAAAATTATTTCAGCGTTTCCTACCAGAATGATAATATTGATGAAGTTGTTGGTAAATATGTCAATGATGCAGGCCATAAAAACGTCTATTTAATCGCCCCAAATTATCCTGCAGGAAAAGATCACCTGGCTGGTTTTAAGCGTTATTACAAAGGTGAGATTGCAGCAGAAGTATATACCAAACTCGGCCAGGCAGATTATGCAGCTGAAATTGCCGCAATCAGAGCAAAAAAACCTGAAGCCCTTTTCTTCTTTCTCCCAGGGGGGATGGGCGTCAACTTCCTGAAACAGTTTTCCCAGGCCGGGCTTGGAGAATCGATTGCCCTCTACGGTCCCGCCTTTTCCTTTGATGAGCGAATTTTAAAAGCAGTTGGTCCAGCAGCGCTCGGGGTTAAAAACGGATCACAGTGGACGCATGATCTTGATAATGAAGCCAATAAACAGTTTGTGGCTGCGTATCAGAAAGCCTACAACAGAACACCGACATTATATGCGAGTCAGGGGTATGATACTGCCCGTTTGATCGGCAGCGCCTTGAAAGCGGTAGGTGGTAACCTTGATACCATCGCCGATTTCAGAAATGCACTCAAAAAGGCAGACTTTGAATCTGTTCGTGGTAATTTCTCATTCGGTAAAAACCAGCATCCGGTACAGGATCTCTATATACGAGAAGTCATCCAGACCTCATCAGGTGGATATACGAATAAAACACTGGAAAAGGTGTTCAGTAATCATGTGGATGCATATGCTGAACAGTGTGAAATGTAATGACATTGTTTTCCAGAACGGTCAGCTGAAGAGCATGAGATATCCATAGCTCATTATGCTATTATTTGTCGAACAATTGCTCAACGGGTTCCAACTCGGTATCACCCTTTTCCTGATGTCTGCAGGGCTCACCCTGATCTTTGGCATCATGCAGGTTATCAACCTTGCTCATGGCTCTTTTTATATGATTGGAGCTTATGTTGGAGCGACCGTAACTGCAGTCACCGGTTCTTTTTTGCTTGGCATAGTTGCGGCATTGACCGCCGCAGCTATTACCGGCATGCTCGTAGAATATCTTGTCCTGAGACACCTTTACAATCGTGATCACCTGTCTCAGGTTCTCGCCACATTCGGTTTGATTCTATTTTTCAACGAATTAACCAGGATCATCTGGGGGAGACAGCCGCTCTATATGGATGTGCCGGTATGGATTTCTGGCAGTATCGAGCTGTTACCCGGTCTCATTTATCCAATATACCGACTTGCGATCATCGCAGTTGGCGTGATGGTCGCAGGACTGCTGTGGCTGCTCTTTGCTAAAACGAAAATCGGAATGCAAATAAGGGCAGGGGCTTCTGACCGGCAAATGATTAATGCCCTTGGCGTTAATATTAACCTGCTATACACCCTGGTTTTCGGGCTTGGTACCTTGCTAGCCGGTCTGGCCGGAGTCATGGCAGGACCTATTCTTTCTGTAGAGTCCGGCATGGGGGAATCCATTTTAATTCTCACCTTTGTGGTCATCGTTATTGGAGGTATCGGTTCAGTGCGTGGTGCTGTAGTTGGGGCACTGATCGTTGGTATTGTCGATACACTTGGCAGGGCCTTTTTACCCGACCTGTTCAGAATTTTCTTATCAAGTGGATATGCAGACAGTGCCGCCGCGTCACTTGCATCGATGGCAACCTATATTCTTATGGCTGCTGTGCTCGTCTGGCGCCCACGCGGGTTATTTCCATCCCATTCCTGATGATTGACAACAAAAGAAAAAAGATTGTTGTTTTAATTGGCACGATCTGTCTCATATTGTTACCAGTCGTAGCAACTATTCTCGGACATGAATATTTTATCTCCCTGTTCAGCAGAATTCTGATCTATTCGCTGGCTGCTGTAAGTCTTGACCTGTTACTCGGTTTCGGCGGTCTTGTCAGCCTCGGTCATGCTGCTTTTGTTGGTGTCGGGGGCTATGTTGTTGGCATACTCTTTTATCATGCGTACGAGGCAGAACCGATTTTTGGTATCATACCCGGTAGTGAAAATGCGCTTATTGCAATACCCTGTGCAGTATTGATTTCTGCGCTATTCGCCCTGATTATCGGTGCACTGAGCTTGCGCACGAAGGGGATGCATTTTATTATGATAACCCTGGCGTTTGCTCAGATGATTTTCTATTTTACCGTGGGCCTTGAAAAATATGGGGGTGATGACGGGCTCTCTCTTTATTCAAGAAATCAGATGGCGATCCTTGATCTATCAGATGATTTTCAATTTTACTATTTCTGCCTGTTTTTCCTTTTTACCTTTGTGTTTTTTATTTACCGACTCGTTAATTCACGTTTCGGTCTGGTTATCAGGGGTGTTTCTCTCAACGAGCGACGTCTACAAACACTCGGTGTCAACTCCTACAATTATAAGCTTGTCTGTTTTGTGATTGCAGGCTCGGGTGCCGGACTCGCTGGGGCACTTCTTGCCAACCAGGCTGAATATATCAGTCCCGGCATGATGCACTGGACTCTTTCGGGCGAGCTCATGGTTATGGTTCTGCTTGGTGGTCTTGGAACAATATTCGGGCCGATTATTGGTTCAATCATATTTATTTTAATGGAAGATATTCTTGGAATGTATACTGAACACTGGATGGTATATATGGGGCCGTTTCTGGTTTTTGTGGTTATTTTTGCACCGAAAGGATTGTTTGGGCTTTTAGCAGGAAAAAAGGACTCTGATGATTGAAAATCTCCTGCAGGTAAAGGGCCTGTGCAAGTCATTTGGTGCTGTACAGGCTAATAAAAACTTTAATATCGATATTATGAAGGGATCGGTACACGCCCTCATCGGACCCAATGGTGCAGGCAAAACGACGGCCTTGAACCAGCTGAGTGGAGAATTAATTCCAGACACGGGTTCAATCACTTTTGAAGGGCAAAACATTACTCGATTAAAATCCTATCGCCGGTCAAGGCTCGGAATTGCCAGATCGTTTCAGATTACCTCAATATTCGAAAAAATGACTGTGGAAGAAAATATGGCCCTGTCTATCATTTCAAAATCCGGACATAATTTCAGATTTTGGCAGAATGGCCTGTTGACTTCTCAGGTGAGGGCCGAATTGGGCGACGCTCTGGAAAGTGTAGGACTTTTTGAGAGAAAAGACGTTAAGGCCAGACATTTGTCTCACGGTGAAAAGAAACAATTAGAAGTTGGAATGGCTCTGTCCGGAAAACCAAAACTTTTGATGCTTGATGAACCGATGGCCGGAATGGGACCTGGTGGGACTGTTGAAATGTCAAAACTGATCCTCCGACTAAAGGAAACAATGACGATCCTCCTTGTCGAACATGATATGGAGGTTGTCTTTGCCCTGGCCGATACGATCACAGTGCTGGTTTCAGGTGAGACAATCGCTAGTGGAAAACCTGAAGCAATACGGGCCAATGAATTTGTTCGTGCTGCGTATCTTGGTGACGACTAAAGATGCTTTCTTTAAAAAACATTGAGACGTTTTATGGCTCCAGCCAGGCTCTGTTCGATGTTTCCATGGATATTGGTAAAGGTGAGGTTGTGTCTCTGCTTGGCCGCAACGGTATGGGAAAGAGCACAACCGTCAAGTCAATTATGGGACTCACTCATGTGGCAGGAGGTGCAATCACGTTCAATAAAACAAATATTGAAAAACTTGAGCCATTCCAGATAGCAAGACACGGTATCGGACTGGTGCCGGAGGGTCGGCATATTTTTCCTAATCTGACGGTCATGGAAAATATTATTGCGACGAGCTCAAATTATCCCGGCTCTTCAGATCCATATACGGTTGAGGATATTCTGAGCATTTTCCCAAGGCTCTCGGATCGCTTGAAACATTACGGAAATCAGTTATCGGGTGGTGAGCAGCAGATGCTTGCGATTGGACGAGCCCTGATGATCAACCCGAACCTACTCATTCTGGATGAAGCAACCGAAGGCCTGGCTCCTTTGATCCGGAAAGAAATCTGGAAGGGTCTGAGAATCCTAAAGGATAAAGGGCTCGCAATCCTGATCATCGATAAAAACATAGAGGCACTGTTAGATTTAGCACAGCGACATTTTATTATGGAAAGAGGGAGTATCGTCTGGTCGGGCTCTTCAGAAAAGTTTTATGACAATAATGAATTAAAGGCACGATACCTTGGCGTCTGAGCTGTCATAACCCATATTCGCCGTTGTCCTCCATATGGATGATACATTATGTTTGTTTATTGAGCTGAACATTGAGATAATAATATATGTTCGTTTAGGAGTAGGTAAAAATCAGCGCCAGTGGCGAGATTTTTTGGGAAGTATAATCGAATAGTAACGGGATTATCATAATGGAAGAGCTGTCTAAATCTCAAAAGGCAAGAACAGCTATTGCTACATTTAAAACACTTTCCGATTCTTTTATTCTGAGAGGATCCTACAGCCCATCGGGAAAAACAGGTAAGAAGCTTGAGGATGCACTTCGTAATTTTAATCCTGAAATATATGGATCAATGGGTGACCCTCGCATTGTGGAACTCAATGGCCTTGAGTATGTCATTGATCGGTTACCAAGAGGAATTGAGAAGTGCAATAAAATTATCCTGACCGCACAGGAGGAGCTGAATAATACCACTTTTGAAGAAGTTCATGCCCTTCGTCGAAGGCGCGTTTCTTATATTGTTTCAGACAACGAAATGTGCTTCGTTGTGACCCGTGGCAGCACTGAGATATATGATCTTCTGACCCATTTGACGTTTTTAAACATAGAAGCACAGAAAATACATACACAGGTGTGCACACCTGGTAAAGGCACCACTCAGGAATGGAAAGAACTTAAAAAAATTGTTGAGTTTGAAAACGAGATTGAAGAAGCGGATCTCGATCAGGCCATCTGGAACCTGTCAATAATTCTTGGGAGAACCTACAAAGAAACGAGGCAAAGCTATTGGAATATAGAACAAAACAGAAAAGAAAATTTTAACAACGGTCTGTTCAGGATTATCTATTCACTTGGTCAAAGGGTTATCAATGAAACAACAGCAACCAATGACTTACTGACTATTTATTTCACACCATCACTCCAGGAAATTCTTGGCCATCATAAATATGCTTCTATATGGGCAAATGATATTAAAAAGAAATTAGTTGATGAAGGGCTTCACGACAGACCAGTACATATTGTCAGTGCTAATTTACACTCATTTCTCAATATCATTTATGGCAGGGATGCACTTGAAAAAAATGGTGTAGAACCAAGCTCGGACCTCTATGAGATGGTTGAGCAGATCCGCCAGAGTGATATTGATGTAGCTGATTTTGCGGCAGGATTCGGTTTTATTCCGCAGCACGACCTGTCCGGGTCGAGTATTGAGGTCCAGATCTTCGATTCGAATAAATTCACAGAGAACTCTTTTCATTCTGAAATCTCTATTGATTGGGAATATATACAAAAGTTTAAGCCGGTAATACTTGTCATGGATTATGCTTTCGGTGCACAGGCGTATGAGGTGATGGATGAGTTACTGAGCCCTTGCGTGATTGATAATTGTGAGATTTCCTTATCCATAAAGTCAATTTCAATTATGGGCAAGGCTGGTATTTTACCAGGAAAAAAAGGTGATATAATGCTGGCAACGGCCCATGTTATGGAGGGTACTCCGCATAACTACATTCTTGAAAATGATCTGTGTGAAAAAGATTTTGATGAAAACATCAATGTTTACAGTGGACCAATGGTAACGGTGCTCGGAACCTCACTACAAAACAGGGACGTTTTGGAACGGTTCCATTCTTCCTCCTGGAGTGCAATCGGACTTGAAATGGAGGGTGGACATTATCAGCGGGCTATTAATGCGGCAATTATTCAAGGACATATCCCTCAGAAAATGAAAACGAGATATGCCTATTACGCCTCTGACAACCCTCTGGTAAGTGGTGAAACTCTGGCATCAGGGCCTATGGGTATGGATGGGGTTGTACCTACCTATATGATCTCCAAGGTTATTATTCAAAAAATATTCAATAACCCTGATGAATAAAGCAGAAAGAAAAAAATCTAACAGAATTTTTCTCGCTTCTCCCTGGCTCCTTGCAACTGCATCTTTGCTGCTTGCTTTTATCATTGCAGTGTTTGCTGCAAATAATTTTCAGCGTGAAAAAAAATTGATGAATATGGCATTGGTGCAGGAAGGTCGTGCTGTACTCAATCTCGTATCTTCAAGTTCAAGAGCAGCATTAAGAAACCTGATCATGCGCCAGGGTTTTAGTAAGGAGCTCTGGCTGGAGTCTGTACAGGAAGTAATTGAAAACGGATCTGAGCACCAGGGAATAGTATCGCTCTTTCTGGTTAATGATACCGGGCTGATTATTGCCCATAATGAGAGGGCCATGGTCGGTAAGATGGTGGACAGCTCGGCGATTGGGTTTCTCAGCCTGGTGCGAAAACAGGACCGGGTCCATGACAATCGTATTTTAGGGAAAAAAGCGGACAAAGCTCAAAGATTCCAGATCGCCACACTGTTCAACCCTCTTGGGGGCAGGAATGAAATGCTTTCTGCGATGAAAGACAACGCGCGAGGAAGAATGGGACGGTGGATGCGAGATCAGCCGCCGCCCCATGATATGGAGACAATGGTTCGTCGTTTCTCTGATAGTGCGCTCTATCTCGTGGCCGAACTCGATATGACTGAGTTTCAGCAACAGGTACGTAAACAATTAATTTATATTATAGTCCTATCAATAGTTCTACTACTCGTTGGTATTGGCGGCCTATTATCGCTTATCGCTGTTCAGGGCTTTAAAGGGAGCCAAAGACAGTTACAAACGATTACCGCTTTTACTGATGTCTTAATTTCTTCAATGCCTCTTGGAATCATAGCCATAGATCCTGGAGGTGATATTAAGACATGTAATGCCAGTGGTCGCGACATCTTTGGTATCAATCGGCATGTAGTCGGAAGCTATTATGCCGATATTTTCCCGAACATATTTGTCAAAACGATACAAACCCTGATTGCAGAAAAAAGCGCTATAACCGATACTGAACTTGCAATTTCAAGCCATGGAACTTCAAAAACCCTGCATATCATTTGTGTGCAAATCGATTCCGAAGAGAATGGTGGTGGCAGGGGCACTATGCTGTTGATTCAGGATCTGACGACACAGAAAAATCTTGAGCTGGAAATAAGAAGAAATGAACGGCATACTGCTCTTGGTAAAATGGCGGCCGGTGTCGCGCATGAACTCAGAAATCCACTGAGTTCTATAAAGGGCCTTGCTCTTATTCTGAAGTCAAAATTTGAAAAGCAGACTTCTGGCGCCGAGGCCGCAGATATCTTGATATCAGAAGTAGAACGTCTGGATAGAAGCATCAGTGAATTGCTTGACTATTCAAGGCCAGAAACCCTGAAGATGAGAAGATTGCAGCTGGTTCAGCCTATTAAAAATGCAATACGGCTGATACGTTCAGACGCTCAGGCGGAGAATATTGAAATTATAGAGAAATATGAAGATGAAAACAGATTGGTAAAAGGTGACCAGGACAAGTTGACACAACTGTTTTTAAACCTGTTTTTAAATAGTCTTCAGGCGATGGATAATGGCGGAACCATAACTGTTTCAACAAAGCATGGGGATGGAAAAACAGTCATTGCGGTCGCAGACACAGGACAGGGAATTGATGAAACGCTCAGAGAAAAAATTTTTGATCCCTATTTCACCACAAAAAATGATGGTACCGGTCTGGGCTTGTCGCTGTCAGCTAAAATTATAGAAGATCATCGCGGCTCGATCACTATCGAAAGTATGAAAGGACACGGTACAACGGTAACAATCACTCTTCCCACTTAACGTGCTGACAATGCAGGGATGTGTTGGCGTTTGTTATTCCTCCAGGGAGGCTTTTCTGCTGAAGTATGAAAGAAACGGTGATATTTCCTCTCATTGTTTATCGTTGAAATGTCTGTTAAGAAATTCACAATCCAGAGGAGAAAGGTCATATTTTAACTGAATTTCTTGAAGGAGTTTATTACGTTTCTTTTCAGGAAATTTTAATGCGAGTTCAGATAAAGCTTTTAGCGCAGACTGAAGTTTATCCTGACCGATTGGTGATCGTGCATCTTGAGTCATATCATCTCCTGTTTAGGACAGTATTTGTGCTATAAACAATTCGGTAACGGTAATCAAAAGGGTCAAGCAAAGGATATTTCAGGTTATCTGTTGATAAAAAGCACTCAAAAACATCACTTTCATCAATATTGTCCATCTCATAACAGTTACCATCAATAAGCAGGGAAACCTTTTCTGCCTTGGGTTGCAGGGTTCTGAAAAATTTAATTTTATCATCCAGAGGATGTTCATGGACCCCGAGATAATGAAATGGGTCGTGATATGCGTTTGCGAGGATTTTTGAAGTGGGTGAATTCATATTGTTTAGTTGAAACAGTATGCATTGGAATCATTCTCACAGCAGATAGTAGGGTATAAACCCTAAAATGTCATGAGCAAATTTGAAATATCGATTTCTCATACGGCAGCGCATTACTTAATTCAATTAATGATTATTATTTCTATGAGTGCTTGACGGTAAATGAACGTGTCTGATACTCTTAAAGAATAAAGAGTAGTCTGAATAGGTTTGAGGATTAAAAAATGGAACCGACAACTTCTTCCGTTATCGACACCCTCACTGGATCGTTTTTAATCTCAACTCCCAGAATGCCTGACCCTCGCTTTGAAAAACAGGTTATCTATATCTGTGCTCATAGTGATGAAGGTGCAATGGGTGTCGCTATTAATAAACCAAATGAACTCTTCACGATACCGGAGATATTACGAGGAGCTCATCTGCCGGTTCCCGATATTGATTTTCCACCGGTATATATCGGCGGCCCAGTGGAACTAGAATCCGCATTTATTCTATTTCAATCAGATTATCGGGTTGAGCATCAGCTTGATATTAGCCCCAATATTTCCCTTTCACGGGAAACCAGAATTCTTGAGGATATTGCCCGGTCTGTCGGACCCAAAAAATATTTGTTCATTCTGGGATATGCAGGCTGGGGGCCTGGTCAACTTGAAGCAGAGTTACTTGATGATGGCTGGTTGACAGTGCCGGCCTACGATAACGTAATCTTTGATATACCGGATAATGAAAAATGGCAGAGTGCCGCGATGCAGTATGGCATAGATATTTCTACCTTTGGTGATGTTATTGGCTATGCTTAATTGATCATACACGTTATATTCAGAGCGCGAATCCAGAATGGATCGCGCTTTTTTTTTATGAAGCAAACTCAACTTCCAAGACATTATCGGTAAGAGAGAAGATATTTATAAATGACATGGATTTATTAGGAAAGATATTCAAGTGTACCCTGTGTGGCTTTTGTTGTCAGGGTGAGACAACTGTGTCGCTTGATAAAGATGACCAGAAACGAATGGCAGAAAACCTGAACCTTCAACCACGAGAGCTTGAGGCTCGTTTTTTGAAAAAAACAAATAATATTGTCCAGATGAAAACAGAGGCCGGTCACTGTGTTTTTTATATGGATGGTTGTACGGTTCATCAGGGTCGACCCTGGAGATGTGCGCAATGGCCCCTGGTTCCCGCCTTGTTAGACGATGAAGATAATTTTCATATAATCAGCGATTCATGCCCAGGTATTAATAAAAATATCAGTTATATTGAATTCTGTGATATTTTGAAAAAATATTTAACTACCCATGGGAACATTATTTGTTGAGGTCGTGAAAAACTTAACAGAAGAGCTGTATGAAAATTGAATTACCTTTTCTCGGTAAGACAAAAGAACGTTATATAGAAAATGGTATTAACGATTTTTATTCCAGGTTATCCCACTATGTTTCAGTAGTTATAAAGCCTATCAAGGTCAAACCGCTGAAAGGCCAGACAGCAGTCCAGATAATGGCTTCTGAGAGCAATCTTATAGATCAGTGTGTGGGGTCCGGCTGCTATCGGATTGTTCTTGACAGCAGTGGAAAACTGCTCAGTTCTGAAGCCTTAAGTGAACTTATTACAACGCTGGAGAATCAGGCCGTAAAAAAAGTATCGTTTATCATTGGGGGACCACTGGGGCTTGCTGGCGAGCAGCTGAAAAAGGCCGATCTGGTCATTTCCTTATCCAGGATGACATTCACCCATGATATGGTGCGACTGCTTGTCTTGGAGCAATTGTACCGGGCGTATACTATTAAAGCAGGTGAAAAATATCATAAATGATTGGCAAGATATATGTCATAGCGACTATTCTTGCCTTTTACCCGATAAGATGGGGACCTTCCTTCGATTTGAGGCGCTGTCGCCGGTCTTTTTACAACAACCCGGCCAGTCGCATACTCAAATGATGATTCTAGGAGTGCAATGTGGTCGTCGTCATCACCGACAAGGGAACGAAGTACCATCATTTTACGCTTGTTTAGGGCTGACTTTTTTTTCGGAGGGTACATCGGATCTAGATAAATGGTTTCGAACTTCTTATCCATTATCTTCAGTAACTCGATTGAATCACCTCGGTGCAGCAGGAGATTAGCTTTGATCAAATGCCCGATTTTATTATCGGCTGCCGCTCTGCTGAGGCCATCATTGAGAAGAGCCCATATTATCGGCGATCGTTCGATCATGGTGACGACGCATCCAAAAGAGGCACATATGAAACTGTCGATGCCATATCCAGCAGTTGTGTCGCAGATTGTTGGACGAAACCCTTTCTTGATTCCGACAGCTTTAGTGAGGGGCTGGTTAATTCTGTGATCGTATTTGTGCCTGAACCAGGTGGGACCAGTAAGAAAATCAACATAAATGTTCGATTTGTCAGTTTTTCCTTTCAAATTTTCTGTTAGTTCGAGTCTTCCGTTATTAAATGATAAGTAAAAAGGAACGTTTTCTACACTCGTCTCAGGAGGATAGAGGCCAATTTCAGATGCAAGCGTTTTGGCCAGTCGGATTTCGTCGTCATCATTTGATTTAAGCTTGATTCGAATGAACTGTTTGATATCCATTGCAAAATGATTTAATTAAGTTAGACAATAATCGTTCGCTCACCCTATGAGGATAGCCGAGTTTATGAATAATAAAAATAAAGATATACAGGTAGTGGCAATTATCCCTGCACGATATAAATCAAATCGTTTTCCTGGCAAACCACTTGCTGATATCAATGGCAAGCCAATGATTCAGCATGTGATCGAAAGAGCAACACAGGTAGAGATGCTCTCCAAGGTCTATGTCGCTACTGATAATCAAAAAATTGCAGAAGTGGTGACAGAGTTTGGCGGTAATGTCGTTATGACCAGAGACGATCATGTGTCCGGCACTGATCGTCTTGCAGAAGCTGCTGAAAAAATAGGGATATCTGAACAAGACATCGTCGTAAACATCCAGGGTGACCAACCTTTTTTTTCAGCTGAGGTAATTGAACAGGTTGCTGGTCCTCTGTTGGATGACCCAGCCCTGCCCATGTCTACACTTATTTATAAAATTATCAGAAAAGAGGAGATAAACGACCCCAATCATGTAAAAACGGTATTTGACAAAGATAATTATGCTTTGTATTTTTCTCGGTCTGCAATCCCTTTTCAAAGAAACCCTGAAGAAGCAACGGTGCCAACCTATTACAAACATCTTGGCTTCTATGCTTACCGGAAGGGGTTTCTGCTAACCTATGTTTCACTTCCTGAAGGGGAATGGGAACGATTCGAGAAGCTTGAACAGCTGAGGGCTCTTGAATATGGTTACAAAATAAAAGTTGTTTTAACCAAGCATGATTCGGTAGAAGTTGATACTGAAGAGGAATTAAAGCGTGTCGCAACTCTCATGAGGGATTGTGAATAGTTCAGCGGAGCAGTCAGTGGAAAAATTGTTCAAAGAACATAATAAAGTTTTGGTTGAACAGCTTAACAGCAAGAACCTTTCAGCTTTCGACTACATACCCCAAAGAGACATTCGTGAAAAACTTGTAGATCTCGTGCTCAATGGTATTCCAGAATATTCTGATTACGAATCTTCCATACTGTTCAGGCAACTGCATAAGAATTTAACCCAGACTAAGGTAGATCAGGTAAATGTTGTCGTTTTTGGCGGAGGAACCGGATTATCAAACATTATCGGTGGTGACTGCAGGCAAAAAGGCTGGAAGCATAGACCTTTTAATGGTCTGAAAGATTTTTTCCCTGAAACCAAATCGGTTGTTTGTATCACAGATGACGGTGGTTCTACCGGAGAATTGCTGAAAGATTTACCGGTGATCGCACTCGGAGATATCAGACATGTTCTTCTCTCATCTGTTCAATTGAAAAAATTGAGAGAGCTTTATGATATTACCACCAATGAGGCGGAGGATGTTGTTCGGGTACTTTCAACACTTTTCAATTACCGGTTTAATAGTAAGCCCGATTCTACAGAAGCACTCTTAAGCCAGTGTGGTGCCGATCTCGATACACTGCCGGGCGGGTTGAGCAATTATATTAAAAGAGCCTTGGATATATGTTACCAGGACCCGAGAAGCGAAATCATTTTCAAACGATCACACTGCCTAGGAAATATCATTGTTTTGTCGGTGTTTATCAGCGTTTACTCAAGTAGTTTCGAGCATGAGCCTTTTCTTCGGTTTAATGCTGATAATGGTGAGCTTCTCCTTAAAAATTTATCGGAATGTTCAAAACTTCTGGGCGCTGCTGAGGATGCAGTGCTGCCGTCGACACTCACTCCTTCCCAGTTACGTTTTCTCTACACAAATGGTGTTCAGGTAACCGGAGAACATAAGTCGAGTATGGTCCAGCGTGGATTTCCTGTAGATAAGGTTTTTGTCGATTTTAGTGCCCAGCCCTATGTGTCTGAAAGAGTACTTGAATATATTGGCAATGCTGACATTCTTATCATGGCTCCCGGAAGTTTATACAGCTCGATTATTCCAGTTCTCCAGGTTCCTGGTATTGCTGAAGCCGTCAGAAAAAATGACAAAGCCTTGAAATTGTTGATCTCAAATTTATGGGTTCAGGCTGGAGAAACTGACCAGAGCATCAGTGATCCTGAACGGAAGTTTCATGTATCAGACATGATCAGGGCCTATGAAAGAAATCTGCCTGGAGGAACCCAGGGGCTTTTTGATCAGATTCTCTGCCTCTCCCTAAAAGATGTTCCTGGGTCGGTCATACAGAATTATGCAGTAGAAGGGAAAATACCCATATATCTTGATCGGGAAGTTTTGGAAGCACAAGGATTTGAACCGATAGAGTGCGGATTTTTCTCAAAAAAATCTTTGGTTGAGCGTCAGGTAATCCAACATGATCCCGATATTGTAGCGCAAACGGTGAGAACACTCTACTTGTCAAAAGAACTCATGCCCGAATTGTTTAAAAAGAGGGCAGTGGATCTTTCCGAGAACACCCTTCATTATGAGTCGAGGAAAATATCTGTACCATCAAAGAGATACAGCAGGATCAATGCCCGACTCAATGAGCTGGAAATAAACCTGGATATACAGCAGCCCGCGGCCGATGAAATTGTCAGGATTCGATCTGTTTTGGCAGACATAATCTGGCACCACAAGGATATCCCTCTTTCACATCTTGATAATATTAAAGGAATCACCTGCATAAATGTAGAGGACTGGAGGAGGGATCAACGCTGGGACAATGTCTTTTCATTTTACGATCCGGAAGACGGTCAGGTAAAAATCCGCCAGGACCGATTAACTGATCATCGTGGTTTTGAGATATCTTTTCTTATAGCGGTTGGACAGGCATTGCTTGGAAATTATGTCGCCGAAAAAAGAGTGGAAAATGTTCAACATAATCATTTGTCTTTTGGCCGGGTCTTTCATATCCTTCTTACTGAAGAGAGGGACAGGAAATGTTATTTTACCCCCGGAGAGTTGAAAGAGTATCTGGTCCTCGCCCGCATGGTTTGGCAGGGAGAGGGTCATTTTACCCGTCTAATAAACAGTGAAGAAGGTTTTACACCTCCTGGTTTATTATTTGGTGTCATGTACGCCTGGTACCTTGATAACAGCTTCGCAAGCTATATTGAGTATAAAATGTCTGTAATGAAAGTGAGACAAACGGATCTTATTCCTGAACAGATGAAGACCATGAAAAGGCGGATGGAACTGATCAGGTTTTTTCGTCAGGTTGTTTTTGGCAAAGAAGCGAAGCCGATCCATCAATATACATAAATGGTTACGACATGTTATGAAGATTTTAATTATTGATGACGAACCTCAAATAAGAGCAATCCTACGTATCTGGTTTGAGCAGGAGGGATTCGTCGTGTTGGATGCAGAAAACGGCAGGGAAGGTGTCAAAATACAGCGGAAAGAACCTGCTGAAATGTTGATTTGCGACCTGATCATGCCAGATCAGGAGGGTATCGAAACAATAACCAGTTTTAAAAAAGAATTCCCAGCGGTCGGTATCATCGCAATCTCCGGAGGCGGCAAAATCGGACCAGACTCTTACCTCGAGATAGCAGTTCAACTCGGTGCATGGAAGGCGTTTAAGAAACCACTTGATATCCCTCAATTGATTGATGCAGCCCGGGAGTGGGCTCAGCTCAACTCTATTGACTTGTAGGGACAAGGAAATACGGGTCCAAAGAGAACTATTCTTGTAAAAGAGAAGACACTACCCCATAGACCGGCATGACATAGAATATGTACTTTTGTTTTGAATTTACAGAAAGTCGATAAGCCTGCTAACGACCTATTGCACGGAAACTGTTGATCTTCCCTCAGAAATCCCGCTGTTTCCAAAATACCTGATATTCAGATTTTCTCTGTTGTCACTAAATTCGATAACCGTATTTTTACCCCTCAAAAGTCGGACAACTGCGTCCATTGCTGGTATTGTATCATTGAACGCTATATTGATCGGTTCATTTTCCAGTTCCTGATCATAGGTGATTTCTAAACCACTTTTTCTAGAAATTTCTCTGATAACGTTATCGACTGACTCGTTTTGACAATCGATGGTTACCGGCTCATCCAGCAAATAAATTTCATCAAGATCTTCTGACCATGATAAACGTGCAAAAAAGAAAATTGTTATGAAGAAGAGAAGAACTGCCACATTTAGTTGATTCGCCAGAAAATCTTTCATGAAACTCCTATTGTAAATGGAAATATCATTACGGAAGCAGAAAAAATAAAAATAGTCGCCACAACTATTTTCTTTTTAGTGGCAATAGTGTCTTTAAATACGTTGGTTTAGGTGCAATATGCAATATCTGATCCTTGTTGATAATTCTCGCGTAATATCAGAGAATCATACGATATTTGATATTCTTTCAGCGAATAATTTTCATTGTGGGTGAATCGATAGACTAAAAGTCTAGAAATGCAGAAAAAAAATACATAAACTCGGAAAAATATTTACGGGAGTTGGCATTGTCAATAAGGATAGTTGTCAGCGTTTTGAATCAAAGAATGGGTCGGATCGTTACATTATCCAATTACATACAAAGAACTATAATCCATTAAAAAGAGGTAACATTGGTTCGTTTTTGCAAACATATATACTTCAAATTATAATTCTGATGTACGACCGTATGTTTTGCCATCAACTTCAAAAGTGAAGTTTGTAGGCAATGGCATTGGCATATAGATGCGGATTGGGATATCAATAGTTTGCCCTGATTTCCATTCTGGTGCACCAGGATTCCCAGTATTAAGTTGCACTGAGAAACGATGGAAGTCATCAGACAGCCCACCTACGTTACCCATTTGCAAACCTGATTGAGCAATTTTCTCAACGGACCACGTTGTATCAGAGTCCATGTCCACCAGGTTCGATATATCAGGGCCAACAGGAACAGCATCTGGTTTCAAGGTTTCTGAAATATGTGCATTCATTGGTACTGCAGGAGTTACATTGAACGAGATCTTTGCACCGGACAGATCTATTTTTGAGTTATTTGTTAATTTAATCGCAATCTGGATTGGATAGTTTTCATCACCTCGTGGTGAATAGCCAACGAGATCTACAGCAACATCCAGAGTCTCTTGAGCCACAAGGAAATCTTCGTCACCAGCCTTTATACCATAAGGTGCTGCGCCTTTGATCATCTGGTAAGCAGTGTCGGTCATTGTGCTGCCGTAATAGTGATACCCCAAGCCGTTCTGTGACGGTGTGGAATAATCGCCTGCCAGTTCCCAGATCATGATACCACCGGCGCCATGATCAACAGCATACTGAACTTTGGCTTTAAAAGATTTGATGTTGTCGGTTGAGATAAAGACTCTTTTTGCTTCATTCCACAACCACGCCGATTGTGCTTCATCATCCAAAAACTCAACATAATCACCAGTGCGTCTTGAAGCTTTTTCCCTCACATCAAGGCCGTAACGACCGAGATACGGTGTTGGCAGGTTATCACGTAAATTGTTTGTGTGCCAGAAAGGACTTTCACCAGCAAACATTTCATTACCCGCCTGATCGATCTCAAACCAGAGGTTGTCAATACCTTGTGCACCATAGCCACATGGAGCACCGCTTTTTTCATTGAGCGTATCAGGGCCCAAATTATCACCTGTCCCTAAACTGCATTTTGATTGATCCGGCAGAGCTGCGTAACCATTCAAACCATTTGTTCCGCCCTTAACACCCTGGAAACCGCGCGAGTAGAATGGTAGACCAATATTGATACGGCCTCCAGACAGGGTGGTGCGGAAGTACTTGTAAGCCCAGTCGATGTTTAAAGCACCCTGGCCGTTATAGTAGAGAGCATCAGTGCCTGAGTAGATGCCGGCATCTGCCAATTCTGCATCTGTGCCATTATCATACAACGGTGCATTATGGCCGACAAATTGGTTCCAGGTGCCATGGAAGTCATAGGACATGATGTTTGCGAAATCTATATATTGTAGCGCCTGGAAGCCCTCAAGGCCACGCAACAAGTAATCAGAAGCAGGAGCCGCGATCGTTAAAAGGTAATGTTTTTTGTCTTTCTCACTTTGTTTGTCCAATGTTTCGCGTAACGTCTTGATAAGCGCTATGTAACCAGCCCATAACGTTCCACGGTGTTTGTTAGAGATGCTCCAGTCCAGCGGATTACCAGCATCAGGCATGGATGATGGGTATTCATAGTCTATATCAATACCATCAAAATTATATCTTTTGACGAATTGGGCGGCAGATTTGGCAAACGAGGAAATAGCAGTATGGTTTATCTCACCAGTCTTTTCGTCAATTGTTAAGCTATAAAATCCTCGGGTTTCAGCCCACCCCCCAACGGATACAAGTAGTTTTACCTGATACCTTTTTGCATAGGTGTTCAAAAGATTGAAATGTCCTTGATAGGGCAAAGAGGGGTCCATTGCATTTTTAACACCGCTCCATGTCATTCCGGTGGCAGGGTTCTCAGGATCGGTCGGATTACCTATCGATAATTGCCCGTTTTCATCAACATGTGCAAATGCGTAATTTATGTGAGTTATACTTTCCCATGGCACATCCGATGCGAGGAAGGGAGGTTGTCCATTTGTTCCATTTCTCCAGGATGTGAAGTAACCGATGATACGCCGTGGGTGATCGGTACCCAATTTTTCACGGCCATCAGTGTCATAGACACTACAGTAGGGGACATTTACTCCAGGTGTTGTGTAAAGCCCCTTGGGACGACACTGAGGTTTTGTTTTCGTATCCGTCGCGGGATTACCGTCACAGGCGACAACACTCCAGAAACGTGAAGTCGCATGTGGGGTGTCCCATGCCTCTGGTTCATTTTTGGCTTCGTAACAGAAATTCTTATACCTGACGACGGTACCATTAGATATCACCTTTTCGCCCGTAATGAATTGATCGATGGTTTCGCCTTGCGCACAAACAGCAAGTGTTGAAAACAATAAAGCGATCGGCACTGTTTTTTTTAATGTGACTAACATAAAAATTTCTATTCGTATCAAATGCCAGAGTAAGAATTAATGCGCAAGACCAGGGTTGACTGTGTCCCGGTTGTAACAATCTATTGACTTTTAGAAGAACCGCTCACGGATCTCCCTATATTTTTAATCACATTTTTAACTTCATATGGATTTTCCCAGTCAGGGAAATATATTTCTTTTATTGACAGGTATGCAGTCGAATTCTCCTCGGTACTGTTTGTAAACATAATACCGGTGAGGTTCTTGAGATTAAGTGGGGTTGGCTGCGTCACCCAGAAAGGTTGGGTGAATTGCTCCCAGGAGAAATGTTTCACCTGGAAAACACCCTGGGGTGGTAAATCAACCCGGTATTCGCGGCCGGGCGGTATGCCCTTTTGAATTAATTTCATGGAGATGTGGCCATTTAGCAGGTATTTAATGGAAAGCCCACTGCTCTGGGATACATCGATGCTTTTCCCCGATCGCCAAAACTTCATCATGATACCAGCGTATGGGTAATCAAGCTCTTTGCCTTGAACCCATTTGGGATTTTGGGATTTAGTAATATGAGCTTCAACAATACCGCTAAGATTAACAAGTCCCTGCTTCGGTACGACTTTTGATCCATGGCCTAGTGAATCAGCAAAGGTGTCCCAGTGGGCAGATGATGACATCCCACAACCGCTTAGCATGAGGCCAAAGAGCAACGTCAAGAAAAATTGTGAATAACCTGAAAGCAATAGAATCTCTCCTTAATGTAGAGTATAGGCGGAAGCAGCCGTCATTTCTTTTCTAGAGATTTTATTAGTGAGAGAATTGTCCGTAAACATCTATAGCTTGCGATAAGATGTCTCACCTTAATGGGTCGTATTGTCTTTCTGATAATCAGGATAAACTGTTATGGTAACCAGTAATTTCCGGTCATAAGCAGCAGACATAATAACCCGATTGAATCCTCATAGTAATCTTGTTTAAGCTTTGTACAGATGTCAAAGGCTTTATTTAAAAAAACCTGACCATTTTCCAGGTTCATTGCTGCAACGCCGAAAGGGCCTATAAATGCTTTTGAGAGATAACTGCTGTTGTTTAATCTATTTCCATTGAGATAATAGCCCGGACCAATGTCTGATGGATCATTTTTTTCTCTATCTATAACCCAGTCAGCAATACGCCTCACCAGGGCGAGCGAAGACCTGTCACCATTAAGCAGCGCATCTGCTCCAAGACGCCATGGCACACGTGCAGCATTATAAAAGTAATGGCCATCATATTTACTTTCAAGGTAAGAGGGTGGGGCAGGTTTGAAGGGTGAATCGGTATCAGAAGAGCCGACTATAAAATCTGGAACCAATCCGGACATTGGGCTGTATTGTTTTTGAATAGCTTCAAGAACAGCATGTGAGCGTTTATCAACCAGCAACCATTGATGGTTGGCAGTGACAGAGGCAAACAGTTTGAAATGGGTAGGCACTATATCAGAGGATCTGATAGAGAACTGGTTGTATTTAGCTCCATTAGGATCGACCCAGTCCCCAAGCATCGGGAGAAGACTGTCCTTGCCGATTACCGAATCAAAAAGCGCGTTAATTCGTGTTACTGCTTCTTTTCTGTAGTTCACAGAGCCGTCACTTCCCCATTGTTTATCGGCAAGCAGCAGTGCAAAAGCAATATCGGCGTCACCGTCAAAAGCACTGTCCCTCTGATCCAGTTGCACCGGAACCTGGTATGCCATTAATCTTTTATCAATGGTACTTGGATTATTATTAACAAATCGAAGGAGTCCATCGAAGATGCTTTGAGCGGATGGGTCGTACCCTGACATGTAGGTTACAAGCATCATTCCATAGCCAAGCCCTTCAGAGAAGCTTTTTGACCATTTTTTGCTGCCTGCGGTAATCCTGTATTGTGGCTCTGGGCTGTTTCCGGCTGAAACAGCAACGAGATATTGACTTTTCCAGTGGTCATAGACCTTACAAATGAAATCATCCTGTGCTTCCTTACTCAGATGATTTGGTTGCAGTATTCCTTTATGATAAGTTATGTGGGCGGGAAACGGAATACGAGGCTGAAGGGAAATATGTGAAGGGGAATCTGCGGTTATTACCGTCTGTGGGCACCCTGACAAAGAAAACAGTAAGGCCAGGAGCAGTAACTGAAAATATTTGTTCGGAGTATTGATGGACAAAAGTGTTTCAGATCGAATAAGAAGCATTGTTAAGGTTGTATCTCAAGAACCACTCTGCGATTCATTTTCCTCAATGTTTCTGTTTTGTTGCTCTCCAGGAAATTACTCGCTCCAAATCCTCTGGCAGTAATTCTTTCATACGATATACCCTGCTGAATCAAATAGTCTTTTAGTACATTGGCACGTTTCCATGAAAGATCGAGATTGTCTTCTGGTTTACCATCGGAATCGGTGTAACTTTTTATATCGATTGTTGATGATGGGTTGTTTCGAAGAAAGGTTATACTGCTGGCAATCTGGGTGAGAGCGTTTTGAGGGATGTCAATCTCCTTATCGGTGTAGAAAATATAGAGCGGATTGCGTGGTGAAATAACCGGTTGCTCACTTGCTGAGATATCAGTTCCTGAATAGATGTCTGTCTGCATCGGATCATAGGATACACTTTTTTTCTGCGGTAATGTGGTTGGATTGTTCTCTGTATCACCTGGTGATACCTTGACCTTATAAGATTCAGGCGATATGCTCTTCACAGGTGTAACGGGCTTTTCAAACGCATCAGCAATATATTCATGTATGAACTCTGAATCTGTTTTCTTGTTGACCCCCACCTGACCAGTTCGTATACTGACTCGGGTCAAATTTGATCCTACCTTTTCAATTTCTATAGTAATGTCAGTGTCGTCATACCGTTTGCTTTCAATTTTGGTCTTAAGTGCATCCCCCGATGTGTTGACAATAGCAATCTCCATCCGGTTCAATACCTTCAAGCAGGTATTGATGGTTTGACGATACCCTGCAGTATAGGTCCTTGTAACGTTACCCGAATAATAACTGTATGCTCCAGCACCTGCTCCGGCAACAATTACGGCGCCGCATCCGCTCAGAAGGCAGGGGAGAAGCATAAGCAGAAAGATGGTATTAAAAACTGAAGATGAAAATGGAGAGAGAGTTGGGAAATGTTTCATGGTAAATAGTTTTTTGAAAATCAAGAAAAACGATGTTGATCGAGCTCTATACCTGGTGATTTGTTTTCGATTATGGTTTTACATTCCCTGAAAGAGACGTCTTGATCGCATGAGGAACAGGTGAAATGAGGCCAGTACCAATGGGCGGTGTTCTCAGCCGAACAATAGGGGCAGGAAACTATAAGGTTTTCATGAAGCCGTTTCTCTATAAATACCCATTGGTCAGGAGTAAAACCGTTCTCAGTCATTTTGTTAAATTCATCAAGTCCTTTCTTTGTAATCGCGATTTTGTCTTGAGACAGTTGAAGATAGTTATGCATCAGTGCTTCTTTTAAATAACTCATGGCAAAGATCTGCCATCCTGGTACATCAAAATCTATGGACATCAATTCATCGACACTCATTTTCTTAGAACTGTTTGCAACGATATTAATAATCAGAGCAATGCGGTATTTTGAGACTTTGACAGGATCATACTTTCGTAAATGTTTTGCCACAGAATGCACCAACGCTCCGTTAATCTGTCCGTCAATAATGGATTTATCCATCTGCTTCCAGTCAATAATGGCTGTCTTTTCGGGGTCTAGGGATTTTTCTAGAGAAGATCGTCTGTAGAGATATGAGACAATCAGAACGACGGAAACCAATACTATACCTGAGCTGAGGATGAGCGGTAATATTTTTTTAACCGGCTGGGATTCGATTCGCTTGTTGTCGGTATTGGACACCCCAATTTCTGTCATGTCGGGCGGTGGGGTAGGTTCTTGACTTAATGGTTCAGTGGCTGTAACGAACTGCGTCTCTGACAGATAACTCCTGGGCGGGGTGCCTATAGTCTGTAAAACGTGATAGAGGTTTTCAAACTCCCGGTTACCTTCTGGAATCTTTGCAATATAGTTGTTGTAGCTGGGCAAAATTACGCCTTGTATTACGGAACTGGCAAACTCACGTTCGACTAAAAAATCACGAAAATCCCCTATAGTCCAGGTGTGATCATCACCAGCTGGAAAGTGGACCAAAAGTGGACGTTTTCCTATCATTGCTCTGCTCAACCCAGAAAAATCGGAAAATGATTTTGCTGGATCATTTGAACCGTAGGGGTCCATGATGATTAAATCAAGAACATTGGCAAGAAAACGATAATCCTGGCCTGATATTTCCATCTGCCTGTAATTAGTAAGGGCAGTTGGGTTTAGTGACGCCGATAGACGGACTGATTTGTCCTGAAGCGAAATCGCTGCAGCCGCGCTCTGAACCACCTCAGAAATTTGTGATATCCTCCAAGACGTCCACTCGTTGTAATATTCTGTTAGAATGGTTGTCGGGTCATGTTTATTCAGCATCAAAGAATTTTCTTGGGTGAATAGATTCAGGGCTGCAGGCGAATAATCATATTCGAGACTGGGGTAGGTAAGATATTGGAGATGTATACCGTCGAGTGGATAATTGTTGAGAAGGTAGGAAATCTGTTTTTGTATCAGGGTATGGGTCGATGGTGAAGAGGGGGAAAGCCAGTTCGGTAAATAATTGCCTGCCCGGTCTACCATCAGGGTGTCTTGATCATTTATTTGTGAAGGGGGAGGATGATATAATGCGTTAAGCGAGCTATGGACACTGAATCCACTATCTTTCAAGGCGTTGATCAACTGCAGGGTTTTGTCCGTTATCGGTTGAGAAGCACCTCTGCTTTTGTCCAGGTAATCACCATAATGTAGGTTTTGCATGTTAATAAAGACATCGGTAACCCCAAGTGATTTGAAATCACGGATAATGTTTTTTACCTCATTTTTTCCGACGAGCGGATCAAGTTGAATTCCGAGAGTAGCAGATTTTGTCTTGGAAAATTGATCGAGATATTGATCAAAAGACATGCAGATTCCACCTTGCTGTTTCACGAAATCAATGAACCGGTAGAGCAGATCTTTGTGTTGAGAAATGATGCTCGGATGGAGAAGAAATATGAACGGACGATCTGTCGTGGCTCGGTCCAGATAGTTTTCCTTGAGCATGTCAAGGGCCATTTCACTGGCGAGACCATAGGTAGTGAATATATTATAGTCTGAAAACAAAATGCGTCCGGTGGAGTTTATGGAGATTGGAAATTCACTCATTAAGTGCTGTTGGACCCAGCGTTCAGACATTGAACTGTCATATCGAAATCCTAACTCATATGCTGTTCCCAGGATCTCAGTATTAAATTCAAGAAATGGTGCTCGGAACCAGACAGGTGCTTTTCCAGTCGCTGCTTGAATTGCCTTTGATGACGCAAGAAGATCCTGGCGCACAAGATCAGCTTCTAATTCCTTCATCTGCAGATGTTCATGAGAATGAGAACCGATGGTGCCACGGGTTGAGAGTTTCCGAACAGTTTCAGGATAACTCAGGGCAAATTTTCCTGTCACAAAATAGGTTGCAGGTTCTTGAAGATTTAGGATTGATAGTGACTCGACATCGCTATTCTTTTCAACATCAAGTGAAAGCAGAAGTGGGGGAGCAGAATATGCACCAAATAGCGTGGCAGGGGTAATCAGGAAAAATCCTCCTATAATAGACACTATTATAGCAACAAGGCTCTTAGAAAAAATATTTTCTATCCTGACCATGTTACGACTTTTCCCTGTGTTTCATTGTAGATAGCACACAACCTCAACCAGTTAAGGTACAGTAAGTAAGGGTAACTTAAAAATGCTGAGCCCATTAGAGACCAGCTGAATCGATTCGAATATAGCAGGACAAAGCAATAACCCATGCAGATAATAAAAACTGCGAAAAGGTTATATAAGCATGTCATAATTAGCATAGCAGTTAAATTGGAAGAGGTAAAAAACAAAATGAGCAAAACTGGTATTATAGCAAGCTCAAGTGCTCCACAGATGTATCCGAAAAAAAGATAATAGAGGGGGAGCCAATATATGCCAAGACTCCCTATCTTCGATGAAAAAAAGAGGGATCTGTGAAAACGAAAGGTCTGGATATGTCCTCTAAACCATCTTAATCGTTGTCTTCTTAGCTCCAGTACTGTTGACGGTGCCTCGGTATAGGCAATCGCCTTTGGGGCGTAGTTAACAGAATAACCTGCCTGGATTATCTGAAGTGTTGCATCGAAATCTTCAGTGATTGTCCGTGAACTGAACCCACCGATCTGAATTAAAAGTTCCTTTCTGTATGCACAGACGGGTCCTGGACAGATGGCTACACTCGATCCGCTCCCCAGTTGCGCTTCTTTTACAAAGAATTGCCCGAACGTATACTCAAGAACTTGCCAGCGCCTCAACAGTCCGTTTTGCGGTTCGATCTCTACGGTACCGGAGACAGCCCCGGTGTTGCTGTCTGAAAAACCTTGAACGAGATAACGCAGGGACATAGGGTGGAGCCATGAATCCGAGTCGGAGAAGACAATGATCTGTCCAGTAGCTATGGCGATGCCGGCATTGAGCGCCGCCGCCTTTCCTTGGTTAGTCCTGAGGTGTATGCATTTTACAAACGAGCTTTCAATGACAGAGAAAGTAAAGTCAGTTGAGCCATCGTTTACTACTATTACTTCAAACGAGGGGTAATCGATTTTGTTTAACGCTTCAAGACTGCGAAGGATTGATTTCTCCTCGTTGAATGCTGGAATGATGATGCTAATGAAAGGAACAGCGTTCCCAGCCTCTCTCTTCTTACGAGAAAATAGTACCCAGCCAATCGTAAGGAAAAATGGAAATATTACAGTTAGAAGATAGTAACAGAAAAGGATGGAAAGGAATAATGCACCCCAGTAAGGAATCTCGATTGTGTTTTTACTCAGTATCGTTGACGTAACAGTTTCTATTGCATGTGGAATGTTTAAGAGAAGAAAATAACAGACAATCAGGGAACCAATAACAACTGAAATCCGAATGATTTTTATACCCATACTGTTTTAGATTAATAGATGTGAAATTGATAAGGATATTTCAATTATTTCATTCATTGTTATCCTGGATTATCGTCTCCAATTCTTTTTGTTCATAATAATAATACCAAGAACAAAGGCTGCCAGACCGAGCACCCATTGATTTTGATAGAGTAATAGGAGTGAAGACATGGAGAGCAGTATTCCAATTGTTACATGATTCATTATGATTGAATTATTTACAAGCTAGGTTTTCAATAGGTGGCAATGATCTGGTTCCAAACCGCCATCAGTTTTTTTTCAGATACTGGCGTAGTCGTCTTGATCTCAGGGGAAAATAAAGAGACCTGATACTCTGCTATCAGGTGCGAATAGCTCGATAAGAGTTCTCGATCTTCATCATTGAGATTTTTATTTTTGTTTTTAAAGCTCTTTTCATTCTCCAGGTGTGCTCGGACCAGCTTCTGCTTTTGTTCATCTTTTGCAGGATTAGCGTAGGCTCTCTCAGCACGTATAGCAAGACTTTTAAAGTAACGAACAGTTCCTTGAAGTTGTTCTTGTGTATAATAATGTAAAAAGGATTCCGGTAGTATTTTCTCAAGCTGCACATATAATTCAGCAAACAGTGTCGATGCTCCAGCCCCTTTTTTCAAAGAAAGACGTTCGAGCTTCTGGATCGTGTCGAACAGCTCTTTTCGTTGTCTCAATATCAACAGGATATGATCAATAAGTGTTTTTCCACTTTTATAATATCCAATATCTTTTATATGGTTAACGGAACGGTCGAAAAGATCTTTTGAAATGATTGGCTGAAAGATGGAACCGAAAATAATTCTCTGCACAAAATCTATAAGTAAATTGTGCATGGAGCCGGTACCATTGCAATTATCTTTGAGCCAGACGACCGAAGGGCCGGTAAAAGCGACTTTACAGTATTTCTTCAATAACCGGTGCTGGTCATTGAAGGAGCGTTGAAGAAGATAACGGGTACCGATTGAATTGATCGAGACGGCTTCATTGATGGAATCAGAATAAATAATATTGACGCCCTGACGCTCTGATACCTTTTGAATAGCAGCAAAAAGATAACCACAAAGTTTGTCATGACCTGAATAGATAGGTATTTTTAAAGGGACAGATTCAAACTCCCACGATGTAAAGATTTTTTCTTTTAATGATGAAATAATTTTTTTATCCTCAGCTCGCAACGATTGCTGGACGACAGTGGATGATGGAGAATCGCTCTGAGCCGTAAGATCAATAAGGTTCCTGCTGGAAGCACGCTCTTTTCCTTCATGATCCAGCAGGGTAAATCTCATTTGCAGATGAAGTGGCAGGGGGGAGGGCCAGTCATCACGACGTATTGAGATTTTAAACATTTTAAATATCGTAGCGGATAATTCCCTGTAGTAGTTTCCACGGTATAGTATCAAGTCATCGAGAATACGATCAACTGACTGGCTGACCGGTATTAGATGTTTTCTTAATTTTTTGGGTAATCCCTTGATCAAAAAAGTCGTCTTTTCTTTTAGCAGACCAGGAACAAGCCATTCAAAGATATCCGGCTTCAAACTGTGTATGTAGGATAATGGAATAGCGGCGGTGATCCCATCACTTTCATCACCAGGTTTGAAGTTATAGGTTAATTTTAATTGATCAAAGCCAATATCAAGGAAAGCTGGGAAATATAACAATTCTGACTCTGCCGGCTGTCGAAGCAGGATCTGCTCTTCCGCCATGAACAACGCCCGACCTTTATTTTTCTTAAGATAGCGGGAGAGGGAGGTACGGTCATAAATATAATCAGGAAGGTTTCTATCGTAGAAAGAGTAGATTGAATCATCCTGTATAACGATATTTTTCTTTCGTAACTTGTTTTCGGCTCCCTGCCATTTTTTGAATATTTGTTTGTTATGTGAAAGAAAAGCAAAATCTTTACCCATCTTTCCTTCTACAAGTGCCTTTTGTATAAAAACGGATCGTGCTTCAGGAATATTTTTTTTATCTCTCCCTCCGAAGTTAACAATTCTTCCTGAAAATATAACAAGTGCCCGAAGTGAAACAGCCTCATCAGCAACGACCCTGCCGGTTTTTTTCTGCCACCTTATATTGCTCCAAGAGTATGAACAGAAGGGTCGGGCCGCATCTTCAATCCACTCTGGTTCTATGGCTGCAACGGTCAGTGCATAAAGCCTGGCTGTTTCAATATAGGAGCCTGAAATGATCCATTCGCCACTTTTTGAAAATTGATGGCTTCCGGGGAATACCATGATTTCTTTTGAATTATCCGTGATATAAAAATTTCCTTTTTTTCGGCGTGCTGACTGCCTGAAGAATCCGCTGAGCAGAGAGCGATGAATCTGTTCATAAGAACCATTCTCTTTATTGATTGTAAAGGATTTGTGTCTCTTTAAAATCCGAAGTAATTGGTCATGAAGGTCCAGCCACTCTCGCATTCTCTGAAAGGAAAGGAAATTTTCTTTACTGAAACGTTTAAGACGAGACCATGAGAATTTAGTGCGGTCCTGGTGAAACGCATTCCATATGGACAGCAGGACCATAAAGTCCGAGTGTGGGTGAGTGAATCTCCTGTGTGCTTCATCTGCCTGGGATTCCTTGTCCGAAGGTCTTATCCTCGGGTCCTGTATGGCGAGTGCTGAGGCAATTATGGTGATCTCTTTCAGGCACTTATTCCTGGCTGCTTCGATAATGACTTTTGAGATGATCGGGTCAATCGGCAACCGTGCCATAAGGCGACCATCCGATGTAAGTTTCCTGCCTGGAGTAATTGCTCCGAGTTCTTCAAGCATTCGATATCCATCACGAATGGCCGAAGGAACGGGCGGTTCAACGAACGGAAAGTCATTCGGGTTTCCCAGGTGCAGTGCTGCCATCTGTAACAGCACTTCAGCTAAATTGGAACGTTTGATCTCAGGTATGGTATACTCGGAACGTGACAGGAAATCTTCTTCTGAATAAAGACGGAAGCAGGTACCGGGACCTGTTCGTCCGCATCTGCCGGCTCTTTGGTTACAGCTGGCCTGAGAAATTCGGGTTACCGGTAAGCCGGTAGTCCGGGATCTTGGATTGTAGGAAGATATCCGTGCGAGCCCCGTGTCAACAACATATCGGATTCCCGGTACGGTGACTGACGTTTCGGCAACATTCGTTGCAACAACAACCTTGTATCCATTTCTATGCTTAAAGATCTTTTGCTGATCAGAAGATTGGAGACGACCAAACATCGGCAGTATCGTATGGTTTGGAAGCCTGCCTCTTAGAATCTCAACGCTTGTCCTGATGTCTTTTTCAGTCGGCATAAAAACGAGGATATCACCTGGAGACCATTGATGAGCGACATCAGAAACGACATCAATACATTGTTCAAGGAACGGTGTGTTGTCATCTTGATCTTCAAAATCCCTGTAGATCACCTCTACAGGGAAACTCCTGCCTTCGATCTGATATACCGGGGCATTATCGAAATGTACTGAAAATAGATCTGTATCTATCGTTGCAGAGGTGATAATCAGTTTCAATTCCGGTCTTTGAATGGTGAGTCTTTTAAGATAACCGAGCAGAAAATCTATGTTGAGGCTTCGCTCATGTGCTTCATCGACAATAATAACGTCATATTCATTGAGCAGTCGATCCTGCCGCGTTTCTGCCAGCAAAACACCATCGGTCATAAATTTTATTCTGGTATCCCTGGTCGTTTGATCATGGAACCTGATCTTGCTGGCGACGAGATGGCTTACGCCTCCAAGTTCTTCTCTGACCCGGTCAGCAACACTGGTCGCTGCAACCCGACGAGGCTGTGTACAGCCGATCTTTTCTTTTATATGTGGTAATGCTTCAAAGCATATCTTCGGCAACTGGGTCGTTTTTCCCGAACCTGTTTCACCTGCAATTACGGTGATTTGATGCTCTTTTATAAGATCTTTAATTTCTCCTATGGCAGAAGTGATCGGTAGGTCAGGAGGATAAGAAAAATGCATGAAAGCGTTGGATGATATAAATAATTATGTTAGTTGTCTTTCTTTCAGACGATAGAGATTCATTACTATATAACAACTTTAGCGGTCATTGAAAATGGGGTGATAAATGAAAGTTAGAAAAGCGGTAATCCCTGTGGCAGGACTTGGAACGAGATTTCTCCCTGCTACAAAAGCAATACCAAAAGAGATGCTGACGATTGTCGATCGCCCAACGATTCAATATATCGTAGAAGAGGTTGTCAGCTCAGGCGTGGAGCAGGTTATTTTCGTTACCAGTGAAGGAAAATCGGCAATTGAAAATCATTTTGATTATAATTTTCAGCTGGATAATGTTTTACGTCAAAAAAATAAAACTAAACTCAGTGAGGAGTTAGAATCAATATCCAACCTCATTGATATTGTTTCGGTAAGGCAGAAAAAACCGCTGGGACTTGGTCATGCCATCTGGACCGCACGGCATGTCGTCGGCAATGAACCTTTCATGGTCTGCCTGGGTGATGATCTCGTGCTGAGCGACATTCCATGTGCAAAACAGATGCTTGATCTCTTTCATGACGTTGGTGAATCTATCGTTGCAGTTCAACGGGTACCATCCGATGATACCCATCAGTACGGTATCGTTGAGGGAGAAAAAAATAATCGCAGCCGAACATTAAAAATAACGAGGATGGTTGAAAAACCTGCCCCAGGTACCACAGACTCAGATTTGGCAATTATTGGCCGATATATCCTGATGCCGGAAATTTTCGATATTCTCAGTCGAACGACACCAGGACATGGAGGAGAAATTCAATTAACTGATGCCCTACTAGCGCTTGCCAATCAGAGGGAAATGTATGCATACGAATTTTTGGGAACACGGTACGATGCCGGAGATAAATTTGGCTATCTTAAAGCAATTTTAGCCTATGGCATGCTGCACAATGAACTGGGAGATCAGCTGATTGACCATATAAAGGAGATAGCAGACTCATTATGATTGTGGTGGAGGTAGCAGTTGCCGCTCCAGTCCTCAAGACATATTCATATGAGCTGCCTCTTTTTATAAAAGAACAGCTAAAGGTATCACTGTCGACGCTCGTTGGGAGACGTGTTTTTGTTCCATTCGGAAGCAGAAAAATTACCGGATATATCCTTGGGTACCGTGATGAAGAAGATAGTGAAAGAAAATTAAAAGAGATTTACGACCTCCTTGATGAAACACCACTGTTTCACAAGGAAATTATTCCATTGTTTAAATGGGTAGCCAACTACTATCACTATCCGCTCGGAAAAGTGATACAAACCGCCTTACCTGGTGGGCTGACCATACAGGCAAAAAAGGCACTCTGCCTGACCGGTAAAAAGAGTGATGGTTATTTACTGGAACTGAGTAATAAATATCCCGATAAAATATGGCTTAAGAAACTGGTAGAGGACGGCAAGCTGTCTCACACCCTGAGTAAAAAAGTTATGAGCTTACCTGCTGACAGGCAGATACTCGCTTCACTGATTGATGGCGCTATG
This sequence comes from uncultured delta proteobacterium, assembly GCA_963776075.1. GTDB lineage: Bacteria > Desulfobacterota > Desulfobulbia > Desulfobulbales > Desulfocapsaceae > MADRE3. The sequence goes on from CAVZLG010000006.1 coordinate 395,713, forward strand.
GTTTCAGTTATCAGCAGTAGAACCAGGGAACTTGTTAAAAAGAAAACTGAAACCTGCTATCGTTTCTCCGAAGAAGGGCTGCAACTAACTAATGACAGCGAGCCCACCAAATCTGGAAAGAAGAGGGGACAGATTACACAGCTGGATGGTTCAACCTTATCAGGGGGTGAGACAAAGGCTATCAGGTATGCACTCCAGATTTCTCAGGATCTTAATGATCAACTGATACCAAGAAAAGAATTACTTGCCCTCTATCCTTATAGCAGAAATGTATTACCTGGACTTATCGAAAAAGGATTACTGGTTAAAGTTGACAAAAGAATTTTTAGAACTCCTTTTGGTGATCTGCTGCCTCACATAAAACCACCTGAGAACCTCACCGATGAACAGCGCTCTGCTGTCGGTCGGGTTGAAAAGTCGATTAGCCAGAAGGAATATAAAACGATATTACTTCATGGAATCACAGGAAGTGGGAAAACCGAAGTTTATCTGAGGGCTTCTGAATGTACCTTGAAAAAAGGTAAAAACGTTCTGGTACTTGTGCCAGAGATAGCGCTTGCGACACAGATAGAAGCACATTTCGTCTCAAGGTTTGACAATAAGGTTGCACTTCTACATTCCGGGTTAACTGCAGGTGAACGGTATGATGAATGGGGTCTCGCCTACGCTGGAGAACGACGTATTGTCATCGGAGCACGGTCGGCTGTTTTTGCTCCCCTGAAAGATGTCGGCTTGATTATTGTCGACGAAGAACATGATTCCAGCTTTAAACAGGAGGAACAACTACGATATAATAGTCGCGATATCGCTATATTACGCGGAAAGATGTGTCAGGCAGTCACCATTCTTGGCTCTGCGACTCCGGCGATAACAAGTTATTATCATGCCTGCTCTGAAAAGTTTGAACTGATCGAAATGAAAAACAGGGTGGGAACGAGCCAGTTACCAAAGATTTCAGTTATTGATTTGAAAAACAAAACCGGACAAGATGGTAAATCCCTTTTCAGGCAAGATTTTGTTCAGGCTTTGCGGGAAACATATGAGCAGGGTAACCAGTCGATCCTGTTAATGAACAGGCGTGGATTTTCTGCTTCGGTTATCTGCCGGGAATGTGGTTCCATGGCTGAGTGTCGTCACTGTAATGTTACGTTGAACATGCATAAGGGCAGAAATCAACTCGTTTGTCACTATTGCGGGTTTCAGCTTCCGATAAATAGGCCTTGTGATACCTGTGGTTCTGAAAATCTGCTCCCGGTCGGTTTTGGAACTGAACGAGTTGAGGAAGAGGTGTTGAAGATTATACCAGAAGCACGAATTGCACGACTCGACTCCGACGTTGCCGCTGACCGAAAACGATTTATGTCAATACTCCAATCTGTTAGAGACCGGGAAATAGATATTCTTGTTGGTACCCAAATGATCGCTAAAGGACTTCACTTTCCCGAGGTTACGCTGGTTGGTGTGGTCTGGGCCGATGGAGGACTTGCCTTTCCTGATTATCGTGCTGCAGAAAAGACATATCAGTTGATAGCGCAGGTAACCGGCAGGGCCGGACGCGGCGAGAAACCTGGCAGGGTTATCATTCAAACCATGCAGCCACAGCATTACGCGATCAGCCTCGCTGCTGAACATGACTATCAACGGCTCGTCAATCGGGAGCTTGAAATTAGAAGAGAGGCAGGTTTCCCGCCATTTGTGAGACTTGTGTCAGTGCGGATAGAGGCCGAAAAAGAAAAAAAAGCAAGAGATTACTCCATGGAGGTCGCTGCTGAAGCTCGATTATGGTGCAAATCAACGGATAACCCTTGCCCATTGCAGATTTTAGGCCCTGCGCCCGCCCCGATAGAAAGAATCAGGGATATTTATCGTTGGCAGATTCTTTTGAAAGGAGACAATATTACCCAGCTGCATAATCTTGTTCGATTTATAGCAACGAAGTTTAAGAAAAGTGGAAAAGAAAAGCTCATTATTGATGTGGATCCGGAGAACATGCTCTAAACCCATTTCTCATGAACATTGTGTCAATTTTCTTAAACTGGTTTCTTTGTAACTCAAACGACCGTCCGGGCAGGACGATCTTCCATGTTTTTGTTGATAATAAGATTTTTACTGGAGAAATGGATCAGAATTTAAACCACTTTTTCTTGGGAGACCAGGAAACAACGATATTTCTCCCCTGTTTTTTGGCTTCATAGAGAGCCTGGTCAGCTTTACTGATAAAATCACTCTTGGAAAAATTTTCTTCACTGCCTGGTCTGCATGTTGAAATTCCAATGCTCGCCGTTAGCTGGTATTCAGTATTGATATCCGATTTTTTAAATACTGTCTGTTCGATCGTGGTTCTGAGTTTCTCTGCAGCGGCTACGGAATCTTCTTCGTTGGCAGAGGGCAGAATGATAGCAAATTCCTCTCCGCCATAGCGAGCAAGCGTATCATATTTTCTGATTTGATCCTTCATTGTGCTGCAGAACTCTTTGAGTATAAAATCGCCGATCTGGTGTCCATACGTGTCATTAAAGGTTTTAAAATGATCTATGTCAACAAACAGGAGCGACAAGACAGTATCATGCCTGATCGCCCGATCAATCTCCTGTTCGAGTACCTTCTGAAAATAGCGGTGATTAAATACATTTGTAAGACCATCAACGTTTGCGAGATTGTCGAGGATCCTGTTTTTCATTTCCAGCTCAGCCGCAAGCTTTTCTAATTTGACTTTTGCATTAATGAGCTGCTTGTTCATCTGGTCATAATCAAGATTAAGCAGGCTCAAACGTATATTCGCTTCCTGAAGAATTTCCTGGATTGACTTGGTATTCTTGATTTTCAGATCAAAATATTCTCCAGCCTGCATCACCAGAATATGGATCTGGTCGAGGATTTCCTCAAGATCCTCGTTAGAGAGGCCAAGTGATTTTCTTGAGTCTTTTCTAAACTGTTTGTGGTATTTGTCAGGTTTGTCTGAAAAGAGAATATTAGTTATTAAGTCAGATAGATAGACAGATTTTATTGTCGTGATAATACGCTTGTCCTTACCGTCATAACGTTCCGGAGAATGATGGTAGAGCAGGGGGGCAAGCAGTGCATCTGGAAATCCCCACTGTTTGGCAACTTCATAGCCGATTCTACAATGATTAAAGCCGATGATGGATTCTTCAGCAGCTAAACGCTCAGCGATGCTGTCTGAGTCAGTGCTGAGTACCTGCTCATATTTATCCGGAAACGTTCTTGCTAAAATCAATTCCCCGAGATTTTGCAGGAGGCCTGATACGAAAACTTCTTCCGGGTCGCTGCCATCAACCTTCTCAACGATCAGTTTGGAAGCAACTGCAGAAGCCAGTGAGTATTCCCAGAATTTTTTAAAATCGAAGGTGTTTTGATAACTGCCCTTTCTTATATTGAGAAATGAAAAAGAAAGAACAAGACTGCGAACAGCATTAGTACCAAGAATAGATACTGCCTGCTGGATCGAACCGATCTGTTGAGGAAAACTATAAAAGGCAGAGTTTGAGACTTTCAGAATTTTAGTGGACAGTGCAACATCGCGTGATATCAGCTTTGCAATATCTGCTAGCGTCGTCTCTTCCTTCGACATCAATGATATCAGTTTAGAGGCCACAACCGGCAATGTCGGTAATTCCTCGGATTGCAAAACTGTCTGAAGAATCTCTTGTTGATTCATGAAAATACAAGGTGTCAGGTTTATTAATTAATTAGTTAATTATATAAGTATATCGTTTATGAAAGCTCAGATGCAAGAATGGATTACATAAATAATGTATATTTGTTATCTCAACATGAATGAATAGAGAACCAGAAGGCCATAAAAATAGAGTCGTTAGTCGTAATTATCTGATATTATATGAAATAATATCTCCTTAAACCTCGAACAACAAGTTCTGTATGACGCTTTGCATATTTTCTTTGATTCACCGCACATCAACAAAGTGCTCTTCTGGGAAGTATCATAAGGGAAATCAGGAAAAAACTGCAGCGAACACGTTTGCATACTATTTACATTCTAATTCTAAAAGTTCTTTTCACTGTGTCCCGATGTAGTATGTTGTCTCTGTACAGTCGACTATAAAGCTATATCAACTATCAGGAAGGATATCCCATGTCAGAAAATCAATATGGTTTCAGATACGATGAATACGGCAATACAAAAGAAATTGTTGTCTATGCCAGTGGCGTTGCCGCGACAACGATAAGTTATGTCAATAAAGGGACCGCATTCAGTAATAACGAGAGAAAACTGCTTGGACTGCAGGCAGCACTGCCACCGAGCATGAGGTCCCTTGAAAACCAGGTAGATAATTCAACACGAATCGTTAACGACAAGTCAGACGATCTGGAAAAATATATATTTATCAGGTCCATGTTTGAAAGAAATGTGACGCTCGCACACGCTCTTATCAAAAGCGATCTTGACAGGTTCATGGGAATTATTTACACGCCCACTGTCAGTATGGTGGTAAAAAAATATTCCTCGATGTTCAGGCGTTCGAGCGGACTGCATTTTTCTCCACAGAATATTGATCTTGCCGAGGATATTTTACGCAGATACCTGCACAGAGAGATTCGGGTAGCTGTGGTTACTGATAATGGTGGTATTTTAGGAATTGGTGATCAGGGAGCTGGCGGTATTGCAATCAGCCTTGGAAAACTGATGCTCTATACTCAGGGGGCGGGCATCGCACCCTGGCATTGTTTACCCGTTTCTCTGGATGTTGGCACGGATAACAGTGAGTTATTAAATGATCCTCTCTACCTCGGCTGGAGACATGAACGTTTACAGGGAGAGGATTATCTGTCTTTCATTGGACGGTTTGCCCGGGCATTCAGAAATGTTTTTCCTAATGCCATCTGCCAGTGGGAGGATTTTTCCAATAAAAATGCATTTGCAATCCGAGATTCTTTTACTGATGAACTTATTTCCTTCAATGATGACATACAGGGAACCGGTGCTATCACCCTTGCTGCAATCTATTCGGCGATGAAAGTAAAATCAGAAAAGCTGGTTGATCAGACATTTCTGGTTTGCGGAGACGGTATAAGAGAGATAGGTATCGCTGAACAAATTGAGGATGCGTTGATTGCCTCCGGGCTTGAAAGGGATGAAGCCAGTAAAAAAATCTTTATTAACACCAGTGAAGGAATTCTTTCGTCCAAGACGAGACACGCCCATTATAAAATGAAGTACGCTAAAAATCCTGAAAAATATCCATGGATTTCAACGACAAATGACCTGGCCGCAATTGTAAAAGAGGCCTCTGTCACCGTTATGGTAGGGGCTTGTGGCTCGGGTGGCTGCTTTACCCGGGAGGTAATAGAGGCAGTTTCCGATAATACCGACAAACCTGTTATTCTGCCGATCGCAGGATTGGAAGAAGAGGTGGAAATATTTGCGGGAGACCTGAAAGAATGGTCTCAGGGTAAAGCATTGATAGCCCATTGTGGTTCCTGCTTTGGCTGTGATAGAGGTGAGGTGAGTGCAGCTATTGCACCGTGCAATAATGTTCTGGTATTCCCAGGCGTTGCCCTTGGTACACTGGCGTCGGGTGCCCGGCAGGTTCTGCCCCGGTTTTTTACGGAAGCTGCCCAGACCATTTCAGACAGTGTTACACGTGATGAACTTAAAAAGGGAAGACTTGTTCCGCCACTGAGCAAATTTCCAGAAATCGCCAACCATGTGGCGCTTGGGGTTGCCATGTGTGCCGTGCGCGAAGGTGTCAGTAGACAATGCGCTTACGCAGATTACAAACATGAAAATGACGATATCAGAATGAAAAAATTGATTAGTGGCATGAGGTGGGAACCTGATTATCTGCCATTAACTGCAATGTGAACACTGTTCGTCTAACTGGTTGAGTATTTCTTTGAGGCTTGACCAGTCATCGGCGTCATAAATGTTTCTTCGTATTGTAGAACTGCCCGAAAACCCTTTGAAATATTTCCCTAAGTGGTTTTTCATTGCTGCCAGTTTCAGCTTCGGAACCGTGTTAAACTGTTCAAGCAGTGAAACGTGTCGCAGAACACATTTTATGACTGGACCAATATCTTCAGGACGTCCATCAGGGTGAAAAACCCAGGGATTACCAAGCGCAGCCCTGCCAATCATTATTCCGTCACATTTAGATGTCAACAATCGGTTCTTTGCCTCAGAATAGGTCATAACATCGCCGTTCCCTATTACGGGAATTGAGACAGTTTCCTTTATTTTTCGAACCACATCCCAGTCAGCCTTGCCGGTAAACGCCTGTTTCCAAGTCCTGCCATGAACCGTAACAGCAGAGACACCATTGAACTCGGCTATACGGGCAAGATCTTCTCCATTCTGGTTGAGATGGTCAGGCCCTGATCTCATTTTTACCGTTACCGGGCAATCGCTGTTCTTCATGACACCAGCAATAATCCGTTCAGCCAATTGAAGATCCGTCATCAGTGCTGCCCCGGCTCCTCGTTTTGTGACTTTTTTTACTGGACAACCCATATTTATATCAATCAAATCGGGGCTGAATGAATTAAGGATCGAAGTTGCCTCGGCCATTATATCAGGATCTGCGCCAAAGAGTTGATAAGAGATCGGACGATCATCTCTGCAGCTGTCGAGCATTTCAATGGTTTTATTTTGACGATAAACCAGGCCATGACAGCTGATCATCTCAGATACACAAAGGCCTGCACCATACTCGCGGCAGAGTATTCTGAAAGGGAGGTCGGTGTACCCTGCAAGTGGAGCGAGAACCAGGTTGTTGGGTAATGGGATCGAACCAATTGAAAACATAATTATATAAAAAGTCGATTATAAGGCTCTGTGGTTACTGATTTTGCTGTCGAAGATTGATGAAAAAAAAAGTCGGCTCAAAAATGAGCCGACTTTTTGACAGGTGAGAAGGCGATCAGAGTTTTGCGAATTCCATTAATGACCTCTGGTATATCTTCTGTGACAGATCATCAATTATAATTGCAAGTGCTTCATTTTCATTATCTCTGGTAACGGTAGCACTAGGTCCGACTCTGTATGCCTCGGTCCAGGTTTCAGATGGTTGTTCGAGAAGAATATTCCCGGTTTTCAGGTCTTTCATGATATACCTGACTTTCAATCTGATATTTACCTCACTGGCGGTGTTGGTACCTCTGTAGGTGAGGCTGGGAAGATCTATTGAAACGATTTCACCTGCAAGAATAAAATCGGAATCATCTTTATTCTTGGTAATAACGAGTGATCCTGACCTTTGAAACCATTTTATCAGTGATTGATAAATTTTTGAGTCCAGCAGCAGAACATTCGTTCTGTTTTTCCAGGTGGTCGCATAAATTTTTCTGTCAGGGCCCGAGTAGACATAAGGATTACGGTAGCCACATGCGGAAATTAATAGACTGATTGCCAGGAAAATAAACAGAGGACGAAAGATATGTTTCAAGGTCTTACTCCGTGAAATGTTTTTAACACTCATCCAACAATATATACCGGTAGTAAAATGAGCCCATATAGTAGTATCAAACCACGATATTAACAAGTTTCTTCTTGATGACAATGATCTTTTTTACCGGTTTGCCATTTATAAATCGCAGCACATTCTCATCTTCTATAGCGCTCTTTTCAAGTGTGTCATCATCAATGTCTGCTGCAACCTGAATACGAGAACGTACTTTTCCGTTAACTTGGAGCACGATAGTCAGTAGATCTTCTTTCGCAGCTTCCTCATCGTAAGACGGCCATACATTATCTTCTGGCCGTCCCGCCAGCTCCATGAAATCCCACATCTCGGAACAGAAGTGAGGAACCATTGGAAACAGGAGCAAGAGGATTGTTTTGATGGTCTGGCGGACATTTTCAGTGTTGGCCGAGTTTTTTTTGCTCTGGTCTCCCACTGAAGCAAGTGTATTGAAAAGCTCCATGACAGCACTGATAGCGGTATTGAAATGAAAATTTGTCTCTATATCATGAGTAACTTTTTTGATTGTCTGGTGCATCTTGCGATTAAGTAATAGATCTGCTGCAGTCTCATCAGCTGCCTGAGCTGCAGTTAGATCATCTTTACAAAAACCGGTAATAAAGCGGTAGACCTTATTTAAAAAGCGACTCGAGCCTTCGACTCCCTGTGAATTCCATTCAAGATCACGCTCTGGCGGGGCGGCGAAAAGACTGAAGAGCCTGACTGTATCGGCACCATATTGTTTTATCAGATCGTCTGGATCAACGACATTACCTTTGGACTTGGACATTTTGGCCCCGTCCTTGATAACCATGCCCTGTGTCAGGAGGTTATTGAATGGCTCATCGATTTCAAGATAGCCAAGGTCACGAAGAACCTTTACAAAAAATCGGGAGTAGAGAAGATGAAGGATAGCGTGTTCGACACCGCCGATATATTGATCTACCGGAAGCCAATAACCTGATTGTTTTTTGTTAAGCGGAGTATCGGTGGCATCAGGACAGGTAAATCTGGCGAAATACCATGATGACTCGACAAAGGTATCCATTGTATCTGTTTCCCGAGCGGCCTTTTTGCCGCAGGAAGGACAGGTTGTGTTGATAAAATCAGGTCTCTGGCTTAACGGAGCACATTCATTATTGCTGGTATTCTGATCTTCAGGCAATTTCACCGGTAAATCATCAAGTGGAACAGGCAGTATGCCACAGGATTCACAATGGATCATCGGAATTGGGGTGCCCCAGTAACGTTGTCTTGATATTCCCCAGTCCCGTAACCGGTAGGTTGTATGAGCTGAGCCGAAACTGTGTAACCCGGCATGAGCGATAATCATGGCCTGGGCCTCTAACGAGTCCATATCATTAAATTGGCCGGAGTTTACCAGAACACCGGGTTCTGTTGAAGCTTCTTCCATCGTATCCGGCTCGAGTGTTATACCTTCAGGGATAACAACAGGCGTAATTGGAAGGTTGTATTTACGTGCAAATTCGAAGTCTCTCTGGTCATGTGCAGGTACTGCCATAACCGCTCCGGTCCCATATTCAGCGAGAACAAAATTTGCGACATAGACGGGGACACTTTGACCGCTGAACGGATTTATGCAGTATCTGCCGGTAAAGATCCCTTTCTTTTCCTGTTCTTCATTTAGGTTCTGGCGCTGGCGTTCTTCGAGGATTGTCTTTATGAAATCTCTGACTGACTGCTCGTATCTGGTACCGGCGATAAGTTGTTCAACAAGGCGGTGTTCAGGAGCGACAGACATGAATGTGACGCCGTAGATCGTGTCGGGCCGGGTGGTGAATATGGATATTGATTCATCACTGTCCTGTATCTTGAAATCGCATGTAAGACCAGTCGATTTACCAATCCAATTACTCTGCATGGTGACCACCTTTTCAGGCCATCCGTCAAGGGTGTTAAGATCAGCAAGAAGTTCCTCAGCATAATCGGTAATTTTGAAAAACCAGCCATTCATATTCCTTGGCTCAACAAGGTCATCACAACGCCAGCAAGCTCCATCAATGACCTGCTCATTTGCCAATACTGTCTGGCAGGTGTCGCACCAGTTGATCGTCGTTATCCGTTGATAAACGAGATCTTTCTGGTACATTTCGATAAAAAGTTTCTGTTCCCACCGGTAATAATCTTCATGGCAGGTAGCCAACTCGCGATTCCAGTCATATGAGAGCCCCAACTGTTTAAGTTGGGTTCTCATGTAATCGATATTTTCATAGGTCCACCGGGCCGGGTGGGTATTGTGCTTTTGAGCAGCGTTTTCCGCCGGGAGTCCAAAAGCGTCCCAGCCCATCGGGTGCAGGACGTTATAACCGCGCATACGTTTATAGCGAGCAACGACATCGCCAATTGAATAATTCCTTACATGGCCCATATGAATACGGCCAGATGGATAAGGAAACATCTCAAGGAGGTAATATTTCTCTTTCGATTCGTCTTCTGTAACCCTGTTTATATCTTCCATGTCCCAGGTCTGTTGCCACCTGGCTTCAACCAATTTAAAATCATACCTGTTGGGGAGCTGCTTTGTTACTGTCATTCACGTCCTCGATAATAGTTGGTTTGCTCTCTATGGGATGTCCCACTATGTTGAAGTGTATGACTCTGATTCTTCAAAGTGGCTCATATTTTCAAACATGGTGTATTCTTTTTTGAAAAACAGCTGGGCAGTACCTGTTGGTCCGTTACGCTGTTTTCCGATTATTATCTCTGCGAGACCTTTGTTCGGGTTGTCATCACTTTTGTTATATACTTCATCGCGGTAAATGAAGCAGATAACATCTGCATCCTGTTCAATAGCACCGGATTCCCTGAGATCGGACATTATTGGCCGTTTATCAGTTCTGCTCTCAAGACCTCGATTCAACTGGGAAAGGGCCAGTACTGGAACACGGTATTCTTTTGCAAGTGCTTTTAGTGATCTCGATATTTCGCTTATTTCCTGGGTCCGGTTTTCTGCTGACCTCCCCCTCATAAGCTGCAGGTAGTCAACGAGGATCAGGCCTATATCGTGCTGGGCTGCAAGACGTCTTATTTTGGATCTCATATCAAGGACTGAAATAGCCGGAGTGTCATCGATGTATATTGGTGCATCTGAGAGCATACCAACAGCTCTTGTCAGCCGTGGCCAATCTTCTGTCTGTAATTTTCCGGTTCTTATTCTTTGTGAATCGATATGGCCAACGGAACTCAAAAGACGCATGGTGAGCTGCTCTTTCGACATCTCAAGACTGAAGATAGCAACACCTGTCTTTTCCATCAGTGCTGCATGTTGAGCTATATTCATAGCCAAAGCCGTTTTCCCCATTGAGGGACGTCCGGCAAGAATAACCAGATCAGAGGGTTGCAGCCCGGCGGTCATCTTATCGATATCAGAATAGCCGGTTGGTACACCGGTAATGAGCTCTTTACGTTTATAAAGTTGTTCTACTGTTTCAAAGCAACCCGGAATGATGTGTTTTAACGGGGTAAAATTTGTTCCACTCTTTTTGCCTGCAATATCAAATATGGCTTGTTCAGCATCGTCGACGAGTTGGTCGATATCACCCTGTTCCTCGAAACAGCGGTTGGCGATGTCGGAATTGACGCTGATAAGATTTCTCAGGATTGATTTTTGACGTATGATTCTGGCATAGGCAGCTATATTCGATGTAACTGGTACGATCGATGTGAGCGATGCTAAATAGGCTGGTCCGCCAACACCTTCAAGGTCGTTTTTATCGTTCAGAAGATTGGTGATTGTAACCAAATCCTGAGGTTCATTTTTCTGGAAGAGGTCAATCATCGCCTCAAAAATGATTCGGTGAGATTTTCTGTAAAAATCAGCCGGTGAAAGAATATCCAGAACGGACGTAAAGGCCTTTTCTTTCAGAAGTATGGAGCCTAGCACAGATTGCTCGGCTTCATTGTTATGAGGCGGAACCTTCGCACTGCTTGGGACATTCACTTCTGCTATTGTATGGTATTGGTCACTCATTGCGCTCAGCTGGTTAATAGTTACTAAAGATCTTGTCTAATACACTGCGCAGAATGTGTCAAAACAAAAACACACCTTAAAAGACAATACTTTAAAGGTGTGTTTTTGTTAAGTTTCCGTACGGTTAGCCAGTATTGGCCAGCCGGATAGAAGGAAGATTGAAATCTGAAACTGATTTAATTCTCTTCTCCCTGGGCGATGACGTTTACCGTAATTTCAGTGTTGAGATCAAAACCCACCTTTACGGTTACTTTATTTTCGCCAAGTGTTTTAATGGGGTCGGCCAGAAGAACATTCTTTTTCTCGATGTCGATGTTCATCTCGTTTAACTTGTCACAGATATCAGCTGCTGTTACTGATCCAAACAGCCTGTCGTCATCACCGGCCAGCTGGGCAAACTCAAGCGTAATAGCCGTTAATTTCTTGGACAGTTTTTCAGCTTTCTTTTGCTCTTCTTCTATCCGTGCCTGTATTGCCGCCTTATTCTGCTCAAAGAGTTCCAAGTTGGCAGCAGTAGCAAGAACAGCCTTGCCTTGCGGGAGCAGGTAATTACGACCATATCCCGGTTTGACTTTAACAAGGTCTCCTTCACGACCGAGAGAATCGATTGTTTCTTTTAATATGAGTTCCATGATTGACTCCTCTATGATATTAATTGCTGTTTTGATGGATTAATTATTTGAGTGATTATCTTTATCGGATTGTTTGTCATTAGCATTCTTGTGTAGACGACGAAGATCGAACCAGACATCTCCTACCCCTACAACGAGCAGTAAAGCAGTGCCAAAAGACTGGAAAAGCATCATGCCATAGAAAAACGTTCTGAGCAGTAACGGTACGTTCCATTTATGCATAAAGAATACAAAAATAGAAAATCCCTGAAAAAAATAGATAAAACTAAAAACGATCAGAACATTAATACCAATCAGTCTGATTACACCAAAAGGCATGAGTGCAATAATTGTCGAGCCGATTAATATCCATACCAGAGCGCCGGGCAATTCCCAGAGCCTGTGATTAATCCATGGTTTGTAGCCGGTAAATTTTCTGATAATGCTGTTGCCTGCAACCATAGTAAACCAGATAGAAAGAAGAGCAAACCCGGTGATGATTGCGGGTATCACTTTCGGGAAAACTTCTTTCATCTGATAAAAAGACTGTTCTATCAGTGATATGGTCTCAGGGTCGACATTATCGCTTTGCCTGTAGTACCTGAGGGCTTCTTCCACTCCCTGGTCCATAGATGTTATAAAGTCACTGATGGGGTTAACACCGGTAACCATGGTGAATCCAGCCAGAAGGATTATCCAGCTGCCGACAAGGGTTACTGTTGCTTTTGACCCAGATCTGGCTGGTGAGTTTCCTTGAAATGCGGATTCTGCTAGAACGTATCCGGGAGGGACAAACGTTATCGTAAACAGCAGCGTCCCGAGTGAGTTGAAAATAGCACTGGCGATTCCCCCTATAATAAGGCCGCCAATTATGTATTTTAACCCATTTTCCCACTTGTACAGGTAAAACAGTACGACAAGGGGAATAAAAAAATAGATCAGCCCAAACAAGGTGGACTGAAACCCGGGAATCGCTATGATAAGTCCGAAGAGTATTATATGCTGGTAGCCTTTGCTCTGACCAATAATACTCTTGTTTCCACCAGACACTGGATTTCCTGTATTATTTATTGCCCCTGAATATTACCAGAGTAGGGAAGAAGGGCAATTTGTCGCGCTTTTTTGATTGCTGAGCAGAGTTGACGCTGATGAGTAGCGCAGGTGCCGACTATTCTGCGAGGAATAATTTTCCCTCTTTCAGAAACAAAATTACGCAAGACCTTAGGATCCTTGTAATCGATTACCAATTCTTTATCTGCACAGAAGCGACAGACCTTTCTCCGTGAAAACAGTTTTCTTTGAGGTCGTGCGGCCATTATATTATCTCCTCGCTTTCTTGTTCTTTCGGTTTTTCAGATTCAGAAGCTTTCTCAACGACAACTTCTTTTTCCACTGCAGCTTTCTCAACGACAACTTCTTTTTCCACTGCAACTTTTTCTTTTACAGCTTCTTCTGGTTTAACGTCTGTTTCTTCTGCTTCTGTCTCAATTGTAACTGCCTTGGCTGCAGCATCATCCTGTGCTGCCTTGATTTCTTCAGCACTAATTGCGTCGGCGAGTTTGATAGACATGTATTTTAAAACAGCGTCATCAATCCGAAATTTACGTTCTACCTCTGCAACCGCTGCAGGAGTTGCAGCGAAATCAGAGAAGACATAATAGCCTTGAAGTTCTTTTTTGATGGGATAGGCAAGTTTTTTCATTCCCCACTTGATATTGGAGATGATGGTACCAGCCTCGTCAGTGATAATCTGATGCGTGTTTTCAACAACCGTGTTGATCTCATCCTCGCTCAATGATGGGCGCAGAATACAGATCTGTTCGTACCTTCTCATGATTTCCTCCTCATGGACGTTTTTGGTTAGCGGGTGCTCTATACCCACTGGGCGGCCCTCGCGTTCACTGTTCTATGGCAGAGAGCGAAGAGGTTTCGAGTTTCCCCGAAGAAAAATATATTTAAACAACAAGAGGATAATATTTACTAAAACAAAGTGTTTTAGTCAAACATTTTTTCAGCTTTTTCTGCTGCTTTGATTTTGTCCCACTGTTTCCGTAGAGCTGCATCGTCTTCAATGGGGGTACCTGAAAAAACATGAGGATGTCTCCTGACGAGTTTTTCGTTAATTCCTCCAATAATATCCTGTAAAGAAAAATTGCCGTTCTCTTCATTTATTTCTGATATCATGACGATCAGGTAGAGGAAATCACCGAGCTCTTCGCAGAGGTTGAGGTTATCTTTTTTATCGATAGCCTGGAGAATCTCTTCAAATTCTTCAACCAGGTATTTCCGAAGCGAATTTATTGTCTGTTTTTTGTCCCACGGGCATCCTTTTTCGCCCCGGAGTGTCTTTACTGTCTCAATCAGAGAATCAAATTTTGTAGATATCTGTTTCATTGGAAATATTCTTTAAAAGTTGTAAGCGCCTGACAAATAATAAGAATTAACGGTATAGCTCCTGTTTCACCAGTTTTTTTTGAAAAAAGCCGAGCGAAAAAGTATTGACATTAGGGCCCTGACTAACTATGTAGTCATAGGTTTGTTTATGTCGATAAGCAATACACTGCTTTATTATTAATGTGTATGATAAATTATAAAAGGTAATGATTATTGTTTAACAAGCAGTCTCTATCATTACAAAATATTAACTAGAAAAAGAGAGGTTCGGTAACGTGGTTGAAGTCGATAAAAAGCAAAAACTATTATTAGAAAAACATAAAGATATAGCTCGCATAGACCAGGACTCAAAGAGGACACACGGGTGGTATGTTCGGGTAAGATTTCTTGGTAAGACTCATTCCAAGTTTTTTTCCGATAGAAAATGTGGGGGAAGATATTCAAGTCTTCTCTCGGCAATATCATGGCGTGACCAGACAGAGAAAAAGCTTGGCAAGGTGCGAACCAATAAACATATGGTTACCGTCAGTAATTCCGGGACCGGTGTTGTCGGTGTCAGGCATAATGAAAAGCTTAATCGCTACGAGGTCAGTTGGGTAACTGCCCAGGGCAAACAGGGTAAAACGTCTGTCTCTATCAGAAAGCATGGAAAAAAAGCGGCTTTTGAGCGCGCTTGTTCAATACGCAAAAAAAGAGAAAGCGACCGGCTCGGATAAAACTCATGATATTTTTCACCAGCAATCTAACGTGTAATGACTGCTGGTGAAAAACGAGATACTTTCTTTTTTTCTCATCGATCTGCCAGTAGACACACAGATTATCAATAAATTCTCTTTATTTGACCACTGAAAAAAGTTGACAACCGTTAGTCAATAGTGTTTATTTTGCGGTCCTGAGTGGAAACATCTCTTTTGGAGATCTAAAAATATTTGAGAGGTTGGTTATATGTATGCGATAGTTAAAACTGGTGGAAAGCAATATCAAGTGTCATCCGGGGACCAGCTGAGGGTGGAAAAACTTGAAGGTAACGTAGGTGATACCATTGAGCTTGATAGTGTGTTGCTGATAGCTGACGGGGAGCAGGTAACTGTTGGCACGCCAGTGGTTGAAAATGCTAAAGTTATCGCAACGATAGCAGAACAGGGTAAACATAAAAAAATTAAAGTTTTCAAACGAAAAAGAAGAAAGGGATATCGGTTGATGCGGGGTCATCGCCAACTATATACTGCTTTGAAAATTTCAGAGATTAATATGTAACAAGACGGGAATGGAAATTTTGTTTCTGTCAGAGAATGAGGAGTAAGGCATGGCTCATAAAAAAGCAGGTGGTAGTTCCAGGAACGGCCGCGACAGTATTGGCCAGAGGCGTGGTGTTAAAAAGTTTGGTGGTGAAATTGTTAAGGCCGGCAATATAATTGTCAGGCAACTTGGAACAAAAATTCATCCCGGAAGTAATGTAGGGTGTGGTCGGGACTATACTCTTTTTGCTAAGATAGACGGAGTTGTAACCTTCGAGGACTTCGGCAAAAAAAGAAAAAGAGTGAGTGTTTATCCCGCAGCATAACGGAATCAGACAAACTGCAGCATATTGCAGTTTTATCCCATTAAGCTCGATCATTACTTTAAGTAATTGATCGAGCTTTTTTTTTGATCAAAATCAGAACACAGGTGTTCCGATGTCATTTGTAGATGAAGCAAAATTTTATGTAAAAGCTGGTGATGGCGGAAACGGCTGTGTCAGTTTTCGAAGGGAGAAGTATGTCCCCAAAGGTGGACCGAATGGTGGTGATGGCGGCAAAGGCGGTGATGTCATCATAAAATCAACCAAAAGCAAAAACTCGTTAATCGATTTCAAGTACAGATCACATTTTAAAGCAGAGAGAGGCGTGCATGGCCAGGGAAAGGACATGCATGGACGTAAAGGTAAAACCTGCGTTATGGAAGTTCCTGCCGGTTCAATGATAAGAGACGCTGAGACCGGAGAAATACTTGTCGATCTCGTCTCGGAAAACCAGGAATTTATTATTGCGCAGGGCGGGAGTGGTGGACTTGGAAATGCCCATTTTGCCTCTGGGGCGAACAGAACACCCAGGTATGCAACGAAAGGAAAGGAGGGTGAGGAACGCTGGCTTAAAATAGAGTTGAAACTTATGGCAGATGTCGGATTGGTTGGATTGCCTAATGCCGGGAAGTCAAGCATTCTGTCAAGACTATCAGCGGCAAATCCCAAAGTTGCTGATTATCCGTTCACCACACTTGAACCACAGCTCGGGGTTTTAAAATTTAAATTTCATGAGCCATATATTATTGCTGATATTCCTGGAATCATTGAAGGTGCACATGAAGGCGCAGGACTTGGCCTTTCGTTTCTGAAGCATATTGAGCGGACCCGGATTTTACTTCATATTGTTGATATTTCTGTTGATGAACACCAGCAGCACTATGAAGTAATAGAAACGGAATTGTCAAAATATAAACAGGACCTGACTCAACGGGTCAAAATAATCGTTCTCAATAAGATAGATCTGGTTGACCCTGAAATGGTCTCTGAAATTGCCATCCCTTATCAGAAGCTTGGGTTAATAACGATCCCTATTTCTGCGATCACCGGTGCCGGCATTGATCAGCTCAAATTAGAACTAGCCCAAGCCCTTGATGGAGTTGAAAATATATATGAACTGAATCAGGAGAACCAGGCTGATGATTGAAAAGTTATCTATTGAAGATGGCCTCTATCTCCGCCAGACACTTTTCGACAAAGCTCGAAGGATTGTCGTCAAGGTTGGCAGCGCTGTTTTGACAGATCAAAATGGTATTGCCAATGATGTAGTGAAAAATATCGTCAGGGAGATATGCTTCCTCCACAACAGTGGTCGAGAGGTGATACTGGTCAGTTCCGGAGCTGTTGCAGCCGGTATAAAAAAAATATCATACTGCCGGAATTCTGCCCTGGGAATAAAAGAGAAACAGGCGCTTGCCGCTATCGGTCAGTCATCCTTAATGCAGACCTATGAAGAGTGTTTTTCCTCATTCAACCTGAACACTGCGCAGGTTTTGCTGACCCACTCCGATCTTGCCCTTCGCGACCGTTACCTCAATGTAAGAAATACCCTGCTGACACTGTTCAAATTTAATGTTATTCCGGTTATTAATGAAAACGATACGGTATCTGTTCAGGAACTCAGGTTTGGTGACAATGACACACTTGGCGCATATATATGTAATCTGATTGAGGCTGATATGTTTATATGCCTGACCGATGTGCTTGGTCTTTATACCGGTAACCCGGAAAAAGATTCAAAAGCTGAGCCGATCTATACGATTACCGAGATTACCCCTGAAGTTGAAGCCATGGTACATAACGTCAGAAGCTCACTTGGAACGGGTGGCATGGAGTCAAAAATCAATGCTGCGAAAATCGTTTCATCAGGCGGTGGAAGTTCATTCATCGGGCCAGGAAGGGAAAAAGAAATTTTGCAAAAACTTTTCAGTGGACAGATGGTTGGAACCTTCTTTTTGCCTTGCAAGGAACGGGTACAGAGCCGAAAACGCTGGATTGCAACAGTCCTTAAGGCGCAGGGCTCACTTACGCTTGACGTCGGAGCATGTAAAGCCATATGCGACAGGGGAAAGAGCCTGTTACCATCAGGCATTAAAAGTATTCAGGGAAGGTTTGGTGTAGGGGATCCCGTTCACTGCTGCGATGAGAGTGGCAATAAAATAGCTATTGGTCTCATTAATTATAGTTCTAAGGATACTCACAAAATAAAAGGGCAGCATTCAAGTAACATTGAAAAAATTCTCGGCTATAAAGATAATGACGAAATTATGCATCGAGATAACCTTGTCATCCTCGAACATTCTTGAAGCATAATAAAGGAGCTCTCAGATGATTGAAAATCCAAACAAAGATTACAAAATTGAACTGATGGCCCAAAAGGCGAAATTATCATCAAGATATCTGGGCACAACAACGACAGAGACGAGAAATTTAATCCTTCAATCCGTTTCAGACCTGCTTTTGTCCAGAAAAAGTGACATTCAAAAGGCCAATGATAGAGACCTGAAGGCAGGAAAGGAGAAAGGTCTGTCTTCAGCCATGCTTGATCGACTCGCATTGACAGATGACGTTATTGCAGGAATGAGAACAGGCATCCAGGAAATCATTGCACTCCCCGATCCGATTGGAGAGATATCCTCAATGGGCAGAAGGCCAAATGGTCTGATGGTTGGCAGGATGAGAATACCCCTTGGTGTAATCGGCATGATTTATGAATCACGACCCAATGTAACCATTGATGCTGCTGCACTTTGCCTGAAAACAGGCAACGCCGTAATCTTACGAGGTGGATCGGAGGCTATAAATTCAAATATAGCACTGGCTGCTGTTCTCCAGGAGGCATTAGCATCCAACAATGTGAATTCCGATGCAGTGCAGGTTGTTTCAACAACCAGTCGTGAGGCGATTAACATACTGCTGAGGCAGGAGGCGTTTATCGATCTGATTATTCCTCGAGGAGGAGAAGGACTCATAAGATTTGTTGCTGAAAACTCGAGAATTCCCGTTCTGAAACATTATAAAGGGGTCTGTCATATTTATGTTGACAGTGAGGCGGATCTTGAAAAGGCAACAGCAATCATCATTAATAGTAAGGTACAACGCCCGGGGGTCTGCAATGCCCTTGAAGGATTGCTTATACATGAAGATGTGGCAGACCGTTATTTTCCGGTAATTGAGCAGGAACTATCTAATAATGGCGTAACAATGTACGGTTGTCCCCGTTCGGTTGAGCTTGGTTCGACGGTGACTCCAGCTCAGGATGCTCATTGGGGGAGCGAGTTTCTTGATCTACAACTTTGTGTGAAAATTGTTTGTTCAGTTGAAGAAGCGCAGGATTATATCGCCCGGTATGGTTCCCAGCATACCGAAACAATTATTACAGAAAATTACACAACAGCTCACCAGTTTGTTGCAAACGTTGATGCATCTGCCGTCATGATAAACGCGTCTACCAGGTTTAATGATGGTGGACAGCTTGGACTTGGAGCTGAAATCGGCATCAGCACCACGAAATTACACGCCTATGGCCCTATGGGTCTGGAAGAATTGACCACCCGAAAATTTGTTATTTATGGTACAGGGCAGGTACGTGACTGATGATTAATGTCGGTCTTTTCGGAGGCACGTTTGATCCTGTTCATCAGGGTCATATGCAGTGTGCAACTGCGGCCCTGGTGGAAGCGGGGATTGATAACATAATATTTATTCCATCTGCCCGTCCTCCTCACAAGAAAGACGAATATATCTGCAACTTCGATCACAGGCTCGCGATGTTGAAGATTGCTATAAGCTCATATGAAAATTTCTCCATTTCCGACCTGGAAAGAAAACGTCTAGACTCGTCATATACCATCGACACCCTGAAAATTATTCAGGATAGGGCGGATCGCTCAACAAAATATCACTTTATCATTGGCTGCGATGCATTTCTTGAGATTGAAAGCTGGTACCGATGGCAGGCAGTCATTGCACAGATCGATTTTCTCATCGTCGTCAGGCCCGGGTATAACAAGTCGAAGCTTTATGAACTCTTGAATCGAAACCAATTCAAGATGGATAGTGGCCATAATAGAACATGGTACAACCAGGAAGGGAAAAACAGTATCCAACTGCTTGCCACCGAAACGGAAGACATCTCATCCACAGAAATACGAAGACGAATCAGGGGCAAGCGCCCGTGGAAACATTTTGTTGCTGATGATGTTGGATACTATATCGTCAAGCACTCATTATATCTCTGAAATAGCTATTCAGGGATTTCTATTTTGAATTATTTCTGATTAGGTATAAAATGAGCATATCTGTAGGATAATCTATTAAATAATACTCAAGTCTTACATTCAGGGTTATGGTCAAAAAAACTAAAATAGGCTCATTACCAAAACAGATAAGTGTTTTAATCGTTGACGACTCATTGATTTTCAGGAAGTTGTTAAGAGAAATATTTGAAAGGACGAAGAGTATAAAAATCATTGGTGAAGCTGCAAACGGTATCGAGGCCCTTGACCTGGTACTCAAGCTGAATCCTGATGTAATTATCATGGATATGGAAATGCCGTTAATGGATGGCATGACCTCTCTTCAGCATCTCATGATTCATAAGCCAACCCCGACAATCATGGTCTCTAGTCTGACCCGGGAGGGTACTGCCAGAGGTTTTGACGCCCTCAAAAATGGAGCAGTTGATTTTGTTTGTAAGGATTCGTTTTTTCAGAAAAAAGAAATTGGATCATTCGATCAGGAGATTGTCTATAAGGTATTGTATGCCTCAAAGGTCATGGTAAAACCAGTCGAGCCCGCTTTTACCAGTAAAGATGATATTCCTCAGGCGGAGGTAAAACCGAGTGATATTATCTTCTGCGAGGAATGTGGTGCCAGAAATATCCTGGAGGCAGGGCAAAAAAATCTTCTCAATGAAATCAAATGCAGTCAATGCGGTGACCTGCTCGAAATAAACCTGATCAACAAGTATAAACGGATAAATTTTATTACTGTTATCGGCTCAGGTCTCGGCGGCTATTCCAATCTCTTGAGGATTATTCCGCAGTTACCAGATGATATCAGCGGTGCAATTGTTGTCGTTTTGTATGCTGATGGTGTACATGTTGACGCATTTACCGATTATCTCAATGCAGTCAGCAACATAAAGGTCCATCGTATGGTCGATGGCCTTAATATTGAAGGAGGTAATTGTTATATCGCCTCATCATTTGATAATGTTTATATGAAGCCATATAGCGCACAGTATACAATCAGAAAAACGGAACCGGTTACAGGATATGGGCCCATCGATCTTCTGATGAATTCAATAACATCTGTATTCAAGGATAAAGTAGCAGGGTTTGTATTTTCTGGCGTTGAACCTGATGGCGAAAAAGGCATCAATGCCATAAAAAACAATGATGGATTTTCAATTGTACTCAATTCCGGGAATTGCCTGTGTAAGGAAATGGGTGAAAATATATTGAGGAAATGTGTCGTTGATAAAATCGTTGATGAAAACGATGCCGCAGGTTTTATTATAGATCTTCACCAGGCTGCCAACAGCGAGCCTTTTGCGGCTTAATAGAATGTGAGCTGAGTAATCTGTAAACATTTTTTGCATGGATCATATCGCACGATGCTCTGGGAAGAACAGGTACCACTGCTGAGAGAAGGATTTCACAAAAAACTCGTTCAAATTGCCTATGGGACAGCATCTCAAGGGGAAAAAGTTTACCCCCCTCGAGAACTTGTTTTCAATGCAATGAGGATTACCCAATTTCTTAAAGTACGTGTTGTGATTATTGGTCAGGATCCGTACTTTAACGAACATGCGGGGGGCATTTCTGAAGCTCATGGGCTCTGTTTCTCGGTCAGGGAGGGTATTCCAGCTCCGCCCTCACTCAAAAACATCTTTAAAGAGATCGATAGAAGTTTATATAATGATAGTCCGCGCTCGGTAAGTACCGACTTGACAAGGTGGGCAGAGCAGGGGGTTCTGCTGCTGAACGCAAGTCTGACGGTTATAGCCAGGAAGCCCAATTCTCATGCAAATATCGGTTGGCATCGTCTAACTGATGGCATTATCCATACAATTTCTGCAAAAAGAAATAACATTGTTTTTATGTTATGGGGCGCATTTGCCCAAAAAAAAGAGGGGCTCATCGATTCGGGTAAACATCTCATTCTGAAAACAAGCCACCCCTCTCCCTTGTCTGCCCATCGGGGATTTCTTGGATCAAACATATTTGTGAGATGCAACCGGTATCTTGTCGACAATGGTTATTTACCTGTAGACTGGTGACATGTCAGATCAGGAAAGAATGGTACGGATAATGTCTTTTTTCCCTACGACACCAACCATCTCGCCAGCTTCTGAGAGAACCGGGAGCGTGTGAATTTTTTTCTCTGTCATTATCGTTGCGATTTCGTCAAGCGGAGTATCTGGTGTTATGGTAACCACGTCCTCCGTATAGATCTCGAGTACCGTTGCACCTGCTATTTTTTTTAGCTCCTGATCCATCTTTTCCGGATTGTCGAGAAACAAAAAGGAGTCCAGAATTGTGATAAACGGTGGAACGTGTAATCGCTTGTTCTGGAAAATGAGATCACTTTCAGTAGCAATCCCGCACAGTGTATCACTTTTGTCGAGAACCGGCACACCACTGATATTGTTATTGAGAAGAAGCCGTGCCAGATCCCTGACAGGTGTATCGACCGTGACCCATACAACATTTTTTGTCATTATGTCCTGAGCTGTTTTCATATTATTCACTCTCTTGTAAAGTTTTGAGACTGATTGGCAGCTTATCAGCGAGATCGCTGGCAGTAAATCCCTGACCCGCCTGATTATAGAGAATGTCTCCCGCCATACCGTGAAGGTAAACCGCGACACCAGCGGCGACATACCCTTCGAGACCCTGACAGATAAAAGAACCGATCATTCCAGAAAGAACATCACCCATCCCGCCGGTGGCCATACCGGGGTTACCTGAGGTGTTAATCATAACGTGCCCATGATCAGTGACAATCAGAGTGCCAGCTCCCTTTAGGATAACAGTAAGCTCGGTTTCTTCATTTTTGTAGAGGTTATGACATAATTGGGTAATACTTAACCTGTTTTCAAGGACCTCTTCTGTTGTTTTATTAACAAGACGACCCATTTCACCCGGGTGAGGTGTAAAGATTCGTGGACCGCCTGGTTTTTTAAGTTGATCCCTGTTTATGGCTAATATATTAAGAGCATCTGCGTCAAGAATAACAAGCTGTTTCAGGTGATGGTAGAGGTGAAGAACCAGCTCGGCAGTCCGGACATCATTGCCGAGACCTGGCCCGAGTACGATTGCCTGTTTATCTTCTGCATGACTCAGAATCGTCGAGATGTCAGATACATTGAGCAGAGAGGAAGACGTCGGTAATGGGATGGTCATTGCTTCAGCCAGAGAAGTCTCATAAATCGTGTTAAGATCGTATGGAACACACAGGCTGACGAGACCGCACCCACTGCGGAGTGCCCCTTTTGCAGCCAGGATCGCAGCACCGGTCTTTCCTGCCGATCCTGCTAAAATAAGGAGGTGGCCATAGGTTCCCTTGTGAGAGTCTTTCGTGCGAACAAGGCGATTAGTCCATGATTTCACTGTTTCAGCTGTAATCATCGAGGTTTTAATATTTGCCTGTTCTATGACTTCAGGAGGAATCCCGATGTCAAGGATACGGAGTTTACCGGTTAAGGCAGAACTGCCCTGCATAATTTGCCCAGGTTTTGCGCATCCAAAGGTGGCTGTCATGGTTGCCTTGATGCAGGTTCCAAGTATTTTTCCGGTGTTGGAGTCAAGGCCTGAAGGGGTATCAACCGCGATAACCGGCAAATTTTTTGAAAATTCGCTGGTATTGATGAGCTCGATCGCATCCGCGAAATGACCATCTATATTCCTGACCAACCCGGTGCCAAAGATTGCATCGATAATCGCACAGCATGGCTTACCCCTTGATTCTATCTGTTTGAAGAGAACAGATATGGTCTTGACTCGGTTCACAGAGTCTATGACATGCAGAGGGAGGCGGAGACGTTTGATAATGGTCATGTTAATTGCTGCATCGCCGGTAAGATCGTCAGGATTTACAAGAAAGAAAAAAATCGGTTCACAGCCAAGTTGGTGCAGGTGCCTTCCGATAACCAGGCCGTCTCCACCATTATTTCCAGGGCCAATAAAAATTAATGCAAAACTACCTGAGATCTGCTTGAGCTGCTTTTCCATTAAACGGACGGTGGCGGAGCCAGCATTTTCCATCAGTACGATGCCTGGAATACCGTATTCTTCGATAGCACAGGTATCGATGGCTCTCATTTCTTCTGATCTTGGAAGTTTCATCGGAACACTCCTGTTACCAGTTAAGATTTGAGGTTGTCTCAGGAACGATTGTTTTTATCGAAATCATCTATAAATTTTTTGCAGAACTTGCATGGTTCAAAACCTGCCTGAGTCGCTACTTCTACATTTTTAAATTCAATTGAACAATTTTTGCAATGATAATGGTCACATTCTGGAAAATGAAAAACCCGACTGTTCACATTTCCCCGAAGATTTTTATTGTTTTGATAATTGATGGGCGGATTATCTGTTCCCGTCGGGGTTCGTACTGTCTCAGATTTGGGGAATATCAATCGATAAGCGCTCGATACACTTGTGCTCACGAGCTTAAAAACAGTTACATAAAAGAGGTGGACAAAGCCGGGAACGAGTGACTTTTCGTGGGCAGCTCTATTAATGAGTAAAACCGTTAGTAGAAAAAACAGGATATTTGGTGTCCACATGGCCAGGACAATGTTTGCAGACGTCGTGGTTGAGATGTTGCGCCCCATGGTAAAGATGACATAATAAAGAATATAAAGAGCCAGGCCAAAAGGAATGCCGATAGCTTTTTTCCCTGGGCCAGCCTGCAGGCCCAGGGGCATTCCGATCAGGGCGAGGATCAGGCAACCGACAGGAAGCACAAGGCGTTTGTGAAATTCAGTGTAGTAAGAGCGTCCTTGCGGGTCGTTCAGTCCATATTTTTTTGATTCTTCCAGCAACTCCGGCATAGTCATGGTTCCGCGTGATTTAAAATCTGGCGTTCGAGCCGGTGGTTGCAGTGGAATATTTATAATATACTGATCAAAGGTTACCGTCTGGGAGTTCTCGTCTTCAGGCATGTGAAGGCTGCCATTGGATAGTGAAAGGGTCACCATCATCTGGTTCATTTTAGTATCCATTCTGCCTGAATTTGCCATTGTAATTGCAGGCACTTCACGACCACGCATATCAGAAACCCAGACGTCACTCCATTCACCGGTTTTTTTATCGATGGAATTGACGTGGACAACAAGGTCACCAAGTGCTTCTGTAAATACACGTTCTTTTATCCCCTTATCAATTTTTTCCTTGGCGAGTTGATACATCATCTGTTGCATTGCAGTGTCACCGGCGGGAATCAGTTTAATTGAGAAATAGGCGGTAACAAGGGAGATAAATAAGGCGATTAAAATGAGTGGTGGTAGTGCATGGTAAATTCCGATACCACTCGCTTTGAAAGCGAGGATCTCAGTATCGTTTGATAATCTCGAAAAACCAATGGTTACGCCGAGCATAGCTGCCATTGGAATAGAATACAGAAACATATTCGGGAACAGGTAAGAAAAAAGACGTATAAAATCACCAAGACTGATACCGAACTCTAAAACAAGATTGAGAAAAGGGATCAATTTTACCAGGAAAAATATGCCATTCATGATAATGAAACAGGCGAAAAATGGCGCGAGCATTTCTGTTGCCAGGTAACTGTAAAAAAGGAGTGGTAACCGCTTTTTATGTTTCATCGACGTCAAAAAAGCTGGATGCTGTGTGGCTGCGACTAAAACTGTTGCAGGCTGATTGAAGTAACGGTTGCAAGACTATTTAGAACCGCGAATCGGTAAGAGGTTCTTCTATGGTAACATCAATCCAGTGTTGATCCCACCACTCTTTAGGAGTGACAAAAATACCATGAACGAGCATTGAGAAATGAAGGTGGTCTCCCCCTGCCATCCCAGTAGTTCCAGTGAGACCGAGCAAGCTGCCCTGATCTACCTGATCACCTGGTGCAACGTTAATCTGACTGAGGTGGGAATAGAGACTGAAGACACCTTGACCATGATCAAGGAGTACCATATTACCATATATACCGAGATAGTCCGCGTGAACGACAAGCCCTTTCTGGGAAGCGTTGACGTTGGCGTGTTTGGTCGATGCGATATCGATTCCCAGATGAACCTGTTTGTCAATGGGCTTGTCAGCGTAATAATAGGTACGATGATCAGCATATCCGGAGCGGTTCGATCCAGGCATTCGTTTGAAACTTCCGGACCAGAGGCGTTCCGGGTGAGGTTTTTTACAGAGAAGACTGATCTGGCTATTGTTCTGCTGCCGGACCTCATTATTTACAAAAAGGTATTTTTCAACAGAATTCCCCTGCATGTCTGAGTAATTTTGTTCAAACTCAGGGATCTTTTTGTTTAAGAAGGTATCACCGACATTAATTCTGTCTTTCTTAAAATTCTTTTTCTTGTAAACAGTTGCAAAGGAGACTTTGGACTGATTTCCGGCCCTATCCTCTGCTATCACAAATGAATTTGCTACCGATTCTGATGTATAGGGAAGGGCAAAATAGCTGATATTGGTATCTTCTCGGCCATCTCCCACCAGAAAACCCGGGAAGTAATTGTTGTTGACAACAGTCCCATGTTTTGCCTCCTGATCATTGAGTCGATATATGACGATACCACTTCCACCTGGGAAAATATATCGTTCACTGTGGATGATCGATATTTTAGGCGGGGTTGTGTCAATAACGACATCACGACTGGCACTGGTGGCGTTACCCTTTAGAAAGTTTCGAGCTGAATAATCGGTAGCGGTAAACGTTATCGTTGCCGGACCGTCTTTGAAACCGGCTTCTTTCGGTTTAAAGATTAATTTTCTCTGATCGGCTGCTTGGCCGATGGCTCCGGTATATCCTTTACGCGGAAAAACTGTTGTAAAAAGCTCCTTTAAAATACCGTCCTGGGATATAGTCAATTTAACAGACTGCAATCCGCTTTTACTGTCCTTTGCGGTAACAGTAATTTCACTTTGGGCTCCGATATATGACTGGGGCTGGTCAATTGTCGCAAGTGGTGACTCTCCTTCAAAGAAAAGAAAAAAACAGAGACCGGTTGATAAGAGTATTATCAAGAGAAGGATGAGATATAGTGTGGACTTGGATTTGCCTGAACTTCTTCGTAATCTGCTCATGGTAACCTAAAATGATAATCCGGCTCAACGTTGCCAGATTATTTCATATTTTTCTATATGGAGATCTTTTGCCGGGGCAATAATCAAACGTTTTTGAGTATCTTGCTCTAATCTTTTTGTTGTCGGTTCTTCTTCTTTTAAGAGCATATCAGCAATTCGGGGATGCACTCTCAGCGTTACCGTAGATCCGGAGGCTCGAGCTGAGTTACGACTAATTTTCCTGAAAATTTCATAACAGACGGTTCGGCGTGATTTCAAAACTCCTTCACCAGAACAATAGTGGCACGGCTCACACATCATCTGGTTAAGATTTTCACTGTTTCTCTTCCTGGTCATCTGCACAAGACCAAATTCAGACAGCTTCAGGATGTTAATACGGCTTTTATCTTTTTTCACGGCTTCTTTGAAACAACCGAATAACTCATCCCGGTGGAGCTCATCTTCCATGTCTATAAAATCAATAATAATGATTCCACCAATATTTCTTAATCGAAGCTGGTAGGCAATTTCTTTGGCCGCCTCCATGTTGGTTTTGAAAATAGTGTCATGCAGGTCGTCTTTGCCGACAAATCTGCCGGTGTTCACGTCTATTACCGTCAACGCCTCTGTATTTTCAATAATGATGTATCCACCAGAGCGCAGCCAGACCTTTTTCTCGATGGCCTTGCTGATCTCAACATCGACCCCGTACGCTTCAAAAAGTGGTAGTTCTCCGCGATAGATGGAAATTTTGTTTTTCAGCTGAGGGGCAAAAGTGTTGACAAAATGAACTAGTTTTTCATAGGAACGTTCATCATCAATAATCAGATAATTAACATCGCTGGTGAAAAGATCGCGGACTGATCTTAAGGTGATATCGAGATCTTCATAGACAAGAGACGGTGGTTTCGATGTTGCAGCCCGATCCTTGATTTCATCCCAGAGTATCATCAGAAATTCCATGTCAGCTTCAAGATCTTCTTTACCGGCATGTTCTGCAACGGTTCTGATAATAAAACCACTATTATGGGGACGTAATTCTTCAATGAGAGCCCGCAAGGAATCCCGCACCTCTTCATCTTCAATTTTGCGCGAAATACCAATATGATCAGTCTGGGGAATGAACACAAGGTTTCTGCCGGGAAGGGTTATCTGGCAGGTCAGTCGGGCCCCCTTGGTTCCAATCGGGTCCTTACTCACCTGTACAAGTATTTCCTGGCCTTCGGTAAGGAGGTCTTCAATATGATAAGGATGGGCTTTACGTTGCTGATTATTGGCTGAGTCTAAATCCAGGGTTTCTGTATTGAGCTGACCGGCACCCAGCTGCTCCCTGCGAAGATCATCAGGACCTATAAAAGCGTCGTCTACATAGAGAAATCCCGTTCGTTCAAGCCCTATATCTACAAAGGCTGCCTGCATCCCAGGTAATACTCGAACAACTCGACCAAGGTAAAGGTTACCCATCAACCCTTTTTCAGTAGGGCGCTGCAGGTGAAACTCCGTGAGATAGCCACTCTCGACGAGCGCAATTCTCACCTCATAACTCCTTGAGTTAATTAAAATTTCTGTGGTCATTAAAAACGCTAACTCTTTGTCAGTTATAGAACGTTTAATCCATCATGTTCTCAACGTAATACCTGAAGATGTTGGTAATATTCTATAACAAATGGCAAAGTATATACTAAAGGTTAATGTGACGTAGTAAAAAATATTTAAATTCGATTAAAGTGAACTTAATACTATACAGCATTAACAGGATAAATTGCCACACTCTCTTAGCCGACAATAAAAAAAGGTCATTACGGTGAAGTTTGAAGATCTCTCAGTTATCATTCCCACATACAATCGGGCCCCCTTGCTGGAGCGTGCGATTACCTCCGTATTGAAGCAAACTGTTCTCCCTCGTGAAATCATTATTATCGATGATGGTTCAGATGACCAGACCAGGAATGTAGTGAAGCGTATTGAGGATTCCTCTGATGTGAACCTATCGTACCATATACAGAAAAACAGAGGGCCCGCATCAGCAAAAAACAGAGGGATTGAGATGTCATCCACCTCTTTTCTTGCCTTCCTGGACTCTGACGACCACTGGCACAAACGTAAAATCGAAATTCAGTTCCGGGAACTTGTTAAAAATAATCAGTGTAGAATATCCCACACCAGGGAAAAATGGCTTCGCCGAGGTGAGCACCTTAACCAGAAAAAAATTCACCTTCCACCCGGTGGCAATATTTTCAGCTCGTGCCTGAAGCTCTGTTGTGTCGGAATGTCAACGGTCATGATGAATAGATCCATTTTTGAAGATTATGGTCTGTTTGATGAAACCCTGCGATGCTGTGAGGACTATGATTTCTGGCTGAGAGTTTCAGTCAACGAAGATTTTTTATTGATAGACGTTCCGCTGACCGTAAAGGAAGGTGGGCGTGATGACCAGGTCTCAGTAATCTACCGGGTCGGAATGGATAAATATCGTATCTATTCACTCTCAAAGCTTATTTCTCAGGGAAATCTCAACCCGGAACAAAAGCTGCGAGCCCGGAAAATGCTCATTGAAAAATGTGAAATATACGGCAGAGGGTGTTTTAAGCATGGCAAATCCATTGAAGGAGAAGCAGTTCTTGAACTGGCGAGAAAAAACCGATCGATAGAGTGACACATGAAAATACTGAAACGAGGTGATAGCTGGCAGGATCCGTCCCTCTATTTAAAAAAAATATTCATAGACCGTTCCTGTATCAATGACCCCTATGCTGAAGAGATCATCGGGAGGGCAGATCTTCCCGTTACCATAATCGACGAGGCCGATTGTTCATCGATAATCAAGGGGGTCTATCCTGAAAATTTATCTGAAGGAAAAACGGTCCTGCTGCTCAGTAAAAATAAAGGCACGTTCCTGAAGGACTGTCCAGCAACCCGTGAGTATCAGTGTTGCGACTACAAGGTGATAAATATAGGCACGGGCTGCCCGATGGATTGCACATATTGTATCCTGCAGGCCTACTTAAATAATCCCTACCAGATTTTTTTTACAAACGTAAAAGACATGTTCAGGGAGTTAACTGAGAAACGAGCCCAAGATAGCCGTTTTTTGCGTATCGGCACCGGTGAATTTACCGACTCGATGGCCCTTGATCGCATTACCGGGATGAGTCGTAAACTGATCAGTTTTTTTGCAGATAAGGAAAATTGTGTTCTCGAACTGAAAACCAAAAGTGGTTACATCGAAAATCTCCGAGATGTTGATCACAACGGCAGGACGGTAATGGCATGGTCACTGAATAGTGAAGAAATTGCCATGCGGGAAGAGATGAGGGCTGCGACCATCGATGAACGGCTGGAGGCAGCCGCCGTCTGCAGCAGGTTTGGGTATCACCTGGCATTTCATTTTGATCCAATCATTGCCTATCCCGGGTGGGAACAGGGGTATGAAAATACTATCCAAAAACTCTTTGAAAAAGTACCTGCTTCTTCTATCAGATGGATTTCACTTGGAGGTTTCAGGTATATTCCAAAATTAAAACAGATTGGCACCAAACGTTTTCCTCGTTCAAAGATATACCACCATGAATTTATTGAAGGACTTGATGCCAAGCAGCGATATTTCCGGCCGTTACGCGTTCAGCTTTACCACTCTATTTATTCACTTATTAAACAATTCGCTGACCCGCGGACATGTATCTATTTCTGTATGGAAAGTGATGAGATCTGGAAAGAGGTTATGG
This sequence comes from uncultured delta proteobacterium, assembly GCA_963776075.1. Classification (GTDB taxonomy): domain Bacteria; phylum Desulfobacterota; class Desulfobulbia; order Desulfobulbales; family Desulfocapsaceae; genus MADRE3. The sequence goes on from CAVZLG010000006.1 coordinate 426,704, forward strand.
GATTCACGCCAGGTGAGTACGGTGGATTGCCGCGTATGCTTGATAATAGCGTCAACAATTATGGCTAAGCTATATCTTTTTCAGCAGTGATAAAATAGCCTTGTTCTTTGCGATAACTGTCGTATAGTTCTGTATCCAGAAATTGTTCAGACTAAATGGGAGAAAAAAGATGATCAACAAAGCAATTATCGTTGGAAACCTTGGTGCGGACCCTGAGATCAGGTATACCCAGAGTGGATCTCCTGTCGCCACGTTCAATGTTGCCACAACAGAGAGGTGGAGAGATCAGGAAGGAAACCAGCAGGAGTCAACAGAGTGGCATAGAATCGTTGCCTGGCGCAAACTTGCTGAAATCTGCGGAGAATATCTGCACAAGGGGTCAAGGGTATATATTGAAGGGAAAATCCAGACCAGAAAGTGGCAGGATCAGACCGGCAATGACCGATACACAACTGAGATTGTTGCACGAGAAATGAAGATGCTCGATCGGCGAGAATCCGGGGCTGGTTCTCCAGGCGGTGGCTCAAAGGAGAAAGCTTATCCGGACTCATCGCCGAGCTACAATGATATGGGAGATGATGTCCCTTTCTAAAACATCTGTTTAAGAAAAAGACAGAGCGAGAACCTGTCGAGTCTTGTGAATTTCCATAACAGCCTTCTAAGTGTTTTATCGCAGGTAACGTTTTGAAGGCTGTTATTTTTACCTGCATTAGCTGGACCTTGCATAAATACTACAAAGTTGTATTAAATAAACCGCTTATCAGCCTTGACTGGCGGTCGTTCCATTCCTATTGTGGAGCCAGGAAGGTTAATCTCGTTCCTCAAGCTCTAATGAATGAAAAGTCATACAATAGCAATTATATAAGATGGATTATTACGAGACTCTCGGTGTAGCGAAAGGTGCTAGTGCTGATGAAATAAAAAAAGCATACAGAAAACTTGCGCTAAAATATCATCCTGATAAAAATAATGGCGACAAAGCAGCGGAGGCCAAGTTCAAAGAAATCAGCGAGGCTTATGCTGTACTTTCAGATCCTGAAAAGAAAAAACAATATGACACCTATGGGTCAGCAGGCTTTCGTCAAAAATATTCTCAGGAGGATATTTTTCGGAACTTCGATATCAACGATATTCTCAGTCAGTTCGGTTTTGGAACCAGTAGTTTTAATAACGCTTCTTTCAGGGGAAATATGAACAGAGGCGCATCGCATCACGATTTTTCATCATTTTTTGGTCACAATACCGCGGGGCAGAAGGGGTGTGGTGCCGGTCGCAATCAACCAGCCAAAGGGCCGGACATGACATACCAACTGGTTGTAAGCCTTGAGGATGTGCTTAAGGGTGCTGAAAAACAGATTTCATTGCGAACAAATGGCAAAACACAGAATGTCTCAGTAAAGATTCCTAAAGGTATAGAGGAAGGAAAAAAATTAAGATTAAAAGGAAAAGGTGGCAAGTCTCCTGACGGGGGTGCCCCTGGAGATTTGTTTTTAAAAATCGAAATGGAGCCTCATGGCTCATATGAGCGTGATGGTGAAGATTTGATTCATCTAAAAAAAATAGCATACAGTGACGCCTGTCTTGGTGCAAAGGTAGAGATTGAGACCCTGGATCGGAAAAAATTCATGGTAACTGTTCCAGCAGGTACCAACGGTGACGCTCGATTAAGAATAAAAGGGCAAGGGCTTCCAAGTGGTCCTATCGGAGAGAGAGGGGATCTCTACGTGAAAGTCGGCGTGGTGATACCTGACCAACTGACAGAGGAACAGCGTGGTGCCGTTGAAACGCTCAAAAAACTTGGTTTATAGATAGAGGTAGCAGGAACTGAATCAGCAATTTGTGCTGTTCACTGTACCGGCTGCTTTCTCCATCCCGTGACAATATTTTACAGCCTTTCAAGTGCTCCGTCAGGAAGATAGAATACGAAAGTAACAGGCAAAGAAGAGTGAAACTGTCTTCCAGCCACCCTGGGCTTGCCAACCGGTCGTTGAACTTTTACCCCGGCAATAGAGATATCACTGATTTGATTTTTCTATTGTCTATCGCTCAACATATTAAAAATTCATTAATTATGAGAATTTTAATTATTCTGTCTCTGTTTCTCCTTGACGTATTTTTAGCTCCTAGAATTCAGGCTGCCCATGGGCTGAGCATAGACGGTGAGCTCAAATACCCCGAAAATTTTGAACAATTTGATTACACTTCTGGCAGTGCAGTAAAAGGTGGTGAACTCGTTCTCCACGATATTGGCAGTTTTGACAAGATGAATCCGTTTACCCTTAAGGGAACACCTCCATTTGGCCTCGAGCAATATTTATTTGAATCGCTTGCCGTCTCAAGTCTTGATGAACCATTCGCACAATACGGCCTGATTGCAAGTGACATTACCGTTGCTGATGATAAATTATCAGTCATTTTCACGATTGATGAAAACGCACGATTTTCAGACGGTCAGCCAATCACTCCTGAGGATGTCAAATTTACCATAGACACCTTGAAGAGTGATGCTGTTCATCCATTTTACCCCAACTATTACAAAGATATCGACCGGGCTGAAATACTGGATGACAGCAGAGTCGTGTTTCACTTCAGGCAGGTGAACAGAGAGTTACCCCTGATAGCAGGGCAGATCTCCGTCATGTCCCGATCCTTTTACCAGAAATATGGGTTTGATCCTGAAAAGATCATAATTCCCGTGGGCTCTGGTCCTTATACGGTAGAATCGTATAACCAGGGGAAATCCATTACCTACAGGAGAAATCCTGACTATTGGGCTATTGATCACCCAACAAGAAAGGGTATGTACAATTTCGATAAAATTGTCGTCAAGTATTACAAGGATCAAACGGTTGCTGTTGAAGCATTTAAAGCCGGTGAATTTGACTCGATGCAGGTAAATATTGCAAAACAGTGGGTTCGTGATATGGCCGGGCAGAAATTTGATAATAACCAGATCATTAAGAAAAAATTTCCGCACAGGAATAACGCAGGATTACAGGGATTTGTCATGAACGGCCGCCGGCCGGTCTTTTCAGACCGTATTGTTAGGAAAGCTGTCGGTATGGCTTTTGATTTTGCATGGGTCAATAAAAGTCTGTTTTATAGCCAATATAAAAGAAATAACTCATATTTCAGTAACTCATATCTCGCAGCAGAAGGTCTGCCCTCTGACGAAGAGCTGGTTTTGCTTGATCCTTACAGAGATATTTTGCCCGAAGAAGTTTTCATTGATCCGATGGGGACGCATGATCTTGAAGGGAAGGAGGGGATAAGAGTCCAATTGCGTAATGCCGCAAAACTTCTTAAGGAACATGGCTGGATCTTAAAAGATGGCGTCCTCACCAACAAAGAAGGGGTCAGGCTCTCATTTGAAATTATATTGTCAAATCAGAGCTTTGAAAGAGTCATGGCCGCCTTTACTAAGAACCTTATGAAGATTGGTATTGAGGCACGCTATAGAACGATTGACCCTACATTATACGCAGACAGGATTAATAATTTTGATTTTGATATGTGCGTGTTTGTATATGGTCAATCGTTGTCACCTGGAAATGAACAGCGAAATTTCTGGCACTCCGATTCATCCTCTCAGAAGGGCTCAAGAAACCTTGCCGGAATTAACAGTAAGGCCGTTGATTCTCTGGTGGACAAGGTAATCTATGCTGATAACCAGCGTGAGTTAACAATAGCGTGCAAGGCTCTTGACCGGGTCCTCTGGTATGGCTACCACCTGGTTCCAAACTGGTATACAGACAATCACAGAGTTGTCTACCATAACAAGTTCCATATTCCTGAAAACATCCCAATATACTACAATTACAGTCAATTTCAGATGACATGGTGGTCCAGGTGAAAACGGATTTTCCTTCTGCCAAATAGGTTGTCTGAATTTTTCTCAAAAAATATGGGTGTATTTTCCTTTGTATGTGAAGGCTAACTTATTGTTCTGAGGCAAAAAAACAAGAAAATTTTCTTGACGCTTCAAAATCATGTTGATAGAGTGCCGGTAGATACTCCATTTAATGACTGGGTATCGGTTTTTAAAAGGGTCTGAGGTATCCCTTATTTTTTCCTGACAGGAATATAACTACTGTCATATCGCCGGGAGGTCTGCAGCATGTCAGAACGTGTTCAAGGAAAAGTAAAATGGTTTAATGCGAGCAAAGGTTATGGATTTTTGGAGAGGCCCGATGGAGAAGCTGATGTCTTCGTCCATTTCAGCGCCATCCAGGGGGAAGGGTTCCGTAGTCTGGAAGAGGGGGAGCCTGTCGAGTTTACTGTTGCTCAAACCGACAAAGGCCTTCAGGCAGAAAATGTTGTAAAAATGAACTGAAAAATATTTAACAGCAAGATGTGTACTACCCCGTGAAGTCGTTAAGACCTCCCGGGGTTTTTTATTTAATCAGCCACCATTTTCCCCAGATATAAAATGTAAAGACACTCGATGAGTGAATTATTTTTAAAAACGCTCGCTCAGACCCAACATTTCGGGAAACTGCTGGGTTCATTATGCCTGGCCGGTGATGTACTTTGTCTGAAAGGCGATCTCGGTGCAGGTAAAACAACGCTAACCCAATCTATTGCAAAGGGTATTGGTGTCGATGCGGGTGAATATGTGACGAGCCCAACCTATGCTGTGTTTCATCAGTATCGTGGCAGATTGAAGCTCTACCATATGGACTTTTATCGTTTAAATAACAGTGACGATGTTCTTTCCATGGGACTCGATGAGTATTTCTATCTCGGTGGAGTCACCGTTATCGAATGGTTTCAAAAAGCGCTTGATATCATCCCACAGAATCATCTCCTGCTTGAGCTGGAATTTGTCAGTGAACAGAGTAGAAAGATACGATGTTCCAGCGATTCCGGTGACTGGAAGAAAAGAATCGAATTATTGATGGTTTCGTTTCCTCCTTGAATATTCTCATTATTGATCCCTCATCTGATTTGCAATATCGCTCTTACGCAATGGTGTCGATTTGTTGCGTCAGATAGTCTTGTCGAAAGAGGTTTTTTGTGAGTGAGGAGTCGAACTTTCAGCCAACCTTTTGCAGTAATAAATCAATACTTCCGGCGTGTTTTACAGTCCTCTCAAATGAGCATAACCACTGCCGCAATGAGAAGATACGTTCAATCATTGAAAATATCTTGTTTGACATTAGTGTGACTGGACCCGGATAATAATAATCGCCCAGAACCGGTACCCACAACTACGATAAAATACAACTATGAATAATGAAAAGATAGCATTTAACGATTGCTTCAAAACATATACCAGGGATCAGGATAAGGCTATTACGCCAGAGGAGACAATTGCACATTTTTACAAGAAAATTGAGCAATTTGACTGTAAAATTCTCAGTGAGGTCAAGAGAATAGATAATGGACGACTGGATATACCCGTCTACTTCAGTGTTTGTACCGATGAAGCTCGTGCGATGACCGGTACAAAAAAACAGATGGGCAAAGGTGCGTCCCCGATACAATCCAAAGCATCTGCCTGCATGGAACTTGCCGAACGATTTTCGTTTTTTTCTTTTAAATCTGACGACAGCAATTTTATCAGGGGCGATTATCGTCTTCTACGGGAGCAGAAACTCCCCGTTCTTGATCCGTCCTATCTCCTTAAGTCTGTTCATGATGAGACCATGAGCAGTGCACAGCTTGAGAGACTGTTGGATGGAATTCCAATGCAATGGACATGGGCGACCAATATTAACAAAGATCAGCAGGTGCTGATACCGTTTTCATGGTTTTATGCCATTAACGAATTCAACGGTCCTTCTGCAGGGAATACGTTGGAGGAAGCAGCTCTGCAGGGAATATCAGAAATTATTGAGCGGCATGTCTGCTCAAAGATCAACCGTTTCCAGCTTGAGACACCATTAATTGATCAGAAATCGATTACCGACCCGGTGGCATGTGAGCTCCTGGAAAAGTTCAACAAACACAACATAGAGCTCTATCTGAACGACTTCAGCCTGGATACTGGTGTTTGTACTGTGGGAGCACTTGCCATCGATCGTTCCACCTTCCCTGAGTTGAGTGAAATCGTTTTTACGGCTGGTACTACCCCTGGCCCTGACAAGGCAATTATCAGGGCAATTACTGAAGTGGCACAACTCGCAGGAGATTTCAACTCTGAATCGAACTATGTGGCTTCGGGCTTGCCGAAACCACTATCGATGGACGAGGTTGCCTACATTACAGGGAGCAGGCAAACAATTACAACGTCAAAAATGGCAGAGCTTTCAGACGATAATATCAAGGTTGAAATTGAAAATTGTATGGAGGCACTCTCCAGGATTGGATTTGAGATTTTTATAATCAATGTCACTCACCCACAACTCGAAATTCCTGCCCTCTATACAATTATTCCGGGTGCCCATTTTAGAGAGCGTTCAGTGCGAAAAGACGCAGGATTGTTTGCAGCAAAACTACTCAACGAACTTATTGAGGATTCTGAATTATTTGATAAAAAATTAGATCAAATGGAGGAACTTATCCCGGATTCATACTATCTTGCGTTTTACAGGGGGATCAGTTTCTTCAACAAAGGGGACTATGGTCAGGCAATCAGCCAGTTTGATGTTGCCCTTGCCAGGAACCCTGAAAGTGAAGACCTTCCTTATATCCTGTCTTACAAGGGGCACAGCCTGAAAGACCTTGGGCTGTTTGATGAGGCAATCTCTGTATTGCAGCAGGGATGTGAAGAAGACGCCGAGCGACCTGACCTGTATAATCTTTTAGGGTTCTGCTATTTTAAAAAGGAGAATTACAAGGAGGCGATCAAACATTTTGAAAGAGCCGTTCACCTTAACCCAGCATCTGCGATGGATTATGCAAATTTAGGTGTTAATCACAACAGGCTTGGAAATAAAAATGAGGCCATCAGGTATTTTACCCTGGCGCTGACAATGGATCCAATGCTCCACTTTGCTCATGAACAGCTTCAGGAGTTGGTTGATCGTTAACGTTCACACATAAAACGCAGGATAAAACAGGATTATGCAGACGACAGGGAAATTATTCATTTCTGCAATTCTATTTCTTGTTATTATCTCAATAGTCGGGGGCTCTTATGCCAACTCAAATTCTTCCAGGACAGCTGTTTTAAGAAAAAAGGCACAAAGCTACTATTGGGGAAGGGGAGTTACACAGGATTACGCCAGAGCACTCGAACTCTATGAGACTGCAGCTGCGCTTGGCGACCCACAGGCGAGTAATATTGCTGGTGGGATGTACTATACCGGGAAGGGGACGTTAACAAATCCTTACAAGGCGTTCAGGTATCTGGATTATGCAGCTGATCATGGGGAAACGACGCCGGACGCATCAATTGCCCTCGCATCCTTCTATCTGAAAGGGGAGATAGCACCACAGAACTATACCAAGGCCATCCAGTTATATCTCGATGCTGCTGACTCAGGCAATCCGAGGGCCCAGCTTGAACTCGGTTTTCTCTATTATATAGGTCAGGGAGTAGCACAGGATTTTTCAAAAGCGCACGAGTGGTTTCAAAAGGCCGCTTTAAACAACTATAATATGGCCCAATACAATCTCGGTATCATGTGGTACACCGGTAACAACGGTCTTAACAAAAGCAGTCTCATTGATGCATATGCCTGGATTAACATTGCCGCCTCAAATTTCTATCAGGATGCCTATGTCCTTCGAGATTATCTCAAATCTGCATTAACGCAGGATGAACTTCACCTGGCCCAGCAGAAATCAAAAGATCTATACGATCAGATCAGAAAAAACATGATGTCCACAACGGGTCGTCCCTAACCTCCGATATTTCACCTTTTTTCCGATAGATTGCAGGAGCCACCGAGGATACAAATATCAGATGCCTTCTATGCAAACCATAAGAATAAAAAGCTCATCAACAGATACGTGACACATAGCAAAGAAATGGTTGATGATTTATCAAACGACGTGAATAAATATGTCACGAAAAAAAATGGTTCATATGGTATGTATTTTCGGTTCTGAGAGAACGCTTCAAAAAAAGGGCCGATGATTTCAAAAGCACAGGTTTTCAGAGGTAAGAACCGATGCGAATAGCGATATTAGCGATTACTGATCAGGGACGGTTTACCGCAAACAGGATTCATTCTGCTTTACCCGGCTCAAAACTGATACTATCTTCACGAGGCGTTAAAAAAAGTATCGAGGAAAGCTGGCACGATTATGATGGCATAATATGCGTTATGGCTGCCGGTATTGTTGTCAGGTGTATTGCAAAACTATGCCAGAGTAAATTTGATGACCCGGCAATTGTCGTCGTTGACGAACAATGCCGTTTCGCGATCAGCCTCTTATCAGGACATATCGGAGGCGCTAACAGGATTGCACTGCTGCTGGAGGAACATTGCGGTGCTCAGGCTATCGTAACAACCGGATCTGATGTCTCTGGACATACAGCAGTTGACCTCTGGGCCATTGACAATGGTCTTGCCATAGCAAACCCCAACGATCTTGCATCGGTATCTACAAGGCTTCTGAATAAAGGAATTCTTAGAATATATCAGGATGAAAACTATCTGAAAGCTATTCCAGATGATTTCGAAATTACATTTCAGAAGAATAATGCTGACATAATCATTTCCGTGAAAAATGACATCGGCTCTGACTGTTTACATCTCGTGCCTCAAGTTCTGTTTATTGGTTTTGGCTGCAGGAGGGGGGCAACCGTTAAGGAGTTCCAGGATGTTTTGGATGATCTCGTTACTCATCATAATATTCACCTTGACGCAATTACGGGTGTTGCAAGTATTGATCTTAAAAATGATGAAGATGGACTGTTGAAAATTGCTGAAAAGTACGATTGGCCTTTAAATTTCTTTACGAAAGAGCAGATAAATGCTATCTGCCCTTCAGTTCAGGAATCAAAAATCTATGAAAAGGTTGGTGTCTATGGCGTCTGTGAACCTGCTGCACTGCTTGCTGCTTCACAGGGGACTGATCCTGGCCGATTAATTATTGGAAAAATAAAATGGGAGAGAATCACAGCAGCGCTAGCTGCAAAGGCATCCTGTATGTTGTCGGTACCGGTCCAGGATCACTTGATTACATAACGCCCGCTGCAAGAAAGACGATAGAACAATCAGATGTGATTGTTGGGTACAAAACATATCTGGATTTAATTGAACCGCTCATAAAGGACAAACCGGTTATTTCCTCAGCGATGATGCAGGAAGTTGATCGAGTAAAGAAAGCGCTTGATATTGCAGCCTCAGGGAAAAAGGTATCGCTTATTTCAGGCGGTGATCCGGGTATCTATGCCATGGCCGGACTCGTCTTCGATATCGCCAAAAATCTGAATTATCAAACTGAAATTGAAGTTATTTCTGGTATCGCCGCACTTAACAGTTGTGCTGCAAAACTCGGTGCTCCCCTGATGCATGACTTCGCCTCAATCAGTTTGTCAGATCTTCTCACGCCCTGGGGGGTCATAGAAAAACGTTTAGAAGCCGCCGCATCCGCTGATTTTGTAATGGTTATATATAACCCTAAATCAAAAAAAAGGGATTGGCAGCTGGATTCAGCAGTCGATATAGTGAGAAGATTCAGAGAAAAAAACACACCGGTTGGAATCGTCAAATCATCGACAAGAGCTGATGAAAAAATAATTATCTCCACTCTTGATCGTTTAGATACCGCTGTCGTCGATATGCAATCAACGGTCATCTTCGGTAACTCAAAAAGTTATATCTGGAAGAACAAAATGGTGACCCCCAGGGGGTACCTGGACAAATATCATCTGTAAAAATGCGGATGAATATCTACTTTTTAAGACATGGAAAAACTGTCTCTGCAGGCACCTATACCGGTTCGACTGATGTTCCTCTGTCAGCTGATGGTATAGACCAAATTGTCAGTATATCTTTGTATCTGAGAGAAATTGAATTTGATTTTGTTTTTTGCAGTACCCTGGGGCGCTGCCGAAAATCATTTGAACTGTTGGATATTCCTGTTCAGTGTTCTTTTGATGCAGCATTAAAAGAGATTAATTTTGGCCGCTGGGAACAGAGATCTTTCAATGACATTTACAGAGAAGATCAGAAAAACATGGAACGGTGGTTTCAGTTAAAGGAAAAATTTACCTTTCCTGAAGGTGATAATATCTTGGAATTTTCAACCCGTATTAAAGATTGGTTTGAGAAGTTAAAAATTGAAGGGTATAAGAGTGTTCTTGTCGTTTCTCACGCAGGTGTCATCAAGCATGCAGTCACTCACCTGCTTGGTCTGGATATAAACCAGGCAGATCAGTTTGAAATCAGAGAAGGGCACGTTTCCTTACTATCTATTGACGGTGATTTCACTGTTTTAAAATTTCTCAACAAAAATGGCTGAAAAAGATGGCAAAAATTATTCTGGTCACCGGTGGTACGAGAAGCGGGAAGAGTTCTTTTGCGCTGCAGATTGCTGAGAAAATGGTGCCGCCGCACTGTTTTATTGCAACATGCCGCATCTCAGATCAGGAGATGGCTGAGCGCGTAAAAAAACATCAAGATGAGCGCACTGAGAAAATTTGGAAGACTGTCGAAGAGGGCCTTGATCTCCGTTCTGCGCTTAGAAATAACCGTAACTATTCTACTTATCTGCTCGATTGTGTGACTTTGTGGGTGAGTAATATTATGGAGCAGAATTATCAATCAGACACGTTCTGCGATGAGAATGATCTTAAGCGTGAAATTGATCAGTTGTTCAATTATCTGGGAACTATTGAAAGTACCGTAATTTTTGTAAGCAATGAAGTGGGGATGGGGATTGTTCCCGAGAACCAGCTGGCTCGACGATACCGTGATCTTGTTGGATTCTGTAACAGGCTCATTGCCTCACGGGCGGAGGAGGTCATTCTGGTCAGTTGCGGACTTCCCCTCTATTTAAAGACTTCTTTGAAAGGAAAATCATGAATTTACTCGAAACAACATGTCAAAACATATTCCCCCAGGATTCCCAGTCCAGAGATGAGGCAACAGCCCGTCTCGATCAGCTTGCTCTTCCTCATTGGGCCCTTGGCGATCTCATGGACCTGGCTGTCCAGTTAGCAGGTATGACGAGGACCATAAAACCTCAGCTCATGAGAAAAGCAGTCGTGACCATGGCTGGCGATCACGGAGTAACGGTCGAGGGGGTCAGCAAGTTTCCATCGGAGGTCACTCCACAAATGGTGTACAACTTCGTTAATGGCGGGGCGGGTATAAATGCCCTTGCCAAACAGGCAGGAGCAGATGTGTTTGTTGTTGATATGGGTGTCAACGCAGACTTCAGTGATCTTGTTGAGGCTGGAAAGATAATTGATAAAAAGGTTGGGCCAGGAACCAACAATATAGCTAAAGGAGCAGCCATGAGTGTTGCCCGGGCCCGTCAGGCAGTTGAGGCCGGTATCGATGTAGCAAACGGTCTGTGTGAAGATTACGATTTGCTCGGTACAGGGGATATGGGAATTGGCAACACCACCCCAAGCACTGCTATAGCTGCAGTAATTACCGGCAAATCTATCGAACAGTTGACAGGACGTGGTACCGGACTCGACGACACACAACTCGCCGGTAAGATTACCACTATCAAAAAAATTCTAGAAATTAATAAGCCAGACAAAAACAATGGACTCGATATTCTCGCAAAGGTCGGCGGATTTGAAATAGGCGGCATAGCTGGCCTCATTATCGGCGCAGCAGCACAGAGGGTTCCTGTCGTTGTCGATGGTTTTATTTCAACGGCCGGCGCACTGATAGCCTATAAGATCGAACCGTTCATACGAGATTATCTTATATTTGCTCACCGGTCTGTTGAACCCGGACATAAGTTCATGCAGGAGGTGCTCGGTTGTAAAAAGCCACTGCTTGACCTCAACATGCGTCTTGGAGAGGGGACCGGAGGTGCCGTTGCAATGAATATTGTCGATGCCGCTGCTGCTGTTTTAACTGATATTGCAACCTTCGAAGAGGCCGCTGTCGCTGGAGCTGACAAGTAAATGTATCGACTTCAACTGAAAAGGCGACCATGAAGCATCCAGCTATTAGTCATCCGTTCAAAAGTTTGCTGGCCGCCATCAGATTCCTCACCATTCTGCCTCTTCCCGGCTCGGGGGAAAACGATACTTCGTTTTTTGGTGGAGCGCTATTTTACTTTCCCTTCACCGGCTTGCTGATTGGAAGCTTCAGTGCTCTGGGTGCGTTTTTTCTGGTAAATGCGTTACCAATTGGTGTTGTCGCAGTACTCCTGACTATCTTTTTGTCACTCGCTTCAGGTTTTTTACATCTCGATGGTCTTGCCGATAGCTGTGACGGCTTGTTAAGTGCTCGGCCAGCCCAAAAATGCCTTGAGATAATGCGGGACAGCAGGATTGGAGTAATGGGTGCAGCTGCTCTTTCTGTTGTCTTTTTATTAAAAACAGCCTCAATTGCAGCGCTCGATCCGACAAATATTTACTCTGCCTTGATAATTGCTCCAGTGGCGGGAAGAACGTCTATCATTTTGATGATGGCGCTTTTACCCTATGCGCGCAAAAATGAAGGGCTTGGCGTTCTTTTTTATTCTGGTAATAATCGATGGGCTGCATTTTTCTCAGCGCTCTTTTTTATCACTGTAACAACCGTTCTCATTCCTACTAAATGTATCATGCTCAGCCTGACGCTGGTAGTCTCGGTTGCTGTTTTTTCCTGGGTATGCAGAAAAAAAATAGGGGGCGCGACGGGAGACACGCTTGGAGCAGTCTGCGAAATAACAGAAACCATGGTATTAATCGCATTCTGTACCAATTTATGAATTTCAAATCTTGCTGAAATATGAAAAAAGAAAACCAATCTCCTGCTATTTCTATGGCTGCCTTACCCGAACATGGTGGCAATATATACAAGCTGTTAAATGAAAAAAAACTTGCAGTCGATAAAGTCCTGGATTTCAGTGCCAATATCAATCCATGTGGCCCACCTCCCTGGTTGAGATCGCTGGTTAACAAGGAACTGGAACTCATTACTCACTATCCGGACCCGGATGCGACTGAGCTTGTCGATGCCATCAGTGAAAAATATCAGGTTGGAAAAGAGTTCATCATACCAGCGAACGGCACCACCGAACTGTTACACCTGATTCCTCAAATTATTTCAAGACGCCGGGTAATCATTCCTGTCCCTTCTTATGTGGATTATTTAGCTGTTTTTAAAAAGCATGGTTTTGATATTACACCTCTCTACCTGTCTGAGCCTGAAGGCTTTGCCATTGCGCCTGAAGAAATTTCAGAGAACCTGAAGGGCAATGACGTGGTGATTTTTGGTAATCCATCAAACCCTGTCGGGACATTTATCAGCCAGCAGATTATTATTCAGCTTGCCCGACGTCACCCGGATACCCTTTTTATAATTGACGAGGCTTTTCTTGATTTCCAGCAGGAACATTCGACTGTGGGCGGACAGATCGACAACGTTATCACACTGAATTCTCTAACAAAATTTTTTGCTGTACCTGGTTTGCGAATTGGTTTTGGGATTTTCCCCTCTCATTACGCGGAAAGACTTGCAGCCTTCATGCCGCAATGGAGTGTAAACACCCTGGCACAGAAAATCGGGGCCAAGGCGCTGTCAGATCACGAATACAGCTCTATGAGCAGGTCTAAATGCAGTGAACTCAGCAACGAAATGCATGGGGCATTGCAGGCTATCCCACAATTGAAGGTTTTTACTTCTACCGCAAACTATATCTTACTGAAACTCGTTGATGGAAGTTCTGCAGAGGGTATTGCCCGTAAATTACTCAAGAGAAATATTCTCATACGGACTTGTGGCAATTATACAGGGCTTGATCAATCATTCTTTAGAGTTGCGATTCGTACCCGAAAAGAAAACCAGCTCTTACTGGATAATTTAAAAATACTGTTCGGCTCAAAAAAGCGCTCGCCGAAAACGAAAAACAAAAGCGCCCGTTCTTTGATGTTCCAGGGAACATCGTCCAATGCCGGGAAATCCATTCTCACGGCAGCTTTTTGTCGTATCTTTCTGCAGGATGGTTTACGTGTGGCTCCATTTAAATCTCAAAATATGTCTTTAAATTCATATGTTACTCGTGACGGGATGGAAATGGGGCGGGCACAGGTGGTGCAGGCCATGGCTGCAAAACTTGATCCGGACTGGAGGATGAATCCAATTCTGCTTAAACCAAACAGCGATACAGGCAGTCAGGTAATCGTAAACGGCAGACCGGTCGCAAACATGAATGTCAAGGAATATCATTGTTATAAGTCAACGGCCTGGAAATCGGTCACCAATAGTTATGATGAACTTGCAGGACAGTATGATTGTGTTGTACTGGAGGGTGCTGGCTCACCGGGTGAGATAAACCTTAAAAAACATGATATCGTCAACATGAAGATGGCTGCCTATGCAAATTCACCGGTCCTTCTCGTTGGCGACATTGACAGGGGAGGAGTTTATGCCTCTTTTGCGGGTATCATGGATGTTCTTGAAGAATGGGAAAGAAAGTTAATTTCAGGGTTTGTGGTGAACAAATTCAGGGGGGACGAATCATTACTTACCGAGGCCCATGATTTTATTGCCAGTCATACGGGTAAACCTGTCGTCGGTGTCGTGCCTTATATTACTGATCTCTCTGTGCCCCAGGAAGATTCAGTCTCGATGAAAGAAGGTTTTTACCAAAACAGGGAAACCGGTGACGACCAGGTTGAAATTGGTGTTATAGACTTACCTCATATATCCAATTTCACAGATATTGACTCCCTCTATTATGAACCTGATGTAAATCTGAAAATCATCAGGAGAAGTGAAGAAATTAATAATCCAGACGCGATAATCATTCCCGGTTCAAAAAATGTCGGTGGTGACCTTCACTACCTGAAAGACAGAGGCTTTTTTGAAGTAATTTCCAACCGTGCAAATAAAGGATGTGTCATTGTTGGAATTTGTGGTGGTTATCAGATGCTTGGCAGAAAAATGGCCGATCCATACAAGATCGAGACGACACGTCATGAAATAGATGGAATTGGTCTGATCGCCATCGACACAATGCTTAATCGTGAAAAAACGCTTCAACGAAAAGAAGGGATACACCTGTCTTCCGGCAAGAAGATAACCGGCTACGAAATTCACCACGGTATCACCGAGGGAGGTGAACCGCCCGTTCTCAGTTTCAGTGATGGCTCCGTCTGTGGTTCTTCAAGCTTTGATGGTCGAGTATGGGGAGCATATCTTCATGGTCTCTTCGATGAAGATATATTCAGACGATGGTTCATTGATGACCTTCGTCAGCGAAAAGGGTTGTCCAGGGAAAACAGAGTTCTCGCACCGTATAATCTGGATGAAAGCCTGGACGATTTGGCTGATACAGTCAGATCATGTTTCGATATGGATGAAATTTATCGAATTATGGAGCGATAGCAGGCCGCGTGATATTCTCATTACAAATATCGATTGCTTTCGGTCTCGATTTAATTTGTGGAGATCCAAAATGGCTCTATCATCCGGTAAGGGCAATTGGTACACTCTGTAATATGTTCGAGTTTTTGTCCAGAAAACTGTTTGCTGCCCTTGGCATGAAATTTTGCGGAATCATAACTTTTTTTCTTGTTCTTGGTAGTTCCGTTTCAATCCTTTTTCTGCTTTTTTATTTTCTATCCCAAATCAGCAGTCATATATCAGTTATAGTCGCAGTGATCTTATTATATTTTTCTATTGCCGCAGGTGATTTGTTTACTCACAGCAACCAGGTCCATTCATCACTGGCCAGATCAGATATCCCTCAGGCTCGCCGTGACGTGTCCTTTCTCGTCGGCAGGGAGACCTCAGACATGAATGAACCTGAGATATCACGGGCATGTGTCGAATCAGTAGCCGAGAATCTGGTGGATGGTGTTACCGCACCACTCTTCTGGGCGGTTCTGAGCGCGCTTTTTTTTGGGAGAATAATTTTTGAACCGATAATCTGGGCAGTGTTTGGTGCATATTTTTATAAAACAGTAAATACCATGGATTCAATGTTCGGATATAAAAACTCCAGATATATTGAATTTGGCTGGATGGCAGCTCGTTTCGATGATCTCGTAAACTATATTCCCGCGAGAATCAGCTCCATAGCAATTGTGCTGGCTGCCTGGTTCCTCAGGCTGGACTATAAAAATTCAGCAAAAATACTTTACAGGGATCGCTTGAAGAACACCAGCCCCAATAGCGGCTATCCGGAAGCAGCTGTGTCTGGAGCATTAAATATTGAACTCGGAGGAGCGGCCATTTATTTTGGCGAGAAAACAGAAGGGCATCTCATTGGTGCCGGCCAAAATAGTGTAACACCCGATGATATAAACTATACAAATAAGTTGAGTCTCACTTCAGCTCTTATCTTTTTTATTGTTCTCCTGCTCGTCTACAACGTATGCACGATGATGTTACGATGAATACAATCAGAGCGTTTACTTTAGCCGCGACCAAAAGCGGTGCTGGCAAAACCACCTTGACCGTTGGCATTTTAGCTGCGCTTGTTCGCAGGGGTATTGCTGTTCAGCCGTTCAAGTGTGGGCCTGATTTTATCGATCCGACCCTTCACAAATCCATAACCAACAGAACCTCATATAATCTTGACCTGAAAATGATGGGGAGTCAGGCATGTCAGCGCACGTTCTACGAGCATGCTGTATCCAGAGACATATCTTTAGTGGAAGGAGTTATGGGGCTATTTGACGGGGGAAGTGCCAGTACCGCGTCCCTTGCCAAACTGCTCAAGATCCCCGTCATCCTGATAATCGATGCTCAATCATGTGCCCAGAGCGCTGTGGCAGTTCTGGAGGGTTTTCATAACTATGACCCTGATGTTAACCTCGCAGGAGTAATTTTTAACAGAATCGGCTCTGAAAGGCATAAGCGTCTGATAGAGGAGGAAGTTCTGAAAAAAAGCTCTGTACCCGTTATTGGATTTATGCCTCGCGATATCAACTTTACAATTCCTGAACGACACCTGGGACTGCATATGGGAGATGAGAATCCACTTTCAGAAGACACCCTGGCAGCCCTTGCCGATTCCATAGAAAAAAACCTTCGGATAGACCTGCTGCTGAGTTGCGAATCAGAGAGTAATGAGACATGTCAGGAAAAAGTCAATATCCCGGCACGGCCTCCTGTATCTGCCAAAATCGAAATTGGCGTCGCATCTGACGAGGCATTTTGCTTCTATTACAAGGAAAATTTTGAAATATTTGAAAGGGCCGGATTTACATTAAGGACCTTCAGCCCGCTTTATGATCATGAAATACCCCGACAGTGTAAGCTCATTTATCTTGGCGGGGGATATCCTGAATTGTTTGCAAAAGAACTTTCCCGAAATGGTGCAATGCTGGAGAGCCTCAGGGAAAAACATGATCAGGGCGTTACAATCTACTCAGAATGCGGCGGTTTTATGTACTTATGTGACAAACTTGTTGATATGAATGGTTCTGTTTATTCCATGGCCGGATTATTCCCGTTTAAAGCACTTATGGACAAGCGTTTGAGAAGACTCGGCTATCGCAGTGTAAGTCTGTTGCAGAGCTCTTTTTTAGGCAAAGAAGGTACTCGGTTGCATGGTCATGAATTTCATTACTCTCACATGGTTGAAAGTGATAGAGAAAACCAGACAGATACAATTGCTCGACTTTACGAACTTGATAATAATTCCTGTGAAGGATATTATCTCGGTTCTGCTATTGGAAGCTATATACATCTTCATTTTGGGAGAAATCCTGAAATTGCTGATTTCATGTATGATTATTTCACTTCACATTCTCGATAATACTATGAAACGATTAACCAAAATAGATCCCCAGGAAATTGAACAGGCAAGTTTTAAGATAATCGAAAATGAGTTTCACGATCAAACAACGCTTGATCGGCGAAAACTTGATACAGATACCTTTAAAGTCATCCAGCGAGTCATTCACGCCACCGGAGATTTTTCCTTCGCCCATAGCCTTTTATTTCATTCACAAGCAATAAGAAAAGGAGTTGCTGCCATCCGGTCAGGCAAAAACATTTACTGCGATGTAACCATGGCTGCATCAGGAATAAGTGAGAAGATGCTCGCCAGGCACGGTGGCAAGGTCATCTGTCACATTAATGACCGGATGATTGCAGAAGAGGCCAGGCGAGAAGGGAAAACCCGTACAGAAACGGCATTAGCCAAAATTGAAAGTGAAAATGTCGGTATTATTTCAATAGGAAATGCACCGACTGCTCTCGTTAAAGCCATGCTGATGATAGAAAGTGGCGTTATTAATCCTGATTTACTCGTTGGGGTTCCAGTGGGCTTTGTAAATGCAGCAGAGTCTAAAGCAATACTTCAGGAGAAGGACTATCCTTTCATCACCTGTAAAGGACGCAAAGGTGGAACACCTGTTGCTGTTGCTATCGTCAATGCACTCATAAGGCTCGCTGAATAACCTGCTCCAGGTTTCATCACGTTGAGCTTCGTCTTGACAAATATTTTCAGTGATGCTACAGGTGATCGGTCATGCCAATATTATTCTAAACAAAGAGGAAATTTCAAATGGAAAAAACATTTGCCATTATTAAGCCTGATGCATTTTCAGCAGGCAATGCAGGTAAAATTATCACTCGTATATACCAGGAAGACTTCAAGATTGTGGGACTCAAAAAGCTATTTCTGAGCAAACGAGAAGCCCAGGGATTTTATTATGTTCACAAGGATCGGCCTTTTTTTGATGAGCTGACCGATTTTATGAGCAGCGGACCCTGTATCGTCATGGTGCTTGAAGCAGAGGGAGCAATTAAAAAATGGCGCAACCTCATGGGAGCAACAAATCCGGGCGAAGCTGCAGAAGGTACGCTGAGAAAAGAATTTGGTTCTTCTGTCGGAGAAAATGCTACCCATGGATCGGATGCCATGGAAACAGCAGCTTTTGAAATTTCGTACTTTTTTTCTGGATTGGAGCTTCTCTAATTCCTTGTGCCGGAGCTCGTTTAACACCCGTCGTTGACGAGTTCTGGTTTATGAACACTGTTACGCTCTTTTCCTCACTCACTACTATCCTCGAAACGTTCATCTCAGCTGCGTCTGACGACTCTGCAGGTAAGTGTTCCTCTATGCAGTCGTATGTTGACTGAATCTTCACCGCCCACCTGATCGACATTGGTAACTATTTCACCCGTCAGCGGTTTTGAGACTATAGAATAGCCTCTTGATAGAGTGGCAAGCGGGCTCACTGAATCAAGGACTGCCGCCGTTTCCTGAAATCGTGATAGTTTTCTTTCTATCTGAGATTCTATCCCTTTCCTCAATTTGTCTATACAGAATTCCAGTTTAACCTGATAAATGTGAAGTCTGTGCGCAGGCGATAATTGTTCCAACTGAGATGTGTGATGCTGCAAACTCGCTTTTTTCTGAATAATGAGGAGCGACATAATATCTGAAAGACGCATCCTGAGCCCGTCAAGCTGCATCGTTTTTGTGTAAAATGCGGCATCAAATGTTGAAAGAAAGCGATTGGCTTTTGAAACACGATACTGGACTGCTTCCAGTTGCCAATGAACGGTCCGTGCAATCCGTTGAATCAATCTGTCTATTCTATTCTGAAATTCCTGTGACTCAGCCGCTACTATTTCTGCAGCAGCAGTTGGTGTCGCACATCGAAAATCGGCACAATAATCGGCAATGGTAACATCGGTCTCATGCCCAACGGCTGAAACAATCGGTATTGAGCACCTGAAGATCGCTCTTGCAACACGTTCTTCATTGAACGCCCATAAATCCTCAATTGACCCACCACCCCGGCATATGACGATAACGTCGGGTTTGAGGCTTTCAGCCAGCCCAAGAGCAGCTTCAATTTCGGCGGCTGATTCATCACCCTGTACGCGTACCGGTAGGAGTTGAATTGAGAGGTTGGCTTTACGTTTGTAGCATACAGAAAGAAAATCATGAACTGCAGCTCCGGTAGGAGAAGTTATAAGGATGATTCTTTCAATATATTCTGGAAGCTTCTGTTTTAATCCCTGATCAAAAAGCCCTTCGTTCGACAGTTTTGTTTTCAATTGCTCAAAAGCAATCTGAAGATGACCAGAGCCACGGAAGTCAACAGAATCAATGACTATCTGGTATTCACCTCGTGGCTCATAGATCGTGATTCTGCCGTCGCAAATAATTTGTTGTCCGTCTGATAGCTGTTTTTCAAGATACCGTGCCTGATTTTTGAAAAGTACTGCTCGTATCTGGGCGTTTTCATCCTTGAGGTTAAAGTAATGGTGGCCGGAATGGGGCGTGCGCAAATTTGATATTTCACCAGAAATTCGAACGAATTGATATCGATGTTCGAAAAGAGATTTTATCTCTTTTGTAATTTGACTGACGGTTTTAATGTTTCTTTGATATTTCTCTGCTAACATCTGTCTGTGTATGGGTTTAGAATGAATGGAGCCGCTTTTACTGATAGACACCTGTTAGCTTTTATACTATAAATGTCTGCGCAGGTTTACACAAAAATTGATGAGCTAACATTATAGTAATTTGGAGGCTGTAAATGTCTGAGAGAAGTGCCTTTGAAAAAATTCACGTAGAAGAGAGTGAGAAGGCCGATTTAGGCGGTGTTCTTGAACAACTTAATCTTCCACCCGCTGTTGTTACTTTTGTAAGAGAAAATAAACGATTGGTACAAATCGGTATCGCCACAATTGTCATTATAGTTGTTGCCTGGTCCCTGTATCATTCCTATCGAGGTAAAAAAATAGAAGAGGGCTCGTCTGCTCTTTCTCTTGCTGTTGATATCGAAGATTCCCAGGCGAAAATTGATCAACTCAAGTCAGTTTCAAGCGAATTTTCAGGCACATCATCGGCACAATGGGCAAAAATTAATGCAGCTCAAGAAATGCTGAAGAGCGATCAGAAAGAAGAAGCGCTTACCATATATAAAGAGGTTGTCGCTGAGATCGACAAATCTTCCCCGCTGTTTGCCCTCGTCACCATTGGTCTTGCCCAGGGATATGAGATAAGCGGTAACGCTTCTGAAGCTGCAATTGAATATGAAAAATTAAAACTCATCGAAGGCTATCAGGAATTGGGCTATTTAGGACTTGCGAGAATCAGTGAGGAGCAAGGGAACAACAAGAAAGCGCTCGAAATCTATGAAGAATATCTCGCAACACTTATGAATGTAACAGAGCGGAGTCAAAAAAGCCTGGTTGAAGAGAAAATTGCCCGGCTTAAAGCGATGTTGTGATTACGGAATCTAAAATCACAGTAATCCGTGACATTATAAAAAAGTGGCAGAAAAAAGACTTTTCCATCTGTCTCGTGCCGACCATGGGCTTTTTTCACGAAGGCCATATTGCCTTAATGAAAAAGGGTCGGCAGATTGCTGATAAAGTCATTGTCAGTTTATTTGTAAACCCCACTCAATTCGGACCAGGCGAGGACCTGGATAAATATCCTCAGGACCTTGAGGGTGATTCTAGACGAGCTGAAAACGCAGGTGTTGATTTACTTTTCTGCCCTGGGATCTCTGAAATATATCAAGAAAATCACCAGGCGACAGTTCAGGTACCAGAGTTGGCTCAAGGAATGTGTGGTCTCAATCGACCTGAACATTTCAAAGGTGTTACGACTGTGGTCAGCAAACTCTTTAATATTGTTGAACCGGATATGGCTGTTTTCGGTGAAAAAGATTTTCAACAGCTGGCAATTATAAAGAAAATGGTAACAGATTTGAATTTCCCAGTGGAAATCATTGGGCATGAAATTGTCAGAGAGCCAGACGGGCTTGCTATGAGTTCGAGAAATGCCTATCTGGAACCAAATGAGAGAAGCGTTGCTCCCGTTCTCTTCAAGGCGCTCGACATGATACGGAAACAGGTCGAAACGTCTGATACTCTGCTCGCCTCCAAACCGTTACTGCAATCAGCGGAGAAACTTATCCATGCATATACAGAATGTTCAGTTGACTATATGACGATAGTTGATTCTTCAACACTTAAACCAAAATCAAGAATCGATGGTGAATGCAGGGTTGCCGGTGCAATTAAAATCAACGGCAGAATAAGACTGATCGATAATATGTCGCTTAGATACAAAATCTGAATCTTTGTGCATGCTGCCCCGGTTGACCGTACATTAGTGTAAGCGTAAATACCGATAGTGCTGCTGGCTTTGGTTTTCTCATCGCACACTATTTTACGATCTAACAGAAACTATTAACAAAATTTTTTTAATCCGCAATCACAGATATATTACAGAAGGAGGACTCAAATGCCCGGTTTTGAAATATTTGGTCAGGAAGAAAAAGATCAGATCATGGATGTTTTGGATACAGGGGTGTTGTTCCGTTATGAATTTGCAGAACAACGGAAAGGGGTTTACAAGGTTAAGGAATTTGAAGAAAAATTTGCACAGTACACCGACGCCCGATTCGCCCAGGCAGTAACTTCCGGTACAGCAGCCCTGAAGGTGGCGCTCATTGCTTTGGGCGTTGGCGCTGGAGACGAGGTGATAACCCAGGGTTTCACTTTTGTAGCGACCTGGGAAGCAATCCTAGAGGTTGGCGCTATTCCTGTTTTTACAGAAATTGACGAAACGCTTAACATGGACCCAGAGGATTTAAAGAAGAAGATAACAGATAAAACCCGCTGTATTGTTCCGGTGCATATGCTTGGTTCCGCTGCACGGATTACTGAAATAGTGGCAATCGCCAATCAATTTGATATTCCCGTTCTTGAGGACACCGCCCAGGCAGCCGGCGGAAGAATTCGCGGGAAACATCTTGGTTCTTTCGGCGCCTGTGGGACGTTCTCTTTTGACTCAGTAAAGACGATGACTACGGGTGAAGGTGGCATGGTTATTACCAACCGTGAAGATCTCTTTAGAAATATGTCCGAGTATCATGACCACGGACATGATCATGCAGTGAACCCAGGGGGGCGTGGTGGCGAAAGCAGAAACTTTGTTGGTTCTAATTACCGGATGATGGAACTTCAGGGGGCTATTGGAATTGCCCAGTTGGCTAAGCTCGATTCCATGGTCTCCGCCCAGCGAACGCATAAGTTGCGATTAATAGAAACTGCCTCTACTATTCCCGGAGTGAGATTTCGCTCGCAGGTTGATGAATCTGGAGATTCTGCAACATTTTTTGCTTTTATTCTGGAGAGCCTTGAGCATCGAGTAATAGTACAGAAAATTCTTCAAGGTGAAGGTATGGCCCCAATATGCTGGGCGGACAACACCTGGCATTTCTATCCGAAATGGGAACATCTCATGGCGGGAGCCACGCTTGCAAAAAGCGGCTGGCCCTTCATTGAAGCAGGCGGGCGAAAACGTGTAGTTTATGACCCTGCAGCCTTACCTAAATCAGCGGATCTGCTCTCAAGAACACTTGTATACCCAGTATCTGTAAAGATGACTGAAAAGCGGTTATTGGAATTTGAAACTGCACTGACAAAAGCTGCAGCAGCGTAACGCAAGCTAAGAAGACAGCTATTGATTATTTGTAGAATTTATGAGAACCGTATTGGGCGACATAGGTGTAATCTGATGCCCAATACGGAGTGACTGACTCTAGGTGATAGTGGGTTGCACCTTTTGTGAAATCATTTGTCTGCAGGGCAATATATACTGATTGCAGACATTTGAGGAATGCGGTCGGATCATCGGGGATATATGAATCTTTCTGGAACGTCCAGCTGAACTGATACGGTTGCCTGACAACTTCTTTAACCGGCAATTTCCCTTTGTTTGCTCTGTTGAGTGTCACATGAGCGACGGCGACCTGGCCAATCTGCGGCTCTGATCGTGCTTCATGATATACATTGAGTGTGAGCCAGAGTATTGCTTCGAGTAATGTCATGTACTTTTCTCCCTTCAGCGTTCAGCAACTACTCAATTCGCGTTAACTTCACGGGAGTCTGATTTTTTATCCGAATTTACCTGGAACATTTATCAAAAAGCGTAACAAATGTTCTTCGATATGCGTTGTTAAGAAGACAGGATTATATGCTTTTTTAATAACGATTTCTGTCTATATAGTGCTGAGAATATAAATGCTTGCGGCTTATAGTCAAGAAAAAAAACTCCATTGTTGGTTATGTTCATGATAACATTGGGTAATTAAATTACTATAATAATATTAGTATATTACGATAAGATAGAAAAAGGTTTATACCTTAACGTTTTGGAATTTTAGCAATTGTTTTTTTAGCTTTGTGGAGAGCAGGAGGAGCGATAAAGGCGTGAGGGAGCCAGCCTGTATCACTTATACAGTGCTCCTATGCTGTTTCGACCGTCGACACACAACACAAAGGGAAAATCTCTTCTCGCATGAGCAATGTATTTCGTTTCATGTTCTAAGGTCAGAGATGATATCCAGTCCCAGTCAATGAAGTCATTTTTTAGATCGGCAACGGTTAAATAATTTATTCCCAATGATGTAATATTATGGAAAAAGTGGGATCCCTGAGACGGTTCTGCGTTTATCTTGGGATGATAGGTCTCCACAATTCCTCCGACACCGCTGATATCCCCCCAGCTGACAGGAATGCCAAGCCAGCGATCGGCAGACCCCCATCTGCCCGGTCCCACCAGCAGATATTTTCGTCCCTCATTATTTATGATTCCGTTAAGATGGGAGATTTCACTGGCAATTTCTACTGTCTTCGATGGATCGAAAAGAGCTGGTTTAACGTAGATTATGTCATGGATCTCGTTATTGATACTATTACCAAGAGCATTGTGGGAAAGACAGAAATAGGATTCCGTGTCGCTGGTATTGATATCAACCATCATCGCTTCTTCCCGTGACCCCATTGGTCGTATCTGCAGAATGAAGACCTGAGGTTTTACATTCTGGTCATTGGAAAGAATAATGGAAAACTCAATTTCAACGGGACCGCCCATCCCTTTCTGCCCTGCAGACAATAATTCCTGCAAAATTTCAGCAAGAGGGATTGAACCATATTTTAAAACCGAGGAAAACGTTAAAACAGGAGTACCTTTGCTGGAATATGAATCTCTTATTCGGTGCTCCTGAGGGTCATAGGTACTTGACAGAATCTGTACAGGAAATTCATTTACCCCTTCAGCGACATTTCTTTTTACAAGGGTGATAGAGTCGTCAGGCTCAAGACTCATGTCTGAACTGTTCATCTTTAAAGCGTAAAACGTTCGTTGACAATTTTTCAAAATATCATCGACAGTGGAAAATTGCGGTAGAACTTGAGGAGCGCTTGGTGAAAATCGAAGACATTTTTCACCCTCAGTTACCGCTTTGCCCATCCCTAAGGCTATTGTTGCTACCCCGTCCTCCGGACGTAAACGAGCAAAAGGATAAAAGTTGTAAGACTGCGCAACCCCTGAAATTGCGGGATAAAAAAAACCGTTGTAATTGCTGCCGACAACCTGCTGAACGATAACAGCCATCCTCTCCTCTTCAATTCGATTTCCAACTCGCTTAGAAAAGGCTTTTGGTTCACGGTAATATGTTGAGGCAAAGACCATTTTGATAGCATTGACCAGTTGCTCGAGCCGCTGCTCTTGATCTTTGCTGTCGTTGGTAAGCATATAGGTGTTGTAGAGGCCTGCATAGGCGCGATATTTTGCATCTTCAAGCAGGCTTGAACTGCGAACTGCAACAGGGCAGGTCACATGTTCAAGATAGATTCTCAGCTGGTTTCTAAGCCTATCTGAAAATTGGCCACTGAGAAATAAGTCGGAAATTTCTTCATTTGGCAAATCAATCCGTGACAATCGTCTGAGATTGTTGCTCCTGATAAAATCCTCAAAACATTCAGTTGTGATAATAAGTGTTTGGGGTATTAAGATATCCAGTTGGCTGAATTTGTTCCTGAGATCCGGGTATTCATCGAGCCATGAGGAAAAAAATGCCAGACCTCTGGCTTTTCCGCCAAGAGAGCCGCCGCCAATTTTTACAAACTCAGTTTCTTGTTCAAAATCGTCATCGTCGAATTCTACAAGAACTCCTTTTTGACGCTGTAACCTCCAGTCATGAAATTTCCTGTAGAGATATTTCCTCATTTCAGTGAGATCATCGTTAAAATGTTCTTTGGTTACACTTCGAAGTTCGGTTGCCAGCAATGTCTCCGCTCTGGTGAAGAGCCATCTGGAAAAATCATTATTAACCCAGTGGTCATAGAATACCTGGTCAGGCATGGAGCGCAGTCCCTGTTCCAGGCTGAATAAATTTGTCGCTGAGACAATAGTTCCTGTTTCAGGTGTCTCAAAGAGAAAAGGGCCGAATCCAAGCTTGTGGAGGAAAAAGGTATGAACCTCATCGTGCAGGTTGGATGAATTCTTATCTATAAATTCTGCGGGGATCGTCGATGCTTTTTCCCTGTTTTCAGGTTCAGAGCTCGTGAGCAGAAGGGGGATGTCAAAACGTTTTCTGTGGATCGTTTTCAACAAACGAATACCAGCACCGCCATCATTTTTCCCGGACCTTGGAAACCGAACGTCTGAAATAACCGCGAGCACATAGGGTTCAAACGTCTCAAAAAGCGTTGCCGCTTCTTCAAACGTTTCAGCAATGAGAATCTTGGGACGAGCTCTCATCGCCAGTAAGCGATGCTCATGGTTTAAGCCCTCTTCCATAACCGTCTGGGTCTGACTTACCAGTTCCTGATAGAGAAGAGGAAGCAGAGACGCCAGGTAATCCGGGGAGTCTTCAACAAAAATAATGACACGAATAGCAGCAAGTGAAGTGTCCTGTACACTGTTTATTTGATCTTCTATGCTCTTGATAACGGCCAGTAAAAGTTTTGTGTCGCCACTCCACATGAGTGTTCGTTCAGGAGTGAACGGAACACCATCCTGATTATTTGAAACCAGGTATCCTGGAGCTCGATGGTAGAGCCGGACAATCGGAATATATGGGTGTGGTTTTCTGATCAGCCGGTAGACTTCATCAAACTGAAATTCAGCAGCCTGCGACATGATAATAATGAGATCAATAGATTTTTCTTTGAGAGCA
Source organism: uncultured delta proteobacterium (assembly GCA_963776075.1). Lineage (GTDB taxonomy): Bacteria > Desulfobacterota > Desulfobulbia > Desulfobulbales > Desulfocapsaceae > MADRE3. The sequence continues at coordinate 453,678 of CAVZLG010000006.1, forward strand.
GAGGCGGCTTCTTCAATAGATGCTACCCAATTGATCCTTGGAGGGTGACTGAGATTAAGACCCTGGTACTCCATAACGATCGCCTCTGAGAGGCCTCGATCTTTTTCCATCACCCAAGCATCATACGGGCTGGAAATAAATAAAATCTCTCTGATTTTATGATTCATCAGTTCATGAAAGATTTTAAAACGAGGGTCGGAGTGAGCTGTCGTCTGCTTGAAGATCATAGGGATGATTTCCTGTTAATGAGGTCCACAATACTCTCTTTCAAACAAGCATATCCAAAAAGAGACGATTACAAGGCGTTGACCGTGTGCATTTTTACAGCAACAGGATACGTTATGTTTTCGTTTAATAACACCCAAATAGTACCAGACCGAAGAACTATTGACACCTTTTGATTATAGCTTCAAGGGCCTGCCTGTCATATTCAGACATACGCCAGATTTTAGACTGTAAAAGGGCGTGGTCCAGCATTTCAGATTCATTAATATCAGCATTTTCAAGATCGCTCAGACGGATATTGCAATGAATGCTCAACAGCCATTTTTCAATGAGTTCTATTGATCTTTGAGCCTTATATTCACTGGTACCAGCGTGAAGCCCAAAGACCGTTTCTTGAAACCGTGCAAGTCGATTTTTAATACGATGATAATTTACTCTCAACCAGCCAGGCATGAAAACAGCCAGTGCTGCTCCATGGGAAATGGCTTGTTGAGCTGACAGTGAGTGAGCCAGGAGATGAATTGGGTAACTTATTTTGCCAAGGCCTGATGTTGTAACTCCGCTCAATGCAAGGGAGGAACCCCACAGTAATGCGGCCCGGTCGTCGTATGATTGAGGATTTTTCAGAACAGATGAGCAGGAGGCGAGAACGGTTTTACAGATATTTTCTATAAATCCGATCTGTAACTCAGATGTGACATAAGCAGTTGATAAATATGCTTCAAGGCAGTGTGTGAACGTATCAACCGCTCCATATGCGGTCAGCTTTGGAGGAACACTAAAGGTGGAGACCGGGTCAGCAAGACACACGGCTGGAACAAGTTTCCTGTGACCAAAACCAAATTTCAATTTTTTTTCATCGTGAGTCAGGACAATACCATTATTGGTTTCAGAACCAGACCCGGCTATGGTCGGCACGGCTATAACCGGTAACGTCTCTTTTACACTTTTTTTTCCTGTGAATAATTTCCATATATCAAACGCAACATGGACGCCTGCAGAAATTGACTTTGCTGTATCGATAACCGAACCACCTCCAACACCGATAATGACACTACAACCATGTTCACGTGAGATATTAATACCCTGATAGACATTGGACAACAGAGGGTTTGCCTGGATTCCTGGGAATTCGATATAGTCAAAATCTGCTCTATTCAGTTGATGAGTGACCTGGTCGAGTATGCCGTTATCCTTTGTCGAGCCATTACCGTATACGAGCAATGCTTTGTTGCCGAATGGACTAACCTCAGCGCCCAGCTGACTTATCGCATTCTTCCCGAAAATGACCTTTACCGGGTTGTGAAAGACAAAGTTATGCATTTGATGAAAGAAATCGCTCGTATACAGCAGTTAGTTCTTCAAACTGCTGAATCGTTAATCGTTCGGCACGAATTTGAGGATCAATCATACTGTTAGATAAAATCTGCAGGACAGATTTCTTTATCAGGTCTCGATCCTTCGGTGAAATGGAAGGGAACAGTGATGGGTTATTCAAGTTGTTCTGTATGGTTTTTCTTCGGTTGCTGAAAGAAGATCGGACGATACGATGATAATTGGCCATGGAAAAATCGATGGTACGTTGCAAAAAATCAATCTCTATCACCTCGGAATCAATTTTAGGGCGGGGATGGAATTCCGCAGGTTTAACCAGCATATGTTTGGTTACTCGTGCAAAGCTTCCAAGAAGTATGGTCGGGATGCCATATGCTTTTGTTCCAGGTAGAGCGGTCAGCCTGTCACTGACCTCTTTTTGAAGCATGACGATTACGCTTGAGATGTAATGCTTGTTTTCGATGAGCTTAAAAATAAAGGGGTTTGAAATGGAGTAGGGAAGATTTGCGATTATTTTAAAGGGTATGTTTGTGTGCTGAGCAAGCAGAGCGAAATCTATTTTGAGAATATCTTCATGGATCAGCAAAACATTGTCGGGAAGATCATTTTCGGTTTTATGATAGCGGATAATGCCACTGTCAATCTCGATTCCGATGACTTTTTGAACCTGCGAGGCAAGCTCTCTCGTCAGGGCGCCTAATCCAACACCAACTTCAACGACACGCTCGCTGTCATTGTAGTTGCCTAATGAGACAATTCTTTTTGCAGTAGAGGGATTAACAAGAAAATTCTGCCCCCGCTTTTTGGAAGGAGCGAGGCCATGTCTGGTAAGGGATCGTTTCGGGCTGTTGTCTGACGACATAGTAAATTCTCAAACGGAAGCGATGAATCAATGCAAGATTCGTTTTTCCAGTCTCTTATTTCTTATCTTGATAAACGTCATGTATGACAAATAATAGCTGATGATTGTAAAGGGAAGAGCGAGGATAATTCCCCCTATGCACATAACAATAATAGCCTCGTAGCTGACGTTCAGTAATGCGCTCATTCTTGTTGAAAACGAAACATCGGAAAGAACGATTTCAAGAACCGACTTAATTTGGCCCCAGCTGAGTTCGTATGGGGTCACCAGGCTCCCAATTCTCAAGGCTAGGTAATATTGGGGAATGTAGGTGAGTGGATTACAGACGACCCAGCTGGCAATTAAGCCTGCAATAAACGATGATCTGGTAAAAATAGTAAGAACAAAGATAACGATAGTATGAAACGGCATTGTTGGGGTTATTCCGACAAAAACGCCGATAGCAGATCCGAGCGCAAGACTGCGGGGGGTTCCTTTTAACCGTATGAATCGCAGGTAGTAATATCTGCGGGTCCGTCCCAAATTCATCATTTTCTACTGGCCGAGATGAGAACGCGAAAAAACATCATCGTTCAAAGTGCCGACAATTCCATTTTGAAAATGTTTCAGTCCTGAAAACGCGATCATCGCTGCATTATCTGTACAATTCTCGCGTGCAGGCAGGAAGAGCTGCAGATGTTCCTCGAAACATTTTAAGTTCATCTGCTCCCGTAACCGTCCATTAGCTGAAACGCCGCCACCAAGAACGATTTTTTCCAGCCCTCTCTGCTTTGCTGCAGAAATTGTTTTATCAACGAGTACCTCGACAACAGCCTCTTGAAAAGAAGCGCAAATCGTATTGATGTCCAGGGGGTCATTTTTAACGCGGCTGTTATTACAATGATTCATAACTGCTGTTTTAAGACCGCTGAAACTGAAATCAAGAGAACTCTCTTCCAGCCATGCTCGCGGGAAATCGAGAGCTGTCGGATTTCCATCTGAGGCCTTCTGGGAAATTACCGGGCCACCAGGATATCCAAGTTCCAGCAATCGTGCAACCTTGTCATACGCTTCTCCAGCAGCGTCGTCACGTGTCCTGCCAAGGAGTTTGTAATCCATAAAACCGTCAGCCTGATAGAGTGCGGTGGTCCCACCAGAAACAATTAATGCAATATACGGAAACGTGGGAACATCTGTTTCAAGAAAAGCTGAAAGTATATGTCCCGTCATATGATCAACGCCAACAAACGGTTTCTCCAGTGTGTATGATAGTGCTTTGGCATAGGAAAACCCAACGAGCAGGGAGCCAATCAAACCTGGCCCCTGGGTTACTGAAACAAGATCAATATCATTAAGAGAAATATTCGCCTCACAAAGGGCCTTGTCAACAACAAGGGTTATACACTCCATGTGCCTGCGAGAGGCGAGTTCCGGAACGATTCCCCCGAATGGTTTATGGATCGAATCCTGGTTGGAGACGATATTGGCTCGTATACTATCATCATTTTCGAGGATAGCAGCGGAGGTATCGTCACATGAGGTTTCTATGCCAAGGGTTATCATTGTATTTTTGTATATTTGAAAAACAACAACGCAGAAGGTGAAAATAGTAGAACAGCAATGTCATGAAACGTATTGATGATAAGCGATATTTTAAATATCAGCGTTCGACTCAGTACTTCTGGGATAGGAACCAAGCCATTCAAAATATGAGCATAATTCTCTGATGCGACTGCAACCTGTTTTAATATGCTCTTCCTCGATGTGTCCAAGCATGTCCAGGAAGAACATATATTTCCAATGCTTGCCTTTAATCGGCCGGGATTCAATTTTGGCAAGATTGATAGACTCCTCGGATAAAACGGTTAAAATTTCATTTAACGCTCCAGGACGATCCATGGTACCAATCAAAAGCGAGGTCCTGTCTTCGCCGCTGTATTCTGGTGACTTTGGTCCGATAACCAAAAAGCGCGTTGTATTTCCGCGATAATCTTCAATACCTTTTACAACCACTTGTAGTTCATATGTCTTAATTGCGAGAGACGATGCTATAGCACCAATATTTGGATTGTTTGCAGCCATTTGTGCGGCTGCACCGGTAGAAAAAACGGGAAGTGTCGGCACCGTTGGCAGGTTAACCCTGAGCCAGTCACGACATTGGGCTAGCGGTTGAGCGTGAGATGCCACTGTTTGAATATCCTCAATATTTCCGGATCTGCACACGAGATTGTGCGATATGGCAAGGCGAACTTCACCGCATATTTTAACCTTGTATTTCATGAATGAATCGAGTGTTGAGAAAACAGCACCCTCGATGGAGTTTTCCACCGGAACGATACCGTAACCGGTTCTTCCTTTTTCAACTTCTGCAAAGACATCATCTATCGACTCAAGAGCCTTATAGTCTGCAGAGTGCCCGAAATATTTAACCCCTGCAAGGTGAGTAAAGGTAGCCTCTGGACCGAGATAAGAAACTTCCTGTTTCTTTTGGGAAAGTCGGCAGGTTGTAATAATTTCGTGAAAAATTGATTTCAGTGCCTTTTCAGGGAAAATTTCCTGGTTAATCGAAAAAAGACGTTCATAAATCTGTCGTTCTCTCAGTGGGTCCCATTTGGCCCGTTTGCCTTCATCCTTGAGTCTGCCAATATCTTTTGCACATTGAAGCCGTGTTTTGAGCAATTCAAGAATTTCGTTATCAATAGTGTCTATTTTTGTCCTGAAATCATTAATTTTAGGTTTCTTTTCAGTGGTCATTATATCGTGAAGTTAAATATTTAAAATCAATAGTTAATGGTTGCGCTGGGGGTATATATTTCTATGAGATAGAAAATTGTATGTCAAGCTGTAAAAGCTTGGTATAAAGGTCCACTATAGGTTCATATCATGAATACTCAAACATTTTTATCAAACTTTATAACAAATCTTTTAAAAGAGGATTTCATTAGAGATGACTCAGCATAAAATTTCAAAAACATATGATGAAATCAACCAGAAGATAAAAAATGGTCAGGCGGTCGTTGTTACTGCGGAGGAAATGGTTGGAATTGTCAAGGAGCATGGTCCTGAAAATGCCGCCAGAAAAATTGATGTGGTAACAACCGGTACTTTTGCACCGATGTGTTCTTCGGGTGCATTCATAAATATTGGCCAGATGACGCCGACGATTAAGACTTCAAAGGTCTGGTTGAATAAAGTACCTGCCTATGCTGGGCTTGCAGCTGTTGACGCTTATTTAGGGGCAACTGAACCAATTGAAGATGATCCGCTTAATAAGATATACCCCGGTGAGTTTAAGTATGGCGGAGGTCATGTCATTGAAGACTTACTGAAAGGAAAGAAAATTTTCCTTGAGGCAAAGGCCTATGGAACTGACTGTTATGCGAGCAGAAAATTAAAAAAAGATATTTGTCTTGCCGATCTTCCCTTCGCATTACTCTGCAATCCGAGAAATGGATATCAGAATTATAATTGTGCTGTTAATCTTACAGATAAAACGGTCTATACCTATATGGGTATGCTGAAACCCGGATGTGGAAATGCTACCTACTGCAGTGCTGGTGAACTGAGCCCACTATTTAATGATCCTCTATACAAAACGATAGGAATCGGTACGCGCATATTCCTTGGCGGAGGAATCGGATTTGTCACATGGCACGGGACACAGCATAACCCTGATACTGCCCGCACTGAGAAAGGTGCCCCGAGAAGTCCGTCAGGCACAATGATGGTTCAGGGAGACTTAAAACAGATGAGCCATCACTGGATCAAAGGTTTATCCATTCTTGGCTATGGTAATAGCCTTGCTGTTGGGCTCGGTGTTCCAATCCCGGTATTGAATGCTGAAATTGCAGCTTACACGGGGGTGGGCGATGATGAACTATATACACAGGTCGTTGATTATGGACACAACTACACCAATGGAATTTCAAAGACCTACGGCGAAGTGAGCTATGCAGAACTTAAAAGTGGTGTAATCACCGTAAATGGCAATCAGGTTAAAACCGCACCGCTGTCAAGTGTTGTGAAAGCTCGTGAAATAGCCACACTATTGAAAGGCTGGATTGAGGACGGAGATTTTTTATTGAGTGAGCCGGCTCAGCTATTACCAGGGCCAGAAAAAGGGTAAGCCCAATTAAAAATAGTGCTATAAAACCACTCTTCTCTTGAAATATAACAAACAATGTGAATGAATTTATATTTATTTTTTCTTATTGGGTTCTGAATAGATTGGTTTAGGTGAAATAGACAATAAGCGTATTTTGTTACCTATTATCAAGACTATGAGATCAGTCTTAATAAGATGAATTTTTTATTTCAAAAAATGGTAGTCGTAAAAAAAACGCATTATCACGCTTTTCTATGATTTAACTCTTGATTATGGTTCATGATTAAATTATGCTGTCTGAGTTTGCTGTTGTAAAAGCCCATATATAAAGGATTGTAGGCTGATACATCAGGAAATATTTAATGATAAAATAAGCGTTTTTTCTTTGACAATTACTACCAGTTTGATTAAAGCATCAACGCTAGGAGAAAGGTAACAGTGCAGTAACGCCTGTTATAGAGAAATGAACTGAATCAGCAGGGAGGAATTCATGAACAAAAAGGAACTGATTGAAAGCATCGCAGGTGCAGCAGACATTAGCAAAGCAGCAGCAGAGAAAGCTCTTAACGGAACGCTTGCAGCAATTGCGGATGCTCTTAAAAAAGGTGATAAGGTCACCTTGGTCGGGTTTGGTACATTTTCCGTATCCAAGCGCGAAGCTCGCACTGGACGTAATCCTCAAACAGGAAAGTCCATTAAAATCCCAGCCAAAAATGTTGCAAAGTTCAAAGCTGGTAGCAAGCTGTCCGATGCTATCAACTAAGTCCTATAGCATGAATTTCCAAGCAGTTTAATTTAGTTATACAGGTTAGTACGACTCAAATCGGGACGTGGCTCAGTCTGGTAGAGCACAGCGTTCGGGACGCTGGGGTCGGAGGTTCAAATCCTCTCGTCCCGACCACCTAACCCAGTTGGTTTCAAAAAAGCCAATTGTAATAAACACTGCTGGTAAGGCTAAAAAAGCCGCAATCCTTACGGGATGCGGCTTTTCTGTTTTATAATGAAGAAACTACGCTCAGGATACACGACAGGTGCGTGTGCAGCAGCAGCTGCTAAAGCTGCTGCCATTGTGTTATTTTCCAGGGAAAAGATCACTCAGGTCACCATACCGTTTCCCGATCGCAGTCGTGTCACCTTCAAATTGATCTGGGCTCATTTGGGTGCAAACGAGGCTCGGGCTGCTGTTATCAAGGATGCAGGTGATGACCCTGATGTTACTAATGCCGCAATAATTTCCGCCACTGTTCGAATCACTGCCGAGCTTATTAAAAATCCTTCAGAAAAGATCAATATCCGCGGTGGCAGGGGTGTTGGAACGGTAACAAAGCCTGGCCTTCCTATTGCTGTCGGTAAACCTGCAATAAATCCGGTACCACTCAAAATGATAACAGAAGCAGTGGGGGAAGCTATTACTCAACTGCAGGAAGATCAAACTACCATGCTCGACGTTATAATTAACGTGCCGCACGGTGAAGAACTTGCAAAGAAGACATTGAACAGGCGACTTGGCATCATTGGCGGTATTTCAATTCTTGGAACAACAGGCATTGTAAAACCAGTATCTGCAGAGGCGTGGACTGCGACGATATCATCATGCATGAACGTGGCATCTGCCGCAGGACTGAAAGAAATTATTTTATCAACCGGACGCTCGTCTGAGAAGAGTGTTCAATCACATCTTTCTTTGCCTGATGAAGCACTTGTGATGATGGGTGACTATCTTGAATTTGCCCTAAAAGAAACCAACAAGCATAAATACCAGAAACTCCATATGGCAACCATGTGGGCCAAGTTGCTCAAAGGAGCAATGAAAGTGCCACAGACCCATGTCCGCCATGGAGTTCTTGATACTCCCAAGATCATGAAATTTTATCGAAAACATGGGGTAAATGAAAATCTTCTTGAAATCCTCGAACCATCCAATACTGCTCGTGAAGTGTTGGAAAAGCTCCTGGAATTGAACGAGACTCCTCTTGTTTTATGGACCTGTAAACGTGCCAAGGAGCACTATGAGGTCTTAACCAATGCTGAAATTACCATTCATCTTGTTCATGGTTCAGGCAGTTTGATCTGCAGCGTCTAGGAATCAGCATGATAAAACATGAAATTATTGTTGTTGGAATATCCGGAGATGACCTGCCGAAAAAGTATATCGACGAATACATTGACCGGTGTTCTACAATTATTGCTCCTGCCTCAGTGCTCGAACGTATAAAGAAGATATGTGAACATGAAAACCGCTCCAAGCAGTGGATCCAGATTGCCCCCGTCAGCAAATGCCTCGATGTTATTTCGGAAGCCATCGGATCTCATTCTGTTTTGGTGTTTACGAGTGGTGATCCGCTCTTCTATGGCTTTGGGCAAACACTCAAAAATCGATTTCCTGGTACACAGATTGTTTTTTTACCAGCCCTTTCTTCGTTACAGCTCTGTTTTGCAAGATTTGGAATCCCATGGAATGATGCTTCGTTTTTAAGCCTTCACGGAAGATCTTTTAATGACCTGAGTACGGTATTACATAAAGATAAAATATTTATTCTCACCGATAGGGAGAACTCCCCACAAAAAATCGCACGACATCTAATAGACATACTTCCACCAGCTGAAATATATGTTTATACGCTGCACGTCGGGGTAAAATTAGGAACAAGGGAGGAACAAATATTCTCTGGTTCATTGCCGGAAGTATCGGGGAAAATCTTTGATCAGCCAAACGCTATTATTCTGCAACGGATTGCCCATGAACGAGAACAGTCATCTAATTTTGGTCTCCAGGAGTCGGAGATCAAGCACAGCAGAGGTTTAATTACCAAGAACGAAGTGAGGGCGGCGGTGATTCATGCTCTCAGACTTCCACCGAAAGGCGTTTTTTGGGATATTGGTGCGGGTTCAGGTTCAATCAGCATAGAAGCATCCCTACTCAATCCAGCTTTGTCAGTTTTTGCTATTGAAAAGAAGCAGGATGAAATCGATAACGTCAATTACAATAGAGCCTGCTTCAAGTGCTGGAATGTTTCAGTTTGCCAGGGTGAGGCCCCGGAAATATTAGAAACACTGCCAATTCCAGATTGTGTATTCATTGGTGGCAGTGGAGGCTCGCTCGCAGAAATTATAAAATATGTAAGCGATAAAGATCTGGGGGTAAACCGTATCGTCTTGACCGGTGTGATTAAAAATACTGTCGAAGCAGCACCGAAGCTGCTCTATCATGCAGGCTACACGGTTGATGCCAGTGTCGTTTCAACCACTCGATATACGTTCCCCAAATCGCAATCAGTTCAACTCAACCCCATCCATATCATACGAGCGGTCCGTTAACATGAATCAAGAAACCAGAAACGGCAAAGTTTTTTTTATTGGTGCAGGTCCCGGGGCACCTGATTTAATAACACTTCGCGGTAAAAAAATTATTGATAAAGCAGACTGTATTATCTATGCAGGCAGCCTTGTGAACAAAGCGTTGTTCGCGATGAGTAAAGCAGATATTTATGATTCAAGTGGACTTAATCTTGATCAAATTATCGATATCATCAGGGGAAGTGTCGAACAGGGTGGCGTCGTTGCCAGGGTTCATACAGGAGATCCATCCTTGTATGGTGCAACCAAGGAGCAGATGGTACGCCTGGAATCATTAAATATTGATTTTGAAATGATTCCGGGGGTCTCTTCTGCATTCGGATCAGCATCTTCTCTTGGTGCGGAGCTCACGCTGCCAGAACTTACCCAGACGGTAATAATTACAAGAAAGGGCGGCAGAACGCCGGTGCCAGAAGCTGAGCGTCTCGACCTGCTTGCTTCACATGGGGCAACCATGATGATATTTCTCTCTGTCGGCATGATTGAAGGTGTTGTCGAAGATCTTCTCAATGGTAGTTATACGGATGCTACTCCTGTTTCAGTCGTTCAAAGAGCGACGTGGCCTGATGAAAAAATTATCTCAGGTACGCTTGGAAATATTGCCCAACGTGTTAAACGTGAAGGAATAACAAAGACGGCTATGATCTGTGTCGGACCGGTTTTTGGTAAGTATGCTTTACAGGCTGAGTCTAAATTATATGACAAACACTTCAGTCATGGTACCAGAAAAGCAGTATCCGATGAGTAATCCAGATAACGATGCATACAAATTTTGAAGAATGCTTAAATAAATCTGTGGCGTTGCATGGTCACCTCTGCGCCGGTCAGGTTATCGGTGTTCGTATGGCCCTGCTCGCCTTGAGCAAAATAGGAATCCAGGACCCGAAGGGACGGGACAGAAAAAAAGTATATGTCATCGTGGAAATTGATCGTTGCGCTACCGATGCAATTCAATCGGTAACCGGTTGCAGTCTTGGAAAGCGTACTATGCGACATGAGGATCTTGGCATCATGGCTGCAACCTTTATCAACCTTTCATCATTTGAAGCTGTCAGAGTCACTGCACGCGAAGACTCCCGTGAACTTTCGAAAAAGTATTTTGCAGACGTAATCGATAAATACGAACGACAGCTCCTTGCCTATAAAATTATGCCAGAAAAAGAACTCTTTTCTGTTCAAAATGTACAGGTCAGTGTACCCGAAGAGGACATGCCCGGAAAACCCTTGAGCAGGGTGGTCTGCCAGAGCTGCGGCGACTGGGTTCAGGACAGGCGTGAGGTTATAAAGAACGAGCAAATACTTTGCAGGGGGTGTGCACATGGTAAATATTACAGTATAAAAACTGGAATCAGTAAGAACACGGCCTGATGTCTGAACTATTAAGCCACTTGCAAAACGCCCTTTTCGCTCAACCTCTACGTTATGCTTAAATTTTTATCCTCGGAATATCAATTATATGCCTGCGGTAAAAATTTTTCGCATGCCTTGACGCTGAACGAAAATCATCATTTTGCAAACGGCTCTATTGTTATCAGATTACATGCTGAGATCGACAGAAAGGTATAACTGACACTCGTAAATCAACATTTATGGAATTATAGATATGGTAACGTTATTGGATTATGGAGCGGGTAATGTCAGGAGTGTCAGAAACGCAGTGAGAAAACTGGGTTACGAGATTCGTGATGCCAACAGTCCTGAAGATATTTTACAAGCTGATAAACTCATTTTTCCTGGAGTGGGAAGTTTCGGCCTGGTAATGGAACAATTGGTAAAGGATGGTTACAAAGACGCGCTTATTACCCGTATACGTGAGAACAGGCCGTTCCTTGGGATATGTGTTGCCCTGCAGGCTTTTTTTGAGGGAAGTGAAGAGTCTCCCGGAGTTTCCGGCTTAGGTGTCCTGCCTGGCCAGGTGAAACGATTCACCGGATCAGACCTTGCGGTACCACAAATTGGTTGGAATGGTATCAAGCAGCATAAAGAGTGTTCTCTGTTTTCCAATTATCAGGATGAAAAAGTCTATTTTGTTCATTCCTACCATGTACCGACAAACATTGTCTCAGATGAATGGCTCCTGACCACCACCGACTATGGTACTGAGTTTGTCTCTGGTGTCTGCCACGGAAATGTTGCTGCGCTGCAATTCCACCCAGAAAAAAGCGGGCTGGCAGGTTTACAGATTCTCGATAATTTTCTCTCCAGAGAATGTATCGAGTTGTCAGCTAAGATTGACATCGCTGCTGATATCAAAACAACTTTTTCCAGGAGGATAATTGCCTGTCTTGATGTCCGAAATAATGATGACGGTGACCTTGTGGTGACGAAGGGCGACCAATACGATGTGCGAGAAGAAGGTTCGGTTCGTAACCTCGGTTTGCCGGTCGAATTGGCCAGGAGATACTTTGAAGAGGGAGCCGATGAGGTAACCTTTTTGAATATTACCGGTTTTCGTGATTTCCCACTTTCAGATCAGCCGATGCTCGAGGTCTTGAGAAAAACCTCCGAGAATGTATTTGTGCCGCTGACAATTGGTGGCGGAATCAGGGAATTTACCGATTCTGAAGGGAGGTTTTACAGTGCCCTTGACGTTGCTTCTGAATATTTTCGTTCTGGTGCCGACAAAATATCAATTGGCAGTGATGCAGTCTATACGGCAGAGCAATACCTGAAAAGCGGACAAAGAACAGGTAAGAGCTCAATCGAACAGATATCTGCTGTCTACGGCGCACAGGCTGTTGTTATATCGATAGATCCCCGGCGAGTCTATGTCAGTGCAGCTGAAGACTCGCCACACCAGGTGATAAAAACTGATATTTTAGGGTCAAACGGGGAGCAGTACTGCTGGTACCAGTGCACCGTTCGAGGCGGCAGGGAAGGGAGAGACATTGACGTTGTTGAGTTGGCAACGGTTTGTGAAAAACTCGGTGCCGGAGAAATTTTATTGAACTGCATCGATAAGGATGGCACGAACAGCGGGTTTGACATTGAATTGATTAATCTCGTTAAAGATCATGTTTCTATCCCTGTCATTGCTTCCAGTGGTGCCGGAGTACCCGATCACTTCACAGAAGTATTTATGAAAACCAGAGCAGAAGCTGGCCTTGCGGCCGGTATTTTCCATAGGAGAGAAGTTGCTATAAATGATGTAAAACAGGTCCTCAGGAGCAATGGTATACCCTGTCGATAGACAGTATCGTGAAGTAGCCTTGTTTTTTTACATGAGCGGCACCTAAGGGGTGCTCGTTTCCCTCTGTGCTCACAAAAAAGGTTATGAATTTCAAACCATTATGAGTAAAAACGAATTTCTTGCCATACGCTCAGTGAGTGGCTGGGCGACAACGCTGGCGCTGATGGTGCTCATGCTTTTCTGGATATCAACAATTACCTACCAGAAAGGTCTCACCGCGCTGTCTGAAGAAGGTACTATCAGGCTTGAACTCTTTGTGACCTATCTCAGAGGAGTATTAACCAAGTATGAAAGTTTACCGGAATTGCTGGCACGAGACGAACAACTTGTCAATTTTCTTCAAAAACCAGGCGGCAAAGATAGAATAGAAGCTCTGAACAAATATCTTGAAACGATAAATGAAATAAGTAATACCGCAGATACCTATCTGATGGACAGGGACGGATTGACAATTGCAGCGAGTAACTGGCAGGAAGAGCACCCGTTTGTTGGCAGAAATTTCAGTTACAGACCTTATTTCCAGCAAGCAATGAGAGGTGACCTGGGACGTTATTTTGCTCTCGGCACCACCTCTATCAAACGTGGATATTACTTTGCCTACCCGGTCCGAAGAAATCGTGAAATTCTTGGTGCTGTTGTCGTCAAAATAAATATTGATAGCGTTGAAAAAAAATGGGGCTATCATGCTGAAACCTTTCTTGTTACTGATCCCGATAATGTTATTTTCATAACGACCCAACCTGAATGGCGATTCAAGACACTTGGTGAACTGGATAAAACTGCTCTTGATTTAATCAAGAAGAGTAGACGGTATCCAATCCCAGAGCTAGAGACACTGCCGATAGACATAGTAAAGGATTATGGTTTCGGCCGTGTTATCAATGTTAAGGGACTGGACGGCGGTTCCCGAACGTACCTACAGCAGTCGCACCCGATGGAAGAGGCTGGATGGAATGTGCGAATCATGACAGACATCCGGACGCTGAGGAGGAAAATTGTAGAAGTTAACGTTCTGGTTGGTACAGGGATTCTTTTCAGTTACTCACTGCTGGCTCTGTGGAGACAACGCCAGAGACGGCTTGCTGAACTGAAACGATTGGAAGATCAGTCTCGAACAGTACTCCAGGAGTTGAACGAAAAACTCGAAACGCGGGTTAACGAACGTACCGTCGAACTTGTAGAGACAAATGAACAGCTGCTTAAGGAAATCCAGGATAGAAAAAACACGGAAGAAGTGCTCAAACGAACCCGTTCAGAACTGGTCCACGCGGCAAAAATGGCGACCCTGGGACAGATGTCAGCAGGTATCAACCATGAGCTAAATCAGCCGCTTGCGGCTATACGGAGCTACGCTGATAACGCAAGATTGCTGCTCGGGAAAGGCAGAATGAGCGAGGCAGATTCCAATATGTCTCAAATAGGAGAACTGACCGACAGAATGGCACAACTTGGTGTCCAGCTCAAAGAATTCTCGAGAAAAAGCAGGGGAAACCTTGAGATTGTCCCACTTCATGGCGTTATAGACGGTGCCCTTGAAATCCTTTTCCCGGCAATTCGTAAAAATGATGTTACCCTGCGTGTTCAATTGACCCCAGAGAATATTGAACTGCTCGCCAACCATGTGCTCCTGCAGCAGGTAATGGTTAACCTGATGGGTAATGCGATTGATGCCATTGAAGGGCGCAGCCTGAGAGAAATCAGCATAAATGGCTTCGAAGCTGGTAACAAGGCTGTCATTGAGGTAAAGGATTCCGGGCCAGGCATTCCCTCAGAAAATCTGTCTCAAATTTTTGATCCATTTTATACAACCAAGCCTTCCGGGCAGGGGCTGGGTTTGGGCTTGACCATTACAGAAAGAATTTTAAAGGAAATGGGTGGCGAGATTCGTGCGGAGACCTCTCCGGAGGGAACAGTTTTTATCATCTCTCTAACGCTATCAACGGGCAGGAATGAAAACAAATAACAAAGTAATATTTATAGACGACGAGAAACATATCAGACAGGCCAACACCCAGACACTCGAACTTGCTGATATGGAAGTGACCTGTTTTGAATCAGCCGAACTGGCGCTGCCTCTTGTTCACGCAGGCCTGCAGGGTATCATTGTCTGTGATATCAGACTGCCGCGAATGGACGGCATGACGTTTTTGACGAAGGTTCGGGAAGTTGATCACGACCTGCCGGTAATTCTTATTACCGGCCATGGTGACATATCAACAGCCGTCCAGGCTATGCGTGACGGCGCTTACGATTTTATCGAAAAACCTTATTCCGCTGAGCGACTTGTAAAGACCGTTCAGAGAGCACTTGAAAAGCGCACCCTGACCCTTGAAAATAGAAACCTCCGTCGTGAACTTGAGGCACAAAAGACGCCGGGACCCAGAATTATTGGCAAAACCCAGAAAATGGAATTGCTCCGGACCACTATCGCCCAGATAGCCGATGCCGGGGCTGATGTACTCATCACCGGGGAAACGGGTACTGGCAAAGAACTTGTTGCACGATCGCTGCATGAACTGAGCAAAAGAAGAACAAAAAACTTTGTTGCAGTTAATTGCGGTGCCGTCTCGGAATCACTGATTGAGAGTGAACTTTTCGGCCACGAAGCAGGTGCTTTTACCGATGCAAGAGAAAAGAGAATTGGCAAATTTGAACATGCCAACGGAGGTACATTACTTCTTGACGAGATAGAGTCGATGCCGCTGCAGGTCCAGGTTCATTTGTTGAGGATTCTTCAGGAACGCACTATTGAAAGAATAGGTTCAAACAAGGTGATTCCGCTTGATCTTTGTGTAGTGGCGGCAGCTAAAGCGGACCTTGAAAAATTGTCTCAAAAGGGTCTTTTCCGTGAAGATCTTTACTATCGTCTCAATGTTGTAAGACTCAACCTCCCCCCTCTGCGTGAGCGGCGAGAAGACATACCGCTGCTTTTTCACCATTTCATCCTGGTGGCCTGTCATCGCTATCAGCAGGAAGTTCCGTTGCCCGAAAGCACCCAATTGAATGCCATTATGGCATACTCCTGGCCTGGAAATGTTCGTGAGCTGAGAAATGTTGCTGAACGATATGTGCTTCTCGGGGCACAGAACGACTGGTCGATTGACCGACTCATGTCAGGATCAGCCAACACTGCTCCGAGAAGTCTCGCCAGGCAGGTTGAGACTTTTGAGAAAAGTCTCATTGAACAGGCGCTATCATCGAGTAATGGATCTATAAAAGAGGCGATGAGCCTTCTTTCCATTCCACGAAAAACCCTGTCCGACAAAATGAGGAAATATGGCCTCGACAAGAGTGACTACAAATAGAAAATGAAACACTCGGGTGTCGGCGGAATCCCCCGGTTGCCCGACGGTTAAATTGGCGGAAAACCGCCAATTATTGAGCCACCAACGATGAACAGAAATAATCTTTTGATCTATATATCAACCATTTAGTTTTTTCTCTTCCAGCTGGTCTTCTCTTTGCATTAAATACTGTGTTAATGACTGCTCATTTCGTCATTAACACATCAATAAGAAGGGCGTAGAATTCGCTATATGCTCAACGGTTGAGCAAGAACTAACACATTGAGGAGGAGTTGGTATGTTTCAAAAGGTTTCCAAAATTCTAGCAGTAACAGCAGTATCAACAATGCTGGCAGTTGGAACGGCCGTAGCCGCACCTATCGTCATTAAGTTTTCTCATGTTGTTGCAGAAAACACCCCAAAAGGCCAGATGGCTAACAAATTCAGGGATCTTGTCGCAGAACGGTTAGACGGCAAAGTTGTTGTCGAAGTATTTCCGAACTCACAGCTCTTTGGTGATAACAAGGTACTTGAAGCCATGCTTCTTGGTGACGTTCAGATGGGCGCTCCAAGTCTGTCAAAATTTGAACGTTATACAAAATCTTTGATGCTTTTTGATCTGCCGTTTCTGTTCAAAGATATGGCAGCAGTACAGAAGTTCCAAACGAGTGAAGATGGAATTGCCCTGCTCAACTCAATGGAGAAGAAAGGCATTATCGGACTCGGCTATCTTCATAACGGTTTGAAGCAGCTCTCCGCAAGCAAACCGCTTAAAGTCCCAGCCGATGCTGATGGTCTCAAGTTCAGGATTCAGGCATCAGATGTACTTGCAGCACAATTTGAAGCTCTTGGCGCAGTTCCTCTGAAAAAGCCTTTCTCCGAGGTTTTTACGCTTCTACAGACCAAGGCAATCGATGGTCAGGAAAACACCTGGTCCAACATCTACTCAAAGAAATTCTTTGAAGTACAGGACTATATTACCGAATCGAATCATGGCCTGATTGATTACCTGGTCGTTACTTCAACCGAATTCTGGAAAGGGCTGCCTGATGATATTCGAACTGAGGTACAGAAGGCTCTTGATGAAGCACTTGCCTTTGGTAACAAGGTTGCGGCAGATAAGGCTACCGAAGATAGACAGAAAGTGGTCGATTCCAAACGTGCTGAAATCATTACCTTAAGTGATGCAGACCGGGCCCTTTGGGTAGAAGCAATGAAACCTGTCTGGGGCAAATTTGAGGAAGAGATCGGCAAAGATCTGATCGATGCTGCATACGGCTCAAACATGTAGATTCTATAGCTCTGTATTTCACCAAGGACCTATGCGGGCATGCTGAATATGTTCAGGATGTCCGCATCCATTCATTCAAGCTCAAAACAAGAGGTACACAATGTTTCTCCGCGTTTTGAATCGGGTTGAGGAGGCGGTCATCTGCATTCTGATGGTGTCGACGACATTGCTGGTGTTTTTAGATGTGGTGATGCGCTTTGGTTTCAACGCAGGTTTTCTCTGGTCTCAAGAATTAACACTGCACATGTCCGGTTGGTTTGTTCTGCTCGGGGCCTCCTATGGATTGAAGCAGGGCTCACACATCGGCATGGACGCCTTCGTCAAGTTGTTTCCGACTGGGGGGCAGGAAGATATTGTCAGGGATTGGTTGTGTTCTTGCGCTGATATATTGCGGGCTGATTTTATACGGCAGCTGGATTTATCTCGAAAAGATGCACATGATCGGCATCGAACTCGAAGATATTGCCGTACCGGCCTGGGTAGCTCACAGCATCCTGATTATTGGTTTCACTTTCCTGACCATCCGCGTCTTCATTCTGCTCTGGAATATCGTCTTTGGTGATTCTGAAGGCTTCAAGCATGCAGATGAAGCCAAGGAAAGCATGCAGATTGCAGAAGAATTATCCAAAGAGGAGGCCACGTTATGACGACTGCCGGACTATTCATCTTACTCTTTGGGTGCATGCTTCTTGGTATGCCGATCGCTTTGGCTCTTGGTCTGTCAAGTATTGCCACCATTCTGATGTTTTCTAACGATTCACTGGCATCGATTGCGCTTAAGTTGTTTGAGGCACTCTCGGAGCACTACACATTGCTTGCCATTCCTTTTTTTATTTTATCCTCCCAGTTTCTATCAACGGGTGGTGTGGCAAAACGTATCATTCGATTTGCCTTGAGTATTGTAGGACATATCAGTGGCGGTATCGCCATGGCCTCTGTTCTTGCCTGCATGATCTTTGCAGCGGTATCGGGTTCTTCTCCCGCAACGGTTGCGGCAATTGGATCCATCGTTATTGTCGGTATGGTTCGAGCAGGATACCCGGAGAATCTTGCCGTCGGTGTTATTGCCAACGCAGGAACCCTGGGGATCTTGATCCCGCCATCAATCGTCATGCTTGTTTATGCGGCGGCAACCGAAGTCTCTGCAGCTCGTATGTTCATGGCGGGTTTTATTCCTGGCATCATGATGGGGCTGATGCTGATGATCGTCATTTACTTTGTGGCCAAGATCAAGAAAATACCCTGTCAACCGTGGGCTGGGTTCGGTGAAGTATTCACGGCTGGCTGGAGTGCTCTGGGCGGTTTGATGCTCATCATCATTGTTCTTGGCTCTATCTATGGCGGTATTGCCAGTCCAACAGAGGCTGCGGCCGTTTCTGCTGTCTATGCTTTTCTTGTAGCTGTATTTGGCTATCGTGACATGGGGCCGATCAAGAACATACCCTGGCGAAAAGAAGGAGAAGGGACAGGTGCTATGGTTGGGAGAAATTCCTGGCTGATCTTCTCAAATTTCCATAAATGCATTTATGATAAGGAAATCAATAAGGTTGTACTCGATGCGGCCAAAGTCAGCATCATGCTGCTTTTTATCATTGCCAACGCCATGCTCTTTGCGCATGTACTGACGACAGAGAGAATACCGCATTTTCTCGCATCGATTATCGTTGAGCTGGGGCTCTCTCCATGGATGTTTCTCATTGTGGTAAACTTGCTTCTGCTCGCAGCCGGTAACTTTATGGAACCTTCAGCTATTCTGCTGATTATGGCTCCAATCCTTTTTCCAATCGCAACTCAGCTGGGTATTGATCCGATTCATCTCGGCATTATCATGGTTGTTAATATGGAAATTGGTATGCTCACACCACCGGTTGGGCTTAACCTGTTTGTGGCTTCAGGCATTACCGGAAACAGTATGGGCTGGGTAATCAAGGCCTGTCTGCCATGGTTAGGCGTACTTCTTGTATTTCTGGTTCTTATCACCTACATTCCGCAGATCTCTCTTTTCTTGCCGGAACTGATCGATAAGCTTCAGGGGTATAATTAATAAAAGCAAGCTCATTCATCTCTTGACATAAAAAGGCGGCTATTTTTTCCATGCCGCCTTTTTACATTTTGACAACCGGCAGCTGGTAAACAATAAATACGGACTTATCATTTATTCGGTATTAAAAAATTTTAACAACTAGATGAGGACAGCGTATGCCAACATTACCAGAGTACAAAACAATTGTTTACGCCACGGATCTCGGTGATAATACCAGACCGGTGTTTCGAACAGCCTTAAGCCTGGCCCGAAAATATGAGGCAAAAATTATTATGCTACATGTGGTTGAGCCAATGAGTTCATCAATGCAGGCGGTGGTTGATACCTATCTCACCGAAATTGATGCCAAAAAAGTCTACAAGGACAATCTGCAGGCTGTTTTAGTTAAAATGAAGCAGCGTTTGAAGGATTTTTGCAGAGACGAACTTAATTCACATGAATTCAAGAGCTCCCATGTAGATGAGATGCTCGTGGTAAGCGGAAGACCGAGTGAAGAAATTATAAAAAAGGCGAAAGAGCATCACGCCGATTTGATCGTCCTTGGAAAGTCTTCCCGGAACGTTCTCGGCAGTGATGTTTCCGGTTCAACATCGAGGCGCGTTTCACGTTATTCGAATATACCAGTACTCGTCGTTCCAAATCAATAGCACCTTCAGAAAAAGACCGTTACGAACGAAACGATGCAAAGATCGGAGAATAGCAAATCTGGGGTTGAGGTAATTCTGGCTTCTCCCCGTGGGTTTTGCGCCGGTGTCGTTCGCGCAATTGAAACGGTGAAACTTACTATTGAATCTTCCGATTCGCCTGTTTACGTATTGCACGAAATTGTTCATAACAAACATGTTATATCTGAGCTGGAAGGACTTGGCGCGCGGTTTGTAAAAGATCTTGACGAAATTCCCGGAGGTGAAATCTGTATATTCAGTGCTCATGGTGTCTCTGTGGCAACAGAAAAACAAGCCCAGCTTCACAACCTGAGAACCATTGATGCAACCTGCCCGCTGGTAACGAGCATTCATAGGATGGTTGAACAGTATCACAGCAACGGCTATGACGTGATCATAATTGGTCATCATGGTCACCCCGAGGTTGAGGGAACAGCAGGGAGAGTATTTCACCGGGTGCATGTTGTCGCAAATGAATCTGAAGCTGCCCATGTTTCGGTAAGGGATCCTGGAAAGGTGGCCTATGTCACCCAGACAACACTGAGTCAGCAGGATGTCATCGGGATAAAATCTGTTCTAGAAACAAGATTTGATGGCATTAAAGGACCGGTAAAGTCAAATATCTGTTATGCAACCCAGAATCGTCAAAATGCCGTTCGATACCTTGCGACTAAGACAGATCTCATCTTTGTCGTCGGTTCAAAAAACAGTTCAAATTCTAATCGTTTAAAAGAGGTAGCCGAAGAGGCAGGCGGAACCAGCTATCTGATTGACGACTATAGAGACATCGAGCCGTCGTGGCTAAAGGGAGCCAAGATTATTGGTTTAACGGCTGGAGCATCGGCGCCGGAGCGACTGGTAAACGGAGTTCTTGAGTGGCTTAACGAGAATGTGGACGTGAAAAGCATAACCGAAATGGAAGGTACGGAGGAGACGATAAGCTTCAAGCCGGCCACGATTCAGGACAGCCGGCTTGAAAGAGTGACAAAATCTTAACAATCAGAGTGCCGCTTTAATTCGGCCCAATGCCATGCTGACATTCTCATAGGAATTGAATGCAGAAAGCCGGATATAACCCTCCCCACATTTACCAAAACCTGCTCCCGGGGTGCACACAACCCCGGCTTCTTCCAGTAACAGATCAAAAAATTTCCAGGAATCAGTTTTACCGTCTATCCAGATGTACGGAGAATTTTCACCGCCAACACAGTCGAAACCGAGCGCTGTGATTTCCGATCTGATCAACGCTGCGTTCTTCATATAATAATTGACTAACCCGGCAGCCTGCTGCATCCCTTCCGGTTTGTAGAGAGCCTCGGCAGCACGCTGCACGGGATATGAGACGCCATTGAATTTTGTGCAGTGTCTGCGGTTCCAGAGACTGTGAAGCGACTGGGCAGAGCCATTGCTGTCATACACCTGGCACGCTTTGGGTA
This sequence comes from uncultured delta proteobacterium, assembly GCA_963776075.1. Taxonomy (GTDB): domain Bacteria; phylum Desulfobacterota; class Desulfobulbia; order Desulfobulbales; family Desulfocapsaceae; genus MADRE3. The sequence goes on from CAVZLG010000006.1 coordinate 475,451, forward strand.
CGACAGTAAAGGCACATCTGGTGCCGGTGAAACCGCCACTTTTGGAAAAACTGCGAAACTCAACAGCTACCTCCTGGGCACCGTCTATTTCATAAATCGTCTTTGGCAATGTATCATCTTTGATGAAAGATTCGTACGCCGCGTCATAGAGAATTAGAGCCCGGTTCTTGCGAGCATAGTCAACCCAGACCTTGAGTGCATCCTTTGAAATTGTAGAGCCCGTCGGGTTATTAGGAAAGCATAAGTAGATGAGATCTACTTTTTCTTCTGGAAGAGATGGTACGAAGTTGTTCTCTTTCGTTGACTCAAGGTATACAACCCCTTGATAACGTCCATCCTTAAAGGTACCTGTTCTACCAGCCATGACATTAGTGTCCAGATAAACAGGGTAAACAGGATCAGGTATTGCTATTGCTATCTCCTTGCTGAACAATTCCTGGAAATTTCCCGTATCACATTTCGCTCCGTCACTGATAAATATCTCATCAGCAGTTATGGCAGCGTTTCTTTTTTTGAAATCGTGGTTGGTGATTGCCTCACGCAAGAACTCATAGCCCTGTTCCGGTCCATACCCCCTGAAGGATGTTTCCTCGGCCATTTCATCAACGGCATGATGAAATGCATCGATACATGCCTGCGGCAGCGGTTTTGTTACATCACCAATTCCTAGCTTTATAATAGACTGGTCGGGATTATTTTTTTGATAGGCTGCCACCCTCTTTGCAATATCTGAGAAAAGGTAGGATGCCTGTAATTTGTTAAAGTTTTCATTAATAGTAATCATTGCTCTCGCTCTCTTCTGGTTAAGCAGCGGTATAAGCTGCATCTGTCTTGCACACGACAATCAAAAACCTGTAAAAATGTCTCTGGCATGCCATCAGCGCTTTCAGTATGTAAACAATGATATATAATTCATTGCTTTGTAAAGACAAACAATATTATGAAAGAGATACGATGTTGGTGACGTTCCGGGGTCAGCAAGGGTGCAGAAAATAGATTTTTTCTATCATTATGAGATACAAGATCAAAAGCACATTACCTTCTTGATTGCAAAATTACATAAATTCGGTAAGGCTATTCTCTGCAGGAGCTGTTTATAATAAAAAAGAGAAAGGTTCATAATTACTGTCTCGTTATTTAGTGAGGGATTGATGATGGTAGACGGATTGAAGGGTGTCAGGGTAATTGAAGTAGGCGGTGCATTTGCAATGCCGTTGGCGGGTATGCTTATGGGAAGCTGGGGAGCAGAGGTGATTCATGTTGAGCCGCCGGGCAGGGGAGATCTTCAGCGTCATTTGCTCGCTGCTGGAATGGCAGGATGGGCTCGCCCGCATAAAGTGAACTATATCTGGGAACATGTCGATAGAAATAAAAAAAGTTTAACCGTCAATTTAAAATCACCAGAAGGGCAGAAAATTATCCATAAGCTGGTCGAAGAGTCTGATGTATTCTTGAATAATCTCAGACCATACGAGATGGAAAAATTCGACCTTGAATACAAGACGCTCGCCAAACGCAACCCAAGAATTATTTACGCAAACCTGACAGGCTATGGACGGCAAGGATCTGAAAGAAACACTGGCGGTTACGATTCTGTTGCCTTTTGGGCCCGCAGTGGTGTTATGGATTTAATGCATGAAGCTGATCAACCACCAAACATTTCGCGACCTGCCTACGGCGACAGTATCACGTCTCAAAGTCTTCTGGCAGGAGTAATGGCTGCTCTTTATATGAGAGAGCGTTCCGGTGTGGGTCAGGAGGTCGAGGTCTCTTTATACAATAGTGCTGTTTTTGCGCTGGGTACCGATATTTCAGGTTGCCTGATCAGTGGTGAAGATTCTGTTCGACCGTCACAGAAGACAATGGGAAATCCCATAAGGAATATTTATCCAACCAGTGATAATCGCTGGATTATGCTTGGGATGACTACCTCTCAACCTTATTGGCCATCATTTTGCGAGGCACTGGACCTTCAGGCTCTGATAGACGATCCCCGTTACGCAACGCCGGATACCAGGGCCGAAAATTCAGCAGCCCTGATCGCAATAATCCAGAGCGTTTTTATTGCTCAGTCCTACGATTACTGGGTAGATGCCTTGAGCAGGAACAAATTGATATGGGCACCGGTCAAAACACCGCTGGAGGTAACCCAGGACGAACAGGCCAATGCTAATGCTTTTTTCGGGGAGTGGGATCACCCCACATATGGTAAGATCAGAATGCTGAACAACCCGATCAAGTTATCGAAGACTGAAGCAAAAAACAGATGTAAAGCTCCCGATCTTGGTGAACATACCGCTGAAATCCTTACCGGTCTGGGTTACAGCCCGGAAGCGATAGAAAAAATGAAATCAGATGGGGACATTTAATCGTTTCCTTCATTTGCCCAAAAAAAAATAAATTATGACAAATAAAACAATTTTCCACGGTGTATTTCCCTATCTCGTTTCACCGATTGATGAGTCGGGTAATGTAAACAAAGAGGTGTTAAAAAAACTCTGCGAAGATCTGATCAGCAGCGGTGTACATGGCCTTACTCCACTCGGCTCAACAGGAGAATTTGCCTATCTTTCATGGGAACAGCGTCGCACGGTTGTTGAGGTTGTTGTTGCAGCAACTCGTGGCCGTGTCCCTGTTGTGGCAGGTGTTGCGGCTACAACGACATCTGAGGCAGTTAAGCAGGCCAAAACCTTTGAGGAGATGGGGTGCGACGGGGTCCTGGCCATCCTTGAATCATACTTTCCGATTGACGACACGAATATATTTCATTATTTCAAATCAATAGCTGGTGCAGTATCGCTTCCAATTGTTTTATATACAAATCCCAGCTTCCAGCGATCTGATCTTTCTCTCGGAGTTATCGAAGAACTGAGCCACATTGAAAACATACAATACATAAAAGACGCTTCGTTTAATACCGGTCGCCTTTTATCAATAATGCAAATGGTCGGAGAGCGGATGCATGTATTCTCTGCCTCTGCCCATATTCCAGCATGCGTAATGCTTATTGGCGGTGTCGGCTGGATGGCTGGTCCTGCCTGCGTCGCGCCTGTACAAAGTGTAAAACTCTATGAACTCTGCTGCAAGGAACGCTGGGTTGAAGCGATGAATCTACAAACGAAATTATGGAGTCTCAACCAAACATTTGTGAAATACAATCTGGCGGCCTGTATCAAGGGCGGGCTTGAGCTGCAGGGATATCCAGTTGGCTCGCCACTGCCGCCCCAGTCACCGTTATCAAGACAAGGTATCAATGAAGTAAAAGAGGCCCTAATTGCCATTGATGCGTTATAAAATCAAATTCTCGGATTCTCAACTATGAAAGGTATTATTGTAAAAAACTTTGGGAGTTCTGATGTCCTTGAATATTCAGAGCTTCCCGACCCTGTACCTGGTGATAACCAGGTACTTATTGAGGTGCGTGGTGCAAGTATTAATAGTGCTGATATCCAGGCACGTTCAGGTAAATACCACCTTGGTAAAAATTTGCCTTATACTCCCGGCATAGACGTTGCCGGAGTTGTTAAAAGCACCGGTCCTGGGGTTAAAACCGTAAAAAGAGGTGATCATGTTATCGCATTTCCAGTATCGGGTTCTTATTCAGAAATGGCTATTGCCGAAGAACATCTTACCTTTGTTATCCCCCCTGAAATTGATTTTAAAGTAGCATCAGCAATTCCAATTGTTGCAGGTACGGTTACCCATATGCTTACAGAGATTGCCAGGATTACCCCTGGAGAAAGTCTTCTGGTTCACGGGGCAGGGGGTGGTGTCGGTACAACTGCGATTCAGATTGCTAAATCACTTGGTATACGCCAGATAATTGGTTCTGTTGGGAGCGCCCGAAAAGGTGAGAATGTTAAGAAGATTGGCGCGGATGCCACAATCGATTATGAAAACACAGACTATCCCACCCTGGTTAACCATTTAACTGACGGAAGTGGTGTGGATGTAATTTTAAATCCAATCGGAGGATCAACCCTGGAGCGGGATGTCCAGTGTCTTGCACCTTTTGGAAGATTGATTTCGTTTGGAAAACTCAAAGATAAACCCGGCGCAGTGTCTCCTGAAATCCTTTATACGACAAATCGTTCTATTATTGGTTTCAGTTTTGGCCATTATAGAAAACTCAGGCCTGATCTGATCAGCCAGACCATGCAGCGTGTTATAGCGATGGTGAAAAAAAACCAGTTAACTATGGTAATCGATTCCTGCTTTGAGCTGAAGGAAGCCGCAGCGGCACATCACCATCTTGAGAGCAGAAAAGCAGTCGGGAAAGTGCTTCTGTTTCCAATAAACCCCTAAAATAAATAGAAATCATCTCAACAAAGAGAAATAACGATGGAACATAATGATTCTCCACAATGTGCGCGATGTAATATCAAGATTTCCGACAGAATATGCAGAACAGAAGGGGGTAAACATCCCTCAAACTGTCCAACAGTGAATCATGACAGTCTCAGTAAAGAGGTCTTGGATAAATATAAGCAGGGTGGTTTTTTTGACTTTGCGCAGCAAGCAAGCCTTCAGGAAAAAGACGGTTATTCAAACCGGGATCTTGGATATGCTCAGGTAAGACCGGCAAAACCGAGAATTGAAGAGATCTCCGATTTCATATCACGAATGCACTATCAAAAAATAGGTCTGGCGTTCTGTATGGGATTACGCAAGGAAGCAGGGATTGTTGAAAAATATTTTTCATCCAAGGGAATGAATATTATTTCGGCAATCTGCAAAGTCGGGGGAGTGGAAAAACAGTTTCTCGGGCTGGATGATGACGAAAAAATTGCTGTTGGTACCGCTGAATCAATGTGCAATCCTATTCTTCAGGCAGAATTGCTGAATCGGGAAGAAACAGAATTTAATGTTCTGCTTGGTTTATGTGTCGGACATGATTCCCTCTTCTTTAAAAATTCAGATGCACCATGTACGGTTCTAGCAGTAAAAGACAGAGTTACGGGTCATAATCCGCTCGCTGCTGTATATACGCTTGATTCCTATTACCGTGCACTGAAATCATAACGCTGGATTAACAGGAAAAGACGGTGACAACTGGAATCGAACCGCGATTATAACAGTATCAGAGGCCGCCATCTGAATTTAATAATATTATTTTTATCCGTCCTTTTGGAAAAGATTTTTCTGTAATTACCCAGGTATTACAAATTCGATCTGGGCTGTTACAATCATAACAGTGTGCAGTTTTCATGCAGGGCGTTTTGAAGGCAGTATGACGAATTGCATTGGCAGGTGCGGCGAGCGTTTTAATTCGTTCTTTTGCCTGTTCCAGACTGGTGACAATTTTATTTCGCCCAATAATCAGGACAACATGCCTGGGGCCGAATGTAATTGCGCCCACCCGGTTGCCAACCATATCCAAATTGACAAGCTGGCCACGTTCGGTAACAGCATTCGACCCGCTAAAAAACAGATCAACCAGCAGTGCCTGCCTTCGTCTTTCTATTATTTCTTCTCGACTGATATTCTCAGCAAATGTTTCTATGATTTTGATCGTCTTATTTTTTCTCAGCTGATCAAGTATGCCTGTTGAATGAAAGGTGAGAGAATCACCCCATGAGGCGCTTTTTACCTGGATGGTGGGAAAGATCTCTTCAAAAAATACTGTTTTTGCCTGGATTGGATCATCGGCGATATAGACCTCAAAATTATTTTTTATTAATGCCTCTTTACAGAATTCAATTCTTTTTCTCCAAAATGTATCAATATAGGATGTCATACGGCGCCCTCAGTATCATATATATGTTGATATATCGATTCTCTACCCAGTTTTTAAGAAAAAACAATTTAATGCACAACAGAATTAAGATGAATATTTCTTCGAAGTTGTTACTATTGTCGACAATAGTAACAATTGTGAGCTGGGATGGAAGTATTTTTTTTGGCAGGATAATGACAACCTGATGAGACCAGCGCTGTCGTTGTTTTTCTTGGCCCGGCGTCAACTCTATTAGAGACGGGATCTGATGGGAGATAAACAAACGTATAAGGAAATGAATAAACCGGTGGGCTTAGGTATTCAGGTAGCCGAAGCGTTAACACGGGCAATTCTAGAAGGTGATTACAAAGGTGGAGATCAACTGGTAGAGCTGGAACTGCAGGATTATTTTGGTGTCAGTCGATCTCCGCTTCGGGAAGCATTTCGAGAACTTGAAAAAAAAGGTCTTGTTGAAATTATCCCGAGAAGGGGAACCTTTGTAAAGAGAATAACGCGACGGGATATCGAAGAAAATTTTCCGATCAGAGCAGCACTTGAAGGTTTGGCCGCTCAACTGGCGCTGCCAAACATGACAGAAGAATCACTCGCTTTGATGGCCGAAGAACTTCATAAAATGGAGTGTGCCGTTGAGACCAGTGACACTCAGGCCTATTACACTCATCACCTGGCATTTCACGAACTCTTTATTGAGTTAAGCGAAAACAGATTACTGATAAACAACCTGAGAACCTTGCGGATGCAGAATATCTGGCATCGATTCTCCTATCAATACTACCAGGAGGATCTGGAGAAATCTTTGCGCGTCCATCAGGTAATATTTGAAGGATTCACAAATTTAAATAATCAACCGGAAAAATGCAGAAAACTTGTCGAGGAACATATCAACATCGCCTTAGACAGATTTTTAACCTATTCAGATGGTCCGACTAATAACGAACCGACTCTTAATGCAAAGTAAATAGAATAAACTTACGAAAGCGAGGAACATTTAATGATTTCAACCCAGTTACAATCGAGGATTCCGGGGATCAGTAGAGTCCAGAACCTGACACGTTCAAAGGGATGGCCCTATATTGCTACTTGGGCCCACCGGATCAGCGGTGTTTTTCTTGTTATCTATCTTGCTTTTCATATAGTTACCCTTTCCTCACTCCAAACCCCGGAAAAATTTATTGAGAAGATGAATTTTTTCTCAAATGTATTTCCCGGGTTTCTTGAATGGTTCCTGGCAATTCCGGTTATTTATCATTCACTGAATGGCGGTCGTTTAATTTTATATGAGATCTTTGGTCAGCGAAACGACAAGACATTGCTCAGGTCAATTATAGCCATATCACTTATATACATGTTCCTCCTGGCAATATTCATGGTCATGGGGAACCAGTCGGTGTCTCCTTTTTTCTTCTGGTCACAAATATCTGTTGCCAGTTTCTGTCTTGCTCTCATTACTATTACCAAGTTGAAAAACAACAAGGCATCAATTTTCTGGAAACTTCAACGAATTTCCGGCGCCTTTCTTTTTATCATGATCCCTGCCCATATGATCTTTATGCACCTGGATCCGACAATCGGGCGAGACGTGCAGGTTATAACCGAACGAATGAATAGTCTTTTTATCAAATGTATTGACCTGGGTATTGTGATCAGTGCCTTATATCATAGTTGCTACGGTCTGACCGGTATCTGCATGGATTATATTGCTGATCGAACAGGTCGTCTCATCTGCTCAGCAGCAATTATTCTTGTAGCAACAGTCCTTGCCATCATCGGTATCAAACTAACCATTTCCATTTAACAAGGTAGATCATGGCTATATCTATAGAAACAAGTACAACGATCGACTGTGATATTCTTATTGTCGGTGCTGGGGGGGCAGGTCTTCGTTGTGGTGCTGAAGTGCTCGAGAGAAGACCTGGTACAAAAATCGTTGCTCTTACCAAAGTTTCGCATCCTCAGAAATCACACACTTCAACTGCCCAGGGCGGACTCGCTGCTGTTGACCCGAAGGATCCACTTGACTCAGTATTATTTCATGCCTTTGATACCTGGAAGGGGTCTGACTGTACCGCTGATCAAAATGTTGTTAAAAAGGTCTGTGAATCTGCCTGGGATCAGATTCTTTGGCTGGAAAACAGAGGTATGCACTTTTCCCGGGAAAGAGATGGGCGGCTCAGTAAAAGAACTTTTGGCGGACATACAAGAAATTTTGGTGAGTCGTCTGCGTACCGTGCTGTATTTGAGGCAGATAGAACCGGTAAAGGAATCATGGATACCAGCTGGGGGGAATCTTTGAAGCGAGGGATTACCTTCATCAACCAGAGTATTGCTGTCGAACTGCTTATAGAAGATAAACAATGTTTTGGTTGTGTGGTGTTTAACCAGAAGAGTGGCGAATTTATAACCGTGAACGCCAGAGCAACCATTATTTCGACTGGTGGAAGTGGGCAGGTCTATCAGGTTACCACAAACTGCCGCCAGAATACCGGTGACGGCCTTGCTCTTGTCCTTGAGTCAGGACTTCCGGTGATGGACCCTGAAGCTGTGCAATTTCATCCAACTGGTATTGTTGGCCCTGGAATTCTTGCCAGTGAGACATTGCGTTCAGTTGGGGGAATCCTGAGGAATAATGCGCTTGAACCATTCATGAGCAAGTACGCTCCCAAAATGAAGGAGCTTGCGCCGAGAGACCTGGTGGCACGCGCAATTGAATCTGAAATAAGGGAGGGACGTGGTGTTTTAAATCCCGATCATAACATACAGCATGTCTGGATTGACCTCAGGCACTTGCCTGATGAAGTTCACCAAAAACAGATACCTGAAGTTTCAAGCTTTTTTAAGAGATACGTAAACCTTGACCCTCAAAAAGAGCTCTGTCCGGTGAGGCCCAGCAATCATTATCATATGGGTGGTATTCCAACCAATGAGTTCGGAGAGGTAGAAGATAAGGAGCAGGCAGTTATTAATGGGCTCTTTGCTGTTGGCGAGTGTGCCGCTTCAAGTTTTCATGGTTTCAACAGGCTCGGGACCAATTCGATCCTTGAATTGATTACGATGGGAAAAATTGCTGCCGATCGAGTAATTGGCTGCCTCAGCCGTCAGAGTGAAACAATAGTATACCCCACCACCAGTACCCGGTTTGAGTCAAGATTCAAACGGTATTTTGAGTCAACAGGGACAGATAATATAGGTTTGATCAGGAACAAACTCCGCCAGGTTATGACACGTAATGTTAGTGTTTTCAGAACAGAAAAATCAATTGAAGAGGCGATCGACATCATTAAGGAATTAAAGCTGCGTTCTGAAAACAGTGCTCTTTCCAGTAGGAGTCTCAGCCTTAATCAAGAACTGATTCAACGGTGGGAGCTGGATAATTTAATGGTTGTTGCCATGGTAATTTGTGAAGCGGCGCTCGCACGAAAGGAATCTCGCGGTGCTCATTTTCGAGATGATTACCCTGATAGAAAAGATCAGTATAATTACCACACCCTCGTTTCGATGGCTCATTTTGGTGCCTTTGATCTGGACAGGCGGGAAATTGATCGGAGTTTGTTTGACGAAGGTAAAGAACATCATGAGAAATTCGATTTTATAGAAAGAAAATATTAGCAACACACTGTTTTGTAAAAAATATCTGTCATTTTCCGGGGTAAAACTATTATGAGTTCAGCGTACGACATAACCTTAAACGTACACCGCTACAATCCTGACGACAACAGGCACTGGGTTCAAAGCTACGAGATAAATGCAGGGCGGATCATGAGGTTCGTCGACCTGTTTCGAAAAATTAATGATGAACAGGATCCAACACTCGCCTGGGGGTCATCCTGTGAGCACGGACAATGCGGTACCTGCTCAATGAAAGTAAATAGTAAACCGCTTCTGGCCTGTGAACTTCTGGTGGAGAATGCGGTCAACTATTTCAAGACGACCGTATTCACTGTAGAACCACTCGACGTTGCTCCGGTTGTAAGAGACCTTGTTATCGACTCAGACAAGGCGTATCAGCGAGTGGATGCCGTGAAGCCGTACATAATCGATCCGGAACCACCCAGGGGTGAGGGCGAAGAGCACCAGATCAGCCCGGAACTTCTCGATCAATATGTTAATGCAACCCGTTGTATCAACTGTTTCTGTTGTGCATCTGCATGTCTGAGCAGTCATAAAAACTTTCTTGGTCCCAACAGTATGCTTGCAGCGATTGTCAGAGTGCTCGATCCCCGCGAAAACGAAAAAGAAGAGCGTCTTAAGTGTCTTTACAGTGAGAACGGCATCTATCGTTGTCATTCCTCTCAAGCCTGCTCCTTTGTTTGCCCCAAAGACATAGATGTTGCCCATTTTATCGCTCTTGCCAAGAAAGGATTCGAATGAACCTGTCATCAGAAATACACTAACTATAATAGCCTAAGCAACATGAAATCTTTCCAGCCTTTAACCAGTCCAGTGAGGTAATCCAAATGGGAATAACAACAGAAATTGCTCGCCTGTGTAATTCAATCACCTTTGAGTCCTTGCCGGAAGAAGTCATAGATAGAAGTAAATATCTTTTACTTGATTATCTGGGCGTGGCTATACGTGGCACTAAAACTGAATCCTCTTTACCAATTTATCGGTACCTTGCCGCGAACCACAATCATGATTCGGGTGTCCCGGTCCCGGCAACATCATTACGAGTTGATGCACCATACGCCGCGCTGGCTCTCGGGGTCTCTGCTCATTCTCTTGAATTAGACGATGTTGTCAATGAAGCCTCTCTCCATCCGGCTGTATCTGTTATTTCCGCTGCTCTTTCAGCAGCGTATATCTGCAACAGCAGTGGCCAGGAACTGATTGCCGCAATCGTTGCTGGTTACGAAACGATGATCAAACTTGGAATCGCCCTTGATCCGGCAGCACATTATAAACGCGGATTCCACCCAACCGCTACCTGTGGAACCTTTGGTGCCGGAATAGCTTCTGCTAAATTATTTAACCTGAATCAAAAACAGATAGCGGATACATTAGGCATTGCAGGCAGTCAGGCAGCAGGTTCCATGGAGTTTCTGACTGATGGAGCATATACCAAACGATTTCACGCCGGTTGGTCAGCCCACAGTGGTATCATTGCAACGGCACTGGCCAGGGAGGGATTTACCGGACCACATACCATTATAGAAGGTAAGTTCGGGTTTCTTCACTCTTATTCACTCTCTTCTGATCCTGACAAGGTACTTAAACGTTGGGGGGAACCATATGAGGTTATGAATACAAGCATAAAACCTCACGCCTGCTGCCGCTATAAACAGGGAGCAATTGATTGTATTTTAAAATTAATGAAAGAACACTCACTGTCCGCCGATAGTATCAAAAAGATTAACATCAGCATCTTAAAGGCCGGTTTTGCCCTTGTCGCTGATCCTCCAGAGGTAAAAAGAAGTCCCGCATCCATTGTGGATGCTCAGTTCAGTATGCCATTTGGAGCAGCTATTGCGATATTATATGGCAATGCTTTTCTCGATCAATATTCAATGGTTAACATTACTTCTGATGCGGTAAAAAAGATTATGCAAAAGGTCAGCTGTCTTGAGAACCCGCTTATTGAGACAGATTTTCCTAAAAAATGGCCGGCCCAGGTTGAAATAATTACCGAGGACAACAGGAAGTTCAGTGCGACGACTGATCATCCTAAAGGAGATCCGGAAAATCCGCTTTCCTGGGATGAAATTATTGTAAAATTCAGGGATCTGGTTGCACCTGTTCTTTCCAGAGGTGAACAGGATACAATAATAGCTGGCGTGCGGGATCTAGAAAACATGACTGGCGTAACCGAGCTGATGGATACAATGATTGTTAAAAATTTCAGCATAAATTGATAGACTTGCTTTAATACAGGGTACCAAAGTAATATTACTGTAATCGATCAAAAAGGTTGAACTATACATTTAAATCGCTAATATGATGCTCTACATCAATTCCGTAAATTGCCAACATTTCGATAGATAGCAGCAATCAACTATTGTCTTATGGAGAAGGGGGTTGAAGTGTCAGACAAACAACCGAGAATTCTGGTAGGGTATAATCTATATTTTACCTCGGATGAGGTCACTCAGGTCGCGATCAAGCATGCAAAGGCATTCGGAGCTAAGCTCTACGTGGTCAGCTCAATTGTAGGTCACTCACTCGATAAGGATGGCAATATTGGAAATGTAGCCGCACGGGCACGTCTTGACAAACTTAAAGCTCTACTGAAAAGAGAAAATATTCCGCATGAAATCCATCTGATTGTTCGCAAGAGCGACCCGGGGAATGACCTTGTTCGGTTTGCTGTTGATCACGATGTCGATGAAATGGTTATAGGCTTTAAAGTACGCTCCCCCATCGGTGAGATCATCTTTGGATCCAATTACAGAACAATGATATCAGAAGCGCCTTGTCCGGTCGTGACGGTTCATGTTCCCGGCGAACCGATAACAGAGTAATTGATTGTGACAGCTCCTCCAATCAAGCCAGCGCTGACAGATAATCAAGATACCACTCCGGTTACCAAAACTGGATCCATTTCCCTGCTTATTGCTATTTTCGCCTATATCGGGCTGATCGTCTCAGATCCTGCCACCAGCCCTTTTTATGCCATTGAGAGTGCACTCGGAAAAGTGGGCTATTCTCTCATTGTCCCGACCATGTTGTTTGTCATTGCAGTTGCTGCCTCTGTTTCTCTTGGCTACATAGCAATAGGCATTCGATTCAATAAAGGTGAAGGCGGTCCTGGTCTTATTTATGAAATGCTCGGAGTTAATCCGGCAATGATGGCTGCTGCTAGCCTCATACAGGATTTTGTTCTCACTGACTCAATTACTATGGCTGCAACGGTGGCAGCGCTTGTCTCGCTCGGCTTCTCGTTTGGCATCGACCTTGGCCCCTATACTGCCCTTGGAGACCGGTTGGGCCTCGCTCTCATTGTTGGCATTGCAGTCGCAATAGTGATGCGGTTTGGTGATAAGGGTCGTTACATATTTGCCTTTATGACTTTCGGCTTTATGGCACTGATCCTATACACCGTCTATTTGCCAATCCTCCCTAATGCTAAAGACCTCATGCCTGTTGCTCATGATATCTACATACCCGACACTTCAGGTTTAACCGGGTTTTCACTGATAATTGTTCTTTTGTTTGGTGCAGTTCGGGGATTTGCTCTGTTGACAGGGTTTGAAGCCAGTGTCGCCGGATTATCGCATGAAGAAGATAAACCTCGATGGGCAAGAATCGCCATGGGAGTCGGTACGGTCGCTGCCGTTTTGACATTTACTTCCATTGTCACCTATGATATCGCCAATACCACACGAATACTAGAGTTGGAGCCAAGCCACAAAAACACCTTGTTCAACCTCTGGACACGCTCAAAGCTCCTGCCCGGAACAGTAACTGGTCAGGCTCTAACCCTCTTTTCTATCGGGATTCTCTTATCTGGTGCTGCAAGCGGTGCCGTTGCCGGCAGCGGCATGCTTCGAACACTCGTTCGCTCTAAGGCGTTACCCTCCTGCCTCAGTAACCCGAGCGGAACGGACTATCGATCTATCTTTGTTGTTCATGGTTCAGCCATGGTTCTTACCCTGTTTTTTGGAGCCAACGAATTAAAAATTGTCGCATTCTACGCAATATCAGTACTTGTTGGTTTCTTGTTGAGCCTCACTGCAGCGGTAAAGTTTGCCTTTTATACCAAGACCTACTACCTGATGCTGGCAATACCAGGTCTGTTGATGGTTGCCTTCGCACTTGTTGTTAATATGGGACGATACGAAGGATGGGTGATTGTTATTCTTGGAAGCATAATGGCCTATTACTTGAAAAAACAATGGATTACCGGCGGACAATTACCAATTAATTTCAGTCATTAATAATCATTGAGAGTAACAGGTGAGATCTGTTTTCTGTATTACCTGCCACTACTGCCAGTAAATGTGGAGAAAATGTTCATTCAATAAATCTCCTGTTTATTAAACGAACACGTACCTCCAATTTTTACCTGGTTCCCTGTAACGAACAGAATCTTTTGACAGCTAAATTATCTAATTTTGGGATTCACAAGTGGATTACCAATGTTTATTGATATTTTTGACTATTACAGCAAAGAAAATAATCGTCTCAATACGTTTATTAAAGTAAAAAACAGTTCAGACCAGCAACCAGAATCATTAATTCATTCTTACCTGAAGGTTCATTGTGAATAAAGATCAACACAGTACGGTAAATTTAGCGGATTACAAGGTTCCAGATTATCTGGTGGAACAGATCCATCTCACCTTCATACTTGAAGAAACAGATACCCGGGTAACAGCTCACTCATCCATCAGGAAGAATCCGCTCAGCACCAGCAAAGGAAACACATTATTTCTTAATGGTGGCTCAATTCAACCCGTTTCTGTCTGTCTTGACGGAAAAATGATCAACCCCGACCGGATGAAATTAATTTCAGGCGGACTTTATATTTATGATGTCCCCGTGTCTTTTGATCTTGAAATAATCACCAGGATTAATCCCGAGGCAAACAGTTCTCTTAACGGACTCTACCTCTCTTCCGGGAATTTCTGTACTCAGTGCGAAGCAGAAGGGTTCCGACAGATTACCTATTACCCTGACAGGCCAGATGTTCTCGCGCGCTTCACCACAAGAATTGAAGCCGATCGCACAAAATTTCCGGTCCTCCTGTCAAATGGAAATCTTAAAGGGAGTGGTTTGCTCGACAACGGCAGACACTTTGTCGAATGGGAAGACCCCTTTTTCAAGCCATGTTATCTTTTTGCCCTTGTTGCAGGAGATCTTGTCTGCCTCAAGGACAGATTTGAAACAAAATCCGGTCGCGAAATAGATCTGGAGATTTACGTCCAGAAACAGAATGAAAACCGTTGTGGCCATGCCATGGAATCCTTGAAAAATGCGATGAAATGGGATGAAGAGGTTTTTGATCTTGAATATGATCTCGACCGATACATGATCGTCGCGGTAGATGATTTTAATATGGGTGCAATGGAAAACAAGGGGTTGAACATTTTTAATTCAAAGTATGTACTTGCTTCGCCGGAGACTGCAACAGACCAGGACTACATGGGGATAGAGGGTGTTATCGGTCACGAGTATTTCCACAACTGGACAGGAAATCGTGTCACCTGTCGTGACTGGTTTCAGTTAAGCCTTAAAGAGGGGCTTACCGTATTCAGGGATCAGGAATTTTCCTCGGACATGAATTCTCGGGCTGTCAAGAGAATTGAAGATGTCAGGATCCTCCGGCAGTTTCAGTTTCGTGAAGATTCTGGCCCTATGGCTCACCCGGTACGACCTGAGAGCTATATGGAAATAAACAATTTCTATACCGTCACCATCTACAATAAGGGTGCTGAAGTGATCCGAATGATCCATACCCTTGTAGGACCTGATAATTTCAAGAAGGGTATGGATCTCTATTTTCAAAGACATGACGGTCAGGCCGTAACTTGTGAAGATTTCATTTCCGCTATGAGTGATGCCTCGGGTGTCAGCATGGAACAATTTAAACGCTGGTACTCGCAGGCCGGGACGCCCCAACTGACCATTGAAGATTCATGGGATGAGGTAACTGAAGAATATAAACTGACCATAGAACAGGATACCCGACCGACCCCAATGCAAGCAGACAAAAAACCATTCCATATCCCTATTATTACTGGATTTTTAAACGCTGATACAGGCGCTGTAACGAGTGATTATCGCAGAATCGGTGAGAATTTTCTCCTTGAGCTGACTGAAAAAAAGCAGAGCTTCACCTTTTCTGGACTGGGGGAACGACCGATATCATCAGTACTCAGGGGCTTTTCGGCTCCTGTAAAAATTAAACCGTTTCACAGCAGGAATGAATTGGCATTTTTGATGGGCAACGATCCTGATCTGTTTAACCGGTGGGATGCTTCATTTTCACTTGGTGTTTCAATTATTTTGGAAATTGCAGATAATCTTAAAAATAACAAAAATCCGGAACTACCTGAAAACTATGTGGAATCGATAAGAAAAAATCTGGTTGATACCCGACTCGACCGATCCTTAATCGCTCTTGCACTCACCTTACCATCCGAATCTTATCTGGCTCAATCGATGGAAAAAGTAGAACCTGATTTTCTACATGAGAGTTGCATGTTTGTTAAGATGGAGTTGGCACGACTGCTCTACCATGATTTTCTGGCAGTATATAAAAACAATAATCTACTCGGTGAGTACAGGGTAACACCTGAAGAAATAGGCAAGAGAAGTTTGAAAAACTGTTGCCTTTCCTATCTTATGAGTATTGCAGAGCCTGGAGATAAAAACTGCAGATTGTGTTTATCCCAATATTACAATGCACTTAATATGACTGACCAGTTTACGGCCCTGTCTTCAATTTCACATCATTCTTATCCGGAAAGAGCGGAGTTGATGAAAGATTTTGAAAAAAAATGGATCAATGAACCGCTCGTCATGGATAAATGGTTCTCAATTCAGGCCCTTTCAAACGGTGGGGACACCTTCAGCCGCGTGAAGGAATTAACCAATCACCCTGCATTTTCAATCAAAAACCCGAATAAAGTTAGATCACTTATTGGTGCGTTCAGTTCTAATCATTTCCATTTTCATCAAAAAGAGGGCAGGGGGTATCAATTTTTAGCGGAAAAAATAATGTACCTGGATTCAGTTAATCCGCAAATTGCTGCCCGACTGGTAACACCATTTACCACGTGGAAACGTTACGATAGTTCGCGACAAACACACATGAAAAGCGTGCTGGAAAGCATACTGGTAAAAAAACCATTATCAAGAGATGTGTTTGAAATTGTAAATAAAAGTTTAAACTCGTGAGTTGTGAAGACTCATACGTTTCTCTTGTGACAGAATAAACAGCGGTAGGGTGGCGGGTGAACTTCAGGAAGAGGAGCAGGACCTTCTTCGTAATGACATTCAACGCACAGTTTATCCGCCTCTTTCTTGCTTTTTATCAGGTGGAATTTGGTATGAACGTCATCACTGGGTAAAGGGGCTGTTGTCTCTTCTGGTGCAAGGTAGAGAAAAAGTAATAGTGCGAGACAAAACGCTATAAATGTTCCGTTCACCAGCAACTTCTTGTTAATTTTTATACTGTTAACCATGTGAGCCCGCCATTTTTTATGAATTTATGCCATCTCAAATGAGTTAAAGGAGATGAGACGATATCGCAGAAGCAGGGCCGAGATCTCTGAAAGAAAAAACGCCACCATATTATGTCGGCATGCCAGTCGGTGCATTGTCGAGTGTTTTTTATGCTTATTTAAAAGATTTTTTAGAGCTGCTGACTCATGTGCATTGTCGATGATCGAATGAGCAGCTGCTTCTGCAGATACAAATGCAGGGTATATCCCTTCTCCTGTCAATGGAGAAGCAAGCCCTGCGGCATCACCAATCAAGAACCGGTTACCGAATTTCCATCCCCTGAAATCGCAGGAAATTTTTTCTGCTTTTGGCCTGATACCAGATAAAATAAACTTCTTATCCGTAAGCCACTGAACGAGATGCCTATTTAGTTGGGATGCTCTGAACGATGGCATACTCACGTAGGCGCCGACCGATACGCTTTCGGAATGAGGAAAAATCCAGGTGTAGCCGCTGCCAAATTTACCAGTATCAAAATGCCACTCCATGTCATTAACTACTTGTGGGAGGGTATAATTAATACCAATACCAAAATAGTCTGCAGGGAGCTTTAACGTTTCACGAACAGTGGATAATGATCCGTCAGCTCCCACAAGATAGTCGAATGAAACTTTTCGGTTTTTTTTCTTATAACGATAGGTGATGCTCTTTTCTTCGATCTGGACAGCCCGCGCTCCTGTAATGATATCCGCACCAGCAGAGAGCGTACTTGCTGCCATGAACTGACCGAGCCTTTGGCGATTAATTGTTGCAATTATTGGGTGGGCTGACTGTATTTTTACCTGCTGCAGACGAGTAGTCAGGTTCTGACTGTAAAATGAACGCTCTATTAACTCTGGCGGGATGCGTTCGATCAATCCTTTCCAGGTTATTCCACCCGCACATACTTTGGGGCCAATTATTTCGTTTTTTTCAAGGATAAGAACCCGGACCCCGTTTCTGGCAAGAATCTGTCCACAATGAAGGCCGCCTGGCCCAGCACCGATGATAACCGCGTCATACTCAAGCGGTTGGGAATTTCCGAAGTGAGTCCTCATAGTATAAAGAACGTTGTGCTCACTGCCAGACCAGAGACCCTGATTAACCAGCTAAAAAAAGCCCGATACGCTTTCTGAGTTTATAGGCTGGCTATTCTCAGAAGACAAATCGGGCTCTGGATGGGAGATAAAAAACTTATTCTCCAGCAAGTATGCCTTTTAAAAATTCCCGATTCATTCGGGCTATATTTCTAATTGTGATGCCTTTTGGACAGACAGCTTCGCACTCTCTTTCATTGGTGCAGTGCCCAAAACCTTCCTGGTCCATCTGCATAACCATGGCCTGGGCTCTGGTTTTGCGCTCAGGTTGTCCCTGTGGCAGCAGGCAGAGCTGAGAGACTTTAGCGCTGGTGAAAAGCATTGCCGCACCGTTTGGACAACCTGCCACACAAGCCCCACAGCCAATACAGGCAGCTGCATCCATCGAAAGTTCTGCTGTCTCCGAGGAAATTGGAATCGCGTTACCGTCTATTGTTCCTCCGGTATTGATAGAGACATAGCCTCCCACCTGGATGATCCTGTCAAAGGCGGATCGATCCACAACCAGGTCTTTTCTAATGGGAAAAGCTCGTGAGCGAAATGGTTCGATAACGAGGGTGTCACCATTTTTAAAGGTTCTCATGTGCAGCTGACAGAGGGTAACTTCTTTCTCCGGTCCATGTGCGATGCCGTTTATGACCGAACCGCACTGACCGCAAATGCCTTCCCTGCAGTCATGATCAAAAGCTACGGGGTCTTTGCCTTCTTTCGTTAATTTCTCATTGAGGACATCCAGCATTTCAAGAAAGGACATATCTGTTGTGATATCTCTGAGCGTATAAGTCTCAAAATTACCGAGTGAATCATTGTTTTTCTGGCGCCATATTTTTAATGTCAGGTCTATGGTACTCATAGTTATCCGTTGTCTGAGATTGTAATTAAAAGCTTATTCTGTATCACTTATAACTTCTTTGGCTTGGTGTTACATTTTCGAATTCAAGTGGTTCCTTGTGCATATCAGGAGCTTCTTCTGCTCCTTTATATTCCCAGACACTGACATGGGAGTATTCCTCATCTTTACGCAGCGCTTCACCTTCGTCAGTTTGACTCTCTTCACGCAGGTGACAGCCACAGGACTCTTCTCTTGCGAGCGCATCCCTGATCATAAAATCAGCAAACTCAAGAAAATCGGCAACTCTTCCCGCTCGTTCAAGGGATTGGTTCAGATCTTTTCCTGTTCCAGGTACATAGACGTCATTCCAGAACCGGGATTTGATCTCCGGAAGTTTCTCAAGAGCGCTTTCCAGATCCGCTTTGTTTCTGGCCATACCGCAGTAATCCCAAAGTAACTTGCCCAGTTCCTTGTGGATCTCATCAACGGTGACTTTTCCTTCCGGACCTTTGGTGCTGTTTTTCAGCAAACTTTCTATTCTGTCTGCAACATCTTTTTCTGCATCGCTAAAAGCTGAGTGAGCAGTGTCGACTTTATCCATCTGATCGGAACCAAAATAATGTCCGATTGAGGTACTGATGACAAAATAACCATCGGCCAATCCTTGCATCAGCGCACTCGCCCCCAATCTGTTGGCCCCATGATCTGAAAAGTTGCACTCACCGAGCGCAAAAAGGCCAGGGATGGTGGTCATGAGGTTGTAGTCCACCCAAAGACCTCCCATGGTATAATGAACGGCAGGATAGATCATCATCGGTTCCTTCATCGGATCCGAATCTGCAATTTTTTCATACATCTGGAAAAGGTTACCATATTTTTTGTAGATGGTATCTTCACCTTCACGCCTGATGGCATCGGCAAAATCCAGATAAACCGCTAGCTTGGTATTGCCGACACCCTTTCCTGCATCACACTGTTCTTTGGCGTTGCGGGAAGCGACATCTCTTGGCACCAAGTTGCCGAAACTTGGATATTTATTCTCAAGGTAGTAGTCACGTTCATCTTCCGGAATCTGGGTTGGTGTCCGGGTATCAGCTTTATCTTTCGGAACCCATACGCGTCCGTCATTTCTCAGACTCTCACTCATCAAGGTCAATTTTGATTGAAAATCGCCATGTACAGGTATACATGTTGGGTGAATCTGGACAAAACTTGGGTTTGCAAAGGCAGCTCCTTTTTTGCAGGCACGCCAGGCTGCCGTAACATTTGATGCCATTGCGTTCGTAGAAAGAAAATAGGCGTTCCCATATCCACCAGTGCAGAGAAGAACAGCATCAGCAGAATAGGAGTTTATTTCACCGGTTATCACATCCCTGACGACAATACCGCGGGCACGCCCATCGACAACGACAAGTTCCATCATCTCCTTTCGCGTATGCATAACCACGCCGCCTTTATTTATCTGGCGAGAGAGGGCGCTGTATGCTCCCAGTAGGAGCTGCTGCCCTGTCTGGCCGCGTGCGTAAAATGTCCTCGACACCTGTGCCCCGCCAAATGATCTGTTTGCAAGACTGCCGCCGTATTCACGTGCAAAGGGGACCCCCTGGGCAACACACTGGTCAATGATGTTATTGGAAACCTGTGCGAGACGATAAACATTAGCCTCTCGGGCCCTGAAGTCGCCTCCTTTTATGGTATCGTAAAACAGCCGATGTACTGAGTCTCCATCATTCTGGTAATTCTTGGCAGCATTAATTCCACCTTGGGCTGCAATTGAATGGGCCCGTCTCGGACTGTCAGATATACAAAATGTTTCAACATTATATCCGAGCTCTGCAAGGGTAGCTGAAGCAGAGGCACCGGCTAGTCCTGTTCCCACAACGATAACTTTGTATTTTCGTCTGTTAGCCGGATTAACAAGTTTACTGCCAAAACGGTGATTGTCCCATTTTTCAGAGAGAGGACCGGGAGGAATAGATGCATTGAGTTCCATTTTTTAACCTTCTTGTAATTTGTATGCTGTTAAGATGTAGACCATTTAATCCAAGCCGTGGAGCGTCTGGATTCAGATTTAATAAGCCGCACCGGCTCCCGTCATAAAGTATATGGGAATTCCACCAAACAGGATCAGGAAGAATACCGGAACAACTATGGTCATTTTGGAAATAAGATCGTTGTATCGTGGGTGATTGAAACCAAAAGTTTGCAGCATACTCCAGAAACCATGATTAAGGTGAACCGCCAGAGCCACAAAACAAAAAATATAAAAGAGGCTGTAGAAAAAGCCGCTCAGCAATTCTTTGACCGTTATGCTGATGGGTATTTCAGCAGGTGCTGCAATACCGAATCCAAAAACATGGACAATAACAAACAATAATATGATAAGGCCGGTATATGGCATAGTTCGTGAGGCAAATGTATTCTCAATCACCCGTGTCTCTATTTCATAGCGAGATGTTTTTGTCTGCCTGAGCTCAAGAAATAAGAAGAGCCCGACACCGACATGTACTCCAAAAATTGCCAGAAGGCCAAGGCCGAAGATAAGGACGAGAACCGGAAAACCGTGAAGGGTGTCTGCATAAATTTGAAAATATTTGCTTCCCATGTATATTGCTGCGTTGCCAAAGGCGTGGACCGCAAGAAAGAGCAGGAGCATCAACCCCGAAGAAGCCATAATAATTTTCTTACCGATGGATGATTTGACAAATGAAATAAACCACATAAATTTTGCCTCACAGTTTAGTAAAAAGAGGAGAAAAGAAATTAGATGAATGACTATTCATTCAATTAATCTTTACCAAACTGTTTGTCAATCTGAAATAACGGAAAATATTCTGAACCATCATGTTTAAAAATATGGGTTATATATACCAAGAGAATAGAGGTTCGTTAAGATAAAGAGCTGGCCTATTGTTATCTAATTAGTAAAAAAAAAGTTTCTTTTTACCTCCATTAAAAAAAATATCTAAGTCTAAAACACCATCCAATGAAGACAAAAAATATCAAAGCCATCATATTCGATCTGGACGGAACGCTGGTGAACTCACTTGAGGATATCGCTGACAGCGCAAACCAAGCTATTACACAACGAGGGGCTCCATCTCACGCAGTTGAGGCCTATCGTTATTTTGTCGGTGATGGCTTGGCGATGCTTATGAAGCGTGCTATGCCTGATGGTTCATCTCAATCTGCGCTACAGGAAAGTATTGAAGCTTTTCGGTCGATTTACAACAATAGATGGAGTAATAAAACCAGGCCATACTCCGGGATTGTGGATATGCTTGAAAGAATTCAGCAATCAGGTGTTAATATGGCAGTTTTGTCAAATAAACCTGATAATTTTACCCAAAAGTGTGTAAATCTCTTTTTTCCAAAAATCAATTTTAACGCTGTTGCAGGAAAAAAAGATGATACCCCTTCAAAACCCGACCCGCTATCCACATTAAAAATGCTCGCTATTCTTAAAGTTGATCCAGCGCAGAGTGTATTTGTCGGTGATTCATCTGTGGATATAGAGACCGGTATCCGTGCAGGGATGCATACTATTGGAGTAGATTGGGGATTTAGAACAAAAACTGAACTCGAGGAAGCAGGTGCAGATCTCGTCATCGGTTCGCCTCAGGAATTAATACATTATGTCAGTAAACATTAACGAACTCACGCCCTATCTTGCTTATGCCACTCCGCCTGTTGTCGGGGCGTTTATTGGCTATCTCACCAACAGGGTTGCTATCAGGATGCTGTTTCGGCCATTGAAGCAATGGAGAATTGGTCCTGTCAGGGTACCGATGACTCCCGGTGTAATTCCTTCTAAACGTCATGAACTTGCTCTCAATATCGGTGAAATGGTCGGAGAACATCTGCTCACCAGTGATGAAATAAATCGATCCCTCAAAAAAAGCGGCTTTCAGGACCACCTGTATCGACTTATCGAGGCCAAGGTCGGATCTTTTATGAAAAAAGATCTTGGTCCGCTGCAATCACTTGTTCCCCGGGATTATCGAAGCTACTTCGATATTGCTAAGAAAACAGTGACCTACCAGATAAAAGAAACGGTATCTGATTATTTAAGCACGGAACAATGCTCAGTGGCCATCGAACAATCGACCAGTGAATGGATGGATGAGCTTTTTTCAAGAGAATTGAACGAGATCGTTTCACCAGTGCTCCGAGAAAAACTCTACCATTCAGTTGATACTCAGCTACAACGAATTTTACAGGAAGAATCCACTGAGACCTGGGTAGAAGATTACATCTACCGGAAAATAATTGACTCGGCAAACAATGAAACACGTTTATGCGAAATCCTTCCGAAATCGATGATTGAGTCGATCCTTCAGGTTATCGATGACCAGACTCCGGAACTCCTTGCCCAGGGAGTAAAAATTCTTGAAGAACCTGAAATACAGCAAAAAATTGTTGATACAATCATGAAGGGCATAGAGGAATTTATAGAGACATTGGGGCCGATGGCTGCGATGGTTCAAAATTTCCTGGACATGGCCCTGGTGGAAGAAAAAATAAAGGAATATTTTAACGAAAAGCAGGATGATATAGCCACATTAATAACAGGTGAGGATGTTCGACTCAGGGTGTCTCAGGCCTTAACCCAGAGAGCCCGTCTACTGTTCGACTCGTCGATTAAATCGATAACTGCACAGCAGAACATTTTACAGCTTCGCACCTTCAGCAGGGAGCTAACAGCCATCCTTTTCTCAGCAGTACGGTCCCCCAGGACTTCAAGTATTATTAATGATCTGTTCAAAAACCACTTAGAAAACCAGATAAACAGCGGTTCAAGTACTGTTGGTGATATCGTAACAGAGCTGTTTGGTGAGCGTGGGCTAGAAGGCTCAAAAATATGGGTGACAGGGGAGATCAGAAATGTATTGAAATCAACAAAAACCAAAAAGGTAATTGACCATATTTTAGAGAGTATGATCGAGCAGCTGCTAAAGAAACCGGTAGGGCGTCTCGCAAATCTTGTTCCGGCCGGCGTCAGGGACGGCCTTTACAAATCAATGCAGGAAATGGCCACTAAAATGCTGACCTCTGAGGTGCCTGGCATCGTAAAATCTCTCAATATCAGGCAAATTGTAACTGACAGAATCGATTCGTTTGATCTCTTAAGGCTGGAGATGCTGCTTTTGTCTATCATGGAGGAGCAATTCAAATATATCAATATATTTGGTGGACTGCTCGGGTTTTTGATTGGCTGCCTGAATGTGGTTTTTATGAGAGGGATAGTAAACTAGGTTTTTTTAAAAGGGTGGTTCTGCACTGGTGAGTGAGCCGCCCAAAGATCTGAATAGACGCCATTTATCTATTCATCGTTTTTACCGATACTCACTCCATAAATCGCCGCCTCCTCGACTCCGTCAATATCAAGAAGATTATTTACCTCCTGATCATAAAAAGCCGCAACAGGGCAGCTTCTACAGTTTATTGCTTCTGCAGCGATCAATACATTTTGACAAATGTGCCCGGCGTCGAGAAATATGTATCGTCCTCCACGATCTCCATATTTGGCGAGTGTTCTTCTGGCAATTGACGTCCAGATAATATTCACAACAGCATTTTCCATGAATGTCTGACCGAGGAATGCACGTGCTATATCGACCTTAATATCTTTATCTTTGATCAGTTCAAGCTGAAACAAAAGCGGGTCAAAGTGATAGAGTCCTGCTGAAATACCCTCCACGTTCTGTACCGACAGATATGTTTCTATGGGGTAAAGGGCACCGGCTGAAGGTGCAGTCCTCAAGTAGTGTGTACCGGCTTTTGCGGTGAGTCCCTGCGAGCACCATAATAAAAAGGCGAGACCATCAAGGTCCAGGAACCCGGGCGAAAATTTTCTCCGTGAACGTCTATTCTGTAAAAGCGGGATTATCCGAGCCTCGGATAGGTTCCAGCGAGCCTTCGGCAATACAATTTTTGGGGTGTCGGGGTATGTTTTGAATGAACCTGTCGTGCCAAGATCAGGACGTTTAGAACTTTCAATTGAGCTTTGGGTGAGCTCTGTATCTTTCAGGAAGGTGATTGTTTTGGTGTTCTGCAAATTGTCATTCATCTGCTTTCTCCTGATTTTTGCCAGCAAGCTGCCCACAAGCCGCCGAAATATCTGAACCTCTGCTGCTTCGTATAAATACGGAATAGTTGTGGTTCCTTAATATATTCTGAAAGGCGAGAATCCGTTCACGTGAAGAGGACCTGTAAGGAATACCCTCAACCTCGTTAAAAGCGAGTAAATTAATTTTACAGGGTATTCCACGAAGAATCCGGGCACATGTCTCAGCGTCGCGGTCTGAATCATTAACCCCCTCGAGAAGAACATATTCAAACATTATCCTTTTTCGTTTCTGGATAGGGTAGTCTCTGCATGCCTGGAGGAGTTCTTCAATTGGATATTTTTTATTGATGGGCATTAGCATGTTTCTGGTTTCGTTGTCAACAGCATGAAGTGAGATGGCCAGATTTACATTAGAATTAAGCCCTAATAACTCCATATTTGTAATGATTCCACACGTGGAGACAGTAATTCTGCGAGCAGCCATATCAAGCCCTTTTTGATCAGTCAGAATCGACAGGGAGGTCAACAGGTTGTCGATATTATTAAGCGGCTCGCCCATCCCCATGAACACGAGATTCGTGATACTCCGGGGACCGATCAGATCTTCACCCTGTTCTTTTAATAGAAAGTCACGAACAGAGCAGACTTGGTTAACAATCTCTGAGGGTGTCAGATTCCTCACAAAACCCATCGTACCGGTTTTGCAGAAAGAGCAGTTCATTGCACAGCCAACCTGAGAGGAGATGCAGAGGGTATTGCGGTCAATCTCCGGTATCAGGACTGACTCAACAACCTTTCCATCATCGAGCATAAATCCGAATTTAACGCACCCATCTTCCGATCTTTCAATGATGGGTGGTGGAAAACATGAGATAAAGGCATGGTCTGCCAGAACAGCCCTGAAAGACTTTGCAAGGTCAGTCATTTCAGAAAATGTTGTTATCCCGGGGCGATAGAGCCAGGACATGATCTGTCGACCACGAAATGCAGGCTGCCCGAGTGATTCGACAAATGTAACGAGATCATTCTGGTCCAAATTCTTACAATCAGTTTTCACAGTGCTCTCAACCGGTCTGGGACGAGATCAGTATATCCCAATATAGCCTGATCGATTTCTAAAAGTATCCGCTCTTTGTCTCGTGCAAGCCTACCTGAAATGGGCAGATAGTTTGAACTATGATTTGCCATGAACTGGACTCTGTCAACAGAGAGATTCTCGACAAGCGTTCGTAATTCATTCAAATATCCTGGAGCATCAAGGAGGTGGAACGTTTTATTGTGAACCTGTCCGGCCAGTGGTGTATTTTCAAGAACCATTAAGGTCAGGGCTGCAATCTGATTCGGACTGATCCTGTTAAGCAGGGAAGCCGTTGCAGACGCATGTTTTTCTGAATATTTGAAGCCGCCGATACCCAGAATTACTGTCGTAGAAAGAAATATCCCGGATTTCATTACCTTCTTGCCTGCTGCTGCAAGCGATTCCGTCGTCTCCCCTTTTTTAATTTCGGCAAGAACATGGTCGTCGCCACTTTCGACGCCAAGATATATTCTACTGAGTCCAAGTTTTTTCAATGATATCAGTTCAGAAAGAGACTTGTTCCTGATTGATTTTCCATTGCCGTACAGCGATATTCTTTTCACTTGAGGCAGGTGGGTTCTGATTCTTTTAAAAAGATTCTCAAGCCTGTGCTGGGGCAGAATGAGTACATCGCCATCGGCCAGGAAAACACGTTTCTGTCGTGTACAGTGACGAGAGGCAAATTCGATGTCCTGAGCAATGATAGAGTCTTCTTTTAACCGAAAAGGCACGCCTTTATAGGCTCCACAGAAGGTGCAGTGATTATGAGAACAGCCGACCGTAACCTGCAGAATTATTGAATCAGCCTCACTGGGCGGTCGAATAATGATTCCTTCATAATTCATAGGAGTTAAAATTACGCTGGATTTGCTGCTTCAAAATCCTGCATAAAGGTAACAAGTTTCTGGACCCCTTCAACAGGAAAGGCATTATAAATTGATGCACGACAGCCGCCAATTGATCGATGTCCTTTTAGCCCCTGTAAACCAATTGCGGCAGCCTCACTAATAAACCTGGTCTCGAGCTCAGCGGATGGCAAATTAAATGAAACATTCATCCTGGAGCGGGATGATTTTTCTGCATGGCCCCGGTAATATGATGTCCCGTCGATTGCACCATACAGGAGTGCCGCCTTTTCATCATTTCGTTTTTCCATTACCGCTACACCGCCCATTTGGACAAGCCACTTAAGAACTTCGCTTACCACGTATATCGCAAAGCAGGGTGGGGTGTTAAACATTGACCCCTTGTCGACATGTGTTTTATATTTAAGCATTGTAGGAATAGATGGAGGGCATTTTTCCAGAAGATCATCTCTTATAATGACAATAGTAACACCGGCTGGTCCCAGATTTTTCTGTGCTCCTGCAAAAATTACCCCGAACCTGCTGACATCTATCTTCCTGGATAATATGTCTGAAGACATATCACTTACCAGCATTTTGTCTGTGTCAGGGAAAGATGGAAACTGGGTACCATAGATAGTATTGTTTGAGACAAGATAGAGGTATTCAGCCTCATCTGCTACCAGATATTCATCCTGCCGGGGAACACGGTTAAAATTCGTCTCCTCACTGGAATAAGCAACACTGATTTTACCAAATGATTGCGCTTCTTTGATCGATTTTTTAGCCCATGTTCCGGTATTGAGATAGACTGCGGCTTTATCACCGCCAAGAAGATTCATCGGCACCATGTAAAACTGACTTGAAGCACCTCCCTGGAGAAACAATACTTTATAATTGTCAGGAATTTCCATCAACTTCCTCAACAATGATTCAGCGTTATCCATGATTGCCATGAATTCACTGGAACGGTGACTCATTTCGATAAGACCCATTCCTACGCCCTGATAGTCTACAAGGTCATCTGCTGCCTGGCGAAGCACATCAACAGGGAGAACTGCCGGCCCCGGGTTAAAATTAAAGATTCTATCTGTCATAATGAAAAACTCCTGCTTGTATATAGTTTGTTACTATTCATCAGCTAAAGATTAGGAACCCTTTAGGCGGGATGGTCTGTTTGCTGCCTGATCGCCTCATATAAAACAATTCCTGCAGTCATTGCAAGATTGAGGCTCCGTATATGCTGGTTTGCCATTGGCAGGGTGAAACAAAGATCCCTGTATGTGGACCGTATATCTTCTGATAAGCCTTTCGTTTCTTTGCCAAATATCAAAAAGTCTCCTGGATTGAAAAGGGCGCTTGTATACGATGTTTCAACTTTCGTGGTAAACAGTTTGAATTTTTCCTCATCGTGAGCCTCGGCAAATTCATCGAAATTCTGCCAATGTTTGATGCTGACAAAATTCCAATAATCCAGCCCAGCACGCTTCACCCTTTTATCATCAACTGAAAACCCAAGTGGATGGATCAGATGGAGGATGCTGTTCGTTGCCCCGCAAAGGCGCGCAATAGAACCTGTGTTTGGAGGTATTTCCGGCTCAACCAGAACAATATTAAAAGATGATTTTTTTTCTTCAGTCATACGCTACTCTTTACATGCTTAAAAACGACAAGACCTGCTTTATACAGTCTGCTCAGAAACACAACAAGTTTTAAATGTAAATTTGGCAAAGATTGGGGTTTATGTGTATATTCTGTCCAATAAATATTTACATTACTTCAATCAACACAATCCTGCTGGCACCACTTTTAAAACACTTTAGAAAAAATGAAATCTTGTTTATATAACGAGACTTTTATCGCTTATTCATGACATCGGACAGCCACATCGCCAGGGAAGAGAGAAGCAGTTTTACCAAGCTTGATACGAGAATAATCATGCTGTTAATGCTCTGCCTGGCAATTGGCCTTAATTCCTGGTTGCACAGCCGTCCGGCGCATAAAAAATCAGCAGCAGATACCAAGCATCAGGTGCGATGGGTAAATAATTCGCTTGTAATAACAACCGGCAAAACCAATCCCAGCGAACATGAATTACCGGCTCGCATTGCTCCATTTTTTTTTAAAAAGATCAATATCAATCAGGCAGACTCAGCTCTTCTTCAAATAATACCTGGCATTGGCCCTGAATTCTCTAAACGGATAATAACAGAACGAGATGAGCAGGGGGGATTCGACTCCCCTGAGCAGCTCCTTTCGGTATCAGGAATCGGGCAAAAACGAAAAGAGAAACTGACAAAATGGCTCGACTTTGAATAACGATTTTATCCCTGAAAAAATAACGCTGCCTGTACTTGTTCTGATTGGTCCAACGGCAATTGGCAAGACCGAGCTCTCTCTTCAGCTCTCAGAAACCTTTAATTGTGAGATTATC
Organism: uncultured delta proteobacterium; assembly: GCA_963776075.1. Taxonomy (GTDB): domain Bacteria; phylum Desulfobacterota; class Desulfobulbia; order Desulfobulbales; family Desulfocapsaceae; genus MADRE3. The sequence continues at coordinate 504,686 of CAVZLG010000006.1, forward strand.
AGTGTCGATTCCATGCAGGTCTATCGGTTTATGGATATTGGTACTGCAAAAATTCCGCTGTCTGAGCGGCGATCAATTCCACACCACCTGATAGATATTGTTAATCCGGACGAACAATATGATGCCGCTCGGTTCGCCAGGGATTGTTTGCTGACCATAAGAAACATTCATAATAGATCTTCTATTCCTCTTCTAACGGGAGGCACAGGGCTTTACCTTCGCGCATTAAAAGATGGTTTTTTCGACACTGCCCCCGCCAACCCTGAGATTCGCAATACGCTGCTTAAACGTATAGAGCTTGATGGGATTAATGTTTTACATGATGAATTGTCCTTATGTGACAGTATTTCCGCTTCAAAAATACATCAAAATGATACCTCTCGGATAGTGAGGGCCCTCGAGGTCTACCTCTCGACCGGAACGCCACTTTCCACTCATCAGAAAAACCAGCCTCCACCCGGTACTCTCTTCAGCAACATGCTCACCATCGGACTTACCTGTGACCGAACCAGACTTTATGAACGAATCAACCAGAGGAGTACCACCATGCTGGAAGGCGGGCTTGAAGGTGAAGTGGCAAGCCTCCTCGACAGGGGGTACACCCCAGAGCTCAAGTCAATGCAATCTATCGGCTATCGCCACATGGTGCAATATCTGGCCGGCAACTGGTCTGAAGAGGAATTAAAAATCAACCTGGCAAAAGATACACGGCGATACGCTAAGAGACAATACACCTGGTTCAACAGGGATGAATCGGTCGTGTGGTTCAATCATAAGGATGATAACAGATTAATTTCTTTTACAAAATCCTGGCTTCAGGAAAACTAAGGGATAGGTTACAAAAAATAATGACTGCGAATTCGGTAAAAAATCAGGTTCATCCATCAATAAAAGAACATCTCAATAAAAACGGACTGGTAACAGATAACGAGATAAATCTTTTTTTAAACCCGATGCTCAAGGACCTGCCATCTCCCTTCCTGATGAAAGACATGGAAAAAGCAGCAGATCTGGTTATGGAGGCAATCAGCGAGAAGGCCGAAATTACTATATGGGGTGACTATGATGTCGACGGGATAAGCGGAACAGCTCTGTTGATTCTCTTTTTCTGGAAATTCAACCTGGAGGTAAATTTTCACATCCCCAACAGGCTTACCGAAGGTTATGGCCTCAATAAACAGAAAATCCATGATATCTCCGAGCGATCAAATAGTAAAAAACTACTCATAACTGTCGATTGCGGAATTTCAAATCATGAAGAGGTCCGCTACGCCCAAAGTCTCGGTTTTAAGGTTATAGTGACAGACCACCACAATCTTCCAGATACCCCGGTCGATGCCGACGCTGTTTTAAATCCGAAGCAGGTATTGTGCGAATTTCCTTTCAAGGAGTTGTCGGGAGTCGGGGTTGCCTTCTACTTTGCCACCGCACTCCGCTCGAAAATTAGAAATAATAAAATCATAAATCCAGTCATATGCGAGCCAAATATGAAGCCATTTATGGCTCTTGTTCTGCTTGGAACGATAGCTGATGTTGTTCCTCTTGTCGGTGTAAACCGGATTCTCGCAAAAGCCGGTATGGAGTCTTTGGCTTGTTCGTCGGTTGATGGAATTGCTGTTTTGTTTGATGAAATTGGCATATCCAGGAGCAGCCTCAATGCTGAAACTATTTCATTCCAAATCGCCCCGGTAATCAATGCAGCTGGTCGACTCGGGGAACCGGTCACCGCACTTAAAGCATTAATCTGCAGCGGTGAAGAAGCGAAGATATTTAGCAGAAAACTGATCGCTTTAAACAGTGCAAGAAAGAAGATAGGTATTCGTGATTTTGAAATCGCAAATGATATCTGCAGCGCTTTTCACAGCGAAGCTCAGAAATCAATTGTTATAAAAGGTTCCTTTCACGATGGTCTGTTGGGAATAACAGCTTCGCGCCTTGTTGAAAAATATAATATTCCAGCACTTGTCTGTTGCGACGATGGGACAGGGGAGAATCTCAAAGGATCGGCACGGGCGCCTGATGGTTTTAATTTGTATGAGGTGATAAAATCCTGTTCACGATTTCTTCTTAAATTTGGAGGACACCAGGCAGCTGCTGGATTCTCTTTAAAATCTGAATATTTTGATGAATTCAGAAAAGCGATACATAATTCGTCACATTTAGAATATTTAAATAAACCTAATAATAACAATATAATAAATAGCAAAATACTGAATTTATCTGTTTCTGAAGCCTTTAATCCTGACTTATTGACCAATCTATTGCAACTAGAGCCTCTGGGGGAAGGAAATCCTAAGCCTGTATTTATAGATAAAGAGGTTGGTTTTGTGACGTTAAAGCATTTTGGAAAGAATCGAGAGCATATAAGAGGGATGATCAGGGGAAAATACAAGAATGTTCCATTTATCGGTTTTAACGTTGGAGATAGATTTACTCGTGAAGCTGATACCAATTGCTTTTCAGTGAAGTATAGCCATATGCTCGATACATATAACAATAATAACAGCTGGAAATTACGAATCGAAAACGCTTGGCGTTAGCGCCAAGCGTGAATTGGGAGTAATATTAGGGTCTTTTACGCATTATCGTGTGTGTAAAAATACAGCTTGAAGAGCCAGATGCCGGACACAGTCGGGCCCGCAGTCACTTTCTGGTTTCGCCAACCGTTGTCAGGTCGGCCGCGGTCAAAACCTGGTGGAACTGAACTGTCAGTGTCATGGGTGGGGGATAGTTAAAAACACAGGGCAAACGGTTGCCACGAAGGTCTTGGCAGCCATTTTACGCATGTAATGTTTATTTTACATAATATACATTATGCGACATTAAGAATATATGGATTATTATAAATTGCTTTTTGAATTTTAAATATAATGGTAATACCTCTATACTCGCTACTTGGTGTATCGGTTCGGGCTGATTTATATTTTCAATAGTTACATAAATACAGATAGATATGAATACTACTTAATATTATTTGGAGAATACTATGTCCTATGAAGTGTACCAGGAACCACTTACGAGTCGTTACACCAGCATCGAAATGCAAAAATTATTCTCCGAAGAGACGAAATTTCAAACCTGGAGACAATGCTGGGTTGCTCTCGCTGAAGCTCAATACGAATTAGGTCTTACTGAATTAATCACTGTCGACATGATTAACTCGATGCGGGAAAATATAACCAATATAGATTTTGAACTGGCACAGGAGAAAGAAAAAGAAATTCGTCACGATGTTATGGCCCATGTTTTTGAGTTTGGTACAAAGTGCCCACGTGCTGAAGGAATTATCCATTTAGGGGCAACCTCTCAATATGTTGTCTGTAATACCGATTTAATTATTCAAAGAAACGGACTCCGTCTGATCAAAAATAGTATTCTCAATGTTATCAAGAATCTGGCTGACTTCTGCGATGAATTCAAAGATCTGCCGACACTTGGCTATACGCATTACCAACCGGCTCAACCGACCACTGTCGGCAAGCGAAATACGCTCTACCTGCAGGATCTGTTATTAGACCTGCAGTACCTTGATATATTTGTCGACAATATGGCCGCCCGGGGAGCCAAGGGAACTGTTGGTACCCAGGCTACCTTTCTTGAACTTTTCAAAGGCGATCATGAAAAAGTCAGACAACTTGACAGGCTCGTTGCAAAAAAACTGGGATTTGACAAAACTATTCCTGTAACTGGCCAGACATACAGTAGAAAGTACGATAGTAAACTCATTGAAACACTTGCTGGAATCGGAGCTACTGCCCATAAATTTGCTGTGGACTTGCGGCTGCTCTCAAACCTCAAGGTGCAGGAAGAACCCTTTGCTAAAAACCAAACAGGATCGTCAGCTATGGCCTATAAACGAAATCCTATGAGATCTGAAAGAATGACCGGCCTGGCCAGGAAATTGATGGGTCTTGTTGGTAATTTTTCGGCCACCTACGCCAATCAATGGTTTGAACGAACACTTGACGATTCTGCAATTCGTAGAATGGATATACCACAGGCATTTCTTCTCAGCGACGCTATATTAAAGTTGTTTGTTAATATAACGTCAGATATGGTCGTATATCCGAATCAAATAGAAAAACATCTACGGAATGAATTACCCTTTATGGCAACTGAAAAGATACTGATGGAAGCGGTTGGAAAAGGTGAAAGTCGTCAGGAAATGCATGAAGTCGTTAAGGAACATTCTGTGATTTCTGGAAAGAGAGTAAAAGATGATGGGCTCGAGAATGATCTCTTTCAAAGACTTGCCGAAGATCAAAGAATTCCTTTTACCCTGAAAGAACTGAATTTGTTGACGAGTGATCTGTTGCAGTTTACTGGACGCGCTTCTCAACAAACCGAAGATTTTCTGAATGAAATTGTCTGGCCGCTTCTAAAGCGCTATGAAGGTTCGCTCACCTCTGTTGATTCCTCTCTTAATGTCTGAAATAGCAATAAACAAAAAAGCCCAGCTCGTTGATTTATACTTTATAATCGATTCTGGTAGATTTCATTTTCTCAAATTCATCCTTGAGGGATATGATAATTTAGCAATTCTCTCATCCATCGATGGGAAAAGAGGTGTCGTTCGTGTTAAAACAGCCCGTGAATCATTAAAAGAACTCATGTGGGTCATGTCCGATATTTCTGACGGTATTAAAAAAACCACCATTTAAATACTATTAGCGAATCATATGCAGGAAAAAACCTTTTTTATCAAAACGTTCGGGTGTCAAATGAACATTCGTGACACTGAAATAATGGCCCAGACCTTATCCGAAGGCGGTTATATTGAAAGTGGATCAATCGATGACGCATCTCTTGTTATTCTAAATACCTGTTCTATTCGTGCTAAGGCAGAGCAGAAAGTCTTCAGTCTTCTTGGTTCGCTAAGAAAGAACAAAGCACTCAATCCTGACCTGCAGATATGTGTTGCCGGTTGTGTTGCCCAGCAGGAAGGAAGAAAAATTAGAGAACGTATGCCACATGTTGACCTGATTATTGGAACACAGCATATCTATAATCTGCCGCAATTAATCTCTCATTCATCGATTAACAGGACGGCAATTAATCTTGCAGATGATTACGAAATTCCCCGCTTTGTTCCAACGTTAACAAAACTTCAGCAAAAACGTGAGCACGACTCCCCTCCCCTGGAATCCGAATTTCAATTCAGCCGTTTTGTCACTATTATGCAGGGATGTAATAATTTCTGCACCTATTGTGTCGTTCCTTATACCAGGGGCAGAGAAGTCTCCCGCAATGTCGCTGATATTCTTGATGAGATTAAAGTTCTTGTCAGCTCTGGGGTTTCCGAAGTCACCCTTCTCGGTCAAAATGTAAACTCCTATGGTAAATCTAATACTGTCACTAAAAACAAGACCCCTTATTCTTTTTCTATGCTTTTGCATGATGTGGCCAAGATTGATGGATTAAGACGACTCAGATTCACCACATCCAACCCTAAGGATTTGTCAGATGAACTGATAGACTGCTTTGCAGAAATAGACAATTTATGTCCTCAGTTTCACCTGCCGGTGCAATCTGGTTCAGACACTATTTTAAAACGGATGAACAGAAAATATTCTATCGAAGAATACCTTCAGAAAGTTGCTGGCCTGAGGGAGGTATGTCCCCAGATAGCGATAACAACAGATATTATTGTCGGCTTTCCTGGAGAGACTGAAGAAGATTTCGAAGGCACCATGAATCTTCTTGAGACGGTTCAATATAATGGCTCATTTTCATTTAAGTACTCTGATCGCCCAGGAACCAAAGCCCAACTGCTCGATTCAAAAGTTTCAGAGCAGGTAAAAAGCGATCGACTACAGCGTTTTCAGAAAAGACAGGACGAGATAAGTCTTGAAAAGAACCGATCCTACGTTGGTGATACCTTGATGATTCTGGTTGAAAAAGTCACCGGGGAAAATATGGTTGGCAGAACAGATACCAATCATATAGTTCATATTACGTTAACTGAAAAAAATGATATAAATCCAGGTGATTATGTCCCGGTTGTAATATCATTTGCAGGCCAGCATTCTTTAAAAGCAGATCTTGTTTAGCAAAATCGTACTTTTCAGATGTTCGCAGGGCAACCGTATCTGACAAATAAGGGAAAGATCAGTACTTACCTTTTCACAACAGGGCCGTAGTCATCTGAAAGATTCAAAATCCTAATATAGTAGCCCTTAATTTTCCTGACTCCGAGACATCTCTTCTGTCTCAAACAAATAATCACAAGTCAATTATTGTCATATTAGAGCCGCTTACCTTAACGGTCTAAGTGGAAAGCCCCATGGCCTTTTCCTCCTCGGTTATACACGCGTCCAGAACCGGTATAGCCTCGTCGATCTCTTTCTTGTTGATAATTAACGGTGGAGCAAACTCCAGGGCCATACCCATGGTCTTGACGAGGATACCTTTTTGTTTCGCTCGAGCAATAATGCTCATGAGGTTTTCAAATGGAAGCGGCGATCGAGTTTTTTTGTCAGCGGTAAAGTCGATGGCCAACCAGAGACCGGTCCCCCGCACTTCGCCCACGCTTGGGTGGTGTTCAAGTGTTTTCAGAGCGTCAAGGAAGTAACGACCCATTTTATCGCTGTTTTCGACCAGATTCTCGAGTTCCAGAATTTCAAGGTTTCTAATGCCTACCGCACAGGATACGGGGTGGTTCCCATAGGTGTGAAGGTGGTTTAATAATTCAACAGGTTCTGTGACCTGGGTCGAACAGCCAACTGCTCCCAGGGGCACATAACCGCTGGTCAAGCCCTTGGCCATGGTAATGATGTCCGGTTGAACGTCAAAATGTTCGGTGGCAAACATCCGCCCGGTTCTACCGAAACCACAGATAACTTCATCTATGACAAGTAAAATACCATATTGGTCGCAGATTTCACGAATGATGGGCCAGTATTCAGGGGGCGGCTTATACGCCCCAAACCCCTGCTGAATAGGTTCCCCAATAAACATCGATATCTGATCCGGTCCTTCGAATTCGATGATGCGTACAAGTTCTCTGGCACAGGTCATATCACAGTCCGGATACCTCAGTTTGTGCGGGCATCGATAACAATATGGCGATTCGATAAAGGCTGCACCAGGGGCAAGTGGTTCCATCAACTGACGCATCGGCATAACAATTCCCAGCGCCCTTACCCCGAGGCCATTTACTCCATGATAAGCGCCGCGTCGGGACACAATCTTAAATCGTCCCTGGTCACCACGATAGTAATGGTAATGCTTTGCGAGCTTCATGGCCGTCTCAACCGCTTCAGAACCATCACACTCGAAAATAAACTGTTCGATTCCCCGAGGTGTGATTTCAGCCAATTTGTCGGCCAGTTTTATTGCCGGTTCATTGGCAAACCCCATTGGAGTGAAATATGACATCTGACACATTTGGTCGTAGCCGGCCTGGGCGAGCTCTCTGCGACCATAACCAACATGAACCGGACGTGTTCCACCGGCCTCGAGATCGATATAACTGTTCCCGTCCTGGTCAAAGACACGCACCCCTTCTCCCCTGACAATGACGCTGATCCCCTTCTTAATCTCTTTTCTGCCAGTCCTGTGCAAGAGCAAATGAGACGTTTCATTCAGCATTTTGATGGACTCGGTCATTTCTGTCTCTCCGCTTTGTAAAAAGTATCATTCCAGGTTGAGCACTATCTAAGTAAAATACCCAGTCAGGTGTATTTCTTCAAATTAAACATTACCAAAAAAATGCCCCAACATCGTTACTGTTTGTATTTGCCCCGTTAGATTGTGCCCCTTCGTGTGTCAGATTTTTGTACATTTATCGGAACTTTGATGAAACATTAAGAAAAAATAACCCCATTGAATTTAAAAAGCCAGTTTCATTGCTCATCTCAGGAGGATATATCGTTGCTTGAACGTTTCAGATATTAAGTTATTTACAAAAAAAGCAAGAGGAAACAGAAATATTGTCCCTGAGAATCCTGATTGCGCAAGAGCCTGTTATATCTTATGATAGACTGCGTATTTTTGCTTAGCTCAACGCTGCGACTTTAGTGAGTGGTTTCTTAGATTAAGGGAATTGGTGAGCAGATTAGCCTCACCCCACTCCTGCGTCTATCTGTCTGAAAAATAGTGTCATTTTAAAACTGGAGATTTCAAATGAAAAACAGGCGTTTTCGATCAATTGTTATACTGTTCTGTACTACCCTCACCCCCTTATTTTTTGCGCTTACGACAGTAAATGCTACTGAGTCAGGCCTCACCATTTACCCTGCAAAAGGGCAGACTCCAGAGCAACAAAAACAGGACCAGGGATACTGCCGACAGTGGGCCATGGAACAGACTGGTTTTGATCCGAGTCAAAAAACGCTTCCCCAGGTACAGATGAAGTCATCTGTTGGGGGACAGACGGTTAAAGGTGCGGCTGGTGGCGCGCTGATCGGAACTGGTATTGGAGCAATTGCAGGAAGCGCCGGCAAGGGGGCAGCCATTGGGGCCGCTACCGGAGGCGCAGCTTTAGGAATCAAGGAAAATAAGTCGCAGAAACAGCGTGACGCTGAGTACCAGCAATACCTTGCAAAAAGAAAAGCAGAGACGGAACAATATAACAAGGCTCAAAGTGCCTGTCTTGAAGGAAGAGGTTATACCGTACGCTGATCCGTTTCAGTTTTATAAACCAACACCGGACAGTTGTTATCCCTGAGGAAACTGTCTGCAATATTCATAGAGTGTCATGCTGGTTGCAATCGCGGCGTTAAAGCTGTGAGGGAGGCCGTATACCGGGATCTCGACGACATCATCCAAGATCTCGAGAATATCCGGGGTTAGTCCTGTACGTTCGTTACCGACGACAAGAGCAGTGCGTCGCAGAAATCTGTAACGGTGTATATTTTCAGAATTTGTGGTCTGCTCCAGCCCAACAAGACGATAGCCATCGTTTCTTAACCTCAGGAGAACCGGCTTTAATGTTCGGTGAATCGAAATCTGCAACTCAGAGATTCCATCGCGGGCGATCTTTGAAATCAAACTTGCATTGCCGGTTAAGATAAGACGCTCTATGGCGCTGGCACTTGAGGTGCGTGCAATACTTGAAATGTTAACATTGCTGCGCATGGGGGCACATGCAACAATCAACTCTCGCGGACGGTTCAGGCTGGACCCTGGCTTGTGACGCTGGTGTTCGAATTGGCTCATTGAGCAGCTTGTTCCCTGGTATCATCGTTGAGTTCATCTTGCGAGTAAAATACTCGTTCAAGATAGAGGCCTGAAGCCGGAGCAGTGCCTGGAGCAGCCTTACGATCTTTTACATCCAGAATATGATAAAGATCGTCCCGGTCATAACGCCCTTCTCCAACTTTGACGAGAGCACGCACAATGTTGCGTACCATTTTGTAAAGGAACCCATCTGCACAGATATCAATGGTAATAACTGGAAATTCATGGTTCACGACAACCATGGTGACGGTGCGAATGGTCGACTTTTGTTTAAAATTAGAACGTGTTGCAAATGAAGCAAAATCAAGTTCACCAACAAAAACAGAACAGGCCTCAACCATTGCCTCGACGTCTAGGGGACTTTTCACATGCCAGACCCTGCCATCGCGTTCTGCCGGTAGATTACCATGATTCCAGATAACATAGCGATACCGTTTGGCTACTGCGCTGTCACAGGCATGGAAACCAGGCGGTGCGCTGCTGGCTTCGACCACTCGAATATCTTCTGGCAGAATATTGTTTATCTGGTCTTTTATATCCTGATCATGAATCCCAGCAGGAAGTTCAACACTTATTACCTGGCCATTGGCGTGAGCACCTCTATCGGTACGTCCAGCGCTCCTTACTGCTACGCGGACATCAAATACTTTCTCAACCGCCTGCTCGAGTGCATATTGAACGGTCGGCTTGTTACCATGGCGCTGCCACCCCAGATAAGCCCGGCCATCATAAGAAACGGTCATCCGGTAGGTAGACATGGTGGTGTTTTGAAAAACCATAATGTCTCTTTATTCTTCCGATGTAGGATCCGGGAGATTTTCGTTCTGGTCACTCGTATCGTCTGTTACTTCCATTCCCGGCAAAGAGAGATTAACACGTTCTTTCAATACTCGATCAGTTGATTCCACCACCCTTCTCACCACACGTGTTGAAACCCGTTTACCCTTTGCACCCGCATTCTTAATAAGATATTTTGCAAAGTCAATTTCAAGAACATTGCTCCTGGCTCGCTGTGATGGAACAAAACTCACCCGGGCATGCTTATCTTCACCCAGCAACAGGAGAAGAATTCTTGATCGCTTATTTTCGGGAAAAAGACGATACTCCTTTTCAAGGATAAATTTTGGCGTTTTAAATCGTTTTACATAGCCTTGATTTTCCTTTCCATCACGATACACCACGTTAAAGATCTGGTCTCTTTTCAGCACAGCGGCATACTCAAGATCACTTCCAACAAATAATTTGTCAGTAACCGGTATCACCTTGTAAACTCCCGTACTGAGAATAAGAAGAATCCTGTCATACTCGGAACATTGAATGGATATATCCTTATCTTCATTCTCAGTTTTAATCAGATGACCAAGAAAGCCGGTTGACCGATTATAACCGAGGGTCAGGTTGGATAAGGCGACTTTTCTGGCAACGACTTCGGAAAAAGTTGTTATTTCTGTTCTACGTGGAAAACGATCAGCATATTTTTCAAGGATTTTTTCAATGTAATTGATGGTGTAGCCCACCACGTCTTTCAGGTGTTTTTCGATCTCCTTGATGGTCTTTCTGATCGCTTTAATATCTTTTGCCTGTTTCTCGATATCGTATCGGGAAATTCTCTTTATCCTTATTTCAAGCAGGCGCTCAATGTCTTCAATGGTAATATCCCTTAAAAGCTCAGACCTGAATGGCTTAAGAGATTCATCAATCGTCTTTATAACCTCCTGGTAACTTCTCTTTTCCTCAATATTCTTATAGAGGCGTTCCTCAATGAAAATCTGCTCGAGTAACCGGGCCTGTAGTTTTTCTTTTTGCCGGTCAAGATCAATCTCGAGTTCTTTTTTAAGATCCTGAACCAGTTTTTCGGTATTGAATCTGAGAACTTCTTCTACTGTACTGGTTTCCGGAAGGTTATTCTTGATCAGTGTGAGGTTGGTATTGAGAGAAACTTCACAATCAGAGAAAGCATATAGAGCTTTAATGGTATCTTTTGCATAGATACCCCGGGGTAATTTAATCTCAATTTCAACATTTTCAGCGGTGAAGTCGCTAATAGACAAAACCTTGATTTTTCCAGATTTGGTGGCCTTCTCGATGGAGTCGATCAGGGAGGTTGTTGTTGTCCCGTAGGGAATCTGGGTAATCGTAACCGTCTTCTCGTTGGTTTCTTCTATTCTTGCCCGGCACCGTACCCTACCGTTTCCATGATCATAGTCTGTAACGTCAAGAACACCTTGTTGCTGAAAATCAGGGTAAAGAGTGAATTCATTTCCCTTTAATATCTCTATCTGGGCTTCGAGAAGTTCACGAAAATTGTGGGGTAAAATTCGTGTTGCCATACCAACGGCAATGCCGTCAGCTCCCTGCAGCAATAATATGGGAATTTTCGCTGGTAATGTTACCGGCTCTGTCATCCGGCCGTCATAAGAATCGATAAATTCAGTAAGATCCTTGTTGAACATTACTTCACGGGCGAGAGGACTGAGCCTGCACTCGATATAGCGGGCAGCTGATGCCTGGTCTCCGGTGTGAATATTACCAAAGTTGCCCTGCTGTTCCATCAAGAATCCCTTGTTGGAAAGATTGACAAGGGCGGCAAAAATTGACTGGTCACCATGAGGATGAAGTTTCATGGTCTCCCCAACGACATTAGCCACTTTATGAAACCGTCCGTCATCTACATTGAAAAGGGTCTGCAATATACGTCGCTGAACAGGTTTTAACCCATCTTCAATTGAAGGGATTGCCCGTTCCTTAATGACATAGGATGTGTATTCAAGAAAGTTGCTGTCGAATAACCTGTGTAATTTGCCTATCTGGGAAGTCATGAATAAAAAATGTTAATTAGTTAATATAAAGAGATTAAATTATTGGCAGAACTACATGAGGTGTTCCATGATATACTGCTTCCGATCCGGTGTGTTCTTTCCCATATAAAATGACAACACCTTTGTTACCTCGCTTACTTTATCGATGGTAACATTTTTTAGGCGAATATTGTCACCGATAAACTGTTTGAATTCTTTTGGGCTGATCTCCCCGAGTCCCTTGAACCTAGTCGTTTCTGAAGCTTTCTTCTTCTTTCCTGTTCCTTCAATCCTTTTAAGAGCGGACTGCTTTTCCCGCTCAGAATAACAATAGATCGTTTCTGCCTTGTTTCGAACCCTGAAAATTGGGGTTTCGAGAATATATACATGTCCAAGTTTGACGAGGGGTTCAAAGTAATGGAGAAAAAAAGTAAGAAGTAAATTTCTGATATGCAGTCCGTCAACATCGGCATCTGTTGCCAGGATAACCTTGTCAAACCTGAGATCTGAAATCGATTCTTCTATATTCAAGGCTTGCATCAACGAATACATCTCCTCATTTTTATAGAGGATATTTAATTTCTGACCCAGCACATTCATCGGTTTTCCTTTCAATGAGAAAACGGCCTGGGTCATAGGGTCGCGGGAGGAGACGATGGAACCTGCTGCCGACTGTCCCTCCGTGATAAAGATCATGTTTTCGCGTCCTGGTTTTGAGGGTTTACCTCGCACCGGGTGATATTTGCAATCTTTTAATTGCGGAATTTTAATCGCAACTCTTTTTGCTTTGGCTCGTGCCTCTTTCCGCACAGACTGCAACTCTTTTCTTACTTTTTCATTTCTTAGAATTTTGTCAATGAGATGCTCGGCAACCGTACTATTTTTGTAGAGGGCACTTGATACCGCATCCTTCACACAGTTGACGATCCAGGAACGTACTTCTGTATTGCCAAGCTTATTTTTTGTCTGGGATTCAAAAACGGGTTCCTGAATTTTCACAGCCAGCGTACCAACAACACCATCCCGTACGTCTTTGTTTATAAATTTTTTTCCTGAGAATTCGTTTATACCTCTGAGAATTCCTTCCCTGAAGGCAGACAGGTGTGTTCCACCTTCACTTGTATATGTTCCATTTACAAATGAATAATAGGAATCACCGTAGGAATCGATGTGGGAGAAGGCAAACTCCAGTGTCTGGTCCTTGTGGTAAATGGGGTCGTATAAATTTCCATCTTCAAGTTCGTTGTTGAGCAGATCAAACAACCCGCCGGTTGAATAGAAACATTCTTTATCAAGATAAAGCTTTAAGCCTGCATTTAGATAGGCGTATCTCCAGAGCCTTTTCTCAATATAAGATGGGTCAAAAGCAAAATCCTCAAAAATCGAGCGATCGGGCAGGAACTCAATCAATGTACCATTCTTCTGGTCGCTCGTGCCCTTTTCCTCATGAACCAGCACACCCTGTTTAAATTGAGCGGTGGCATATGCACCATCACGATAGGCAGTAACCCGAAAAAATTCGGATAGCGCATTAACGGCTTTCGTCCCTACTCCATTCAAGCCAACAGAGAATTGAAAGACCTCGGTATTATATTTGGCACCAGTATTGATAACAGAAACACAATCTACAATTTTGCCAAGTGGAATACCTCTGCCAAAATCCCTCACTGTTGTGTAACCGTCATCTTGAATTTCTATATTGATTCGCTTGCCGGCTCCCATGATAAATTCATCGACAGCATTATCGACAACTTCTTTGAGCAAAATATAAATCCCGTCATCTTGATGTGAACCGTCTCCAAGTCTGCCGATATACATACCCGGACGTTTCCTGATATGTTCAAGAGAACTGAGCGTTTTAATTTTACTTTCGTCGTAGTTGTCAATAGATCTGTTCATAAGCCAATGTATCACATTATGTTGTTGTTAGGATTTTTCTTGGCGGCATATTATTGTATTTCAAAGTAATAAGCAATAGGAGGAAAAATTGTAAAAAACAAGCGTGGGGTACCTGTCAAAAAAGATGGCTATCAGTATGAACAAACCGTGAACTAAATTCTCATCACACGCTCACAATCAGGGCAGATCCAGGTTGGCCCATTGCTGATTCCCCATTTATTTTCCTCAAAACATTCCGGGCAGATCTGAAATCCACAGGGACAATTCCAGCAAAACGGTTTTTCTAATTTACAGCAGTGACAGCGGTATTCTCCGAGTCGCCGACGCCTGTACCCGGCTTTTTGCTTTTCCATTGTCTCACTGATCGGTTAATTCAGAATTAAGCCAATTACGATATGATTGTTCCACTGCGACGATATCTGTTGCTATGATTTCTGGTACGTCGTAAGAATGATTTTCTGTAATCTTCAAGACCAATTTATCAAATAACGCTCTCTTACTCTTTATTTTCAGGATATATTCTTTATCAGACTCAATAGTGTCTTTCCACCAGTACATGGATTGAGCTGTTGATATCTGAACACAAGCTGCCAATCGTGCGCTCAACAATTGTTGAGCAACCTTTTCCGCTTCTTCAAAATTACCGCAGGATGTTGTAACGACAATTGGTTGCATTACATTTCCTCCATCATAATTAAATCTTTATTATATTTAATTGATTAGGGATGAAGCGCCAATATGACATTTTGAGATAGTTTATTTTAAGTCTGTTATGTTACATTATCTGCAAACTGGCCGCACACCCATAAATTTTAAAACGCTCTAAACAACTTATGATTTTTGTCATCGACATTGGAAATACCCATACTGTTGCAGGTATTTTCGACAATGGAACAATTTTAAGACAATGGCGCATTAAAACCGACAGCAAAATGACCGCCGATGAGCTCGGTATCAGCTATCATAACCTGTTTTCAATTTCTGACATCGATATACATAAAATTTGTGGGATTATTGTGTCAAGCGTGGTTCCCCAGCTCGAAGGTGCTTATTTCTCATCGTTTACTACCCTCTTTCCTTCGGTAACAAAATCTCATATTTTCCGCGTTGATGATACAAATGTCGCAAGCTTAATAAAGATTTGCCTGCCTAATCCGGCTGAGGTCGGCGCGGACCGGCTTGTCAATGGTATTGCTGCCTTTAATATCTTTAAGACCAGCAGTATTGTAATAGATTTCGGCACGGCAATCACCTTTGACTGCATCTCCGGCACGTGTGAATATCTCGGTGGTTTGATTCTGCCCGGTTTAAAGATAGCACTTCAGGCGCTTTTTGAAAAAACTGCCAAACTTCCTCAAATCGATATCAGCACGCCACCAGAAAAAGTTATTGGCACCTGTACCGTATCGGCTATGAAAAGCGGTGTTATGAATGGATATGGCTCAATGATAGAAGGCCTTATTACAAAGATCAGTGATGAAATGAGACCGGCTGTTTCAGGAGATATTTCGATCATTGCCACCGGTGGCATGGCAATACTGATGAAACCGTTTGCCCCATCAATTCAGCATGTCGAACCAGACCTGACGCTCCATGGCCTTTACTATATTTTTAACAAATTGAGCAGTTGACGATGAAGATCATCCCTCCCCCATTAACAACTGGCGACACAATCGCTGTCGTCGCTCCTGCGGGCAATGTCCATGACCCAAAACGCTATCATAGCGGTTGCTCAGTTCTCAAAGGTATGGGCTTTGAAATATTGTCTCAGGAACAAAAATGGCCTGGGGAAGGATTTCTTTCAGATCATGACGAACGAAGAGCACAGGAGTTCATGGCGGCATGGTCTCATCCCGACGTCAAAGCAATTATTGCTCTGAGGGGTGGCTACGGTTCATTGAGAATCCTTGATCACCTTGATATGAATATTATCAGGCATCAGCCAAAAATTTTTGTTGGGTTTTCCGATATAACGATTCTCCTTAACCATATTGTGCATCATACCAACCAGATTTGCCTCCACGGCCCCGTCATATCATCCCTTGCAGCCAGCGATAAAGACAGTATTGACAGACTTTACCACTGCCTCATGGGTAACTGGCATTCTCAACTAGTTGAAAAGGTCGAAATTATCCGTTCAGCACCAGTGGTTTCCGGCACATTGATGGGTGGTAATTTAAGTAGCCTGGTAACCCTGCTCGGCACGAAGCTGGATAGCAGCCACCAGGATACAATTTTATTTCTTGAAGATGTCAACGAACCACTTTACCGACTTGACCGACTACTCACCCAATTTTACCTGAGCGGAAAATTCGTCGGGGTGAACGGTATAATTCTTGGAGATTTTTCCAGTGATCAAACACCAGACGGAAACGGCAGAGACAGTGGGCAGGAGTTTGTCTGGCAGCGTGTCAGTGAACTTGTAGAAAATCCCGACATACCAATCTGGGGCAAATTCCCGGCCGGACATAGACATCAGAATATTACCCTGCCAATTGGTGCTTATTGCACCATGGACAGTTCAAAACCATCACTGAGCTTTCGTGCAGGGTGATATGACAATTGACGAAATGGGTCGATGATGATAATAGTAAATACGCAATTATAACAGACACAATAAAACTAATAGCATCAGGGAATTTTAATTATGTTCGCTTTTCATTTTTGCTCGAAAGTTCAGAAGGGTATGATCGCAGCTGGAATCCTGTTTTTATCAGTATCTACTGCCAGCGCAGCCACCTATGTCAGTGTCAAGGGTGACAATATAAATGTCAGAACCGGACCGGGGACTGATAACCAGGTAAGCATGGAACTTTTTGCAGGTTATCCTCTGCAGGTTTTATCCACCCAGGGAGATTGGTTGAAAGTAACTGATTATGAGAAGGATAACGGCTGGATCCACAAGTCGCTGGTCGTGGACGGTAATACCGTTATTGTTAGCGGATCAAAAAGTGTGAACATGCGATCAGAACCGTCTACAAAGAGCTCAATTATTGCAAATGTGGACAGAGGTGTCGTGCTTACCAAGCTTGAGAGTCGTGGAAAGTGGTTAAAACTAAAACACTCCAGTGGACTTATTGGCTGGATCTATAAGCCGCTTCTCTGGCCATAACCGCTGATCTCATCTGGTCGTTCTTTGCAGAACGACCTTGTCTAGCCTCAGAGGCAGGCGAACGATTGAGCCTGCCTTGTTTTTAAACAGAAGAAAACCGTGCTCCAGTTCATGGAGGAACAGGTTTCTTGTCAGTTCCACATCTTTTTTGCAATATTCTACAATCTCTGCAATTTTCCCCTCCTTGAACCATCTCAAAGCCTGTAAACCGTCAGATGTCTTACAACGGCCCAGGGTATGTTCTGCCAGCCGGTCGAGACTTAACCGATAACTCAATCTTGTGTAGACCTCTTCAAGTATATCAACGGTGGGAAGTTGGTAGAGATCAAATTGCGTATAAGCTGAGAGAACCTGGTTGTCAAAACGCTTATTATTAAAGCCGACGACAAGATCAAGACTGCGCAGGTGTTCTATCATTTCGGAGATATCATCTTCGAGGTATGTTGTATACCCATCGATTTCAGAATCATATATAACCCCCACCGACATACCCATTCTATCGGCTCGACTCCATCCCCCTACCTCTTGAGCAGAGAACTTGGTCTCCAGGTCAAAAACACCATATCGGCCAGGTAAGGTGTCAAGACCTGTCGGTACAGAGGAGATGTTTTCTGGTTCTGAAACTGCCGGTTGCATTTTCTTTCCAGAATCTGAGTTAATTTGATGATCAGGAAAGCTGGAAAGCTGATCATCTGTCCCGGGCTTCAATATATCTTGAATCAGGTTAAGGGCAGCCGCCTTATCAATTGGCCGGTTACCCGAGCCGCATTTGGGAGAATGCACACAGGATGGACAACCGGTCTCACAGGAACAGCAACGAATCGTTTTTTCTACCTGTCTGAGCAGCTTTGCTATTATTTCATATGCCTCAAGAGAGAGCCCCGCACCGCCGGTGTACCCATCATATACAAAAATCGACGGACAACCGGTTTGTTCATGCAGGGGACAGGATATACCGCCTATATCGTTGCGGTCACAGAGTATCAGCAATGGGAACATGGCGATCATTGTATGTTCGATGGCATGAATTGCTCCCATGAAATGCAACTCCTGGTCAACCAGCGCTGCTCTGTGTTTTTCCCGTAAATCAAGCCATATACCTTCTGTCTCGATAACCTGTTCCGGTAAGTCGAGCTGTTCCCTTGAAATTGTTTTCTGGGTGTGATTATTAATTTTTTGGTATCCGGTCACCTGTTC
Organism: uncultured delta proteobacterium; assembly: GCA_963776075.1. Taxonomy (GTDB): domain Bacteria; phylum Desulfobacterota; class Desulfobulbia; order Desulfobulbales; family Desulfocapsaceae; genus MADRE3. The sequence goes on from CAVZLG010000006.1 coordinate 522,872, forward strand.
TGTAACTTTTAGTTTTCCAAATGACACCCGGACGCCAGAAACCCCTTTTGAGAAGATCCTGTCTAGAATCTCTGTGTGTTTTTTTACAATCGGTCTGGTGTGGTAGTGTCCCTTGAAAGCAGTTACAAGGACCTCCTTGCCATGGAGGTCAAGCGATTTTACCAGAAGTGTTTTAGTTCTATGAAGATAGACTGCTCCGGGGTGCGCCTCTTTCAGGGCTCTGCCGCTGTCGATCTCTCCGATAATCTCTCCACTATCTTCAAGGATAATCGACAACTGGTTTCCTCCTCCCCTGAGATCCACTAATCGTTGCGGCCTCTTTCTACTCGCTATCCAGTATTCCCCTGAACGTTCCTGATAAAGAATGGCGATAGACGCCAGATGATCAATTTCTTCCCTGATCTGCGCTGATTCCTTAACAAGCTGCTCGGTTGCAGCGAGAGGGATCTCAGCTGCGGCACAATGAAGATGTTGCTGCGTGATTCTCGAATTCAAGGGGTTCAGGGCTGCATTTTCTGGATCTCTTGAGAAAAAATCTTCTGGATTATTCATGAAATGCTGGTCAAGGGCATCTTCTCCACCAATCATAATTACCGCCGAATCTCTGCCGCCCCTGCCAACCCTTCCGCCCCGCTGCCAGGTTGCCATAATGGAGCCCGGGTAACCCACAAGAATACAGAGATCAAGGTCACCGATGTCGATGCCAAGTTCCAGTGCTGAAGTTGAGATAACGCCCAGGAGTTTGCCTGTTGACAGATCATTTTCTATTTCTCTTCTTTCTTCAGGTAAAAAACCGGCGCGATAGGAGCTGAGCTTTGCGCCCAGGGGACCAAGTTTGGGTTGAGTCCAAATGGTAATCAGCTCAGTAATTTTTCGGGATTTTGTATAGACGATAGTACGTAGTTTTCGTTTTATTGCAGCTTCAAGTAATTGACTTGCTGTATAAATTGCACTATCCCACGGATTAATAAATAGAAAATGTTTACTGTTTGTTGGTGCGCCGGTTTTCTCAATGACGACCGTTTTCCTTCCTGTCAGGCGTTCTCCTAGCTCCTGCGGATTTCCAATGGTAGCAGACAGCATAATAAAAGAAGGGTTTGAACCATAATAGGCGGCTATCCGTATTAATCTTTTTATAACCCATGAAATATGGGCACCAAAGACTCCCCGGTAGGTGTGCACTTCATCAATAACAATATATTTAAGTTTTTTAAAAAAATGTGCCCAGGTATCATGGTGAGGGAGCAGTGAAAGATGGATCATATCGGGATTTGTAATCAACACAGTAGGATGTTTTTTCCTGATTTTTGCCCGTTTATATGCAGACGTATCTCCATCATAAATCAAACTGAAATTATCCTCTCCTTTACGTGCCCCGGTAACTGCTGCATACAGATCTTTAAGGCCTCGGAGCTGATCCTGGGCAAGTGCTTTGAGCGGGAAGAGATAAAGAAAGTGTGCGTCGGGTTGATGGAAATGCTCCTCAAAAACCGGGATATTGTAAATAAGACTTTTCCCTGAAGCCGTCGGGGTTGCGACCAGGACATCCTTACCCTCTCTGATCACATCAAGGGCTTTTGCCTGATGAGTGTACAACTGATTTATGCCGGTTCTGGAAAGCCCTTCAGACAACTTGCTATGAAGCGATTTCCGTGGTTTTGAATATAATGGTGCACGACGAGGAAATGATTTGTTGCAGACCACCTGCGGCCCAAATTTTTTGGATGCTCTTAATGCTTCGAGGTATTCTTGTATGTCGAAATGTTCAACCATGGTAGCTGCCCCTGCAGCTTACTCGATGAGTTATTCGTTGCGCGATCAATCCTGAAAGTATATTGTCGAGGGCTACAGAATAAGATTAATTAAGTGTTAAAATCTATGACGGCAGGAACCTTCTGTCTAGACCATACCCAGTTCGATGACTTTCACTGCATTTTAAACATAATAACCACAATTTTAAAATGACAACGATTGCTACCCTTGGCCCAGAGGGGTCTGACAGTTACCACGCAGCTTTACAGTATGACCCCGGATCTGAACTGCAGTTCTACAATCACATTTCTGAAGTGATTGTTAATTTCACACATAAACGAGCCGACTATGCGCTGATACCTGTATACAATACTCGTGAAGGTGAAGTTAAGGAATATTTCCGTTTGATGGAAAAACTCGATAAAGGGTACTGGGTCGACAATATTGTACTGCCGATACATTTGTCACTTGGCGCTGTTTCTGCTGACCAACCGTTGAACGAAGTAGAGGTGATCGTTGGCCGTTCCAGTGTTCTTAAGCAATGCGAGGAATACATCAGTTCGTCAATGCCTCAGGCAACACTGGTATCAGCGGTCGATCTTGATTCAACAATTAATAAGTATCTGTCAAACAGGAGTGAAAATGTTGTCGTTATAGACACAGAAGATATTATTCATCGGTTTGACCTTACCCTGCTGGACCGAGAACTTGCACCGTATAACCGGACTCGCTTCGCACTTATTGGGCATCGGCCGCATCCTCAAACAGGGTATGATGCAACCTCCATCATCACACGACCACTCCCTGACCGTGTAGGACTGCTTGTCGACACACTCAACGAGTTTACGCGTCGAGGAATCAATATCCTGGATCTCCGTTCTGAAAATGACATCAAGACCCAAAAATTACAGATCTATGTGGAGGTAGAAGGTCACCGGAATGACCCAATGCTGTCAGATGCGCTTACCTTTATTGAATCAAAGGTAATCCAGGAAAAAAACTGCATCAAAATACTCGGCTCTTTTCCGCGGGTCGATATGCGTGCGAAAAAAATAAAAAATGTTGGTTTTATCGGTTCCGGCAAAATGAGTTCCTGGTTTGCAGAAAGACTCGAAAACGAAGGATATAAAACCATCATCACCGGACGTTCTACACCAACAAAACCTGAAGAGATGATTCCGCAGGTTGATGTAGTGGTAATCTGTGTGCCTATATCCGCCACGAGTGAGACAATTAAACAACATTGCCACCTTCTGTCAGATGGCCAGGCCCTTATATTGCTGGCCGGAGAATCTGAGTCTCCGATCAATTCAGCCCTTGAGGTAACCTCTGAAGGAGTGGAGCTCTTGTTTGTTCACAATCTCTGGGGACCACAGACGGTGACCATGAAGGATAAAAACGCTGCAATCGTTAGAACGAAACGAAGTGGCAGCCTGTGCAGTGAGTTTGAGTCTTTCCTCTACAAGCATGGTGCAGAAATCTATCTTGATGATCCGGGAAAACATGATCTGTTGATGGGGGTCTGTCAGAAGCTTCCTACGATAATATCTGTTGCTCTTGCAAAAACCCTTAAAGAGAACAACATTGACTACCAGGATCTCGGCAGTCATTCTACCCTGACATCACTCTATGGCGTTCTTTCAATGGCGCGGGTTCACAACCAGAATCCACGCACCTACGCTGAGATTATGGCCACAAGCGGCGAAGGCAAAAAAATTGTCTCCAGCTTTATTGAAAACCTGGAAGCCTTATTTTCCCTTGCCGAGAAACGAAAAATCGACACGCTCTGCTCCATCATTGAAGAGAATAGAGCGTTTATGCCCCACTCTTTTCTTAAATCAAAAATGAACCAGGCTCAGGCAGTTGACGCTGTCTTGAGTGATGTCGGTTTTAAGGTCGACTGATTCTTTTATCGCTTGCCATTGACAGCTCTTTTTCTATTATCATATTAACAATGTCAAAATTATATTACTGAATCTCTACAAGGAGTATCATGATTACTGATTACAAACCCTACTTTGAAAATATCCCTGACTGTCCTCACTGCAATCAGAAACTGTCATGCTGTGAAGCTCCACCGGTCCATATAGGAGATGGACTTGGCTGGGGTTCTGAAGTTCTCTATATCTGTCTCAATGACTATTGTTCACTTTTTCTCAGGGGATGGGATCAAATTGAAGCTCAGTATGGTCACCATTCCTCATATCGATACATGCAGCTGCCCAACAGTAATGAATCAAATGTCATGATGGTTGGTAACTCTGACGCCTTTAAAGGCAGCGTGATTGACCCAGCTGTTGTCGAAGAGCAAAATGTTCGATACCAGAAAGAGAAAGAGGCATTAAAAGCACTTGATACCTGTATTGAAGAGAACGATATCAAACCTGTACTACTACTGATTCTCGACGAAGCAGCTGCAATCGGGGGACGTAAAAGAGCGATTTCAAAACTCGTTGAACTTAATGACCTTAGCTGTATTGATCCAATCAGAAATCATACGTTCAGAGACACGAGCCTTGAGTCTGATTGCAATATGGCAATAAAAGCGATTTTAAAAATCAACTATAAAAAAGAGTGTCCGTTCTGCATGGAAATTATTAAATCCCAGGCATCAATCTGTATGCATTGTAAAAAAGAAGTATGATACTTTGGTATTGCAAAACTCGTTTCGAACTATTATATAGTGCGCTTCCACAAAGACACGGGTGGTGGGTGTAGCTCAGTTGGTTAGAGCGTCTGGTTGTGGCCCAGAAGGCCGGGGGTTCAAGTCCCCTCACTCACCCCATTATATCAAGGACTTATGAGCTTGACTCATAGGTCCTTTTTTTCTAGTGGCACTTTAGTATCCACGGACTGTACAGGAACATTATTAACTAGAGGTTTTCCTAAATAGTTAATATTGGCAAAGGCCCTCTTACTAGTTGAAACCATTTTGAAATTAAAAGGCAGAGCCATTTCTGACCAACCTTCCGCCCTCATAACAACATTTGGAAGGTGAAAATCCGGAAAGGCAGAACCTTCTTTCCAGTTTTCCATAAATCAGTTTCAAACTCTTCATCTCCTATCTACCTAGTGGCCTGTAATAACAAGCAATATTTTCAGCCTCTCTCTGGTACAAAAATTGCAAAATTTTGTAGTGTTCCAGCCGTTGATCTCATCAAGGAGCACTCACTCTGGACTGGAGCGTAGTACTTCCCGACTGTACATAGGAAACATGTGGATCAAGGGTAAGTGAGAGACCGGGCAAGAGGAGAAGATGAGCTCAATTTCAATTCGTCAGCTGGCACTGGCTTTGTGTAAAAAAAGTTTTGCAGAACTGGTCATGTACCAAATCAGTACAACGTCGTACTCTGATCTGAAAAACGCCATTCATAGAGCGCAAGCCTGCCTGCGCCCTGACATTCAGTTTGAACTCGATGATATTATTAAGAATGCTTTCGAAGTAACCAAAGACTGTCGATTCTGGGGTAACGACTGCGGCCTTGTCTTGAGATATTTCTCTACGATGGTCGAAAAACATCTGACTGTTAACTTTATCGATGCGTCTGAAAAAGATCTCATAGAAATTTTCCACGTTATCGTCATGCACTGCGCTTACCGTGCCAGAAAAAAACCTCGCATGATCACTTTCCTGCGCGAAACAAGCGGTCAATTCATAAGCAATCGAAACTACTCAACACAATACTCCAACCAGGCATAAGCTGGTCATGCACAACCTCACGAACCTGTTTCGCAACGATCAGCTGTGTTGACTTTTTCGTTTGAGGTAGGCTGTGATATCGTCGCTTTCCATATACAGTCAACCAATTACGCAGCAGTTAAGACTGCCACCTCGACTATCCTTCTTCTACAATAATTAACTAACCGAAAATTTTTCCTGTAAAGTTAATGTTTAAAGTAGATGGGCGATTAGGAGATCGAATTTTGAAGAGATACAGGAAGAAAAGTGAACTTTCATATTTGCTTAAATGGTTAACATTGCCATAATAGTCTCTACCATTGCGATAACGTGTGTTCCAGCATACTATCAGGAATAAGATCAAATTAGAATCAAGTGCTCTAATTGTTGTGATTTGATCTGCTAACCTTAGTGCGCTCATGTCTTAGAAATATCCCTTATTCCTCCCTTCTGTGTTGACAGCAATCGAGCTTCGACTAAGATAGATTTTTGTTATTTACTGTAACCATTTCAATTAATTAAAGTGATACAGGGCGATTAAACAAGGGAAAATAATATGATGTTTTCCGTCATTGCCTCGATTCTGGCACCTTGCTGGATATGTGACTTGCCGTCCTTTTTGCTGACATTGCATTCATCATTATTGGCGCTTTGGTCCTAGCGATTTTCAACTTCCCTCATCGAGTCGATCTGCAAATCTTGAGTTTTCCGGATGTTGGCAATGTGGGGTTACCCTTAAGCGTGCCTCACGGTACTGTTGCCGAAGGACAGGTGGCTTTGCAGACAATAAAGGGTGAACTATACGACGTCTGCTATTTCGAGATTCAAGGCGACAGTTTTCAACAGACCTGGGAAGAGGCGTTTGCATAGCTTGTAAATAGCAGACATGAATGTGATTAAAAGCCATGCTACGAGCTGTACCACAACAATGCTTCTGACCATCCAGACGGCAAATGGATATTTGAAATTTGTATTCTTTAAAAACGCAAGCGCTGATTTGCTCCATCAAACAGCTGGAAATCTGCACCATTATCGTATTAATTGCTCGACCGTAAGATCATTAGGTTATAGAGTGCTTTTATTGCATTTCAGCGGACATGATCAATTTATAAATCTTTTCATGCAAGAGTGGTTGCCACCACTCTTCAATTATCAGCACTATGGAAACCTCTATTCAATTCAAGTTCGGTCCTTCAAGAGAAAGCGGACGACGAAAATGAAAAACAAAATATTAAAAAACATTACCTTGGTTGACGTAGTAAATGACCAGGTGAGAGAAGGAACAAGCATAGTGATAGAGGGTGACAGGATTGCTGACATCTGTAACAGCATCACTGATACCAAGCAGAATCGCCTTGAGATCATCGATTTAAATGGTCGCTTTGCAGTTCCAGGTCTCATTGACCTCCATACCCACCTGATATGGAGTGCAGGAAACGATCCGGTCAGAACTGTCGAACAGGATGGCATTCAGGTTTCGCTGCTGCGAGCAGCTCAAAATGCCCTGTATAATCTTAAAGCAGGAATCACTTGCGTGAGAGATCTGGGTTCCAATGATGATACCACCATCGCACTTTCAGCTGCCATCGAAGAAGGCTATATCACTGGTCCTAAAGTAATCTCTTCCGGTTGCAGCATTATAATGACCGGAGGGCATGACCCCTTTTGGGGCATACAGGCAGATGGTCCGACCGAACTTGTTAAAGTGGTAAGACGACAGGTTCAGAAAGGTTCTAAAGTAATTAAAATTTCTGCAACTGGCGGCGTCTACGGTCGACGAGAAGGGGAAGAGGTAGGAACCGTAGAATTGAATCGCGATGAAATAATAGTCGTTTGTAAGGAGGCACATAAATTTGGGTTGAAAGTTGCAGCCCATGCGATCTCTGAGGAAGGTATATGGAATTGCATCGAAGCTGGTGTCGATACGATTGAGCACGGCCACTTTTTAACAGAGGATGCAATGCATGAGATGAAGAAAAAAAATATATTCTGGATCCCGACTTTATTTGTATACAGGCAAATTGCCGAGGGAGACGATCTACCCGAATACGCAGTAAACAAATCAAAACAGATAATTGACATCCATCGAGAAGCATTCCGGCTTGGCCTGAACTTAGAGGTCCCTATGGCTGCGGGATCTGATGCAGGGTCACCCAATACCCCTCATGGTTCATTGATCAATGAACTGGAATATATGAGTGATTATGGGTGCAGTAAGCTGGAAACACTGAAAGCCGCCACGATAAACGCCGCTCTTGCACTGGGTTTTGAGAATGATAGAGGATCCCTAGAAATTGGGAAGAAAGCAGATGTGCTTATCCTGAAAAAAAACCCTCTAAAGGATATCTCTTCTCTTCGATACATCAGTCATGTTTTTAAAGACGGATGTTTAATTACATAGCTGTCGAGCCCTAATTACAAATTTTGCAGCAGTTATTCAAATGTTCATAAAACTATCACATGGATGAATCCTACTGGTCAAAAAGTGTTCAGAATCTGAGGTTCAGCATTATCCGTGAAATGAGTCTTTTAGCGGCTGATCTGGAGGATGTTATAAATCTTGGAATCGGAGAACCAGACTTTGAAACACCCGAAATTATTATCAAAAAAGCCTTTGAAGATGCGTTGAGTGGACATACCCACTACACGGCATCCCAGGGAGATCCAGAACTGCTTGACAAACTGGCAGTGTCTGCTAGCAATGCAACGGGAATACCGGTCACACCATCATCGATCCTTATTACCCATGGTGGAATGGGTGCTCTGACTGCTGCTCTTAAAACCATTCTTGAACCGGGCGATCAGGTGATCCTGCCGGAGCCTCATTTCCCTGATTATATGGCACATATCGCTATGGCTGATGGTATTGCCATAAAAGTTACGACTACTTTTGAGGATCAGTATATCCCATGCCCAGAAGATATTGATCGTGCTGTAACCGGCAAGACCAAGGTCATCTTGCTGAATTCTCCTAACAATCCAACAGGAGCAGTAATTCCAGGTAATATTCTTGATTCGATTGCGGAAATCGCAGTTAGAAGAAATCTAATTGTCATCTCCGATGAAGTATACGATCAAATTCTTTATGAACACCCGTTTCATTCCATTTACACCCGGCCTGGAATGACAAGTAGAACCGTCGTTATAAAGTCATTTTCTAAAAGTCATGCAATGACTGGCTGGCGGGTGGGATATTGTATAGGTCCACCCGCTTTCATAAAGCAGATATTGAAAGTGGTAAACTATTCTACTGCGTGTGCCAGCAGTATAAGCCAGCGTGCTGCGATTGCTGCCTTAGATTTAGATCCGTTGATAATTGAGCGGATGAAAGACAGATTCTCCAGAAGGATTGAGCTCGTCTGCTCCAGACTTACCGCGATGAAAGGTATTAGAGTTAATAAACCAAAGGGCAGTTTTTATATTCTTGCAGATATCAGAGAAATCACCGGGCAATCTCAATCATTTGCTAGAGCACTTCTGAAGGATGCAAAGGTCGTTGTTATTCCTGGTTATGCTTTTGGCAATGCAGGAGAAGGAGCTATTCGAATAGCCTGCACGCAGAGCAGCATGATTCTCTCCGAGGCAATGGATCGTATCGAATTGTTTTTGGACCATTATCATCCTACCAACCAATAACGTACTACTTTCAATCTTCATTAAAAAGAGACGTTCTTCAATTTTTTGATGGGTAAGAAAGTAATAATGCTGGGAATGATTAGATTATCATTTTAGGAGAGCGTATCACATTGCCTGACTATCTTTTTGTTGAAACATTCGCCTAGGTACCGTCGGGTGCCAGGACACTTCGTGGTTCCCTCTATTTAAACAAATGTTTTTGAAATTCAAGTAGTTAATTTGTCTAGAATATTCTCTACAACTCAAGGTTTTGCTCATGAAACATATATTACTAAAAAACTGTCACATTGTTGATGGAACATCCTCAGAGAAGAGCGATAAAAAAGACGTCCTCATCGCGGGCGATCGAATTACAGAGATCGATGCAAACATTACTTCCTCATCAGCAGAGACAGTTGATCTTAATGGTCGAACACTGATGCCAGGACTCATCGATTGTCATGTCCATGTCATAGCAATATCTGCAGATCTTGGAGCAAACGGTCGTTTTCCAGACTCCTATGTTACTGCTCATTCACTTATTCTGATGAACAAGATGCTTATGCGCGGATTTACTACCGTCCGTGATGTCGGCGGCGCTGATCACGGACTGATCCAGATAACGAGAGAGGGTTTATTTCCTACCCCGCGAGTACTTACATCTGGCAAGGCATTGAGTCAAACCGGTGGCCATTGCGATTTTCGGGGACGCTATGATAGCTCGCCGCCACTGGTCTCGAACATTGCTTTGGGAGCTTTAGGCCGTATTTGTGATGGTGAGGCTGAGGTACGAAGAGCTGCGCGTGAGGAATTAAAAGGTGGGGCTGACTTTATCAAAATCATGGCCAACGGGGGCTGTGCTTCACCGACGGACCCAATTCATTATCTTGGCTTCTCCAGACAGGAACTTCTAGCTGTTGTGGAAGAGGCAACCAATGCTGGAACATATGTTGCTGCCCACTTATATACCGATAAGGCTATACGGCGCTGTGTTGAATGCGGTGTCCATTCTCTAGAGCATTGCAACTTGATAGAAAAGGAAACAGCGCTGCTAGCAGCCGAGAATGGTGCTTTTGCCGTGCCTACTCTTGTCACATATGATAAGTTGGCTAGTGAAGGTGCCGCAAAAGGTTTCCCTGCTGATTCCATAGAAAAAGTTAAAAATGTCCATAAGGAAGGAATAGAATCACTCTCAATAATGCGAGAGGCAGGATTAACCATGGCATACGGTTCAGACCTTTTGGGTGATATGCAATGTCATCAGTCCGAAGAATTTGTTATTCGAGGTAATGTCTTACCTCCTGAAGAAGTCATAGCATCCGCTACTATAAATGCCGCTAAACTTCTCAAAATGGATGGAATGATAGGCACTGTAAGTGCAAATGCTTACGCAGATTTAATTGTTGTTGACGGTAACCCTTTGGAGGACCTGTCTTTATTGACTCAGCAAGGTCATCATATCCCCATCATCATGAAGGGGGGGCAGTTTGTTAAACGTGAGTAATACTAACGTAAAACTCTCTAACTTTTTTAAGGAGGAAATTAAAATGAGGTTACATCAATGGTTTTCAACGAGGACCCTTTGCTTGCCTATCATGCTGCTAGTAGTATTTTCCTTTCAACTAGCCATAGCCGAATCAATCGAGTTCAATGCCAACGTTTTTTATAGCGAAGGAGTGCCAATGTCTGGCGTTGGCTATGGTGAGTGGGCAAAAGTGCTGGAGAAGGAAAGTAATGGAGTTTTAAAGGCTAAAGTTTTTTATGGTGGTGTTCTTGCTCCGCCCAAAGCCAGTCTCACTGCGGTAAGTGATGGTGTAGCCGAGGTCGGACATATTCCGGCAATGTATACTCCGTCGGACTTACCGGTATCCAACCTGCTTCATGAGTTATCAGCAAACTTTACTGACAGTCTTGCGATGATGGCAGCGCTCACGGAATACAATTTCACCAACAAGGAACTGCAGGATCAATATAAAAAGTGGAATCTGTTTTTTGCTGGGGCCTATTCGACACCGGAATACAGGATTTTCTGTAGAGACAAGGTTACTACCTTGGACGAGATGAAGGGTAAGAAGATTCGTACCCTCGGCGCCGGCAGTGCTCTTCTTGTAGAGCAGATGGGCGGAATCCCGGTAAACGTTCCTTCCAGTGAGATGTACAGCGGACTTGAAAAAGGGATTCTAGATTGTGCGGCAAATGCGGTAAGCGATCTAAAAGCGAGAAGCTTGTGGGACGTTTCAGAGCATACCACGCTCATATCGCTGGGTATTTTCTATGTGGGACCGCAATGGGGGGTTAGAACCAGTTTTTGGGATAAGCTTGATATCGATGCCCGAAAGGCATTTTTCAAAGCATGCGCTTTAGGTATGCCAAGAATCTATCAGGAATATAAGCAAAGCAATGATACTGCAATGAAAGAGGCGGACAGTCACGGTGTCACCTTCCATGAACCCAGTAATGAAATGGCAGACATGATTAAGAAATTTGAGGCTAATAATATTGAGCGTGCGATAAAAGTTGGCAAAGAGAAAGGTATGGTTGCCGATCCTGAAAAATTTATCGGAGATTTTATCTCACTATACGAAAAATGGGTTAAGCTTCTTGCTGACGTGGACAGAAATAACGCTGAGGCAGTAGCAGAAATATTGATGACGAACATCTACGACAAAGTTGACGTTGCAAATTATCCCAATTAACATGTCGTCTTGAACCATCAGAAAACCATGTCCTCCTTTGTTGATGACAAGCGAGGGCATGGTTATCTGAGAGATAATATGAACTAGGTAGAGTGGTCATCGTAGGCTCTACTTTTTTGAATTGCTCAGAATCTTGTCCAAAATGATCAATAGCGCCAACGCTGAAAAACTGGTCTCCTTTATTACGAGGATTCTCACATTCATGGCATTGCTGTCATTGTTCGCAATGATGTTGCTGATCACCCTGGATGTAACACTGAACAAATTTGCAGGAAAACCGATCCCCGGAACCATCGAGGTAACGGCATATTATTTCATGGTTTTCGTTGTTTTTTTCACCTTTTCGAATCTAGAAAAAAATAATGCTCACATATCAGCTGACTTCATTGTAACCAGGTTCAGTTCAAAAGTTCAAATTCTGTTTAGAATTGCAGGAAAATTACTAACAATCGTATTCTATGGCTTGCTGACCTATGCTGCCTTCACCAAAGCAGTCCAGTCGACACGTACCTGGGAAACGGTGATGTCCAATTTTACATTCTATATCTGGCCAGCTCGCTGGGGAGTAGTCCTGGGCCTTTTTTCAGCTATAACAGTGATTGTACTAATTTTATATCAGATGTTTAATAGCAGCCGCACTAAATCAAAGGTCTGAGTCGATATGGAAAAAGAATATATCGGTTTAGCCTATCTCTGTGCAGGGCTTTTATTCATTGCATTTAATATTCCCATCGGTATTTCACTTGGTTTGGTAGCATTTGCCGGAATAGTGCACATGCTGTCAGATCAGGCAGCCTTCAGTCTTCTCATTTCTGCACCTTTCAATTTGATCGGCAACTGGAACTTCAGCGCTGTACCAATGTTTCTCCTGATGGGTTTTGTCTGTACCGACGGGTTGCTGACAGACGGGCTGTTTCGCTTTCTACGTATTGTTTTATGCCGGCTACCAGGCAATCTTGCTATCTCTTCAGTCGGAGCTTGTGCCCTGTTTGCAGCAGCTTCTGGATCAAGCGTGGCGACATCGTCGGCCATGTCCAAAATAGCCACTCCTGAAATGCTGAAATACAACTATGATAAAGGGCTCGCTACCGGTGTCATCGCAGCATCAGGTACCCTCGGTTCACTTATCCCACCGAGTATTTTAATGATACTTTTAGGGGTAACAGCCAACATCCCGATAGGAGCCCTATTCCTTGCCGGTATTGTACCTGGTATCATTTCAGCCCTTATTTATGCGGCAATGATAATCATCAGGACAATCTTAAATCCACAATTGGCCCCGGCTTCTGAAGACAGATTCGATTTTCAGGCATTCAAGAAGTCATTGAAAGAAATCTGGCCTTTGCCAACACTAATACTGGTTGTAATTGGAGGAATTTTCCTCGGCTTTTTTTCTCCTACTGCAGCTGGAAGCGTTGGTGCATTTTTCTCAATTGTCATAGCATTCCTCAAAGGCAATTACAGTTTTGCTCTCCTAAAAAAATCCGCAGTAAAGGCTCTTGAAGGTACGGCAACAATTTTTGTGATCATGATTGGGACGGATCTTCTCACACGCATGCTTGCAATTAGCGGACTTCCAGATCTGCTTGCTGAAACAATCATCAGCAACAATCTCTCGGCTATCGGGTTTATTATTGCAGTTGGTTTTGTCTATGTAATTCTCGGAATGTTTATTGATTCGATTGGTATTCTGTTACTAACGCTTCCTCTAATAATACCAATCATGGAGTCGATGAGCATAAATATGATCTGGGCTGGAATCCTGCTCATCAAAATGCTTGAAATAGGAATGGTCACGCCGCCCGTTGGGCTCAATGTTTATGTCATAAAAGGAGCTGTTGGGGATAGCGTCCCACTGCATACAATTTTCAAAGGGGTTTCCTGGTTTATCATTATGGATGTTATTACCCTTGCAATTTTAATAGCATTCCCGGTAATTACACTCTTTCTACCAAATCTTGCTAGGTAATAACCTTTCATAAAGAGATATATCCCAACGCTATCGGATGAAGTTCCTGTCAGAATTGTCTCAACAACATAGATGCAGCAGACTATTTTTATACCGCTGTTGTTCAGGTTCAACTAGCGGAAGAAGATTTCTATGAAAAGTTGATTAAGAATTGATTGTTGATAGATCTTTGATAAACCACTATCGACCTTGATAATGTTCAGTTATAAATCACAGTAAATCCGGCCAGCTTTATCCCTGAGATTATGTCCCGCATCAGCAGGAAATGTTTTGGGATGGAGGCTCAAATCGGTTTTTCTTAATTCTTCGGTTAATTCCCTTCTACATTGCTGTTGATGGCTAAATTATGCCTTTTTGGCCGAAAAGCGAATAAAGACTGCGACAGACATGCTTTCATCTGGAATAGCTAATGTTTCCAGTTCTTCCTTATCTTCGATAATCTTCGACTATGAAATATTTATCCTCCAGTTATCAGTTCCCGTAAATCCATATCTGAGAGAATTTGTGTTACTATATTGGAGAGCTGGTCATTTAACATATTTTCGATTTCAGTAACCTTCGGTCGTAAAATTGATTTACGATCATCCTTACGATTATATGTTTTTGTGAAAGAGTTTTTATCGTTCATTGCCTTCAGCGTTATCTGGCAGACAGCCTGAAAGTTGTAGAGTGTTTTAGATTTAGATACAGTCACCAATAGTTGATTGAGTTCAGCGTCAATACTCACTGGGGCGTCAACTTCAATCTGAAGCCCCTGTTCACGCATTCCGCCTAAAAGACCCTCTGTAATAATTGTAATAGGTGAATGTAGGCTTGGAACCTTTACGACTGGTTCATCTTTCATCTCATAGACAATAACTTCCGTATTTTCTCTTGCATCGAGTCCATTAATTGCCACCGTCAAATCGGTATAAACTTCTGCAGATTGACTTGGAACCATCAGTTTGAGGTTGGCAGTTTCCGGATATTTGACTCCACAGCCAGTTAAGAGAAGGACACATGTAAGTAGAACAATCTTGTTCATCCTGTACTCCTGTATAGTTATAGTTGAATATTGATATTACAACAAATACACAGATTTTGCTTGAACCATACCAGGGGCTGCAGCCACATCCTGGAATACCTATATATTCGCGTCCAAGTATTAAGGTGTTATTAAGTCGAGGCTTTTCTTGGTTGAAGTAGATTTACTCGTTCTATTTTTCGGCCCTGATCATTTGTCTTGGTTGACAATCGATACGGGAAATGGGTCCGTGGCACTACCTGTATAAAGAGTGGTGTGTGGAAACGGAATCTCAATGTGAGCATGATCAAAAGCATCTTTGACGCCGAGAGAAATAGTATTACGTAACTCTAAAAAATTTTCTTTTTTCGTCCAAAGAGATAACTGGATGTCGAGTGAAGAAGCACCAAATCCCTGAAAAATAAAGAGTGGCTTTGGTTCTTCCAGGCATAGTGGATTGTCATGAGCAACTTCAAATAAAACGTCCCGAACTATGTTCAAATCCTCCTTGTAGGCAACACTGACCTGCATATCAAATCGCCGAATTGGGAATTTTGTCAGAGTAATCACTTCACTCTTGATCAGCGATTCATTGGGAATTCTAACGTATAGGTTATCAAAAGTCCGTAACTTGAGGGAGAGGAGGTCGATGGATAGGACTTCACCGGCAGTTGAGCCAACTTTGATAACATCCCCAACCGAAAAAGGTCGTTCAACCAGAAGAAATAATCCACTGATAAGATTTGAAGCTGACGTTTGGGACGCAAAGCCGATTGCTACAGACAAAATACCAGCCGCACCCAGTACAACGCCCAAATTTAAACCAATCTGATTAAGGGCTGATAGGAGGAACAGAGCAATAATTCCATAAAAAAGGCCTCGCCGTATAAGCTGAATTTCATGGGAGTCTAATTTCTTTTTTAGAAGTTTAACGATCGAGCCGGTTATAAGTCTGGCGATGATTATACCAACCAAGACTATCAGAACCGCTTTCAAGTATTCGATGGTTTTGGGGTAGGTAAGGAACTGATAAATGGTTTCCATAGCGTTTATAATTGAATGAAGATTTAATTATTCAAAAAAACCACTGATTTTTCGTATAATCGATTTTTCCACCACCATCTCCCGAGGTGCACCGAGTAAAGTTGCTTTGGAAGCTTCAGATGGCGAACCTGGCAGTATGAGCATTTCAGCCGTCTCGTTGTCTTGATCGTTGATCATCTTTACTGCCTGGGTCCAGAATCGATTGTTTTCATCAAGATACACTTCGAGATGCGTGACTGGTAGATTGATTCTTTCCAAAAGTAGGTGTGAGGCTGAATCGTTGAATATGTGAATGGGGGTTGTCGCTCGATGGTATCTCTTGGAGAGGTTGCTTGCCTCTAACCGTGCTTTGGTTTGGCTTGCATAGCAGACTTCACCCTCCATCGTATTGGGCCCAAACCAGGTGTCTGATGGACGAATAACCGCTATATCTTTCAACAGGATTTTATCCGGGCCGTATTCCGCCCTAACCCATAGCGGAGTTGAAACAAAGATCGTGATTTTATGTTTACTGGGAATATAAATAGGTGTAACCGGTTTGGTGACCACAGGCCGGTCTGCTAAGATTGGGAGTAAACTGAGCTTTTCATCGGTATTGCTGATGATAAATCGCTCTTTAAGGTTATCAGAACAGATCAGATGTTCCAAGGATATAGACTCTTCTTCGTTATCCTCCTTCCAGTCTGCGAGATAGTTGTAATAGATCTGGCACTCGTTTAATTCTACTTTGAATGCAAGAGAGAGCGGGCCAATTTGTTTTTTTAGGTGTTGCCCCCGTCTGAGCGGAAATGTCCCCCACCAAACTTCATGCATAATTAAAGCTCCTTGAAAAAAAAGATTATAATGTGTGGGCAAAATTCGGGTACACAATACTCTATGTCTGGTGTGTCACTCCAGAGAAAAGTGGGCACTTATTTTCTTTTTGTCATCCCGATCAACTTTCTCAATATAAGGTTCTCACAAATATTTAAAGTAGTAGTCGATGTTTTTCTATTTAATGTCTACTTTAGGGTTAATACTTCTATCTACAATAGCCAACATTACAGCAGCTAATTTTCGTGAATCAATTAAAGATGGGCCTGGAAATTGCTCGAGGCGTAACTGTTTTCTTTTGCCCTCATACCGATATTGAACAAAAAAGGTCTTTGTATTCCTACCAACCATTAATCCGAATAATCCGGTTACCGCTGCAAATGGTGGCATTTCATCAATATAAATCTTTTGCCCTCGACAAGGGTGTGGTATGTTCTCCAAAAATTTTGCAGTGAACGTTTCCATTTTAGTGTTTTTTTAGTTGTCATTACATGACACACTTCAATGGCAACTATATACACGTTATTAAACGTTTTATTTGGTTTCAGGGGGCTCAAGTAGTGTCGGCTAGTCGTTATTTTTCGTTAGTTGTGGCCCAAAGACCGGGGGTTCAAGTCTCCTCACTCATCCCAGATATACAAAACCTGTATGCTGATGAAGCAACGGGTTTTGTCGTTTCATCCCGGTTATCTTGGCAATGGGACAATGCCAAGTCATCCAAGTTTTGACTTGCACTGTCTCGGTAAGATCTTTAGTATAATTTCAAGCGTTATCTGAGGTGGTTGCAGCCTCTATTTTACTAACCCCAAACTCCTTATAATAATGAAAGCCGAACATATTGAACCTTCAAAACTGGACAGGCCCGAAATATTGAGTACCATATTCTTTCCAAGACAGGATGATAGTAGTGCTTCACCTCCATTGGGTAAGGATTTTCTAATAGATGTTTCTGAAAATGGAACGGCTCTATCGTGCAGATTTCACACCTGTGACAAGGACGCCCCTGTGATCCTCTACTTTCATGGCAATGGAGAAATTGTCTCAGATTACGATGCCGTTGCAAGTGAATATACCGGTGCAGGAATCAATATTTTTTTTGCAACCTATCGCGGTTATGGAAGCAGCAGTGGTTCACCGTCTGTCTCTGCCCTCTTCCATGACAATGTCAGGATAGCAGGGTATCTACAGGAATACCTGAGGGAAAATGGATACACCGGCGCCCTCTTTGCGATGGGCAGATCCCTCGGTTCAGCCAGTGCAATTGACCTCGTCAGCCGATACCCGGACGATTTTAAAGGGCTTATTCTGGACAGTGCTTTCGCAGATACCTTACCGCTCGCAAAACGTCTTGGTTATGATATCTCGAACCACGATATAACCGAAGAAGATTGTTTTAACAATCTTGCTAAAATTAGAAAGATAACGAATCCTACTTTGATCTTCCACGGAGCACGAGACCAAGTCATTCCTGTTGCAGAGGCGGAAAAGCTGCAGGCTGAAAGCGGCGCAAGAACAAAACAGTTTCATATCGTTCCCGGTGCCGATCACAATTCAATAATCTCCATCGGCGGTTCACTCTATTTCGAGACGATCAAGAATTTTATTGATACTGTTACCGGCAAGAACACCTGGCGTCAACGACGAAGATCTCATAAAAAGAAGAGGGATTCATAGTATGGGTAAGAATTTATCAAAACTCTGGTACGGTTTTCTTTTTTCACTGTTTTTTACTCTCTCAATCACGAGCTGCCGTACCGTCTCAGATGGTATGAATGCTGCCACTCCTCAAGCAGATAAAGAGACCCTCCGCATTGGGGTCTCGACCAACGCGCCCCCGATAATATATAAGCAAAATGGTAAAATAACAGGCCTTGAAGCTGCTCTTGCCCAAAAACTAGGGCTTTTTCTTAATAAAAAAATTGTCTTTGTAGAGGTCCCCTGGGCTCAGCAAATTGAACACCTTAACCAGGGCAAAACGGACATTATTATGTCCGGTATGACCATTACCCCTCAACGGAAATATCTGGTAGATTTCATAACACCTTATCTGCGTTCTGGGCAGATTATGCTCGTTCGACTGGAAGATCGCCGCAAGTTTATAAACGGTATTACCGACGTAATGAATAAAAACTACAGGATTGGCACTGTTTCAGACACAACCGGAGACCTTTTCGTTACTGAAGCACTCACCAAGGTAAATGAGATAAATTTCAAGACGTCGAAGGAAGGCGTTGACGCACTTATCACTAAAAATATTGATGTACTCGTCTATGATGCGCCAATGGTCTGTCACTATGCCGCCGTCAACCAATCCGAAAAGCTTGTTCCTATTTTAGTTATGGCAACCGAAGAATACCTTGCATGGGCTGTTCGCAAAGATGACGCACGTTTAAAAGAAAGTTTAAATTTCTTTATGAAGACAATAACTGAGAACGGTGAATTGAATAAAATTATAAATAGTTGGATCCCCTATTTAAACGGCTAACAATAATGGAAAATAAAACCTCAAAACGATTGGATTATCTTTCCTGGGACGAGTACTTTATGGCGATAGCCCTGTTGTCAGCTGAGAGGAGCAAAGATCCAAACACGCAGGTTGGCGCCTGTGTCGCCAACGAGCAAAATAAAATTGTCGGTGTCGGCTACAATGGTTTTCCACTCGGCTGTTCAGATGATGAGCTGCCTTGGGATCGAACGGGGGATTATCTTTCTACAAAATATCCCTATGTCTGTCATGCTGAGCTAAACGCGGTGCTCAATGCCATCTCGACAGATCTAAGAAACTGCAGAATCTATGTTGGTTTATTCCCTTGTAATGAGTGCACCAAAGTGATTATCCAGGCAGGAATCAAGGAAATCATCTATCTCTCAGACAAATATAAAGATACAGATCAGGTAAAAGCATCAAAACGTATGCTGGATACCGCCGCCCATATCTCCTATCGACAGTTGAAAACAGTTCAAAGAGAAATCCTGCTCAAGCTTGAGGCGGAGGGTTAAAAAGGGCCAATCGCTTTTTAATGCTCAAACCCACCATAGGTGATCTCCTCCAGTTCTCCCCCTCGACGGAGGAACACACCCGCTCCCTCAACTGTCTTGCCGATTCGGTAGACATCAATTCCATGAACCTTCATCAATTTATAAAGTTCAGCGTCTTTGTTGTTTCCGACAGTAAAAACAAGGTGATAGTCTTCTCCGCCAGACACCAGAAGATCTGTTAGACTACACCCGAAAGCGTTTGCAATCCGAGGCAGATCTGGATGAAATGGTAGCTGGGATTCTTCAATAACGGCACAGATACCGCTTGCTGTACAGATATGTGAGAGATCGGTGGCTATACCATCAGAGATATCCTGCATTGATGTTGCCAAACCACTTTCAGACAGAAGAGCCCCGCAGCGTACATCAGGATCAGGATTAAGATGGCGTTTTTTAAATGGCTCGGTAAATGGCTGGTCAATTAATGTGTTCCTGTTCGACTGCTGAAAAAGGAGCAGTCCGGCAGCAGCAGACCCCAGCTGACCGCTGACAAATATTGACTGACCAATATCTGCAGATTTCCTGAGGATTGCCTGCTCACGTCTGACCGTGCCAATGACGGTAACGTTTATTGTGATATTTTTACCCCGGACCGTGTCGCCGCCTGCCAGGCAACAGTCATACTCACGGACTATCGACTCAACGCCAGCGAGCCACTCCTGTAACCATCCTCTCTCTATGGATTCCGGCAAGCATAGAGAAATAAAGATATATCTGGGTTTTCCCCCCATGGCAGCTATATCACTCATGTTTACGGCGACCGATTTCCTCCCGAGCTCATACGGGGGATGCCATAAACAGCTGAAATGTGAATCCTCCACTAACATATCTGTAGTCACTACCAGCTGTTCATCAGGGTCGGTATCGATGATCGCGCAATCATCACCTATGCCAAGAACAAGGCCGGGATAGTGCATTCCAGCTGATTTTGAAATTTGCTTGATCACGTCAAGCTCTGACCAGCGAGTTCCCATGGTGACGCCTGTTTTATTTTACTCTTTTAAGAGTCGATCGTTTGGTGGTACGGTTGTTGGTGTCCTTGTCTGAAAGCAATGGCTTTGGCGGACCTTTCTCAAGTGCTACAGCCATAAAAAAACGTTTTTCTCCACCCATTGTGAATATTTCTTTACCGGTCATCTGTTCGGTCCGGAGCGTCCATACAACTTTTTGCAACGGAACCGTTAAAAAAGTAAGCCCGATATTCCACCATTCATCTTTTTTGCTGGGATCTCTTTCAATCGATGTAACAATTCCGTACATCATCATCTGGGGATTCTGTCCGACAATCAGGACAATGTCTCTAATATCAGTTTCGGCTTTAAAAGGAATAACCGCTTTGAGTTCCTCCAGTAATTTTTCCATTTCTACTCTGTCCCGTAATATTTTAAGACCTTTGATTCAATAATGATACGGTCTTTTTCAGTATAACTTCTCATACCAATTGTGGAGTACATTGCCAGACCATCGAGGAGAGGCGTTATCAGTTCATCTATGAGAATTTTGGATCTCTGGGCAGCCTCTCTGTCCTGTATAGCGATCATTGTGCCTATCCAGCTTACTACTTCCTTGATCAGTGCGGAAAGATTCTTGGAGTCGATATAGTTTATGGAATTGTTTTTACCAGTCAAACCATTATTGACCTTCCTGAATCCAGGGCTTGAATCCAGTGATTGATATCCTTTTCCGGCGAGGATAAATTCTTTAATCTGTTGCCGGTTGCTTGACAGAACGAAATAGTCATCAGTGATACAAAACGTTGGTTGAAGATCACCTGTCGGAATGACACCACCCCAGAGATACAGATCAACCCCTTTAATCGATTGTTTGGTTAACGGGATATTGTAGTAGTCCGTGATCTTCTCAATGGCAGTTAATAGTTTCTCAGGACTGCTTGTCTTTAATGCAAAGAGCATGTGAGGTATCGGTATAAATTGATCTTCCGGGCTGCTATTTATAGCGATCAGAAAATCATTCTCGACAAGAGAGAACAACTCCTCAGTACTGAGGCCGGTGGTCTCCGTTATCTCCTGAACAAATGGGATATTTCCACCTTCTTTACTCTCAAGCAGCCCTTGGTTATATAATGTCAATAATGCTTTTGGTCTGAGAATATTTGTCCAGTAATACCAAATCGTATCAGAGTTGATCCGCTTGTAAGCCTCTGATTTACTCGGAACAATCTTGAACAGTTGACGATATTCAGGGAGAATCTCATCACTGTCAAAACTGATGATCGCCTTGTTGGACAAAAAGTCTTTATTGTCCCAGGTGCCCCAGATCAGATGCTTATAACCTTTTAATTTATTAAGTCCTTGAGGGAAGCCGGGTGGTATTCGATCAGATTCACGATTCTCTATAGTTTTTGTCAGCAGGTCTATACCACTGCTCACATTGACATAGGTCATAGAAGAACAATTTTTGAAGGTGTTCGTTGTCTTGCTGTAATCCTCGACTTCTGTAATGAGAGAAATCTTCCGGTCGTAAACATCAAGGCTTTTTCTGATAATACGTTCATTAAAACTGAACAGGAGCAGATCTTTTACCCTGCTAACAGCAACAGTCTGATCGTTTTCAACCGGTATCCTTTTAATGATATAACCGCCATACCGTGCTTCAGTCACAGAATCTGCAGGATCTATCAGGTCAGAAAACAATTCGATGATACGAGCATGATGTCGGGGTCGAGCAATAACGAGCAGATTTTCTTTGAAATCCTTTTGCCCATCAGGATGAATAACTTTTTCATCGGGAAATAACGCAACCGTAAACTCTCTTCCGAATAGTTCCGCCATAAGAGGATGCTCGATAATTGACTCAAACTCTTTCTTCCATTTATTGATTGCCCCAGAATCTATATCAGGGATTGTGAGCACCGTTGAAATGAGTGAATAATCTATATTGAGAAGCGTGTCGGCCAGTGGTGTCTCCTGGAAGTTTTTAATTCGTTTCAAGAAATTATAATTTTTATTAACGACAAGAACCTCGGAATCGATAAATAATTCTGGCTGGAGTTTATTTGAAAAATCTACCGGAAAGTACCCAATAACAAAAAGAAAGATGCAGAATATAGATATTACAATAAACGATTGTCTCATAGTTCAGCCAAGTGCTCTCTGATATTTACTGTACTTTTCATATTTAAAAATCACCACGTCGATAGCCCACCGCTTCTGCTACATGTGCTAAGCCAATATCATCACTGTCGTCCAGATCTGCAATCGTTCTGGATAATTTCAATATGCGATGGTAGGCTCGTGCGGATAATCCAAGACGATGTATGCTTTTTTCCAGTAATCGCTGTGATTTCTGACAAATGGTACAATAGCGTTCAATGTCTTTGGTATCCATGCGACCATTGTTACTGACTGATGGTTTCTCACTGAACCTCAACTCCTGTTTACTTCTGGCTCTATTTACTCTTTTTCTTATATCGTTAGACTTTTCACTCTGTTTTGTTTCCTGTATATCCTGATATTCAATATCTGCCACCTCAATGTGCATATCAATCCTGTCAAGTAACGGTCCTGAGATCCTGCTCTGATAACGCCTGATCTGCAGTTCATTGCAATGACATTCTTTTTTCAGACTACCGTTATAACCACAGGGACATGGATTCATTGCAGCGATCAGCATGAACTGTGCAGGAAATGTAAGGCTCTTTTGGGCGCGAGAAATTGTTACCACACCATCTTCCAGGGGTTGTCTGAGAACTTCAAGAACGTTTTTACGAAATTCTGGTAATTCATCGAGAAAAAGAACCCCGTTATGGGCGAGGGTAACCTCACCCGGCCGTGGAATTGATCCTCCACCAATCAGCCCTGCATCAGAGATTGTGTGATGAGGAGAACGAAACGGTCTCTCGACTATCAGCTTTGCACCCTCACTATTGTGACCTCCAATAACACTGTAAATTTTGGTCGTTTCTACTTTTTCACGAAAGGTAAGGTCTGGCAGAATGGATGGAACGCTTCTGGCAAGCATCGTTTTTCCTGTTCCGGGGGGACCTTTCAGCAAGACATTGTGCATACCGGCTGCGGCTATTTCTAATGCTCTTTTTGCTACCTGCTGCCCTTTTACATCCTCGAATCCGATTGGATAATCGTAATGTTCCTTATAATTTTCTGTTGGTGAATAAACCGTTAATCGGGACAGACCATTCAGGCTGTCAACAATTTCGGTTAAATGGGAAACAGGAATTACCTTCAAAGCTCTTGCCAATGATGCCTCCCGTGCATCACAAGCAGGAACAATTATACCTTCAAGGCTCATTTCTTCAGCTGCAAGAGCCATTGATAGAATACCAGGTACTGAACGTACTGAACCGTCAAGAGAAAGTTCACCAGCTACCATATATTTTTCTGTACTCTGCTGGGGAATAATGTCAGAGGCAACCAGTAAACCAAGAGCAATCGGCAGATCAAAGGCAGTTCCTTCTTTTCGCAGATCAGCCGGGGCTAGATTGACGGTCACTCTTTTTCCTGGAAACTGATAACCGCTGTTTTTTATTGCAGCCTTTACCCTGTCTTTACTTTCTCGAACCGAGCCGTCAGGGAGCCCGACGGTCGTGAAGGCGGGTAATCCATTGGCAATATCAACCTCAACGGTAACAGGAATTCCTTCAACGCCAAGAACTGCAGAGCTATATACTTTTGCGAGCATAATAATGAGAAAACAGGCGTAAATTGTTTCTAGGACTCATACATTTTCACAATCTCTTCCGTGTGTGGTCCATTCTTAAATTGATGAACATAGAGCGGCGGCTCTACCTTAGCACCCCCTCCACCATTTTTTAATCCTTCAACGAGAACAAGTTTTGCTCCGAATTCGTTTTCCGGATATGGATAGACAAACCGTATACGTTTGGGTTCAATTTTTTTTGTTTTTAACTCAATAAGGAGCTCTGTTAGTGAACCGGCAGGATATATTGTTACAAATCTGCCTTTATTTTTCAGGCAATACGCTGCTGCTCGAATAAACTCAGTTAAGGTCCCATCCTGCTGGTGTCGTGCGGCACTCGATTCCCTGTTTTTATTCAATCGACCGGAATTCTGTACAAAAAATGGTGGGTTCGAGATCACCATTGAAAATGATTCAGGTTGAAAGATATCGTTTATGTTACCTGCATCGCCTTCAATAATCTCAAATTTTTTTTCATAATGATTTGTGACTATATTTTTCCTGCTCATTGTAACCAGATCGGCCTGCTTTTCAAGACCGGTAACAGTGAGTAACTTCTGAACATTTCTGTGCAGCAGAATAAGTCCAATTACACCACAGCCGGAACCGAGGTCCAGTACCGCCTCAATTTTTTTTGGCTTGATAAAATGACTGACAAGTACTGAGTCAATGGAAAATCGATAGCCGTTTTCATACTGATAACAACGAAGACTCCCATCAAACAGAGAGTTCATAGTTACCGTCCTGTGCTCAACTATTTCAGACAAAATTCACTCGATAATAAATATCTTTTCATCTTCCATTAATCTATTGAGGACAAGCCCGGAGATAAGTTCAGGGGAAAAACAGGTGGATTTCGGCGGCATTAACTGGCCCTGCTCAGATACGTTTTTAACCTGTTCCATGTTTGTCCGATTGAGTAGGAAAAGAAGTGGGGTATCGCCGCCATCCAGTGTCGACATTTTTACCCATATATCAACCATATCAGACGTTTCTTTGTGAAACGATATGAGGTTATCCTGTTCACACAGTTCTTCGTCTAACATAAGAACTTGGTCAACAATAAACTCTGAAAATGCAATAACATCAAGTTCTCTGAGACTTGGGTGATATCCGTTTAAATCATGTCTTTTCGAGTCCTTTAACTTCAAATGGAAGCCGCGATCTTCCCCTGGATGGTAAAACCCGAAACATGTTCTGTGACGATCATTGATGAGTTGCTCTTCGTCCATACGTTATCGATCCTTGTATGTTGACCGGAAAATATTATTGTAGATGCTGACTCAATTATAAACCGGATCAAGTTTTTTTTCCTTGTTCTGGTAAAGAAGTAAAAAATATTTTTATAAAAAGAAAAATCATTTTGTGTTGAGGAAAACAGCTTACAGGGGTAAAAGTCTCTGAAACTTAAATGTAAATCCAAAAATTAGGAAAACTCAATGTACGATATTTTTGTAAAAACTCATTTTTCAAGCGGTCACTACCTTCGCGATTATCCCGGAAGCTGTGAACACCCTCATGGACATAACTGGCGAGTGACCGTTACTGTCAGGGCTCACGAACTCGACCCTATCGGAATGGGAATAGATTTCAAACTTCTAAAAACCCATGTCAACCAGGTTATGGATCATATCGATCACAAAAACCTTAACGAAATGGAAGAGTTCTCAACCATCAACCCTTCTTCCGAAAATATCGCCCGTTTTATATTCGAACAACTTCAGAAACCACTTGATCACCAGCGATACAGATTATTTTCAGTCACCGTCTATGAGACAGACAGCTCAGGCCTCACCTATTACGGTCCGGAACCTGAATCAAAATAATCAGCTTTATTCAGTGGTGTCTGGTGTTTCAGGGTGGAGATCATCGTTTATGGCCGTGATACGGTTGATAGGACCTGGAACTGCACTATCTCTTAAGCTGTAAAACCAGTAAAAGCGGCCAGGCTATTCGTACGCGTAACGGTTAAAGATGTATTCTTGCCAGGGGCAGTATTTAAATAAATCCATATTCTCTTTATTTTTCAATTTCCCTGATATAGTATTGTTTATACATAGTAATTTAAATACAAGGATATGCTTATGCGTCTGCCCGAAAGTACTCACATTGCAGTTATAGGCCTCGGTTATGTTGGGCTCCCCCTGGCTGTCGAGTTTGGTAAAAAGATAACCACTCTCGGATTTGATCTTAAAAAAAGCCGGATCGAAGAACTGCACTCTGGCTTCGATTCTACCATGGAGGTGGAATCTGATGAACTCCGTGAAGCTAAACTCCTTACATTTTCTGACAATGTTGAACATTTAAAGGAATGTAACCACTACATCATTGCGGTACCTACGCCCATAGACAAGTCAAAGCGCCCTGACCTGTTACCGCTGAAGTCAGCCTCTGAAATCGTCGGTAAACACCTTGCCGAAGGGGATATTGTCGTCTATGAGTCTACCGTCTATCCAGGAGCGACAGAGGAAGTATGCGTACCGATTCTTGAAGAGGTTTCCGGCCTGACGTTCAACAGGGATTTTTTCTGTGGCTATAGTCCCGAGCGGATAAATCCAGGGGACAAGGAGCACAGGCTGACTGATATCGTCAAAGTCACCTCCGGCTCAACTCCTGAAATTGCGGAAAGGGTCGATAATCTCTATAAATCTATCATTTCAGCAGGAACTTTTCCGGCCAGTTCAATCAAAGTAGCAGAGGCTGCAAAGGTTATCGAAAATACTCAAAGAGACGTAAACATTGCATTGATTAATGAGCTTTCCCTGATTTTTAATAAACTTAACATCAACACCTCCGAAGTATTGCGTGCTGCAGGTACCAAATGGAATTTTCTCCCATTCACTCCCGGTCTTGTCGGCGGTCATTGTATTGGAGTAGACCCCTACTATCTCACCCATAAAGCGCAGGAGGTTGGTTATCATCCCAACATGATTCTCGCCGGCAGGCGCCTCAATGATAATATGGGTAAATATATAGCCTCCCGGGTAATCAAACTGATGCTGCAGAAACATATCGAGGTATCTCGCGCAAAAATACTGGTAATGGGATTGACCTTTAAAGAAAACTGCCCAGATCTGAGAAACACCAAAGTGATTGATATTATAGCTGAATTACAGGATTATGGCATTGATGTTGATATTTATGACCCATGGGTAAACAGTAAGGAGGCGGAACAGGAGTATGGCATCAGCCTCAAGACCTCCCTGGATAATGCTTCTTACGATGCCCTCGTTCTTGCAGTAGCACATAATCAGTTCAAGGAAATGAAGGTTACCGATTTTAGAAAACTTGTAAAACAGCAATCTGTCATTTTTGATGTCAAAAACATGCTTCCATCGGATGAAGTTGATGGTAACCTCTAGGTGACCGGGCCCTGCTCTTGACCATGGCCCGAGTATCAGAGAACAATTCTTCCCGGTTACCGCTTAACCGATTCAATACCTTTGTTGATATAAAGGAGCGCCAAGCCGTTATTGATGCATTACAGGTATCCTGTAAATTATCCCAAACAGAGTTAAAACGGGCTATGACATGCGGAGCGGTCTGGCTGAAGCGCCCAGGAAATAAAACAAGACGATTGCGAAAAGGGTCATTTAAGCTTTTGCCAGGTGATCGTGTATCGCTCTACTACGACAAAGCACTGCTCAGAAAATCGGTTGAGAGGCCAATAAAAATTTTTAATCATCGTGACTACAGCGTCTGGTATAAACCACCAGGCATGGTTACCCAGGGGACAAAGTATGGTGACCATCTCTCCCTGTTGCGTATCGCCGAACAATCCTTAAATCTCCATAATCTGATATTTCTAATCCATCGTCTGGATAGAGAAGCACGAGGAATTGTGATTCTTGCCCATAACAAAAGAAGCAGTGCTGCATTATCAAAGCAATTTCGAGAAAAGACTGTTGAGAAACGTTACTGGGCTCAGGTTGAAGGGAGATTATCCCCTGAAGGTAAAACCTTTGAAATAAATCAAAACCTTGATGATAAAGACTCTGTCACCATTGTTACAAATGGCAGCTATCGGAAAGAGAATAATTCAACAGATCTCTTTATCATCCTCAAAACCGGAAGATATCATCAAATACGAAGACACCTTGCCTCAATTAATTACCCGCTCGTCGGAGACCGTAAATACGGCAGTGGCAAAAGGAAAAAATCTCTAGATATGCAGCTCTGTGCTTATCAACTCGTCTTTAAAGAACCCGGCAGTAATAAGAAGGTAAGCTTTTTGCTGCCGGCAGCATTGCTCCCATTTACAGCCTGACGGCTAGTTTGCATGAGCTTTTTTTAACTGTACAATAGTCGCACCCCAGGATCCATTCTGTTCAGATGCAAGTCGATACGATATAACGTCAGGATTTCTGTCGAGCAGCGAATGAACGGTGCGCCGCAAGACCCCCTTCCCTTTCCCGTGTATTATCTTTACCTCTGAAATATCTTTTTCGGCACATTCTTTCAGATAATCGGGGATCAGGTACTTGAGGTCCTTCGGTGAGAAATGGTGCAAGTCAAGAACCCCGTCTATCTCGATATGTATGTGATCGTCAAATCGTTCATCCATTATTGCTTATTGCGTGGCGCGATACAACTTAAAGCGAGTTGGGCAGCACGATCTGATGCCCCCTTCTCGCCAAGTTTTTCTTTCACCTGCTGAAAACCCTTTTCGATCAGTTTTTTTTCATTTTCGTCATACATCAGTTTAAACAACTCGTTGCTGATGCGCTCAGGATTTGCATCATCCTGCAGTAGTTCAGGTACTATCGGTGATTCGGCAATGAGGTTAACCAGAGAAAAATATTTGACTTTTACAAGCAACTTGCCGAGCCTGTATGTTCGTGGAGAAAGTTTATAGGCGACAACCATTGGGGTATTGAGGAGCAGCAATTCAAGCGTGACGGTTCCGGATGCAGCAATTACAATATCAGAGGCTGCCATCATATTGTAGCGTTCATCGGAGACAATCTTCAGGTTCAATCGATCCTGATATTCTCTTACTCCATTGTTGAGTAAATCCTCTTGCGTAAGTGTCGACGCGCATGGAATAAGAAATAAAAGTTTTTCTTCACATTTTTCCTGCAGCTTCAAGGCTGCTTCCAGGAAAACAGGCAGTAATCGGCTCACCTCCTTAACTCTGCTACCGGGAAGGATACCGATTAATCTGTCCATTTCCGGCAGGTTCTGACTCGAACAATATTCCTCTCTTGTCTGGGATGTTGTCACAGAATCAAGTAAAGGGTGTCCGACATATGTCGCGTTAACGCCTCTTGCACGATAAAATTGTTCCTCAAACGGTAAGATAACCCCTATTTTGTCAACAAGGTGTGCAATGGTTTTAACTCTTCCGGCTCGCCAGGCCCAGACCTGAGGACTGATGTAATAAAATACAGGGATACCAAGTTTTTTAGCTTTTCGCGCAAGCCACAGGTTGAAATCAGGAAAATCGATAATGATCAGCAATGAGGGTTTTGAATCTGTCAGCCTTTTCCGCAGTTTCCGCTGGGCGGTGAGAATATCTTTTAAATGAGAGATAACCTCAAATAAACCGACCACTGAAATTTTTGAGGCTTCAAAAAGGATTTCAGCGCCTGTTCTGGAAATTTCAAGACCTCCCATCCCGTAAAATGACAGGTCGGGGTTCAAATTTTGAAGGGACTTGATGAGATGTGCACCATGAAGATCGCCGGACGCTTCCCCGGCTACAATCATCACTTCCTGGCTCATTTTCCGGTCGCAGATTTAATTTGCTGGTAGAGATCAAGATTTTGATGTTCGGTAATCTGATCAATCACCCTGAGGACCACTTCGAGTGCATTTCTCCCTTCGATGCCAGAAACGTCTGGTTTTGTGCGCGCTCTGACATGATTTACAAAATGAACGATCTCATCGAACAGTGCATCCTGCCCGGCAAATGATTCAACAGCAATGTTATGTTTCGGCATGCCGCTTTCAAGCAGTTCATCTCGCAGCTGGATGGTCATGATCTTTTTATTACCAAAATCAACGTTTATATATGATCCAGGCTGAAATATTCTCATCTTCCGGACATTGGTCATGGATATCCTGGAAACGGTAATATTGGCGGTAGCGCCATTTTCAAAAATCAGCCGTGCATTGGCTATATCTGTCGTGTCGGTAACCACCGGCGCACCGACGGTGTGTATGGTTTTTAGTGGGGAATCTATAATCGTCAGGATAATATCAATGTCATGTATCATGAGGTCAAGCACGACATCCACATCCACTCCCCTTCTTTTAAAGGTTGAAATCCGGTTGCTCTCAATAAAAACTGGGGTCGTCAAGAAGGGTTTCATGGCGACTACAGCAGGATTAAATCGCTCGAGGTGTCCAACCTGGAAGACGAGGTCCCGGTCAGCAGCGACCGATATTAACTCATCTGCTTCCTCCAGGGTAACCGTCATCGGTTTTTCAAGCAGCACATCAACGTTTTTCTCAAAGCAGCGCATGGCAACTTCATGGTGCTTACTTGTCGGAACCGCGACCGAAACGGCATCAACCTGATCAAGCAGTTTGTCATAGTCTGAAAAAGCAGGACAATTACATTCAGCAGCAACAAGGTCAAGTTGCGATTTGTCGATGTCCGCTACACCGACAAGCTCAACACCATCTATTGCAGCATATTTCTGGGCATGGAAACGACCAAGGTAACCGACACCGATGACGCCGGTTTTAATAATTTTCGTCATAAAACATCTCTTTCTGTTTTCATCGTTACATCTGAATACAGAAAACAGGGAATTGGGAAGGAAATTGTATCACCTAAATGCCGAGATATGCTTTTTGTATCTCTTCATTGGCCATCAGGCTTTCAGCTGACCCTGCCAGTGTGATTTTCCCGTTTTCAAGGACATATCCTCGGTCAGCGATCTGTAACGCCTGGTTGGCATTCTGCTCGACAAGGAAAATGGTGGTATTACTTTCCTTGTTAATTTTTTTGATAATCTCAAAAATCTGTTTGATTATCAGAGGTGCAAGGCCCATTGACGGCTCATCGAGAAGCATTAGCTGAGGCCGTGCCATGAGTGCACGGGACATGGCAAGCATCTGCTGTTCACCACCACTTAAGGTTCCACCGTCCTGATTTCTTCTCTCGGCGAGAATTGGAAACAACTCAAAGACATAATCGAGATCTTCTTTGATCTTGTCAGTGTCATTCCTGAGAAATGCGCCCATATCAAGATTTTCCCGGACAGTCAACAGGGGGAATATGTGCCGGCCTTCAGGAACCTGGCAGATACCCATTTTTACAATCACATCACTATCGAGATCTTGAATTTCCTTATTATCGTAATGAATTTTTCCAGCTCTACAGTTGACGACACCTGATATCGTCATCAAGGTGGTGCTTTTACCTGCTCCGTTGGCTCCAATCAGGGTAATGATCTCTCCCTGATTGATCTCAAGGCTGATACCTTTTACTGCAAGTATATTACCGTAGCCTGACTGTACGTTCTCAAGTTTTAGCATTGCTTACTCACCCAGATAGGCTTTAATGACATCAGGATTATTTCGAATCTCATCCGGACTTCCCTGAGCGATTTTTTTCCCGTAATCCATCACGAATATTCTGTCCGACAATGACATAACAAGTTTCATGTCATGTTCTATGAGTAGAATTGCCTGCCCTTCCGAGGCGATCTCCTGAATAAGGGTTACCAACTCGATAGTTTCCTGCGGATTCATTCCAGCAGCTGGTTCATCAAGGAGCAGCAGAACAGGTTCGGTGGCAAGGGCGCGGGCAATCTCGAGACGTCTTTGACCACCGTAAGGCAAGTTTTTTGCAAACTCATTTACATATTGTGCCAATCCGACTTTCTCTAAAATTTCGTGGCTCTTTTCTACAATTTCCTTTTCTTCCTTGAGCGTCGCTTTGGTTCTCAGCAGAGCTCCGAGAATAAAGGCTTTCGTTCGACAATGTCGGCCAATCATCACATTTTCAAGAACCGTCATTTGAGAAAACAACCTGATATTTTGAAATGTTCGTGCAAGACCCTGTTCTGTGACCTTGTTAGGCTTTAGTCCATTTAAACTGATCTGTTTGCCGGTATGCGGCTGATTGAGGATTACTTCGCCTTTTGTTGGTCTGTAAATACCGGTAACACAATTAAAAAAGGTTGTTTTACCAGCCCCGTTAGGACCAATCAAGGCGGCAATCTCACCGGAATTAACATCCAGATCAAGTTGGTTCAACGCCCTGATGCCACCAAAATCCATTGTAAGGCCATTCACTTCAAGAATTGGGTGACTCATTTTATGAAACCTCTTTACTATCCGGCGGGGTATATTTGTAAGTTCTTCTGACAGTGGCAATAATACCCTGCGGTCTGAAGACCATCATACAGACGAGAATTGCACCAAAGGCAAGCATTCTGTATTCGGACAATGCCCTGAGATATTCAGGCATTAGGATGAGAACCAGCGCACCGATGATAACACCTATTATGGACCCCATACCTCCCAATACGACGATTGACAGAATTATTGCCGACTCGAGGAATGTAAAACTAGCTGGATTGATAAAGGTGGTTTTGGCAGCAAAGACAACGCCAATAATACCTGCCCAGAACGCTCCAAGGGAGAAAGCCACCAGTTTGGTCTTCATCTTATCTATGCCCATAGACTGGCAGGCGATCTCATCTTCTCTCAGGGCAATCCATGCCCTGCCCAGTCTTGAATCCTGAAGCCGGTTGACAAAGAAAATGGTGATTATGACAAAAAGTATCATAATATAGTAGATATAATTAATCGCCATGTTCAGAGAAAGTTCAATCCCGAACAGGCCTGGCCGGGCAATGTTTGAAACCCCACTGGGGCCTTGGGAAAAGCTGCCCCAGTTTTCAAGAATCAGTCTGATTATTTCACCAAATCCGAGGGTGACAATAGCAAGGTAATCTCCTCTCAAACGTAATACCGGGATACCGAGAAGAACGCCAAAAAGAGCGGCCAGCAATCCACCAATCGGCAGAACAACCCAGAAGCCCAGCCCAAAATTATGGTGTAGAAGAGCATAGGTGTAGGCACCAACCGCATAAAATGCCACATATCCCAAATCGAGTAGACCGGCGAGCCCAACAACAATATTGAGGCCAAGACCAAGCACCACGTACATTAATGCAGTGGTCATTATATTGGTCTGGTAAGTGGAAAACAAAAAAGGAAAGGCAATGGCAAAGATCATCAGGGCCGACCCGATAGAATTTCGGTATACCGGATTTGCAAGCAGGCTATGAAGAAAGGATTGTCCGCCGTTATCTTGTTTTTCATCGTCATCGTCAGACTGCATCTCTCTTCTATTGAGATAATAACGGAATATCATAGAGAGAAAGAAACTGCCAACTGCTACATATATAATGTTTTCCCATCTCCAGTGAACAGTCTTTTCAATAGAATTGACACGTATAACCATGATTGGAAAGGTCAAAAAGACAAACCACAAAGAGATGAAAAACGAACGTTTTATTTCTTGAAAGCTAAACATGTTTAATCACACTTTCTGGGTATCTACTTTACCGAGAAGTCCTGATGGTCTGAAAATCAAAATTAAGACAAGAAGCGAGAAAGCAAAAACATCTTCGTAGTCGCTTGATACGTAACCGGTGGCGAAACTCTCTGTCAGTCCGAGAACGACACTTCCCAGCACAGCTCCAGGAATTGAGCCAATACCACCAAGCACTGCAGCAGTAAATGCTTTAATGCCAGCGATAAACCCGATGTAAAAGTTTATTTGTCCTATATGCGAGGCAATAAGTAATCCGCCGATGGCGGCAAGCGACGAGCCAATGATAAAGGTTACGGAAATGATGCGATTGACATTTATGCCGACCAGCATGGCCATCGTCCTGTCCTGAGCTGTCGCTCTCATAGCCTTGCCGATCTTTGTATATTTAATCAACAGCGTCAGTAAAATCATGACAACCGTTGTTGTTATCAGAATGACGAGGTCCGTTGACCCAACAATATGAGCTATCGGCTCCATGAAGGCAAAATCCTGGATCAGTTCAGGAAACGGCAGGAAGTCAGAAGTCTGGGCGAGAAGAACATAATTTTGCAGAAAGATTGACATGCCAATAGCACTGATGAGCGGTGAAAGCCTTGGGGCATGTCTGAGTGGCTTGTAGGCAACTTTCTCAATAGTATAACCATACGAGGCTGACCAGATAATGGCGGCCAGGCCGGCAAGGACAATAATAGCGAGAGCGGGAAAACCAAGAATTGATAAAATGGTGGCCACAATAAAAGAGGTAAATGCACCAATCATATAGATTTCACCATGGGCAAAATTTATGAGCCCGATAATACCGTACACCATGGTGTAACCAAGAGCGATCAGCGCATAAATAGCGCCTCGAGTTAACCCGCTAAAAAGGAGTTCTATAAAATAATCCATAATATGCCACAAAAAAAATTACCTGGGACATACGGCTTCGTACATCCCAGGCAAAGAAGACCCGCTAAAAAGGGTTATTTCAATTCGACAAAGACTCCGTCTTTAACCTGATAAACGGAGAATCCAACACCAATTGCGTCACCTCTTTCATCAAAAGAAATTGACCCGACAGGTGTGTCAGTCTTTTCAGTCTGGAGGGTTTTTTTCAGTGCGGCAAGGTCGGTTGACCCGGCTTTTTCAATTGCAGCAGTCATTGCCAGCATCGCGGAATAGGCATTCTCATAAAACGCTCCTGGATCAGCGCTGAACTGATCTTTGTGCTCCTTGACAGCCTGCTGAGAAAGTGGATTACTGGAGGTGTCCGTAGGACCGGATGCATATGCACCCTCGGCGTTTTTACCAGCAACTTTAATAAAGGTCTGATCCTTAACACCATCATCAGAAATGAAAGTAGTGTCTAATCTTTTCTTCTTCATCATGGAGATAATCTTTGAGGCTTCAGGATGATAGCCGCCAAACATTACTGCTTCAGCACCTGATTTTTTGATTTTCTGTACGATTGCAGAATAATCAACGGCACCCGGGGTTACACCTTCAAAGAGAACAACTTCAGCTTTTCCTGATTCTTCAAGGAATTTCTTGGCAAATTCAGCAAATCCCTTACCGTAGTCACCTTTGTCATGGACAACAGCAATTTTGGTATAGCCAAGTTTATTAATGGCAAAATCGACATCGAGTTGAGCCTGTGCATCATCTGGTGCAATGGTCCTGAAAAAGTTAGGATAATCGCCACTCTGGGTAAGAGCTGGGTTGGTTGCCGATGGTGACATGACCAGGATGCCGGCATTGTTATAGATTGGAAGTGCTGCTTTGGTCGCACCTGAGCAGATACCGCCAAGAACCAGCTGGGCGCCATCAGATACGAGCTTGGTAGCGGTATTTGTAGCTACTTCAGGTTTACATACGGTATCTTCAATAAGAAGTTCAATCTTCTTACCACCGATGCCTCCTGCTGCGTTAATTTTCTCAGCAACAATTTTTGCTGCATTGACACTTGGAAGACCATAGGACGCCAGGTCGCCACTGTGAGGACCGGCAACTCCTATTTTGATGGTGTCAGCTGCTAATCCAGCTGCAGGGATAGCGGCAACCATCATCAGACCGGCTGCTGCTGCAATCAATTTTCTGTTCAACGTTACTTTCATGAATTCCTCCTAAAAGTTATCAGGTTTTTGAAGTTACTCCAGCCTTCTCCTCTCCATCTATAAAAAACGCGGGCTGAAAATAACTAAAAATGATATTAGTCTTACGTTTGATTTTGCAAAAAACCAAAGACCTCTCTTTAGCCTACTAACAGTCAACAAGCAAGTACCACACAATGAAAAAAAACGCATTCCCAAAATTAGAAACAGGCTATTGAAATTGATTTTCGCTCAATATCATTCACCTTGATAGTGTTTACATAATTTACCAACTGTCAATTAAATCCATGAAACCCTCAAT
The DNA here is from genome assembly GCA_963776075.1 of uncultured delta proteobacterium. Taxonomy (GTDB): domain Bacteria; phylum Desulfobacterota; class Desulfobulbia; order Desulfobulbales; family Desulfocapsaceae; genus MADRE3. Next base: position 559,070 of record CAVZLG010000006.1, read on the forward strand.
AAAAAAGATACTTTTTGCGATTGGCATACCGTTCAGTCCTCTTTATTCACAATTGATGGTTTTCAGAGCCTTTCTTTATAGAAAAGGAATTTTCAAAACGCATGAATTATCGGTTCCGGTTGTTTCCGTCGGCAACTTGACAATGGGAGGTACCGGCAAGACCCCTCTTGTCATGTACCTGGCAAAACAACTTGTTGATCTGGGCTACAAGCCTGCAATTGTCAGCAGAGGATACCGTGGAACATCGAACGCTGATGTCAACATCGTTACTGACGGTACCAGAATTCTCATGGGCGCTGAGGCGAGTGGCGATGAACCCTGGCTCCTGGCAAAGGAACTTTCCGGAGTGGTTGTAGCGACCGGTAAGAATCGTGTTTTACCGTGCAATGAGGTCATTCAGTCATTCCATTGTGACATTATAATACTTGATGATGGATTCCAACACCTGAAGGTAGCCAGGACAATTGATCTTGTCTTGTTTGATGTAGATGTTTTTGCCGGGAACAGCCGTGTATTTCCCGGCGGAGAATTACGTGAACCTGTTAAAGCCCTCAGTCGTTGCAGTGCTTTTGTTCTTACCGGAGTTAACCAGTCAAACACGATACGATCAGATAAATGCTCTGAGATACTTTTAAAAAGATTTCAGGATAAAGAGCTGTTCCGTTTTACCGGTTCCTATCACCGTGCTTTTCAATACGATAGCCCCAATGAAGATCTTCAGAGAAAAATAATACCTGTCAGTGAACTCCCTGAAAATCTTTTTTGTTTCTGTGGAATAGCCAATCCTCAAAGATTCAGCCAGCTACTTCTTGAAAACGGGATTGTGATTTCTGGGTTCAAAACATTCGATGACCATCATTATTACTCAGATAAAGATCTGGATGAGCTCTTCACCGATGCACGCAGTCAGGATGCACCAGGTTTTTTAACGACCGAAAAGGATATTTCCAAAACAAGAAATATACTGAGGCACAAACTCCCTGTCTTCACACTGCCTTTCGAGTTCAATGAAAATCATGCCTTTAATCAGTTCATTGCAGAAAAGTTGGTTAAATGAGCAAATTTTTTTAAATGATCGGTACATAAAAATATGTCCTTTATGCCAGTGTGTGTTTTTTGCGACACATTCTCAAAATGCGATCTAAACTATGATGTTTATTGTTTATAACATTGTATTAAGGTGTTTTATGTGAAATAAAGAACTACCGGAATTTGCGCATTTTTAGGTGGTATAGTATTTGCATAGTGACAGCGGAAGTATAAAATGTTGTACTAAGCAGATAAAATATTGTACCAATAAATTTTATTAATAAAATATCTTATATATGAAACATAAAATCGAACCACATCAATATACACTGAGACAATCTGCTAGTTGTTGCGGTGTTGGACTTCATTCAGGCAGAACAGCCAACCTGACGATTAAACCTGCACCGGTTGATAACGGTATCAGGTTTTTCAGGACCGATCTCGGCAATAACAGTTACATAAGAGCCCATATGGATAAAGTAGTCGATACCCGATTGGCTACCACTATCGGTTCTGACAGTTTTAGAATCTCGACCACAGAGCACCTGCTCGCCGCCTTGCGGAGTAACGGTATTGATAATGTGGATATTGAACTCGATTCTGGTGAAGTTCCTATAATGGACGGCAGCGCTGATCCTTTTATCAAGATACTCAAGAATGCCGGAAAACAGAAACAGGATGGACTTCGCAAAGTTTTGAGAATTACCAAACCGATAACCTACCGAGATGGTGACAGTAAGATTACGGCACATCCATACAACGGTTTCAGAGTTACCGGTGAAATTAATTTCGATGACACGCTGATCAAGACTCAAAAATACAGTATTGATGTCAATCAGGAGCGGTTCAGCCGGGAGATTGCCAGGGCACGAACGTTTGGATATGTCGAACAGGTAGAAGAGCTGTGGGCCAATGGCCTGGCGCTCGGTGGAACACTTGAAAATGTGATTGCCATACACTGGAATCGTAAATCAATACTTAACGAGGACGGTCTGCGTTACCAGGATGAATTTATCCGTCATAAAGTGCTTGACCTTGTCGGGGACCTTACTCTTCTTGGCTGCCCATTGCTTGGTCATATCTCGGCATATAAATCAGGCCATAAACAGCACCTCGGGTTCATGGAGGCAATTGCAGATTCGCCCGATTGTTGGGAGCTTATTGAATTAGGTCAAAACGGTTCACATGCAGTACTGGACAAATTCATGTCCAGCACCAGATCCGCAAGTAATTTTATTATGCCTTTTTTCAGGCCTCATCCGGCTACAGCATAAAGAAACAGTCATACGCAGTATCAATAAAAGGTGTATCGTCTGACAAGAGACGATGTGCCTTTTTTATTCTCCTATTATTTTCACCAGCACGCGCTTTTTCCTGCGACCGTCAAATTCACCATAAAATATCTGTTCCCACGTTCCAAAGTCTAACCTTCCATCCGATATTGCAACAAAATATTCCCGTCAAAACAAGTTCTCTCCGGGCACTGATAAAGTCCAACAACTTCCACTGCAAACAGAGTCGTTCAGCGGAACACCTTAAAAGACGACTAACCTGGCTCTGACTGTTAATCCAATGCTCCAGATTGGTTTCAAGCAGGCTCCTGAGCTGTAACTCGTTTGTGAGGGACCTGATTGGACGCAAATGGAGTGCTGATAATCGGTTACTGAAAAACAAATAATCCGCGATATTTAACAGGTCCTTGATATTTCGCGGGGAAGCTGGTCGCCTCAAAAAGGACGCCAAAGCTCATTCCCGTGATTTATCTTCAACAAATTCGGCAACAAACAACAATGATCAATCAAACAAAGGGATCAGGTACAAATATTGCCATGGTGTAGATGACAGTTCATGTCTCTAATTTTCTGGTTTCAACTTTTTCAAAGATCATCAAGTGGCCGAGAATCCAATTGGTTATCATTCTCATCAAAATGAAAGTGTTGCCTGTAAAACGTAGAGAGCTTCTGCAAACGCTCAGCTCAATCGTTGAACAGGTTCGAAATGAAAGCGGCTGCCGGAGGGCGGTCTTTTTCCAGAATGTCGAAGATGACAATGAGCTTCTGCTTATAGAAGAGTGGTCGACCCAAAAAGACTCTGATGCCCACCTGGACTCAGATCTTTTTACAATTTTAAAGGGAGCCGGAGGGCTCATGAGTGAGCCGGCGGAAATTGTCATTACCGCGGCTGGCAAGTCGACGGAATTTGAGGCCTAAATTAAAGCAGTTCACGAAAAGGAGGAAAAAATGAGAATTTCATCAACAAAAACTTTTTTGCTGTGGGTTGTTGCCTGCTGCACAGCGCTGGCCTGGACGGTCTCGCCAATAGAGGCCGCTGACAGCAAACCCAACATCCTGTTTATCATGGGCGATGACATCGGCATCATGAACGTCGGCGCTTACCATCAGGGACTCATGGTTGGGGAGACGCCCAACATCGATCGCCTCGGCAATGAAGGTGCGAGGTTTATGACCTATTATGCCGAGCAGAGCTGCACGGCCGGGCGCACCGCCTTCTTCACCGGAATGCATCCGTTGCGGGCGGGCATGGTCATGCCGCAGCTTCCGGGTGCCTCCAGTTCGCTGTTGCCAGGTACGCCCTCACTTGCTAAATTCCTGCTGGATCTTGGCTACAACACCGGCGAGTTCGGCAAGAATCACCTCGGCGATAAAGCGGGAGCGCTGCCAACAGCACACGGCTTCCAGGAGTTCTGGGGCTACCTGTATCACCTCGACGCCATGCAGGGGGTGAGCTTCCCGGATATCAACAAGTCACCAACCGACCAGAGCATTGTTCCGCCCTGTAAGAACACTCCGGTCAAGGGTCTGGCAGAAGTCCCCGGTGCCATTGATCCGCAAGACGGGCTCTGTATGACGCCACCAAGGCCAGTTCTTCATTGTACATCCTCGGATGGCACTGAGGAGAACCAGAGCTGCAAGGATGAAGGGCCGCTGACGCTGGAACGTTCGAAGACCGTGGACGAGGAAATCTCGGCCCAGGTCATCGACTTCCTCGACCGCAACGACCCCGAGACAACCGGCAAGCCGTTTTTTGTATGGTATAACCCGGCGCGCATGCACGTCACCACCATGCTCTCGGACAAGTATCTGGACATGCTGGGTGAGAAGGGCGGAAAGGACTGGGGTATCAACGAAGCCGGTATGAAGCAGATGGATGACAACATCGGCTACGTGCTGAAAAAGCTGGAAGACATGGGTGAGCTCGACAACACTATCGTCGTCTTTACCACCGACAACGGTGCCGAGGGGATCACCTATCCGGACGGTGGTATAACGCCCTTCAGGGGCGGCAAGCTCACCACCTGGGAAGGCGGTATGCGGGCTCCAATGCTCGTGCGCTGGCCTGGGCACGTCAAGGCTGGCACGAATCCGGACCAGATATTTTCCTCACTGGACTGGATGCCCACTCTCGTCAATATCGCCGGCGGGCCTTCGGGTGATGGCCTGAAGAAGCAGATTGAGGCCGGACAGTACCCCGGCATCGTCAAGACCACACTCGATGGCGTCGACCAGCGGGACTATCTCGAAGGTAAGGCAGATTCGGCACGCGACACCTTCTTCTACTACACCGGTGCAAAACCTTCAGCGGTCCGGTACAAGAACTGGAAGTTCTACTACACGATGGTCTCTTCCAATGCGCAGGATGCGTTCAATGGCCCAGTCACCTATCACTGGACCCAGGTCAACAACCTCAAGCGTGATCCCTTCGAGCGGTCGGTCGCGACGGTTGATGGTACCCTCATGGGCTACGGTGGTACTCTGGCCGCCCCGAGCACCGCCTTCATCTATGACTGGAACCTGCTGCCGGTTGGCCAGCTGCTGTGGCTGAAGGAACTCGAGACGTATCGGGAATTCCCCTCGCTGCAGATACCGGCGAGCTACAACCTGGACAACATAATCAACGCGATGCAGGATGCGTCACACATCAGCCACGCGGGTCAGTAACAACTGTGTGAAGGTTGTATAATGCTACAAAGAAGCGGGTATCCCTCAAAAGGGTGCCCGCTTCAAACTTCAAAACAATAAAATGGGGTAACCGATGCGAAATGTGAACATGTTTTCGTGTTCATTTTTTCTTAGAACGACGGGCCTGTAACGTCTGCGATCATTAAGTTTGTGCCGTCGATGGAGCGTATGGCGGTTTTTGACAAGTCAAAAATATCGTTAAGTCCGGTGGCTGATGCCACAAAAGTGTCAGGCAGTGTGCAAGATACTAACTGACTATCGTGAGGGCTCTTGTTGAAGATTTACACTGCCAACGCTAAGCGATTGGTAGATTCGAATGGGTGCGGTGTTTCCTGTACATCCACGGTTTCACGCCAGTTGTGGTGAGTTTTTTTCCTGCCTATCAAATTTTGACCTGCACAGGAAGAAGAAAATTTAGAGTAATTTCCCTTTTTTTTTGTGATTTAATTTGGCAACCTAAGGGGTGTTGATGTTCTGGAACACCTCTTCTCACCGAAAGATGACCAGTGTTTTTAAAAATCTAAACCCAAGATTCATTCATTTATAAAGACATCTTCAGGATGGCAGGAGCTGCAAATACAATGTCTTTAAGTCACATTTCGATGTTCTTCACATCCCAGGCTCAAGGGTTCCGTGAAGCCCTTTCTCATCCAATCGGATTCGTGCAGATAGTCGCCATTGGCATTAGTTTTCTGACTGCCTGGCTTTTTGCTCGAAAATTCCATCACTACTTTGACAAAAGCACAGAGAAGGCTAGAGCTCACACGCGAATCTTTAAATTTATGCCGGCCCAGTCTGCACAATTACTCGGGTATTTATTTTGGCTGTTGCTTCTGTGGTTCTCTATAGAACTTCTCAAAAAGTTCGCAATACCGATTACCCTTCTGCATATGACCCTCAACCTTGTCGGTGCTCTTATGGTCATACGCTTTGCATCTTTTTATATAAAAAGTATTTTCTGGTCTCGCTTTATATACGTGGTCTGCGTGGTGGTTTTATTTTTGCGGATATTTAAATTATGGGAACCGACCGTTAACCTGCTTAACAGCATGAAATTCGAATTAGGTAAAATCAGCATTTCTGTTTGGGGATTGATCGAAGCGATTATAATCTTCATCCTGTTGTATGCAATAGCGGGCGTGGCCAATCGCTTTATTGACAGCTGGTTAATGACTTCCACCAAACTGACTTCTTCGGACCGAACATTGCTGCTCAGGATTGTCAGGGCGATGACGATGATGGTGGTGATCTTGATCTCTCTGGGAGCGGCTGGCGTTCATATGACAGCCATCGCTGTCACCGGGGGAGCTATGGGTCTTGGAATCGGTGTTGGACTGCAGAAGATTGGAGCTAATCTCATCAGCGGGATAATGCTGTTGATCAGCAAACCCATTCGGCAAGGAGATGTGATAACCTTAGAAGGAAGTTTTGGCGGCATCAGCTGGGGATGGGTTACGCAATTGGGTTTGAACTATGTTCAGGTGGCCACGCGCAACGGATCATTGTTGCTCATACCCAATGAGGTCTTTATGACCCAAAAAATAGAAAATCTAACTTACGATGATAACCTGGTGCGCCTTATCATACCGTTTGGTATTTCCTACGAGTCGGATTTGAGCAAGGCAAAAGCGCTGGCCTTAAGTGCAGGCGCGAGTATCGACCGTATTTTAAAGAACCCTGAACCCAAATGCCTTGTTACGGCTTACGGTGACAGTACGGTCAATCTAGAATTGCGAGTCTGGATCAATGATGCCAAAAATGGGATTGCCAATGTTAAGGACGCGGTTCTTATGGCGGTTTGGGACAGCTTTCATGCCAATGAGATCGATATTGCATTTCCGCAGCGCGATTTGCATATTAAGAGTGCAGTGCCTTTTACAATATTAAAAGATAACGCCCAACCAGTCGCACAAGATCCCCAGGAAAATACTACAAATTAAAGGAGAGAGGATGACTGGAATTCGCAACGTTCCATTTGGACAAACGCAAATTATTGCATATTTTTTCTCTGAAAAAAGAAAACTTAATATATCAGCACGTTCGTAATATTAACAACATGATTTTTTCAATCCACAGAGGGGATCACTGTGTATAATTTGGGCTCGAAATTTTATAATTCCACATCTTTACGGTGGTGGCTGGCCCTCATCCTGATTTGCTGCGCCGCGACTTTTATTCACGCCCAGGAAACGACAGAAAGCAAATCAGACGGGGATGATATTTTTGCAGGGACGCAGAAGGCTGCCAGCGATAAGCCCACAATCAAACCCATCCGAACGGATAGCCCGCGTGACACACTCACATCTTTTCTTCGCCTCAGAGAGGAGTTAGAAGAGACCTTGCAAGCCTATAGGTCGAATAATTCCCGTGAGCTTTCCGAGAAATTGCAGGTGATTAACTCTCAGTTCCATGCGCTGCTAGACATGTCCTCAGTTCCGCCATCGCTCCGCACACAGATCGGAACCGAAACAATTGGATATTTGCTCGACATCATTGGTCGTCTGGAATTGCCAAACCTTGCAAATGTTCCTGATGAAGAGGCCTTCGATAAAGATGTGTCACGTGCCAAATGGCGCATCCCCGGCACCCCGATCTGGATCGTCCAGGCCAATAAGGGGCCGCGTGAGGGAGAGTTTCTGTTTGGCGAGAGCACGGTTATGGAGGCGCCGCGTTTCTACCAAGGTATTAAAGACCTGCCTCTGCAAACGTCTTTACGCATCATTAGCTGGCATCGTGCTATTCCCCAGTTTACTGGACCGATGATCCCGGCGATGGTGCTCAGAAGAGTTCCGCAGAGTCTGCAAGACCTCTGGCTGGACACACCAAAATGGAAAGTCATTGCGGTAGCCCTCATTAGTACTCTCGCAGCGCTCCTGCTGTTGGTCTTTCACCGTGCGGTCAACCGCCGCAAAACCGGAAATCGGGTCGGCTTCCTGCTGCGTCGTGCTCTAACGCCAATCGCGATCCTCGTGATGCTCTCGAACCTAAAGGATTTCATCTACCACCAAATCTTTGTTTCAGGCACATTCTCGACCTTGGTTGTCGATATGGCAACCATTTTAATCTATGCCAGCACGGTTTGGCTTTTATGGTTGATTATTCTCGCCATTTCCGAGCGCATCGTCCAGGCAAGGAATATCCCTGAAGAGAGCCCCAACGCGCATCTCTGGCGCATTGGTGCCCGTGCCATCGGCACTGCGGTCAGCGTGCTTATCATCGGTTATGCAGCACAGGAGCTGGGGCTGCCTCTCTATAGTGTTGTGACTGGACTAGGCGTTGGCGGTTTGGCCGTGGCGCTTGCCATTCGTCCGACTCTCGAAAACCTGATCGGCGGCATCATGCTCTATCTCGACCAACCTGTGCGGATCGGAGATTTCTGCTCTTTCGGCGACAAAACCGGCACCGTCGAGAAAATCGGCGTGCGCACGACCAAGATCCGAGCGCTCGATCGCACTTTGATTTCGATTCCCAACTCCGCTCTCGCTGATATGCAGTTGATCAACCGGGCGAAATGCGATCGGATGCTGATCACCACAACCATCCGTTTACGCTACGAGACCGAAAATGATCAATTGCGCCATGTGCTTGTGAGGTTTCGCGAGATGCTCCATGCCCATCCTAAGATCGACTCAGAAACGGTGCGCGTGCGCTTCGCAGACTTTGGCCAATCTTCCCTCGACATTGGTGTCCGAATATATGCACTGACCCAGGACTGGAATGAATATCACGCCATACGTGAGGACGTCTTGCTACGAATGAGCGAAATAGTTAAAAATTCCGGAAGCGGCTTCGCCTTACCTTCGCAGACTCTCTATATGGGACACGACGACGGGCTCGACGTTGCGCGTGGCAAGTCAGCAGCGGAAGAAGTTGCATCCTGGCGCAGAGCCGGCCAGTTGCCTTTTCCAAGGCTTGCTCCCGACAGAATTGAGCAGCTCAAAGATACTCTCGACTATCCGCCGCGGGGCTCGGTCGAGGCTGGCTCCATTGAGTCACAGGTATGGGATACGTCCGAAAGACTCTCCGCCGAGCCAGTCGACGAAGATGAGAGCGATCATGAACCGCCATCGCAAAAACGTGAAGACGTTTTATAGGCTTTTTTTGAGAGATTTCATAGGGTTCAAAGTGATGATACGTTAGTCATATCATCACGTCGACCATTACCGAAAAATTGCCGCTTTGCTGGTGAGTCTTCCTACCTGCCATATTGAGCTGTCCTGGTTTCGAGGGAATGTATCAGAAAAGTCTTGGCTGTTGATATTGTTGAGTCTTTATAGAAAAAGAACTCCCAGGTGGGTATGGTTAATCTTGCCACACCGAAGGTGTTGTTTTCCTATCAAGACCTAAATTGAAGGTTACAAACTGTATCTCTTCAAACTCCGATCTGCAAATCACTTGCCCTGTCAAACCCTGGTTTACAGGGATAGTGTAAACTTTAAGATTTGCTTTAAGGAATAACATTGCCAATGATAGCCTCTACCATTGCTCTGGAGGGAGTCCCTATAGGCTATAGGGAAGATTTTCAACTTCGAAGAAATATCAGGAATTGAGATCGTAGAATTGGCTATCTCTATCTAGAGTTAAGCGGTGAGCTTAAGTAGGTCCGTTCAAACGGTTGGTTGGCTGCTTAATGTTATTAAATATTTCGTAATGTCCGTAAGGTTTCTAAACCCTTTAAGAACATCAATTGCAGCATGACTCTCTACCCAAGGATATTTAAGTCTTTCTTGGATTTCTTTTAATTGTCTTGATTGAGGGTCATGGAACTCAATCATGGTATGAATATATATCTTGTGCTTAATAATCTTTATTTGGTTGTTGATTTTTCTGAATTTCCAATTGTAATAACCTGAACCTACACAAGTCAGTTCATTTCCAATCTTTTTCATTACAACCAACCAAGGTTGCTCCAAAATATTGAAATTGGCTAATGCTTTTTTTGAGAGATAGTATGTTTTTATTTTCTCATATTTTCTGTTGAAATCAGCAGATAGTATTTTTGCAATGTCTCTGTTGCCGAAAATATTGCTTGGGAAAGTGATATTAGTAGAGTTGATTTCAAATTCTACCTCAGCACTCTCTTCATATATTGTTTCTAATATTTGATATTTATCTTGGTCCTTTCCAATTATGTATTGCTCAAGCAAATATGCTGGATCGTGTTCCATTTGCTTTTACTAGATTAGGTAGAATAGATGATAGTCCTGTTTCCTACAAATATTGGCTTTATAACTAACATTCCAGTTACTCTCTGAATAATTATCACACCGATGAATAGCCTTCAAGTCCTCTCTCATCCGACAAAAGCAAAAATGATGTCAGATCGTTACAGAATATTATTTAACAATAGGGTTATGAGTCTGTCAGGAATATAAGCTCCTATGTCGCAATATCTATAAAAAAACAAGACATTTTTTATCGACATTTCACCATCATTATGTGAGTATTGGAGAATTATATATGTTTTCACACTTTTCGTATTCTGGACAAGTCTCATATCAAAAAATTAAGGAAACTAATAGGCTATTAGGGAGTTTCACAAATATCATGTTTACATACCCAACAAATGTCATTCGGCCTGATGGAAGAAAAGATCGTGTCCAGTTACAGATGGACTGCTGTGTCGCAGCAGGATATACTGGCAGAGATCAAAAACATGTACAAGCTCATATCGATGAACTCAAAAAATTGGGTGTACCGACACCGTACTCTACACCCGCAATGTACTGGATAAGTCCTGCTCGACTTACAACCCGTGAGCAAATAATCGTCGTAGGAGAAGAAACCAGTCCAGAAGTAGAATTTTTTGCTGCAGGTGACAGTGATGGCAATTTCTACATTACTGTTGCAAGTGACCACACTGATCGCGAACTTGAGACGGTCTCTGTTGGTAAGGCCAAGCAGATTTGTGAAAAGGTAATAGGGGAAGATGTCTGGTTAGTAGACGATGTGCGAAATCATTGGGACGAAATTAAGATTGAGTCGAAAGTGCTGATTGATGACGAGTGGCGCCTTTATCAATCAGGAACTCTTGGAGAGATTATGCAACTGGCAGACCTGCTCTCTCTTATACAAAATGATCAACCTGCTGGTCGTCAGCCAGCTCTTCTTAGCGGCACAATTCCAATAATAGGTGGTGACACGATCTACACGACAGCATGCGAAATAATGATGATAGATTCCGTTCTGAATAGAAAACTGAGTAAACAGTATCAAATATTCTCATTACCTGATAGAAGCTGATATGCACATTGCACTCATCCAACTAAAAATCCAACCATCTGAAAAACAGGCCAATTACGATAGCATTTCTCGCCTGGTAGATTTAGCCGTTACTCAGCAGCCAAAACCGGACTTAATAGTACTCCCAGAATTGTGGTCGACTGGTTACGCACTGGCTGAACTACAAACTATCGCGAGTGATGAAGGGAATGAAGAAGCAGAGTTTCTTGGAAACCTCGCAAGGAAATATGGGATTTGGTTCGCAGGGGGGTCAGTTGCGGCGAAGACTGCCAGGGGGATTACCAACCGTGCACAGGTAATAGATCGTAACGGGGTTTTAAAGGCAATTTATGACAAGGTGCATCTCGTTCCCATGCTCGATGAACATAAGTACCTTGTTGCTGGTGAATCCACCTGCGTCTATGAAATTGAAGGGGTAACCATAGGATTCGCCATTTGTTACGATATTCGCTTTTGTGAATTTATCCGTAAATTGGCCCTGCAGGGAGCACAAGCGCTGATAGTTTCGGCAGAATGGCCACTGGTGCGCCTCAGCCATTGGCAAACCCTATGTAAAGCACGCGCTATTGAAAACCAATGCTATTTGATTGCTGTAAATAACACGGCTATGGGCGATGCACCCTTTGCAGGGCACTCTCAGGGGCTTGGTCCAGACGGCAGCAGCTTGTGTCATTTTGAATTTCAAGAAGAAGTGAAACAAGTGAGTATTGACGTTAAAGAGGTTGAGAAACTAAGAAAAGCAATACCTGTGTTTAATGATCGTAGACCAGAGTTATACTGAAACGGTTTTTTTAACTCGAGTTATAACGGAACGCCGGTATTAACAAACATTCGGGGAAGATTATGACACCAGCGGAACTCAGGGCACTGTCAGCTGCGGGGGAGTTTGATAAACCGACAGCCGGCTGCTGCCCGGGCTACGTGCAGGCAAATCTGGCAGCTTTTCCAAAAGAATATGCACAGGATTTTAAAACGTTTTGTAAGTTGAACCCTAAACCATGCCCTCTGTTGGAAGTAATTGGGCCGGATTCGACCTATTCTGAGTTACTTGCACCAGGTGCTGATCTTCGTGATGTCATACCGCGTTACCAGATCTGGCGTGAAGGTAACTGCACAGAGACGGTTCACTCACTGCGTGAAACAGATATACCTGGTTTTGTGTTCTTTCTTCTTGGGTGCAGCTTTTCATTTGAAGAAGCATTGATCAACGCTGGTATTCCCTTGCGGCATGTTGATGAAGGAAAAAATGTTGCCATGTACCGCACAAATATTCCTTTGGAGCCGGTTGGACCATTTGAGGGACACATGGTTGTTTCAATGCGCCCTATTGCCAACGAAAAGGTCCCGCTAGCCGCTGAAATAACAGGAAGGTATCCGAATGTACATGGGGCGCCGATTCAAATAGGTAACCCTGGTTCAATAGGAATCAAACAGATTGAGACCCCGGATTATGGCGAATTTGTCCAGATTAAAACGAATGAAACGCCCGTGTTCTGGGCTTGCGGCGTAACGCCTCAAAATGTAGTGAGAAAAGCCAAGCTGCCTTTTGCAATCAGCCATGCCCCGGGCTATATGTTTGTCAGCGATATCAAAAACAGTGAGTATGCCGTTTCCCGTTAGATACTCAATAACCAGTCTCCCAAGACGTAATCATTTTTCAGGAGGTATGTATGAAACTCGGAAGAAAATTAGCAGCAATCACCTGTTTAGGGTTTATTTTTTCATGCTCAACAGCCATTGCGCAACCAGATGAGCTTCGGGTTGTGGGGAGCTGGAACAGCCTCACCTTGTTTAAGAACCTTGAAAAACCCTTCTGGACAGAAACTGTGCCTAATGAAATGGGAATAAAAACCACTATGACTTCTTTAGGTCAAGTAAAGCTGAAAGGGCCTGCCGTTGTTCGCCAGATGAGTATGGGTGTTTTTGATGTTGTCCATACTGTTGCTGATTATATTGTTTCAGATTCGCCAGATCTTGCGGGGCTTGATCTTCCAGGCGTGACCACAGACATTGAAACTGCAAAGAAGACGGTAGATGCCTATAGACCAGCTCTGGAAAAATACCTCGCTCAAGATTTCGACGTCAAGCTGCTCAGTGTTGTTCCTTATCCTGCGCAGGTACTCTTTAGTCGAGTTGAAATAAAAGGCCTTGATGACCTAAAAGGGAAAAAGATCCGTGCTTCTGGATGGACGACATCAGAATTTGTCACAGCCTTAGGTGCAACAGGTGTTACCATGTCCTTTAGTGAGGTCCCCCAGTCACTGCAGCGTGGTGTTGTTGATTGCGGGATAACGGGTTCTCTTTCTGGTTATTCCGCTGGTTGGGGTGAAGTTTCAAAATATATCTATCCCCTTCCTGTTGGCGGTTGGGACTACGTCATCGGCGTCATGTCCATGAAAACGTGGAACGAATTGTCTGCTGATCAACAGCAAAAGCTCCAAACTCTGATAAAGGAAAAACTGGAAGAGCCTGGCTGGGCAGTTACCGCGAAAGAAACCCAGGAGGGTATTGACTGTCTCACCGGCAAAACCTGCCCTCATGGTGAATCGCTGAATCTTGTTGAAGTCCCTGTTACAGACGAAGCAAAAGCAAGGGTTCAGCAAGTGCTGGTTGATAGTGTACTCCCTGCTCTTGCTGAGAAAGTAAAGCCTGAGACCATGGCGACATGGAATGACACCATTGGCAAAGTTGTCGGTATCCAGGCAAAATAACATTATTTTCTTCAAAAAGTATACGCAACGGTGGAGAAACCCTCATGTTACCGTTGCGTATTCCCCTCAACCACATTTTCCGAAGTATTGTAGCGATCGAGAAAGGAACGAGATGAGAGGAATAACTGCAAAGACAGAGAAAATATCCCAAGTTGCAGCATGGTTTTCAGGTGGTTTACTATTTCTGGCCTCAATCCTCATTGCTGTTGAAGTCATCGCACGAAAGGTTTTTGCTTACTCCATAGGTGGGGCTGACGAACTATCGAGTTATGCCCTTGCTATAAGCTGTACGTGGGGTTTTAGTTATGCGCTGTTTCGTAAAACACATATCAGGATAGACGTTTTTTACAGCCGAATGCCGAAACCGGCTCGACATACGCTTGATATCCTGGCACATATACTATTGGGCGGTTATCTCCTCATTCTCTGTTACTTTGCATTTTTTGTCGTTAAAACATCGGTGGTAAAACATTCTGCAGCGAATACGCCGCTCGCGACGCCGCTCTGGATTCCGCAAAGTATCTGGTTTGCAGGGCTCATATGGTTCGGCTTTTCTATCGCTGTCCTTCTATTTGCTACCCTCTATTATAGAGCAAAAGGTTTGGAGCGTGAAGCAGACCAATTGCTTGGTATTGCAACGCTCAGATGAAGAAATTCAGGAATCAGCAGAACTCAGCGCAGGTAATGAGGAGACCAAATGATTATCACAGTAACGCTTGTCCTCCTCCTTACCCTGCTTTTGTTGAGTGTGCCTGTTGCCGCTGCGCTCATTGTGCTCGGTCTGACCATTGGTATTATCTTTTCCGATTTTCCGTTGTACAGGGTGATGGGAGAAATCAGCTGGTCTGCAAGTACTGACTTTCTGCTGCTCTCTATTCCCCTCTTCGTAATGCTTGGCGAAATCCTTTTACGAGCAGGAATTGCAGCAAAAACATATAAAGCCTTGAACAATTGGCTATCGCTGGCTCCCTGGTGGATTACTGCAGGCGAACATTGGCACTTCAGCACTTTTTGCTGCTACCTCTGGTTCCTCAGTGGCTACAGCTGCGACCATAACTACGGTAGCTCTTCCCCAGGGACGAAGGTACAATTACTCAGAAAAACTCTTTACTGGGTCAATAGCTGCAGGTGGCACCCTGGGAATTCTCATTCCCCCATCAATTAACCTGATTGTATACGGGTTCTTAACAAACACCTCCATTCCGCGGCTTTTTTTAGCAGGCATTGTTCCTGGAATCCTGCTCGCCATGCTCTTTATGATTTGCGTGGGTATCGTTTGCCTGATTAATCCCGCGTTAAGTGGAGGAAAACAAAATTCACACCTGGCATGAACGCTTTGATAGCCTGAAAGACCTGATACCTGTTCTTATAATCTTTGTGGTGGTGATCGGTTCAATTTATGCAGGTCTCGCTACGCCAACAGAATCTGCAGCCCTTGGTGTCTTGGCCTCTTTGGCACTCGCCTTTCGCTATAGAGCCGTCAATATCGTTTTTTTTAAGCAGGTTTTTGAAGGTACCATGCGCACGAGCTCCATGATTATGCTCATTCTTGTTGCTGCAAATTTTCTTAATTTTATTTTGGACTCCATTGGACTTGCTGAAATGCTCAATGATTTTGTGAGCAATTTAGGGGCCTCTCCAATCAACACCTTATTGGTTGTTATTGCGCTGTACATCGTTCTGGGTTTTTTTGTTGAAACGCTCTCCCTCATGGTTATCACCGTCCCAATTGTTTCTCCAATACTTGTAAACTTAGGATATGACCCCATCTGGTTTGGCATACTACTCATTCTCTTAATCGAGATGGCCTTAATTACCCCGCCAGTTGGTTTAAACCTATATGTCGTTCAAGGTGTACGAAGAACCGGTTCCATAAGCGATGTGATGATTGGAGCAGCACCATTTGTTTTTATGATAGCGATAATGATTATCCTACTCATTATATTCCCGGAGATTGCGCTCTATTGTACCCAATTTGTTAATTGAACGAACACCAAATCTTAGACGATGATTTCGTTATTGGGCTATAGCCGACTGAAGTTTATTTTGCTATGCAAACAATACATTCTCTGGAATCGTCTGATCGGTTTTACTTTTACGGTGTTTGTTTGGGAGAGATTGAAAAAATGATCATGCGACATTCAGACAAAAAGAGACTCAATGATTGAGCCTGTACGATTACTCAACTGCCGCACCCCATCCGCCTTTACCCTGAATCCTTCGGCCAAGGAGCCTTAAGGTTTTTACTGGCTCTTGCAGGTCAGGACGAACCGTCTTGAGCCGGGTTTCGTCTTGGCCAATCAAATTGAAGTTCCAGGCAAATGGCCACTGCCATTGAGTGTATGGCTGATCCTCAGTTGTTGGTAATTCTGTGAATCGTAAATCCACAACTTTGGCCGTTTTTAGGTCACTCTTCGCCACAAACCACCACCCATTCGAAAACCAATCAAGGGTTTCAAAGGTACGTGTAGACTTTATTTGCTCAACGATTGCAGCGTTTTTGGGAATGAACTGGAAACGTATTTTCTGGTTATTACCATCCAAAACCAAGAAGAAACCCATCTGAGGTTTCGGCAATGTGCCGCCATAAAAGCGTGGTGAATGCACCTGCTGAGGTTATCTGACGGCTTACTTTGAAGGTGTTAAGTTCAGTCAGAGCCACACGAAACTTCTGGTCAGCAATGGATTGAGCTGATAATGACCAGACCGCATACAAAGTGGCTAGTAACAAACCTATCTGGTTTATCCGTTGAGCAACGGCCTGTTTTTTTATAAGATACGCGCCGATGGTACCAACGAGCAGAGGAAGTGTGAACAGAGGGTCAATAATGAAAATATTGTTGAGAGCAAAACCTTTGCGCGAGATTGGGGCCAACAATTGCGTACCGTATACATTAAATAAATCAATAAGGACGTGTGTGCTGAGGATTAAAAAAACACCAGCAGCTGTGTGCAAAATTTCAAACTGTTTTGCCTTGTAATGTCGGCTTAGCAGCCAACCAATACCAATTGATCCTAACAACAAAAACCAGACGGAGTGAGATTCACCGCGATGCCAGTAGAGTCGCTGAACCTCATCAAGAAATGGGTATATCAGCACATCAAGGTCCGGCAATGTTCCCAGCATTGCGCCAGCAATCAGAGCTTTTCGACCTAACTTATCCTGCCAGCATATATGGCCTACGGCAGCTCCAAGCGTTGCCTGTGTAATTGAATCCATAATTTAATATAGTTTATAGAAATCTCTCCTTTATATTATTACCTGGGAGTAAACATTCATTTTTTTTACCAAACCACCGATACCTATTTTTTGAAATTATTGAATAGATAAAATCTCTTGCTGGCTTTAGAATAAATTTAAAAACATACAGGAATCTCCATAGTCCATCGAGATCCTTCGCTATTTCCACAGCAGCATCGCTCTTGACGTACACTTGGTCATCTTTGAGAAGAATGACCGTGCCATCTTGGAGAGTATCAACACCATATATGCGTTGAAGAACCTTCCCTCTCTCCGATTGGGCAGATACAAATTTAAACCTCGCTTGACGGTCATGTTTGACAATAAATTGTACAGAATACTCACAAAGATAGCATACACCGTCAAAAATAATAATTGGTTGATCTGTCTTCTTCACCTTTACTCTCTATAAGAGTACATTTTTCTATCTGATTGAAACCATAGTTGAAGGCTGTCGTATCTTTGTGAAAAAATGCAAAAACACACTATGTTCTGTCAGGTGGTCTAGTTGATCTTTTTCAGGCAGTTTATGAACAAAGAAATATGTGATACCGGTTGCAACGAGTACTATGCCAGTTGCAAAAATGTATATTGAGTCTAATTCGTCATAATCAAGAATGATGACTTTTCGAGCTATCGCCACCCCCTTTACGCTCAAACCATGGGAAAAAGCTATTGGTTCTCAGTTTATATGCATCAAAATCGGGATTGCTCTGGTACTTGACCTCAAGCATAGGGATACCTGAGACCTTGAGAAGCAGAAAAGCTATGACCAGTGGACTGATCAGTCCATATACACCGTAGGGGCTTGCGAGACCGACAAAGAATATCCCCCACCACAGCGTCGCTTCTCCGAAATAGTTAGGGTGACGACTATAGCGCCACAGGCCATGCATGATGATTTTTCCTTTGTTCGCTCCACCACGTTTAAATGCAGTCAATTGCCAGTCGCTGATTGTCTCAAAGAAAAAACCGAGACAAAAAAGCACAACACCAAGCAGGTCGCTCCACACCCAACCATCCCCTGGCTCAGCGATGGTTAGAAGTACAGGTGTTGCCACGACGAGAACAACGGCACCCTGCAGCATGTAGATCTGGAGAAAACTTCGCCAGATTATTGTATCACCCCAATCTTCACGAAACTTGCGGTAGCGAAAATCTTCACCTCTGCCACGATGCCTCAGACCAATGTGAAGGCCAAGCCGCAGTCCCCATAATGTGAGGAGGGTCAGGATTAACATAGAACGAAAGTGAAGAGTCGCCCCACCACTTAAAAACCAGGCTCCCCAGCAGGTAAACAAAAAAGCGGGGCCATAGGCAATATCCACCAGACTATTGTCTCTGGCTTTCTGACCCACAACAAACATGCAGCACATATAGAGCAGAACGAGGCCAGCGGCAGTAAAGAAGATTGAATTCATATTGGGGTCCTCCTGTTCTATGTGTTGAGCCATGTGCCAATCAGGTAAGAACCACCAGCAACGAGGGTGCAGAGTAGAGTGCCCCAGAGTATATCTACCACGACTACAGGGAGTGGCCAATTACGCAGAGTTGCAAGATTGGTGAGATCATACGTCGCGTAGGTAAAAAAACCAAAGAGCGCTCCGAGAACACAGGTTCTGACGAGAGACTCTTCCTCGAGCCCTGGTCGAACGGCGAAAAATATAATTCCTGTAATATAAATAAAATAGAACAGGAAGGCCGCCGGCCAGTTCACCTCGGGGCTGAGCAGATGATGCAGTTGGGTTTTATAAAAATTTCTCGCCGCGTAACCCAGCCAGATCATGTCAATGGCGAAAAACACTGGAATAGTTAGCAGGTATAGTTTCAGCCAGAAAACAGCGTTCATAGAAAGTACCTCCTTTTAGAGAGCAGCAGGTTGTCTCGGACAAACTCACGCTAAGAACCTGAAACGTGGCCACGTACCAACAAGTCTTTGGATGTTTCTAAGATTTAGCTGTTATCACCATTATTTTTTGACAAAAAAACAGCCCTTATTACTCATAAGCAATGAGGGCTGTGGGTAGATTTCAAATGCGGCAGCAAGCTGTTTTACCAGCTATCGCCCAGAACTGTGCTTAAATCGGTGCATTTTGATTTTTCTTCTTCTGTCAGATCTTCCTTTTTCTTGATGCGTTTTAGGTCATCAATATAACAGGCATACTCTTTTCCATTTTTATCCTGAACCCATACCATTTTTTGAAATTCTTTCGAAATTGTTTCGCCTTTCATAGTTCCTCCATGTTTCAAAATTGGCATCAATAAGAAACAGCTCACAAAGCCACTTCTCGCGTATACCGCAGGTCATATCTCTTCTTCTCTTCTGTTTATATGACTGTTTTTCAAGTTAGGGAGCATAAGGCAAAAAGTCAATTAACTTTGTGGTTATCCCATCAAAAAACCTAAAGATTATTTAAATTTCTGCCTTTGGTGGATACACTTCATAACCGATGCCAAACTGCTACTTGACTCCCTGTAAATCTAAGGTCCTGAGATGATACAAATATAGCTAATTGATCAATGGAAGGTTGAGAAGGACATAGAATTGCAGATCTTCGACCTTTGCTCACTTCTCCTCAAAGGTTGCATGGGTTACTTGGTCCTTCGGAACAGCATCCTGTTTAGATACAGTAGTCGTGTAAAATTTAAGGGATAGTTCGCTTATCAAATCTTCGATTTAACAATCTCTGCGTTAATCATAGCCAGATTTATGTCAATCAACCGAGTGCCCCTTAGGGACCTTACTTTTTTTCATGAATGTCTACTCTTTTAGAGGGTGGAAAACATCCCTCTTGGATATTCACTTGTGCTATATATATATCTGTTTAT
The DNA here is from genome assembly GCA_963776075.1 of uncultured delta proteobacterium. Taxonomy (GTDB): domain Bacteria; phylum Desulfobacterota; class Desulfobulbia; order Desulfobulbales; family Desulfocapsaceae; genus MADRE3. The sequence continues at coordinate 579,103 of CAVZLG010000006.1, forward strand.
GTATTTATAATTAATTTATCAATTGCGGTTCACCACATTTTATTATAGGATTCAATGATAGATATTAGCGTATAAACAGAAACATCCACGAGTAACTTAGCTCCGACTTGCCACCCATCAGGAGGTCGCTATGTCACTATACCAACATAAGCTTCAAGTTCTTGTCATTCTCTCGGATAATTTACGCACCTCCCAGCCCCAACTTGTTCCCACCGCTACTATTGCGGGGAAAATGGACATACAGTTGCCGAAACTCCAGCAGATTCTGAAAACTATGGACGGTATGGGCATTATCCAGACTGACTCCGACCTGCAATACAGCCTTATCACCCGAAAAGGGGTGAACTATCTGGGTGAACAATAACGGATTGTTCCCACTTTTTTTCAGCATATGACCGCAACCAACAAACAGGTATACACGACAGAAACTACCACTCTATGCCTACCGCTTTAGTATATGGACTTGCATGAACAAATCTACTCAACACACGTATGATCATTATGTTAAAGCACTGATGGATATCAGCCAGGCAATTACTTCTGATCTTTTTTTAGAGGATTTATTCAAGCTGATTGTAATGGTAACTGCCAAGGTCACAGGAGTTGAAATTTGTTCGCTATGGCTTGTGGATGAAAACGAAAATCCTCCCCTCATCAAGTTAAAGGCCACCCAATCCTTTGAGCCGGAATATGTCAAAAACAGGGCGTTGCGACTACATGAAGGCGTAGTTGGATATGTGCTTTCCATCCAGCGTCCCTACGTGATTGATGATGTGAAAAATCATGACAGATTTAAGGAAAAAGAGATGGCCAACAGCCTTGGACTGGTCTCAATGGTGAGTATACCCCTGCAAGGTAAGGAAGATAAAGTTATAGGTGTGCTTAACTGCTTTACCAGCCAGCCACATGAATTCTCTGAAACAGATATCAACATGCTCAGCGCAGTCGCGAGTCAGGCGGCAGTTGCGATCCACAACACCGAACTCATTATAAAAACAAGGGTTATTGAACAGGAACTCCAGACCAGAAAGCAGATCGAGCGGGGAAAAGAGATTCTTATGGACCGCCGCCGGATGAACGGTGAAGAAGCATATCGATGGATTCAGAAGCGGAGTATGAATACCCGTAAATCCATGCTGGAAATTGCTGAAGCACTGATCTTGTCGGAAGATCTTTAGCTCTTAAACCAAATTTCCTCATTTATTTTCAACATATAATAACCGTACATACCTATTGGCCTGTCTCCTGACAGGTTTTTTCTTGACAACATAATTAAGTACAGCTAAATTATTCTGTCATATATTATTATCGAACCCTGCACAAAGGCGTGTAGTTTATTCGTACCATTGAGACAACGGTGTCTGATTCCTCTATCCTGAGGACGGATGCCTTTTTTTTGCCCCACACTACTTCGCGATTGGCCTTCGTTCCCTGGAAATCACTATTTTTAAAGGAGGTTGCTATGTGTTTAGAAAATTGAGCAAAACCCATAATAGCTCATCCTCACGCCTAGCATTACTCCATCTAGATTGATTCATAAAAAAATGATTTCAGTGTTCATTTAACCAGAAAAGGAGACAATCAAATGATTCAATGGCCCAAAAATAATGATGCTCTTGGTACCGTCAACAGAGGCAATCCGTGTGAATCCGGATTATGCACTCTTTGTAGCTCT
>CAVZLG010000007.1:0-223023 GCA_963776075.1 uncultured delta proteobacterium
TCTGGAATGAATATTACATCACCACCTAGGATTGGATGATTATAGGCCATATTTCCATTCTTTATCAAATCTTCAAGGTTGACAACATAGTTGGCCATTTCCCCGGTTTTCGGGTCATTTCTGGTTATATAAGCCAATGAGCCGGCATCATCGGCCAAGCCGTCTCCCATGGCCAGAACATCAAGCAACCTCCGGCGGGAAATATAATCATAGGTTCCCGGTTCTTGGACTGCACCGACGATTGTTATCTGCTTACTCATATGCTCCTTGATATAAACAGAAACATGTGGGTCATGAAGGTAGTCTTTTTTGTAAAGATCTTCTATTTTTTGTTCAGCTTCTGCGGCAGTCAGGTTAAGAACATTAATGTCATCGAGAAGGGGAAGGTTGATATTTCCCCTTGATGAAACACGAACTTCAGCTTGAAGATCTTCTGATTCAAACACTTTAACTGCTATCAGATCGCCTGACCCCAGAAGGTAATCACTCCCCTCAACCCCGATCTCTTGAATTGTTGGCATAGGGGTATACGTTTTTTGATTCAGTTTTTTGTTGGTTTTCTCCGATTGCGTTTCCTGGAATTGTTTGATAGTGGTGGTCTGCTTAAAGCGTTCTTCTTCAGCACAACCCACCAGAATAATGAAAGCAGATGAGGAAAACCACAAAATAAAACGAACTGTGAAGAATTACTTATATTCCATAGGACACGATGCAATAAGAGTATAATTCAAAATAACAAAAAGGGTTATCCTGAATGATACAAGATAACCCTTTTTCCACTACAAGAGAAGTCTATTACTGTGTGGTCACTAGACTGGTTTTCTTTATCTTATCGGTGGTTCTAGTGATCTACTGATCGGAGGAGGAAGTACAACTAGTTTTCTTACTGTCATTATTATTGGCAACAATTACAGCTATGATGCCACCAGCAATAACTGCAGCAACAATCCAAGGAGTAGCAGAAGATTCCACAGTTGTTGCCGGTGCCTGAGCAAGTACAATTTTATGGTTTGCATCAACAGTTTTCATGCCCTCTGAGGTAGCAAAGACCATACGACCTTCAGTAACGCTGATCTCGGTATTGCCATCGCTGTCGACAACAACTCTGCCTTTTACAACAGGTGTGCTTGATGCGTTGAAAACAACTTCTGCAACAGTATAGGTTCCTTGAGGAGTGTAAAACGCAATTTTACGGGCATTGTTGTTGATTACATAATCTACTATACCTTCTTTCACATAAAGCCTGAAGGTATCAGCTTCGTTAGCAACGGCAATTTTGGATTTATCTTCAGCTATTACAGAGATTCCTTCCGATTTCAGCATGCATTTTCCGTCACACACGAGCAATGCGCCATCTTCTATCGGATTCTGGCCGGATAGTTTGCTTACAAGAGTATTATCCTTGTATACTGAGATATTCCCATGGCCAATACTACCGCCAGCAAACGCCATATTCATGGTTGCCAACGAGAGCGCTGCAGTTAATGCAACAGCTCTAAAAAATGTCTTCTTCATTCTCTCTCCTCACTAATTCTATAATTTTGTGATGGAAAACAATTACATATTATTATATCACAACACTTAATATATATCCACTTAGCATAATAAAAACAAGATTTTAATATGCAATATTTAGTCCACAATAAAATCACATAGATATTTATAATTAATATTCTCTTAACAAAAATAAAAGCAATCATCCCTAATGGTTCAAACTGATTTCAAAAAGCTTTGGCCAAAGTTTGCCGGTCACAAATAACCGATCATTTTCAGCATCATACATGATACCGTTGAGATCACGGGCATCGTGTTGCTCGGTCATAAGTTTTCTCAGGCCTGATAAATCAATCCAGCTTTCTACAATACCGCTCTCAGGATTAATTACAGCTATCCGATCAGATCCCAGTATATTGGCAAACACTTTTCCTTTGATATATTCTAATTCATTGAGATTAATGACTGGCCCCTGATTGTCCCGGACAGTTATCTGTTTTTTTTCAATAAGTGTTTCCGGATCAAGAAAATAGAGCATTGCCGATCCATCACTGGCAATCAGATGATGATCATCATGAGTGAGCCCCCACCCTTCACGATGATAGTTATGGGTCCGCAGCAAGGAGAAATCGTATTTGTCATAAACAAAAACCATATTGTTTTGCCAGGTTAATTGATAAATCTTGTCCTGAAAAACGGTTACGCCTTCTGCAAAGATGTCGAGTGGATAATTAATACTCTTCTCTATTTTTCCGGTCTTATAATTCACCAGTCGCAATGATGAGGCCCCGTAGATGCCAGTTCCTTCATAGACAGTGCCATCGTCCCAGACCAACCCCTGGGTAAAGGCAGAAGGATCGTGTGGGAAGATGTTAACAACGTTGTAAGAGAGTTGTTTGGGCTCGGTTTCAGATTTGTATGCACATACCGACAACATAATAATAGAGAAGTGCAGATAATCCCATTATAGAAACTGCTCATCCAGGTCTGTTTATTCTGTCTCATCATTTACAGATATTGCCAGTGAAAGGGATCAATGACGATTTTCTTTTAAACGGTACAAGTTAGGTGGTGGTCTGTCTCCCAGCTTTTCCTAACACCATATGGCAGCACCACATCAGTCTACAATGCACACAACTATTAGTATCGTCAATGTCTTAACAGACAAATTTATAAAATTAGATGAAACGTCTACAGTAATCAACTAGGATATGATGTGTCGCTGATACAATACGTATCGTTAAGAGTTTATCGATAATGATTTGCTAAGTTCACACTTGAATAGAAAAAAGAGAGGACTGACTGATTTCTTTAATCGCGAAATGATGATCGAGCTACTCTTACTCTTTGGTGATATATCTTAATATTTCAATAACCTGATCGGTGTTGGTAGTCCAGGCCATAGCTATTGCATCAACTTCTTTGAGGGGATGGATGATGTCTTCGGCATGAAGGGTGATATATGGTTTGCCAAGGGCAGCGCAATATCCGGCGTCAAAAGCTGCATTCCACTGCTTATATTTATCGCCGAAGCGGATAACGACTAGATCGCTCAACTCTATCATGTTCTTGGTGCGGATCGCGTTAACCTTGGCGGATTTATGATCTCGCCAGAACTTTTTCTCTTCGGCGCCGAGATGATCACCTGCAGCATCACTTTGTTCATGATCGGTAACGGCTGAAGTAAATGTAATATCCAGGCCCAGATTTTCAGCACCGGTTTTGATTTCTTCGCGCCAATTCGTATGGATCTCACCGGAGAGATAGACAGTCAAGCTCATAATTTACTCTTTTTTTTTAATGATTGAATAAAGGTTCAAGTGACGGGTATAAGAAACGAATGAGACGGGGAAATTACTCCTTCTCCTTTACTTTCTCGCTGTCAAGTAATCGGTTTACCAGCGATTTTATATATGACAGGTGTTCTTCCATACGTTCCTTGGCACGTTGAGGGTCCTTCTCTTTTATGGCTTCAACAATTCTGCAGTGCTGTTGGAAGATATTTTCAGCTTCATCATTGTAATAGCAGAGTCCCACCGTTTCCTTGAGCAGGTCATAGATGGAAAACATCAGGTGTGTCTGTATCTTGTTATGGGTCGCTTCAGCAATCGTCAGATGAAAATTGGCATCCTCTTTATTTAAGGTATCATCTTCCCGCAAGTTTATACGCATCTTTTCGATGCACTCTTCCAGACGGGCAATATCCTCTTCGTCTGCACGCTCTGCTGCAAGCGCGGCATTAGCGGTCTCAATGATGGCCCGTGCATCAACCAGTTCCAGCGAGGTTTTAATATCTTCTTTTAGCAGATGTCGCAGTGGTTCTGTAATATTACTCGGTACCAGTGACTTTACTTTTGTTCTCTGCCGCTGTGAGACCTGGATAAAGCCCATTATAGAAAGCATATTCAATGCTTCCCTGAGTGTTGGCCGGCTGACGTTAAAGACTTTCATCAGCTCTCGCTCCGGTGGGAGCGTATCCCCGGGCTTAAGCTTGCCACTGGCGATCAAGGTCTTTACTTGATCAACAATCTGGGACGATACTTTTTTTTGTTCAATCGCTCGAAAAACGTGATCTTCCATAATGAAGTGTCAATTTCCGTTAAATTTTAACCTGGTAGAGAATATGCTCAGACGATACATGAACCAAAACTGATTGGCTCCCAGCCAGGTTTATACTAACGAACAATACCAACCCGGCGTTTATTGCCGGGTTGGTATCAATAAAGATATTAGTTTACTGGAATAATCCAGCCGTAATGTAAACCTTATACTCCTACGCCTTGATCAGCCATCTTCTTCAACAGCTGATAGCGGTCACTGACTTCCTCATCAAGTTTCGCCCTGAGTCGTTTTGATTCCTCAGGGTTACTCTTCTCAAGGGAGGCAAACCGGTTCTCGGAAGAAAGGAATTCCTGCAGACTTCCATCAGGCTCCTTGCTGTCGAGAATAAACGGATTTTTACCTTCAGCGATCAGTGACGGGTTATAACGGAATGTAGACCAGAAACCACTGTCCACGGCAAGCTTGGCTTCAAGCTGAGTTTTGCCCATTCCTTTCCGGATACCGTGAGCGATACATGGCGCATAAGCTATTATCAGGGAAGGTCCAGGATATTTTTCAGCTTCGGTGAAGGCCTTAAGAACCTGCTGCTTGTTGGCCCCCATGGAAATCGAGGCAACATACGCATGGCCATAGGTAATAATCATACGGGCAAGATCTTTCTTGGTGATCTTCTTGCCTGATGCTGCATACTTGGCAATCGCTCCAGTCGGGGTTGCTTTTGATGACTGCCCACCGGTATTGGAGTATACCTCTGTATCCATAACAAAAATGTTAATGTCATCACCGGATGCCATAACATGGTCAAGGCCACTGTAGCCGATATCATACGCCCAGCCATCACCACCGACAATCCAATGGGATTTTTTGGTGAACAGCTCGGTGCAGCGACCAATGTCCTTCAGCAACTCGTTATCACCGCTATCCTTCAGCAGCACCTTGAGTTTGTCACCCGCGGCCTTTGAGATATCCGCGTCTTGCATTCCGCCAAGCCAGGTTGTAAAGGCTTCTTTCAAATCAGCAGAGATGTCAGATTCCAGTGCCTTCTGGACTTTAGTGGCGAGCGCATTTCTTCGGGTGTTATAGGCAAGCATCATGCCATAGCCATACTCGGCAGCATCTTCAAAGAGCGAACTTGCCCAGCCTGGCCCGTGTCCATCTGCATTAGATGCATATGGGGAAGACGGTGCAGAACCACCCCAGATGGAACTACAACCGGTGGCGTTGGCGATGGTCATTCTCTCGCCAAAAAGCTGGGTAAGAACTTTCACATAGGGAGTTTCACCACAACCGGCACAGGCGCCGGAGAACTCAAGCAGTGGCTGGTAGAGCTGGCTTCCTTTGACTGATTCACGGGACATGAGGCCTGTTTTAAAAGGAATGGTCAGTGAGAACTCATGATTTGGTACCTCACGCTCGGTCTGTGAAGCTGTCGGTTTCATGACCAGCGCTTTATTCTTGGCAGGACAGATATCCTCACAGTTGCCACACCCCTGACAATCGAGGGCATTGACCTGCATCCTGAACTGGTAGCCTTTAAGCGCCTTGCCAATGGCCGGAAGAGTCTCGAAGGTTTCCGGGGCATTTGCCAGCTCTTCGGCTGTGGCCAGTATTGGGATGATAGCTGCGTGCGGGCAGACAAACGAACACTGGTTACACTGGATACACTCAGAAGCAATCCATTCAGGAACGTTCACTGCAACACCGCGTTTTTCATAGCGGGCAGTTGAGGTTGGGAAGCTCCCATCGACAGAAAACGCGCTTACCGGCAACTCATCGCCTTTGAGCGCCTGAACGGGCCGCATCACATTATCAACATAATCAGTGGTCTTATCTTTCCCAGAAATACCACCTGATGCCTGTCCCCATGATTCGGGAACTTCAATTTCCACCAGGTTTTCAAGGGTGTTATTCACGGCATTGACGTTCATGTCAACGATATGATCGCCTTTCTTGCCGTACGTTTTCTTGATATCCGCTTTCAGGAGTTCAATTGCTTTTTCAAACGGAAGAACATTGGCAAGTTTAAAGAAACAGGTCTGCATGATCATATTGATCCTGGTGCCAAGACCAACGCTCGAGGCAATCTTGATTGCATCAACGTTGAAGAATTTCAGTTTCTTGTCATAAATTGTCTTGCGCATGTCCCCGGGCAGCATCTCATCCATCTCTTCAGCCGTCCATGGTGAATTGAGCAGGAAGGTACCGCCTTCGTTGATATTCTCAAGAACGTCGTAAATATCAACATATGTTGGGTTATGACAGGCAACAAAATCAGCCTCGTTGATCAGGTAGGTGGACTTGATCGGAACATCCCCAAAGCGCAGGTGAGAGATGGTAATTCCACCAGATTTCTTTGAGTCGTAAGCGAAATAACCCTGTGCATATTTTTCGGTGTTATCACCGATGATCTTGATCGCACTCTGGTTGGCGCCAACAGTACCGTCAGAACCTAGACCCCAGAATTTTGCTCGGACATTGCCCTTCGGCTCAGCGCTGAATCCCGGTTTCACCTCAAGTGAGGTATTGGTGACATCGTCTGTAATACCGACAGTGAAATGATTCTTTGGCTCAGCCGCAGTCATGTTGTCATAAACAGCCTTAACCATTGGTGGATTAAACTCTTTGGAACTCAAACCATACCGTCCGCCAAGTATACGCGGCGGGGCAATCCCCTTGTCGATATAGGCTGCACATACATCGGTATAGAGCGGCTCACCAACGGAGCCTGGCTCTTTTGTTCTATCAAGAATGGTCAGATATTTTGTGCTCTCGGGAATTGCTGCCATAAATGCATCTGTAGCAAATGGCCGATAGAGTCTCACCTTGATGAGGCCAACTTTCTCGCCCTGTGCCATCAATGCCTCAACAGATTCTTCGATCGCCTCACAACCTGATCCCATGGCCACGATTACTTTCTCTGCTTGCGGGTCACCAACATAGTCGAATAGGCTGTAATGGCGTCCTGTCAGTTCACCAACTTTTTTCATGTTGTTGGCAACAATCGCAGGGGTGGCTAGATAATACTTATTACACGCTTCTCGACCCTGGAAGTAGATATCAGGGTTTTGAGCTGTACCCCTGGTGTTCGGGTTCTCGGGGTTGATCGCCAGCTTCTTGAATTCGTGATAAGCATCCCAATTGTAGAGCGAGGCCATATCATCATAGCTGATTACTTCGATCTTCTGGATCTCATGTGAGGTCCTGAAACCATCATAAAAATGGAGGAACGGTACTCTTGCTTCAATGGTTGAAAGATGGGCAACAAGGGCCAGGTCCATGGTCTCCTGTACCGAGCTTGAGGCAAGAAGTGCAAAACCGGTCTGCCTGGTGGCCATGACGTCAGCCTGGTCGCCAAAGATTGACAAGGCGTGAGCAGAAAGAGATCGAGCCGTTACATGGAAAACACATGGCAGAAGCTCACCTGCTATTTTATACATATTCGGGATCTTCAGCAGCAGTCCCTGCGATGCGGTAAACGTTGAGGTAATTGCTCCACCAACGAGAGAACCGTGCACTGCGCCAGCAGCCCCTGCCTCTGATTGCATCTGTTTTATATTCAAGAGCTCGCCGTGAATATTTTTCCTTCCGGCAACTGCCCAGGAATCTGCAATTTCTCCTAACGGGCTTGACGGAGTAATCGGGTAGATGGTCGCGACTTCACTCATGCCGTAAGCGACATGGGTAGCAGCGGTATTACCATCGATCGTCTGCATTGTACTCTTCATGAATTCACCTCAAATAAAAGTGGTTGTGTTTCCTAAGCCGGGTTCAACGATGCGAAAAGCTTCACAAATTCCTGTACTCACAGTCCACATGAACTGAAATATCTGCAAAGCAATAGAAATCGCCAGTCGCATTCCACAGGCTATGCAACGTAACTATCACCAAAAAACCTAATAAAAACCTCTTGCAGCCCCATGTAACACTGCTGCGGAACTGATTCCTTTAACAATAAAATCAATTAATTACAGTGCTGAGCATAACGCGCTTCATTTACACGACCCTGGTACGACAGCTCTATAATCCAGTACCTGGCCTGACCATGCGCCCACTAGGTATATTAAATAATGGTTAATTGATCAAGTTCGTTAGATCGTATGTAGTACGCAAAAAATTGATCATATGTATAAGGCAACTTGAAAAACTGATATTCCGTGATGTTAGCGGGTTGCTCCAGGCTGTCATTGCCAAATCATTATAACCCGGCCCCATTCGGTCAGGGTCGGGTTATAGTGATTACAGCCTCATTGCTCTACGCACTTTCTTTCGTGTGTGCGATAATCTCTGAAATATGAAACACCTTGGTTTTTAAACCATGTCGTCTGATGCCAAATGACAATTGAATCATGCAGGCTGGGCATGAGGTAACAAGAATGTCTGCATCTGTGTTCTTCAGATTTTTCATTTTCCGGTCAAGCACTTTCTGCGACAAGTCATAATGGGTCAGCGCATAAGATCCAGCACCCCCGCAGCACCAGTCCGCCTCTGCCATCTCCTTGAATTCAACGTTCGGTAGTTTCTTCAGAATATCCCGGCCTTCGTTCTTTATCCCCTGCCCGCGAACGGCATGACACGGATCATGGTAGGTCATGACTATCGGTTTATCTGAACCGGTTCCAGCAGAAGCCGTGCCCCCTTGTGCGCCTGCGCCATGAGGGTCATAATAGGAACCAACTGCCTCAGCCTCACTTCCAGCCGCAGCTGTAGCCTCGCCTCTTGTCGCCAGGAATTCAACGACATCACGGAACAGTGGTACTGTTTTTTCAACAAGGACCAGGTTCTCCGGGTCATCTTTGAATACTTTTTTGTACTCTTTTAAAAAGGAAGCGCAACTGGAGCAATCGGTGACAATAACATCAACGTCTGCCTCGGAAAAAACCTTGAGGTTCTTGAGAGCCAGTTTCTTGGTGTTTTCAAGATCCCCGTAAGACCATGGCGGTAAGCCACAGCAGCAGTTGTTTAAAATGGTTACCGATTTTCCGATTTTTTTCAGTTCTTCAAACGTAGCTGTACCGGCCTTCACCTGGATGACGTCTACGCCGCATCCGACAAAATAGCCGATTCTCAGTTTCTCCCCCTGTCCCGGGTAAACTCCCGGTTTGGTATTTCCTCTAAACGACTCCGTGGGGAGTTTTTCTACAATTCCTTCGGCCTTTGGCAAATCACGGCCAAAAATCCTTAGCAGACCAAGGGCATTGGCAAGTTTGGAGGCACCGGAGTTCTTACCAAGCGCAGCTGCCCGCGCGGCAAGGTGCAGCCGTTTCGGGTAGGGAAGCAGGTGTTCGAACAAAAGTCGATGGGCAGGTTTCTTTCCAACTTTTTCGAAATATTCTGACCTGGCATTTAACACCAGATCGGCAGTCGGCACAGAACCAAAACAGTTTGTTGTACAGGCCCCACAACCCAGACAAGTGAAAAGTGGGTCTTCCAGTTCTTCATTCCACTCTATTCGCTTTTCAATAATCCCCCTCAACAGTGCAAGACGTCCCCGAGCCACACCAGACTCATGCCCGGTCGCCCGGAAAATAGGACATGCCACATGACAGAATCCACATTTGTTGCATTTGGCTATCGCATCATAATTTGCTGACACAGTCATAATTTCAAACCTCTTATATTTTTTTCGCTCTCAGAGCTTTAGTCATTAAAACAGATCACCAACCAACCTACGCTCTCCCGGGTAAAACTCCTGGTGAGAAGAGGCTGTTGGGGTCAAGAGCAGCTTTTACCTTATGACTGAGCTTCCATTCTGCCCGTCCCGAGCCAAAGACATCATTGCTATTTCTGAATTCCTCAGGCGCCTTGATCAGCTTGCCATGGCCCTGATTTTTATTAAACTGAGCATCCAGTTCGCTCCACTGTTTGCTATCCAGCCCTTCAAACCCGGCATAGACTCGCCCACAAGCAAAATCGACCAGAACGCTCGATGGCTCCGTGATCTTAACAGCGTCTTCGCACAGCTGTTTTACGTTGGCGATGACCACATCTGCCTGGCAGACGTATGGCGCTTCCCAGATTCCGTCAAATACCGCTTTGAATGGTCCCTCTATAACCGGATAGTCTGCTTTTTCGTTTCCAGAAAGTCCGTTCTCGCTCATCTTCTGATCACATCGATCAATCTGGTGATCAACCACCTCGCCAAGACCCTCAAAACCAATCATTAATTTCCATGAATCATCCTGTGGAACCGCAGTAACAAATACCGGCAGTAGGTTTGAGTTAATAACAGCCAGTGCTGCTGCAGAACAACTTTCAAGACTACCGACTGCGGAAGTTACCTTACAGGCTTCTGGTCGGGCGGCCACCCTCCAGCTCGCCTCAGTAATAAACCCAAGCGTTCCTGCAGACCCGGTCATCAACCTGGTCATATCATAGCCAGCCACATTCTTGACAACTTTGCCGCCGGTAGTGACCATGCTTCCGCTGCTGTCAATGTACTGGAGCCCCAGTAGATAATCCCGTGGTGCACCCAGAGCGGCACGCTCAGGGCCAACGGCAGCCATCGCAATAATACTTCCGGTTGTGGAAGTCTCCTTGAAAAACGGCGGTCTGACCGGCAGCCACTGATTATTTTCACCAAGTTTTTCCTGCAATGCAGCAAGGCTCATCCCCGAGCCAACGGTTATGAACTGGTTATCAGAATCATATTCGATAACCTCGGTCATCTTCAGGCTGTCTACGATCCTGGTTTCTGTCTTCTCAAGATTACCAATACCGTTAAACGTGCCGCTTCCTGAAGGTCTGATCGCTCCTTTCTCTTCTGCTGCCTTCTTGATTGCCGCCATTGCTTCGCTGACGCCGGCAGCATCAATACCCCCTAATCGCTGAAGAATCGTTGGCTTATTGTCTGGAAGACGGGATTCACCCTTCGGCGGTACGGGAACTATTTTACCAGGATTCATTAAATTCTTGGGATCAAGTGCCAGTTTGACATCCTGCTGGGTGTTGAGATCATGTCCGGAAAAAACCATGGACATTGCCTCCTGTTTCTCATGGCCAATACCATGTTCACCCGAGATCGTTCCGCCAAGTTCAGCACAAACAGCCATAATATCCCAACCGGCCTTATGTACCTGTTCAACCTCTTTTTCGTTTCGTGAGTCAAACATCAGCAGTGGATGCAGATTGCCATCACCGGCATGAAATACATTACCCACCGGGCAGCCATATTTTTCCGAAATCGCTTTGACTTTTTCGAGTGCCTCGGGAAGTCTCGTACGAGGTACACAGCCATCATTGACCAGGTAGTTTGGAGAAAGGTTGCAGATTGCCCCAAATGCGCCCCGGCGACCTTTCCAGAGAAGATCGCGTTCCGCCTGATTTTTGGCGACACGTACTTCACGGCAGCCGGTATCCATACAGATTTTTTCTATTGTCTCAGCCTGTTCCTTCAGGCCGAGAATCATCCCTTCCACCTCAATGATCAATACCGCTGCAGCGTCGACCGGGTAACCACATGAACCACCTTTTTCCACTGCCTGGATAATGGTGTTGTCCATCATTTCCAGAGTGTTTGGAACAATACCGGTACTGATGATTTCTTTAACCGTGTTAGCTGCATCGGGAATATCATCATAGATTGCCAGCATTGTTATTACAGATTCTGTCATTGGTGTTACGCGTACGGTAATTTCAGTAACAATACCCACACATCCTTCACTGCCGACAACGAGGCCGCGCAGATCATAGCCAGGCGGGTCCAGCGCTGGCCCGCCGATTTGGACGATCTCTCCATCGGCCATAACCATCTGCATGCCAAGAATATGGTTGGAGGTTACGCCATATTTCAAGCAACGAGGGCCGCCTGAATTTTCACCGACATTACCGCCGATGGTGGAAACTTTCTGGCTGGCAGGATCAGGTGCGTAAAAAGCGCCAAGTGGCGCCAGCGCTTCCTGCAGCTCAAGGTTGGTGACACCGGTCTGAACAACTGCATATCTGCTCTCCGGGTAAATTCCGAGAATTTCATCTAGACGAGAGAGGCTGACAACCAGTCCATCACTGATAATCGTACCGCCGGAAAGGTTGGTGGCAAAGCCACGGGCAACTGAAGGCACTCCAGCCTCATGCGCTGCCTTGAGCACCCCGGAAACCTCCTCGGTGTTTGCCGGAAAAACGATGAGACCAGGCCGACCGGTCACCAGCGATGCATCGTATGAATAAAGCTCTCTGTCGGCCCCTGTCTTTGTTACATAGGAAGCACCAACTATCTCTTCCATTTTTTTCACAAAATTTTCTGTAATCATCTGGCTCCTCCAACAACTCGTGGACTCGGTTGTTCCTTCACCTAGTTAATTTAGTTTCCCCTGACACTATTTTAAAACCGGTACTTTTGTCTTCTATCATCAATCTCAGTCCTTTACCCATGAGACCGCAACAAAGGCCCCGGTATCTTTCTTATCGTTCATTCCCTGCTCTTCAATTTCCGGAATCTGGGCAGGGTTATCATTTTTCTGAAAATGAATTGCAGTTTTAACAATTGAGTCGGCTGGTACCAACCGGAGCAATTCATCCGGCGAGCGAAATGTCATTGATTGAAAGAGTGAATGGCCATATTCTGCCTTCTTCTTCCGCTGCTCTGCCCAGGGACTCAGGCTGTTTAGTGTAGTAAGTACTATTGTCGCACCACTTCGTGCGACACGATTGAGTTCATCTACTGCTTTTATCGCATCTGGCACAAACTCGATCGCGGTCATTGAGTAAACCTTATCAAAAGAGCCGTCTAAAAACGGCAGGGATGTCATATCACCCGCAATCGCTGCAAACGGTTGTTCAGATGCCTTCTTTGCTGCCTGTTGCAACATTGGAAAAGAGATATCCAATCCCACGATGCGCGCTCCACGTTCAAGGATATCGCCAGTGAACACCCCTGTTCCGCAACCAACATCAAGTATGATTTCTTCTTCTCGGGGTTCGAGCATTTCGAGAAGCAGGTCAGTCTCGTAATTTTTTACAAGCGAACCAATCGGAGTGGTAAACCAGCTGTCATAACGCTCGGGCCATTGATCAAAGAGCTCGTCGTCATTTTTCAACTCACTCATCGTTCTGAGCCTCGCTGAACCTGCGAAAAGAAGCCAATGGATCTGTCAACATAAAGAAATAACAGGCCATCATACAGCTAACGACTACTTACCGAATCAATTTTACTGGTAAGGGTTGCCTCTTTGTCTCTTCTGTCATCGACTTTCAGCTCGATTAATACACGCTGCGCTCCTTCATCGATCTGAGCATCGCGAATTTTTGTGACCAGGTCAAACAGGTCCTGAAGTTCGGGTACCTCAATAGCGGTAGACAATCCACCAACCTGGTACGTGTACCCTGATTCTTCGATAATCTTAACACCCCTTTTTACATGTCGGCCAAGGCTGACGCCCTCGCCCACTGGGTATACGGACAATTGTGCAAGTATCATGATATCTCCAAAAGACGGAAGCACCAAAAAACGGGATAGCCAACCGATTTTTGCTGGCTACCCCGTCTTATATCCTCATTCTACTTATTCTTTGCTTCTACTGCCTGAATTTCTGCCACGGTTCTGAGGATCTGCATTGCATTCTCATATACCGGGGTGTCTACCATTTTACCAAGGTAGGTTACCGCCGCTGTGCCCTTGGCGATTCCCTCTTCTTCAAACACTTTTTTTACACCTTCTGCCCACTCAACACTCTCGGCTGATGGTGTGTAAATCTCATGAGACGGTACAATCTGGCCTGGATGGATAAGCATTCTTCCTTCATATCCCATCTGTCGCCCTTCCATGGTGCTCACCTTATATCCTTCCTCATCTTTAAAAGCGACAAACGGGCAGTCAATAGCGACACAGCCAGCAGCTCTGGCTGCAACAGCGGTGTGATAACGGGCATAAAGCTGCTCAACACCTTCAGAGGTAAGGGTAACCCTCATGTCTTTGGTATAGTCAACAGCACCGAAAATAAGAGAGTTAACACGAGGACTTGCAGTTGCTGCCTCGTAAGCGTTAATAACACCTTTTGCGGTTTCGATGAGTAACTGAATAGCAACAGAACCAACTTCCATTCCACGTCGCTGCTCAAGCTCTTCAAGTTTCCAGGCGAGGCGCTGGACATTTTCGCCGCTTCCACATTTGGCAAGACACACACCATCAAGACCCGGATGAACGATCGCTTCAAGATCGTCATTGGTCATCTCGGTTTCCCAGTTGTTAATCCTTACATACAGATATGGCGCTGCTTGATTGGCACGCTCAGTTTTCAGATATTGCTGGATGTTCTTCCTGCCGGTCTCTTTTTCCGCCGGTGGTACAGAATCTTCAAGGTCAAGGGTGACGACATCTGCAGCAATTGTCGGCGCCTTGCCAACCATTTTGTCATTGTTGCTTGGTACATAGAATACTGATCTCATTACAGCCATGATGAATCCTCCTGATTTAATTAAATTCCGATAAGTTCTTTAATCTTAGGTGCAATTTCTTCGGGACTGTCAACCACATAGGCTCCAGCTTCTGTCAAAGCCTTCATTTTACCCTGGGCGGTGCCACGTCCTTTTTCAACAATACTGCTGGCGTGGGAAAACCTCATACCTTCAGGTGCCCAGGCTCCTGCTATAAATACAACCAGCGGCTTGGTAAACTCTTTGTTGGCAACACATTCAGCTGCTTCTTCCTCAAGTGTTCCACCAATTTCACCAAACACGGCTACTGCTTTCGTCTGCTCATCACTCTCAAAATTCTTCAGCACATCAGCCATGGTAAGCCCGAGAACAGGCTCTGTACCGATATGCAATGCGGTACTGATACCAAGGCCGGCAACCTTTAATGCCCAGGGAACGGTTCCTGACTGGCCACCACTTCTTGATATAACACCAATTGGCCCTGGCTCAAACAACATACTTGCCCAGTCAACACTTCCACCAAGCCAGCCAACGACCGCTTTACCGGGGCTGATCATCCCAAGGCTTCCTGGCCCCAGGAGTTTAACATCATTTTTCCTGGCATACGATACCATATCAATGACGTCATGAATTGGAATTCGCTCCACCGGTGAACAGACAAACTTGATTCCCGCATCAATCGCTTCGTATACAGCGCCTTTTAATGCAGGCCCGGGGATAAACGTAACTGATGCGTCAATCATTCCGTGATGCCTGATTGCCTCTTTAACCGTATCATAGACAGGAATACCGTGAACCTCAGTTCCACCTTTTCCGGGCGTTACACCGGCAACAACCTTTGTACCATATTCCTGCATGTACTTGGTGCGAAGAGAACCTTCCCTCCCTGTCATACCTTGAACAACTACCGTTGTATTTTCATCTATTATAATAGACATATCATCCCCTGTTATTCTGTACCGTGCTTTGCTCTATATTCTGCCAATCCCTGTATAGGGGCCTCAATTGTAATTGCCGAATTTCCTCTGAACCAGCAGGCGTATTCACAGGCGAGACATTCTGTTCCTTTCCTGGCCAGTTCATCGTCTGACCCTTCAACGGCCGGTTTACCATCCTTCAGCACAAGAATCCCTCTGCTGTAGGTTTTGCAGGCTTCGACACAAGCATGGGTCTCACAGCCTTCACATTTTTCTTCATCGATGATGATTTTTATCGTTCTTTCAGAAAATTCCATATGTATCTCCCCTCTAGGCTGCAGCCTGATCTTTACGATACTCTTCCACCAGA
Source organism: uncultured delta proteobacterium (assembly GCA_963776075.1). Taxonomy (GTDB): domain Bacteria; phylum Desulfobacterota; class Desulfobulbia; order Desulfobulbales; family Desulfocapsaceae; genus MADRE3. Next base: position 15,712 of record CAVZLG010000007.1, read on the forward strand.
GTCTTAACTCTGCCACCTATGAATTTGGCATCGTAAACATGCTCCCGGTCATATATCTCCACTCGATCTCCAAACTCTGCAAGACCTTCCTTTAAAATCGCCTGTGACTCTTTTTCTTTGTTACCGCATAACAGCAATACAACAGGAAATCCTGGCCGCTTCGGAAGCTCTTCTCTAAGCGCTTTTACAAGCCCGTGCGCGTGATGCCATTGCTCCTGGTTAGCCATCATGAAGCCTGAGAGGAAATAGCCCTCGATACCGGGCTGAGACATGATAAGTTTAACGGTACGGTACACCTTGGAGGCTGTCGGGTTACCGCTGGTATCAGCATAGTCGGCAACTTTTAAACCAACCTTATTAAGTGCATCCATGCCAAGCATTGCAGCTCCGCCGCCGATGCCATGGTAGCCGACATAGCCGCCTTTAGAAACTTCCTCGGGAGAGGCCATTTCAGCGACATAGCTTGTCCCCCTGAAATCACTGGCTTCATACGACCAGCCAATCAAGTCAAGATCGGTCGGCTCTTTGAGAAATTCTCGACCGATTTTGATATTGAACTCAGGATGCCTGAAAACCGCCTGATCATCCGCTTCCATTCTGCAGTCGGCAGCATAGACTTTGCCATCCTCAGTCAAAACAAGCGGGTTTATCTCCAGGGCACGACAATCTTTGGCCCTGAACACATTGTAAAGTTTCAATACGACATCGGCCAGAGGTCTGACTGCTGCACCTTTTACCCCCATGGATACCACCATATCAAGAGTATCGTGCATCATCAGCCCTTTAATTACATCCACATTAAGCGTTGCGATCCTGTCCTCAGGTACCGATTCGATATCCATTCCACCCTCGGGGCTGAACATCAGGACCGGCCCTCTCACTTCTTGTGCTGAATTAATGATCAGTCCGGCATAAAATTCCTGGGCGATGGCGAGCTGTTCTTCAACAAGGACCTGCTTAACCAGCAGTCCTTTAATTTCCATTCCTAAAATCTGATCTGCCGCCTCTTTTGCCTCTTCGGGTGTTGATACCAGCTTCACACCGCCAGCCTTCCCTCTTCCACCCGCCAGGACCTGTGCCTTAACAACAACTGGCTTGCCAATTTTCCTGGCTGCTTCCTCGGCTTCTTCCGGTGTGCTGACAACAACACCCTCAGGAACCGGGATGGCGGCTTCTTTAAAAAATTCTTTTCCGCGGTACTCTAGAAATTTTGCCATCTTTCCTCCGTCATCGATAATCTGTAATTAGAAAGTCTATGCCCATAGAATTTACTCTCCAAAAAATATTGGGCAAAATGGGTATCTTTTACCTTCAGACCAAATGCTTCCTGGTAAGACCAGTTTAAAATGTCATGATGGAAGGGGATTGTCAAGGAATTTCAAATCTATTTTCTGTTTTTTTCAATCAAACATATGCACACCGAACAGGGTCCTTAAATGCAACCGGAACCATTTTATGGATCCGGTTGCATCCAAAATAGTTTTATTACCAATATGTCTAAGAGAGCGTTTTGTTGTCTGATATTTCAGACAACGGATCATGATAATCCAAATTTTAAGACAGAACAGGTGGAACAAGCCGCAGGAAGAATTATTTGAAACCTTTCAAAATGCCACAATCTCAATGACTGCATGCGAAAACGGCAACCAATTGCTATCCTTTAATTTTTTATTTATTATCAGTTACTTAAACGGCTCCTCTGAAAATATCAAGAAGCAGCCAGGAGAGAACATTCAAATACTCCCGCAAACAACATTATTAATTTCTAATCTGATTAGAGTGAGTTACAGAACAACGAGGCTATAAATTCGGTATTGCTGATAACAAACAGCAGATAAAATGATGTTTATTTATTTATTTCAATAGTTTGTTTTTTTCTCTTTATTCACTTAATGGCACCTCTTTATCTCGAAAAACAATTGACAGTCTCCTTTAAAAGTTTTAACTAAAAGCACTCTGGTTTGACCAGATTAACAGAATGATTGTCATTTTTCCGCTCTTTTCACTGTTTGTTTGATGAGCCTGCTAGCTCACTTCTTCCTGTCAGTGCAAAGAATTGTTCTGTTTCTCCAAGTACAAAGCTCTTTGAAGTTGTTTTGAAGTACGAGGTGTCCACGTTTTTTTAACAAGGATGATGGTGAAGGTCCAAGCCACATCCAAAAGTGTCCAGAGTTTCAACAAACAGCCCAGTCCAATCATTAGATGATTGAGTTGTTCGAAATCACCAACCCCTTAGTAAAGGAGTGAAATTATGCAGGAACAAGGACGGAAAAAAGACGAAGTAAACGTTGAATCAAAAAGCAATGGCCGGCGTAAGTTTTTGAAAACTGCCGCTGCTGCCGGAGCCGCTGTTGCAGCTAGTACGGCTGTCGGTCCTTTTATTCAGACAGCAAAAGCAAAAACAACCGTATGGAAAATGCAATCCACCTGGGATGCTGGAACAAGCGGTTACACACTTTTTGAAAGCTGGTGTAAAGGCTTCAAAGAGAAATCAGGTGGCGAACTTGATGTTAAACCATTCCCGGCAAAATCTGTAGCAGCAGATAACAATGCCCTCTTTGAAGCGGTCAAAACCGGTGTTCTTCAGGGAATGAATGCGTTTACCCTCTACTGGGCTGGAAAAATTCCTGCCTCAGTTTTCCTGTCATCCTATCCGGTTGGACCGGATCAGCCAGCCCAGTGGGACATCATGTTTGATGCTCTTGGTATGAAAGAGCTGGCCCGAAAAATTTATGCCAAGCACGGCCTGTTCTATGTCGGCCACGTCCAGCATGATGCCAATATCATTCATTCCAAGAAGCCGGTTAACTCTGTTGCTGATTTCAAAGGTATGAAACTCCGTGTTCCTGGTGGAATGGTTGCTGAGGTATTCCAGTCATTTGGTGCTTCCACCGTTTCCCTGCCAGGCTCCGATATCTTCCCGGCCCTTGAAAAAGGAACCATCGACGCCGCTGATTACGTTGGACCAGCTGTTAACTGGGATCTCGGTTTTGCTCAGGTTACCAAATACATCCTTTTTGGCCCTCCAGGACTGATGTCAATCTATCAGCCGGTTGACCTGATGGAGGTTTCCTGTAACCTTGGTGCGTGGAAGAGACTATCCCCGGCGATGCAGTCCCTGATGGAAGAGCAGGTCAAAGTCTTCTCCAGCGAGCATTATCTTGGAATCCAGAAGCGTAATGTCGAGGCACTGGCCAAGTTTAAAGAAGCAGGTAGTATCGTAAACCGAATGAGTGCTGATGACGTAGCTGAGTTTCGCAAGAAGGCCATTCCAATCTGGTTCAACTGGGCCAAGAAAAGTCCGGAAGCAGCAGAAGTACTCAAACTGCAGATCGACTTTATGCTCAACGACCTCATGGGATATCTTACTCCTGAAGATATCAAGGGGTACACCCTGTAATCTATCGTTACAATAGTTACAGCATTTTCTGATAAAAACGGAGGTCTTAGGACCTCCGTTTTTCATACCTGATCATTGGGAAGGGAGTTTGTCTAAAATGAACGCAGAAAAGATAGATTTTGGTTTTGTGCTGCCCCACTGGTTCTATTGGGGCTGGCTGGCACTCATGCCCATAGCCATGATTGCAGTTTGTTATTACCTGGAAAGAAAGAATTTCGAGAAAGATGGCACAATGCCTGATAGCAGCGAACAAAATGGTGCCGTAGAAATTTCAAGTAATAGTATTATAAAGATTTTCGACTGGATATGTGAGCATACTGGCCAGTTTGTTGCCTTCTGGACCATTACTGCCGTTGTTTTTTACGCCTTTGAGGTTATTGCACGTTATATCTTCAATAAACCGACCATCTGGGTGCATGAATCATCCTTCTTGCTCTTTGGCATGCAGTACCTGCTCGCGGGTGCCTATGCCTATCTGCACGGTTCTCACGTAGCGGTAGATATAATATACAACAAGTTCCCCAAGCGCGGCCAACACGGCCTGGACATATTCACTTCCGTTTTTTCCTTTGTTTTCTTCATTGTTCTCATGGGTACTTCCTACGGTTTTATGATGGATTCTATCGGAATGCGGGAACGAACCATGGAAACCTGGCAGATCCAGTATTATCCAGTCAAGGCAATGATGCTTATAGGTGGCATACTGATTACTCTCGCGGCCATATCGAAGCTGTATAAAGATATTAAACGTTTCAATAAACTTGGTAGGAGTGCGTAATCATGGATGCTGCAATAAAAACCAATACAGAAAAAAAGCCATATAAGAAAGGAGGCCTGTTCTGGAGCGTCATCGTCTACGGTGCCACCTTATTTCTGGCCGGATGTGTTCTGGTCGAGATGATTAACATTTTCTTCTATGACCCGTATGGTGATGATTACTTCCTGTTCAGGACTGCCGGAATCCTTGCTGGATATGAGATTTCTACGCTGACCTGGTATATGTTCGGCAGCCTCGTTATCTTCCTGATGGCAGGGCTTCCCCTGGCCTTTGTTACTGGTGGACTCGGTTGTGTATTTATTTATCTGGTCGGAGACCAGGCAATGCTCAACATCCTGCCGAGCCGTATCTTTCCAATGATGACGAACTCCGATTTGTCCGCCATTCCATTGTTTATCTTCATGGCAGCCATGCTTGAGCGGGCCGGTATCATCGAGGAAATGTTTTCGGTGGTCTATAGATGGATGGGCGGCCTGCGCGGCGGTCTGGCAGCAGCAACAATTGTCGCCTCCACAATTCTCGCCGCCATGGTAGGTGTCATCGGGGCAGCGGTCGTAACCATGGGAATTCTGGCACTGCCAGCCATGCTTAATAGAAATTATGACGAAAAGATTGCCCTTGGATCCATCATGGCAGGTGGAACGCTCGGTATCCTGATCCCGCCATCGATCCTTGCTATTCTCTATGCCGTTGTCGCCCAGCAGTCCGTCGGTGAACTCTACATGGGTTCATTTATTCCCGGCCTGATGCTCTCCGGTATGTATGTTTCCTATGTTCTGATTCGATCATATCTGAACCCAAATCTGTGCCCGGCACTGCCGAAGGAAGAACTGATCGGCTGGTGGGAAAAGATCAAACTGCTCAAGGGGTTGATAGCTCCCCTTTTCTTGGTTTTTCTGGTACTTGGCCTGCTGTTCGGCGGTATCGCCACACCTGTTGAAGCCGCCGGTATCGGTTCCTGCGGTTCTGTTATTGTTGCCATCATCCAGAGGAAATTTTCCCTGCTGGTTCTGAAAGAAGCAAGCCTTACAACACTGCGTGCCTCTACGATGGTTTTATGGATCATGTTCGGTGCCTCTGTCTTCGTCGGTTTCTACATCCTGCAGGGTGGACAGGCCTTTATCACTGACACGATGCTCGGCCTTGGTCTTGGACCATACGGGATCCTCTTTCTGATGATGTTCCTGCTGGTTATTCTCGGCATGTTCCTGGACTGGGTAGGTATCCTGCTGCTTGCGGTACCTATTTTTGTACCGATCGTCAAATCGCTCACCTTCCCCGGTTTGTTCGGATTACCCGGACCAGATCCTGGTGACGTCGCTCTATGGTTCGGCGTTCTGTATATCATCAATATGCAGATGTCGTTTTTAAGCCCACCATTTGGTTACGCTCTGTTTTATATTCGTGGCGTTACTCCACCGCATATCCAGATGGCAACCATCTTCAAGGCAGCCATCGTATTTCTGATCATGCAATGTGTCGGCCTCGCCATTTGTGTATTGTTTCCTGCAGTCATCACCTACTTCCCAAATCTGATTTACGGGTAAGTGTTGATGAAAGCGGCAACTGTGCCGAACCTGCGTTCATCACCATTTAGATGACATTCCTGAGCCCTGGCGGTATATTACGCCAGGGCTTTTCTTTTTCATTATTATTACTCAAGTCGAACGCTTAACGATCCATCACACTCATCTGTAGAGGGGGAAATGAGATGCGGATTATCTTTATCGGACAAGCTCCTTTTGGCGGAGAATCGCTCGAGAAACTGATCGCTCAGGGAGAACATATCGTCGGTGTTATCACCATACCGGATCTACCAAACCAGAGATATCCCAATCCGGTAAAACAATGTGCTGAAAAACATTCGCTTCCTGTCCTGCAATCCCGTCTGCTCAAAAGTACTGAAGCTATTTCATGGGTAGCCGAACTCGAGCCGGATCTCCTGGTTCTGGCCTTTGTCACCTCGTTTGTGCCGAAGGAGATGATCGGTCTTGCTCCACGTGGCGGTATTAATTACCATCCTTCACTGCTGCCAAAGTACCGGGGAGGATCTGCCATAAACTGGGCGATCATTAATGGAGAGTCAGAGACTGGGGTCAGTATTCACTATATCGATGAAGGTGTTGATACCGGTCCAGTTCTGCTGCAGGAAAGCGTCGTGATTGAGCCTGATGATACCGTCAAGAGTGTCTACTTTGAAAAACTCTACCCGATGGGCATCAGGATGATTGGGGAGGCCGTTGAATTAATAAAAAAAGACAGGGGTAAGGCTCTGGCACAGGATGAGACCCGTGCATCTTTTCAGCCGGTTATAACTGCCAAGGATACCGTAATCGACTGGTATAGGCCAACAGCAGAAATATACAATCTCATTCGCGGGGCCAACCCGGCACCTGGAGCATCATCGACCATCAACGAGATGGGTTGTAAGATTTTTGATACATCCAGCGGTTCTGGAGCTGGTGCTGCCGGAACGGTAATCGGTATATCTGATAAGGCTATTGAAATTGCAACCTCTGACGGTAGTTTGTTTGTTCAAGTTCTTCAGCCGGCAGGCAGCAAGAAAATTCCGGCAGCAGAATTTGTTCAATCATTTCAGATTAAACTCGGAGATGCCTTTAACTGATAAATCATACTCATAACTACAATTATTATGCTTACTACACTGCTTATCTATGGCCTGCTCGGTGGCTTTGTCGGGATACTCGCCGGTTTACTGGGTGTCGGAGGAGGCTTGGTCATCGTTCCAATACTTGTTATTGCCTTTAAAATTCAGGGAATTCCTCACGAAATCATTATGCACCTCGCCCTCGGCACCTCGCTGGCCAGTATCATCTTCACTTCAGTTTCAAGCTTCATGGCCCACCATAAGCGCGGCGCCGTTGACTGGCAGACCGTCAGAAGAATTGTCATTGGCATCCTGACCGGAACATTTATTGGTTCCTGTTTCGTTGCGATTCTTTCGACTAATATCCTCAAACTCTTTTTTGTCTGTTTCATCTACTTTGTTGCATTTCAATTCCTGACCAACAAGAAACCAAAAGCTTCCAGGGAACTTCCCGGCATTTTCGGAATGTTTCTGGCCGGCAACACTATTGGTTTTATCTCAAGTCTAGTTGGTATTGGTGGGGGCGCAGTATCGGTGCCTTACATGACCTGGTGCAATGTTGCCGTTCACCGGGCCATCGGGACATCCTCGGCAATTGGCCTGCCAATCGCAATTTCCGGGACCGTCGGTTTTGTGTTCAATGGCTGGAACAACGCTGTTCTGCCAGAATATTCAATAGGGTACGTTTACTTACCGGCACTTCTTGGAATTGCCGCAATCAGTGTTTTAACGGCCCCGCTTGGTGTCAAGTTGGCACACAGTCTGCCTGTTGGTAAACTCAAAAAGATATTTTCATTATTGCTGATTATTGTCGGTACCAAAATGCTGATAGATATTATCAGATAGACGGCAAAAGGGCTGAACAGTGAACCTGTTCAGCCCTTTTAAACCAGGCGATGTCAATGAAACGGCGAACCGGATGGCATCCTGATTCCTGAATCTATTACGCTACAATCCTCTCTTTACCATAAGCCATTGCCAGTAATTTCAGCGGATGGCAGGACTCCCGTGCAGTCCCCTGAAAAATCTGCATTCCGCAGGCACCGCAGCCGGTAACAACCTGGTCCACATCGGCAGCAAGAACCTCATCAAACAGTCGCGCACCAATCTTCATGGAGAGATCATAGTTATTTGATTTCAAGCCATACGTGCCGCCCATCCCGCAACATTTATCTGAAAATTGTTTAACCGTTATACCGGGGATAAGCTCCATAAGATCAATCGGCTCACGCGTCACACCTACACTTTTCAAATGACAGGGTGCATGGTAACCGACCGTCATATCAATCCGGTTAAAGGCGGTGTTCAGCTGGCCATTTTTATGGAGATCCATCAGAAATTCGTGAATATCATAGCAGTGATCAGCGACCACCCGGGCCTCTTCAGAGTCAACGATCCGTGGATATTCTTTTTTAACCGCCAGCTCACAACTCGGTTCACTGAAGATAATAGGAACTCCGCGTGACGCATACTCATGGAGAAGATTGATATTAAAACGAATGTCCTCGATGATCTGGTGCTGGGCACCTGCACTTATTCTGGCAATACCGCAACATCTGAATTCAGGCATGACAACCTTCAAGCCATTCTGTTCGAGCACGTCAACGACTGCCAGTCCCTCACCCTCCGGATCATTATAATTTGCATAACACCCAAGAAAAAACAGCACTTCCCGAGATGACGTGGACTGCCTCCTGCTTTTCAGCATCTTGCGCAGCGTCTGGTTACGAAACTGGGGAAGGTATCTTTTTGCTTCCATACCAATGGCCTTCTGCAGTCCCCATCGAATCGGGGCAAGGGAGGTCGCAAAGTTGGCAACGGGCGCAAACATGCTGCCTTGGCTGCAGAGTGTCCTGGTGTCGGTCAGGACGCGATTGGTGAAACTCTCCCCTCTTTTCTCTACATATTCGTGCCTGCCGACGATTGCCAGCCATGGCACATCGACACCGGACGGGCATTCTGTGAGACAGCGTTTACAGTTAATACATGAATCGACAATTTCCTTAAATTCAGGATCTTCGAGGATTGCCGGATCAAGCTTTCCTGAAATCAGTTCACGATAAAGTGTTATTTTCCCTCTTCCCTTTGTCCACTCTTCAAGCTTGCTGCTAGCTATCGGGCAATAGGACCGGCACTTAGCGCACCCGGAACAGTTCTCGATCTGTTCCTGTAAATTCTCATTATCAAAAGGACTGCCAGTCCTGGAGAGATGAAAATCGGGGCCATATTTGAGGTCTCTTCCCAGTGAGTTGTCTTCATCAGATATGATGACCCCTGGATTCATCAGACCATCCGGATCAAAAACTGCTTTGATCTCTCTCATGGCATGATAAAGATGCGGATACTGACGCTCAACATAATGGGTACGCAGTCGACCGTCAGCATGTTCGCCGCTGACGGTGCCTTTTAAGTCAAGAACGAGATCACACACCGCTTCAGATAAGCCCAGCATCTTGTTTACATCTTCCTGCTGGCGAAGATCCAGTATTGCCATGGTGTGGAGGTTACCATCTCCGGCGTGGCCATAGATGGCTGCCTTGACGTCAAAGTGGTCAAACAGTTTTCGCAAGCCACTGATATACTCAGGCAATTTGCTGACATGAACAGCTGCATCCTCGATAAATGCAATCGGTCGCTTCGGGCCTTTCATACGATTGAGAATTGGGCCGGATATACCTCGAACCTTGGTAAAGGTTTTCATGTCTTCATTGTTGCGTGCCTGCAGGACATCAACGGCGAGCTGCTTATCTTCCATCAGCCGCTTCCTGATTTTGGTAAATTTATCGAGAAGCGCCTGGTCATTTTCTTCCTGGAATTCAATAAAGAGAGAAGCTTCCGTATTTTCCGGAAAATATTCAGCCAGCTCCGGCTTCTGCTCACGGGCAAGATCGAGAATATGTTTTTCCATAATCTCAATCATCGAAGGGTTCTCTTCCAGAATTTCCTGCGTCGCCTCGCCAACTTTGCCAAGATCATCAAAATAAACAAAACCACTCAGCACTTTCTGTGGAATCGAAGACAATTGCAATTTCGCCTCTGAGACCAGGGCGAGTGTCCCCTCTGACCCAACAAGAAGTGGTGTCAGGTCGACAGAACCGTTCTCAAACAGATCCCAGACATGGTATCCACACGAGTTTTTACTGGTAAACGGTCGTTCATCCTCGAGATAATCCTCATATCTACTTATTATTTCCGGAATTTCTTTGTAGATCCTTTCTCCCAGATCATCACCTGAGCCTGTTTTATTACTGGCACCAAGAGTCCCGGTCGTCAGCACTTCACCATTGCTTAAGACCAGTTCCAACCCTTTCACATGAGACCTGGTTGTTCCATATTTGACGGCATGGGGGCCACTGGAATTATTGGCAATCATGCCGCCCAAGGTTGCCGAATCTATTGTTGACGGGTCTATCGGAAAGTAAAGATTATGGGGTTTCAACAGTTTATTCAGTTCTGCCAGGACAATACCCGGTTCTACTCGTACCCATTTTTCTTCCACATTGAGCTCGATCATTCGAGTCAGGTATTTACTGAAATCTACCAGAATTCCACGGCCAAGCTCGTTACCGGCACGACTGGTTCCGCCACCGCGGGGAGTAATCGGAATCTTATGCTCCCGAGCAAATTTCATTGTTTTGACCAGATCATCCTTTGACTTGACCTGGACAATCGCCTGCGGTTTTATCCTGAAAAGAGATGCGCCACTACTGTATAAGGAACGACTTAATTCACTATGGAGAACATCTCCACCAATCTGGTTTTGCAATGAGTCAAAAAGTTTGTCATTTTCCTGCATAAAAACCCTCTATTACCCGAAATATGGTGCTTACTTTTTATCCTTGATGCTGATTATCTCTGTAGGTTGAGGGCAATCATCCCTCCTGCCAGCTCTAATCTTTAACGCAATATCCAAAGAGAGACTGCCATGATTACCCTGGTAATCATGGCAGCACAATTCAATACAATACATTTTCTGTATTCACCACTAATAATGCCTGGCTGAGGCGGCCCCTATTGAGCCGCTGCCACCTCAGCCAGGTACTTCATCGCCTCGCCAACGCCACCTTTCTGATGGTTGATGTTTCCAAGCCCAAGACCCATCTCCACACCAGCCAGGGTGCCCACGAGGCTTAAGTCATTCAAATCACCAAGATGTCCTATACGAAAAACCTTATCGGCAACCTTGCCGAGTCCATTACCAAGTGACATATCGAAATTATCCAGGATTACCTTCCTGAGATTATCCGCACCGCTCCCTTCAGGCATCATCACCGCGGTGAGCACACTGCTGTACTCTTCTGGGTTTTCACAGAGCACTTCAAGCCCCCACGCCCTAACCGCTCGGCGGGTTGCCTCTGCAAACCGGTCATGACGGGCAAATACGTTCTCCAGCCCTTCCTCTTCGAGCATCTTGATAGATTCTCTGAGACCGAACAGCAGGTTGGTACACGGGGTGGAGGGATAGAAAAAAGCTTCATTTGCCTTAAGCATGTCATTCCAATCCCAAAAATGTCGCTTAAAGGTAGCTGTCTTTGAAGCCTCCAGAGCCTTTTTGCTAATTGCGTTAAACCCTAACCCCGGGGGAAGCATTAACCCTTTCTGTGAGCAGCCAACGGTAACATCAACGTTCCATTCCTCATGGCGATAGTCCATGGAACCAAGCGATGAAATCGTGTCCACCATAAAGAGCGCCGGGTGATTGGCACGATCAATGGCCTGCCTGATCTCTGCTATTTTACTGGCCACACCAGTGGATGTTTCGTTATGAACGACGTTGACCGATTTAATCTTGTGCTCCTTATCCTCAGTCAATTTCTCCTCAACAACCCCAGGATCAACACCATGACGCCAGTTTGTCGGTACAAAGTCGATCTCAAGACCAAATTTTTGGGCCATATTGTGCCATAACGTTGCAAAATGGCCGGTCTCGAACATCAGGACCTTATCGCCAGGATTGAGGGTATTCATTAATGAAGCCTCCCAGGCCCCGGTTCCTGAGGTCGGGAATACCACGACGGGACCTGAGGTCTTGAATATCCTCCTGGAACCAGTTAACACTTCCTCAGACAGCTCTTTAAACTGGGGTCCCCTATGGTCAATTGTCGGATGGCCAATGGCATGAAGTATTCTGTCAGGAACATTGCTCGGTCCTGGAATCTGCAAAAAGTGGCGTCCGCTTGTGTAAGTCATTGTTCATTACTCCTTTGTATCTTGTTTATAAAAACAGAAATTAAAATACTTTTGCTGGTCGTGCTCTGCAATAAACTAAGCAGGTTCTGTGATTTTTCCATTAACTGCCGAACAGGCAACGGTCAGTGGTGAGGCAAGATATATCCTGGCTCCTTTTGCCCCAATCCGACCGGGATTGTTACGTATCGTGGTGGTTATCGCGACATCACTGTCGCATAAGAGACCGAAATGTTTTCCAGGACAGGGACCACACCCCGGCGGCATAATAACTGCGCCACCATTTCTTAAAATCGATGAGATCTTCAGCTTATCCATCGATTCCATAACATTTTTCGACCCCGGGGTTATAATAAATGTAACATCGGGATGCACTTCCTTTTTCGCCAGGACATCAGCTATCATCTTCATGTCGTCCAGCCTTCCTGCAGAACATCCACCAGCAATCGCAACGGTAATGGCCTCTTTTGGGCACGCTGCTGCGCTGCAAAATGCAGGCTCTTCTCCAGGTAATGAGAGCATCGGGGTTATTTTTTCTGATTCTATAGTAATGTCCGGGTTTCGTTCTTCTCCCTGCGGAAGAATTAGGGCTGTTACAACCCCGGCTTCAGGCAGAAAGTTACAGATGGACATTTTCTCACTGATCGTCAGTTGCTCTATAGTTGCACCGGTCAGCAGCACAGCCTTACCCGTTATTTGATGGGCATAACGGTACATCAGATGCATGCCGATATCTCTTGCCATCACTGTTGGACCCAATCCGCCCTCAAGTGCGATTACTATCTGATCCGGCACAGAGATCTGGTAATAACCACTGCATATCGTATTTAAAAATGCTGCCGGAGAAACCGAAAAAGCAATCCCGCCAAACGCCCCGGCGGTTGCCACATGTCCATCCGCGCCGACAATGATCATCCCCGGCCAGAGAGACTCCTCTTCAGCGACAACCTGGTGAAGGACCCCTTCGCCTTTTTTATAGAGATGAATATTATACTTTTGAGCAAATTCAGAGATCGATCGCTGAAATATGCGGTCTTTAATGGTGGGAGCAGGAAAGCAGTGATCCAGGGTCATAAGAACCCTGCACTGGCTGTTAATTGTATACTCTTTTTTCTTAAAGAGCTTTAGAATTTCAGGGCCGCTGCCATCATGCGCCAATGCCAGGTCTACCTTCAGATCAATATTCTGGCCTGGTAGAACTTTTTCCTGCAGAGATGCTTTTGCGAGTTGTCGATAAAAAAAATCGGTCATCCGTCACCTCAAAGTGAAATCTGCATTGGCGGCTGAGGTAATAATAGTTTTTTCCACATAGTGCATCGTTCTTCCATCAGTTATGGCCTTATTAATACCTTTATCGCTGAAGGATCATGGTTGGCTGTCTCCATTGCCTTGTCGATTTCAGCCAGCGGATAAGTGTGGGTGATCAGCGGGGCAATATCGACCTGCCCCAGTAATACCGGTCTTAATGCCTGCGGTACCCAGATATGTCGCTGCTGAACACCATGATGGACCAATCCTGTATTGACGACCTGGAGCGAATTGTTGTGCCATCGGGAAATATTCAGATTAATGTTCTGGGTAATCCAACTGTAAAAGACCAGGACTCCGTTATGCTTAACCGCATCGTTGCATAGCTGAACCGCCTCACCCGTTCCTGCGACCTCAACAACGACATCCGCCCCCTCCCCGTTTGTCAGTTCAAGAATAGCCGCTAAGGGGTCGGTTTTTGAGCTGTTGACCGCATGATCCAGCCCAAGACGTTTTGCCAACTGAAGTTTCCCATCGACGACGTCTACTCCAATAACTTGATGGGCTCCTTTTTTTCGAGCCACCTGGGCGATTACCTGGCCGGCAAATCCCATACCGATTACCGCAACCGTGTCACCAAGCTGTACCTTCGAACATAACCCGGAAAAAACGGCACAACCGATTGGTTCTCCCAGTGACATAAAGTCAAGCTCAAGCCCATCGGGTGCCGGTTCCAAATCTTCCACCCCGGCCTTGAAATAATCGGAGTACGTCTCAACCCAGGCAAAGGCGATCACTTTATCACCTGGTTTATATTTTCGAATATTACAGCCGACCTCTACAACGACACCTCCAGCCTCATGCCCGAAAAAATAAGGATAAGCAAAAGCATTCTTCATTTCGGTATTGAGCCCTCCAGAAGGAGGAATGATACCGTTATATAGATTTTTATCCTGCCCACAGATGCCAGCAGCATGGGTCTTTACCAGTATTTCATCATCTGAAATATTCAGCTCTCGCTCCCTGACTTCAATCCCGCCGACTCCTGTCAAACATGCACTTTGAACTATCATTTTCTCTCGTTTTGTTTATAAACATTCAGGCCGCGAGTGGCTCTATACTCTGTTTGATTCATCAGAATTGCGCTGCCCCCTCGCCTTTGCCGGATATTCCCGGCAAAGAGCGAAAATCTCCTGTTAACCATAAAATAAATGCACTAAAGACATGGGGATGGCAGGAATATAGGTACACATCATGAGGATGACAAAAATACATGCAACATAGTAAACATTCACCTTGCTCACTTCCCAGATATCGGCTTTGGCTACAGAACAGGCGGTAATCAGCACACTTGCCACCGGAGGGGTCTGCTGGCCAATTCCCAGATTGAGGGTGACCACAAGCCCGAAATGAACGGGATCAATACCAACGGCGTGCACCAGTGGCATAACAATTGGAACGACAAGGATGATCGCTGCTGCAGAATGCAGAAAACAGCCGACAACCAGGAAAAAGAGATTCAGCATTCCCAGTACCGCGTATTTATTGGTGGTGAAGTCGGTAATCTGCTGGGCCAGCTGCTGGGGAATCTGCAGTTCAGTCAGAATCGCCCCCATGAGGGCTGAAGAGGCCACCAGGAGCATTACCACACCAGTCGAAATACCACCCTCAATCGTTGCTTCTTTCAAGTGCTGCCAGTTGATCTCTCTATAAATGACGCCGCCGACAAACAGCGAGGCGACAACAGCGAGTCCCGCTCCCTCTGTGGCTGTGACAAAACCACCAAATATTCCACCAAGAATAATAAACGGGACAATGAAGGCCCATGCGGCTTCTTTGAAGGTTGACCATACCTTTTTCAGTTGGAAGACCTCTTCGACCGGATAATTTCTGCGAACGGCAAATCCATATGACAGACCCATCATTGCCAGTCCGCACATGATGCCGGGGATAATGCCGGCCACAAAAATCTTTACAACCGAGCTGCCAGCCATAACTGCGTAGAGAATCATCGGAATGGAAGGCGGAATAATAACAGCGATGGTGGCAGCAGATGACATAACCGCCGCAGCAAACGGGGCGGGATATCCTTTACGTTTCATGGCCGGAATGAGAATTGAACCAAGTGCCGCAACATCTGCAACCGCTGAACCGGACATTTCCGCAAAGAACATCGAGGTCGCCGTGGCAGACATGGCCAACCCACCCCTGACAAAACCGACAAGTGCGGAGGCAAAGGCAATCAACCGCTTTGAAATACCACCCGTGTTCATGATCGCACCGGCGAAAATAAACAGAGGAATAGCAAGCAGTGGAAACTTCGTAGCTCCGTCAAACATGATCAGCGCAACATTGGGGAGGGTACTCAATCCCTGACTGATTAACATTGTGAAAAGAGCAACGAGACCGAGAGCTATCGCTATGGGTACATTGATCAGGATCAGTATGAATAAACCAATGAACATTAAAAATATAGTCACAGCTGTAATACCTCTTAAGCGTTTTCTGGAGTTTCCTGAGGGATCTCAACATCATCATGACCGGCGATCCCCTTCTCAGACGTCGCCTGTCTCAACATGTCGGGAAAACTGAGCAACTGGCCGATTACAAAGAGGACCGCTCCTATGGGAATGACCGACTGGGTCAGTCTGGTTGGAACCCAGGTGAGGCTTGTCAAGGAATCACCTCCAAGAATAACCAGGACCTCTACCCCGACCCAGGCGAGCAGGAGGAAGAAACCGATTACGAGCACTTCCCCGAAAATGAGAACCGGCACTCGAAGGTTTGGTTTCATTGCATTCAACAGTCCGTTAAACCCGATATGCCCCCTGCTCAGCGCTGCAAGAGCAGATGCGTAATAGGTAAGCCAGGCCAGAAGAACCGAAGCGACCTCGTCATACCAGCTCAAAGACATACCGGACTTACGATAAATCACCGCTACTATAACGAGTACGGACAAGGTAACCATCAGAGTGATGACGATGGACTCCATCAGCTTTTTGAATATGCTTTGAAATCGGGCAAGCAAGGCAATAACCTCCGGACGGAAAGCAAAAAATGAGCCCCGGCAAGATAACCGGGGCATTATCAGTTATTTTAACGTGTTATTTGACTAAACTCTGTACCTTGTCGATAAGTTCCTTGCCGCCGGGTACTTTGGTTCCGAATTCTTCATAAATCGGACCACTTGCATCGACAAATGCCTGCTTGTCGACTTCGTTGATCTCGACGGATCCTTTCATTTTATTCAGGAGATCGACTTCCATTTTCTCCGCTGTTTCGTAAACCCATTCCTGCATATCAACAGCAGTGGTTTTCAGGATCTCACGTACATCTTCCGGAAGGCTCTCCCAGGTTTTTTTGCCGGTAAGCAGGTAAGCAGGGGTATAGACATGACCACTCAGGGACAGATATTTCTGAACTTCGTGGAAGTTCTGGCTATAAATCTGGGTAAAGGGATTCTCTTGGCCATCAATAACCCCCGTCTGCAGAGCGACAAATACCTCGGAAAGAGACATCGGTGTCGGGTTGGCTCCATAGCCCTTGAACATCTTCACCCGCCACTCACCCTTCGGTGTGCGCAGTTTGATACCCTCGAGGTCTTGAGGTCCTACGATCGGTCTGACATTATTGGTGATATTCCTGAAGCCATTTTCCCATACTGCCACGACCTGGTATCCCTCATCTTCGACCTTCGGGGCGATCATCGTCCAGAAGACTTCATCCCTGATCTTACGCATGTGACCACGATCAAGAACCAGATACGGCATCTCAAAAACACCAAACTCATCGACAACCGATGACATGACGGTCGAAGGCAGGGCAAAGGCGATTGTACCCAATTTCAGTTTTTTCAAAAGTTCTGCGTCTTTTCCCAGCTGACTGGAACCAAAGGTGACAACCTTGGCTTTATCGCCGAGCTTCTCATTGGCCCGCTTGGCAAATTCATCAGCACAGGCCAAAAATAATGAACCCGGTGCGCCCACGTGTCCAAATTTCAGCTCTATGGTCTTGGCTTGAAGTGGACCGTTCATGGCCAGAATACTGAAGGTCATAAACGTTGCTAGAAGTAAGAATGTTGTAAGTTTTTTCATGGTACGCTCTCCTTTTTGTAAAAAATTTCACTGAAGGGCCTACTCCAACGCTGAAGTAGATACCAATCCCCATCTTTTGTATACGCCTGGTTCTCTCCTGCACTATTGCCACCTGATAAATGACACCATTACGGGCAGGATCCCGGCGCTATCCTAAAACAGAGGTTATGTTTCTCAAATGGAGGTCAAGATGATTCCAAGGCAAAAACGCCGAATCCATAACAGTATGCTTCACAACACTTTTCAAGCGTATCATGATGATTTGGTTCAGCCGTTTGCCTCCAGAGAGAACAGCAAATAATATGCCGATAAACATATAATAGTACCTTTTTACGATACCAGCCGATCTATCTTCGTATCTATCTGAAAATATAAGCAATATTTAATAACCCTAGCGGAGCTGTCAGCAGGTATTTCATTATAGCAATCAAAAAACGTTTCACAAATTGAAACACGTTTTGTTCAATGTGTTTCACGGTGAAACATTGGTGTTTCTTAACACTGTATGTATTGAGATAAAAAGAAGGATTTCCAGCGGGGTGGTAAAAGATAGATAGTTCGCAATCACCGTTTACTAGTCATTCCGGTCTCGACGTGCCTGAATAATGTTCCGACAGTATCGGCCGATTTCTCTGCCTCAGTTATCAAAACCTTGTTGCAGTTTCCTCCATAATGTTGTCCTGCTGATCCCAAGTTTGCGCGCTGTCTTTGTCTTGCTGCCGTTACATTCTTCCAATGTCTTCATGATAAGTTGTCTTTCATACGACGCTTTTTCCTGACCCACCAGAAACTGAAATTTGTTAGGAAGCGTATGTGAATCGCTGATTCTCCCAAGATCAGTGCCGCTGCTGAGTTCTGAGTCATTCAGGCTGGTGTGATCACGACCATCGACCAGAGGGGACTCCTGTATCTGCAGGGCTCGTTTAATATCGCGCACTTCAATCAGTCCGCCGGCAGTCATTACCGACAAACGCTCCATAACATTGCGTAGTTGCCTGATGTTACCCGGCCAGTCGCATGCAAGCAGAAGCTGCGCAGACTCCTCTGAGAAAACGCCGTAAGATTTGCCCTGCATGTCATAAAATTCTCTTAAAAATTTGTCTGCTATTTCAAGAACATCACCGTCTCTCTCTTTTAAATCGGGTACGGAAAGTGACAAGACATTTATCCGATAGTAGAGATCTTCCCGAAACAATCCTCTCCTGACCAGATCTCTCAGATCCCTGTGAGTAGCGGCTATCAACCGAACATTAACAGGCAAAATCCGGCTGTCTCCCAGGCGCATTATCTCTCTTTGTTCTATCACCCGTAGAAATCGAGACTGCAGTACCGGAGGCATCTCACCAACCTCATCAAGCAACAGGGTTCCACCATGCGCCATTTCAAACACACCTGCTTTACCACCCTTGCGAGCGCCGGTAAAAGCGCCTTCCACATAACCGAACAGCTCACTCTCGAGAATACTTTCAGGTAATGCAGCACAATTAATGGCAACGAACGGTTCGTTTCGCCTCCTGCTAGCATTGTGAATCGCCTGAGCAAATATCTCCTTACCCGTGCCTGTCCTGCCATAAATCATTACTGTAGAATCAATTGCTGCATACTCTTTTGCCAGGTCTACAGTACTGGCCATAACTTTACTTTTTCCTATAATATCCAAAAAACTATGCCGTGCGGTAAGCCCTTTGTGTGAAAGTTTCCTCCTTACCTTGCTCTCAATTTTTTGAAGAACATCGATCTTCTGAAATGTTGTAACGACACCCTCTATTTTTCTGTCAACGACTATGGGGACCCGGTTACCAACAACTTTCACATTACCGATCTCAAACACTGCTCCCAGTTCAGGCCTGCCCGTTGTCAGGAGGTGGTGGCAGCCCGCATCCGGGATTACTTCGGTCACATACCTGTTCATGGCATGTTCTGCAGACCAGCCCGACAATTCCTCTGCCACCTTATTGAACAAGGTTATTCTCCCTTCATTATCCAGAGCAATGATGCCATCGTAGGTGAAGTTGAGCATTGCTTTTAACTGCTCTGCCTTCCTTTTTTCCTGCTTCCTGACTTTATTGACTCTTCTTGCCTCCAATAAAGTCATTCTCACTGCTTCATAATCTGATGTTATAATAACTGCTTCCATCCCTCTTGATCTCGCCTCACGAGCCATGGCAATCTTGCCAATAACGACATCTACCTCTCTTGCCTTCAGGTGCTCTATGCCTTTGACGACATCATCAAGATCGTTTTCACAGGTATATTTGACCAACTTGTCATCGATTATTTTTTCTAGGCTCGATAAGCCCATAATCACATCCTCGACATCAACGATACCCACCTTGCTGCCGAGCTTTTTCGCATCATTATAAGCTCTGAGAATTTCGTAGCCGCCAATTCCGATATCGATGACAGGGAGATCAATCCCGGATTGCTTTATTTTTGAAGCGGTCAACCCACGGCTGACAATAATCTGATAGCCGTTTTTTTCGGCATCAAGGGCGAGTTTCACCGCTTCATCCATACGCGTAACGTTAACATCCACATCTTCTTCATTGCCAATAACCTTCAGGGCTATTTCCGCAAGCTCCAGATATGGTGAGATGAAGAGTATTTCGCCCATCGTTTTCCCTCAGCCTGTTGTGTTTTGAGCAATCAAGCACTTCTTTTTACCGCACAGCACCATCATGACCGGTTATATTTTTCTGATCGCTCCGGTATCTGCAGAAGCCGCCAGGTAACCATATGCCTGGAGAGATTTGGACACGACTCTTTCCCGGACCGGCTTAAATGCATCTTGCCCTTTTGCCTCTTCCTGCTGGCGCCTGCTGGCCAACTCTTCTTCTGACACTATGAGATTTATTGATCGTGAAGGAATATCGATTTCGATCATATCTCCATCCCGGACAAGTGCGATCAGACCGCTACTGGCCGCCTCCGGTGAGGCATGTCCAATGGAAAGCCCTGATGTTGCACCCGAAAAACGACCATCTGTTACCAGCGCGCAGGCCGACCCCAGATTCATTGACTTCAGATAGGAAGTCGGATAAAGCATCTCCTGCATACCTGGGCCGCCTTTGGGTCCTTCGTAAAGAATAAATACGACGTCACCGGCTTTTACCTCACCATCGAGGATTCCATCACATGCCATCTCCTGAGACATGAAGACCTTCGCAGGTCCTTCAAAATGAAAGATTGACTCATCGACCCCGGCTGTTTTGACAATACACCCTTTCTCTGCAATATTTCCATACAACACTGCCAGCCCGCCATCCTGGGAATAAGCATTTTCCTGATCCCTGATGCAGCCATTAACTCTGTCCTTGTCCAACTCATTGTATAAACTGCTCTGTGAGCCCATTACCAGGTTTCTGCCAATCTGACCAGGGGCACTCCTGTACAGATCAAGGGCATCATCGCCGACACTCGGGCGCATGATATCATAGGTATCGAGTGCCTGGCCGAGCGTCAGTCCGTCGGCCCGGGGTACGGTCGTGTCAAGCAAACCGCATCGATCCAGCTCTCCCATTATACCGAGTACTCCGCCCGCACGGTTTACATCTTCAACATGGTAGCTTGAGCTTGGCGAAACTTTGCAGATATTTGGAACACAGCGTGAGAGCTTATCCATGTCCTTCATGGTAAAATCGACCTCTGCCTCATGGGCAATTGCCAGGATATGTAACACCGTGTTGGTTGACCCACCCATTGCAATATCAAGTGCCATCGCATTGTTGAAGGTGGCCTTTGTACAGATCGATCGGGGTAGCACCGAGCGATCACCATCCTGGTACAGAGACGTGCACATCTCGACAATCCGCTGGGAGGCCTTAGAGAAAAGTCCTTTCCTGTTGGCATGGGTCGCCACCACTGTGCCGTTACCCGGCAAGGCAAGGCCAAGAGCCTCAGCAAGACAGTTCATGGAATTTGCGGTGAACATCCCGGAGCACGAACCGCAGGTTGGACAGGCCGAACGCTCAACCTCGGCGATCTCGTCGTCAGTGTAACGGCTGTCGGCAGCCATAACCATGGCATCAACAAGATCAAGATCTTTTCCCAGCCCCTTGCCTGCCTCCATTGGGCCGCCAGAGACAAAAATTGCCGGAATATTCAACCGCAAGGCGGCCATCAGCATACCGGGAGTGATCTTGTCACAATTCGAAATACAGATCATTGCATCAACCATGTGCGCATTGCACATATATTCGACAGAGTCTGCAATAAGCTCCCGTGATGGCAGGGAGTAGAGCATCCCACCATGTCCCATGGCGATTCCATCATCGATCGCAATCGTATTGAATTCAGCTGCAAAACAACCGAACTCTTCAATCTGCTGTTTCACTTCCTGGCCGGTTTTGTGAAGGTGTACATGACCGGGATTCAGCTGGGTAAATGAGTTAACGACGGCGATAATCGGCTTGCCGAAATGGTTTTCCTTCATGCCGTTTGCACGCCACAGTGCACGTGCTCCGGCCATTCTTCTTCCTTCGGTTGTTGTATTGCTTCTCAATGGAATCGTCATTGGTTTCTCCTGTTTCTAACGCTGTATTTATTCACAATTCGATGGTTACATTATTATCTATGCTCGTGGGAATCGGGCTGAGCTACTTATGATCTCCTGCCTTTATCAGGGCCTGCTTCAAAATCCTGACAACATGATGCACATCTCTTTGAGTGCCATGTTCTATCTGGTGCCGGCATGATACACCATCTGCAACGATCAGCGTATCCTCAGCTGTTTCCCGGACTGCCGGAAAAATGGACATCTCACCCATCTGCATCGAAGTATCGTAGGTTTCAGCCCCATAACCAAACACTCCAGCCATTCCGCAGCAGCTTGACGTGACCACTTCTACCTCAAGCCCCGGAATCATCCCGAGAACCGTCTCAACTGAACCGGCTACGTTGAATGCTTTCTGGTGGCAGTGCCCGTGGACAAGCGCTTTTTGCCCGATAGATTTCAGGTTGAGATGAAGGTTTTCTTTAATATAGAACTCCTCAAAGAGCATTGCTCTTTCTGCCACAGCATTACTCTTTTCCCCGGGAATCAGTGACGGGACTTCATCCCTGAGACAGAGCAGGCAACTGGGCTCGAGGCCGACAATTAAAACACCTCTTTTGGCATAGGGATAATAGGTATCAACCAGCCGGCCAGCTTCCTTTCGGGCCTGTTCTATTTTCCCTGCCGTCAAATAGGTTCGACCGCAGCACAGTGGCCTGCTGCCACCGCTGACTGGTTTAGGCGTCAACACGCGATATCCGGCAGCAACCAGGATATCCCGGGCATCCTGCAGGTTCTCCGACTCAAAATAGGTGTTGAAGGTATCACCAAACAGTATAACTTCCGGACCATCAGCCGGTCCTTCCTGCTCTTTTGGACGATAAATATCAGCACGCCATTTGGGGAGCGGTCTCCTGGAGGTAAATCCATCTATCTTCTCAGACATTCTGGCTATCATCGGCACTGCGTTTCGCAGGTTCGCCAGCCAGGGGACCCGACAGAGAATCGGCGCATAAAGCGGCATCCAGGCTATCAGGTGGTCATGCACTGTAAACCCTTTTTCTTTCTTTCGGGCGGCTGTAACCTCGATTTTCATCTTAGCCATATCCACCCCGGTGGGACACTCACGTTTGCATGCCTTGCAAGCTACACAGAGCTTCAGGGTCTCCGCCATTTCATCAGAGGCCAGCGCTCCTGTTCCAAGTTGACCGGAAATTGCGAGTCTGATGGTATTAGCCCTGCCTCGAGTTGAATCCTTTTCGTCACGGGTAAGCCGATATGATGGACACATGGATCCCTCGAGCATTTTCCTGCAAGCACCGTTATTATTGCACATCTCAACCGCACCCTGGAATCCAGCTCCGGCTCCCTGGTATTGCGACCAGTCAAAAACAGTCTCCATGTCATCGACCCGGTATCCGGGGCCATACCTGAACAGCGAACGATCATCCATCCTGGGTGGATCGACAATTTTACCCGGGTTAAGCAGACCGGAAGGATCAAAAAGATTTTTTACCTCCTGAAAATTCTTAACCATCCGGGTACCAAACATTTTTTCATGAAACTCTGATCTGACAATACCGTCACCATGTTCACCGGAGTGAGAACCTTTATATTCCAATACCATTTCAAGGGTTTCCTCAACAATGGCACGCATGGTTTTGACATCCTGATCCTGTTTCAGGTTAAGAACAGGACGAACATGGAGACATCCGACAGAGGCATGGGCATACCAGGTCCCCGTGGTATTATACTTGGCAAAGATATCGGTGAGCCGTGCAGTGTATTCAGCCAGGTCGCCAAGCTCTACGGCGCAGTCCTCAACAAAAGAAATCGGCTTTCTTGCCTCTTTCATTGACATCATGATATTCAGCCCTGACTTACGAACCTCAAGAATCGATTTTTGTACAGAAGGGTCAATCGCCTCTATGACACTGCCGACGCTGGCGCCGTTCACCTGCCATGAATGCCCAAGATCAGCCATGAGCTCTGAGAGCTGAGCCAGTCGGCTCAAATTTTCCTGCTGACTATCTTCTGCAAACTCAACAAGGAGCAGCGCTTCCGGAGTGCCACGGACAAATCTATCGACGATGGGTTGATAGATCGGGATATCTCGTGATAACTCAATCATCGTGCGATCTATCAGCTCGACTGCTGTTGGCTTCAGCTTAACCAGGTGCTGTGCCGAATCCATTGCCGCATAAAATGTTGGAAAGTGGCACACACCAAGAACGCGGTTGTGTGGCAGCGGAGCCAGTTTCAGTTCAATCTGGTGAAAACAGCCAAGGGTCCCCTCCGAACCGACAAGAAGATGAGATAAATTGACCGGTTGGGACCCCGGTACGAGGGCGTCGAGATTGTAGCCCCCGACTCTTCGCAATACACGCGGAAATCGTTTGGCGATTTCTTCTGCTTCACGTTCCCCAAGAGATATCAGTTTATCAACCAGTTCATCTCTTCCTTCCTGCTCTCCGCCCCCCCCATTGCAAAGGGAGAAACTCCTGTCCGCCCCATCGGCGAGAAGTGCGTTAATCGAAATCACATTATCCCGCATCATCCCATATTTGATGGAACGACTGCCCGCCGAATTATTTCCGGCCATACCGCCAATCGTAGCCCGTGAAGCGGTAGAGACATCAACAGGAAACCAGAGACCGTGCTGTCGCAGACCAGCATTGAGTTCATCGAGGACGACACCCGGCTCCACCATACAACTCTGCCCATCAAGATTGACGCTTATCACCCGGTTTAAATATTTAGAGTAATCGATTACCAGTGCATTATTAACGGTCTGCCCGCATTGAGACGAGCCGCCGCCGCGTGATAAAATCGGCACCCCTTCAGATCGACAATGCTCAAATGCTGCCCTGACATCATTTAAAGAACGTGGAACAAGAACACCAGCAGGAAATACCTGATAGTGGGAGGCGTCCGTTGCATAACGCCCTCTTGAAAAACGATCGAAATAGAGCTCTCCCTCAATGTCAGCTCTTAATTTCCGTTCCAGTTCTTTCAGTGAATCAGCCATTGCTCACTCCTCAGCATTTTCTGGTGCCGTATCAATCCTTTTGGAGATCTTCAGTGCGATCGGTTGCTGGAGCTGGCGTCGGTGCTATCCTGCACAGATCGTCATAGAGGTCTGTCGTCATATCGATCGCAATGGATTGCAGTGAATCATCGAGCTGTGCCACATTTCTCGCGCCAATAATCGGAGCCGTAACAGCAGGATGTGATGCGGCCCAGGCGACCGCAAGACTGACTGGGTTGTATCCCTTGTCCTTTGCATAATCTACATAATTCAGTGCGGCATCCAGTCGCCACTGATCACCGTATCTCTTCTTATACTTAGCATCCCTGCCAAGACGGTTGGACGATTTTTCGATGTTCTTACCATATTTGCCAGTCAGCAGCCCGCCGCCTAACGGATTAAAGCTGATAACAGCAACATTTTCATGTTCTGCAAACGGCAGAATTTCCACCTCCGCCTGTCTTTTGACTAAATTGTACATCGGCTGGATACACGTAATTGACGGCCAACCATGCAGTGCCGACACGCCCATGGCCTTTGCCATCTGCCAGGCGGCAAAGTTGCTGGCACCGATATACCGTACCTTTCCCTGGGTCACCAGATCACTCAGCGCCGAAAGTGTTTCCTCAAGTGAGGTGTGGTGGTCAAACCGGTGCAGGAGATAGATATCTATATATGAGGTATTCAGCCGTTTCAGGCTCGCCTCAGCTGAAGCGATTATATTTCTCCGCGAACTCCCCTGGCTGTTTATATCATCGCCCATCTTCCCCCAGACCTTGGTTGTAATGACCAACTCATCCCGAGCACCTTCAATAAGTTGACCGAGTATCTCCTCGGCCTTCCCCTGAGAGTAAACATTTGCACAATCAAAAAAATTGATACCCGCATCCCGACATCTTTTGAACATTGCAGCAGATTCATCTTTATCAGCCTCATTTCCAAAGGTCATGGTTCCCATGCACAATTGAGAAACCTGAACACCGGTACTTCCTAAATATTTATATTCCATACTATTTCCTCCACGTTATCTAAGACGGTAAAACCTGCCAGTAAAACAGTAAGGCCTCCATGTGGTACATTGAAAATAATGACTGTTGCAATAATTGAAAAGTTTTACTCTGTATTCGCTGAATAGGCTGCGTCTGCTTCTGCTTCATATACATGGGTACGCATCACATGCTCGCATAGTACGGGATCTTTAAGCTCCAGCGCCATCAAAATTTTTTTATGCCCCGAAATACTTCTTTCGGCAGCCTGAAGATTATCGAGACTATCTTTTCGATACCGTAAAATATATTCCCGCATATCCTCTATCAAGTGAAAGAGGCGAGGTCTCTTGTTCCGGATCAGACTGTAGAGAAGATCATGAAATTTTGTATTGTATTCAAACACCAGTTCCAGTTTACCGGTTAATACGCCCTGCTCTGCCTCATTGACAAGTTCACTCAGCAAATGAAAATTATCATTTGATAGATTCTTGCAGAGGCATGACAGTGCGTGACCCTCCAATACTGCCCGAATCTCGAAGAGCTCTGACATATCCTCAGCCGTCTCTTCAGGAACACAAAACCCCCGGGCCCCTTTTTTCTTCACAAGGCCTTCCAGCTCCAGTTTGTGGAGCGCCTCGCGGATCGGCGTACGGCTCACACCAAGCAGATCGGCAAGGGACTCTTCTACCAATCTCTTGTTAGATTGGAAATGACCATTGAGTATCTTTTCCTTCAATATACGGTAGGTCTGTTCTCTGACTGGTAACATTCTTCTCGCTTTCTTGATAGTTTGCACTGTCATTTTGTATCCAATAACTAACTCACTGCTCACCCGCACATCAATCGGAGAACACCGGCGCGAATGAACCGAAGAAGTCCTAATATTATTGAATTAATATACCATTATCAATCATATTTAGCCGTATTTTTTTCCAGTTTACTCTTTATATGAGCTGATGAATCATTGCATTTACCTTATTTATTGGATACATTTTGTGCACGTTAAAGACGCTTTGATTGTAAACAAACAGTTCCCAGGAAAAGAAACCATGAAAATCCTAAAAGAAAAATGTGTTGGCTGTGCCAATTGTGTGCCGATTTGCCCGGTCGGAGCAATCTTCATTGGTGAAGACGGGTTATCCGAGATTAATACGGAAACCTGCGTAGAATGCCATAACTGCTATCGAAGCCTCAGTTACGAGCACCTGCCGCCAGGTCTCACCAGGACCATCCGGAAGATACTCAAATCAATCAGCCTCCGATTCCAGCCGGATCCTGACGTATGCCCTACCGAGGCAATCGCCCCCGACGATCTCCAATGGCCTCGAATTGTTCGTCGGGCCTTCAGTGATCCGATGGTCACTCACGAATCAACCGGTGTACATGGACGAGGGACTGAAGAAGTCAAGACCAACGATGTAAGCGGTCGCATTAAAGAAGGCGATGTGGGACTGGTGGTCGAATTTGGACGACCCGGTATCGGCGCTTACTTCAGAGAGGTCCAGGATGTTACGCGAATTCTTGCCACCTCAGGGGCAACCTTTGAATCAGGCAATCCGGTTTTCCAGATGATGACAAATACCCAAACCGGAGATATCAGAGAAGACGTGCTTGACGAGAAAGTACTGTCCTGCATCGTTGAACTGACCATGCCGCTCAAGGAAACAGGCCGATTACTCGGCGAGGTTAAAGAGATCTGCAAAAGTGTAGAGACGGTAATCAGCATCGGGCTCTCAACAGTTTGTGATCAGGACGGTAACGATGCAATCAAAGAAATTCTGCTTGCAGAAGGTTTTGAGATCGGCTGGGCAAAAGTCAATCTTGGACTCGGCCGGAAAACAGGCAGTCCTTCAGTGGGTAAGGAGAACGTACAATGACAAATACACTTCACAGATATGGAAAAAAAGATAATCTACGAGATGACTTTATCGTTTTTGCTATGGCGGCAAAGGGGTTTAATGAACAAGGTGCGCTTGAAAAAGCCCAAACTTTTTTACGGGCTGCGATCAAGTATAAGCCAATCAATATGGGCAACGCACTCGTTAACTCACTTTACCGTCCGGAGAAAAATCTCAGTTTTATCAAACTCTACTTCATCGGCCGACAGGAAAAAACAACCTACGAAAACCTGATCAACGAAATGCCCGGTCCAGGTTCTGCAGCCGTTGTCTTTGACAGCCGTGACCAGGCGGCACGATTTGTTAAGGATGTAAAAAAGCTCGACCTTGGACTCTCAATCAACATAAGTGCCCTTGTCGACGACACCAGGGATATCTGCGGCGAAGTTGAAATAACGCCTCATGCCGTAGAGTATACCCTCGGCTTCCATGGAGCAACCAACAAACTCCCGGACCAGGAAACACTATCCATTTCAACCATGTGCGGACATGGGATGGTCTCCTCTCATTTTGCAAGAAAAATGATGGACCGGGTCAAGGAAGGCAGAATAACGCCAAAGGCTGCTGCCTGCTGTATGGCCAAATTCTGTGTGTGCGGTGTATTCAACACCTCAAAGGCGATGAAGATTCTAAACCACGTCAAACAAGGTCAATAAACTGCCAGGGCTCAAGCCACCTGCTTTATCCAATGATAAACAGGTGGCATTAATCGGCTGCAATCCGGCAGTACGATTCCTTGGTAAACAGCACCATAACGACTGACAAAGCGGTGCAGACGAAAAGCCAGATAAACGCTGATGAGTAGGCTGTGCTGTTGTATATTCGTGCCCCTTCCACAAGAACCCCGTCCCAGTTTTGATCAAGAATCATGCCAAGAGCCGGCTGCATAATGGCTGCAATGCCCAGAACAGACATATTCACAACACCGCCAACCGCGCCGGATGCTCCAGGATGATTAACCTCTCTTGCAAAGGCAAAGCCAATAATCAGGGCACCGGACATGAAACCGATAAGGGCCAGTACCGGATAAAAAAAGATATAGGGCAGATCAGCAAAGAGAAAAACACCCCAGAAAAAGGCGGCGAGAAAGGTAGCTCCCAGATAGGGCAATTTACGCCTGCCGATTCTGTCGGATAG
Organism: uncultured delta proteobacterium; assembly: GCA_963776075.1. GTDB lineage: Bacteria > Desulfobacterota > Desulfobulbia > Desulfobulbales > Desulfocapsaceae > MADRE3. Next base: position 44,571 of record CAVZLG010000007.1, read on the forward strand.
AGCGCCAAGCATCGGCCCGCCTGCTGCCCAGGCGATCAGCATTGTGGACGTGATCGTTGCTGCATGCGTCCTGTCAAGGCCATGGACCTGAGTCAGATAGGGGACACCCCACAATCCAGCGAAAACCAGTACCGGAGCTGCAGAAAATCCTCCTGCAAAAAAGAGCAGCCAAGTGTCTTTCCTGAAAATAACAGATTTCAAAGCAACACCAGCCGAGAGGCTTCCATTTTCGAGGACTGATGCATGGGCATGACTTTTATATCCATATTCACCGGGGTCATCGCGAACCACGAGCCAGATAATTATTGCCACACCAAGGGTAACAATACCTGAACCAGCCATCGCCACACGCCAGCCAAGCCAGGAAACAACCTCTGAAAGGGGCACGCCAGCCAATACTCCACCGATATTACCAAAAAGCAGCGCAACACCGGTAACCGTGGCAAAACGATTTGACGGGAACCAATGTCCTGCCAGTTTCATACAGGACACCCAGGCCACTGCTACAGAACAGCCAATAAGAAATCTACCGAGATAAGCAAACCACAGGTTCGGGCCCCAGGCAAATATCAAAATTCCAACAGCAGCAACGAAGCAGCCGCAGGTACTGACTTTTCGTGGTCCAACACTGTCAACAAGCAAGCCAGCTGGAATCTGCATAACAGCATATGAATAAAAATAGGCGGCAGAAAGGTTGCCGAGCAGGGCACCGCCTATAGTGAAATCTCTCATCAACTCCTCGACCATGACAGCCGGGGCCATACGCTGAAAAAAACCGATCAGGTAAAGGGTCGCCACCAGCCCCCACATCAACCACGCCATGCCCATTGAAGAATACTGCTTCATATCGTAAGCCTCGATAACAAACGGTAATAATGCGTTTATTTGCTAAAAATCAACCACCGCACGAACCATTCCATCAGTTTTTAACTGACTTATGTGGTGATAGCTTCCTCCAAGCGTCTGTGACAATCGGCGCATGGTTTCTTCTGGCTTGTGTAGCGGCCTGGTATCAATGGCAATTGAAGAAATTTTATCGCCGCCAATTCTTCCTGCTATCAAAAACAATTCATCCATCACCTCTGTCAAACGCCGATTTGGATCATACGGCACATTTGCCTCACCATCTGACAAGATCACCAGCAATGGTTTAATTCCCGGATCTTTCAACCGCTCTGTCTTCACCATTCGCCACGCCTTCATCAGACCATCACTAAAGGGTGTTGCTCCTCCGGTTGGTAGCGTACTCAGCTGTTTTCGGGCAAGCGGCAGACTTGAAGTGGGTTGCAAGACGACCTCTGCACATTCATCACGAAAGGCAACCATACCGACCCGATGCCTCTTTTGATACGCCTTTGCCAGGATAGCAAGCACTGCTCCTTTTGCAGACTTAATACGGGCGTACGTGCCATCCCCCATAGAATCTGAGGAGTCGACAATAAATATAATCAGTGTTTTCTGGGGGCGGTGGTAGACCTTCTTCCGCAGGTCGCTTGCCACCACAGTAAAAGATTTACTCGTCACAGAATTGCTCTGCCTGATCAGAGCTGCCCGCAACGTCGCATCCGGCGCAATGTCAAAATCCCGATCACCGTCCCGCACCGGCTCAGCCCTGATGAATCTCCCCGATGTTGCAGCAGCTCGTGGCGTTCGTTTTCTCCCCATGCGGCTGCCGTTAATCTGCAGGGTTTCCAGCTCAATTTCTTCAACACAGATCAGCTCATCTGCATCGAAAACAGCTTTTTTTTTTCTTCGAGAAAGGAAAATAGCATGTCAACATTGGAGGCAGCGTTTGCTCCGGGGACCTGTTCCGATATTTCATCCCAGGGCTCGTATGCTTCCTCAAATGAAGTATCAGATTTTTCGAGCTTTTCTTTATCGAGAATCCCAGCCAGGATTTCTTCCAGTTTTTCTTCGAGCAAACCTGCGGTGGCCAGCGGAATAGTGGTGATTCGATGAAGGAGAACAAAGCGCGCTGCTTCAGCTATATGGTTTTGGTTAACTTCACTATTCTCAAGAAAAGCTGCCAGGGAGCGCGCTGTTTTAATAATCGCGATATCAGCCCGATGTCCTTGCGCTTCTACCTCTACAGACAGCTGTACGGCAAGTTCAATCATTGCTTGTGGTATGGTAACCGAATTAACCAATTCTCGGGCAGTAAGTACCTGGTTTGCCAGAACCGTTTCCCCTGTTGAGTATTTTGAAACGAACGATTCAGGGTCACTGTCAAAGGAGATTCTTCGGGAAACAATCTGGGCACGAAGCCGGCGATCATTCACACTATTGACGCTGAGGCTGAGGCCAAAACGATCGAGAAATTGTGGGCGCAACTCACCTTCTTCAGGGTTCATTGTACCAACCAGCATGAAGCGGGCAGGATGTACATGAGATATACCTTCCCTTTCTATCACATTTATCCCGGACGCTGCTGCATCGAGCAAAATATCGACCAGGTGATCATCAAGAAGATTAACCTCATCAACATAAAGGATCCCCCTGTTGGCGGCTGCCAGCAGGCCGGGCTCAAAATTCCTCTCCCCTGTTTTCAGCGTCTGCTCTATGTGGAGCGTACCAACCACCCGATCCTCCGTGGCACTCAAGGGTAATTCAACGAGCGGCATTGAGCGCATTTCCGTCGGTAGTTCCTCTCCTTTTTGAAATCTTTCGGCGCAGCTGCTACACATCAGGGAAAGATTGTCCACCGGACAATGATATGAACAGCCTTTCACGACTTCAATTTTCGGCAATATTTCAGCAAGCGCACGCACGGCGGTTGATTTTCCGGTACCTTTGTGCCCACTGATGAGAATCCCACCGATGGAAGGATCAACGGCATTGAGCAGGAGCCCGGACTTCATTTTTTCCTGGCCGATAAGCGCTGCGAACGGATAGGTGTATCGTATCTGCATAATAATAATAATTCCACCGGAGTGTAACTGGTCATACCAGTCTAAACACAAAGCAATACAACAAATTTTCCGGGAAACCATACTCAATTATCCTGGATATTCCAACAGAAAAAGCTATATTTGTTGTTAAATCTTGAAAGAGACTCATCTCGACAAAAGTCCAATAATGGCAGTGTAAAAGGAGAAAAAAATGAATGTTATTGTCGACCTGACCGTATCACCTTTTGGTGCAGGGCTGTCTATCTCAAAATATATCGCAGCCTGTCACAAAATTATCGACGAGGCTGGCCTGAAATCGAACCTGCACGCCTATGGAACAAATATCGAAGGAGACTGGGATACTGTTTTTAAAACGGTAAAGAAGTGCCACCAGGAATTGCATGAAATGGGTGTGCCGCGGATTACCAGCTCTATCAAGGTCGGAACCAGAACGGATAAAACCCAATCGATGCTCGATAAAATCGAAAGTGTAAAAAACAAACTGGAATAATCTGGCCCCAGGGAGTTAGCGGCTCCCCCTCTCTGGCATATGACGACATGACCGGGGCAAGAAAAATTGTCGCGGCAAATGTTGAAAATTTAATCCCATTTGTAAACGATGGATATGACGTTGTCGCCATTGAACCAGCGCCACTCGGATCACTCTTGTTATCCGGGTGGTATCGGTCACTTTATGCATTAATTTCTTTCTTATTTTATCTCTTCACCCCTATTGCCTAAGCGTGTCTCCTGACTTATATTTTGTATATGTTCAATACGTTGTGATGCGTGTTTTTAGCAGTCCCATTTAATTCTGTTACACAGGAGGTTTTCATGCAATTCACTCACATCCTGCTTCCCGTTGATGGCTCAACCTACTCCAACAATGCAACTGAATATGCTGTATACCTCGCCCAGAAGTCAGGTGCTAAAGTTACCGCCGTCAGCTGCTATGAGTGGCTGGGGAATCTGCCTGATATTTCCGAGACTCTGATTGAGGAATTAAAAAACAATGTTGCCCGACAGGCTGCAGATGTCCTCAATCAAACCTCGCTGATCCTCGCCAAGGCCGGGATCGATCATGACACAGAAATCCTGTCCGGGGCACCCGGCAAGATGTTGACAAATCTAGCAAAATCAAAGAAATTTGATCTGATCATTATGGGATCACACGGTCATTCAGATATTTCAGGGCTGTTTCTCGGCAGTGTCACGCACAAAGTGCTCAACACCATTTACTGTCCGGTACTGGTTGTACCCTGATAACCTGACGACACGCTTGGTGATTTGTAACAAAAACGATTGATGGGGGCTTCTCATCCTGAAACCATAGAAAAAGCCGGTGAAAGCAAAATTCACCGGCTTTTTCTATTTGACCTTGTTGGTCTAAATCAATACTCAGTGAGGTGGTTAAACTCTGCATTTTCAACCCAGCTCTCCGGCTGAGCGATGAATTCAATGATGCCATCGATGAGACGATAATGGCGTCTCTCTTCTTTGGCGATTGTTTCTAAAAATTTCTTTTCTTTCGGATCAGTTGCTTCTGCACATTTCTCTTCGAAAAATTCGTAGGCCTTTTTTTCCCACTCCAACGCCTGCTTATACGCCTCCAGCTGAGAAGCATCATCTGTTACGTCAACGGCTCCACTCTCTTTCATCTGAGCAAAAACATTTTTTGAATCAGCAAGGATATCAGTAGACTCGTATTCGGATGGCTGACGCTCCAAGAGTCCTTTAAACAGATTGTAGTGTTTCACTTCTTCATCGGCAAGATAGGTAAATATCTGTTTCAAGCCTGCGTTTGTAGTCTTTCCAGCAAGATCTCGATAGAATTTCTCGCCATCCTGCTCCATTTTCATCGCAAATTCAAAAATGCTCATTCTTTTCTCCTTTTAATTTAATACAACGGGAGTACTTATTTTCCCTCAATCCCCTGATCATTTATAGTGAAAAATAATGCTGCAAGCAGAGCAAGCACCGCTTCCAATTCCAGTAAACGGGAATCGATACATTCTTTTAGACATTTTCCTCTGTCTAATATTTTTGTCCGATACTAAATACCATTAATTTATTTGCAGTTCAAACAATGTTTGATTGAAGCAAAGCAACATTTTCTCAATTCATCTATTATATAGGCTTTTTGAGTCAATCATAAAAAGGAGTGGACTTGATATTAAGCATATATTATATATCAAACCATCCTGTTGACAACTGGTCTTACCAGAATTAACATGCTGTTTCAATATGTTTTTTATCAATTTTCTGGTATGTCCAGTTATAATCCTATCAGATACACTCAAACTTATTTCACTACAGGTAAAAAGGAGAAAGATCCATGAGCACAGATATTTATTCAGAATCGCTTGAGTATCATCGGCAAGGCCGCAAAGGCAAGATCGAAGTTATCGTCACAAAGCCTTTTTCCACCCAGAAAGATCTATCTCTTGCTTACAGTCCCGGAGTTGCGCGCCCCTGTGAAGAGATTGCCAAGAATAAGGAAGACGCCTATGAATATACCGCAAAAGGCAACCTGGTTGCAGTCATTTCAAACGGTACCGCAGTGCTTGGTCTTGGAAACATCGGGGCGGTAGCCGGAAAACCTGTAATGGAAGGAAAAGGGGCACTGTTTAAGAAATTTGCTGATATCGACGTTTTTGACATTGAAGTTGACTCTGAAGATCCTGACGAATTTATCAGGACTTGTGAATTGATTGCCCCCACTTTTGGCGGTATAAATCTTGAAGATATCAAGGCGCCGGAATGTTTCTATATCGAGGAGACCTTGAAGGGTAAAGTTGACATACCCGTTTTCCATGACGATCAGCACGGTACTGCAATTATCACCGCGGCAGCGTTCCTCAACGCCCTTGATGTTACCGGTAAAGATATCTCAAAAGTGAAAGCAGTCTTCAATGGTGCCGGGGCAGCCGGACTTGCCTGTGCCCAGATGTTTGTTGATATCGGACTGGACAAAAAGAACCTTATCCTCTGCGATTCACGGGGAGTCATTTACAAAGGCAGAGAGGCATCCATGAATCCCTATAAGGAGCGCTTTGCCAATGACACACCACATCGAACCCTGGCAGATGCGGTAAACGGCGCTGACGTTTTTTGCGGGGTAAGTGTCGCCGGTGCTCTCACCGCTGAAATGGTCAAAACAATGGCCGACAAACCGGTTATTTTCGCCCTTGCCAACCCGGAACCGGAAATTTCTTACCCCGAGGCACTGAAAGCACGACCGGATTGTATCATCGCTACCGGACGCAGTGACTACCCCAACCAGGTAAATAACGTTCTCTGTTTTCCCTTTCTTTTCAGAGGGGCGCTGGATGTAAGGGCCACGGCTATTAACACCGAAATGAAGATTGCCGCGGTAAAAGCGATCGCAGCCCTGGCAAAAGAAGAAGTCCCTGACCAGGTTTTAAGGGTCTATGGTGCCGAACACTTTGAGTTTGGCCGGGAGTATATTATTCCGACACCTTTTGATCCCCGTGCTCTGCTACGGATCGCTCCAGCCGTTGCACAGGCTGCAATCGACAGTAATGTTGCCAGGAAACCGTTTAATGACATCCAAAAGTACACAGATCATCTTGAGTCAACCCTTGGCATCTCAAAATCAATCCTGCGATATGTGACCAACCGGGTGAAAAAAGATCCGGTACGGGTTGTTTACCCTGAAGGAAACAACAAGAATATTATCCGTGCTGCCATCCAGGTGATGGAGGAAAACCTGGCAACACCGGTACTCCTTGGCAACAAGACTGAGATTGAAGAATTGATTCGCAAATACGGTGCCGTTGAGCACTCGATGGAGATCATTGACCCGGCAAATGAACCGGATCTCGTCAACAAATACGCCTTTGAATACCATTCACGAAAATTTCGCAAAGGTATCACCTTACCATATGCCTCCGACATGATGCGGCGTGACGCCGGCTATTTCGGAGCGATGATGCTCAGCAGCGGTCATGTGGATTGTATGATCTATGGTCAGTCTCTGCCGTATCCTTATGCGGTGCGGCGTGTACTCTCCTGTATCAGGAAAAGTACCGAACAGAAAACGGTGGCCAGCGTCTACATGATGGTTTTCAAGAATCGGACACTCTTCTTTGCAGATACAGCAGTAAACATTTCTCCAAACGAGCAGCAGCTCGCTGAAATCGCTATTTCTGTCGCTGATTTTGTCAAGGAGTTTGATATTACGCCCAAGGTAGCAATGCTCTCCTACTCAAATTTCGGTTCATCAGATACTCCGAGCGCTGTATCAGTTGCACGTGCTACGGCGCTTGCCAAAGAAATGTCGCCTGACCTTGAAATAGAGGGAGAAATACAGGCAAATCTCGCTTTTAATACCGAGCTGCGAGATGAAATCTTTCCGTTCTCGACCTTGAAAGGAGAACCTAACATATTAATCTTTCCAGACCTCAACGCCGCAAATATTGCCTACAAACTCTTCATGCGACTTGGCGAGGTCGATGCGATCGGTCCGATTCTTGTTGGTCTTGAAAAATCGGCCCACATCGTTGAGCGGGGATCAAGGGCAGACAGCATCTTTAACCTCACAACACTTGCAGCCCTGAAAGCACGTCAGAATGTAAACCGAGAAGGAATGGTTCTGTAAAACACTCATCCAGTATCATCAGGTCATCAATTCGAGCCTGATGATACTGGGTTCAGCCAAGCAGAATAATTTTATTTCTCAGGAATGGCGCTTTTTAATTCAATCGCGCGACGGTGCCCAGGAACGCGATCGAGTACCTGTTCTGCCAGCTGCCTGGCTTTTTCGATCTGTCCGGAACTCAAGTATAAATTAGCGAGCGTTACAAAATACTCTTCATTGGTCGGCTCTGCCATGACCGCCTTTTCCAGTGCTGCAGCACCCTCCTCCCATTTTTTCAATTTCAGAAGCGCCAGGGCCTGATTGTACCTGACGCGCGAATAGTTCGGCATACCGTCTGCGGCCTGTCCAAGATAGCGGGCGGCATCCGAAAATTTATTCATCTCCGCCAGGAGCAAACCAAGTGAATATGCAATTTCGTAGAGCTGGGGATTTTGACTGACAGCTTCCCTGAGCAGTTCTTCAGCTCGATCATTATCGCCCCTGCGGTTAAACTCCATTGCCAGGTTCACCCTGGCCGGATAGAACAGATCGTCAATCCGTAAAGCCGCCTCAAACAAAGCAATAGCTGTCTCACTGTCTCCCTGGGATATTGCCAGATTCCCGAGATTGTATCGTTGAGGGGCAAAGTCAGCATTGTAGAGCATGGCCTGTCTATACTCAGCTAACGCCTTCTTAAACGCTCCACGATCATCTTCCCGTAACGACGATTCAGGAATCACTGCAAGCCTTACAGCTGCCTCCAGTCTGACAGCCTTCACATCGTCGTAGAGCTTGGGAGCAATGAGTGACAGGAGCGTCTCCTGGCTGACAGTGCTCATATATCGAATAGCGGTATAGCGCAATAAACTTTCCTGGTCCTGAAGAGCCTTCTGAAAAGCTGCCATCGACTCCTCCCCCGGATAGGCACTGAGTAAAGACAATGCCGTCGCTCGAACGATAACCGGCAGCAGTCCGTCATTAACCAGCCTGACAAGTTCTGCACGCGAATCAGGGTTGCGTCGCCTGGCTTCGGCGAAGATCTCTCCAAAGTGAGGTTTTCTCTTCTCACCATACCATCTGGTGTAATGCTCGGCTGACCATTCTACTGATTTGTTGTCATGGCATCCCTGTGCTGAACAACTGTTTGGAGAATCAATTTTCAAACTCAAATCAGGCCGAGGAATCCGCAAACTGTGATCAGGTCGATAGTCGACCCCCATATAATAACGACCAGGCATATGACATTTTACGCAGAGATGACCGTCACTTGGTTTTCCTTCGTGTTCACGTTTATGGAAATGGTGTTTTTCCGTGTCATATTCCTCACCCCGATGACACTGCAGACAGAGGCTGTTGTCTTTCCGATGAATATCCAGGCTGTGCATATCATGACAATCACTGCACTTTACCCCCTTCATATACATCTTGCTCTGAGTGAATGAGCCATAGACATACACCTCCTCAAGAATCTGGCCATCAGGGTAATAGAGCCCTTCATCAAGAAGCGTTGGAACCATTTTATCAAGCAGCTTCCCGGGTCCATGATCATTATCTCCAAGTTGATAACGTCTGGAGTGACAGGGAGCGCATATATTTATCTGACCATTATTCCCATCTATACCGGAATCAACCGTCAACCCATAGTTACCTATATTCGCCCGGGCAAGCGGTGGCTGCTCAGCCCATTTGACATGGGTGGAACCAGGTCCGTGACAGGCTTCACAACCGACATCAATTTCATACCAGCTTGTTGCATAAGAATCGCTATCAATATCAAATCCTTTCTGAAGCCGGGTTGAGTGACATTCAGCACACATGCCATTCCAGGTTTGCCCTCCTCTTGTCCAGTGCAACCAGTCCTCACTGTCCTTGACCTCATACGGAGGAAGCCGATACCAGCGGGAATCTCTTGAATCCCAGGCAATATTGAGACACTGCAGTCGCCCTCCAGGAAACGGTACCAGATATTGCTGCAATGGAAATACCCCAAACACATGGGTGATTTCAAAACGACCCATCCCACCATCGGGGCCTTCTGTTTCAACCATGAAGCTGCCGTTGTCTCTGAAAAAACGACTTTCAACGCCATTGTGCGGATCGGAAAAATATTTATTGTCAAAATCACCGAGCACCGTTTCGTCAGTGGCCACGTCCATCGCCAGGTCATGATGAGACCCGTGCCACTTCTCATACTCTGCCTGGTGACAGGACGTACACCCCTTGCTGCCGACAAACACAGCCTCTGTCTGCTGAAAAGCGGTTATTGCGTGCTGATCCCGCGCAAGATAGACAAAAGGCGACACAAGGATGATCAGCGCAGCAAATAGTGCAAACAGTTCCCAGCGATTGACTTTCACTGAAGAGTGGAAACTATTGTCGCCTCTTTCCGTATTACTCATCCTATATCCTGACTGTTTGTTCAGGTTCAAAAGAGTCGCGTCTCTTGCCCGTGGAAGCAAACACCTTGACCGTTCCGTTTTCAATTCGTAAGGGATAATAATCAAGCGGCCTTGTCGCTGGAGAGGTCAGTGCTTCTCCTCTTATATTGAAAGTAGACCCATGACAGGGACAAATAAACTTCAATTCCTTGTCATCCCACGGAACTGAACAGCCAAGGTGCGTACACGTTCTTGACAGGGCGAGAAAACTACCATCGTCGAGGCAGGCAAGATAAAACTGCCCCCGGGGAATCGGGGTAACACTGCCCGGTTTGAAATCATCAATCGATCCTGCTTCCACCGGTTCGTTGGCGTTACCAGATTTCGATCTGGTCTTTCTTGAGCGTAGGATGGAACTGCCGAGCCAGCCGACTTCTATGCAGGCAAGCACGCCGAAAAATGCCCAGAGGCGATTAAGAAACGTTCTCCGATTCCGACCCGTTGTGCCAGGCTGATGATCACTTCCTGATTCCATATCTTATTCCTTAACCAATAGGCAGCACAAGTTGCATTCCCGGCCCGCGAAACCAGATACCAATGATTGTAAGGCTGAGTAATATTCCAATAACAATTCCTGATAGTACAAGAACAACAGCTGGTCGTGAAACGCTCCATTTTCTCAACAAAAGCTGGTGCAACAGAAACAAAACCAGGACAAAAAACAGCAGGGGGATGATCCCTCTCAACCAAAAATCGGCCGTGCTCTGTTGAGAGTCAGCAGTGCGCGTTATCATATCATCGAGAAAGACGAAAACAAATGTTACCCCGGCGCCACCACCCAGGCCGCCGATAAACGCTATACTTCCGCCTTTGCCACCGAACCACTTACCGGCTGGTAAAACAGCACCGTCCGTATAGGGGAGTAAAACGAGAACAACCAGGCAGAGGGCTGGAATAACACAAATCACAATGGCCGGATGCAGGTGCATCAGCAATTCCTGGAGTCCAAGGAAGTACCAGGCTGCTTTCGCCGGATTCGGGCTCATTGCCGGATTAGCTGGCTCCGCCAGTGGGGCGTCAATTACTGATGCGAAGAGCAGGAGGACAGCAACAAGCCCAAGACCAACTGCTGCTTCACGACGTATCAGGTCCGGCACTGCAGGTACCCTGAGATGTTCTCTTTTATCACTCCCATTGACGTGCACCAGTCCCCCAGCTTTTCTGACAAGCCAGAAATGCCAGACACAAAAAACAACAAAAAAGAAAGGAATAATACCGACGTGAATTGCGTAAAAATTTGAGAGGGTATAAGCTCCCACCTCGTTTCCACCACGCAATAATTGCATCAGCGCTGTTCCACAAAATGGGATATAGCCAAGCATGCCGGTAAAAATAGTCACGGCCCAATAGGCTAATTGATCCCATGGCAATAAATATCCGCTGAAATTAGCAAATAATACAAGGAAAAATAAGACCAGGCCGACAATCCAGTTGAGCTGTCTTCCGTCTCCCATGGCACCGGTTAAAAAGACTCTCAAAAAATGAAGAAACGCAACAATAACAAGTAGGTTACCTGCCCAGAAGTGGATATTCCTTACCCAGCCGCCAAGTGGAATCTCAGTATACATCAACTGTATAGATTGATAAGCGGTGTCAATTCCGGGAGCATACATCAGCAGCTGGAAGAGACCGGTAAAGAAAAGCACACCAAGCAATGTCGCCGCCATCCCTCCAAGCCCAAAGCTCAACGAAAATCTAATGGTCTCAAGGGGCACAGTGCGCGGATGTATATGAATCAGAAAATCTGATAGCTGAGATCTGCTCCGTTTTGCTCTTGGCTCTGTCATTCCCAGGCGACTACCCTTCTAAGTATTCTAAAAAATTATATAAAGAAACCAGACTTGAAATTATAGGGTAACGAAAAATTTAGCAACACAAAATCTCTGGAGAAATCATCATGCTATCGTTATAAATTGAAATAGTGTAACTGAATGTAATAGACAGATCAGATTTCTTTGATGTTGCGCACTGCTGGTTAATGAATCTTCTAAAAGCTCATTCATTTGAGCACGCGTCCATACGCATAACATTGGAGAAAATGTTATGCGTATGGTAAGAGGAAATTCGATTCTAAATCTTTTCTCACCTGTTCAACAAATGAAAGATACCTTCGGCTCAACAAATAGTTTGAAAGGACTTGCGATTTGCGCAGTTCTGATCAATCATTATTTAAATTTAAATATCGAAGGCCATTATCTCGGGTTTGCCAGTCTTTTCGTCAGCCTGTTCTTCATTGTCAGTGGCTACGGTATCTATTGTTCTCTCGATCGATCAGGAATTGCGAACAAACTCCGGTTCAAAAATCTTTTACAATTCTATTTCAACCGACTCATCCGTATTTACCCGCTCTTCATAATAGCCTATTTAATTCAGTGTCTTATACTTGGCACTCCAATCGTGTCATGGACATTGTGGGGGATACATGCGCCTGGTCACTTCTGGTTCATTCCCGCCATTATCCAGTGCTACCTGCTGGCACCACTGTTGTTCATTCTTATAAAAAGATATCGGTTTCTATCGCTAAACATCATAGTAATCACATTTATTGCTGGAAACCTCCTGCTGAACTCCGGGATTCTGCCATCAGAAATAGCTAAGGAATTGAGGTTTATGCACCTTCACTGGAGAGATGTTTACTTTTTGTATCTACTTCTTTTTGCCCTTTCAATGTTTCTTCCGCACTGTCTTAATTCCTGGGAAGAAATTCACTCATATGAAAAAAAGTACTACTTTATTCTGTTGACAGCCATCGTCTTGACAATGATGATTGTCTTCAAATATCAGGACAATACCTACTACCTGTATGCACTGTTTAGGAAAACTATCTGTCCGCTGATAATTCTCTGTGTTGCAGGGGTTTTCCTCCTTTCAAACAGGCTTCGTTTTCCCCTGTTAGCGTGGATTGGAAAAGTGTCATATCCTATTTATCTCTTCCATACAGTCATGTACAAGTCCATAGATAGAATCTCTGGACTTGGCAAGAACTCACTGATGGAGGGCTTGATTGTTATCGTTACGATCCCTCTGTTTTTTTATCTTTGCACTTTTATCGATAAATGGAACCGTAAAATTACGGATACTATCAGATTGAAATGGTGAAATGAGAGCCGATCTCCCAGTTTAACCTTGAGTTGAATGATTCTGTCCCTTTGCCCCTCCCTGCAGCTCTTCATTAATATACCGTTCAACATAGCGTTTCCCGCTGATCATTGATTTGACCGTCCAGATAGTCACGATAACAGCCAGGCAGACAAGGACTGGCATAAAATGGGGGAACAGGCCAAGAATCAGCAGTAAGACTGCCAGAGCAACACTTAAAAACTTGAGTGAGCGATTTTTCGATTGTTTAATAATATCCTGGGCCGCCTCCACCGTGTCGATACTGCCTCTCTGCATTGCATCACGCATCATTTCATAATTCGCCTGATGTCGTTTTTCCAGACGACCAAAGGGATCGTTTAGTTTCATGTAAACACCTGAATAATTATCCTTGGAGATTAAATCATCGGTTTGCTCTGCAACGATAGCACATTTATGCAGAACGGGGGGGCTAATAGTTTTCAGTTCAACGCCTGCCCCCCTGGGTCAACTTGCCGATTGCTGGGTCTATGCCGACTATCTGAATGTATAAGCAATATAGAATAACACCGGCGAACATAAAAAATCAGGTAATTGTTATCTTAAAAATCATTATCAAGAGTCATCAACCCAAAGATATAACACTGCCCGCCGTTTCTCATGAAGCAGAAAGATTATGCGAAAGGCGTCACGCTAGTTTTCTTTCGCCACCTCCTGGTCGCAGGGATATGCCGTAACAAGTGCCTGGGCCGCAAGTGCCTGACCTGACTCCTGCAAACGGCCTGGGTTATCTTCAAGATATTTTACGATGACCGTGGCCATCTGCCTTGTCGATATGCGCTCAGGTAAACACATCTGCACCATATCTCTCTTCCCTTCCGCCTGAAGCACGGTTTCATAAACATAATTAAATGTGACCAGCCCATCTATCAACCCGATACAATATCCCACACCCAGAATTTTGTCCTTAGACAAGCTTTCTGATGACTCAGTCTTGATAAGGTTGGAACAGTCGACCTGTATATCGCTTCCTGATCTCAGGACAGCCATTGCCGGCACTGCTGTCATCAAAATAAAGAGTGTCACGCTTATTATCATTGCTTTCATTTGCTTATCCTTTTGTTGCTTTAAAATTGAACCCCTTTCATCCAGTCTGCTGTTTGATCAAAGGAGACATTTTGATTGTTACCGGCCTTCACCGATCACATTCGGTTTCTTCAAAGTGCCAATCGTCCGACCCCTACGATTAATTGTGTCAAAATGAACCAGATACAGATAACTATTTGCCAAGGTAATGTATTCTTTTTTCTACCAAGATATCCAGAACTATTCAGCAAACCGAGCATTATTTTATAAGTAACTGGAACGACAACAAATTTAATAAACTAAAAGGGATGAAAGCCTTCACACTCCCTCTACCGATTAAAAAATATATTCAAAATTGCGACAGTAATTTATAAAATTCATCACTAACAAGCGAAAAATCATCTCCATTATTGAAAGTGAGGGTGTAGAATCTTTTTCTCCTGGGATGAGCAATAAAATGAAAACAGAAAATGGTAAAAGCGTGTATCCTCGTTTGCGCATACTTCCTCCATTACATGCCTATAAAGTTCTGCTTTCCTGCCTGAGCGGGCGCAATTCCCCTATAAGCACCGTTGCTTCCGAACAACAGATTACCGACATCGAACGTAAAACAATCAAGGTTCCGTCGTCTGCCACTGAAATTATAAGTTTTCTGCAGGCGGGCTCGCCTGATGGACGGCGAGTCATCTTTCTACATGGAACGCCAGGGAGTGCAAGAGGATGGGTTGATTACCTGCTCAGTGTACCTGACGGAAACAACCATATCGCCCTGGATCGTCCCGGCTACGGATTCAGCAGCCCCCGGAATGGCGCTGTATCACTAAAGATACAGGCTCAGGCAATTTTGCCACTATTAACTGCGGTTGGTAATCGTAAACCCATCCTGGTCGGTCACTCACTGGGTGCATGCGTTGCTATTCAGCTTGCCCTGGATTTCCCCACATCCATCGGTGGCCTTTTGCTGTTAGCTGGTGCTTTTGACCCAGATCTTGAGGAGGCCCATTGGCTCCAGCCCATAGGCACTTTCAAACCGTTTTCATGGTTACTGCCACGAACCATTAGTAACGCCAATAAAGAGCTTTTGGGGTTAAAACAAGAATTGCTGACTCAAGCCAGCAGATTAGATCAGATCACAATTCCGGTCAGCACCGTGCATGGAGACAGGGATCCTCTGGTGCCGATAGCAAACCTGGATTACTTACAACAGAAGTTGATTAATACCTCACTCGATAAACAGGTGCTGAAAGAGAGGGATCATTTCATACCCTGGAACTCAAAGACTGATATTGACATAACCCTGGAACGTTTAATTGACCGGGTTCGTAAGACAGAATAGTAAAGAAGACGAATTACCTTCTCAGGCAGATGTTTCTGGCCGTGTCAGGCAGGAAATAGAAAGTGGCTCGCGTCGAGGAAAATTACCCGTCACCTGTCCATCCAGTTAGAATTATCAAATAGCCGACCATTCCATTCCGCAATAATTGTTTTATAATTTAGTATATGAATAATGGACTCCACATTGGGACCTGCAGCTGGAAGTACGACTCCTGGCGCGGCCTCATCTACCCAGAACAGGGGCCAATCAATTATCTCAGAGAATACAGCTATTATTACAATGCAGTAGAAATCGATCAGTGGTTCTGGTCACTCTTCAAAGAGGATAAGGTCGTATTACCAAAACCTGAAACGGTAAAAGAATACGCTGAATCAGTTCCGGAGAATTTCATCTTCTGCATCAAAGTACCAAACAGCATCACACTGACTCATTATTACAACAAGGAGAAAAAAACTCCTCTACTGCCGAATCCATACTTCCTGTCCATCGACCTGTTACAAAGATTCCTGGATAGTCTTCAGCCATTAGGAGGACATATCGGCCCGCTTATTTTTCAGTTTGAATATTTGAACAAAAAGAAAATGATGGATAAGGAAACGTTCTTTGATCTCCTTCAGGCATTTTCAAAAAAGTTGCCAGAAGGTTTTAGCTACTGCCTGGAAATAAGGAATCCCAACTATCTTGAACCTGAATACTTTGATCTGCTATCAGAATGCAACCTCCACCATGTCTTTCTTCATGGCTACTACATGATGCCAGTCTTCGACCTCTATGAAAAATACTGGGAACAGATTCGCGATTTGACAGTAATAAGGCTGCACGGGCCAAACAGACAGAGCATAGAGAAACAGACTCGAAAGAAGTGGAACCAGATTGTCTCGCCAAGAGATGAGGACCTTGCACGGCTGAAGGTTATGCTCCAAGACCTGGAGAGCAGAGATGTGAGATCTTTCGTGTTCGTGAATAATCACTACGAGGGCTCAGCACCCCGAACGATTTCAAGAATTAATGCCCTGCTGGCTTAAACACGAACGGCCAAAATTCTCAGCGTGTTCTAATGGTGATCAGCAGGCTAACTATGTGAACATCATAACTGTTGCTATTTCAATAGCATTTTCGAGATCCATGATTAACGTTTTCAACTCGTTCGCTACCACAATGTGACATACTTCAAAGATAAGAGAGCAAATATCATGAAAAAAGCAGGCACCATGCTGGGACTCCTATTCCTTCTAGGCTTATCACCAATTTTCCCTCACCCCCAGGGACACACCAATGATTTGTTCGAGGAAGCTTCAACCGACCAAATGATTTTTATGCGAGGTATTATTAGCAAAGTGTCTACAGAAAAAATGCAGATAGCTGTCCGCCCACTCAAAGGAAAACGGGTTGTCATTACTATTGTCCCGGAAACTCTGCTGGAGGGAGTTTCTATGATTGATGAACTGGAGAAAAAACAGCAGGTAAAAGTATGGTATTCGCTCGAAGAAAACGAGAATAAAGCGATAAAAATCAAGAAAATGATGGACCTCGGCTGCTGATAGGAGATTACATGTCATGAATAGTTCGAAAACCATTTTTCTTACGTCAATAACCATGATCATTCTTGTGCTGGTCTCTATTGGGTTGTCTCATGCTCAGACGACCTACAATAATAACAACGCTCTAAAAAACATTACTCAGTCCAACATTTATTTTGATGTTAGCCTCGATGACGATCAGAAACTGCTCCTGCGCCTGAACTTGTTACAGCGTACACTCCAGCAGATGAAAGATGCTGGTGTTGAGCTATCTGTCGTCATCGGTTTTAGAGGTGGTGCCAGTCGTTTCATAACCAAAGATGACCATTATGTCCTGAAGGAAGAAACTGGCAATAAACAGAAAATTCAGGAACAGGTCGGCAGGCTTGCGAATGAAGGTATATTGATTGAGCAATGCAGTATAGCAGCTGAACTTTTTGACATAGCCTATGATGACTTTCTCCCTGAGGTAGATATTGTCGGGAACGGGTACATTTCACTGATCGGATACCAGAATCAGGGATACGCCGTCGTTCCAATGGATTAGAGAACGCTCCAGCTCGTAACTACTAAAGATCAACCAGGACTGCCGACTCAATCAAGTCAACAGAAGAGCAAATAGAGCCATCCTCTCATTCCCTCTCATGTAAAAATTGTATTAAGAATTTATCTGCTGCCGACAACCAAATTGTTGCTGGCGCGTGAGATGGGATCAGATACCGCGACCTCTTGGTTTAAAAAACCATATGTATACAAGAAATGTGCACATGGTCAGCACATAAATCTGACCCACGACATGGGGCCGATATCATTCGTTTCACTCTGTTGGTGTGTCGGTTATAGTCAAACTGATTATTCTGATGAAATTGGGTGACTAAACACCTGCCTGGCATCTATGCAGATAAAAATAGAGCGATAAAAAGGGGAAGTGGAATGAAAGATGAACTTTTTGAAAAAGGATTGAAAGTCAGGAGAGAAGTTCTTGGCCCTGATTATGTGGACAACTCCATAAAAAATGCAGATGAATTTAACCTTCCCATGCAGGAACTGGTAACCCGGTATTGCTGGGGAGAAATCTGGACGCGTCCGACATTCGATCGCCGGACCCGCAGCATCATAAACCTGGCAATGTTGACAGCACTGAACCGGCCCCATGAAGTGAAACTGCACGTACGGGGGGCTATCAACAACGGTCTATCAAAAGAAGAAATAGCTGAAATTTTTTTGCAGGCAGCAATCTACTGTGGCGTTCCTGCCGCAATTGATAGTTTCCGGATCGCAAAGGAAGTGTTTGAAGAAATGGAGATCTAGGGTCCACGGCAACCGCTGGCGGAAGCAGCTATACCGCCTAAACAGGTCTGTGAATGAAAAAATACACAGTGGTCGGAAGATTGGCTGCTGCCGGTCATCGACATCAACTCAGACAATACTGAGCGATTCACGGAAGCGTTTATGCTGCTCCTGTCAACTGCAGCCAGAATGATACAGATTGAAATAACCAGACTATGTATTGTTTTATATGCAGTTGTTTTTTTCCAATTGATGATCAGATCATGACCGTTCCTGTCTCTATTTAAGAAGAAAGGAACAGAATTTGAGAGGGCTGACCATGGGTATTTTTATACTTGGACTCTTCATTTTTCTGGGAGTACACTCCATCTCTATTGTAGATGATTCATGGCGGGATCGGATGGTTGCAAAAATTGGACAAGGACCCTGGAAAGGGCTCTACTCCCTTCTATCAATTTTTGGTTTTATTCTGATCATCTGGGGATACGGGCTCGTTCGAAGTGAGTCAATTGCTCTCTATACCCCGCAGCTATGGCTGCAGCACGTGTCTCTGGTTTTGCTCCTTCCAGTTTTTCCTCTCCTGGTAGCTGCCTATTTCCCTGGCCGTATCAAAGCAGTGGTCGGCCATCCCATGCTTGTTGCGACCAAACTATGGGCAGTAGCACACCTTTTGAGCAACGGGGCATTGGTTGACGTGATCCTGTTCGGCTCCATTTTGATCTGGGCTGTTCTGGATCGCGTATCGCTGAAACACCGGCAATCACGGCCAGTCCCCGGAGCTCCGCCAGCACCATATAATGATGCAATCGCCCTAATTTTAGGATTTGCCCTCTACCTTGCATTCATTTTCTGGTTACATCAGCTGTTCTTTGATGTCTCACCAATTTGAGGCGTAACGAGAACGGGCGATGCTCGATGGTGAAAAAGTCGGCGTTGACCCCAAAACGTACAAGATCATCAGCGGCAGGTCCTATCTCTTCTATAATTCCTTTTTCGTCAATACCCTTTCCAAATGGAATTCTCGTACTCTGAATGATACAGAGGAGTTCATCGTTAATAAGTCGCAATCTGAATGGGAAATGCTTAAGTCACCGCCCTGATTGCTGTTGGCAAAATGAGACATCGAGCGTATCAGCCTCCGTACCTTATAGGCGCTTCAACCTTCACACGGAATAATGTGTGAGCCCAGCGTTTAATTTCATTTTAAAATATGATGTTAACGCAGAGAGCAAAACGAGCTTTAAGAGAACAATCAGTGGTCAGCCTGCCGAAACGATTAGATATCAGACTGAGGTTTACTCGTTACTGCTTATTTTTCTCCTGCAGTGCACGTGCTAGCCCCCTGCCAGCCTGATAAGCCTCTTTGAGATAATCTTCTCTTTTTTCGATTTCACCCTTGCGATCTACACCTCGGCAAAGAACAGTTTTCCAAAGTCCGGCATTCAGCACATCAAAAAAATATTTAACCGTGAGTATAGCACCATCAAAAAGCTTTTTCCCTTCTGTCGCCCCAACTGAAATAAATAGTCCCTTACGCGTTTCCGGCGTCTTCCCGAAAATCTGCTTTTCAATCCAGTATTTTCGCACCCAGAGGGACTGACACCTATCCATAAAGATTTTGGTATGTGCACTCACCGTATAGAAAAAAATCGGTGATGCGAGCATTATACCTTTACTGGCTTCGAGTTTAGCTAGAATTTCAGGGAAATCATCACGGATGGCGCACTCACCTGTTTTGATACAGTTGTAGATTTCTAAACATGGTGATATTTTAAAGTCCCGAAGAAACACTTCTTCCACCTGAGCTCCTTCCTGGCGAGCACCTGCAACTGCCTGCTTCAACAGCGCGGCACTATTCCCATTACGACGGGGACTACCATAAATTGCGATAATTTGATCCATGCAATCTCCCATTGGCTGAATATCAGTTTTGTCCTGCTGGTATGCCGACTTGAAGATGACAGCCAGTATTATGGCATTTTTCATTCAGCTGTCAAGAGTCAAGTTAATGGGATAAGTATTGGTTCCCCCTAAAATTTCTATCTCGTTTCCATCCGAAAACGAGATAATTTGATCGATCTCAAGGCATTTGAAATTTATTACCACAGGTATATAATCGATATTCCGAAAATAAAAATTTTCACATAACGCTGAGATCCGGTAAAAGGGCAGTTTTCGGACGGAAACTATCTAACACCTGCTATCTCCTGGATCTATAAATAATAAATGTTGCACATTTCAGACATATGCTCATAATATAGATAGACAAGGTGATAAACCAGTTATTGGAATTCAAGGATACTCGCTAAAATGATTTAGTTGAGATACCTGAAGGCTGTGGCGCGATCAAGGAGGGGGCAGGCCGAAGTATGTTTTTGCAGAACACGGAGTCAGTAGTTATCAGGATACCATTGCCAAATGCTGTAGCGGAATTGATTATGGTGTCCATATCATTTTGAGGTGAAATCATGCGACAAGAAGACGATAAAAGTTTAGAGGTTATCGGCAACGAAGAACGCGATCAAGACAAAGAAAAGAAAACCCAGGAAAACAGAGAAAGGAGCAATGCTGGCAGGGGATTAGGCCGAGGCGGCGGAAAGGGCCGAAGGGACGGGAGCGGTGGCGGTAAAGGCCGAGGCGGCGGTGGAAAAGGTGGCCGTCATCAGAAAACTGGCTAAGCCGCAAATTAACCGGAGTGTCCCCTGTTGTATGGTCGTTCGTTTGATTAGTGTGAGTCACATTGGCATCATAAAACGTTTGAAGCAGTAACCTCAATCATATCTGTAAGCATTCTTCAGTAACATTGGAAGGTTACCCTAACCAATCACTGGTTCCAAAACAGCGAGTCGCTTACCTCGCTTGAAGCTTTAACTTCAAACGAAACACCCTAGCCTGCCTGTATTTGTTTCGAGCATATTGTATAGGAAACATGTAAACCAGTGGTACGTCAGTCTGTCTGAGAATTGCCAATGCAATGTTCAGTTACCCAGATTGATTACCCCAGGGCAGATGTTCATGAACAAGGCTGATTTGAGCGTTGTGATTCCAACCTGAGGTTTGCCGAAGGATATTTTTCCTCACCGAAATGTTACATCCGTGCTTATAATCTGTTGAATAAATCATTTTTTCAATTCAGGAGTATGCGGATAGAAGCAGACAAAGGAGAAACATATGCTTAAAAAAACAACCAGCCTCGTTGTATTAATTCTGTTTATTGTCGCTGGGGGGGCTCAGGCCCAGGTATCAATCACCTATTCATCCGCAGGGAAAAGATATTTTTCCATGGACATTCCAGATGACTGGCGGGTAAATGTTGGCTCTGATAAAGATCTCACTCGAAATCCTGAAGACAGGAAAGAACCAACTCGTCTTATCAGCGCTATGCCGAATAGTGGAGTACCTTTGTGGTTTGGTATGTGGGTTCCCAGGGATTTGGAGAAGATCGCTGGGGCAAAGGAGTATATGACATCCCTCGGACTTGACCTGCTTGCCGATGTGGTTATCACGGATCGCAAGCATGATACCTTGAACTCCATGGAAGCTAATTACGTCAGCGGCACGGGAAAAAAAGATGGCGAGGGCATGGATTTTCGGGCAGGCTTTTTCCAGCTCTCACCAGAACACGTGGCGATCGCAATCTACATTGGCCCCCCTGACACAACGATCAATCACGGTGAAGATCTCGTCCGAATGATTGAGTCATTGCAATCGCTAATCCAGTAAACAACTTGAGGCTGATATGAAAAGAATGACACCGTTTTTATATATGATTTTTGCCGCACTTCTCATGATCACATTAGCAGGATGTAATTCAACGGGATATAGTGGGAGTACCAGTTACTACCATCGCAATGCCTGGGAGTATGATAACTACTATCGATCAGGAGCGAATCATTATTATAATCGGCCAGCTGCGAGAGCGAATGTTCGTTCAGAGGTACGTACCCGCACAGGGGGAGCTGCCCGAGCAGGGGGCGGAGGACGCGCAGGGGGCGGAGGACGCAGGTAGATTGTAATGGTAGAGGAAGAGTAGCTGTATTACCTGAATGTGCCCGAAACTTCTTACCGCCGAAGAAAAATCTCTCCTGTTATCCAAATTGGAAACTCCATCCTTATGGAGCCACCCCTCTGCAAAAAACGGGTTTAGAAACTATCAAGTAGCCTCGTCTAAAAACCTATTACATAGTGTGGCAGAGCCCATCCACAATACCGTGGCATTTGCAAGCTGTACCAATTAATATACGAGAACCGGATAGTAACCTGGCTTTCTCGAGGAGAACCCATAAATCTTCCGGGAAAAAACCGCCTACTCCCGGGGCAAACTGACGACTTGACAGGATCAATGGTACGAAGTTTTCAAAGATTACTGTTTCAAGAAGACGATCCAACTGCTGGGGCCTTGGTTTGTTGGTATATGTACAGAAATCGATAGGCTCTGAACAGTTTGAAGGACAAATGAAATCGGCGTAAGACGTTACGAAGCGGCTGGGGCTCAAAAATATAGGATTTGGGAAATGATGAATCAGTTCATCCGGAATCTCAACAGAGCGCACGATTCTTTGTTCGTTTGCCAACTTCTTTTTTATCCAATCTGCTGCCAGGTGAATTGGAAGCGCCGGAACAATCTTGTTAACCCTTACAGCTGGTGAGAAATTTTCAGTAAACCATTCAACTCCGTCAGCACAAACTATCTCGATATCATTCGGTAAATCTCGGACTGGCAGCCTATCTATTACAACCATTTCACTATTAGGCTCGCTCTTTCTTAGTAGTTCTACAGCACGGCGGCCAAACCTTCCGCCTCCAAGCACCCAGCATTTTTGACGTGACGACACAGTTCCCCCTTGCTTTTAGGTTAACTCAATTCATCTCCTGAGCATATACCGATCTTTCATACACTTTCCAGTTCGATTGGCAATCCTGAAATATTACAACATATAGCCATTTGAAAAACCATATTTCAGGTAATTAAGGGTTGTTAAGTGTAGCGCTTCAATGAGAGATATATTGTCTGGAATAATCTGTTTCGAAAGAATGTATTAGTATCTCAAGCCGTGACGAAAGACTACCAATAAAAGATTTAAAGAAAAAAGGTCAACTTCCAAAGGTTGCTCTTAAACTTTTCAGGTAGAGGAATAGTTTATATCTATGAGTTGTCCCTTCCAGCCGAGAATTGTCAGCTGAAATCGCCGGCCCTGCTAGAATACTTGTTGAGAAACAATCACGGCACCCTACTGACTCTTGTCGCTGATAATTTGTTGGGAAAAAGTGTTCAGTTGATAGGTGATGGTAGATTATTGCCGTTTAAATCTTATGTTTTGCTGGAACATTATAATTTTAACTCTCTGTCAAAAAGTAAACTCTCATCAACAGAGGTCTGACTAAATGAAACCTGTATCTAACCATCTGGTTACTCGAAGTGTACAGATAGGAGTGGGTCACGACGATCATACCGGAGGGATCAGCTTTCCTATCTATCCCAGTGCAACTTATCGGCATCCAGGAGTGGGACGAAGTACCGGTTACGATTATACTCGCACCGGTAATCCAACCCGTGAGGTTCTGGAGAGATTGCAACTAATTTCCTTTGCCGAGAGTCTCGGTGGCGTTGAAACTTTGATAACCCTGCCTGCCATTCAGACACATGGTGACATTCCTGGCAGTATTGCTTATGGCTGAATATATGAAAGAACAGACCCGGATAATCAGTAAGCTCTGGCCTCAAAGGGATACCACCCCAGCCACGACAATAAATACACCTATTTATAAAGGATCTACCGTACTTTTCGATAATTATGGCGAGATGGTAAAGGTAAGGAAACAAGAATATGAGGGAATCACCTACGGCACCGACAGATTGCCAACCCAGAGACAATTCGAGGCGGCAATGTGTGAACTCGAGGGGGGAGCTGTAACAAGGGTGTTTCAATCGGGGATCGCCGCTATCCAGACCTCTCTTCTAGCCTTCACCAAAAGTGGTGACCATATACTTGTTTGCGATAATGCCTATGGCCCGGCACAGCGGTTCTGTAGAATGGTGTTAAAGAAATTCAATATTGAATTTACTCTGGTACCTCCTGATGTTGGGGCTGATATCAAGCAGTACATCAAGCCTAACACCGTGCTGATCTTGCTTGAATCTCCGGGCTCGATCACCTTCGAAATCCAGGATATTCGGGAAATCGTTGCCATCACCCGACCAAGAAACATCGTCACTCTACTCGACTCCACCTGGGCCACCCCGCTCTACCTGAAACCCTTTGACCTCGGTATTGATGTATCTATTCATTCTGTAACAAAGTATATCTCCGGTTACTCCGACGTGCTTGCCGGGACGGCCACGGTTAATGATCGTTACCGGTCACCTTTTGAGAAACTCTACCGGCAAATGGAGATATATACTCCCGCCGAGGAGTGTTATCTCGCCCTGCGTGGTCTCCATTCGCTGGCGACCCGGCTACGGCAGCATGAGGAGTCGGCACTCAAAATAGCAAGGTGGCTGGAATCTCTTGCCATTGTCGACAAGGTTCTCCATCCTGCGCTTCCGTCCCATCCGGAACATCACCTCTGGGCAAGAGATTTCAGTGGTTCCTCCGGCCTCTTTGGATTCACCTTTAAAGATGAATACAGTGAGTCGCAGTTGGCCGCTTTCATTGATTCTCTTGAACTGTTTCACCTCGGGTTCAGTTGGGGTGGATACAAGAGCCTGCTGACTGCATCCAAAGTTAATCGTGCGACACCGTCAAGATATGCAGGCAAGACAATAGTGCGCCTTAATATAGGTCTTGAGGATTGTGAGGACATTATAACCGACCTTGAAAAAGGTCTTGCTATGCTTACATAAGAAAAAAACCTTCATTTGCCATGTTCAAAAGCTGATGGATATGCTGTTTAGGGCAGAAATCAATAACAATTTTTGTTGATCTTCCATCGGCAAGATCTAAACGCTGTGAATGAGCCTAATGAGACTGATATAATTATAAATTAAGGGGGGGACAATTGTTGTGATGAAAAATATTGTTGCCAAATTAGCTTGTCCCCAAGCAGATTGAAGGTTTTCAAAACCTTGTTTTCCTGTTCTGAGCTTAATCATGCAAACCATCCTTGAAACTCTCACGGGCATTGTCCACCGGGTTACATACCATAACACAGACAGCGGTTGGTCAGTTTTACGGATCAATCCATTTAACAGCCCAGAGAGTCAAGAAATTGTCACCGTCCATCAAACAAAAGTCTTTGCTGGAGCTACCATGGAGTTTCGGGGAAACTGGTTTATCCATCCCCAGTACGGACGACAGTTCAAAGCCATAGAGGCCATAGAAAAAAAACCAGCCACAGCTGCAGCCCTGGAAAAATATCTTGGTTCTGGACTGATTAAGGGAGTCGGCCCCAAAACAGCCAAGAAGATTGTCAAACACTTTGGTGAGAAAACGCTGGATGTCTTTGAAAAGGAAATCAACAGACTGACTGAAGTTCCCGGTATTGCCAGAAAAAAACTGGCCACCATTGAAGAGGCATGGCGTGAACACCGGGCAATCCGCGAAGTGATGATGTTTCTTCAGGGCCACGGCATCTCCACCCTCTTCGCCGTGCGGATTTACAAGGAGTATGGCGACAAGGCTATTGCTACTGTTACTGAAGATCCGTACCGACTCGCACATGATTTTTATGGGATTGGTTTTTTCTCGGCTGACCAGGTCGCTCTTTCCATTGGCCTATCAAAAGACAGCCAGCAGCGCATCGTGGCAGCCATTCGTCATGTTCTGGCCGCCAGCCGGGAACAAGGCCATTGCTATCTGACGGCAGACCAGATTGATCTTGAGGTAAAAAAACTGCTGGAAATGGATTTGGGCGACCTCCTTGATAGGTATCTTGCCTTGATGAAAGATGAAAACCATCTCAGAGTGAGAATCTTGACAAATGACAAAGGAGAATCGCAGAGTTGTTATTACTCTAAGTCCCTCTATTATGATGAGGAGAGTGTCGCCAAAAATTTGAGGGCCATGGCTGGAACGGTGCAGGTAGATAAAAAACGGATTGCTTATTGGGTCAACAAATTTTGTCAGCTCAAAGAGATCAATTTAAGCGTAGAACAATCTGAGGCCGTTCAGGGAGTGATACAGCATCAATTTGCTATTCTCACGGGTGGTCCAGGCTGTGGCAAAACAACAACGACACTGGTCATCGTTCGTCTTCTTGAAGCGATGGACAAGAATGTCCTGCTCGCGGCCCCTACAGGCAGGGCTGCTCAGCGTATGGGAGAAGTGATCGGCCGGGAGGCTAAAACGCTGCATCGGCTGCTGGAGTGGCAACGTGGAATTTTTCAGAAAAATGAAGAACAGCCGCTCGATGTTGATTTCCTGATTGTTGATGAATGTTCTATGCTGGACATCAACCTGTCAGCCTCTCTGCTTAAAGCAGTTCCTCCGGGTTGCCAAGTACTGTTTATTGGTGATGCAGACCAGCTTCCCTCAGTAGGTGCGGGGAATGTGCTGAAAGATGCCATCTCTTCCGGCGTCATTCCATGTTTTAAACTCACTCAAGTATTCCGCCAGGCTCGGGAATCACACATTGTCAAGTATGCTCACCAAATCAACAAAGGTAAAAGCCCAGCCATTGATTCTCCTTTCAAGAAACCAACAATCTGGCAGGAAGGGCATGATTGCCTTTTCATCGATTCCGATGAGGCCACGAAAGAGCAGATCAGTTTTGTTGCCCGGGTGAAGCGTGCCTTTGACTGGCAGCTTCCACAGCTGGAGGAATTGTTAACCGAAAGTACCCCCTACGAGTTTTGCACCCAGGAAACTATTACCTCAGCCTATGAACATGATTTTGTGGTGCCAAATAAGTTTCAGCATGTGGATCTGGAGCAGCTTACTAAGACTGAGAACCAGATTGATGAACTGAAAACCGTGTTGAAGAAGGTACATCCTTGGTCATCCCTACATTACGGTCTGACTGCTGTAGATATTGTTGTTAAACTTTATCTCGAGTGGATACCCAAATATCATGGTCAGGGGGTTGAAATACAGATTCTTTCTCCAATGACCCGGGGCAGCCTGGGGACAGCCAACCTCAACATGGTCGTCCAGCAAGCCGCCAACCCACCTGGAAAAGGCAAATCCCAGATCAAGGTGGGTGAGCGAATCTTTCGTGAGGGAGATCGGGTGATTCACCGACGCAATAATTATGACCTTGAAGTATTTAACGGTGATATTGGCAGTATCAAATCGATTGACAACGAAAATCTGACATTGATAGTGGCCTTTTCCCCGGATGGCCGAGAGGTAGAATATCAGAAGGAAGATATTGTCGAACTGGATCTTGCCTATGCCATTACCATCCATAAATCACAGGGCAGTGAATTTGCTACGGTGATTATCCCTGTGCTGACACAGCACTTCAAGATGCTCTATCGTAACCTCATTTACACAGGACTCACCCGAGCAAGAAAACTTGCCGTCTTTGCCGGTACTCGTAAAGCACTCGCTATGGCAATACGGCAGCAGGATACCAACAAGCGGCAGACAGCTCTAAAGACTCTTATCCAGAACGGAGTATGATTATGGATTATCTTTGTCTGTTAACTTCTGAGGTCATATGAGTGAACGACTCAACCTAATCGAGACTGTAACTTCACAGCATCCCAACCGGGGCAAAAAAATCCCGGCATTTATTAACCTCTGTAATATGCCTTTGCATTAGTCTCGCCAGGGCCAATATTTTAAAACGATGACCAGGGTATCTTACAGAAGACTGCACCATATGGACTATTGGCAGGCAGGCATCTCTGGAAGGGAAGATGTATAGAGCCAACCAACCTTCTCTCACGCCCTATACGAAAAGTCGTTACTTTTTTTTTATTACAGTCTATTGAGCATAAAAATATGTAATAAACTGGTTCTCTATGGCGGAGATAATGTGTTTTAATCCTTCAATCGCTTTTTCTTCTGTCTCTGCATACCAGTTCAAGGATGGATAGCCTGGACATTTAGCGGCAAACCTCTGCCGTTCTTCTTGCCATTCTACGTTGTAAATATATTTCTCCACCCGGAAGATACCTCCATTAAGGTGATTTCTTTTCCCTGATCCTTGACCCGCCAAGGCCGACATTGTTTCTGATCATCACAAAAGAAATTCTTGCAAGAATTGTACCCTCTGTACTGTTATGTAAAAATCAATAATAACAGTGTATTAAGTATAAACAAGTTTGAAAAAATGTGCTTTTTCAGGAATAATAGAATTTTTCAGTATGGAAAACTGGAATTTTCACCTATGCTAGAATATAAAATGATGACCTGATTATCTTACAAAAGTGGGTGCGTGCTGTTAATGCTCACAAGAATAATTTTCTATTCATGTCTAAATTGACATAACTGGTTTTCGATCAGATCTGGGTAAAATAAGGATCTCTTGCCTTAGATTTTTTCAGGTCGACAAAAACGTCTTAGATACCAGTCAGTAGCCTTGTCAAGGCCAGCACGAACAGAGTACTCAGGCGAATATCCTAGTAATTTTTTTGCCTTATTAATATCTGCCAGAGAATGACGGATATCTCCTGCTCTGAAATCACGATGAATGGGTTTTGCTTCAGAAGTTCCAGGTATTTTGTTTTTTATCCTGTCTCTAATGAGATCAAAAAGTGTATTGAGTGTTGTGCTTTCACCGAAAGCTATATTGTACACTTGATTGAGAGCTTGTTTTGTGTCAACCGTAGCAGCTAGGATGTTTGCCTGGACACAGTTTTCAATAAAACAAAAATCCCGACTTGTTTCACCATCACCATTAATAAATATCGGTTCATCACTCAATAAACCCGCAAACCACTTGGGGATAACCGCCGCATACGCACCATCAGGGTCTTGCCTTTGACCGAAGATGTTGAAATATCTCAATCCAATAGTATTAAAATCATATACTCGAGAAAACACCTCTCCGTAGAGTTCATTAACCAATTTGGTAACAGCATAGGGGGAGAGAGGCTTGCCGATTTTATCTTCCTGCTTCGGCAGATCCGGATGATCACCATACGTTGAACTTGAGGCTGCGTAAACAAACTGTTTTACACGAGCATCGCGAGCAGCTACCAGGATATTGAGAAAGCCGCTAATATTATTTACATTAGTTGTGATCGGATCTTCAACTGATCTTGGAACAGAACCAAGTGCCGCTTGGTGGAGGACATAATCAACATCTTTACATGCAGTGGCACACGCCTCATTATCACAAATATCACCTTTGATAAAATGGAAACGATGCCATTGCTCGGATGAAACCTTGTCACGTACTTCATCAAGGTTAACTTGAAAACCCGTAGAAAAATTATCAAGCCCAATGACTTTCTGGTCTATTTCCAGAAGTGCCTCTAGAAGGTTGGAACCAATAAATCCAGCAACACCTGTTATAAGCCATGTTCTAGGCGTTTTGGTCAATTGTTCCTTTTTCTGCTGGTAAGAACCTTTCATTCTATATCCCATCGTTTTATTAGTTCATTATTGCAGAACGTAAACATCTAATTCTATCATTAAAATGGACAAGTTTACAATGATCTTTACCCGACAGGGTGGGTATGCGATTAGTCCTACTTCAGGTATAAAAATTGTGTCTATAGTCCGATTATCCCCTGTAAGATCACTCCATATTTTTAGGTAATTCTCCTTCGGGTTGACGATATACCTGGTCCAGGTCATACCCATTCACCTACACCCAGGATTCAATCTGCCATCCGCTATACAACGATGGCAACCGGCATGCGGAGTATGTCAATGGTCGGGGTCATTACATCTATCAGCCGCTGATAGAGATCACGGAAACTTTCATGGAAAACGATGAAAGACTCCGTGATCATAAATAGGGCAGTTTTTAAAAGGGACGTCATTCAGGAGAATGAAGCCAGTACTCCGAGCACGTAATCAATATCCGCTTTGGTGTGGGCCGCGTTTATCTGGAACCTGATAGATTCATCCCCTTTGGGAACTACCGGGAAGGTGAGTCCGACGACCAGGATACCCGCCTCAAAGAGATCGTTCACCAGCTTTCTTGTCTTATTGGTATCACGCACTAAAAGTGGTACAATCGGGTGTGGGCCCGGTATCGATTCCATTCCAAGTTTGTTGAGTCCCTCTCGAAACTGGGTTGTCCTCTCCTCGAGACCGGCAAGCAGTGTTCTTCCTTCGTTGCTGTCGCAGATGTTGAGTGCTGTTGTTGCGGCTGCGCAGTCAGCAACGCTTAAAGGATTGGTGTAGATGTACGTGTCCGCCTTCTGGCGGACCGCCTCGATGACGGTGTCACTGGCTGCGATAAAACCGCCGTTGACACCGAATGCCTTGCCGAAGGTGCCGACCACAATATCGGGCCAGGTGGAGCAGTATTCCGGCGTGCCCCGCCCTGATTTTCCGTAGGCACCGATGCCATGGGAGTCATCGACTACTGTGATGACACCGTCATGAAATTTCCCGCTGTATTCCCGGCTGATCTCCTGTATTTTATCAATGGGCGCGTAGTCGCCACGCATTGAGAAGATACCGTCAAAGACAACCACGACACGTTCGATGTCGCCTTCTATCTCACGGAGACATCGACTGAGATCATCCATGTCGTTATGGGTAAAGATCGACTTGTTACCGCTTGGTACCCCCGCAATACGCATGGAACGTATAATCGAATTATGGTTGAGTTGGTCACCGACCCAATGAGTTTTTTTATTGCTGATAGCAAGCGCCAGACCACAGTTCGAAGTATATGCCGAATTGAAGATCTTGGCTGCCGGTTTTTCCACAAACTTCGCAACCCTGTTTTCCAGGTCGATATGGTAAGAATAGGTACCGTCGATAAACCGTACCGCACCCGGTCCTACACCGCAAGCGTGCGTCGCCGTGTCCGCCGCTTTGATCAGGGCCGGATGATTGGAGAGTGAGAGGTAGGAGTTGGAGTTCAGGCGGATGAACTCCTTTTCCTGGCCTGCAAGTCTGTAACGGGGACCGTGTACTCCGGTGGCAGAAATATAACCGGTGATAATCCGTTCGGGCTGTTTCGCCCTCCCCTCCTTGTTCAGGTGTATCAGTTCCCTCTTGAGCGCCTTATCAAGATTTTCCAAAGTCATATCTTATTCCTTTTCTTCCCAGTTTAGGACAACCTTGCCCGATTTACCGGACCGCATCACTTCAAACCCCTTTTCATACTCGGTATAGTGGAACCTGTGGGTGATAAGGTCGGAGATATCCAGTCCTGTCTGGATCATAGCGGTCATCTTGTACCAGGTCTCAAACATTTCCCGACCATAGATGCCTTTCAGGGTGAGGCCGTTGAAAACCACCTTGGTCCAGTCGATCGCGCTGTTGTCTGGCAGGATGCCGAGCAGGGCTATTTTCCCACCGTGACACATGCTGTCGAGCATGGTATTGAGGGCTGCGGGGCTACCCGACATCTCCAGTCCCACGTCAAATCCCTCACGCATCTCGAGCTCCATCTGTACCCGTTGCAGATCCTCTTCGCCGATATTCACCACCCGTGTGGCTCCTGCTTTTTGTGCCAGTTTCAGACGATACGGATTCAGGTCGGTGACGACGATATGGCGGGCGCCTGCGTGTCTGGCGATAGCGGCGGCCATACAGCCGATGGGACCAGCACCGGTGATGAGAACATCTTCACCAAGGATATCGAAAGAGAGTGCGGTGTGGACGGCGTTACCCAAGGGGTCGAAACAGGTGAGGATATCGAGCGGGATGCTGGGATCGCAATACCAGACATTGGTCACAGGAATGGAGAGATATTCGGCATAGGCCCCGGTTCGGTTGACTCCCACACCACTGGTACGGGAGCAGAGATGACGCCGTCCAGCAAGACAGTTCCTGCAGTGGCCGCACACCAGGTGACCTTCACCGGAGACCAGGTCCCCTTTTTCAAAGTCGTGAACGTTTTCACCCAATCCCGCCACTCTGCCTACGAACTCATGGCCAACGACCATGGGGACGGGTATCGTTTTTTGCGCCCATTCGTCCCAATTATAGATGTGGACGTCGGTTCCGCATATGGCAGTCCTGAGTATCTTGATAAGAACCTCGTTTTTACCAGGGACAGGTACATCCACGTCTTCCAACCACAACCCCTGCTCATTTTTCGACTTTACCAGTGCTTTCATGGTTGCCATGATGTCCTCCGGGTGATGGTAGTCTGTTTTATGCATTTGTTCCTGCTGCTATTCTACCATAAAGGTTTGCAGAGATGGTTATAATTAAAGTGACGACCTGAAAGGGGATCTTTTTAAAGACCAGCACCCAGCGAACCTTCTCGCAATAGTGGGAATAAGCGAACTCAAACAGTTTCATAGAGTTTTTATTCCACAACGGCAATACACAGTAAAGATTAAAAGTATCATACTCTTCTCTAGCGAACTCTACGATAACTGTGTAAAGAGAATATACGGTGTGAAATCTTTTCAGAGAGACATTTGGGATTTTCGAAATGTTGACATGTCAGTACCTCAATAGAATCAGGCGGTACCCCGCTCTCTGTCAGTTTGAGTATAATCTTTTATGAATTATGATAATCAGAAACTATTTCCATCTCAAATAATTGATCATTATTAAAAAGACCATATATTTATCTGGACAACCCATAGGCCTTCTTTCTCGCTCCAGGCACAAAGAGTGTTTAAACATCATAAGATGGCTCAGTGGAGATTACCGGCATTTGAAATAAGAGGAAAAATATGCTGAACAACCAGAGCCATGTATCTATCAACCTGAATGTCCGGGGACTAAGTGAATCGGCCACACTGGCAATCAACAACCAATCCAATCAGTTAATTCGTCAGGGGAAACATGTCTACAGGCTGGGTCTGGGGCAGTCCCCTTTTCCGGTTCCCGAAGTGGTACAAAAGGCACTCCGACAGAACTCACACCAGAAAGATTATCTGCCGGTACAGGGTCTTCACGCCCTGAGAGAGGCGGTCGCAAAATTCCATTCCAAGCATGACGGCACCCATTTCAATACAGACTCCGTTCTTATCGGCCCGGGTTCCAAGGAATTGATGTTTCTGCTCCAGGTCTGCTATTATGGGGATCTGGTTGTTCCGACACCCTGCTGGGTTTCCTACTCCCCTCAAGCCAAGATTGTCGGGCGTCAGGTAGTATCAATCCCCACCTCCTTCGAGAATGAGTGGCGTTTGCAGCCGGATCATCTGCGTCAGTTATGCGAACAGGACCCCGGCCGCCCCCGTCTCGTTATCCTCAATTACCCGGGCAACCCTGAAGGAGGAACATACTCCCAAAACACACTTAAAGAGATTGGCGAGATCGCCAGGGAATATGACATCATCATCCTCTCCGACGAGATCTATGGCAAACTCACTCATTCAGGGGAACATGTCTCGATTGCCAGATATTATCCCGAGGGAACCATCGTCAGCTCTGGCCTGTCGAAGTGGTGTGGAGCAGGGGGCTGGAGGCTTGGCACCTTTGCTTTTCCTGAATCACTGAAATGGTTGCAGAAGGTAATGGCAGCTGTCGCGAGTGAGACATATACATCCACTGCGGCACCGATTCAATATGCAGCGGTTCGAGCCTTTGAAGGTGGAATAGCAATTGAGCGCTACCTTGCCCATAGCAGAAGGATTCTGGCTCGGCTGGGTGAGTGGTCGGCATCCAGGTTGCGAGACGTCGGAGCCCGGGTCATCTCTCCTAAAGGCGCTTTCTATCTGTTTCCCGATTTCACGCCGATTGCAGACAAATTTATCAAAAATCAAATTTTTACATCATCAGAGCTTTGTCGTCGAGCCCTTGATGAAACAGGTGTCGCCTTTCTCCCTGGAAAGGCTTTTGGACGGCCTGATGAAGAACTGACCGTTCGTATTGCCTATGTTGATTTTGACGGAGCCCAAGCTCTTACCGCAAGCGAACAGATACCACTTGATCAGGATATCGGTCCCGACTTCATAGATTTCTATTGCCATAACACGAAAACAGGCATCGACCTTCTCTGTGACTGGATCGATACGCTCTAAGACGAAGCTGTCTAGGAAATGGTGACAATAATCGCCGGATCCAAAACGCCATTGATCCAGCTCTGTTCCGGCCGCTATTGAT
Source organism: uncultured delta proteobacterium (assembly GCA_963776075.1). GTDB lineage: Bacteria > Desulfobacterota > Desulfobulbia > Desulfobulbales > Desulfocapsaceae > MADRE3. The sequence goes on from CAVZLG010000007.1 coordinate 78,892, forward strand.
AGTTCTCGTATCGCAAAAGAAGTTTCTAAAGAAATAGAGGTTTAATTTCCATGGTAGCTCTTAGCAAGGACAACCGTATCGCTTTTATTGGCCTGGGGATGATGGGATATCCAATAGCAGGAAGACTGAATGCTGCTGGTTATCACCTTGCTATCTTCGACGTCAACGCCGACACATCCGAGCGATTCGCTGGAGAATTTACCTGTCAGGTCTGTTCCTCTGCTGTTCAAGCGGCCCAAGACGCCGATATCGTTATCACCATGTTGCCCGACTCAGATGATGTCTTCACCTCGGTACTTGGAGGCAAATCATTGCCAGGTGTCGTGTCAGTCCTTAGTCCCGGCGCCATAATAATCGACATGAGTTCCTGTAACCCTTTACGCTCAAGGAAATTAGCCGAAATTCTGGCAGAACATCATATTACTATGGTGGATGCTCCTGTATCCGGAGGTGTCAAGAGAGCACATCAGGGAACACTCACCATCATGTTCGGTGGCTCAAAGGATTCATTACAGCGATGCAAAGCGATTTTGGATGTGATCGGTTCATCAATCTATCATACCGGTGACGTCGGCACCGGTCATGCAATGAAGGCGCTTAATAACTATGTTTCTGCCGCCAGTCTGGTGGCTACCGTCGAGGCCCTCCACACCGGAAAGAAATTTGGTCTTGACCAGAACGTCATAACTCAGGTTCTAAATAGTTCAACAGGCAAAAATAACACATCAGAAAATAAGGTTATGCAATTCATGCTATCAGGAACATTTGATTCTGGTTTTGCTCTTCACCTCATGACAAAAGATATTACCACTGCCATTCATTTGGCTGAGAATCTGCAAATTCCTGCGAGATTGGGACATGCCTGTCTTGATATCTGGCGCGATGCAGCTATCCATTCTGAAAAAGGGGCAGACCATACAGAGATGTATCGAATATTGGATCCAGAATGAATGAAATTGATCCACTCCACTAAAAACAACACTCTGCACAATATAATAACAGAGAGCTTCTCGTTTATCTAAATCCCATTAACGTTGGTAGGCGACCCGGAATTCAAGCCCTCCATTTTCAAATATACAGAACTAATATCACGATCATTTGAATCACAATCGGCAATATTGTATATTTCCGAGGTGTTTCGGGCCGAACGGTCATGGCTGATATCTGCCGGTTAGGTAAATGATAAAAAGCAATATAATAGCGAGTATGATTACAAAACTGAGTCTGATCACTCTCAACCTGTTATCAGCATAGTCGTCAGACCACACAAAAAATCCCAATATCATATGAACTATGAGTAAAATTGTAGCTAGAGATCTCATCGTTACTGCGAATGCTGGTTCCATTATTATTCCTCAATTTTTTCCCAGGACTTATCCCTTCATCATTGTATAATCCAAGCCAGAAACTTTCCATAATAAAAAAGGACATTCAAGGTTGAACGTAATCAGAATCGAAACTTTAGACGACGAAGGATGGCTTAAAACTGGTTTTATGGGCATTGTCATCCTTGTCCTTCTCAGAGTCAGTACTTAGAATTTATCTCATCTCAAAAGGAAAGAATTTTTCAGCCCCTAAAACTGGCTCTATATAACGTTCGTTCTTCTCGCTCATTTTCTTTACCGATTGGGCATTAATAATCAGTAAATAAATAAAAAAGGAGACATGCAATGAATCGTAAACTAATAAATAGCCTTCTTATTTTGGTCATAGCTTTGTTTACCATAGGCATTACCGGATGTGAGCAAGAAGGGACAATGGAGAAAGCAGGAAAAGAAATTGATAAAGCTGCCAAGGACGCTGGTAAAGCAGCCGAAGAAGTGATGAAGGATGCCGGAAAGGCAGTTGAAGACGCACAGCAAAAGGTAGAGGAAACGATAGAGGAACAAAAAGAAAACAAAGGATGAGCTTCTTAGCAGCCGCTATTCCTGGCGGGCGAGATGGGATTCGAACCCGCGGCCATCGGCATCGGAATCAGACGGCAGCCGAAAGACAACTCAAAGATGCGTATAGAACTGAATAGTTCAGCTGGGGATCAGTCTATTTGGTAGCCTATTCAGCATTACTGAGTCTGCTCTTTTCATCAAACTGATATGATGTCGGTTAGTTTTACAAACAACAGGCCAATAACCCCCTACTTCCAAACAATCACTTTTCCCACAGGAAGTCGAATGTCTCTATCATACGATCATGGTGAGATCCCGGCCAATAGATTTTCCTGCATAAAGAGCACTCTTTGAACGTGTTGTAATACTTCCTTGTGAGCGGTTCGAGACGATGCATTATCTTCTCTTTTGGCACTTGAAGAAGGATTTCGTTACAGACCAGGCATCGGCTCATAGGTTTTGCAACAGCTGCTAGATCATACCTCTCCTCAACCTCCAGCAACTGTTTTCTGTGATCATCCGAACGGAGCAACTGAGCGAAAAGCAGACCTCCAATTTTCACCAGTTCCCTGTTTTTCGTGATAACAATCCGTTTTTCTGAACTCGCTATTTTCACAATATCCTTTAATTTCCTGCCCACAACAGTCACAGTGTCCATACCCGCCATCCTGAGATTGCGAGCAAGTTTCAGCGCAGTCATATCAACAAGAAATTTCAGACTGTCAAACGGCTGCGGCCTGAGTGCAGACGGTGTCCGCCAGTTATTTTGCTTATCAAATGGATAAATCAGAATCTCCTCGTCCCCTGAAGGAATATACTTAAAAGATATTTCATTACCACTGTGTACTAATCGGCAGATTTCAGTATGCGGCACTCCGACTGCCTCAATAATATCTTTTATTGAAGCACGTCTGTTAAGATGATACAGAATCTTTCCTTGAAATGTCGGGACCTGGAGCAGTTCTTTGTTATTGCCGAAAAAAACAAGAGAGAGCTGTTCAGTCATTTGCTATAAATAGTGGGTGTGATGGTCTTCAAGCTGAACAAACCCTATCTATCCCATGGTATCGGTGAATAGTATTCCAATGGCCGCTATTGAAGGCACAACAGCCTAGCTTGGACTCATCTCTGCTATCATTTATCCTCTAGAGTGGCCATGGGATGTCTCACTTGTCCGCAATCCACTCCAGAACAGCCTCATGGACCTTGAGGCCGCCGTACAATTCAGGCTTCGAATTGACAGTAAATGTCGACAATGAGGGATGAACTGCCTGGAAGAAGGCTTTATTTTTATGCAGTGTTTCAGTCACGAGCCGAGCCGTTTCATTATCCATATCAGCAGAAGTGATAAGAATCATTGTTGTGCCAAATGTCTCGAGGGGGCCAGTAATATTCTTATAGCCTGTTTCTGCCAGGGTTTGCAACGAAACACCCGGATAGAGAGTAATCATTTTCTTGACAGCATCACCGTTAAGCCCAATCAGTTTTGCCTGGCCCTGATTCAGTAATTGGCCGATAGCTGGGTCAGGGTGAATCCCACGGTGGACCATCGCCTGGATAGTTGCCTGATTAAAAGCAATCTTATCCTGATACATTGAGGGCGAAAGCTCAGTAATGAGGGTAAAGTCATCTTCGGACCAGCCTTGAGCATCCATAAATGCCTTGAGCAGATATTGTGCCTGTGATCCTGGGGCCCCGACATTGATACGTTTGCCGGGCAATTGTTGATACGAGTCAATACCTGCATCAGGTCTGACTATAAAAACAACAGGAATATTGTATAATGGTGTAATAATACGGAGTTGCTCATAGGAAATATCGAGAAATCTAAACGATCCCTTTCCAGAAAATGATTCACTGAGCAGCTGGGAGTCGACGAGGGCAAGGTCTAAAGAACCACCCTGCACGTTTGTCAGGATGTCCAGCTCATCCTCTGATCTAACAAGATTGCAGCTGAGATTATCATTTTGCCGTTCCAATATTCTGCAGAGAGCCCGGGCTGTAAACTGCGAAAACGTTCCAGGCATGCCCGTTCCGACAAGAAGTTCAAAAGCGTTAATGGATTGGGCTGTTGTCAGACTGATCAGTAAACCCAGGACGAGGTAGCGGAACCAGGTGATGTTACGCCAGATTGGTGGGCCGTTCAATACTGTTTTCATTGAGTCCTCCTCTGAAGTCAACTGAACCACTTTAACGTTCTTAAAAGGCGGAATATGATTAAGAAAATGATATGTTGGAATACATATGAAACAAATATAAGTTCAATGTCGAATAAAAGCAAAACAGGGTTAATAAAATTTTGCCAGCATATCAGGCGGACACCTGTCTCCTGTACACGAGTTATTATCCGGATAACTCTGCTGATCCATTATTTTAAGGGGGGCAAAAGATGAAAAAGAAAACTGCTACGGCTTACTATTTATAGAATAAAAAATTTGCTAACCAGTCCTTCCACTGGATTTCGAAAACGGCTCGAAGCTACTGAATTCAGGGTTATCCTTGCCACTTCCAAGATCTAAAATTTTCAAATCCTGACCTTACCAGGAAGTATCTAAAAATATATACTTATCTTAAAAATATAGGTTTACAAGATCACATTCCGACCTCAAAATAGATGATAGAAAAACAGATTTTGATAAAATGATATGAGTGTCTTGCAAAACGTTAAAGATTGTTGACCTTCAGAGGACTGCATAATGGAAAAAAGAAAACGCTTAACTGTGGAACAGATCATAAAGCAGTACAAGGAAACGATCAGGCATATTGCTGAACAGAAGAGCAAAAAAGAACGAGACCGGCACTTTGAAAAGATCAGGGATCGAGCAGAAGAGATTGTTTTGCTCCTTAATGCAGATTGTTCCTATGTTTCGGTTGCAGATCAGTTGTGCGATTATCTTGAGCTTGACAAATGTGAGCATTTACGGCAGCAACTCCTGTGTACGATTGCTATGCTTCAGAGAATGTCGCAGATGGAACTTCCCCGTACAGCGAAAGTATCCGTAAATGCGCCACGGGAAATGCTTGTCCGTCATCTTTATAGTGATGTCTGGGAAAAGGATAACAATCCCAAGGGTGAGGATTTCATCAAATTTGTCCAGCACCACTTTATCCTCGCAGGCATTCACTTATCCAGAGAAAACGTCACCAGACTTGTCAATAGTATTCCCGATGAATTATTTCAGATTTATGAAGGTCTTAGAGGCAAAGGGCAGGATGACATAGATTCTGGATGAAATCTGTTTAAGAGATCTTGTCGTCAGGGAAACATTAATTTCTGCTGAAGAAGCATTTTTCTATTTCTGGGAATAGAGCGTTCCTGCACCAGAGGAAATAATGAGTTTCCCGCTAAAAATTTGAAGAAAAAATTATAGACCGAAAAAGCTCTATCGGAAAATCGTCGAATGATAATTGAATAGAGGCTGTCGCTCTTTGCTCTAAAGAATTAAAGACGAGGCACATTGACAAAAATAGTCTATCATTTAGCAGCGGATGCAATCCTGATACTGCATGTGTTGTTTGTAGCCTTTGTGATTGGAGGTTTATTACTTATATTCCTCGGTAAATATCGCCGATGGTCTTGGATTTACAACCCCTGGTTAAGATTGTCTCATGCTGCAGCTATTGTCGTGGTAACACTACAATCCTGGGCTGGAATAATATGTCCGCTTACGACGTTAGAGAATATTTTACGATACCGTGCTGGTGACACCGTTTATATCGGTTCTTTCATGTCTCATGTGCTTGAATATATCATATATTACAGAGCACCGACGTGGGTCTTTGCAGTTTGTTATACTGCATTCGGGGCTCTGGTTATTGCAAGTTGGGTATGGGTTCGGCCGCGACCATTTAATTTGTAGAAATCAAAACCAAACCCGACGAATTTCAGGCCCAAGTCTCAGGGGATAAGGATCTCCTGTTCTGCATCTGGAACCTGATAACCAGCTTGAAAAGCTGGACGTTTTGCAAGTCTTAAATACCATCCAAGAACATTCGGGAAATCATGCAAATCTATTTTGTGGAATTGATAACGACTTACCCAGGGCCAAATAGCTATGTCTGCAATGGTTAACTCGTCGATTGCTACAAAACGTTTTCCTTCCAATTGCTTATCCAAGACACTATAAAGTCGTTTCGCTTCCAGAAGGTAGCGTTCCTCAGCATATTCAGATTTACCTGGATTGAAATGAAGGAAATGGTGAGCCTGTCCAAGCATTGGACCTTGTCCTGCCATTTGCCACATTAACCACTGCATGACCTGCCATTTGTCATTGGCATTTTTTGGAAATAACTGTCCTGATTTTTCAGCGAGATAAAGTAGAATAGCACCGGATTCGAAGAAAGATTGCCCAGTGTCGTCATCAACAATTGCTGGAATCTTATTGTTGGGATTGATGGCTAAATAGGCCGGTTCAAATTGCTCACTTTTGCTAATATCAATTGGTACCACTTGATATGGTAAGGAAACTTCTTCAAGCATTATCGAAATCTTACGACCGTTTGGTGTTCCCCACGTGTATAATTGTATCATTTTCGCCTCAGATTTATTTTTTATATACCAGAAGGTTTATTGGGATAAGGTTAACCTAAAACATGTGGCCCGGACTGTAAACTCTCAGAAAGAATCTAAAGATATTTGAATCCGAACGGACTAAAAGATTTGGCAAAGTCATTTTAATAGTTGCAGTATACATGTCTAGTCTTCCTGAACACAACAGGCAAGCCTAAAGCACTTGCAGGTTAAGGTGTTTCCTGTAATTTTCTTTCCGGAGATAATAACCATGACTGTCAGATTTTGTAGAAATTGATTACCCTTGTTTGTCAGATTAAATCTCGATTTCTAAAATTTATTGCTCACAGGTAGGATCCAGGATATGGATAACGATCTTAAAAATACAAACGTCAAAGGGTTTTGGTGGAAACGTTTTTTTTACTCGGTCACAGGAGCAACCAATGACTATGAACTAGGCCCCAACTGGTTTGCCTCGGTGATGGGTACAGGAATTATTGCCAATGCAGCTGCCTCGTTACCTCTATATTCAGACAAACTTCAGAGTTTTGCGCTTATTGTCTGGTGCCTTGCTTCTTTTATGCTGATCGGCCTTGTTCTTGCGACATGTACCTTCTTATTCCAGAGACAAAATGTCTGGAAAAAGCATTTCAGAGATCCCATGATGGCACAATTTTATGGGGCACCCCCAATGGCCATGCTCACCGTTGCGGGAGGGACTCTTTTGCTGGGAGATAATTTTATCGGCCAGGAGTTTGTCCATAAAATTACCTGGACTCTCTGGTTTATAGGAACCATGACCGGTCTTGGTTCTGCTATAATTATTCCCTATCGCTTGTTTACCAAGTTTAAGGTGCGACAGGACTCCGCCTTTGGGGGATGGCTTATGCCCATTGTGCCTCCCATGGTATCGGCGGCAATCGGAGCCATGCTTGTTCCCTACACCCCCGTGGGCGTATTAAGAGAGACTATGTTTTACCTCTGTTTTTCTATGTTCGGGCTCAGTCTTGTGGCTGCCCTCATTATTATTTCAATGATCTGGAGCCGGTTAGCCCATCATGGCACATCCGGTACCTCTCGAGTGCCCACCCTATGGATTGTTTTAGGCCCCTTAGGGCAATCTATGACCGCTGCTGGAATTCTTGGTACCGTTGCAAAGGGTGCAGTCCCTTCTCAGATTGCACATGGATTTGAATTGTTTGCGGTGCTGTATAGTGTACCTGTTTTTGGGTTTGTGCTCCTATGGACTTGTATTGCAACGCTTTTAACCCTTCGGGCTCGTCGCAGACAAATGAGATTTGCCCTAACCTATTGGGCATTCACCTTCCCCGTGGGTACTTGTGTTACAGGTATTGCACAATTAGCCCACCACACCGGCCTTCCCCTATTTAAATGGGCCAGTATTTTCTACTACATAGGCTTGCTAATCGCATGGGCAGTGGCAGCCTTTGGCACCACAAAAGGTATGATAACAGGACATTTGCTTCGACCGCCGCCATCGTCTATAACACCCATTATATCTGTCAAAGAGCCCCACTACCCAGACGACAAAGAAGATGATAGGTAATTTTTCTGTTCAGGGAACCCGCAACTTACCGTTTGACAGCCTGTCTTCTCCGGAATCCATGATGACAGGAAATGTTCCTCCCTCACTCGAATTATTTGTCACTTCCGAAACGGGCATTTCTTCCATCGGCGTCGTAATTTCGGTCTTATGTATCTCCCGGTATGGGATGCTTTAGCAATTTTGGCACAATATCTGCATTGCATAATGTAGTTCGTTTCAATGAGTAAGTACTATCCTTTTGAGAGATGAAAGGGTGAATGCTGCGTAAGTAGTAGATTTGTTAAAATCTTTAGAAAAAGTACACGGATGATGCGGCGTAATAACTCGCCAATTGCAGAGAAACCAACAGTGCGAAAAGGGAAAAAAGTGTCATTGAAAATATTGAGTGACAAAAACTGTCTTATGCCGAGGTCGAAATTTAGAGAGCGCAACGCAATAGGAGCTGTGGTTTTGGCTTTAATTTTTTCTGCAACGCCACTCATTGCCGGTTACGGAGATCAAATCAATGGATATCCCAACCAGCAGGAGAGAGAACTCCATCTGGCGACCAATGTAGTCCGAACAGCACCGCAGGAGTTTCGAGATACGTATATCGGCTCCTACAATATCCTGCTCCCACAAAACTACCCGCCTGTCAATCCGATTTATCTCAACCATGACTTGAACCAGGCTGGACGGGTTCATGGTGAAGACATGGCAGCAAACTGCGGGCTATCACACAATTCTTGCGACGGCACCTTATGGTCGACCAGAATTAAATCCTACTACACTGACAGTGGTTGGATAGCTGAAAATATCGCCACAGGAAGATCCACTGGGTTTTCAACCGTCATCCAGTTTTTGCGAGATGATGTAAATAGTACACCTGCAGCTGACAATTCAAGCAGCGATGGACACCGCAAAAACATTATGAACAGCCGGTATAAAGACTTTGGTCCTGGCTACGCCTATGGTTCTACGCGGCCCTGGTACCATTTCTGGGTCCAGGACTTTGGTGGTGGATCTCCACCCTATTATGCCATTGCATCGGGGAGCCATCTCTATATTACAGACCAGACAATCACCTTTATAGCAGTTTTCTATGATCCCGATGGTGACGCGCCTCAGTCTGCACAGGTTGTCATCAATGGGGTAGCCCAAAATATGAGCCACCATCTCGGAAGCCCATCACGCGGCTCTTATCTGCTGAACCTCCCGGACGACAATAACTGTCGTGACTACTACTTTCAATTTCTGGATGCGGATGGCACGAGCTGGCGATTTCCGGAAACAACTGAATTATCGAATAATCCAGGACAGAAATGTTACACCCCAGTAAAACTGGCAGATGCTGTTTTGGCATTACAGGTGGTTTCAAACAGTCTGTCAAATCCAGCTGATGCTTCTGGAATCATTGATCAGGATGTGGATGGGAAAATAGGATTGACAGATGCAATCATAACGCTCAAAACGCTATCTGGGAATTAACACTCCATTGCCGTTGAGGCTAAACAGGGGTGATAAGTTGTGGGACTACTCTATTTCATCTGTGTTATTCACACAGATCATCGCTCATCCAATATTTTTCGAACAATACTTGAGAGCATCGTGAAATCAAACGGCTTTTGGATAAATGCTTTGCATCCTTTCTTCATGATATCCTCAGCCTTGCCGCTTCTGGAATAGCCACTCGAGAGAATAATGGGTATTTCAGGCGAATGAGCATTTATAACCTCGAAGGTTTTTCCCCCATCCATGCCTGGCATGACGAGATCAAGGATAATAAGATCTATAAACTTATTGACATCTTTTACAATATCAATTGCCTTTTGGCCACCGCCCGCTATTAACACATGATAACCCAAGCTCTCCAGCATGTCCTTGCCGACATTACTTACCATCTCTTCATCATCTACCAAGAGTATCGATTCGTTGCCCCTGGCTAACTCATGTCTGCTGGAAGTGGCTGTCTTTGCTACCTTATCAGAAAGGGGAAGATATATCATAAAAGTGGAGCCCTCTCCAGGCTTACTCGTTACCTCGATCATTCCATTGTGGTTTTTAACAATACCAAAAGCTGATGCCAGCCCAAGCCCTGTACCACGCCCTTTGGGTTTTGTTGTAAAGAATGGATCGAAAATGCGCTCAGTTATCTTTTTCTCCATTCCAATTCCGGTGTCTGTTACTGATACCACGACAAATTTTCCGGAAGCAGTTTCATATGCCCTGCGTTGGTTTTCACTCTGCTTAAGAACGTTTGTTTCCAGATAAAGCTCACCACCATCGGGCATGGCCTGCCAGGCGTTAATGTACAGGTTGAGCAAAACCTGCTCTATCTGCCTCTGGTCCGCTTCTACAATGGGGGAGGGTCGATACAGCTTCGTATGGATACTCAGCTCCTTTTTCGTTCGACCAAACATGGATGAACTTTGAACCAGGACATCATTAATATCTATTGCCTTTACTTCATACTTTCCCCCACGCGCAAAGCCCAGAAGCTGATTTGTCAGATCAGTTGCATTTTGAACGTATTTTACAATATCACTCAATCGCTTTTGACATGGATGAGAAGAATCAAGTTCATATGACAGCAGAGATGCTTGTCCCAAAATTCCGGTAAGTAAGTTGTTAAAATCGTGAGCGATACCTCCAGCCAAGGTGCCGATTGCCTCAAATTTCTGAGCCTGCTGAAGTTGTTTTGCCATTTGCTCCCGCAGTTTCTCGTTACTTTTTGAGACACTGATATCCGTAGCAATCTGCAGTTTCACCAGTCGCCCATCGACCCACTTTATTGCCCGATCATAATTCATATACCAACAATCAGTAATCGAATTGTATGATTCCGACGCCACCACACCAGTGGGGTTTCCATCCTCATCTCTGAGATTTTTGTTGGTACAGTGTTCGCATATATCTGATTGATTCCGGAAGACTTCATAACAGACCTTTCCCACTAAATCCGCGTTGAAGTCATCCTTCATCTTACGATTCATAAACAGGATTTCATATGTCTCTATATCTGCCACGTATACATGAGCCTCGATACTGTCCAGGATTGTTATAAGACGCTCATGTGCTTCCTTTAAATCTGCTTCGGCCTTCTTCTCCCGGCTGATATCCCTCAGGTGCTCAACCACCTTCGAGAGATTTCCTTTTTCATCCCGCACAGGATAGGCACGCACATCAAGCCACTTATCGAGTTCCGGAATAAATTTTTCTCTACGGGCCGTTTTTTCTGTCTTATAGACCTCGCTGGTGGGGCATATCTCGCAAGGAGTTTCATGGCCAATCATTGAATAACATTTGTTCAAATGAACATCTTGCGGTTTTTTACCTACAAAGTCGTAACCGGCTCTGTTATAGCGGATTATGTTGTGTTGTAGATCCTGAACACCGATGACATCTGGAATAGCATCCAAAACTGCATTGAGCAGGGTTGAAGTTTCTCCTAATTGTTCAGTGAGCTCGGCGCTTTTTCGAGCTTCTTCTTTGTAGTCAGTGGTTTCATGATTACTGGCTCTTCTTCCCAGAAAATTCCCATCATGATCATAGAGAGGCTGGCAGGTATGGGAAAGCCAGCGAATATCTCCATTCTTATCAATGACCCTGAACTCGAATGTATGCGCACCGGAGTTAAGTTTTTCATGCATCATGTGGTTAGCGAATGTTTCCTTGTCGTCAGGGTATACAATTTCAAAGAGCAAGCTCTCGTTATCCATGAATTCCTGCGCTGTATACCCTGTGTATTTCTCACAAGAAGGTCCAACATATGCCAACTTCGAATCATGCCCTATAAAATATTCCCAGCTATGGGTGTGATCCAAGATAAGCTGGAAGAGTCTCTCTCGTGTCTCCATATTCCCCATGTAAATACCTGCTTTGATTCTATGATGTGCAATTATTTTTTTCCTTAATTACCAGTCTAGCAAGGCATTACAGTAATGTACAGTAAATGCATTAATCCAAGATTGCCGGACAATTGTTAACTCGTACGCACAAATTTCTCCACAAAAATAGACACAATAGACTTGCAATTTTAAATACTTACTGTTCGCGTATGAAAGCAAGACTCTCCGTGAGACCATAATCATGTTCGGGAAGTAGAATTGAAGCTCTTCAGATATACTTCCCAGGTGTTATAGCTAATAAAAAAGCCCTCTAACAGATTTCTCCGTTAGAGGGCTTTTACCTATTCTTACATTTTAACGCCTGAGTTCTCTTACCAATTGCAAAAGGCTCTATGCCGTGTCTTGGCAGGAAGGTCAGGACATCTGTCCGACTCTGACGTTCATACGTAACAGTTCCACTGGATCGCCGAATTGTGTGTAGATGGCAACATCGGCAGCGTCGCGACCGAAAGCGATCGCAACTCGTCCTCCTTGCAGACTGATTTGTGTTGGATCAAATGTGTACCATCTATTTCCGACATAGGCCTCGAACCATGCGTGCAAATCCATCGGATCGAGCGTCTCAAGGTAGCCGACAACCATGCGAGCTGGTATCGATAGTGCCCGGCAGCAAGCAATGCCCAAATGGGCCATATCCCGACACACTCCGCTTCCCAACTCATTTAGCTCGGAGGCGCTGATGATCCGCTGTCCAGTGCCAGGATTATACCGTATCGTCTTACGAATATAATCGACGATTGCAGTGCATTGGTCATAGCCAGCGGCACGCTCCGAAACGAGTGATGCGGCCATCTCAGTGAAACGATCCGATTCACAATACCGACTTGGGTGCAGGAACGGTAGGGTTTCATCGGGCAAATGTTGCACTTCTACAAACGGTGCACCAGGGGCGGTGTCGGATGCCTCCGCAGTTTCGATGTCAACGGAAGTACGAACTGAGAAATACCCTGCTGGTGCGACCAACCGCTGACACAGATTGCCGAACGAGTCTGTGAATTCAACCGCTGGCACACTGGGTGACAAAACGTACTCTTCGCGTGCAATCCACTGCTGCCATCCACTCCGGGGGCGCAGCATGAGCAGGAACGGAGTAGGAACTGGAATTTGAAATTCAAGGAAGCAGGATGCAGTTAACCACATGACAATCCTTCATTAATTGAGGGGGCATTTCGCACAGTTGCAGCAAACACTCATGTACGAACAGTATTGATAGACGGAATGATGAGTTGGATATACTACACTCTCAATAGCATCTATCTTAATGTATATCGAATCGTTGCTAATGAATCAAGTGACAAGATGTAATTGGAGAGGAAACAACTAGTTCAACATAACCCGTGAGTGTTCTCACACAGGAAATCATTCCAAAACAATTATGATGAACCCGTTAATTATTAGCTGTCAAATATGATTAAAACTTGTGGTCTAAAGTTTTCAGGCCAGGTCAAAATTTTTACAGATCAAAGCAGAAAAATTCAGGTCGGTTTTCTCTTGGGGTCTCTCATAATTCAGAAAATCCCTCCTGAAAAAATTGCAGACAGAGGGCTTGTCTCTATTTCAGCGATATACAGGAAGATGATTCTGGGGCAATAGTATTCGTTTAGTCTGGAATTGTATAAGAGAAAGGCTCTGAATGCATGCTCTCCGACCCATCTTCGAAATAAGTTGTCATCGTGAATAGATAGGAGCCACTAGGACTCGCAAAATTGCAATCTATACGCTTACTTTTGGGATCTTTAGTTTCACAGATAAGTTTACCTTCTTGGTAGAGGCGAAAACCAGAAATACGGTTAACTTGATCATTCCCTGTGTTCCAATTAAAGCTGACGTGGATATCATGTTTCTTGACTAATTGATCAGGCTTTGCGACAGGTTGGCGCTTGTTCTGATTCGGACCACAAGCTGCAGCAGCGGTTATACAAACAAAGATGGCAAGAACCTTGAATGCGTGTGTCATTTCAAACCTCATAACTTTCAATTTTCTGTTCAAATATACAAGGATAATGAAATTACCATAATCATATACTCTGGGATATCACCCCGCAGGAGAACTGTCTCATAATATGGAGTGACAGTATCTACAATATCATCTTTTCATTTCACGCTAAAAGTGACCCACAACTGATCGGTTATACCGATCATGGCAAGGCATCGTATTATGCAATGAAATTTCAGTTTCGGGAGACCTCAAGTGGCGAGTATTTTAACCAACTCGCACTTACTTGAGCGCATAGAACGCTGCTATTCGGCACAAAAGTCAGCGTTACGATTGATACTTCCTGTTTATCTACAATTTCCCCCCAGTGCAGTATTCTGCTCCAATAATTAGGCAAATAATCCCAATATGCTACGGGCCAAAGCAGCGCCAATGTATAGAAATATCCCACCGAAGAAAACGATTGTGGAGATAAAACCGAGGATCATGAAAAGCATTCCCATCTCTGGATGATTCTCTAGGTCCCCTCTGTAATAGGCTGCGATAACAATAAGAGCCAAAAACAACACCGCCAGCGTTACCAACCATATATCTCGAACCAGTTCCATCACCGCATCATAACAGATTCCAAAAATTATTTTTTCACCCATTTTATCATTTTTGCTCTTTTTATTAACAGCAAACTACTTGCGTCTATGTAAGCATCAAAAAACTAAGGCACCCATTACAAGTGGCCTTTTCCATTAGAATTATCTCACCTGTCGAAGCGTGAGTACGGTGACAGTATATGTGTTGGGTCTTATAGATTTCTTACACCTAGATAAATGGGAAGATAAAAAGTTGGGCAGAGTCCGAAAAATAATAATCTTGAAAGTTAGGTGGTTAAAACAAAGCTAAACGACTGGTGGAGTTATTTCTTAGCTGTCGTAACCTTCTCAAGAAATGTGATCTGTAATATTGGATTTGGCAATCATCAATCAAAGGATGAATTACTCAGATTGATATATTCCTGTGAACCTTTTTTCCCAATTACCTTAGCCAATCGAGCAGACTGACCAAGCTCCAGCCGACTGTCCGCAGCCAATTGGTGTTGATAAGCCGTTTTATCAACCGGGCATCGTAACCTGCACTTAAACGGCGGTGCAGCGGCACCGAAATGAAGATAGTTACACTCCAGATAGAAGCGATTAGAATGGCTTGCATTACCGATACGAGATCCGGCGCAATAATTACCTGCCGATACGCAAGGACTGCTTGGGCGAGCATAAGCGGGCCGACAATCACGGAAATTCGTCGACTATAATCCCTGTGCAGTTCTGCAAACTTGCTGTTGACCCAGGCGTACATACCTGGATAGATAATGATCTGAACAAGCCAAATTAGTACGAGCAGACCTACATTTATCGAAGTGTAGAGAATAGAAATCTCAGAGAAATCCGGTTCCAGTTTTGTTGCCTCCTTCTAGCGCCGTGAGGCGATTGAATCCATTTGATGGGCAAGATCGAAGTCTTTTTGAGTAATCCCTCCAGCGTCGTGTGTTGTCAGTTGAACCGTGATCTTATTGTAAACGTTGCCCCATTCCGGATGATGGTTGGTGCACTCGGCGACCAGTGCCACCTCCGTCATGAAACCAAAAGCCTCCCGAAAGGTGCGAAAGGTGAAGGTGCGCTGCAGCATGCCGTCAGCAGTAGTCCAATGTGTGTGGTATTGGAGGAAATTGTCGATCTCTGCTGAAGTTGCTTTCGCCACGGTCATGGTCTTCTCCTATAGCTATTTTCAGATTGAGAAGGGTTAAATTCAGCGATTGGTTAATTACACTCTCTGATACCAGTCAATTATAGAGTAGTTCATCCAGGAAATAAAGCCTGGCAGGATTAACAATGGTATAAACCAGTTTGGAGTCCGACAAACGTGTGTACTTGGAGCGGGTAAACAAGGGACTAAGATCTGAACGGATCGAGCAAGTAATGGCAAAAAACCAAGCCCCAAGTATTGAAATTATTGTGATCTTCTCCCTTTGAAGAGATACATGAATAACCTCAATTTTTCCTTATTCGAGTTATGATTATCATTTAGAATAACGAAAATGCTTTATTCATCGTCTAAAGTACAATATAACCACCTAATAATACTTAAAATGTAATCCGAGAGCAGGGTAAATCGTCTGTTATTAATGAAGTTTAACAATCAATAATGACCTGTGTGGAACACAATTCCTCGGAAGATTTCTTCTATGAAATTCGAATGGAATCCAGATCTTTATGACAACAACCATGAGTTTGTTCATAAATTCGGATGTGAACTCGTATCACTGTTAAATCCCGGAAATCATGAAACTATACTTGATTTAGGTTGTGGAACCGGAGATTTGACCCAAAAGATATCCACTTCATGCAAAGAAGTTATCGGACTTGATAACTCATTAGAGATGATTCAGGTTGCAGAAAGTAAATATAAGGAAATCTCCTTTTTCCATAAAGATGCTAAAGATTTCCAACTCAATAGGTTATTCAATGCGGTTTTCTCAAGTTCCGTTTTACACTGGATCACCGAACCGGAAATCGTGATTAATTTACAGAAACAAATGTGCCACGAAGCACGTACGGGTGCTTAGCAACTCTATCAGCCATGTTGCAGATTAGGGAGCGATTTTCAAAAATATCAACACGAACATTGAAAGGATTTAAATGAGCCTCACTAAATCGAGCACGTCGATAAAACAGAGACAGAATCTACTCAGGCATGTTGTATTGTTTTCTTGGAAAGATGATACACCTCAAAGCAAAATTACAGAGATCGAGAGTG
This sequence comes from uncultured delta proteobacterium, assembly GCA_963776075.1. Taxonomy (GTDB): domain Bacteria; phylum Desulfobacterota; class Desulfobulbia; order Desulfobulbales; family Desulfocapsaceae; genus MADRE3. Next base: position 95,483 of record CAVZLG010000007.1, read on the forward strand.
CATTTGCCTTTCTGCCATCCAAAATCAAGGACGTTGAATATTTCGAGTGGGGAACCGATATCAGTATTGAAGGCCTGACTCGATGACGAGAAGTTAAAATTCTGAAGATGTTTACTTTTGTCTTGTCACCATTTTTCTGACTCTCGTTAGTGGCTCAAAAACGGTATCTCTTTCAATCTGGCAGTAAATCTGTATATCTATCTGGAAATATCGCAACACCGTATAGTGAGATTGTAAATATTTGATCTTCATCATAATCATATTGACCATTTCCCTTTACTACGCATCAATTGCTTTTTACGTATTTGCGCCAGTTGTGTTGTTCTCTAAACCCCAGAACTTCCCGAATTTTACGATTCGAAAACAATGCTTCATGTTCAGCCAATTCGCGAGTAATCGGCACACCGGAAAAAAATTGTTCAGCAAGTTCTTTACTGGAAAGGATCGCGCTGTTGTTGTCGTTTCCGGCATTGAAAACCTGATAGCCAAGGCCATCTTTTTCTAGACATAGATTGACAATCTGCCCTAGATCACGCGCATCTATATAACAGAACACATTCCTGCGGCGTACTTCAGGATTTTTGAAATAACCCGGAAATAGTTCGGCATATTCTTGCGGCTCAATAACATTGCCGATACGAAGCGCATAAATATCAAAACCTGAACGGCGCTGGAAACTGCGCGCCGTTTTCTCGTTGACAACTTTTGACAGGCCATAGCTGTCCATGGGGTCTACATCATAGTCCTCTTCCAGCGGAAGTGAGCGTGGATTGGTCTCACCGTCAGAAAAACACACGCCGTATGCAGTCTCTGACGAAGCAATTACAATCTTCTTGATGCCAAGCTTAACAGCCGCCTCAATCACATTGTAGGTGCCCATTGTGTTTACCCTAAAAGTTTCATTATCGGGGTTGATTAAGATCCGCGGAACAGCAGCAAAATGCACCACAGCATCAAATTTTGGTACGCCGGTTCCGGGTTCCAACTCATCAACCCCAGCATATGAACTCATGGCATTAAACATTTGCCCAGAATCGGTAATATCGGCGATCAAATTATCCACACCTGGATGATCCAAAGCAACCAGGTCTACATTCATCACTCGATGTCCTTGCCCGAGGAGGTAGGCCACAACATACTTTCCGGCTTTTCCCGAGCCACCCGTAAAAAATATTCGTTTTGCAGTCATGTATGCCTCTTAGATAATTATTTTAGTTTGTCACCAGTTAGCAATGCCTGCCGCACATTTCTTTCATCATAATTAGTTTACACACTCAAATACAATCTTCCGTATGTTTAGGGATGGCAGAAGTGTGGAGCAAGCCGAAGTGTAACGGAATGTACTCCGCATTCAGGGGACTCTAACTAAGCACGTTGTTTTCCCTCAATAAAATTGTCAATATTGTTGGTCTTTTTATTGACTTAACCTGTTATCGTATCAGCTATCCCAAAAAATAGAATATAAAACACTCTCAAAATGAGTCAGGCAGATTTGTCTTAAGAGAGATTTTCCATGGTGGTATCTGGCTGAAAAACCTACTCGGTATTTTTCAAGAAACTCTTTTAAAAAACCTATAATTTTAGCAATGTTTGTTGACCATTGATTTCCAGACGGTGTAACTCTCCAATAGTTCATTTGATTCGGGATTTGGATCAAAATATCGGCTAGTGCTACGAATTGTTGCAATCTCAACAATATCTTTGAAAATTCCGGTTTCAAGCCCAGCCATGTAAGCCGCTCCCAGCGCTGAAACTTCTTCAATTCCAATTGTTACAACTCTGACGCCAAGTAAATCTGCAATCATTTGTATGAGCCAGCGGTTCCTGGACATCCCACCATCAACCTTTAACTCAGATAAGATGATGCCACTGTCTTTTTCCATGGCAGAAATAACATCTTTTATCTGATAAGCGACGGATTCAAGAGCTGCTCGAATGATATGTTTTTTGTTGGCACCGAAAGTAAGACCCACAATTGAGGCACGTGCGTCCATTTTCCAGTGCGGAGCGCCCATTCCGCTAAATGCCGGTATGAGATAAACGCCCCCATTGTCGTCCAGGCTGCGTGCAATGGATTCAGTCTCTGCACTTGAGGAAAGAAGCTCCAATTGATCTCTCAACCACTTGATAGTGGCCCCGCAGGTTACGATGATTCCTTCCAGGGCATAATCGAGTCGATCTTCAATGCTCCAGCAAACAGTTGTGACCATACCGTGGGCTGAAGTCGATGGCGATGATCCTATGTTGCAGAGAATGGACGAGCCTGTGCCAAGTGTTGCTTTTGCCTGACCTGGTTTAAAGCAACCCTCACCAAAGGCTGCTGCATGCGAATCGCCTATCATTGCTGTAATCGGAATTGGCTCTGGGAAAATGCCACCAAAATCACTAGAACCAAAGCTATACGAAGAAGGGACGACCTTGGGCGTGTGCATGCCCTCAGCGCCAAACGCCTTTATAAGTGTTTCATCCCATTTGAGGGTGTGGATATTAAAGAGGAGCGTTCGTGCTGCATTGGTAAAATCAGTAAAGTACGATTGACCGTTGGTAAGTTTGAAAAGAAGCCAAGTGTCTATGGTACCAAAAAATGCTTCTCCGCTGGTGACAGCTTCTTTCACCTCGGGAGAGTTTTCTATCATCCAGGTAAGTTTTGCCCCGGAAAAGTATGGGTCCAATAGAAGGCCTGTCCGCAACTTGATTTGGTCTTCAACGTCAGATCCTTTAAACCTTTCACAAACAGGAATGGAGCGTTTGCATTGCCAGACAATTGCATTGCAAAGAGGGGTTCCCTTTTGGTCCCAGAGCAAAAACGTTTCCCGCTGGTTTGAAATGCCGATTGTGCGTATTCGGTCCAATACTTCCGGGTTGTTTTTTTTCGCCTCGGATATGCACAAATTGACGGAAGTAAGTGTATTCTCGTAGAGCTCAACAGGGTTCTGCTCAACAAATCCTGGTTCAGGAAAGTATGATAAAGATTCGACATCCCCTCTTGCTAAAATTTGAGCTTTCTGATCAAAAAGGACGGACTTGGTTCCGCTGGTACCTTGGTCGATGGCCAAAATGAGTTCGTTCATACGGCTTCCATTTGCCTCCTTTTTGTTCTCATTTCCATTGCCGTCCGGGCAACGCTTGCCGCATTGATACCAATGTGCTCACGCATCTCGTTCCGTGGTCCGGATACCGCAAAATGTCCCTCGGGAAAACCAAGGCGCTTAATCCGGCATTGAATTCCTTCTTCAGCAATAATTTCAGAAACGAGGCTGCCTATTCCACCGTGCTGACTATGCTCCTCAACTGTTATAGCAAGACCGGTTTTGGTAAGAGATTCTACGATTTTATTTCGTTCAAGTGGTCGAATGGATGGGAGGTTGATAATTTCAGCACTGATTCCATCTTTTTCAAGCAGTCCTCTCGCTGCAACCACCTCATGCGCTGTGGACCCCATGGCGAAAATCGTAATATCATCCCCAGGATATATCACATCGGGTTGCCCAGGACGAAATATATATTTTTCATCGTGAATATTAGGGAATCTAGCACTATCCATTCGTATATAAACAGGCCCCGCATAATGTAAGGCATATGCGAAGATCTGTTTGGCCTCAATACCGTCAGATGGTGCAAAAATTTGAATATTGCCAAATCCTCGCAGGATGGACACGTCATCTATTGCGTGATGAGTGCTTGCAAGCGCACCATAGCAGACGCCGGCATTAAGCCCCATCAGTTTGACGTTCGTGTTCGAATAACAGATATCGTTTTGCACCTGTTCGTTTGCGCGGTGAACAAGGAACGGTGCAGCATTTGCTGTTACGGCAACAAACCCTCCAAGTGCCATGCCGGCTGAGGTTCCGATAAGGCTTTGTTCTGCAATACCGACGTTGATCAGTCTTTCCGGGAACTGTTCCCCGAACGGGGCAATTTTTGCTGTAGAAGTTGAGTCACTGACCAACACGGCGATGTTCATGCCTGCATGCACAAAAGAAATTAAACTTTCAACCATTACTTCCCTGAGGTCCTGTGTTGCTGTATTATCTAACATGACAATTCCTCGATGGCTTTTGACAGTTCTTCATCGTTAGGTACCTTGTGATGCCAACTGGGTTGGTTCTCAATAAATGATACACCGCGTCCTTTAGTAGTCCTGGCAAGTATTGCTTTTGGCTTCCCATTTGCTTTCAACGACTCAATAGTACTGATAAACGATTGAGGATCATTCCCATTGGTTTCCTGGAGATCCATACCAAACGCCTCAAGTTTTTTACCAAGCGGCTCCAGCCCGTTTATATTTTCGGTAAAATCTGCAAGTTGAAGATTGTTTCTGTCAATTATCCAAATAAGGTTGTCCAGTTTATATTGGGATGCGGTCATTGCAGCTTCCCAGTTTGATCCTTCCTGCAACTCTCCATCACCGGTCAGGACGTATACCTTATAGTCAAGGTTTTGTCTCTTGGCGGCTATGGCCATTCCAACGCCGATTGCTAAGCCGTGTCCAAGACCACCGGTATTTACTTCGACAAAATCATTTTTTTGCCGTACCGGGTGGCCAGGAAGTTTCGAGTCAAATTCCAAGTATGTTCCGAGTAAGGTTTTTTCCAGAAGACCCGCCTGCATCAGGGTGCAATAAAAGCCTCCTACGCCATGGCCTTTACTCAGTATAAAACGATCTCTTTTTGGGTCACTGGGGTTGTCTTTTGCATACCTGAGCAGTCGAAAATAGAGCGCGGCCAGAATGTCAGTTTCAGAGAGGTCTGCACCCGTATGCCCCTGTCCCGCGTTATGGTTCATCTTTAAGATCGTTTTCCGTATCTTAAACACTTCCTTTGTTATTCTCTCAGGATCGAACTCAAAAGGATTTTTCACCATATCCTCCACTCTTATTTGTTTCGCCAAGTTATTTTTTCGTTTATTTTTGTTTTTAAATCAATACGAAAAAAATAGCAAGTAATGTTTGATTTGATGATTTGAGTTTTATTGAACAACATAAAATATTGAATTTAATTGTAATATTGTTTAATTTGGCAGGTAAGTTCAATTTGTTTGAACAGACTATTGACTTTTCGTTTAATTTGTGGAAGTTTTCTTTTTAGCTTTTATTCGTAAAAACCCAAAAAAAAGGAGGAGGAACATGAAAAGATTGCTCGCTGTAAGTGTAACACTCTGCTGTTTCCTGATTGCTTCAATGGCGTTTTCAGCGGATCTCATCGTTGTCATCACACCATCACCAGACAACCCATTTTTTAAGTCGGAGGCAGTGGGTGCGGAAGCTAAGGCAAAGGAGCTCGGATATGACGCGCTTTTGCTGGTACATGATGATGATGCCAATAAACAAAGCGAACTGTTTGATGCGGCTATTGCCCGCGGAGCAAAAGCGATAATTCTCGATAACGCAGGTGCAGACGCGTCAATTGCGCCTATTGAAAGAGCTAAAAAAGCCGGCATTCCCACCTTTCTTATCGACAGGGAAATCAACAAAAATGGTGTGGCTATTGCTCAGATTGTTTCCAATAACTATCAGGGTGCTAAACTCGGTGGTGAAGAATTCGTAAAACTGATGGGAGAAAAAGGGACATACGTTGAATTGGTCGGTAGAGAGTCAGACACCAATGCAGGTATTCGTTCTCAAGGATATCATGATGTAATTGATCAGTATCCTGACCTGAAAATGGTTGCCCGCCAAAGCGCAAATTGGAGTCAGACCGAGGGCTACGAGAAGATGGAGTCTATTATTCAGGCAAACCCTGATATTAAAGGTGTCATCTGTGGTAACGATACTATGGCAATGGGTGCAATGGCTGCACTGAAAGCTGCCGGAAAAGGTAACGTGATTGTTGTCGGTTTTGACGGATCCAATGATGTACGCGATTCAATTCTAGCTGGGGATATAAAGGCGACAGTTCTTCAGCCCGCATATAGAATCGCGCAGATGGCTGTAGAACAGGCTGATACATACTTGAAAAAAGGGTCTACTGGACTTCCTGAGAAACAGCTGATGGATTGTGTACTTATTAACGGTGACAACGCAAGCAAGCTTGAAACATTTGCACTGAAGTAATCCTTGATTTATGAGTCAGTGAACAAGAGCAAATTCCTGTTCACTGACTCATTACCGATACGCTGAACCCCCCATAAGCCGAACCCTTTAACTGAGGGATATCATGCCGAGCATCAGTAACTTAGGTGATCAATTGATCGCTCAGATCGTTCTTGTTATCTGTATTTTTTCTTTTTCTTCCTGTACCGTAGTCCCTGATGAGAAAAAATCGGAGGAGAAGGGAGAAAAACTCGATATTTATTTTGTCACTGATGACTTTAAACCGGATGAATACGCGGAGAGTGTATGGGAAGACAAGATCGTTCCTTTCTTTAAGGAAAAGAGTCTGCCTATCGAGACTATTATCCCAGTCTGGCATAAGGATCAGCAAGCTGCAGGAGAAAAATTCGGTTATCGGGAAAAAGCTGAAGGAAGCCCCTGGAATTTCAGGGTCAAAGGGAGCGGGGTTGTCGTAGCTGTTAACACCCAATCGAGGGCTTCAACGATCGATGTTGACCTGGTCCCCGGTGATGGTACTGCAGACCTGGCCCTGCAAATCGGGCCGGTTTTCAAGGACAGCGCGATCAGGGATTCCCTGGATTTTATTTCATTTACGGATTTCACGAATCAACTTGAGTTTGCCCGTTTGTCAAATGCCTTTAATAAGGTTGTCAATAAAGATGTTACCGGCAAGCTGGATCGAGAAAATTTGATGGGCAAAAAGATTTCATTTTGGGGAGCTTTCACCCAATTGCAGGATTCTGATCTGATACGTGTAACTCCGGTCTTCCTAAAGGTTGAGTAGAGTTTATCATGAACGAAAGCGTTAACGATAACGTTATACTGAAAGCTCGGAATATTACCAAGATTTACCCCGGAACGGTTGCCTTGAACCATGTCGATTTCAATGTATACCGTGGTAAGGTGAATGCGCTGGTCGGGGAGAATGGTGCCGGGAAATCCACGCTCACCAAAATTCTTGCTGGGGTTGAGGTGCCGACAAACGGGGAGCTGCAGCTTGAAGGTGAAAATGTCCGCATTCAATCGTTCCACGATGCGGCTCGTCACGGAATCGGCATGATCCATCAGGAGTTGAATCTGTTTCCGAATATGAATGTTGCAGAAAACATTTTTGTTGCAAGAGAAATAAAAACAGGTGGCATCCATATCAATCATAAAACCCAGATGGAGCAGGCCCAGAAACTTCTGGACCGGCTTGAGGCCGATATTGATGCCGGTGCACAGGTTGCTGATCTGCGTATTGGCCAACAACAGATGGTTGAGATTGCCAAAGCGTTAGCCTTAAATACCCGTATTCTTATCATGGACGAACCAACCTCAGCTCTCTCCGCTACCGAGGTAGACGTCCTTTTCCGTGTGATAGATGACTTGAGGAGTCAAGGGGTGTCGATCGTCTACATCTCTCATCGCTTGGAAGAGTTGGTTCAAATTGGGGACTATATTACGGTTCTGCGCGATGGCAATCTGATGCAAGAAGCTCCGATGGACGATATCGATGTACCCTGGATAATCTCAAACATGGTCGGGGACGATCATGATCGTCAGACCAAGCATGCGAGCACGTCAACCGGCGAAGAGGTGTTGAAAGTAGATAATCTTCGACTTGCCCGTGTCAACGGCGGTTTCACGGTAGATCATCTGAATTTCACCCTGTGCAGAGGAGAGATCCTTGGTATTTACGGACTGATGGGAGCTGGCCGTTCCGAATTGTTCGAATGCTTAATGGGCCTGCAGAAAGAGGTGAAGGGGCATGTGTTTCTTGAAAGGAAAGATGTCACCATCGGTACTGTCGATGATCATATCAGGGCTGGTCTTGCGCTTATCCCGGAAGACCGGCAGCGTGACGGACTTGTCCAGGTATTGGACGTAAGCGATAATATGACGCTGTCCAGCATATGGAAATTTATCAAATGGATCCACATCCAGCGTGAAAAACTGCAAGAAGCGGTTCAGGCAGTGATCAGTGATCTGTCAATCAAGGTTACCAGTCCCCAGGTTCTTATCAGCTCACTCTCCGGTGGTAACCAGCAAAAAGTGGTCATTGGCAAAGCCTTGTTAACCGAGCCTAAAGTGCTCCTCATGGATGAGCCAACCAGAGGGATTGATGTAGGCGCGAAGGGTGATGTGTTTGGAATTATGAATAAACTGGCTGCGCGTGGCCTCGGCATTATATTAGTCACCTCTGAGCTGAAAGAAATAATGGCTGTTTCGGATCGCATCATGGTAATGAGCAACGGAAAAATTACCGGAGAATATTCAAGAGAAGAGGCCACCGAGGAAAATATTGTAGCTGCATCGGCTATTGGACTAAAGGCAGAAGAGCCCTCGCTGCATTAATTTTTGGAGTTAGGAGATTCATCGTGAACATAAACACAGTACCTGGAACTGCTGCGAGTGTTAAAAAAAAGAAGTTAAAAATCGGTATGCTTCTCCTGAAGCTGCGGACCTTTATCGCTCTGTTTCTGGTAGTGGTCTATTTCAGCATAATGGCTCCAAATTTTCTTTCCATGGCAAATATGATAATTATGGTGAAACATGTTTCGATTTATGCATTTCTTGCTATCGGCATGACGTTCGTCATAATAACAGGCGGAATTGATCTTTCCGTCGGCTCCATTGTTGGTCTTGCCGGAATGGTTGCAGGCGGTCTCATTTACAACGGCTTACATGTACCGTTTATGAATGTGACCATCTATTTTCACCTCCCCATGGTCATTCTTATTACCCTGGCTGTTGGGGTATTATGCGGAGCATTAAGTGGCTTTCTGATAACGAGATTTAAAGTAGCACCGTTTATCGCTACCCTGGGAGTATTGTATATTGCCAGAGGGGCCGCCCTGCTTCTGTCCGATGGTAAAACATTCCCGAATCTCGTTGGCAGCGAGAAGCTTGGCAACACTGGTTTTCCCTGGCTCGGATCGGGAACCATCCTGGGAATCCCGGTCAGCATCTGTATCCTCATTGCACTCGGGATTGCGGCAGCGTATCTCGCCACTCGTACTCCACTCGGTCGCCATATCTACTCGGTTGGTGGCAATGAACGAGCGGCCCTTCTTTCTGGAGTTCGAGTGAACAGGGTGAAGATGTTTGTTTATATGTTTTCTGGATTTTGTGCAGCAATCGCCGGATTAGTAATTGCTTCACAGTTGGTGGCATCGCATCCAGCCTCGGGCGATACGTTCGAGCTTACCGCCATTGCCGCCGCAGTTCTTGGTGGCACTTCACTTGCAGGAGGTCGTGGTACCATCGGTGGCACAATTATCGGTGCTTTCGTTATCGGTGTTCTCGGAGACGGCATGGTTATGATGGGGGTCAGTTCTTTCTGGCAGATGGTAATCAAGGGTATCGTTATTGTAGCAGCAGTTGTCGTAGACCAGTTCCAGAGAGATCTACAAAGTAGGGCTGCCCTGCAGGAAGATTAAATGGAGACAGAATTTTATGAAAATTATTAATAATAAAACATGTTTAGGTGTCATTGTTGGCACCCGTGATTTTTTTAATCCCGTTCTTTGTGGTTCGGCCAGAAAAGAACTGTTGGAATTACTTGACGCTCTTTCGATTGATTATGTGATCGCACCGGAGGAGGCAACCCCCCATGGTGCAGTTGAGACCACCGAACACGCCAGGATGTATGCCAACCTTTTTCGCAAAAATGCGGAACGCATTGACGGAATCCTGGTTATCCTGCCTAATTTTGGAGATGAACTTGGAGTCGTCCAAGCGCTTAACCTGGCAAAACTTAATGTTCCGGTTATGGTTCAGGCCTGCAATGATGAGTTGGATAAGGTTGACGTTTTTTCAAGAAGAGACGCTTTTTGTGGCAAAATATCCGTTTGCAACAACCTTTATCAGTATGGAATACCTTTTACTGATACGATACTACATACCTGTGATATCAAAAGCCCTGAATTCCAGAGTGATCTCAAACGTTTTTCCGCTATCTGCAGGACCGTAAAAGGGCTGACCTGTGCCAGAATAGGTGCGCTTGGCGCTAGACCAGCAGCTTTCCAGACGGTGCGCTACAGCGAGAAAATCCTTCAATCGTCTGGAATAACGGTTATTCCGGTCGACCTGTCTGAAATATTTGCGGCAGCTGATAAATTTGATGATGATGCCACGAAGGTCAGAGAAAAACTCTCTGAAATCAAGACTTATGGCACCATACCAACTAGAATTTCCGAACAACAGATACTGCGTCAGACAAAATTTTCAGTAGCAGTAAATGACTGGATGGAAAGAAACGAATGTGTCGCGAGCGCTATTCAATGCTGGACTTCAATGCAGGATAACTACGGATGCGCATCGTGTCTGACCATGAGCATGATGGGAGAAAACTCAATGCCAAGTGCTTGTGAGGTTGATGTAACAGGGGCCGTCTCAATGTATGCCCTTTTGCTTGCATCTGGAAATCCTCCAGGTTTTCTTGACTGGAATAATAATTATGGTTCAGAAGAAAACAAATGCGTCAATACTCATTGCAGTAATTTTCCAAAGAGTTTCATGGGGACAACCCCTGAGATTGCTGATCTCGATATTCTGGGCGAAACCCTCGGGCGTGAAAACTGTTTTGGAGCTGTTAAAGGTAAAGTCGCCCCCGGCCCTATGACCTATTTCAGGGTTTCCACCGATGACCCCCAGGGAAAGATTAAAACCTATCTTGGTGAAGGAGAATTCACCGACGACCCCTTCAACATGGATGGTGGAATAGCTGTTTGCAAGGTTCCAGAGTTACGCAGACTCCTCGCCCATATCTGTCAGAATGGTTTTGAGCATCACGTAGCTATGGTCAGAGGACAGGTTGCTGAAATCGTGGAAGAGGCAATTGGAAAATATTTGGGATGGGATATATTCCATAACCGGTGATACATTATTTTTATTTCTTAACATCGCTAGAGACATCTTCTACCGGGATCTCCAGTAGAAAGGTTTTTAACCGTTTGCATTGCAGATGAAAAAGTGTATTGTGCTCGATTTGCGGCCAAGGTCGGGTCGAAAGAAGACCTGGAACTCAACCTGTCTTTTAACAAAAACAAGGGTTTTTTTATTGGGATGATAGCAGAACAAAGGAGATTAAAAATTCTTGAGCTTGTTCGAGAAGAGGGAAGCGCGAGAGTCAGCAATTTGAGTAAGCTTTTTAACGTTTCGGAGCCCACAATCCGCCAGGATCTCGAAAAACTTGAAGGAGAAGGTCATCTAACCCGCAAGCATGGCGGGGCCTTTCTCAAATCTGTACCACAACTCGTACATACCATGACTCTGGAGCATCTGGAGAATATGGACAAGAAACGCCTGATTGGGCAAAAAGCTTCCGAATATGTCCATCATGGGGAGACCATCATTATCGATGCTGGATCAACAACTACTGAGATGGTTGAAGGACTTGCTCTCAAGCAGAACCTTAAAATTCTTACCAATGCGTTAAATATTGTATTGCGACTCGGAGCTATTCCAAACTGCACCGTTTTTTCCTCTGGTGGACAATTCAAGCCTCCGACCCTTTCTCTTTCCGGAGAAAAAGCAGCTGATTTTTTTACCGATGTGTATGCTTCCAAGCTTTTTTTAGCAACGGGAGGGATCTCATTTGAAGCTGGACTAACATATCCTGGGTTTAACGATCTTTATGTTAAAAAGGCTATGATTAAGGCAGCAAAAGAGGTTTTCCTGTTAGCTGATGCAACCAAAATCGGAAAAGTCTCCTTGGCCTCATTAGGTGATCTTGATTTGATTGATTATTTTATTACAGACAATTCTATCAGGGATGAAGACAGAATCCGCTTCCAGGAAATGGGTGTGGAGGTGATTATTGCAGAATAATATAATCTGCCGCAAATAGTATTTCCAAGCCAGCTGTCAGATCAACGAAGAATAGCATCATTTAGCAAGATTTCATTTGAAAGTATAGGGCACCATGAGAGTCTTTAATTTTGGTTCGCTGAATATTGACAGAGTCTACTCAATTAACCATTTTGTCCGGCCCGGTGAAACAATTACCAGCAACTCATACTCAGAATTTGCCGGCGGCAAAGGACTTAACCAGTCGATCGCGCTGGCAAGGGCAGGGGCACCTGTATGCCATGTCGGGAAAATAGGTAAGGACGGCATTTTCCTAAGAGAGTTGCTTGCCGGTGACGGAGTAGATGTGACAAACATCTTTATGACAGATGAACCGACCGGCCATGCCATCATACAGGTTGACAGCAGTGCTGAAAATGCCATCCTCTTATATGGTGGAGCGAATCAGTCAATAACACGAGATGAAATCAAACTGGCCTTGGACAGATCTGCGAAAGGGGACTGGCTTCTGCTCCAAAATGAGATTAATCGTGTTGAAGAGATAATGCGATATGGTGCTGATAAAGGGTTAAAGATAGCTTTCAACCCGGCGCCAATGACACCCGAGGTTCATTCTCTTCCCCTTGACTTAGCTAGTTGGCTTGTCGTTAATGAATTGGAAGGAGAAACGATTACCGGCCAGAAATCTCCCGAAAAAATCCTTGATGAAATTGTTGGCAGATTTCCAGATATATCAATTCTCCTGACTCTTGGTAATAATGGTGTTCACTTCTCCGACAGCTCACAACGTTTTTATATCCCTGCAGAGGTGGTTATTCCTGTTGACACTACGGGTGCTGGTGACACATTCATTGGCTACTTTTTCGCTGAAATAGCCAAGGGCAGCTCGATTAAACACTCCATGGTAATAGCAAACAGAGCCGCTGCAGTCTGTGTTACCAGATCAGGTGCTGCCGAATCAATCCCTCATAGAAATGAGCTGGAATAGCAACAGTCACATACGCAACAAAAAGATCGATGTTGCTGGTGACAAAATTGCTTTTCTCACAGTTTGGAACCGGCGACCGTTTCGGTCCACAGGGGAATGCCATCACAATGCCAAATGGCTCACAACAATCCATTCAATGCAACCACAGTGAGTAACTGTAAAAATCAGGAAATGCTCTTCCGGAGAATTCAAAACCGATCAGTGTTAGACAAATGAATACCCTCTTATGAGAATACAATGAAGCAAGAGGCAGGGATGACGATGGCAAGCGCACAATTACCGATTGACAGGCGCTGGATTATCTACTGTTAGTAAAAAAAAATGAAGAGTGCCAATCATCAACGTGACGTTACATGACAGTATCATTTGGCTGTCCTTCTTGCCCGGTTTCTCAGGAATATAATCGCGAAGAGACACTCTATATCTATGGCAGGAATATCTTTTTTTGGCTCCTGTAGAAAAAACTCAAAAAAAAAGCCCCGCAAAATGCGGGGCTTAAGCAGTGTTTAAACGCAGTTCTTATAATTGAACAACATTTGCTGCAGCAGGACCCTTAGGACCGTCAACCACTTCGAAGCTCACGCGACCGTTTTCTTCGAGCGATTTGAATCCATCTGCCTGTATCGCGGTATGGTGAACAAAGACATCATTACCGCCGTCCTGCTCAATAAAACCAAAACCTTTAGCATCGTTAAACCACTTTACTGTTCCTTCAACCATATTGTACTACTCCTGTTTTGTTCGACCCGTTTTGGGGATCTTTGGTATATTATCAGCCTGAACATTTTTTCAGCCTGATCGGTAATCCCGCATTTACATTATGCGGAATCACCATAAATTCATTTTTATAACGTTTTAACGGCAGTGGGGAAAACAACTAGCTACGGTGACTCCTCCTGCTGGCAGGACTTGCAGCCGACTATCAACTATTCACATTCACACCGTTTTCCAATGTAAATAAGTAGTATAAGAACTTCCATGGTGACGTACAACGCTGGATAACAACGAAGTTTAAGAGGACTACAGAAAGAGACACTACTTCTACTTTAGAAAATTAACTTTACAATAATACACCAATAATCGATTAATGCAACCAATTGTTTAAAAAATATTCAGTTATATTATAAGAGTCTAAAGTCAAACCGTAGGAGGATCTTGTGAACTCTCGTCCAGCCCCAAATTCCCGTTACCGGATTTACCTGCGGACTGCACTACTGAACTGCCGGCTAATTTGTGGCGTTAAGATGGACACATCGAAGCTTCTGAGATTTTCTCAACCCTCAAGTTGACCTTTCTACCGTAATCAGCAGAAACAAACGTTATCGCAAATGATAGAGGCTATTATCGGCAATATTAAACATTTAAGAAAATTTGGAAGTTTACACCATTCCTGTGAACATACTGTTGGGTAGGTAGTGAGGTTTGTTGACGGGAAACTGAATAGATACAGGAACGACATTAGCATATTATCTTCCCCCCGACGATGTGGCTTGCCATTGGAAAAATCAACATGTTTGTGTATAAAGAAACTACTGTGTTACTGAGCAAGAAGACTTTTATCACATTCATTTCTTGGATATTAGATAACCTGAAAAATTAGTTTGTTTGTGGAGGCAACACCAATGCAAAAAAGAACACTGGGCAATTCGGAACGGGAATTACCAACGATAGGTCTTGGCTGCATGGGCCTGTCAGAGTTTTACGGACCGCCTACGGAACAGAGAGATGCTATTAAGCTGCTGCACGAAGCGATAGAACTAGGTGTCGAACATTTCGATACGGCAGAAATATATGGACTTCGCAGCGCGAATGAATCGCTGCTTGGCGAAGCACTCGAGGACCGCCGCGACCGGGTCTTCATCGCCACGAAGTTTGGGCCGAAACGGGATCTGGAAACGGGTGAGTTCACCGGCATCGATGGTTCACGTGCAAACTGCCGACGCGCTGTCGAAGGCTCGCTGCAGCGCCTGCGTACCGACGTTATCGATCTTTATTACTTGCATCGTGTCGATCCGGCCACACCGATTGAGGAAACTGTAGCCGCGATGGCCGAACTGGTGGCCGAAGGCAAGGTGCTCGCTATCGGTTTGTCTGAGGCATCGGGCGATACGATCCGCCGCGCAGCCGAGATCCATCCGATTTCGGCGGTGCAATCGGAGTACTCAATCTTCAGCCGGGATATCGAGGCTGAGGTCATCCCCGCCTGCCTCGATGTCGGTGCATCGCTGGTGGCTTACTCACCGCTTGGCAGAGGCATGCTGTCGGGACGATTCAAAACAGATACGCTGGATAAAGGCGACTACCGGTTGATTACACCTCGTTACCAAGGCGAAGCCTACGCCGCCAATGTGGCGCTCGTTGACGAGATCGAAGCCGTAGCGTCGACCAAGTCATGCACGCCGGCGCAGGTCGCCCTCGCTTGGGTGATGGGTCGTGGTGAACACGTAATGACTATTCCGGGGACGACGAAACTGGAAAACCTCAACTCGAATCTCGGCGCCTACAATGTGGAGCTGTTCGATGATGAGCAGGCGACCTTAGATGCGTTGGCAAATCGCGTCATGGGAAATCGCTACGACGAAATGGGTATGGCAATCATCAACGGCTGAGCCTTTTTGCACGCGTTTTGAACTGCCGGTGATGCGAACGTTGATGTTGCCAAGTAGAATATCGCAAAATTATTCTCTTTCTAAAATTATAACTTCTTCCTGTATCTTCTTTTAGGCGATCTACTCACTTGCTTTTTTCAAGAAGGATACAATCAGAGGATGGGGAAACGATTCACTTCGATTTAGTTGAGGTTGGAACAATGTCCCCTTGTGTTCACTGGTGGGCGAGGCGGGATTCGAACCCGCGACCTTCGGCTTCGGAGGCCGACACTCTATCCAGCTGAGCTACCCGCCCATTCATAATAACTGTGTTGTAGATTTTCACCTATCACATTGTTCCTTCCCCAATATGCCCCTCAACCAGATACTGAAAGGCAGGATGACGAGATAGTACAGTATTTGTACTTTTTCACCAATAAAAATCCCCCCAGAACCCCCATGACCTTTGTGTGAATACCTTCTTAAACAACATTTGCTTACCTCTTTTCTAACCTCACTTTTGATTTAACGATTTTGGCAACATAATCCTCGGCTGAGATCGTGTGAAACTGATTCGGATTAGTTATTTTATCCTCTATGAGGCCGGTATTAATTGTATTCTATTCGCAATGAAGTTCGTCGGTTGTGAACTGATCTCAAAACAAACTGTTATTACTTATTAATAACTGCTATCGGTCAATGTGACTTTTCCTCTAAATGTCCAATATATCAAAATAGTGTATGAGAGGACCATGGGCATACCAATAGCGACGATGATAAGCCCGATTTTCTGAGTGAGTACGCTTGATGCGGCATTATAAATAGTAATTGAAAACGCTGTATTGTTTACTGCCGGTAAAAGATCAGGAAAGATGGCCGCACTAAACAGAAAAACCAGGGCAGCAATAGTGCAGCAACTGCTGAAAAACGCATAAAATGGTTTCTCTTTAGTTATTGCTCTGGGAATATTTGCAATAGCCAGAATATTGAGTGCTGGGACCAGCCAGAGAATAGGATATTCACCAAAATGCTGCAAAGAGGCGGGAACAAAGAGAACCGACCAGAATGTAACAATAACGAACAGTGCGAGGAAAAGATAATAAGTCCCTTTCATCCAGGCGACAAGACGATGCTGCAATTCGCCTTCGGTCTTCAGGTAGAGATAGATAGCTCCATGCATAGCGAGCAGTGAAACCGTAAAAAGGCCAACACTCATGCTGAAACCCGAGAGCATATCAAGCAGAGTGCCCTGATAGTCTCCAAGCTCTGATAGCTCCAAACCCTGCATGACCGCACCAACGGCTACACCAAAAAGAAACGCCGCCAGAGTAGAACCGATAAAAAACAGGATATCCCAAAAGTTTCGCCAGGATTGACTGCTGCGCTTTGAGCGGAATTCCAAAGATACTGCACGAAAAATAAGTGCAAAAAGAAGCAACACAAAGGGCAGGTAAAAAGCACTGAAGATAGATGCGTAGGCGTTTGGGAACATGGCGAACAAGGCCCCGCCAAATGTTACAAGCCACACTTCATTGCCATCCCAGAGTGGGCCGATACTATTCATTACAAGCCGCCGCTCCATGTCAGATTTTGCCACAAAAGGGTGCAAGATTCCAACACCGAGATCAAATCCATCAAGTATGGCATAGCCGATTAGCAGAACATTCAGTATCACAAACCAGATAACAGAGAGAATTTCAGGACTCACGATACACCCCCTTGGTCGCTTTCTGTCTCATTCAGGCGAGCATGTTGTCTGTCGGTGGCGGCCTGAAGCACACCTGAAGCACCAACTCCTGCAGTGGCCGGAAGAGGTTGTGGGCCTGTGCGTATTTTCCTGTCAAGCACCATTATCCAGACTGCCGCAAGGGCCGCATAGAGGATCATAAACAGGATAAGTGAAGTCTTTGCTTCTTCAACACTTACAGCGGCACTAAACGACTTGTCTGTTCTTAAGCCAAGTTTCTCATCATACTGGTAGAGGCCATCGGAGGCTGTGACGAGATCGGTGCCACTTTCATTCCAGAGCACAGGAGGGTGAACCGTCCAGGGCTGCCGCCCTACTTCTGCAGCTATCCAGCCGCTCTGATTGGCTACCATAACAAAGCCTATAGCAAAGACGAAAGCCCAGAGGAGTGGCCGCTTCCTCGAGAGTTGTTTTTTTCTATTGAAGTATAAACCCAGCGCACACAGCCCGATCATCAGGCCGCCAAAACCAACCATCAGGCGCCAGGAGAAAAAAGGAATGAGCGTTGGTGGTCGATCCTCGGGCTTAAACCTGTCAAGCCCAACGACAGATTTGCTAAACGTCAAATCATCAAACACCATAAAACTGAGACCACCGGGGATACTGATCTCATAATCAATGCGCTCTTCACGGGCGTTTGGCCAGCCGATGAGATTAAGAGCCGCACGGCCGGTTGTGTAGTGACCTTCAAATGCCGCCAATTTTGCCGGCTGGTTCCGATACACATCTTGTGCCTGGGTATGCCCACTGATTCCGAGGCCCAGTGATGCAGCAAGACTAAAAAGAAGAGCCCCATTAAAAGAATGTCGGGCAAACTCACGGTGTTTATCATTGAGGATATAATAGGCAGAAATACTCAAGACAAAGAAACCTCCAACGGCTGCGCAGCCAAGAAGGACATGCGACAGACGCTGGACCGTGGAAGGATTAAAGACCATTACCCAGAAATCAACAATTTCTGCCCGGCGTTGAATCACCCCATCTACTATCCATGGCACCATTTCGATGGAACCGTCTGGCAGAGTTACTGGCCGGAGAATATCGACAATATGGTGCCCTGCCGGTGTCTGCTGCCAGCTATTTGCTACGACAATCCATATTGAGGAAAACACAGACCCCATCGCCACCATATACATACTGAAGAGATAGAGACCACGGCTCACTTTTTCCCTGCCAAAAGCGACAATAGCAAGGAAACCGGATTCAAGAAAAAAGGCGAAGATCCCTTCAGCTGCCAGTGCACTGCCAAAAACATCACCGACAAAACGTGAATATGTCGCCCAGTTGGTGCCGAACTGGAACTCCATGACAATGCCACTAGCCACGCCTATGCCGAAGTTCAGGACAAAGATTTTGGTCCAAAACTGAGAGGCTATTGCGAATATAGGCTTTTTGGTGAGATAATACCTGGTTTCAAGGTAGGCAAGTATTACTCCGAGGCCGATTGCCAGAGGAGGAAAAATGTAATGAAACATGATAGTAAAGGCAAACTGCAGGCGGGACAAAAGAACAACGTCCATGACATCCTCTCAGAAATAAATAGATAAAATCAGCCTTTGGGCCTTAGAGTTGAACGACCCCCGTCAATACTGATTACTTGCCCAGTGACCCAGCCTGCTTCTTCTGAAAGCAGGTACGCGACAAAATTTGCAATATCATCAGGCTCCCCAATAATCTTTAAGGGGTGTAACTCCTTTATCGCTGAGGTCATTGCTTCATTTGACAAAATCGAATCAGCAAGCGGGGTCCTGGTGAGCGATGGGGCAATGGCATTCACACGGATTTTAGGTGCAAGTTCTGCCGCAAGAGCAAGCGTCAAGCCACTAACAGCACCTTTTGCCATTCCTATGGAACTATGAAAAGTGAAACCCTGAAGTGCGGCAACACTGGAAAACAGTACCACAGAAGGACTGCCATTGCTTTTTTTAAGCGCTGCCAAACCGGCTTGTACAGCAAGAGCGGCGCCCATGGCATTAATTTGAAAATCCTGAAGAAAATCTGACCTGGTAAGTCGTCGAATGCTTCCAATAGTAATAGTGCCGATACTGTAAACAAGCCCATCCCATGGGGCTGGAAAATCGTTGCCAACCTGGGTAAACAGGGTTTCATCAGAAACATCTCCCTGTGTGTACGTCGTTTGAAGTTCAGCTGAAAGCGATGAAAGTGCGTCCCCATTTCTGCCAACGAGGTGAAGTGTATATCCTCGTGCCCGTAAGAGCCTTGCCGTAGCAGAACCTATCCCGCCTGAGCCACCATAGACCACGATCCGTTTTGTCATTGTGCCCTCCGGCTTCATAGCTTATCTTTTAAAAGATTACGATAACCTAAATCATTTAAAAAATCTATTGGAGGTTACAATAACTCGTTAGGTGTCGAGAAGTTCTTCGAACCATTCAGGGAGCGTGCATTTGGATCATTGCAAGCTTATTTATCCTTTTGAGTGCCAGCCAACATACAGGGAGGTAGAAGGCAGCCCACCAGGGCATATCAAAGCAGAGTGTACATGAATTGTCAGTTTCCTGAATTATTTTATGGCCAGTAGCCTCCAGGGAGCCCACACGCCAGTTCCAGAAATCCATTTGCCGGAATTCAATGATAGCAAAGGGCAGCCAGAAAGAAAACAGCGTTTTAACGCGACCCTTACTGCCACGTTTTATATGACGATCACTGCATTGAACATCGACAAGAGATGGCCCCCATGATGACCAGAGCAAGGTATCTGTAAGAATTTCCCAAACAATTTCTGGGGCAACCCTTATTACCTTGCAAATCGAAATTTTTTTGTTCTGTAACAGTATCATGGGTTTTTCATTAATCCTCTTCTTTTTAATGAATTTTCAACCACATCCGCTGCGTCCTCTGACGAAAGCCGTCTGATTTGCTGGAAGAGTACTCTACAATCTTCAATGGCAAGCTGCTTTACTGCAGTAATCGAGGTAATCTCATTGTCTGTATGGGGAAATTGGATACCATCATCCCATAGCTCTTCTTTTTGTATAATTTTAGAATAGATGAGTGATTGCGCACACAATAACTGCCATGTAACCTGGCGAACCTTTCTACCATATATATACATCAGGGTCAGTTGATCTCCGGGACTAAAGATACTGCCTCTGAGATGTAAAATTTTGATGGCCTCCTTATCAATAGAATGCAGACGAAGATGCAAATCCTGGGGAAGCTTTTGTCTCAGCAGCGTATAAAGCAGCAGGTGTATTGAGCCCGCTTCGATATACATTGTCTTTCCAGGTATTACCAACTCTACAATACGCTCCGCCCGCAATGAGTCGCGCAGGACGAATCGTGCCGCATCAGCCTGTGCAAAAGAGTTCATGGTGGAAAGTATGAGCTCAAAATCACTCCCCTGAACCGTTTTGTAATAATCTATCAGCAGCCCGGTAGCAGCACGTTCTGCACAATAGACAGAATGAGAGACGGTGTTGACTTGAATCTCATCCGGGCTATGATCTTCGGCGAGGAAAAACTGGATGTTCAACAAGTGATCCAAATATGGTTCAACTTGCAGTATCTCTTTTCCAAGAGCATGCAATTCTTGAAGCAGTCGATATTGTCCCAGTGTAAAGGCTGGATATCCTGCATCCAGTTCAAGTACATATTCCTCAAGTTCAATAGTGCCATTGAGTATATTGCTAAAATCCGGGTGAACGGGCTCTTCGAGAAGAATAAGATCATACTCACGCATTATTCTGGTGGTGAGCCCGAGCGTTTCCGGCCGGTGGGTCGAGTAACAGATAGTTATGTCGTTCATAGCTATACGATAGGCACAATAAGGGTATACTCAAACTGCTCCTTGAATTTACTGATAAAAATTAAAAATAGCTGCCGTTACGTTATCTGCACAAAACGTTTTTCTGGAGGCACCAGCGAGAACTGATTGGGGGAATCGATTGTGTTTCAGAGCCCTTTGTTTTTTTGTAAAGGAGTACTTGCAAACGGAGAAGATTGTTCATATCGTGTTTTCTAAGCTCAATGGTAGTTTTTATGTTTTTTTTTCGTTCGTAGTACAACAATAAAATTTAAATCCCAAGGAGGGTTCTATGAGTATGCGTGGTGACATTATTTCCAATGAATATAAAAAGATGGTTTGGGTTCACGACAAGGATGGAAAGGAGTATGCATGTTATGCGGATGATTTGAAAGGTAAAATCAAGAAAAAAGAAGATCTATCCGACGAGGAAAAGGAAAAGTGCATGGATTTAAACGAAGTTATCGGCGAGAGCTGGTAAACACTTATTTCCCGCCAAAAATATTTATTTAAGGTCCCTATTGTTGCGAAACAGTAGGGACTTTCGCTACGTAGGAGCCTAACCCAGGATTTATTCCGCAGAGGGGATGCAGTTATGGTACACAGAAATACCGATCTGGGGATGGTTCTATTACAATTGTCTCTCCTTTGATCTGCCGTTTCCGATCACAGCGCGTTGAGTTCCTCCTGTAAATGATATCAAAATTTTTCAGTATCCTTTCAGGTCATCATAATGCAATATGTATCTAATCTGTTACAATTAAAAAAGATTCACTCAGGTAATCGGTAATACATTTCAAGATCAGGCTCAAAAATATCCATCATCTGCCGTTCTCCCTCCAGCTCGGGATGGTCTGAGAATTTTTCAAGTTTTAATTGCTCACTCTCCTGGCTATACGTTCGAACAACCTTTCGATCAAGAACGGCCCATTCTGCAACCAATATGCGATCTTCCTCAAATACACCGTCAATTACCCGGTCTACCTTATAGGTATTTACGACAAGGGCCCGGCTATAGGCGCCAATGGAATCTGGAGCAGGTATCTCCGTCGTTTCCAGTAAATGCCCTTCAATCAGTACCCTATCCACAGCATCAGGTCTTGTAACTCGTTTCACCAGGCTGCTGGTTTCTTCGATCTGCTGGCGAGACAGCTGTTGGTCGTAGATACCAATTTTTTCGATTATGCCGCTCCAGTTCCCACCAGTGTCTCCTAGATAGAAATTTTCTACAGGCGTAACAGCAAAATCAATTCCCAGTTTTTTCTTTCCCTGACTCTTCCCATTCACGAACAACTCTGCAGCTTTTCGATCGATATTTAACGAAAAATGCAATGGTATTCTCTTCTTAAAAATATTCGGCCACTCTACTCCCGTGCCACCTGAGTCGGAAACAAGCCTTAATTTTCCTTTGTCCTGTTCAATACTCAGCACGCTCTTTTTGTTTCCTGATAAGAGCAGTATGGCTCCCTGCTGGTCCCGTTCCGCGGTAAGGGTGAACTCTATCGCAGCTTGTCCCGATTTTGCGAGTGCTTTGCCGATCTTGCGACCCGCGTCACCGGTCTCTCCCCAGCCGTCTGAAATTGCCAGTTGAAAATTTCTTGTATGCAGCGCTTTGCCTTTGAGATCAATAGTACATTGTAGAAAACCAACGGGAGAATTTTCGCTCAGCTGGTTCGGTGCCTTCATATTATCCCAGACAAAAATCAGCCTCTCAGTGGCTACCGGCCAGCCTCTTTTTTTTTTGTTTTTGGCGTCACTAACGGGAGCGCTGGAAATATCATCCGCCAGGTTAGCTTTTTCCCCGTTTTCGATCCACAATTCGGGGAAAAAATCTGCACGGGAGTTGTTTGTTACTTTCACCCAGTCTTCGACACGTTTCACTTTCTTGTCAAAACGGCCGATATAGATTTCTACGTTTTCTCCTCCACCACCGATTTTGTTTCCGCCCTCACCTTTCTCATAGGGCCCGGTGACGACAAAATAGCGCGGGTGGTTGCTCCAGCGCGGATGATATACTTCAAAGCCGTTAATCCCCGGAGCATTATTAATGTTCACCTTCCAGTTCTTTCCTTTCATCACATCATACACCTGAACATTGCGATGCAAGCCGTCAAAAATCCAGAGCAATTTTGAATTATCGGGACTGAGCGATGCCCAGCAACCACGGCCAAATCGTTGCCACCTTTTGTCCTTCTGCCAGACTATTCCACCATGCGGCCAGGGGAAAAGACCGCCAATCACTTCACCATCCCGCGACAGCTGAAGATTTGACCAGGCAACCATGCTCTTATTCCAGATCAGTTCCTTCTTTTCAGGATTATCCAGGGGAAAGCGATAAAGTGGCTGTCTCGTACCATTTTTATGCTCACGCTGGGGTCCTGAAAAGCAATAAACCCAGACTCGAGGCTTTCCAATGAAAAATCTGCGTTCAGTATCCTGCCATATTTCTACAGCAACACCGTCTCCCAGTTCCTTGATACCCCCACTTTCCCAATCGATAAGGAACATTTTCCGTGCTTTGCGATCAGAGACAATGACGCTCTGACCATCGGGTGTAAAAAGGGGAAGGTAAAAACTGCCCTTCTTATGAATCAGTCGCCGCTCTCCTTTACCATCCCGGGAATCATAGCCGTAAACGACCATGTTACTTCCCATAGCAAGCACATCTCTGCCATCTCCATAATCCTGCAGCCACACCAGTCGAAACCGTTCTTCAAGCCACTGACTGGTCTTATTTCCTTCAGCCTGCAGATAATCATTGGAAAAAATAAAGAATAGCGCGAATAATACAAAGAAAACGTTCAAATTCAGTCGGTTCATCACACACAGCACCCATTATAACGCCATGATATTTTAATTGTTATGGGGGTGCCTCCAGAGTTTATACATAAAAAACAAACCACCAATCAGAGAATACAAAATCGCCGTCGCGGTAAAATAGATAGCAAGTGTTCGTGTCTCAATATCGCTCATACCTGCCTGGGTGAAAAAGAACACATACCCGTAGTCCCGCACCCCGATACCAAAAATCGAAATCGGCAAGGCCTCCATTATCATGATGAGCGGCACAAACGCTATGAAGTAAAAATAAGCCACTTCTGCGCCCAATGAGCAGGCCATCAGATATATCACCGTAATTACAGAAAGCTGAAAAGTAAATGAGAGCATCATTACTTTTGTGATCAGCATTCTGTTTGATCCGTAACAACGAAATGAGAGGAAAAGCTTCTCGGATATCCTTTCAACTGCAGGGTAACGGTCAAGCCGGGTAAAATGGAGAATCTTTCTCAGCGGATCCTGCCTGACCAGGGCGACAAGCACGAGGGTAAAGGCTATAAAGAGCAGCAGGGGGAGAGCCACAAGATGAATGCTCTTCATCTGCATAGAGGCATAAATGGATGACAGCAGGCTGAGTGTGACAAGGGCAACAAATCCTGAGAGCCGGTCAGCAAATACTGAGGCTGCTGAACGGGCAGCATCGTTACTCTGTTTTGCTATATCGTAAACACGATAGGTATCTCCCCCAATATTAGATGGCAGAAAGAGATTACAGAACGTCCCACTCATATAGGAAATAGTCAATTCGGACAGGGCCAGTGGTACACCATCAGCGTGAAGAAATAACTGCCATTTTTTTGCACTGATAATCGTATTCAGGAACAGCAGGAAGGCAATTGGGACTAAATATATTAGATTGACATCTGCGAGAAGATCTTTTATCTGGCCAAATGAAATGTTCTGATACAGAAAAATAATAAGCCCGAAACTGCACAAAAATTTCAATATATTTATTATGATCTTTTTCATCATATCGTCTTTCCCCGCACGATGAGGGCAAAGAACAATTCCCTATTTATAAATTTTGCAATCTGGTGCTCAGGTGAAAAAACGATTGTGCCAGATCGCCACATTGATTAACGCCCACAATATGTGGTTATGATTCTGTTTCATGGAACAATGTTCGTCAATCAGTGTGTTGATATATGAGCTGTCCATATTCTCCCGTATCAATTTTGAATCATTCAATAACTGAATCATATAGGAATTGAGTTCTCCACGTAAAAGATGCTTGACGGGAAGGCTGTATCCCTGCTTGCCTCGATGAACAACTTTATCGGGCAATAGCCCCTCAAGTGCCGCCCGGAAAATATATTTGGTCGTCAGTTTTTTTAGTTTCCAGTCACCCGGGAGGGATGCCATATATTCAACAAGAACATGATCAAGCAACGGCACACGAATTTCGAGAGAACTCGCCATAGACATCCGGTCAACTTTCATCAGGACCGAATCTGTCATCATAAATCGCATATCAAGGTAGATTTCACGGTTAACCGAATCATTGCCGGCATCACATTGATCGCTATACTCACGAACCTGGCGGAAAGGATCCATTGTCGTCCTGCTTTTGAAGGTATCCGCAAAAAGGTTCTGCTCCAGATTTTTATTAAGAAAATACTGCCAGCGCAGATGGTACCCGGCCGGGTCAAGATTAGCCCCTTCGACAAATCTTTTCAGCATGTTCACCGCCCCTTTTTTTTGGGGCTGGTCTGGCAGTAACTTCATGGTATTGCCGATAATTTCTTTACGTAAAAACGACGGCATTATACCGAACCATCTGCTCAACCGACTTGCCTTGAATCGATCGTATCCGGCAAAGCTCTCATCCGCACCTTCACCAGAAAGACATACGGTGACATGTTCGCGTGCCTGTTTACAAAGCAGATAGAGTGGCACCGTTGAAAGATCGGTCATCGGTTCATCGAGATGATACAGGGTTTTTTCAACATACTCCGAGCGCAGCGTGTCAAGCATCAGCACGTGATGATCGGTCTGGCAGTGATCTGCAACAATCTGGGCATAATCAAGTTC
The DNA here is from genome assembly GCA_963776075.1 of uncultured delta proteobacterium. Classification (GTDB taxonomy): domain Bacteria; phylum Desulfobacterota; class Desulfobulbia; order Desulfobulbales; family Desulfocapsaceae; genus MADRE3. The sequence continues at coordinate 121,286 of CAVZLG010000007.1, forward strand.
ACTGAAGCTTTTATCTTCATAGCCAATGGTAAACGTTTTAAGCGACCCGCTGATATGTTTTCTCATCAGGGCCACAATGCAGCTCGAATCCAGGCCACCGGAAAGAAACACACCGAGCGGAACATCACTGACCAGATGAGATTTTACCGCATAGTCAAGATGTTCCCGCATCTTTTCCACGGCTTCATCAAAACTTGACGGTGGTTCTGATTGCTGAAATTTCAGGTCCCAGTATTTCTTTATCGTTACCTGACTACCTTCAAGCAGCAGATAGTGACCCGCAGGTAGTTTGTTGATGCCCTCAAACATTGTCTGGGGTGCAGGGACAAACTCAAAGCCGAGATAATCGTATAGCGCCTGAAAGTTTACCCGGCGCTCAACATCTGCATCCTCAAGAATTGCTTTTATCTCAGAGGCAAAGATAAATTTTTGCGCTGAGTGATAGTAATAAAGTGGTTTGATACCAATTCTGTCACGTACGAGCAGAAGGCTGTCTTTCTTTTTATCGTAGAGCGCATAGGCGAACATGCCTCGTAATTTTGAAATTGACTCGACACCCCACTCCTCATAGGCATGGATAATGACCTCAGAATCAGAACGACTTGAGAACTGATGCCCTTTACTCTCCAGTTGTTCCCTGAGTTCCAGAAAGTTGTAAATCTCACCATTAAAAACCAGAACAACAGTACCATCCTCGTTGAACATCGGCTGCCTGCCGTTCTCACTCAAATCAATAATTGAAAGCCGCCGATGGGCAAGTGACACCTGATGAGAGCAAAAAACTCCTTCCTGGTCCGGCCCGCGATGAGTCAGTGTTTGAGCCATTGATCGAACAAGGGATTCATCCTGCCAGTTGAAACCGCATATACCGCACATATCTTCCTATAATTGTGTACATTTTGAATTACAAATCAAACTTCAGTCATGTTTTCCTAAGTAGTGTTCGAAAAAATTAAAAATGTAAACCCCCGACCATAACCGGACATCACAAAAACAGCAACAAAGCTTCGCTATCGTGCTACTGATTCCAGGATTCCTCTGTTTATCTTTTGTCAATTATTCCTAAATACTACTGTAAATTTTCTTTTTCAACTTTCGTTATGATCCATCCTGGTAGCAAAACATTATCTTTTCCTCCCTGGTAATTAACTGAGCCGCTTGCAAAAGGCTCAACTAAGTAAAATACCCGCTGCCAGTCATTGTATTAGAACCAAAACTCGGGGGGATACTCCTTGCTTCGATACAATCATTCTGCTATAGTCCTCTGGGCTTTGATGAACTCAAAGGTCTTCCGAATCAAACAACCAAGAAAAAATATATTAAAAATATTTAGCAAAGGATCTTTGCATGAAAATACTTGTTACAGGCGGTACCGGTTTTACAGGAAAAGCTCTTGTCAAACGTCTTATTGATACCGGTCATGAAGTCATTAGTCTGGATTATAAAGAAGGGCTAAAAACAGACGAAATCGCTTCATGGGGAGCCAAGGTCGTCATTGGCAGTGTCACCGATGAACAGTTAATTGAATCCTGCATGGAGGGTGTAGAGGTTGTGCATCACCTCGCTGCAGCTTTTCGTGAATTGAATGTTCCTAACAGCTATTACGACGAAGTAAACGTTGGGGGCACCAGGATTGTGCTGGAAGCAGCTGCCAGACATGGTGTGAAAAAGTTTATTTACTGCTCAACCTGTGGTGTCCATGGCAATATCGACCATCCTCCAGGACCAGAGACTGCTCCGATTCAACCAAATGATTATTATCAGCAGACCAAGTATGATGCAGAGCCAATCGTCAACGAATTCTGCAAAAAGGGAATGGACACTGTCATCCTCAGACCCGCTGCCATTTATGGGCCCGGAGATCCGGAACGGTTTCAAATGATTTTCAAAAGGGTCAAAAAAGGGATGTTCCCAATGTTTGGGTCCGGCAAGACCTATTATCACCCTCTTTATATCGACAACCTGGTTGATGCATTTATTCTTGCTATGGAGCCAGGAAAAGGTACCGGTGAAGCGTACCTTATTGCCGATGAAGAGTATGTGGAGATCAAGGTCCTCGTCCAGAAAACTGCCAAGGCTCTAGGATTACCGGTTAAAATACCCCATTTCCCGATAATTCCAGTGGTTATCGCCGGTCATATCTGTGAAAAAGTGTGTAAACCATTCAAGATCACTCCCCCCATCTTCCCTCGCCGTGTTGACTGGTTCCGGCAGAATAGGGCATTCGATATATCCAAGGCCAAGAGAGATCTGGGCTATAAACCGAAGGTTGGACTTGACGAAGGGCTCAAGAAAACAGGTGACTGGTATCGCCAGGAAGGACTCATATAGTATCCGATTATATGGTAAATCATGGGGATACCGGTATGGTTCGCCACCCACCGGCCCCTGTTAATTCCCGGGCTGCAAAACAGTAGATCAGTACTTTTTTCCCTTTCAGGTAATCACCGTCTTTCTTGGAACGCTGGTACAACTTGATCCTGGCCGGAGTGGAGGCTGACCCACGCACCCCGAGCAGGTCTACAGCAAAGCCGAGTTCTTCTGATAGGTTATCAAACAATCCTGCGCCTTTGGCGTGCAGATCACCGCCAGCATTGAAGACCAGGGTATGACTGTCACCGAGCAGAATGACAGGGCTTGCCGGATCACTTGCAACAGGATTACCGGTTTGTTTATCGACAACTACATGGATGTTTAATTCTTCCCTCAGGTCATTTTTGCCTGCCATCTGGGCGAGGTCACCGACTATACTTACCTGCTGTTTTGACCGTACCAGGTCTTTTTTAGTATATTCGTTATACCACGATTCTTTCTTTATGGCCTGTGCTGCACGGGCTGCAAACAAGAGTAAACCGTCTCCTGAAAAGTGCGTATCAGTTTTGCAATAAAGGTTGGGATTTTCTTTTGATTGCCTCTGTAATTCCGGCAAGAGATCAAGAACCTTGACGCCTTGCTGTTCAAGCAGGCCAAAAAAGCTCTCATATACCTGGGATTCGGCCTTAACATCGGCAATTGCAGGGTCGAGTTTATCGGCATACACAAGAGCCTTGGGCGGCACAACCATCAAGTATAAGGTTATTCCCTTTTCAGCTAACGCCCGTTTAAATTCGATGATGGCAGGAAGAGGATCACCATATTCTTTTTTTGCAGTGCGCGTGGCCTGTGATGCAGCATCTCCCCAAAATGTACCGGCACCAATGTGAACCAATTCCTCCTTCAAAAACAGCCAGTCGTCGATTCCGCTCACCACCTGAGACTCAGCGGCTTCTGTAGCAAGGGCTCGAGCTGATTCAGTCAGCGAAGTTCCCCCACAAACCGGTTTTACACCTACAATACAGAATAGAATCAAAAAACTAATCAGTCTTACTTTCATATATCACACCCCAATTAGGAAGCTCCAGTTCTATCATCTCATCATCAAGCGATGTGCGCCGGTAACTGCCATATTCTGGTTCTCTCTCCTCCCAGGATGATAATGTTAGCGACACCCGGTCTCCCGGCCTCAGCATAGCAAGCGTTGTCATTTTGTTGTCACGCATTCCAAAGCCGTAAACCAGAGCCTGATGATCATTTCCAGGAAGCTTGTCACTCTGAAGATCAACGAGATGCATGGTTACAATATTATCACGGTACGGTATCGTTCCAGGTCGAGGCGAACGGGATACATCAGCAATTGTTGCTTCCACCTTCGCTTTAACTCCGAAATCGACGGTAAAAAAATCTGAAGGTTTAGAACTTCCGAGTGTTAAGCCTATCTCTTTCCAGTCCCCAAAGGCCAGTTCCCGTTCAGCAAACTGCCAGACAACCACCCGTTTATCCGCCAGACGATCACGTCCACGCAAGAGTTCGGTCGCAAGCATCTCCCGGGTAATATAGGCCCCATCGTCATTTCTGGCAAGCAGGTCGACCGGCTGACGCAACCGGTAGCTGAGATGTTCTGCAAAACCAGCACTATCTCCCATCCCCAGGCCCGGAGACGAATAAATATTGGTGAACGAGTCACCAAGAAGCAACACCTGACTCCCTCTATCGGGCTGCCAGAATGCTCCTGCCGGGGTCAGCACCTGTTCAAGCTCCAGGTCAGCATCAGAAAACAGAGCACAGCTCTTGGGAAGCGTCAGCATTCGACGCAAATCTCCCACTCCATTCTGCCTGATCAGGTGATAACGATAGGCAATATCCCCGTAAATACCAGGATGCCGCTCTGTGAGAAATTCGGCGAGGCGACCGGCAACCATTTTCATTGCCGCTGGTGACCAATGTGTATCCGTTTCCAGGTAGGCATCACCGTAATTTTTCTCAAAATCATAAAGGTGGTTGCGAATGTCGAAAACAGTAATACCCGCATCTTCAAGCAGCTTTATAAAACTGTTCCAGGATCGGCTCGTAAGTGGACCATCTACTTTTTTCGAAGCAAGTGAAGATGCTCTGATAGAGGCCTTAACAGGTACCGGAAGCAATACCAATTCTATGTCGCGTGAGGCGAGTTGGTTACTGAAAGACATTATTGTTTTTATCGGATCTGGCTGGACCGGTTCTTCCCAGACCTCATGTCCTTCTGATCGTTTGTTCTGTTGGTCCTTGTCCAGGAACGGCGGTCCAATCAGGTAGTCCACTGCCGGACGGTAAAAGAGCTGATAATTAGAACCTGAAATAACCTTTTCATTACCCTGGCCCAGATACTTCGTAAAAACATATTGAAACGGTGGCAGAAACAGTGCGCGTAAAAAACTTTTCTCTTCAATGTCACTCTCCAGAAGATCTATACTTCTCAATATCTCTTTGTTGACACGCGTGGCTCTGCTCAGCCATGACAACTCTTTACCAGATCTTACCGATGCAAATGATACTCGTGTACTGTCTTCACCATCAATTACCAACTGACTGACCGGTACCGCAAAAATGGTAAACAGGAAACAGAAGCAGAGAAACAGCGACGCCCCTCTGGAGATTGATGTAAAACCGATCTCCCGTCTGGCAATTTCCTCTCTACTTAGTTTCTTCTCTGTCATTCTTAAAAATTAAAATAGATAAACGGGTTGTATGATTGCACACTGAGAACGGCTACTGTTAAAGAGAACACCATAATTATCAATAAGACCTTTGCACGACTGATTTCCCGACTCCAATCCCAGGATTGGGGAGCAAACCAGACAATCAATCCAGCGATGCCAACCGCAAGCAGATTATAGGGGGTATAGAGGAGACCACCAATAAGCAGAGACGTCTCCGGTACCGCTGACAGACCGAACATCGACTTCAGATATGACAAGGCTCCGCTTAAGGTGTCCGACCTGAAAAAGACCCAGGCGATCATCACCAGAATAAAGGTAATTAATATTCTCAGCGGATACGGAAGTACAAAATAAATAGGCCGTTTTCCCATCGTCCTTTCAATTCCCAGATAGGCACCGTGAAGCCCTCCCCAGATGACAAAATTCCAGGAGGCCCCGTGCCACAAACCGCCGAGCAGCATCACAATACCAATGTTGACAGCCGTCCGTGTTGAACCACCGCTTCTATTCCCACCGAGCGGGATATAGAGATACTCCCTGAGCCAGGTAGAAAGTGAAATATGCCAGCGCCGCCAGAATTCGGTAATGGATGATGATAAATAGGGAGAATCAAAGTTTTTGGCAAAAACAAAACCAAACATCAAACCAAGACCGATGGCCATATCTGAGTATCCGCTGAAGTCGAAATAAATTTGAAAACTATATGCAGTAGCCCCGAACCAGGAGTCAGCGACCGACAGGGAAGAGGCAGAAAAGGTAATGTCGGCAACCTTTCCACACGGGTTGGCAATGAGTACTTTTTTTGCCATACCAAGCGTGAAAAAGGCAGCTCCCCTGGAAAATTTCTCAAGAGTATGAGATCGATACTGAAGCTGTTCTGCTATTTCCTTAAAGCGGATAATCGGACCAGCAACCAGCTGGGGAAACATTGAAACGAAGCAGGCAAAATCAACAAAATTACTTATGTATTTTGAATCATTACGATAGACATCAATGGTATAGCTCATAGACTGAAAGGTATAGAAACTGATGCCAAGGGGAAGAAGAAAATGGAGCACAGGGGCAGGTTCAAAGCCTTCAAGGCCAAGAGAATAAAAGAGCTGGTTATAACTCTCAAGGGCAAATCCGGAATATTTAAAGAATCCAAGGAGCATCAGATTGGTGCTTATCGAAACAAGGAGAGCCCCTTTTTTACGACGTTGATTCAGGCCCGCCTTACCGATAACAAGCCCGCACCCGTAATCAACAACCGTTGAAAAGAGCATCAGCAAACAGAAGAAAGGGTTGGACCAGCCATAAAAAACGTAGCTGATACCAGTTAAGATGATATTCCTCGCCCTTTGGGGCATACTATAATAGAGCAGCAGGCTGAGCGGCAGGAAATAGAAAAGAAATATGTGCGATGAAAAAACCATCCAGGCGAATACTCTCCGGTGAAATACGAGATAATATCTTGATATCAGCCACGGACCCTGAGCAGCCGAAAGCACAGAGACCAAAGAAACAGAAAAATTTCTAAATACTTATTATCATACTGGAATCATTTTGCCAGTAAACCCCGAGCATGATTAATTGATATTTCTGTCAATCATCAACCGGGATCATCGATAATTTCAGATCTCACTGCCTGTGACCAGAAAAAAGTCGTAAATTAGCTCTTGCAAAGAGAATCATACCATAATAATTATGTTCCTCCCTGATAAGGATTTTTCGACGTAATATCTCTTATTTTCATTTTACCTGTATCTCTATATGCCGATATCAAAATTTATATCCAAGACTGAACCTGACTGGTCGAAAATATCTCTTATCGGACTCTCACTGTTCATCGTTGCCATGATCATCAGGTCTATCTTTTTATGGATAAGCCTTACCAATTTACCGGTCACCAGCGACGAAGCATCTTCAGTTCTTCTGGCCAAGATGATATTCAGAGGAGATTTGCCGCTCCTTTTCATCGGGCAGCCTTATCAGTTCCCCATAGAATCGTACCTGATGGCTCCACTTGTTGAATGGATGCCCCGTACGCCGTTTGGAGCACGATACCAGCTAATTATCCTCGGACTTGCTTCATTTTGGGGCTTTCTCGCTATAGTAAGAAGCGCATTCCCAACCGGGTCCCGCTGGCCTGCAATTCTGCTTATCTGTTTTCCATCCGCATATTTTCTCATTTATCTGGCAGCATACGCTCCGCCACAATATTCGATTTCCCTGACGCTCGCCTGGGTGAGTATTTATACAGTCCTTCGCTCGCGTCAAAGCTCAAAAAAATACCTTTTACTGATGATCGCAGGTTTCAGCTGCGGTCTGGCCATCAGTAATCACTTACTGACAATAACAATATCGGCTGGAGTCTTTGCCCTTGTTCTCTGTTCTGGCTCAGTTCGTAAATCCCTGCAGGGAACATTGGTTTTTGCTTTCTGTTGCCTGCTTGGTGCCCTCCCCTATATCCTGGCAATATGGTTTGTACCCGGAGCTTATAGAAATCTGCCGGGCTCAATGGAACTCTTTGATACTCTGAACCGGATGATCGTTCCTGCCCTGACGATTACGCTTCCCGGTGCCATGGGTGTCAATCCCATCCTGTTTCCTGATCTTGCTGGTCAACTAAACTGGTCGTCTTCATTACGCTCGATCTTCGCTGTTTTTTATGCATCCTTACTTCTCTCTCTTATCATCCAGAGAATAAAGGTGTTTTTCTCGACAGTTGTGAACAGACAATGGCCCAGGCTTGAGCTCGTAGATCTTGCCTTGATTGCAAGTCTACTCTCGTTATGGGTTTTCGCTTCCCATCACGCATTATCTAGCTCGTATCGCTACATGCTTCCGGCGGTATGGTGCTTTCCCTTTTTAATAGGCCATGCATTCCAATCGTTCAGTGGGCGATACCGCATGACAGTTGGTGTTGCAGCCGTCTGTCTGGCTCTCTTTAATATTGGTGTTTCGATAAATGTCATGAAGGAATGGAGTGACTCCGAAAAACTTGAGCTATACTCTTACACACCGCGCATTGAGGCGTTAGTAGACACCTTGCGTGAGAGAGATATCTCCCATTGCTATGCATCATTCTGGCTCGCATATCGAATAACATTCGAGACTGATGAAGAAATTATCTGCTCACTTCCCTACAACCAGCGATTTCCATTCTGGCCCATCCCTTATAAACAGCAAGTTGAAGATCAAACCGATACGGTCTATATCCTGACGAATCGTTTTCGCCCAAGGTTACCTGCAAAAATTTTTGAAAAACATCTGAAGTCTCACCAAATAGCCGCAGAAAAAATAACAATGGACCCATTTTTCATTTATCATAATTTCAAGATCCCGGCATATTCACCAGATCAAGAACATATTTTAGGCGCGGAAAACTATACGCTACAAACAAGCGGAGGCAATACTCCAACGCTCATAGCATTAGGCGACAGGGACTTATCTACGGCATGGGTCAGCAGCGATACACAGGTGAAGGGTCAATGGGTTACATTAACATTTGATACGCTTCAGTCTGTAAATGGCGTTACTCTTTTCCATCTCCCGGACCAAACTAAAAAACCGAAATCATTTAGAATTGACGGATACATAACAGCTGACGAGGTCGGTACGTGGTCTCCGGTCACAGGTCCGGTGAAAGCAAAATCTGAGAAAATCAGGTTCGTTAATAACCACCCGGTATACAGCCATATATCACAGCAGATACGATTTGATCCTGTGGGGGTTGAGGCATTACGAATACAGATCGTGGAAGCTGATAAAGAGAGCAGATGGGGGCTTGCTGAAATCGAAGTCAGCGCTTTGAAAGAGCGCCTGTAAGCCTACTTACCAATGCTCTATTTCTATTTTTCCCCTAAAGATGCCGAGCGCTTAGGTTTTATTCAGATACTCTTCCCATTCAACGGGAAGCATTGTTTTCTTCTTGGTATTACAGCTTTTACAGCAAGGGACAAGATTATCCTTCGTACTGCGACCTCCCCGTGCCAGCGGAACAAGATGGTCCATCGTTAACTCTTTATGACTGACTTTGTCACCGCAGTAATAGCATTTACCGGCTGCGGTTTTTCTCTGCCACCACCTGGTCTTTCTCAGGTCACGTGCCTTTCCCCGTTCACGCCTGATATCTTCATCACTTACCCCATCCAGCCAGAAAAAATCGTCTGTCACGATACAACCTCACCCACCAGCAGTTTTCGAAATTCTCCAATCAGGTAAAGTGATCCGGCCACAACCACCAGGTCATCTGGGGTTGCCATTTTTTTTATCTTTGCTAATGCATCACTAACCCGGGATATACACTCATACGATTTCTCTGCAGCCTCATGAAGGACAGCGGCAAGTTCTTCAGGAGCGGCCGAACGCTCACTGTCTGGGCTGGTAAGTATGAGGTGATCCGCTTTTATGGCAACAGCGTTGAGCATGTCATCATATTTTTTGTCACCCATCGAAGCCCAGATAACCAGCAGTCTTTCGTAATTGAAAGACGTTTCAAGCGCCTCAAGCAGTGAACTGACGCCGGCCTCATTATGTGCTCCATCGAGCAGGAAACGGAGAAATTGTCCTGAATCGGAATTTTGCGAAGGTTTGTCACCGTGCTCACGAAGAGCAACCTCCAACAACTCCATTCTCCCCGGCCATAGAGCATTTTTCAGGCCAATACGGATTGCACTATCCGGTATCTCAAATCCCAAATCCCTTAATAAAACGACTGCTGCTACCGCAGATGCCCCATTTTCAGCCTGCCAGACACCTCCTGACGGTAATGTCAGGTTGGTAATCAGCGAATCATCTTTATCACGCCAGCGCCAGGTACTATCACCGGTAGTTTCAAGAAGATAGTCACCATTACGTGTATAAAGCGGTGCCTGACGAGCGCTGCAGGTCTGCTCGATAACCGCACGGGGTCCATCGGCCAGCACACCTGAGATTACTGGTGTTTTTTCCTTGATAATGCCAGCCTTCTCGTAGGCGACTGACTCCACACTGTCGCCGAGGTATTGCTCATGGTCCATGCTTATCGTTGTTATCACCGAGATCAGCGGTTTCAGCACATTTGTTGCGTCAAGTCTGCCGCCCAACCCAGTCTCGACAATAATCAGATCGCAATTCTGTTCTGCAAACCAGCAAAACGCAAGGGCTGTTGCACATTCGAAATAGGTAATTGTCCGCTCTTTCAATGCGCACCGGATCTTCTCCATCAGCCGGGTAAAATCATCTTCCGGGATATATTGATCGTCAATGCGGAAGCGTTCCCGAACCGAACTGAGGTGAGGGGATGTATAAAGACCGGTTTTATAGCCGGCCTCGGTCATGATCGAACGCATCATCGAACAGACCGATCCTTTACCGTTGGTGCCGGCTACGTGAACTGCCGGACAGCTGCGTTCCGGTGAACCAAGCTCTTCAAGAATCGTTTGCATCGCCTCAAGACCGAGCTTGATCTTGTGCATCTGCATCTCGTCAAGATATTTGCACGCATTCTGGTACGTTGTAATCTGGTTATTCACGGCATTAATCATAGATGGTTATGAAAAGAGTGATTGCTCAGCTGACTATCGTCAACTTTGCATAATCAAGATGAAGGGTTTTTATACCATGACGGTCAAAAGCTATATCAAGAGAGCGCGGTTGCATTGTTTTCTGGACCGTCCCGGTTCCAAAAAAAGGATGACTTACCCGCACTCCTTTAGCAAAATCTTCCAAGGCTAACTTTTTTCGTTTCTTTATGGCAGTTGATTTGGGTCGACCTGCTCTTGAAGGTCTTGCAAAAGGTTCCAGACGGCCAGACTGAGACTCCACTCTTTCATAACCTCCGGGGGTCAATTCTGCAAGAAATGGGGACATCCCAACCCGCTTAAATTTACGATCGGGAGTCATAAGTTCACGAGGGTAGGTTAGGTAGAGATGCTGTTTCGCCCGCGTCGCAGCGACATAGAGTAATCTTCTTTCTTCCTCCCACTGTTCTCCGGCAAATGCCGACGCGTGCGGAAATCGGCCATCAGCAAGGCCTATGACGAAGACCGCTTCCCACTCAAGTCCTTTTGCTGAGTGAATTGTAGACAGTACCAGGGTGTCAGCATCATCCCCATAAACTTGAAGATCGGTTTCAGGAGGATCAAGTGTTGTATCGTCTATAAAACTCTGCAGGTCATCATAGGGCTCGATAATTGTTTTGAGCTGGTCAAGGTCTTTCTGTCGCTTCGGAAAATCATCGCCATATAAACGTTCGAAAACCGGCTGATACCATTCAAGCGCTCTCTCACAAAGTTCTGCCGGCTTCTGATCTGATTTCCGCAAATCTTCAAACAATTGTGCAAGTCTTACGATCCCATCTTTCCAGGTCTTACCGGATGGATAAGCGGAAAGTGCTTCAAATTGATCTTCAGCTGCTGATATCACTGCGGTAATCTTCTGGGCAGTTTTGGGACCCACTTTATCGATACTCAGCAGTAGTCGGTTCCAGCTGAGATTGTCCATTGGGTTAACCAGCAAGCGCAGGATAGCCAGCACATCTTTCATATGTGCAGCTTCTGTCAACTTCAAACCACCCCGCTTTTCAAAATGGATCGATCGGCTGCCCAGTTCAAGTTCGAGTTTATAGGAGTGAAATCCAGAGCGGAAGAGAACGGCGATTTCTCTTAAACTGATTCCGTCGTTCTGCAACTCCTGGATCTTCTGAACGACAAAATCCGCTTCGGAACGTTCATCCCGGCTCCCAAACAAATATGGTTTCCGGTCTCCTTCTATCTTCGTAAACAGGGTTTTGGTATATTTTTCGGTTGCATTTCGTATGATATCATTGGTCAGGGTCAGAATCGGTTGCGCGGATCGATAATTTTCTTCCAGTTTGATAATTTTCGTTCCGGAAAAGGTCTCCGGAAAACGCATAATATTATAAAAATCGGCTCCCCTGAAAGAATAGATTGATTGAGAATCATCACCAACAACCATTACATTATCATGCCGATAGGCGATCAGCCTGACAATATCAGCCTGGATGAGATTGGTATCCTGGTACTCATCGACCATAATATATTTATAGCGGAGCGAGATCTCCTCCCGAACCTCAACCACTTCTGCCAGCAGTCGTTTCCAGTTCACCAGTAGGTCATCATAATCCATCAGACCATGGTTAAACTTAAACTCCTGGTAATGCTTCTGAAGGAGCAGTATATCATCGGTGAACTCACTGAGATGATTATATTGATCAAAAATCAGATCTTCCAATGACCGTGCCTTGTTAACTGAACCACTGATCATATTGATCACTGCACGCTTGGTTGGAAACTGTTTTTTCGGACCCGAAAGCTCGAGTGATGATTTTAACAGATTGATAATACCTTCAGCATCAGCCCTGTCTATAATGGTGAAGGACGAGCCAAAACCAAGGTGGCGACCATGCCTTCTCAACAACATGTTGGCAACACCATGAAAGGTACCACCGGTCACACGGCTGCATGAATCATTCAGGATCACTCCGGCTCGCCAGAGCATTTCCTGAGAAGCCTTTCTGGTAAACGTGAGGAGCAGGATGCTTTCCGGGTCTACGCCGCTATTAATAAGATGTGCAACCCGATAGACCAGGGTTCTGGTTTTTCCACTGCCTGCACCAGCAATAACGAGAACAGGACCAGCTGTATGGGCGACAGCCTGATACTGAGCGTCATTTAATAGTTCCTGGTATGATGGTTGATTTTTCATAGGTCGCAAATGTACCATAGCCTCTGGGACACCGCAACGCCAGTTGACAAAGAGTCATTGGAAGCTATAATATTTCTGCAAAGCCAGCGTTTACACAGTTATTTATTAAATAATTACTGATGTTTATGAGAGGATCTCATGAGTAGCGAAAATTTTGACCAGTTGTTTAACCAATCAGCATGTGCAAAAATGCTGCCGCCCGAAAAAACCAACGAATTTTTTGAAGCACTCTTCGGAGACGCTTCAGAAGGCTCTTATGACATCGAACTGATGTATCACGGCTCAAATGAAAAACACCTGCAATTTAACATTGTACTGCACGAGCGTCCCGGCCATTGCCTGGCCTGTAATCTTACCCAGGGACTGCCGCAGGTATTTTCACGTCATCCGGTTATTAATGTTGCGGGTATCGTTGAGCAGATTAACGCAGTTCTCGGAGACAAGGCTCATACTGGCAACTGGCAGCTTGGTTTTACCCAACAGCGCAGCCAATCCATTCATGTCATTCCATTGACAATAGAACTTACTTAAAAAAAGAGAGGCTTTGTTAAAAACAAAAGGCCGACTCCTGATGAGTCGGCCTTTTGTTTTTACTGACTGATTATAGATGCACCTTAGATAACAGCGACCCGGGCCCGTCCTTGTGCTTTTGCATGGTAGAGGATATCGTCGGTTCGCTCCATCCAGTCCCGGAGACCTTCCTCATTTTTTAACTGAGCCAGCCCGATTGAGACGCCTAGTTTGGTCTTCTCATCAGCCCAGACATCAAGATCATCGACTTTCTTTACCAGCCTTTCTGCGAGAATCTGTGCATTATTCTTGTCGGTATTATCAAGGATGATTAGAAACTCGTCTCCCCCCATTCTCACGAGAAGATCAGTCGATCTCACGGCGGCGGCCAGAACGTCGGCGACAGATTTCAATACTTTGTCACCGGCCTGGTGTCCCAGATTGTCGTTAATCTCCTTAAACCGATCCAAATCCATGGAGAGCATGGTGAGCGGATGCTTATATCGTTTTGCACTGTCCATCATTGCGCGAATGCGCTCATCAAAGACACGGCGGTTGGCAAGACCGGTCAGGGCATCTGAGCTTGCACGCTCAAACAAGTCCTCATACTCAAGCCCGCGCTGGAGCGACTCTGCAAGAACAATCAGAGAATCATTGATAATATCCAGCTCTTTTTCGCTTAATTCCTTGCCTTCTTTCAGGATCAAAAGGATACCGGTATCATCAACTGTCTCAAAAATCCATTTGTGGCCGAAATGACCGTCGTCACTCTTTACAATATGTCGATGATCAGAAACATTACTGATGAGCTGTTCAGCAAATGCAATAGCGCGCCTGCGACTTGGCCCATGGCCTGAGCAAAAGAGATGTTTTCGATTGCGAATATTATTATTGTATCCAATCAACTCATGTTCAACAATCGGCATCAGCCATACAGAATATGCTTCAATCATACTCGTCATGCTGAGAACGCCTGACATTCTCCCATGCAGCCGGTTAATTAGATCGAGTCTTTCAGATTGACGTTTCAACTGATCGAGTTCGACCATAACCTGGTTCAGATCCTCAGGACCAGCCTCCACGGTCATCATATCAGTTTGTTCAGTCAAAATGTTCATTGTCCTATTCCTCTGGTAAAATCATTTTTCAGGGTCCTTCAAGATACATATCGGTATAACCAGTTAAATCTTTAGTATATTTTAGCAAATAACATGCCAAGCATAAAAATCCATACACATGAAAAGACAGAATTCGCTATAAAATACTGTTATTAAATAACAAAACTACCTGCCATTCAGGCCATGATGTTCTTGATAGTCGGTTTCGGCCACTGTTATTTGAACTATTTTCTCAAGCCACTGCACCTTTGTCATTTTTTTGACACAGCTGTTTTTCTTCTGGCACCAGTCGCGGGAAATGGAAGCCAGGATGAATTGGTCTTAGTTGGACCAGCCAGTTGCCTTCGTGATAAAAAGAGGGTAGAAACTAGGTGATCATTCTGTTTGTTTTCGGAGTTTACTGTTATTAATCCACAAAAAATGATGCATCTGAAAAACCAGCTTGGCGAGCTCTTCATTATTGGCTTTCAGGGAGCCAAGATAACCCCGGACAGCGACCTTGAGCATCAACTCAAAGCTGGGAACCCGGGAGGTGTCATTCTTTTTGACCGATCCCTTTCTGATCCTGAAAAAGGTGGAAATATAGAGTCCCTTGAACAACTCAAAAAGCTCACCTCATATCTGCAAAATATCAGTTCTACACCTCTGTTTATCTGCATTGACCAGGAAGGAGGGCTTGTTCAGCGTCTCAACGCCCGAAACGGTTTTTTCGATATTTTCAGTGCTGAAAAAATGGGCAGATCTGAAACACTTGAACTGGTTCGATCCGAAGCGCTGCGCACAGCCAAAAATCTCTCTGATTCAGGAATAAACGTTAACTTCGCCCCGGTTGTTGATCTCAATGTCAATAGCAGCAATCCAATTATCGGCGGGGTAAAACGATCTTTCTCAGCAGACCCTGACCAGGTCATTCGTTGTGCTGAAGTATGGATCGGTTGTCACCGACAATACAACATCCTCTCGTGCCCCAAACATTTCCCGGGTCATGGCAGTTCAACAGCTGACTCCCACCTGGGCTTTGTCGATATCAGTAGCAGTTGGAGCGAGGATGAACTCCTGCCATATCGGAAACTTATCGATCGAAGAATGGCAGATATGGTAATGGTCGGACATCTTTATAATCATAATCTGGATCCGCTCTTTCCTGCAACGCTGTCATACCTGACAGTTTCCGGAATACTTCGCGGACAACTTGGCTATGACGGAGTAATTGTAACGGATGATATGCAGATGAAAGCTGTCAGCGATCGCTATGGTTTCGGCGAAGCAATCTGTCAATCACTCACTGCAGGTATTGACATGATCGTCATCGGGAATAATCTTGACCACAGAACTTCACTGCTGAGTGAAGCGATTGAAGCCGTATGGTGTGGTATAGAAACGGGGACATTGGCTGAAGAGACAATCCTTGCAGCGTTAACGAGAATTCGCCACCTTAAACTTTCTATCAAGGACTAAAAATGACGAGCACGAGTAAAACCCACGAGGTTTTCATTGGTTATTTTCTATGGATTTTTGGATTTCTGGGGGCTCACCGGTTCTACTACGGTCGACAGATCTCAGGGACCATATACTTCTTCACGCTCGGTCTGTTTTTTATTGGCTGGATCGTCGATCTTTTCCTGATTCCGTCAATGAACCGCGATGCCGACTTCAGGTTTATTGACGGCCCGGTTGATTATAATATCGCCTGGCTGCTCCTGGCCTTTCTTGGAATCTTCGGAATTCACCGAATGTACTGTGGTAAATGGGGAACAGGACTCATCTACCTGTTGACCGTGGGACTGTTCGGTGTCGGTATTATCTATGATTTCTGGACATTAAACAGCCAGATCAGCCTGATTAATCATGCCGCCTTAAAAAAAGACTCGATCAATTGACAGGTTTGTTGATCAGGCGCCCGACAACCTGAGAGAGCTCTTTAAGGGAAACCGGTTTCTTGCAGTAGTCATCAATGCCGGCTTTATCAGTTGAATCTTTACTGACCTTCTCTGAATAGCCGGTAAACAGGATTGCCGGCAGGTCAGGACGGATTTTTTTTACTTCTGCACAGAGTTCCACACCAGTAAGTTTTGGCATGGTCAGATCGGTCAGCAGCAGATCAAACAAATCAGGATTTTCACGAAAATCCTTGAGGGCATCTGTGGCAGAAACCCTGCTAGTCACCTTATAGCCAAGACTCTGCAGTAATTCACTGGTCACCTGCATCACCTGGGGTTCGTCATCCACAAGCATGACATGCCCCTCTCCGCCGACCAGTTCATCACTGCTTACAATCTGGTGAAGAGGTGTGAGTTTATGAGCTCGTGGAAAACTGATAATAACAGTTGTACCTGAACCTTCCTCAGATTCCACCTCAATTCTCCCCCTGTGCTGTTTGACAATACTATGTACAAGTGCCAGTCCCATCCCTGTTCCCTGGCCTTTTTCTTTTGTGGTGAAGTATGGCTCAAATATTCTATCACGCAGTTCAGAACTCATCCCAAAGCCGCTATCTTCAACAATAAGCTGTACCCATCCACGGTCGTTGGCTGGTTCATACTCCACTTTCTTCAACTTGATGATTAACGTACCATGATCGCTGCCAATTGCCTCTGCACTGTTTGTACAGAGATTAACCAGAACCTGGTGAATCTGTACCGGGTCTACAAAAACAGTCCCACAGTCCTGATCTATATCCTGGTCAATCCGGATGGTCGAAGGAAGCGTTAACCGCATCAGTTTGATTACTTCTTTGACAATCGGATGAAGATACTGGAGGCTTTCTTTCTGCTCATTGGACATGGAAAAGGCGAGTATCTGGTCAACAAGCCCCTTGGCTCGTTTTCCTGCTTTAAGTATTTCTCCGAGGTAATCAAAAACTGACTGATCCTCAAACCCCTCCTGGCGCATCTTCAGCTTTAATATCTCGGCATATCCCATGATGGGCGTCAACACATTATTGAAATCATGCGCTACACCTCCTGCCAGGGTGCCGATCGCTTCCATTTTCTGGGCATGGCGCAGTTGTCTCTCCAACTGAAAACGATCCGTTACATCACGGGCGATAACAACAACACTTTCTACTCTGCCTTTTCCATCCTTGACTGGAGTACCAATAACCTCGTAAAAACTGTCATCACCATCACCGCCGTGCTCAATCCGATGAGTGCCAATCCTCACCTGGCCATCGATTACACTTCTCGGGACAGCGCAGTTTTCACAATCAGCCGATTTTTTGCAGATTATTTCATGACAGAGTTTTCCAATCGGCTTATCCATACTCTGCCAGACCGTATCATTAACCCAGATTGCTGAGAGACTTACGTCAAACAAGGCGATGATTCCTGGAAAACCATCGAGTATTGCTTTTTTTTGTGACTCACTGGCGACAAGAGCCCGCTCAACGTTTTTCAGATCGGCAAGATCAACAATGGTCGTAACGATCGCTGTTTTATTACCTCTGGCATCACTCACAAGTGATTTACGATAGATTACAGCATGGCGCCGGCCACCAGAACCAATGGCCTGACCTTCAAACGGTTCAACGGTCCCGGTCTCAAGCAGCATCCGATCTAGTTTTTCATGCTCGACCGAATTGCCATCTACCAGCAGATTATAAACTCCTGACTCTCGAATCTCCTTATCAGGCCTGCCTATAAATTGGGAAAACGCATCATTAGAGCCGATAAAATCGCCCTGGAGATCAAGAAAAAAAAGTGGGACAGAAATTGCATCTATCAATTCCTGTTCATAAGAAAGTGTAACCGCCATCAGCTGTTCCTGATCCCCTTACCTTCCTGGAAGGTGGCCTGAGTGCACTTTGACAATATGCAAAGCCAATGAAAACATAAGAAAATTACAATATACCAGAACTATATCACCATCGTTTTATATTTTCTACCCACAACCCCAAATTGGCCGGGTCTTTTTCTTGACTTTTGCCATCTTCTCATTATCTGTTTGGATCACCACAGACACAGAAACATGGAGGAATAATGACTGAGGAAAATATCACCCCTTCTTTTTGCCAGAGAAAACCGGACATATCATACCCTTGCCTCTGGGAATATAAAGTTATCGGAGAGGATCGGCAGACCTTGACTGAGATCATTCTCACCACCTGCGCGCCTGAAGTGCCTGACATTGTATTGTCCAATGTCAGTTCCAGCGGCAAATATTACAGCCTGAATGCAACCCTTACCGTTGAAGACGAGGAAATGAGGCTCGATATATTTAATCGCCTTCAAAAGCATCCAGCAGTTAAAATGGTGATCTAGATGTCTGCCAATCAGTATCAGAAAAAATCGCAAATTGTCGCAGCTCTTCGCGAAGGAGTTGCTGTTGTTCAAATGGTCTTTTTCAAGGAGCTGAGGCTTCAGGTAGGCAAACGTTACCCTGATTTGGAACAAAAAGAACAACTCATGCTCACGGGGGCGATAACCAATGAGTTGTTCGGTACCCCAAATATGGAGACCAGGTTTGTACACTTTAGAGAAAAGAACAAGGCCATAATCGAACAGGAATTACTCGGACTAGCTGCAAATATGACACGATTACGGCGATATATCACCGATGCGTTGCGGGTCCAGACATTATGCGACAGTCATGAAGGGTTAGATGACACCGATGTCCTTGAAGCCGCTGACAAAATCGGAATCCTGCTTAAAGATCGCGACATCCCGCTCCCCTCCGTATTCATGACATTTGTAAGGGGTCTTGGAGAACAGTATCAGCTGGTCATTCCACCGGCACAGATTTCAGCAGAAGATGATTCAGCAATGATACACTGAAGGATGATGAAAAATCATGATCGAGGATTAGCCATCCGATTGAATTTGGGCAGGGACAACCCCTCGGACTGAATTACATAAAAATATCTTTTCCGCTTCAAGAATATCCGTTTTGGACAGAACCCGTTCAAATACCGGTATCTTTTCTTTTATTGCCAGCAGCTGTTTCCTCATAATACCGTCTAAAAGACCACATTCCAGAGGAGGGGTATAATATACACCATCCCTTAAAATAAAGATGTTGGTAATACATCCCTCGGTTATCTCATCCCGTTCATTGCAGAAAATGACATCGAACAGGCCAGCAGCCTGAGCTCGCCCGAGTGTTTGATTATACAGCGTTCTCCTGGTGGTTTTGTGAAACAGCCACGGCAGAGAACTATCTGTCCTTTCTTCGGCAAAATCGAATAGCACCGGCTGAGATAGACTATGCCCCCCGCTGTCGGGTAGACGAAAATCAACAGGAGGTTCACATGCTGCGGTGGTCACATCTATCTTACCTTCCGAAGAGAGCGTCAACCTGACTCGATGACATGCCCCCTGGTGGAGCGTATCTGCCAACTGCTCAAGATTCTGCTGTATATAATCATTATCACATGGAAAATTAAAATAGGACGCCGAGCGCTGCAGTCTGATCAGGTGATCGTCCAGGTACAGATAACCGTCCTGACGACTATGGAGCATGGTCTCAATGAGCTGAAACTCCGGGAGCGGGTTGGTCAGGAATTTTGCTTTGAGAAGGCACTCCTGCCATTCATCTTCCGGCGACGAATCCGCAACAATTCCGGAACCAATTCCCATTTCCCCCTTATTGCCGTTGAGAACAACCGTACGAATCGGCACATTGAAAACAGCTTTTCCCGCTGGGGAAAAATAACCGATCGCTCCGGTATAGACCCCTCTCGGGTGTTCTTCAAGCTCATCAATAATTTCCATCGTTCTTATTTTGGGGGCACCGGTTACGGATCCGCATGGAAACAGTGCCTGCAGCATCTCTTCCGGAGTGAGACTGCCTTCAAAATGGCGATCGGCAACGATTGACGAGGTCATTTGAAAAACTGATTGATAACGCTCAACATCAAACAGTGAAGCCACGTTTACAAAGCCTCCGCCCGTTGCCTCAACAAGCCGTGACAAATCATTTCTCAAAAGATCTACAATCATCACATTTTCGCTTCTGTTCTTCTCATCATTGCAAAGGAATTGCAGGTGGCTGGCATCTTCATCGCTGGTTCGACCGCGCTTCATGGTGCCTTTCATAGGTTTTGCATAGATCCGTTTCCGGTCAGCACGAAAGAACAATTCAGGCGAAAATGACATTATATAGTGGTCGCCATCTCTAATACAGCAGCCATAGGGAACCGGCTGGCTCCTTCTGAGATCAGTATAAAAATCGGCGGTTGAACCTTCGAAATCAAAAGAAAATTTAAAGGTGTAATTTACCTGGTAGGTGTCCCCTGCGGCAATGTATTCGAGTATCGTTCTGATTGCCCGGCAATAGCACTGCTGCTCCATGTTCGGTGACAGATTCTTCAGCCTGTATGCTTGAGAGTGCCCCCGCTTCGCATCAACCGAAGACAAATCTGTTTCACTGCTGCTACCGTTAAAAACAACAGGCTGGTGATAGATGCCCAGACTGGCAGTGATACTCTCTGTATCTTTGCAGGGTATTGACAAATGGTCGTGAAGAAACTCGTATCCGAACCAGCCGGCCAGGTAATATCCCTGCTCCAGGTAGTGCTGCAGCTGGTCAAAAAAATATTTTCGGTTTTCACCAGGCCGGTACTGCAATAATTTCAACGGCTGGGAAAAAAGCAGAGATTCCCGGTTCTCTTGATCGGGCAGCGAGGTGTCCAGAAAAACATAACGATCATGCTCTGCCAAATCAGCAAACAGGTCTGAAACTGCTTTATCAGAGAACTTTTTTCCGATCATTCCACACAAACAGACGAATTTATTCTGTAGGTTAGTTTATAACCTCTTAAATCGATTTTACAAAGTATCACAATAGATGGATATAGATAAGAAAAATATGCATGGAGACGGTCATGAAAACGATTCCAGGATAACTGGAATTCCTGACGGGGGAAGCCCACACATAAAAAAGACTGCGGGATAGTAACCCTCGCAGTCTTTTTAATTCAGGTAAGAACGAGCGAGCTTATTCTTTTACGTCCAGTTCTTTCTTCAGCTCCTCATATTCCTCAACAGCACTGATCACTGCATCATCCTGGCGTGCTTTGATTTCTTTTACTTTCTCTTTAACTTTTTCTTCATTAAGTTTGAGCGTCTGGGTACCAAAAATACTGTTGGCAAGATAATCAAAGGAGAAATGCATCAGCTCGACATCATCTTCTCGTATCTTTTCCACGACCTCAGGATCAAGTTCATATGTATCGAGAAAAGAGCTCTCAAAAATAAATCGTCTGAAATGGGATAAATCGGTTGAGGCCATAAAGAACATTCGCTTAGCCTGTTCGGAGAGCGTTGCCTGGAGGCCAAATGACTTCCGCCGCATAACCAGACGCAACCATTCTCTGTTCATTTCATCGCGAACATCAACTCCCTGGTCAGCCCGCCACTCACCTACGGTCCACTGTTTGTCTTCCTCGTGCCCTTTACAATAATCTTCTTTGACCAGGAAGAAGAATTTTTCTTCTGCAGATGTGACCTCATCGCCAGCAGCATCCCTGCTGCCGGCTTCGTGAAAATCAGCCATCCCTACCGGATAATAACGACAGGCCGTTGGCCGATCCGTATATACCGTGCAGCCGTCCGGGGTCACAAAGGGGCATTTGTCATCCTCTTCCCTCATTTTTATCATCACACCCGGCATATCAGTTTTCTCAAGATATGTGGGCAGCGTATAAAGATGTAAAAATTCATGGGCAGGTATCTGAAGTCGTTTGGTCAACATCAGAATGTCATAGGGGGTGAGAATAATCTTAATACTCCCGCAGCAAGCAGTAAAACAGCTGACACCCGGGTGACAGCGAAACTGAATGTTGCTATCCTTGGTCAGCTTGACCGGCTGGATGTTTGATGGGTTCTTATCCTTACCAAATAACGTTTTTACTTTGGCATTCATGTCCTGTTCACTCATTTTGTTCCCTCAAATAAAATTATAAAATGACCACAATGTGGCATACTTTTCTCTATTCGCAAGACCTCGTATATTAAACGGTAGCGATCATCATGTCAAACGAGATTTACTACTTGAATTTTCGTTCTTTTCTATGCCATTATAATTCAAGGAATAACAGGTAAGTAATATTAAAGTTATCCCGTCGCCTGCATATATGTTGCAGTTTCTCGTAAATGGTCGTATAAGTTCCACT
Source organism: uncultured delta proteobacterium (assembly GCA_963776075.1). Taxonomy (GTDB): domain Bacteria; phylum Desulfobacterota; class Desulfobulbia; order Desulfobulbales; family Desulfocapsaceae; genus MADRE3. The sequence continues at coordinate 143,731 of CAVZLG010000007.1, forward strand.
CCATAAAGAGAGGAATCGTTCATCTGCTGTCAGCCAGCCGAAATCGAGTTCTATTGCAAGACAAGGTTCTATATGAAATTATTTGTTCGTCCTGTTGACTTAACCACTGTCAATACCATTGTTTACCATCTTCCTGATGGACCGAGTCTGTCACTCAATGTTGATGGAATCGAGGAATTTATCGACCTCGACCTTGAGCAGGGCCACTATTGCGATACTTCAGATATCGACGGCACGCTGCATTTCTTCCCAAAAGGAAATGCCTGAGACGTATCGCCACAGGTATTCCCTAACGCCCCAGCCGGGCCCCCTTCTCTCCTCGTTTGTCCCTTTTTCTCAGGTTTCCTCATGGATATAGATATTTATTCCGATGGCCATGTCCATACTCATCTCTGTATGCATGCCGGGGGCACAATGGAGGAGTATGTTCAAGCTGCTATCGGCAAAGGGCTCCGTCATATGGTTTTCCTGGAACATCTGGAAGAAGGAATTGATTATCCCGAGAGAACATGGCTTAGAGAAGAAGATTTCGATCACTACTTTGAAGAGGGCAATCGCCTCAAACAGGTATATGGTGATTTTATAGAGATTGGGCTTGGCGTTGAAGTAGGTTACAACCCGCACTGGACTGAGAAAATCCTGAGCCGCCTATCGATAAGAAAATGGGATCGCATTGGTCTCTCATATCATTTTTACAAATTACCAGGAACTGGTTGCCATTTAAATTTTCTCAGTCGAAAACAAAAAAACATTAACGCCTTTATCGACCATGGTGCATCGACACTGCTCAGCCATTATTTTTCAACCCTGATTGAAGCGGTACAGATAATTCCTGCCGATGTCGTCTGCCACCTTGATGCGGGATTGCGGCACGTTCCTGACCTGAGCTTGAACGATGAGCACCATGATCTGATTGATACACTTCTCCACCAGATTAAAGCATCTGGTATGGCACTGGAATTGAACACCTCAGGGTATAAAACCCGAAACATCCCGTTCCCATCTTTTGATCTGATCGAAAAAGCTCACAATCTCGAAATCCCGATGATCGCAGGCTCAGATGCCCATGCACCGTCTCAGGTCGCTCGCTATTTTAGGCGATTATCTGATGATCTCAGTAAAATGCCCAGGCAAAAATAATAATAGATGAACAGCCTACCGCTGCTATTGAGGGAGCCAGTCCACACTCATTCTGCGGACAACATTGATACCGCCGCCAAGTACCAGACTGTTTCTATACCCCTGATGATCCAGAAAGCGTTGTATCTCGTATGAACGGGATCCGGCATTGCAGATGATGATCATCGTCTTGTCTTTCGGGAGTTCATGAAAACGATCCCGAACCTCATCGTACGGCAGCGATAGCCATCTGTCAGAGCCAAATTTTTCCACAAATGGTGTTGCCTGTTGCTGATGCCGCACATCGAGCATGACCCAGTCCGGGTTTGCCTCCATGTCTGCCATGAACTGGAAATACTCTCTCATATCAATCTTGCGCAACCGATTGTCGCATAAGTTCTCAGCCACATATGCCGCTGCGTTCACGGAATCAATTGCTGCTGAGAATGGCGGCGCGTATGCCAGCTCAATATTATTGAAATCCTCAATTACGGCGCCGGCAGCAAGCAGTGGGGCCGCGCCGTTAATCCTGGCAAGTATTCCATCACCCATCGGGCCCACTCCCTGGAAACCGAGAACTTTTCTTGTTCTTCGATCAAATATCAATAAAAAACATGCGATTGCCTGGGTTGGAAAAAAGTGTGCTCGATCAATGGGTGAGGTCAGGGAGATATCGGCGTCATATCCTGCCTGACGAGCTGCTGCCAAAGTTAAACCGGCAGAGCCGATACTCATGTCAAATGCCTTCATGATGAAACTGCCGACCCCGCCGGTAAACGTTGACGGGATGCCACAAATATTGTCTCCCGCTACACGGCCCTCTTTATTGGCAAGCGAGCCAAGTGGGGCAAAAAATTTTCTCCCCGAGACCTGGTGAGTGATCTCAACACAGTCCCCGGCGGCATAGATGTTACGATCCGATGTCTGCATATGATCGTTGACAGAAATGGCACCCAGCTCCGAAACATGCAGACCTGCATCAGATGCCAGTTTGGACCTCGGTCTCACCCCAACAGCCATTATTACAAGATCTGCATCTATAATGCGTTTGTCCGTGCGAACCCCAGAAGCATTACCATCATCTCCTGCAATAATCTCAACAGCGCCCTCCCCAAGAAAAACCTCAACTCCGTTTTCCTGGAGATGCATGGACAAGATATCGGAAAATTCCCAGTCTACCAGGCTTGGTAATAGTTGATCTTTAAACTCAACCAGGGTTGTCTCTACTCCCCATAGATCCTTGAGGGCTTCTGCCATCTCAATGCCAATAGCGCCGCCGCCAATCACGACTGCTTTGCCGACAAGCCCTTTGGCGATCATCTCCTTGATGGCAATCGCTTTGTGGAGATCACTGATAGTGAATACGTTGGCCAGGTCTGCTCCCGGAATAGGCAGAACAATTGGCTCACTTCCTGTGGCCAGCAGCAAGGTATCATAAGGCAGTAACTGCTGCGTGCCTGTATCTACATGCTCGACCAATACTGTTTTTTCAGCCCGGTTAATTGACAGGGCCTTCGTTGATGTCAGGGTCTTGACCCCTTTTGCTTTTTCAAAAAAATATTCATCCCGAAGCATGTGAAAGCTGGTTGATCGCAGCTCCTTCTCATCGGGGACATCGCCCGATACATAATAGGGAATCCCGCAGCCACCATAAGAGATCAGACTATCCTGATCCACCAGCGTCACCTCAGCATCCGGATTAAGACGTTTTACCCTAACTGCAGCCTTCGGGCCCGCCGCAACTGCACCGATGACAACTACTTTTTCACCCATAACCTATACCTTCGAACCAAAATATTTATAATTTCTGGCATATGAACACTATGAAGAAAATTTTTCAAGATGATTTTACGGAAAAAAGCAACATGATTATTCGGTATAAAGCAGCAGACTCAAAGAGGTCTATCAAGATTAAAAAACTTCAATCTTCAATATGCAATTTGTCAAGTCGAAGGCGGTGCCTGTCATCAAACAGGTGACGCTCAATCAACCTGATTGAACAGATAATCCCAAATCCACTTCCTGCCGTAATCAGGAACATGATCAATAGTTGATACTTGACGGCCTCCACCGGAGGTGTGCCACCCAAAATCTGGCCGGTCATCATACCAGGAAGAGACACCAGGCCGGCTGCCGCCATCGCATTAATCATAGGGATCATGCCGGTCCGCATGCAGTCACGTCGTAGATCTGAAACTGCTTCTCGCCAGGTTTCGCCAAGCATCAGACGCTGCTCGATAATCTCTCGCTGTTCATAGAAAAGACTTGTCATCCGATCAGAGGCCAAGGCAACCCCGGTCATCGTATTCCCGAGCAGCATCCCGAGAAACGGTATCGCATACCGCGGCTCATACCAAGGGTCCTGCTGGAGTATAACGAGCAATGCAAGCAGAGTGATGGAGAATGAGGAGATAAACATTGCACCCACGCCCACCCCAAATCCAAATACTCCCCTGATCTTTCGCTTCAGTCGAGCCCGAACCTCTCTTCCGGCCGCAATCAGCATTATCAGGGAGATTAAAGAGATCAGCAAAAACGAGCGACTGGCAAACAGTGACTGGAGAACCACACCAATAAGCAGAAGCTGTACCGTCATGCGAGCAGCTGAGAAAACCATTTGCCTCGCAAGCCCTAATTCCATTCTGAAACTGAGAAATGCCAGGAGTAACACCAGTCCGGAGGCAATCGAGAGGTCGTATACACTCAGCGCTGTAACCTGCATAACCTAGGCTTTATCCCCTTCAAACCATTGCTGTTCTTCAAGACGATCCCGATATATGATAACCAGGCGATCACATATTCGATCGATCTGCTCCTGGTCATGACTTACCCACAAAACAGGAGAACCATAACGTCTTTGAAAATTCTTGACGGCTGTTTCGAGTGAATCACAATTTTCTTTGTCAAGGCTGGAACCCAGCTCATCAAGGAGTAGTACACTCGGCTTACGGATAAGGACACGTGCGACTGACAGTCTCTGTTTTTCACCAGTGGACAGCCGACGTACCTGCCAGTTCAAAACATCTCCTTCAAACCCGAGGGACTCAAGCAACATAACCAGTTCATCTGAACTGCAGGCAGAAGTCATATGACTCTTCACGTCATGATACCACCAGCGCGACTCTGCCGGAATAAGAGCAACCCGGCTGCGCCAGACAGGGGCGGAAACGTCTGAGCAATTCTGACCGTCAAGGGTGACTTGGCCACGGTGGTTGTCAAGATCTGCCAGAGCTCGCAGAAAAAGTGTCTTGCCGATACCTGAAATGCCGCTTATTCCTACAATCTCTGGACCTGAACAGCTCAGCGTGTATGGCCCGTTGTCGCCAAAAATAAGCTCTGAAACAGAAAAGTGGCATTTCTGGTCAGGGAAGGACAATATTGAATGTGGTTCCGTCATTGATTTTACTGTTTACAAAAATTTGCCCCTTATGACTTGCGATACTGTTTCGGACAATCGCCAGCCCCAGTCCGGTACCCTTACTCTTGTCAGTAAAAAATGGCTGGAAAATCTGCTCCATTTTCTCAGGTGTCATACCAGGTCCTGTGTCAGACAGTCCAATCCTGGCCTTGCCATCCGGTAATTTTTCAGTGGCTATCGTCAGTTTACCACCGTTTTTCATGGCCTGGATACCGTTGAGCAATATATTGAGAAATGCCCGATAAAGCATATCCTCATCACCCTGCTTCACCAGTTTCTCACTGTTAAAAACCGTGTCTATACTGACCTGCTGCTCCTCTGCCATCGGGCTGATAAAACGAACGACTCTATCGAGAATCACATGAATATCTATTTCTTTGAGAATTGGCTGCTGGGGTCTTGCAAAATCAAGAAATTCAGTAACGATTGTATTGAGGCGGCTTGTCTCGTCAATAATAATCTGGGCAAGATTTTCATTGGCCGGAGCCACCTTGAGAATACGCTTTTTCAAAATTTCAGCAGTACTGCGAACAATTCCCAGTGGACTCTTTATCTCATGAGATACGGTAGCGACCATCGTTCCAAGATGAGCCAACCGCTCTGTTTTATTGAGTTGATCCTCCAGTTTAAATCGCTCCATGGTACGTCTTTCGATAATTTTACCGGCACGGGAAACAATCGTTCGTAACACCAGGAAGAGTATCGTCATGACCACACTTGAAACCAGTATAATACGGCTTTGCAACCTGAGAATTGCTGTATAGTCTCTGGAAAGGTCTTTAGTGATCTCAACCACCCCCATTACGACTTCGCCAGCATCTCCACTCTCTTTTACCTGCCGGAAAGGGATAAATGTTTTTAGCTGACAGCTGACCCTGGCGTCTGATAACAGGCTCAGTACCGACCCGCTGTAAATAATTCTCGAATTTGCAATACCGTTCAGGGCTTTTTCATACTCGATGCCACCTTTATCCCTCAGTCCAACCTGTTCTGCAACGGTCGAATAGGAGATAATATTCTCACTTGAATCGTAAATGGTTACCGAATCAATGGCCAATCCCTGGACAAGTCCGGTTACAATGCGATCGAGATAGTCAAACTGCTCTGGATTGCTCAACGCAATCCGGCCATAACGAACAACAGCGGGAAGCACAAATCGTCTGAATACCTGCTGATTTAAATTTTCAGCGAGCAGCAGCGAGTAATCCTCACTCTGCTTCAACATGACGTCTCGAGCATGATTAGAGATAATCCAGGAAAGAAACAACGTAAAAATAAGGAAAACACCGAGGGCTGAAAATGAGAAATATTTTACCAGGGTAAAGGGTTGCAGACCGGCATTTATTTTCTGCTGACGACTGTCATCGTCGTCTATAATCCTGGAATTTTCCTCAGTCATTACATACCCCGCAACACCGGCAAAGATCGGTGTCACATGCCATGGTCTCTTGGGATTTAAATGCTTTGCGATACTCCATCCAGAGATAGGAATCATTAATGGAGTGATCAATTATGCGCCAGGGTAAATATGAATTTTCACTATACTGCCTGGTCGCAAATTGCTCTGCACGTAACCCCTGCTGTTTCATTGCCCGTTTCCAGGATATACCCGAAGCAGCCATATCTATCAAGAGCGGACCAATTCGTCTATCACCGCGGGCAAGTACCGACTGGAACAAGACATGTTCGGGATTATCAAACGTCATACGGACATTGGGAAGAACCGACAGCTCTTTTTTGAGGAATGCGATTTTACTTTTTAGATCCTTAACGACGATATTGCTGGGAATACTGGCCTGGTCGGGCAGTCGTTCGCTCACACCAAATGGATGATACTGAAAAGGAGTCCAGGGTTTTGGTGCAAAACTGTTCACCGATATAAGTATATCCGTCAGCCGGCCTCTTTTCTGGCCAAATGGTTTTATTGCCAGGAGAATCTTTCGAACGAGTTGAATAAATTCTTCAAGATCTCGCTCTGTTTCAGTTGGCAAGCCAATCATCAGATAGAGTTTCAATTTGTATAGCCCGGCTTCCACCAATCGTGTTGCCGCACTGAGCAGATCACTCTCAGTGAGCCCCTTATTGATGACTCTTCTTAACCGTTCGGAGCCGCCATCCGGGGCGATTGCGACACTTTTTAGTTCACTGTGTGACAACAGTGACAGCAATTTATCAGAGATTCGATCAGCCCGAAGGGAAGAAAAGGACAGTGAACACCCCTGTGTGCTTATATATTCGGCAATGGCTTCGATTGATTCTTCGGAAGTCATCTCCATTCCGAGCAATCCAACCCGGCCTATCCCGTCCGGGCACTGCTGCAGACTTGCGAGGACCGCATCCTTGTCCCATAACCGTGCCGGCCGGTAAATAAAACCTGCCGTACAGAAACGACAGCCACGTGAACATCCCCGACCAAGTTCTGTTAAATAAAGATCGGCAAATTCAGTCTCCGAAGTGAGCAGTTCCGAATGGGCCGCCCGGTCTTTTGTTTCAAGGATTACTTTTTTTATACGCTGCGGGAAATCGGGTTCAATTTTATAACCGTGAAAATGATTGTTTTGATCATACTCCGGCTGATAGAAGCGAGGTGCGTAATATCCACTTTTCTCCCGGTTCAGTTTTAGCAACAGATCATGACGGCTCAACAGGTTTTGTTCTTTGCAGAGCACGTCAATCAATGTGGGTAAGAGGGGTTCCGCTTCCCCCACGACAAAAAGGTCGACCATTGCAGCAAGTGGTTCTGGATTCATAAATGCCGCAACTCCTCCGCAAACCACCAGCGGTGATGCCCCGGAGATAGTATCAGATCGACACTCGGCAAGTGGCTCAATACCTGCCATCAAAAGGAGTTTGGCAACATTGACGTAATCATGTTCAAAGCTGACAGAACAAAAAAGAACGGGAAAATCAGTGAGTGGTCTCGAAGACTCAATGGATCGGAGACCAGATTCATTCTGGTCTGGCAGGAACACCCGCTCACAGACCATACGATCATCCTCATTGAGCAAATGATAAACGATCTGAAAGCCAAGGTTGGACATGCCAACCCGATAGCTGTTAGGGTAGAGTAAAGCAACCGGTAGACGCCCGGTCCATTTTTTCAGATAGGATCCCTTTTCCTGGTTGAGGCGAGTCTTTCTCGAATGATGACCCTGGCCAGAAATAGTGCTGTGCCGATGTCTGCTTTTCTTTTTGCGGTCCAAAAAGTCAGGTCAAAGTGGCTAGTTTGCCTTTTTCCTCAGATAAGTTGGTGTTTCGAGATAATCCTCATTCCAGCCACTATCACGACGTTCGCTATCTTTATCAAAACCACGGCGGGCAGGACCAAGGTTGTCAAGTGCATCAAAATTGGACCCAGGCAGATGAGCGACTCGTTTCTGCCGGTTTGCCGGAGCTGGCTTAACTGCATTCTGGCTTTGAATATCGATTTCCGAATCCGGTTTCGGCTGCCTCAACGATAGATCACCCACCTGGGCGATCGTTTCCTGCCTGGATGAAACATCGCCCACACCAGTGGCTATCACAGTAACATGCAGTTCATCCCCCAGGCTGTCATCATAAAGAGCGCCTATAACCACCTTTGCATCATCATCTACCTTATCCTGAATGAGAGCGGAAGCTTCCATAAACTCTGCCATGGTAAAGCTCTCCTCGGTTGCAGAGATGTTGATCAGCAAGCCCCGAGCTCCGTCAATACCAACGTCTTCAAGCAACTGGTTGTCTATTGCCCGTCTGGCTGCTTCGGTTGCCCTATTTTCTCCTGCAGCCACTCCTGAGCCCATAATCGCCGGGCCGACCTCTCCCATTACTGTGCGAAGATCAGCAAAATCTGCATTTATTAATCCAGGGACATTAATCAGGTCAGTTATACCTTTCACCGCCTGCAACAGGACTGTATCTGCCAGAGAAAGCATCTCTGAAAGCTTGGATGTTTTCTGCATCAGGCTTAGCAGCCGATCATTCGGGACAGTGATTATGGTATCGGCATATTGCTGCAACTGCTTCCAGCCAATTTCGGCATTCTTGAGCCGATGTTTCCCCTCAAAGCTGAAAGGCTTTGTTACAACAGCGACCGTTAACGCACCGAGTTCCTTGCTTATTTTTGCCACTACCGGGGCAGCACCTGTTCCGGTTCCGCCGCCGAGCCCTGCCGTAACGAAAACCATGTCGCTTCCCCTCAGCGACTCCTTTAGCTCTTCAAGGGATTCATGGGCTGACTGCGCACCAGTCTCGGGGTCTGCGCCGGCGCCAAGCCCCTTGGTAATACTTGGTCCGATTTGTAAACAAATATCCGCTTTTGATTGATCTAGTGCCTGCTTGTCAGTATTTGCAACAATGAATTGAACTCCCTGGAGTCTATTTGCCACCATGGTATTGATTGCGTTACCACCGCCTCCACCAATACCGATAACCTTTACTGCCGCGACCCCTTCTGACTCAGCCATTCTAAAGGGCATTCCGATCTCCTTAAATTTCTTTCAATTCTCTATATTTAAGTGAGGGAAACAAGCAAATCCCTACCTCTAAAACTATAGCATCTCCACCTTTTCTGATAAACAAAAAAGTCGTCTTCTACATCATTTTTTTAAACCACCCTTTCATTTTGTCCACCATTCCAACGTCCATGTGCAAATTATTCTGCTGCTGATCTCTGCCATACATCACCAGCCCGACCCCGGTTGTGCAGCGTGGAGTAAAAATATCTTCAACTCGTCCACCAACTCCTGACGGATAACCAATACGAACCGGTAAATCAAAGATCTGTTCAGCAAGGTCAACGATGTTTGCAAGCAAGGCCGTTCCACCGGTCAGGACAACGCCGGCGTTAATGCGGTTTTTCTGTCCGGATGCGACTAATTCCCGGTCAACCATCTCAAGGATCTCAATCATTCTTGCTTCTATGATATCTACCAGAACCTTCTGGGTAACCCGCCTTGGCTCGCGATCGCCGACGGAGGGAACATCCACGACATGGTTTGGTTTTATCACCGAGGATAATGCGCTGCCGTAATCTTCTTTCAAGCGCTCGGCCTCTGCAAGCGGTGTTCTCAGGCCAACAGACAAATCGTTGGTTAAATTATGGCCACCTAGACCGATTTCACTGGTATGACGTATTGTTCCATCACAAAAAACTGCTATATCAGTTGTTCCACCGCCAATATCGACCAGTGAGACACCGAGGTCCATCTCGTCCTGCCCAAGCACTGACTTGGCCGAGGCAATTGATTCAAGGACAATATCCGCGACTTCAAGGCCGGCCTTATTACAGCAGGTCACGAGATTGTGAACCGCCCCAATGTCTGCGGTTACAATATGAACATTTGTCGCCAGGCGAACCCCTGTCATTCCCAGGGGATTTTGGATACCGGTATGGTCATCTACCATGTATTCCTGGGGCAGAACATGGATAACACGTTGATTTTCGGAGATCTTGACTGTTCTGGCAGCATTAATGACTTCCTGAATATCAGGCTGTTTAATCTCTCGTCCGTTAACTGCCAGGATACCGGGACTATTAAATCCTTTTATATGATTACCCGCTATCCCCACATAAACGGCATCAAGGTCACAGCCGGCAATGTCTTCAGCAATTTTGACAGCTTGTCTAATTGAACTGACCGTGCTCTCTATATTTACTACGATCCCCTTACGCATACCAAGTGAAGGTGTTGTGCCGGCACCAATGAGATCTATACCGTCATCAAACACTTCTCCGACCACACAGCAGATCTTTGTTGTTCCAATATCGAGGCCAACGACCAGATCCCCACGCATCCCCTCTCTCGTCCCGTCGTTAGCTTTTATTACACCTTCTTCTACTTTGTAATTCTCTTCCATTACACACTCATCCTGATTCACTGTACCCGACAATTACCTTATCATTGAGATAGTCCATTCTGATATATGTCACCTGAGCTATCTCCATACCCTTCTTCCGTGGTTTATACAAGACTTCAAGCACCTTTCTTAGCCTGACATATTTTTTTCTTACATCACCACTGCCGAAAAAAACTGGAAACGGATACTCGACCATGTGAATGACCAGTCCTTCAACTTGGTCCACATGTATTTCCGAAACCGATTGGGCCGGCAGGTTGGGATTATTGGCCCTGATCAATTTAAGAAAATGCAATGCTTCGTCAAGACGTCCCCTCCTGTCACCCTGGTCTACTATCTGATCAAGCCCGGTTATTACCGGGAAATCAAAGTCCATACCGACGTCCGCCCTGACAAACGGCTTACCTTCCCTATCCATATAATAAAGCTGGGGCAGACCATCAACCGCCATTACAACGAGAGCCTGAGGTTCATACTCCTGTACATGAATGACAACTTTATCAGGCCATTTTTTGATAACATCTACATTTTTTATCCAGGGAACCTGAGTTTTAATTGCTCCTGCAACGCTCGTAGCGTCAAGAAAAAGCAGACTTGAATTAATGGTCACGCCTGAATCTCTGCGCACCTTTGTGGTAGCTGTCTGGCGGCACCCCCTGACCTCAATGGTGTTAATGTTAAAATAATCAAGATCTGCCAGAAATGATTTAACCGTCTCCCCGCCGCTGGATTTGATAAACAGGCCGATGGCCAGACTCAAACAGAGAACCAATAGTAAACGTCGACGCCAATGGTTGTTCTTTGGAGGAGGTTGGTATGACTGACGATTTGAGTTTATCTTTCGCGAACGATAGTTATTAAGTTTTCGAAGCAGGCTTCTCTTCTTTTTTCCCTCACTGTTTTCCAACCGGGCAAAGGCATCCCGCCCCGCATCCACACGCCCCTTCTTCCGAGCTGAGAATTTGCCTGTTCCTGCCGGTTTAAACAGACTGCTGATACTTTTTTTGATACGTGTCAGGCTCATCACAAAAAATGTACCTCTGGCTCCAGGGTGATACCGCTGTCCTGTTTTACTTTTTTTTGCACCGTGCGCATCAATTCCATCATATCATTGGCGGTTGCATTTCCTCGATTAACAAAAAAGTTTGCATGTTTTTCAGACACTTCAGCATCACCCATACGCAATCCTTTTAACCTGGAGGCCTCTATTAGCTGACCGGCACTTCTACCGACAGGATTCTTGAAAAAAGACCCGGCATTGGGCATCCCGACTGGTTGTCGCGCCCCTCGCTGCCTGCGATATTCCCTCATTTTTTCCTGAACTGTAACAGTCAGTTCATTGACAAGCCGCAACGAGATACCTGTGACGACAAAATCGGCCAGTGATTCATTTATATCATGCCAGCAACGATAACTAAATGTCAGATCCTTTCCAGACACTATTTTTATATCATTATCTCCAACCAGGGTCACCTGATACACAAGAGAGCCGATTTCACTACCCCAGGCACCCGCATTCATTGCCAGTGCGCCTCCCAACGTCCCTGGAATACCAGCAGCAAACTCTAGACCGCTTAATCCCTGTTCAGCAGCCCAGTCACCCAGCCGGGATAAGCCGATGGCAGCCCCGGCTGTGACGAGAACGCTGTCAGTATCGAGGTTTTTTCCTCTGCTGACAGATTTGAACCCATCACCCAGGACAATGATTATCCCGGTAAAACCGGCGTCGGATACAAGCACATTTGAACCCTTCCCCAGCAGTTTCCAATTAATCTTTTTTTCATTACAGAGCGAAAGAACTGACTGCAGTTCTTCCGTTTGGTTAACGGTAACCAATGCATCAGCAGGACCACCGATTTGAAACGTTGTCCAGGCAGAAAGAGGTGCATCATAGATCACAGGGCTCTTCACGACCTTTCCAAGAGTCGTTTTAACCGGACCGCTCAGTACCATACTCGCTTCTCTCCTGCTGCAATAGTGATAAAAGTTGCTCTCCAACCTTGACGATATTACCTGCACCAAGACTCAATACCAGGTCGCCCGGCTGCAGCATCGGCCTGACCTTTTCAGCAAGCTCCTGCAGCTCAGGAACATAAGCGGTATGCCGCTGCCCATGCTGTTGAATCTTTTTCATCAACCCTTCACTGCTCACACCATCAATCGGTTCCTCACTTGCCGCATAAATATCTGTCATAACCAGGAGGTCAGCCTGGTGAAAGCAGGTCTGGAACTCTTTAAACAATCCTTTTGTTCTGCTGTACCTGTGAGGCTGAAACATCACAACAAGCCGTTTTTCAGGCCATGCCTGCTTTATTGCCGAAAGGGTTGCACGTATCTCTGTTGGATGATGACCATAATCATCGAAGACCGTTATATCGGCTGCTGTCCCCTTGTGCTGCATCCTGCGCTGCACCCCGGCGAATGAACCCAAGGCATCTGCAATTACCTGGAAGGAAATTTCGAGTTCAAGCCCAACACATATTGCTGCAAGACCATTGTAGACATTATGTATTCCAGGTGGAGCAAGACTTATCTCACCGAGTGTTTCCTCTGCCCGCTTTACGATAAATTTGACCCTGCCCTCGGCAAAAGAGATCTGCTCTGCATAAAGATCAGATTGAGCAGTTAGTCCATAGGTAATTACCCGTCTTTTAATTTCTGGTAGTATATCTGAGACATGTTGGTCATCAAGACAAATGATGGCAGCGCCATAAAAGGGGATTTTTTCTATGAACTGCAGGAACGACGTTTTTATATGATCAATATCTCTATAATAATCCAGATGCTCCAGATCAATGTTCGTTATTACCTCAAGCACTGGCGACAGTTTCAGGAACGAACCATCACTTTCATCAGCTTCTGCCACCAGAAATTCACCTTCTCCGAGTTTGGCATTGCCACCGAGACAGTCAACCTTCCCCCCCACCACAATTGTTGGGTCAAGACCCGCCTGAGCCATCATCCAGCTGACCATGGAGGATGTTGATGTTTTACCATGGCTGCCGGCAATGGCTATACCAAACTTTTTAAGCCTCATCAATTCTGCCAGCATCTCTGCCCGCATGATGACTGGAATAAATTGCTCCTGGGCAGCAAGAACCTCTGGATTGTCCGGGGCAATTGCAGACGAGGTAACAACCACGTCTGCTCCCGTCATCCACTGCCGCTGGTGCCCGACATAAACGGTGCAGCCCTGGCGGGCCAGATTCTCTGTAATGCGGGACTGGCTCAAATCTGAGCCCGAGACCCGATATCCCAGGTTTACAAGTAGTTCTGCAATCCCGCTCATACCGATGCCGCCTATGCCGACAAAATGAATATGTTTTGTTTTTCTATACATGCGATCCTATTTTTCTGCCATCTCCAGACAGAGATTAACAATACGGTCTGCAGCATCAGGTATGCCAAGTTTTTTCATGTTTTTAGACATCGTTTCTAATGTTTCAGGCTCAGTGATAAGTAATTTTATTTTTGTTCTCAGCGTATCTGCCGTTAAATCATCTTGAGAAAGTAATAAAGCACCTCCCTGTTCCACAAATCCCAGCGCATTCTTCTCCTGGTGATTATCAGCGGCATGGGGATAGGGAATAAGAATTGCCGGTTTGCCCAGCACTGCCAGCTCAGCCAGCGTTGTCGCACCGGCTCGCGACACAACAAAATCAGCACTTTTATAAACCGCAGCCATATCGTCAAAGAATGCTGAAACCCGGGCTTTAACATTATTGTCTTCATACGCTTTTTTTACCGTGTCCTCATCCGCTGTGCCTGTCTGGTGAATTATGTCGATTTCTGTCAAGTCCCTGTCGCCGGCTGTGAAGACCTCGACGATCATCTCGTTGATGGCACGTGCGCCCTGACTTCCTCCAAGTACAAGCAGTGTCATTTTTTTTTCTGCTGAAGTCGCTCTCTCACCTAACTCAACAATCTGGCTGCGTACCGGGTTTCCAGTTAATACCGTTTTACCGGTCGGAAAATATGATTGACTGGCTGGCAGAGACAAACATATTTTGTCGACGAGCCTCCCGAGTTTCCTGTTTGCCAGTCCCGGTACAGAATTCTGTTCATGGATAATAGTCGGTTTTCGCATCAGCCAGGCGGCCGCGACCACAGGCCCGGTAACATACCCACCGACACCACAAACAACATCTGGCTGGAACCTGAGTATTTGATAGCAGGCTTCACAAAACGTCAACGGCAGGATTGCTATAGCTCTCAGCAACGCTCCAAGCTTCTGCCCCTTAAGACCGTAACTATGTACCGTAGCGACTGAAAATCCGTAGCGCTCCAGGTGCTTTTTATCTAATTTCCGTCTTGTTCCGATAAACAGTACCTGGCTGTCGGGCTCCCTGGAGCAAAGACGCTGGGCTGTCGCCACAGCCGGAAACAGATGCCCCCCAGTTCCTCCGCCCGTCAGCATGAGCCTGATGGGGCGTCCTGGGCTATTCTTTATCACCTGCCCCCCCCTGCCTTTGCTCTGCACCCAATAGCCGATTAACAGCCCGGGTAAAGGTTTCGCCTCGATGTTTATAATTTTCAAACATATCAAAACTGGCACATGCCGGTGAGAGCAGAACACTATCTCCCCGTTCAGCCATTGATGATGCTAAGCGAACAGCCTCATCCAGGCTTGCAGCAAATCTATGAGGAGCAAGATCGCCCAGGTCTTTTGACATGGTCAGAGCAGTCTCACCTATCAGCACCATCTGTTTCACGCTATTCCGAACCGACTCTCTTAATAGCTGATAATTATCACCCTTATCCTTGCCACCTGCTATCAAGATGACATTTTCCCCTACCTGCTCAAGACCGATATTCACGGCACCGGTATTTGTCGCCTTGGAATCATTGATATAGGTCACCCCATCGATCTCAGCAATTACCTGCAATCGGTGATCTCCCGGTTCGAAGGATCGTAAGGTTTCAAGTGCAGTTCCATAGTCAATACCAAATGGTCTGACTGCAAGCAGCGCAGCACCACTGTTCATTACGCCTGCAATAGTTGCAAGTCTACTCTCTGAAAGATCATATACTGCTGGGCCGTCTGGTGTCGGGATCGTAATTCCCACCCCTTTGATGCAGGCTGCGTACTCAACACTGTTTCCGAAAAACTGAAATGAATCTCTCTTGGATAAATATTTAAATTGCCTGCAGAGCCTGTCATCTCCATTCATGATGGCATGTTCGACACCGTCGCCGTGGAAAATTCTCATCTTCACCCCGGCATAGCGTTCGAGTGTTTTATGCCGGTCGAGGTGATCAGGCGTTATGTTCATTAATACTGCCACATCCGGTGCAAAAGCCCCACACAGTTGAAGTTGGAAACTGGATATCTCCAATACGACGATTTCGTAATCATCTGGGTGTTGAAGATACTCCGTGACCGGCGTACCAATATTTCCGCCAATAAAAACCTTTTTGCCCGCAGCCTTGAGCAACTCGCCGATCAGTTGGGTAACCGTGGTTTTGCCATTGGTTCCGGTAATCGCAATTACCGGAGATTTAAATTTACCTGCTGCAAGTGCAAGCTCGCCGAGAACAGGAATTCCAGAAGCCGATATCTCTGCAATTACAGGATGCTCGACGACAATTCCAGGACTCAGCACAACCATCTCTGCATTGTTCAAAAAATCCACTGTATGACTACCGCCTTCATACGCTGCAGAATATTTTTCAAGCAATTCCTTCTCGCCACTACTCAACTCGCCAAACGTTCTGCGATCAGAAACGAATATCTTTACTCCCCGCTGGCCAAGGTATTCCAAAACGGCTCGTCCAGCCTTTCCGTATCCGACCAGGGCCACTTTCATACCCTGCCTGACTTTATAAAATCTTTCCATTACCGCAGTTTTAGTGTCGCCAGCGCCAGAAAACCAAGGATTATTGAAACGATCCAGAAGCGAACAACAACTTTCGTTTCATGCCATCCCTTTTTTTCAAAATGATGATGAAAAGGAGCCATCAGGAAAATCCTTTTCCCCTTGGTCATTTTAAAATAACCAACCTGCATTATCACAGACAATGCCTCCATCACGAAAATACCACCAACGATTGCCAGAAGAATTTCCTGTTTTATAATGATCGCAACTGCTCCAAGTGCTCCACCAAGAGCAAGAGACCCCACATCTCCCATAAACATCTGGGCCGGATAGGCATTGAACCAGAGAAAGCCAAGACAGGCCCCGACAATTGCCCCGCAAAACACCGCCAACTCGCCACTTCCTGCGACATAGGGGATCTGCAGATAATCTGCCATTACAATGTTTCCGGCCAGATAGGAAAATATCAGGTAGACAGCAGCCGAGACGATAGTCGGCCCTGTTGCCAGGCCATCAAGACCATCTGTGAGATTTACCGCATTGGATGCCCCGACAATGACCAGAATGGCAAATATGACATAAAACCAGCCCAAATCCGGTTGAATATTTTTTAAGAACGGGACGCTAAGATGTCCATCGAAGCCGGGATGAAGAATGACAAACAACCCGACAACCGCAGCACCTGAAAACTGTAAGAACAATTTTCCACGAGCACTGAGCCCGTCACTTGATTTTTTACTGATTTTACGATAATCATCCAAACCGCCGATAAAGCCGAAAAAAGCAATCACGAACAACAGCAGCCAGACGAGGCTGCTGTCGAGACGGGCCCAGCATAATGTTGACAGAGTAACTGATGACAGAATCAGTAATCCGCCCATTGTCGGAACGCCTTGTTTGGTCAGATGGCTCGCCGGCCCATCATCACGTATAACCTGTCCTATCTGCATTTTCTGCATCATTCTGATGAACCAGGGCCCAATCACGATCATAATTAAAAAAGCAGTAATGGCTCCGCATATAGATCGAAACGTTATATAGCGAAAGACATTGAAGCCAATAAAGGTTGTATGAAGTGGATAAAGAAGGTGGTAAAGCATTACTCTCTCAACAGTTAATTAATCAGCATATTTTCACCAGTTGATCAACGATGGTATCCAGGGCCAATCCACGTGATGCTTTGACAAGTATCCAGTCATCCGGATGTAACTGTCCAGTATGCAACAGGCCGGCTACCCAGTCAACAACTCTCTGCTTATCATCAAAAATTACGACGTTGTCCGGCTTCATACCATTCTTAATCGCTTCATTGGCAATATTCTCTGACAACTCACCAAAAACACCGAGAAAATCTATGTCCGAGTTGGCAACGTGACAACCGATATCTGCGTGGAATCGTGCAGCTTCAGCTCCCAGTTCAAGCATGTCACCAAGGATTGCCAGCCGGGTGACAGAATTAACCGCCTTAATGGTTTCAAGAGCCGATGTCATCGATGCCGGGTTGGCATTATAGGTGTCGTTTAAAATGTTCAGCCCCTTCGAACTCCTCATCGATTCCATCCGATTCGCTGTCGATGTAAAACCTTCAAGTCCTTCGATAATCGAATGGAAATCGATCCCTGCCGAATGGGCAATCGCTGCTGCGGCACAGCTGTTTGCACAATTATGAAGTCCCGGTGCCTGAAGCTTAACATTTCCCTGTCTATTGCCGATATGCAGAACAAAAGACATATGTCCCTGGCTGTCCGGCACCATATCTGTTGCCCAGATATCCGGGTTTTGTGCAATCCCCCTGTCTGAGACGCCATAAGTCACCTGCCGGTGATTCGGGTACTTTCTGCTCCAGGCAACGATACGATCATCATCGAGATTAACCACGTGCACACTGCCTTCACGGGAGCCC
The DNA here is from genome assembly GCA_963776075.1 of uncultured delta proteobacterium. Lineage (GTDB taxonomy): Bacteria > Desulfobacterota > Desulfobulbia > Desulfobulbales > Desulfocapsaceae > MADRE3. The sequence goes on from CAVZLG010000007.1 coordinate 161,825, forward strand.
GAAAAAAGCTCCGCCTTGGCCCGGGCCACATTTTCTATGGTGCCGAGGCCTTCAAGATGAGCACCATGGACATTTGTTATGCAGGCAATATCGGGATCAGCAATTTTAGTTAATTTTCCGATCTCACCCGGCTGGTTCATACCCATCTCAAGAATGATACCCCTGTGTCCAACCGAAGCGGGCAGTAACGATAACGGCAAGCCTATGAGATTATTAAAATTACCAGCCGTTTTCAGTACCCGGTTAGATGGTTCATCAGGTCGCTCGGGCCAGTATCTGGTGAAAATCGAAGCAGTCATCTCCTTTACTGTTGTCTTTCCGCAGCTACCGGTGATTCCAACTACAACCGGGTTATTGATCAATTTCAGCGCCTGCCTGCGCCACCCGGCAAGCTGGCCAAGAGCCGTCAAGGTGTCAGTAACTTTTACACAGGCAACATCACCCGTTGAAATTCCCCTCTGCTCTTCGACAACCAGACATGCTGCGCCACGCTGAATCCCTTTTTCAAGAAAATCATGCCCGTTAAAAGATTCCCCACTCAATGCGACAAAAATATCATCTTCGGCAATGGACCTGCTGTCAGTTGAGACATTGTTAAATCGCTGACCAGCTCCCTGGGTAATGATAATACCATTCGATGCGGCGGCTACAAGCTCTGCGTCCCAGGCCAGAGAACTTTCCTGGGCGCTCAGACAATCATCAAAAAACGATTTACCCGTTTCAGTAATCTGGTATTGTTCATGTCCTTTGCCGGCAATCAGGACAATATCTTCACTCCCTCCATAATGAACTGCAGCTCCGATCGCCTGGGCCCTGTCCCCTATCTCAAGACACCCCCGCTCATCCTCCTTACGGTGCTGGAGCCAGTCCAGCTCTTTAAGATGACTGCGGCCGATCGCCTCACTTTCAATGATATCATTTCGAATCTGGGAAGGATCTTCACTTCTTGGGTTGTCATCAGTTATGATCGCGATATCTGAATAACGCGCAGCAATCTCACCCATCAGGGGGCGCTTCCCCCGATCACGGTCCCCACCACATCCAAAGACGCAGAACAGAGTCCTGTGAGGCAACGCTTTAACTGTTGCGAGTACATTCTCCAGAGCATCTGGGGTATGGGCATAATCAACCAGCACGACCGGCCGCTGTTTCCTTCTAACAGGCAGAGAGACACGCTGCATCCTCCCAGGTGCGCCAAATGCCTGCGCCAGGTATTTGCAGATAGTATCCGTTTGAAGCCCAAGCTCTGTGAGGGCAGCAATACTGACAAGCAGATTTTCAATGTTGAACTGGCCGATCAGCGGTGATTTAACCTGGTGTATGACACCATTGGCATCAGTACATTGAAAGGATGTCCCCGACCGTTCTATCCGTGAACTGCCCAGCTTAAAATGAACGTCATCGGTCCGCCCGCACCGAATTGCGGTAAGTGGAATTTCATCGCATAGATTGAGAAGTTTATCAGTCCAAATCTTTTTTTGTCTGTTTCGGGTGTCGGGCTCATAGACGACAACGCTTGATCCCGGCAACATTTTCTCCCTGAACATTATACTTTTTGCAGAGAAATAGTCGATCATACTGTGGTGATAATCAAGATGGTCCTGGCTGAGATTTGTAAAAAGTGCCAGTGCGAAGGTCAGAGGGCCCACTCTTTTCTGTTCAAGCGCATGGGAAGAAACCTCCATCAACACATGGGTAACACCAGCATCATACATCTCTTTCAGTAGGGCATAGAGGGCAACGGGATCAGGCGTCGTAAAACTCGCCGGATAACTCACAAGAACACCATCTCTATCATGATAACGGTAATTTACTGTTCCGATGACACCGACTCGTATTCCCGATTCAGCGAGGACATGCTCCATCAGATAGGATATTGTCGTTTTACCATTGGTACCGGTAATACCAATCATCACCATCTGGTCTGCAGGATTTTCGTAAAAACGGGAGGCGACTACCCCCAAAACCTCTTTTGTATCATCAACACCTATGACAGCAACGTCTTTGAACGCTTCACCAGAACTGCTCCATCCAGTCCCGCTGTTAACCAGAACAGCACTGGCCCCGGCACTCAGCGCATTGTTGATAAATTCATGCCCATCAGTCGAATCGCCCTGTATGGCGACAAATAAAGAACCCGGTCTCACTTCTCTTGAGTCAGCAGAGACTGAAGAAACCAATATCGATTCTGTCTTTCCAGAGCAGAGGCTACAGTTCACACCTTTCATCAGCTCTTCGAGCAGAACACCGGTACGTTCTCTATTATTCATCTCTTTCCAGTTTTAATGACTGTTACATTCACTTGCCACTCGAGCTTCCGCTCCTGCCCCCGCCATCAACCTCATCCCTCTCAAGATTCAAAACGACGCGAACTCCAGGCACGAGAGCAGAACCAGCCGGGGGATCATGGCTCACCACCCGACCGGTTCCATTAACTTTTACTTCAACACCGCTGTTTTGTAAAAAGCGGAGGCTTTTTCGCAGGCTCATCCCCACAAGATCTGGCATCTTGGTAACTAATACATCAGATTTATTGTCAGGTTGAGCAGACATCTTGGCCGACTGATCGGCCTGTGTGTCTGGGAGACTGAAGTTTTTCTCCTCCTGCACTTTGGGTTTCATCATGTCGGCAAGATTCTTCATCACCTTTTGACGTGCGGCAACAGGAACGATCAGTTGAGAAATTCCACTCATCGACTGATCGTCATAACGTTCCGGAACATCATATCCTGGACCACTCTTGACCACCATAAGAATCAACTCTGGATTCCGCATGGGAATCAGTGCGAACGAGATATAGTGACGTTTAAAAGTTAGCAGACCATTTTGATGCGTGTAAGAGCTGCTTGTCCCGCCAATGACCTCCGATCCTAACAGGTCACTTTTGCCAAGAACCGTTAAAAGTCGCTCTATTTCTGCTGCCCCACCGCTATGAAACTGGATTTCTTCCTGCTCCGGGTTCAGATCTTCAAGCAGGTATTCACTCTGGTTGCGCCTGACCACATAGCGATCAGCCACGTGCAGGACTATTTTTTCTCCACCGTTTACGCTCCGTGCTAGTGCGGTCAGCATCTGTAACGGCGTGAGCATTGCTGGAACCGTTTCAAAATCTCTGTGCCCCGCACCTGTCTTGTCAAATGCGACGCTATCTGAATTGTCGACAGCAGTGCTGATAAAATCGTACGCTTCTGATCTTGCCACACCTAATTTTTCCCAGAGCTGCAGTTGCACCCCTAATTTACGTTTTTCCGAAATTATACTCCATGGCAGCAATGCTCCACTGCTCTGGCTCTCCAACAACGAGACATCTCGCAGAAACAATTTAAATGATGCGGGAACAGCAACCTGCTGATTAAAGGCATCAGTAAAAACGGATTCTGGATAGGTATGAAATCGATTCGGATCAAATGAGGGCGTTTGTGCGTATCCAACTATCGCTCCGGTGGTTGCTTCCATCGCAAGTGCACCCATATTAATCCCTGCTTGAGCTGCTGAATGTTCATCAACGTATTGATCCAGTATCTGCTGAATCTTTAAATCCAATGTCAGAATGAGGTGCCTTCCGTCAGCTCCGGGGATACTATCGCCGACTTTTCTCAGGTCTTCAACCTTGCCAGGATGTATTCGATGTTCCGTCTGAAGTTGATTAAGATAAAACTCTATCCCGGACAGGCCGGTATCATTTTCAACAAATCCCAGCAGGTGTGCTGCTGATTCTTTCTGGGGGTGGTAACGGACATGTTCTTTATGGAGGAAGATGCCGGGTAGCTCCAGTTGCCGAATCTCATCTTCCTGCTTCTGGTTAATATCTCTTGCCAGCCATAGCCGCAGGCCACTTCCGCTGAGGCGACGCTGTATGGTATCCTCATCCTCTTCGAGTATCTGCGCCAGTGTGGTTACAATACTGTCAAGTGATTCAATTTCACGAATATTTGCGTAGACCGAAACCCGTTCATAGGAAACGGCTAACTCTTTATAATTTCGGTCATAGATAGTGCCGCGTATGAGATCTCTGTTGACGGGCGCACGCCATTGCTTAACGACCCAGGATCCGACAAGCCGATCGAACAGATCAGGATGATGGGAAACTGAATACCAGACAGTTCCGCCAATGACGGCGAGGGCAAGGGGGATACACACCAAAAGCCACCGTCTTTTTTCTCCCCGGGTTCTAAGACGGGACCGCTGGGCCATGTTAACAGCTTATCTGATCTTATAAACCTGTCCCTTTTCAGGGACATAGAGAGCTAATGCCTGTTGCGCCTGTGAATGAATGTTCTTTGCCGACATCAGCCGGGCACGTTCTGCAAGCAACGTGATCTGTTCATTCCTGATGTTATGAAGATTCGCCTCCGCCGCCTGAATCGTCAGTTGAGTCTGACTGCTGAAACTGCCCATCCAGAGCACTGAGGCGCAGACAACGACCAATGCTATGCAGGACACCTTGGCAATGGCTAACCAAAGCATTTTCCCGCCTGGAAGATCGGAGACCCTCCGGCGGCGCAGTTGCTGCCTTACTTCAAATCCTGCTGTCTGTTGTGCTGTGAAGTGTATGTGATTTTGAAAATTCATAAATCCCCCTTCGCTCTAGGCAAGGCGTTCGGCCACACGTAATCGAGCACTCCGTGACCGCCGGTTCGCATTTATTTCATGATCTGATGGTACAATTGGCTTTTTGGTAATCACTGCAAATCTGTCATTGGCAGCAAATTTCTTTTTAACAATCCTGTCTTCCAGAGAATGAAAAGAGATGACACAGAATCTGCCTCCAGCCACCAGATGATCAGCTGCCTTATCCAGGATCACGGCAAGATTCGACAATTCTTCGTTTACTGCAATTCGCAAAGCTTGAAAAACCCTGGTCGCCACATGTATTTTGGGTGGATGATATTTTCGAGGAATCGCTCTGCTGACAAGTTCCGCGAGCTGCCCGGATGTTTTGATGCCATCCTGTTTCCGCACCTCTATTAATCGTGCAGCAATTCGTCGAGACTGCTTTTCCTCGCCGTAATAATAGAAGATATCGGCAAGCTCTTTTTCAGATGCAGTAGCGAGAATCATCTCAGCCGTTTTTTCCCGTCTCTGGTCCATCCTCATATCCAGGGGTTCATCTTTCTGGAAACTGAAACCACGTTCACCAATATCGAGTTGCAGAGAGGAGAGTCCTACATCGATTAAAATCCCGTCTACCTGGAGACAACCGGCCTCTTCCAACCCGACTTCAATCTCTGCGAAATTCCGACGAATAACCGTCAATCGACTTTCATATTCACCGATATTTTTCCGACTCTCTTTTATTGCCTGCTCATCCCATTCAAATGCGACAACCCGCCCTGCAGGAGCTGATTTCTTCAGGATTTCACGGGTGTGGCCTCCAAGCCCGAGGGTACCATCCATGTAAACACCCCCCGGAACAACCCGGAGCATCGAAAGAGTCTCCTCAAAAAGAACCGGTCGATGGATATCCCAGAACGATGAAGCCACCGTTAGAAAATTCCGAGTTTGGCGAGACTTTCGCCATATTGAGCAAGATTCTCCCGTGTCTTTCTGAACTCGATCAGCCACGCCTTTTGATCCCAGATTTCAACAAATTCCAGCATGCCGTTCAGGACAACATCCCTGGCAATACTGACTTCTGAACGAAGTGAAACCGGAATCAATAAACGCCCCTGCTTGTCAAGACTGCACTCGGTAACTCCTGAGACAACATGCCGGATAAAACTTGAAAGGTTCGGTTCCTCACGACCTTTTGAGAGCAGCTTGTCTTCAAAAATCTGCCACTCTGATGCGGGAAAAACGCGCAGATGCTCACCCCATGACGTGACCATGAGTGTCTCCGATCCATAATCCTGCAGGACATCCTTGAATCTACTGGGAAAATTCAATCTTCCCTTTGGATCAAGTGTGTGCTCTGACCTGCCGCGAAATCTGCTTTTTATCGCATCCTGTTTAGCCATAACCGCAAATGATTTCTTCGAGAATTATCCGCTTTACATCCACTTTACTCCACCTTAGTTCTTTTTATACTAATGACGAACACAAAGTCAAGAAAAAAACACGGAATTTCAGCACAATAGAAAGAAGGTCCCCTCCACCAAAAAACACAACATCTTGTGTCACCAGCAACACACACCACAATATTTTGTACAAAATCAATGATTGAGCAAAATTCCCCATTTTTCTCAAAAAACAATAAATACATATAAAATATTGATATTAATCATTTTTTATATAACGAGAAATAATTTTGAATAATTTTAGAAAATACAAGGTGGTTTATTGTGGATACAACAAACCAAGATGGTGATGAGCGTCGATATATCGGTTAATTATTACCAGGGCAAACCAAGGCAAAAAGATAAGAGCAAACAGAACAAAAAATATGTCAGGCTTTTTACCCGGCAGAAAAAAGTGACAATCCAGGCAATGTTATGAGGGCTTACAGGGAGGGACTGGTTGATCCTTGAGATATTAACTCTGATCAAAAAGTGTCGGTTGAGTCATTTTTGAGATACTCATCTTACGGCCAAAATGCTCAAAGGCATTGGCCGTAGCGACACGACCGCGCGGTGTGCGGGTCAGAAAACCAGACTGAATCAGAAACGGTTCGTAGACATCTTCAAGTGTGTTCTTTTCCTCACAAACCACTGTCGCCAACGTTTCCAGCCCGATAGGCCCACCTTGAAACTTGTCAATAATGGTCAGCATAATGCGCCGGTCCATCTCATCGAGCCCAAACCTGTCAACGTTAAGCAGGTTTAAGGCATCATCGGCTACCCGTTTATTTACAATTTCATGATCACCGACTTCGGCAAAATCACGTACACGCCTCAGCAGCCTGTTGGCAATGCGAGGGGTCCCCCGGGATCGCCTCCCCAGTTCCAGTGCTCCGCTCTGATCAATGCTCATTCCGAGGATTTTAGCCGATCGCTGTACAATGGTAACCAGCTCTTCAGGTGAATAAAATTCCAGCCGAAGAACCACACCAAAACGATCACGGAGGGGAGGTGTCAGCAAACCGGTTCTCGTTGTGGCACCAACCAGAGTGAAGCGGGGCAGATCCATTTTCACGGATCTGGCGCCGGGCCCCTGACCAATAATGAGATCCAGCTGAAAGTCTTCCATCGCTGGATAGAGAATTTCCTCCACTGCATGGTTCAGGCGATGAATTTCATCAATAAACAGGACGTCGCCTTCCTGGAGGCTGGTAAGAATCGCCGCCAGGTCGCCCTGCCGTTCAATAACCGGGCCGGAAGTTACTTTGATGCCAGAACCCATTTCATTGGCAATTATGTAGGACAGTGTTGTCTTGCCAAGACCAGGAAAACCATGAAACAATACATGATCAAGGGGTTCACCCCGCTTGAGTGCCGCCCGGATAAAAACATCGAGGTTTTTTCGCACCTTTTCCTGACCGATATAATTAGCCAGCCTTTTCGGTCTCAACGAGTTATCATTAACAGGGTCTCGTCCGATGGGAGTGGGATCAGTTATTCTTTTGTCATCAAAAACTTCTTCTTCGAAATTCATGCCAGCGCCCTCAGACACTCTCTAAGTAATGCTTCTACAGAGAGGTCGTAAAAAGTCTCATCGCCCAGCTGTTTTTTGACGGCTGACAGAGCCTGCCTGCTGACCGGGTCAGGATAGCCAAGATTTGATAGGGCGGATAGCGCGTCAAGTACAGATGACGATGACCCGGGTGTTGGCGTTCCGGTATCAGCCTGATCTCGGTTCAACCCGCCCGCCAGGTGCCCCACCTTGTCTTTCAGGTCGACACAGATACGTTCAGCTGTTTTTTTGCCGACACCATGGAGACCAGTCAAACGTTTGATATCATTGGCACCGATTGCCTGGCATAAATCAACAACTCGCATCCCGGAAAGAATTGACAGCCCAAGCTTTGGGCCCACTCCAGATACCGAGGTCAGTGTCAGGTACATTTCCTTTTCATCCTCTTCCAGAAAACCATAAAGAACAATAGCATCTTCACGTACATGGGTGTGGATATACAAGAATGTCTCCTCCGCCCTATCAGGAAGGCGAGAGAGTGTCTCTGTCGTCAGGTAAACTTCATAACCAACGCCGGCCACATCAATAATGGCTCGATCCATACCCTTTAAAAGAACTTTACCTGACAGAGCTGCTATCATAAATTACACCTTCTTTAGATCCGAAACTGGTTGGCGTGGCAGATCGCCACAGCCAGGGCGTCTGCAGCATCACTACTGGGTGAACCGCTTAGGCCAAGAAGAATTTTCACCATATGCTGTATCTGTTCTTTTGAAGCCTGTCCATATCCGGCAACGCCCTGCTTAACCAGTTTGGGACTATAATCATAGACAGCAAGGTTATTTTGCATTGCGGCCACCACGGCTGCCCCGCGAGCCTGTCCCAATTTTAAAGCGGACCGGGGGTTGGTCGACAGGAAAACGTCCTCAACTGCTGCAACATCAGGTTGATGCAACTGGATAACCTCATTTATCCCATCAAAAATCTGATTGATTCTGTGGGAGAATGGCAAGCCGGCTGTCGTCTTTATAACACCGCATGAGACAAATTTTATCTGTCCTCTGTCCGAGGCCACCACCCCATAGCCGGTAACCCGAGAGCCGGGATCAATACCAATAATACGTTCCATACCCGTCAGTCGATTCCGGCGCCTGCCTCCCTGCAATGGGGATCAGGACAGTTTCTCCATCAAATCAGCGTCAATATCAAAATTGGCATGTACATTCTGTACATCATCATGATCCTCGAGATTCTCAAGCAACTTCAATAAAGAATTGGCAATGTTCTCCTCAGTAATCTCAATAGTATTCTGAGGAATCATCGATATGGAAGCTTCGAGAAAACTGACCCCCTGCTCTTCAAGGGAGTCACGGACGTCATTAAATTCGTCAACTCCTATTAAAACCTGGAACTCATTCTCCTCTTCAATTACATCTTCTGCCCCAGCCTCGATGGCTTTTTCCATCAAATCCTCTTCCGAAATTGTCGCCTTATCGACAAGAATCTGACCTTTTTTATCAAACATCCATGCCACACAACCATTCTCGCCCAGATTACCGTTACTCTTTGAGAAAAAATGTCGAACATCCGCAACGGTTCGGTTCCGGTTATCGGTCATGCACTCCACCAAGACAGCAACACCCCCCGGACCATACCCTTCGTACAAAATTTCTTCATAGGTTTCACCGTCAGCGCCACCCGTTCCCTTGCCTATCGCTCTGGCGATATTATCCTTGGGCATGTTTTCGGTTTTGGCAGCGGCTATGGCGCTTCTCAATCGCGGATTACCTTCCGGGTCACCGCCGCCCTGGCGGGCTGCAACCGTAATTTCTTTTATCAACTTGGTGAAAATTTTTCCTCTTTTCGCATCATTGGCGCCCTTCTTGCGCTTGATGGTCGACCATTTGGAATGTCCTGACATAAAGGTCCCTATTTCCTGATATTTTAAGTTTGTGCAGAAATTAATCTGCGAACCACATTACGTTTTTTGCTTTAATCGTTTAAAGCCCATACCGAGTACAAATATCTCCCTGCTTTCTTTACGGGAACTCTCGGGCTTTATCACCTTGACCTTGGAAAATCGCTCTTTAAGTCCAGAAACAAATGACGGTAAATCCTCACCCTGAAAGACCTTGCAGAGATAATTACCCTGCTCATGCAGTAAGGTCTCAGCAAGAGAGAGCGTGTGTTCCACCAATCGCATGGATTTCTGATGGTCTGCCCATCTATTTCCTGTTGTTTTCGGGGCAAGATCTGAAATTATAACTTTGAAAGCTGGACGTATCTTCCGCACCCGGGAAATCAGTTCAGGTTCTGTAATATCCTGACAGAGCCAGTGAATAGCAGCACCATTTGAACGAGGTTCCTTGTCAGCCTCCTGGAGATCAACACCAACGACAATCCCTTTGGACCCGACAACCTCAGAGGAATAGAGGGACCAGCTGCCAGGGTAACAGCCAAGATCCAGGACACTGTCACCTTTTCTCAACAGCTGATGTTTTCTCTGGATTTCCTCGAGCTTATAGACGGACCGCGCCGGATACTTGTCCTTTTTCGCCTTCCGGTAATAGTAATCCTGTACTTTACGCACTCTTTATTCCATTTAATGTGCTTTATCAAGATGAAACAAACGGTTTCAGCTGGCAGACAACTGCCTGCTCGTTCAACCTTTATCTGCTATAAAACCACGTACCCAATCGAGAGCACCTTCCCGGTCACTCACCGTGCCTTCAATAACAGCGAGGTCCAGAGCCTCGAGAATCTCTTTAAAATCAGGACCGGGGGAAATCCCTAATGTATCAATCAGATCATGGCCGGTCAATAGCTTCGGCCCGCTCAGAACCGGAATAACCTTCTCCCTATTCAACGTCTCAAGTGTATTAAAAAGGTGAGTCAACTCCTCCTCAACGGCATCAACCTTATCGTCTCCCTGCCCGGCCAGACTGTCAGCCATGGCTATCAGAAACAGGCCGATGAGATTCTCCCCAGCCTTGCGACAGATTTTCAACTGAGCGCGTTCACTCAAGCTACCTTTTGTCCTGAGCGTATTGCAGAGATGGAAAGGGTGCATGTGCATCGCTATCAATTTGCTCACCCGCTCTCTGCTCGTCCTGCTCCATTTGAGCCGCTCTGCAAATTCTTCGAATTTTCTACGCCCCTCCTCGTCATGCCCGTAAAAAGTGATACGATCATCCTTCTCCGGCAACACATCTCTCGTGGCCGGTTTGCCGACATCATGAAAAAGAGCTGCCCATTTTATGGCGGTCAGTGTCTTGATATCTTCCAGGTAGGTGGCAATCACTTCATGATTCTCGGGAAAAAAATCGCCTGGATCTGCAATTATCCGTTCTATGCAATCAAGAGTAAACAAGTTATGCTCAAGCACATCAAGGTGGTGAAATGATGGCTGACTGACACCATCCCCTTCGCTGAGTTCCGGTATTATCCATTCAGTTAAACCAACAGCATTCATTCCCATAAAAGCTGCATAGGCCCGTGGACTCATCATTATCTGATCGAGTTCATAACAAATTCTCTCGGCAGCACTGAGGCCTATTAGGTTGGCCTTGGCAGCAATATCAGCAAGCGTATCCGGCACAACTTCAAACCCAAGCAGCGCTGCAAAACGAAAAGCTCTTAACATACGCAGCGGATCATCCGAGAAGGCTGCGGGACATCCTCTTATTACTTTTTTCTGTATATCCTCAATACCATTCATCGGGTCGATGATTTCTATCTCACGATCATGGTCGACAACATCTTGAAAATCTGCGCTCAGCGCGTTTACAGTAAAATCCCGTTTTGACAGATCTTCCCGTATGGTTGCACTCCCCCTTCTAAAACCTGAGACATCAACCATCAGCCCATCGAGCACCAGTCGGCAGGTATCATCATGTCGCGTTCCAAGAGGCACGATGGTTCCTGTACCATAGTTTTTTTTAACCTGTCCAAGAAACGCTTCCGCACCATAACTGATGGTAAAGTCGAGATCATTTGGTGAGTTCCCCAGCAGCCAGTCACGGAGAGCACCGCCTGAGATGTAAAGTACAACTCCCGCACTATCCGCTGTCTGAAGTAAGGTTTCCAGCAGGCGACAAGGATAATCTGCCAATCGAACCCGTATATTTTTTACCGATACCATCATCTTTTTCTCAATTATGAGTCTTGACTATGTATTCCCTGACCTATATAAAAGCCCTATTGATTGCCCGCTAACTGTAACATATCTCGTGCGAACACACACCAATATCCATATGAGAGTGACGCGCCTGTGTGTTTCAACGAATAAGAAAACATCTCGTCCACTGACTATGTCTGACACTCTATCAACACCATTTATATATATGGCACCCTTGCGGGGCATTACAGATGCTCTGTTCCGCCAAATATATTGTAAGCATTTCGAAGGAATCAACGCGGCAGTTGCTCCGTTTATCAACCCACAGCGCAAATCCGGACACATAGACAAACTCCTCGCCGATGTTTCCCCCCAGGCCAGTGACCTTGATTTGATCCCTCAGTTGCTCAATACTAACGGTGATGATTTCCTTGCTCTTGCCCAGCGACTGTATGATCTGGGATATAATGAAATTAACTGGAATCTCGGCTGCCCGGTGCCAATGGTTGCCAAAAAAAGACGAGGCTCCGGCCTTCTCCCGTTTCCAGATCAGATTGTGGCATTCCTAGACTATGTCCTGCCACGGCTCAAGACACGACTCTCGCTGAAGATGAGACTCGGTTATCATGACCACCAGGAGTCGTTAACGCTGCTTCCGCTCCTTGACCGTTACCCCCTCTCAGAAATTATTATCCATGCCCGTCTGGGTAAACAACTCTATCGAGGTGTAACCTCCCCAGACAGGTTTATCTTATGCCAGCGGGTTTCCCGCCACCGCCTTGTTTACAATGGTGATATAAACACCTCTTCTGATTACCATGCGTTAGAGAGGCTCATTAAAGTTGACCGCTGGATGATAGGTAGGGGGTTGATTGCTAATCCTTTCCTACCATCGGAAATCAAAAGCAACCGGCTTCCAGATCAGCTTAGAAACGAGAAACTGCAGCGTTTTCATGATGAGTTGTTTCTTGCCATGAAAGAGCGACTCGACGGACCGGGACATCTTCTAGGAAGAATGAAGCAGATCTGGATATATCTTATCAGCTCATTCCCTGGAAAGAGGAATACCTTAAAAAAAATAACAAAAGCGACGACTGAGGGAAAATACCTGGATGCGGTACAGTCTCTTTTCTTAACCGAATAAAGCTACATCAGCCAATCGTTGAAATCTTCATCCGGGACCGGTTCAACTGTTATTTCATGATGATTTTCACCCGCTTCAACAATCACCGTTCCCCCACAAACCTCATTATTAACTTTTTTGGCGTATCGAACGACAAGTCCTGCTGCCAGGGAAACATCTGCATCTCTGGCATCCTTTGAAGGGTAAATTTCTTTTGCTCGACGCAAGAGCGCCGTTGGGCCCGGCCGCTCTTCAATATCGAGACGAGTATCTCCATCTTCACGCAGTTCGTCGATCCTCAGGTTCTCTTTTTCGTCCCGTCCGAGGATAAGCCAACCGCCGCCGGGAAGGATAAATTGACGACCAACAAGCAGCAGCAGGATATCTGTGACATTCATGCTTGCCTGATTGACGACAAATTTGCCCGAATAAATATATGATATTCTGCGGCTCAGAATCGGATCGGCAAGGATACATCCACCGGCAGGTGCCGGATAATCTACAATCCCATATGACTTTGCCAGAGCAATCTGACGGGATCGACCGCGACCGCTGAAATCGAGCAGTTTCTCACGATCAATGAGCCCCTCTCTCTCGGCCTCCGTTTCATTCATCAGCTTCGCACTGAGCGGTCTTAAGAGAATGGTTCTATTTCCTGAGTCGCGCTCTATCACATTAAGGGTATCCCGTCGCTGTGACATTGGTCGCTGCCCGAGGACCTCACCGGTAATAAGAAACGAACATTTCAGCTCCTTCAACATGGTACGTGCACGACTGAGCATAAAAATCTTGCAGTCGATACATGGATTAAAATACTTACCAAACCCGTGTGAAGGTTGTCTGAGTAACTGTAAATATTCATCACTGATATCGACGACCCTGACATCTATCCCATATTTTTCTTTCGTTTCCAGCCGGTATTTATCCGGATCACCTAAAATCTCATAGCCAAAAAACGGTGTTACAAATTTGACCGCAATGACTTTTATATCCTGCTCCATCACCAGCCGGGTTGCACAAATCGAATCCAACCCACCGGAAAACAGACTGAGAGCCCTTACGTTACTCATGCTGCAGCTCTCCCTTTTATCAATAGTTCAGACGCCCAGGCCTCGGTCTGCTGGGTTGGTGAAGAACCGGCCAGCATTCGTGCCAGCTCAGTAACACGATGTTCTTCAGATAGTACCGCTACTGTGGATTGGGTCCGGCCATTGACGACCTCTTTTTCCACCTTCAGATGTTCAGTGCCACGAGCTGCTATCTGGGGGAGATGGGTAATACATATCACTTGATGATGTTCAGCAAGTTCTCGTATCTTTTTCGCAACTGCCTCTGCTGCCTCACCGCCAACACCTGCATCAACTTCATCAAAAATAACTGTTTCAACCATATCCTTTTTTGCCAGCAAACATTTCATTGCCAACATCAGTCTGGACAACTCGCCCCCAGAGGCGACTTTTACAAGCGGCCGCAGCGGTTCTCCAGGGTTGGCGCTAAAGAAGAATTCCAGGCGATCAAACCCGGTCGGTTTCAAATTTGCGGGCAGTAACTCAACTTTTTCAAAACGTACTTCAATTGAGGCCTCATTAAAGGCAAGTGTCGACAGCTCAGCTGTCATGGCCTTTTCCAGGACTTGAGCTGTTTTTTTACGGTCGACACTCAATTTTGAGGCGGCTTCAAGAAGATTGCGCTCAATTTCTTCAGTATTTTTCTGCTGGTCTGCAATCTCCCTGTCAAGGTTATCTATCTGCTCAAGTTCCTGTGCTGCCTGCTCAGCGAAAAGGAGAACATCACTGATTGTCTCTCCATATTTTCGTTTTAGGGTCTGTAACTCTGCAAGGCGTTCATTTACCACATCAAGACGGGATGGATCATTTTCGAGGCTGTCACTGTAGGCTCTCAACCGGGAAGTGTAATCTTCTGCTAGATAAGCATATTCGCTGAAATCATCTGCGATATCTTTAGCCTCTGGGTCCATTGATGAAAGTTGTTCCATCATTTTCCTGACCTGATTTAATTCATCCACTATTGTCGTTGTCAAGATTCCCAGACTTTCTCTACTCAACTTGATAAGGGAGTCGGCGCTTTTCAACCGCTTGCGTTCCCTGACGAGCTCATCGTCTTCGTCGACAACAGGGCTTACCAGCCTGATCTCCTTTACCTGATGGGTCAAGAAGTCGATTCGCTGTTCCCGATCCCGGTCTCGTGAACGCAGCTCGAAGAGAATCTGCAAGGCCTGCTGCCATTGATCATACAATTTTTGAACCTGGTTACATTTCGGCCAGTTGTCACCAAAGGTATCAAGAAAGTTGAGATGCATCGGAGGTTGTAGTAACTGCTGATGATCATGCTGGCTGGCAATATTTATTAAATGATAGCCAATTTCGGAAACAAATCGAGCCGTTGCCAGGGATCCGTTTATATAGAGTCTGCTTCGTCCCTTACGGGTAATAATTCGCTTAATGATAATTGTCGTTTCATCACCAAAACCTCCGGAATCTAGCATTTCTCGAACCCGCTGATACTTGTCATCGATTTCAAAAAGGGCCTCGACCGTACAGCTTTCCTCACCGGCTCGAATCCATTCCACAGAGGCCCTGCGCCCGGTCAGCAGTCCAATAGCCCGGAGCATGATTGATTTCCCTGCTCCGGTTTCTCCAGTCATAACCACAAGAGCTGTGTCACCCTGCCGGTCAAAACTGAGATGAGCAGAATCGATCAAAGCCAGGTTTTCTATCTTAAGTTCACAAAGCATTACTTTTCCACATAGCCACTGCTTATTTTTCTGTACCTTCTTTCTTGACGAGGAATTAAAAGGAAAGTATCGTAAATGCCGTATAACATTACCGACTCAACTTGACGACCTGTCCTATTCCAGGTTTTCAAATGAGTCTATCCTGCCATGAAATAATGAAAAAAACCACAGATACCATCGACCTCAGTGCCAGCCTGGAAGATTATATTGAAGCAATATATCATATTGTCGAAGAAAAGCTTGTTGCCAGGAGCAAGGACATAGCCACCCGCCTCGATGTGAGCCGCGCCTCAGTGACGGAAGCCCTGAGAGCTCTTGCCAAAAAAGAGCTGATTAATTATGCCCCGTACGAAGCCATAACCATGACTGAGCAGGGTAAAAAAATTGCAGAAGATGTCATCCATCGGCACAATTCACTCAAGCGATTTTTTACAGAAGTTCTCGTCATAAAAGAAACAATCGCAGAAGAAGCCGCCTGTAAAATAGAACACACCGCACCACCAGAGGTTATCGCTCAAATGATTGGCTTCATGAAATTCCTTCAAATCTGCCCCCGCGGCGGCGACGACCTTCTCAAAGGATTTGCCGCGTTCTGCGAAAAAGGCAATATCAACGTCGACTGCGCTGGCTGTATTTCTTCCTGTATCGATGATGCCGCTGACAAATCCTGAATAATTATTTAACTATCCTGGCAAGCAGAGCAGCCACCTCACCTTCTTCAGGAAATCTATTGAGCTTGCGTTTTGAAAAGATTGACTTCCCATCCACGGTAACTTCAAAGACACCGCCAGAACCTGCTACAAGTGTTATCTCAGCACCATATTGTTCATTCAGTTCGTCTCCCAGACTGGAAGCACGGGGTTTGTAATTTCAATTAACACAATATTCAATCGCAATTTTCATATAACAATCCCATCATTATTTTTGTGACTTCACGTTTTCTCCCTGTCCATGGAGGTATTATAATGGTATTTGGTACAAAATCCAGCTCCTTGAAAGCAATATGGTAACATTGATTATGTTCTTTAACGTGACTATCGTTGTGGAAATTTGAGAGAAATATAAAATGAGCACCACTGCCAGTCTTAGACCAGAATTTGCTGTTCTTGAATCGCTTACGAAGGAAGAGCTGAACCGTCTCTCTCCATGTGCGGCTCTGAGTTCTGACGGTATCCGCAGGAAAGAAGAAAAGAGACAGGGATATCGGCAGGCATTTGCAAAAGATGCTGACCGCATTCTTCATTCAAGGGCATATACCCGTTATATAGACAAGACCCAGGTATTCTGTCTCGTCAGTAATGATCATATCACACACCGCGTCCTTCACGTACAGCTGGTTTCCCGTATCGCCAGAACTGTTGGGCGATTTCTCTATCTCAACGAGGACCTGATTGAGGCAATTTCCCTCGGTCACGATATCGGACACCCACCGTTTGGTCATGCGGGTGAGACATTTCTCTCAGAACTATGCCAGCAGCACGGGTTACCTCCATTTCAGCATAATATTCAATCGGTACGAGCTCTGGACCAGCTCGAACGTAAAGGCCATGGATGGAATCTCACGGTTCAAACGCTGGATGGTATTCTCTGCCATGATGGAGAAAGCCATGCCACCAGCTTGAAACCAGTGCCTCAAATCAGCTTTGATGAACTTGATGAGAAAATAAAGAGGAAATCGTTAAACCCATCTTTCAATCTAACGCCCATGACCTTTGAGGGGTGCGTGGTACGAATGGCAGATACAATCGCCTATATCGGCAGAGATATTGAGGATGCAATTATACTAAATCTTATCGACAGATCTGACATTCCAGACACCTGCACTGACCTTCTCGGAAACACAAATGGAACTATCGTTTATAACCTGGTTACCGATCTGATACGAAACAGTCATATCGATCCACCGGGAAAAGAATCAAGTCCTGGCAGCAACCATATTGGTTTCAGTAAACAAGTTTCTGAGGCACTGTATACCCTCAAACAATTCAACTACAACAGGATCTACCTGGCACCGAACACCAAGGAGCATTTGCCAACAATTGGAAAATGTTACCGGGAATTATTTTCTTTTTACCTCGATCATCTGGAGAACAACAGAACAGACAAACTTTCGGTAGACCTGCTGAGCGACCTGGAGGAAAATTACGTGGCCAGACAGCCAGTATCGGCCAGGATCCGGGATTTTATTGCAGGAATGACTGATGATTTTTTCATAAAACAGGCAGAGGCTATTGGCTGTGAAATACCGCCAAAGCAGTGATAACAGTGCGCTCGTTCAATATCGGCACCATGCTCTTTGGAAAATGCTGTAAACACCCGATTATCATCATTGAGCTGTTATACATATCGGTATTCAAAGAAGATAAATGACAAATATTATACCCCTATTAATCGCGATGATGTTTACATCAGCAATGACCCCGGCCGTTCAGGCAGGGCCCGACACAGACAGTCTTGAAATTTATTTTCTTGATGTCGGCCAGGGAGATGCGATGATCCTGAGCCAGCCCGGAATCTGTACCGCACTGATAGATGCAGGCCCCTTGATTCATGGCCACCGAATCACTGAAAAATTGCAGGATCTTGAGATTTCAGAACTCGACATTGCTGTTATTACCCATCCTCACCTCGACCATTTTGGAGGACTGTTTGATTTGCACTCCCGGTTCGCCATTAAACAATTGTACGACAATGGCAGGACCAACACCAATAGGGACTATTTCAGCGATTATCAAAAAATAAGACAAAAACAGCCTTATAAGGTTATTTCAAGGGGAGAGAGCATAACCTGCGGAGATATCAAATTTGAAGTTCTTAGCCCAGGAGATACTGATCAGGACGAGCAGGACCTTAATGCGTCCTCACTTGTTCTGATGATTTCATATCATAATTTTAGACTGCTTCATATGGGTGATCTGGCTGGTTCTGCAGAGAAGTTATTTTTAAAGAACCGGGCAAAACTCAACGCCGATGTTATTAAAATTGCTCATCACGGTGCAGCAGATGCAACCTCTGATGACCTGTTAAATCAAGTACTACCAGAGCTGGCAATCATCAGTACTTCAGAAGATAACTGGATCAACGCTCCTTCACAAACGGTGCTCGAAAGGCTGAAAAAGCATCGTATTTCATATTTACGAACTGACCAGCATAAGACGATTAAACTGGCTGTCTCAAGGAGTGGA
The DNA here is from genome assembly GCA_963776075.1 of uncultured delta proteobacterium. Lineage (GTDB taxonomy): Bacteria > Desulfobacterota > Desulfobulbia > Desulfobulbales > Desulfocapsaceae > MADRE3. The sequence goes on from CAVZLG010000007.1 coordinate 180,514, forward strand.
CAATTTTCATTTCTGCATGGTGCATCAGGCGACTGACAGGTTCAATTCTGCGTTCTCATCCAAATACAGGCTCATACCGGTGAAGGAAATCTGGTCATCAAAGTCTCAATCATCAATGTTTAATACAAATGAAAGGCCACCATTACCCAGGCCGTCGCTTGATATTGATGGCTGGGAGTATCTAAAACACCGAAATCATGCTTTGCTTCGCAGCAAAATAATGACAATCCCAATTGCCAGAGCCGTGAAAACAATAATTGCAAAAGGCAAGAAACTGGCGATAGGCGATTTGTTTTTATTCTCTGGTTGTTCCTGAGATTTCTTTGCTTCCATGGTTGCCTCTACTGAGAGTAACATCTCACTTCAGATAACACTCACACTACATTTCTTTGCAAAGATCAGCAACAAAATTGGATAGATTCACATAAGAAATTGCTGTGGATGCGGCCCTGATGCAGACTCCCTGCGCACGCTATGGTAAAGAGATCATTTCATTGCCAAAGCAACAATGTGTTTAGATGATATGGCAAAGAGTGCGAGCAGAGCACTCGACGTTCCATAGGTTTTGAATCACGCACGGGGCTGCTAAAAACAGACCGACTTCCTTTTAAAGGGTATTTCATCAGCAATTACTTGATCATCAATCATCTGCTACCGCTCGAAGTGCCCGATAAAGTTTTTTTCTCTTTCTATTAAGCCTGCTGTAAAAAATGTTCTTTTCATAATTGGGAGAAAATATCGTTTCGCTTTCGATTGGCTGGACAACCCGGAAGGCCTCATTATAAGACCCATAAAGACCACAGGTTACCGCTGCGGAAATCCATGCACCAATCGACGTCGCCTCCCGGTTAGGATAGAGCGCAACGTTATATCCGTAAATATCAGCCTGAAGCTGGTTATATGGAATAAATTCTGTCATCCCACCGGAGATACAGATTTGTTCAATGTGACCCAGTTTTTCTTTGAAAAGGGAAACATTTTCTTCCATGCCCATGACAATGCCTTCAAACACTGCTCGTGACATATCCGACCGTGTTGTTGAAAGCTTCAAACCAAAAAAACAGCCGGTATCCTGAGGATTCCAATATGGAGCACCGCTTCCTTCAAGATAGGGCAGCATCAAAACACCGTTTGCTCCTGGTGGACTTGATAATACGTCCTGATTAATTTCATCAACCCCGGCATCACGATCGTTTTTCCCATAAAATTGAGACAAGAACCAGCGATATACCGTTCCAGTGGTAAGCATCCCCGCTTCTAAATTGTAGGAGTCTGGGATGGCACCAATTTTACAGAGAAATCTTTTATCTTCATCAATTACCGGAGCATCTGCATGGGCTATCAAATAGGAGCCGGTGCCTGTTGTGCATTTGAGCTTTCCTTCTGATGTAATACCGAGCCCAAGGGCTGCACATTGCTGATCACCGCCAGCCGATATAACGGGAATACCTTCAGGCATGCTGGTCTGTCTGTTTAGCTCACTGCTTGTCCGGCCACAGATCGAACCTGGTTCAATGAGCTCACAGAGATGAGAACGCTTTACAGAGAAGATATCCAGCAGCTCCTGGTCCCACTGACGGGTCCAGAGATTGAGCAGAATAGTATTACTGGCGAGGGAATGGTCAGTCACGAATTCACCACACATAGTATGAATGGCTATATCCTGGACTCCAAGCATCTTTGCTGTTTTTTTATATATTTCGGGCTGTTCTCGTCTGATCCAGGTCATTTTCACGGCTGAAAGGACAGGGGAAATCCGCAACCCGGTTATTCCATAAACCTTGTTCTCGTACTGACTTAATTCGTCACAGAGCGGGACCGTACGTTTGTCATGCCAGGTAATAAACGGTGCAAGGGGTATGCCCTGACTATTGACTGGTACCACCGATGAACGCTGAGAGGTAACGCTTATGGCAATGATCTTAATGGCATTGATCTCACAATAACCATATGATTCCTTTAACAGTGAGAGCAGCGCATCAACAAATTTTACGGCATCCAACTCAACAATTTTGCCATTGGCCTTGTACTCGGGAATCGTACTTTTTTGACACTTATGGACGACGGCGCCGGTGCCATCATGGAGAATGGCCCGCATACTTGATGAACCTATATCGACAGTTAAAATTGATTCCATGGTTTTACCAGCTCCGTTAAATACAAATCAGTACTTACTTCTGTCCGTAATAGGCATTTGCGCCATGTTTCCGAAGGTAATGTTTATCGAGCAGTTGCTGATCGATACCCCGAAGGGAGGGATTAATCGCCAAAGAACCGCTGGCCATGGCAGCAAGTTCTTCCAGTACAACAGTATTATGCACAGCGTCCATAGCATTTTTCCCCCAACTGAAAGGACCATGCCCATGGACCAAAACTGCTGGTATTGCTATGGGGTCTAGTTTTCGAGCCTGAAAGGTTTCAACAATGACCCGCCCTGTTTCGTGTTCATAAGCTCCTTGAATTTCATCATGAGTCAAGGCTCTGGTACACGGGATATCACCGTAAAAATAATCCGCATGGGTCGTGCCAAAAGCCGGTATATCAGCACCAGCTTGAGCCCATGCTACAGCCAGCCGGGAATGGGTATGAACAACTCCACCGCAGTCTGGAAACTGCCTGTACAGCTCGAGGTGCGTCGGGAGATCGGAACTAGGATTATACGCTCCTTCAATAACGTTTCCCTCTATATCAACAACAACCAGGTCATCTCTTGTCATTTTCTCGTATGGAACGCCACTTGGTTTTATGACGACTTCCTGACGGGCCCGGTCAATGGCACTTACGTTTCCCCAGGTAAATATTACGAGCCCGAGTTCCTTGAGCATAAGGTTGGCCTCGAGAACCTCCTGTTTCATCTTGTTATCCATCAATCAAGCCTCCTGCCTTCATTTGATCAAAAATCCACTCCTTCGCCTCAGAAATTTCTTTTTCAGGGTTTTCAGCACGCTCGGTCCACATTTCAATGAGGAAAGGGCCTGCATATCCGATTTTCTTCAATTGAGAAAACACAGCCGGAAAATTAACACAGCCAGTCCCGAAGGGTACTTCTTTAAAAGTACCGGGGTGGTCTGCTGAAACTGCCAGTGTTTCCTTGAGATGGAGCGCCACAATCTGATTGCGACCGAGTGTCAGCTCCTCCAGCACATCATTTCCCCAGGCACTGAGGTTTCCAACATCAGGGTAGACGCTCAACCAGGGAGACTTGAGAAGCTCCTTTATATTCATAAACTTTACGATTGAGTTCATGAATGGGTGATCCATTATCTCTATAGCCAGCATTACCTGCTCACGTGCGGCCATATCCAGACTCTTGTGCATATTTTCCAGGTACCAGTTACGGGTATCGACATCACCGTTTTCATAGTAGACATCATATCCTGCCAGTTGAATGGTGCGAACACCCGTATCAACTGCTAATTTGATGGCTTTATCCATGACGACCAACCCCTGCTTACGAATTTCAGGATCATGGCTGCCAAGCGGAAAACGACGATGTCCGCTCAGGCACATCGAAGGTACCGTCAGTGAGCTGTCAAGGACAGTATTGCAAAATCCCTTTCGCTCCGCTTTACTCCAGTCAAGGCGCGCCAGTCTTTCATCGGTCTCATCTACGGATATCTCTGCAAAGCTGAACCCAAGTCTGCCAGCAAGGCTTAACTTCTCCTTCCAGGTTGTTCCATAGGGCAGCGCTTTCTCGTAGATACCGAGTTTTATCTCTTCCTTCTTCATCACTGAAACTCCACATCAAACATTGCCCCTGAAGACAAATAATTCTTACCAATGATTATTGATTGCTTCTTTAAAATCCCTTGCAGCCTGGGCTGGATCATCAGCTCCATACAAACCTCTGCCGGCAATAAAGCACTTCACCGGAATTCCTTTGAAGATACCGAGATCTTTTGCATAAAGCCCCCCTGTTACTGAAACTTCAAAACCCATGTCAGCAAGTTTTCTGATTTTGGCAAAGTCTTCTTCACCCCACTGCTGGCCGGCAAAAGCTGCATCCCGTCCCCGGTGGTAAATTGCTTGAGTCAAACCGATCTCCCGCCACTTTTCAGCCTGCTTGAAGGTCCAGTCACCATAAAGCTCTATCTGTATATCCCCGTTATATTTTTTTGCAACTTCAAGAGCTGCCTCCATGGTTGCGTAGGGGGCGCAGCAGATAACGGTCATCCAGTTCGCACCGCGGGAAAAGACAATTTCGGCTACAGTAGTCCCGGCATCAGCCGCCTTCAGGTCGGCAACAATGGTCTGTTCAGGATAGAGTGCCCGAAGTATTGATACGGCTTTAGCACCCTCGGCATAACAGAGAATGGTACCAACCTCGAGTACATCAACTTCCGCTGCCAGGGCTCTTGTTGCCTTCAGGGCGGATGGAATATCAAGATTGTCCAGGGCAACCTGGAGAAGTGGTTTACTCATATTCGTCTCCTTGAATTCTACAACAGTGATTTAAATGGCAGGTCTGGCTCGATAGCAAAGGCATCTTCAAAGCCTCGTTCATACTGATATTCTATTTTGTCCTTATCATCCGGGTAGGTGAATTTTCCACCAACCTGCCAGATAAAAGGTTTAAAATTATAACGCATCCTGTCTTTTCTCAGCTGCCAGAGAAACTTGATCTCCATTGGGTCGGCCTGAAAATTTGTCCAGATATCATGATGGATGGGTATAACCACCTTGCACTTTGTGCTCTCAGCCATTCTCAGGATATCGCTTGAGGTCATCTTGTCGGTCATTCCCCTGGGGTTTTCCCCATAAGAACCGAAGGCCACATCGATATTATGATCATTTCCATGCTTGGCATAATAGTTAGAATAGTGGGAATCACCACTGTGATAGAGATTTCCGCCAGGGGTTTTGATCAGGTAGTTTACCGCCAGCAAGTCCATTTCCTGAACCATCTTACCTTTCAGCGTCGTGCCTTTCGGAGCGGTAACAAGTTCTGTCCGGTCAAAAGAATCCAGGGCAACAACTTCGGTATCACCGACTGTTACCACATCACCCGGTTTGACGACAATACATTGTTCTGCAGGGACGCCCCATCCAGTCCAGAGATCAATACAGGCCTTAGGGCCGATAAAACGTACTTCAGAGCCACAGTTCTGGAGAACGGCAGCAGCGACATTCTCGTCGATATGGTCGCCATGATGATGAGTTGACAATATCGCGTCTACCTTGGTGATGCCAAAAGGATCAAGAACGCACGGGACATTTCGCAGATTAGGCTGCAGCTTCAGGCAGCCGATCATCCGCTGGTGCTGGTGTTGATCTTTCATGAGCTTGTTCTTGCGGGTCTTCTTGCCATGTTTGGTCCAATAATCAATACATAGATTGGTCCCGCCCTCTGTCTTGACCCACATCCCCGTGCAGCCCAACCACCACATAGACACCGTACCGGGTGCAACAATTTCCTCATCTATTTCTTCATTAAGCCAGGTTCCCCACTCTGGGAAGTTAGTCAGGATCCATGACTCTCGGGTAATTTCTGATACTTTACTCATTTGCATCTCCATATTATTGGTTTAACTGTCGCCATTTCACCGGACAACCCCTGTCATATTCTCGCTATTGTATATCTGAACACAGATGTATTCTTTCGGTTGAAAAAGACAGAAACATTGTGAAGTGGTGAGGTGGCACCACGCATCCAGTGCGACATATCGGGCTTTTCACTCTAAATCAAGCTCTTAAGCCCTTTGGTGACCAAGCGGGAATTACCCCTTGATCAGTAACTAATTATGTGATATGTTATCACATATATCAAAAAAGGGCAAGCTATGGCTTTTGAAAAAATCACCAGCGTAACGCTGCGACAAAAGGTTTACGAACAATTGCGGGCCAATATTCTCGAGGCTGAACTCCTGCCTGGTGAAAAAATCAGTCTCAGAGGGCTGGCTGATAAATTTGGTGTCAGCATCCTGCCTGTTCGTGAAGCCGTCTGGCAACTTGAGTCTGAGAACATCCTGGTTGTTGAGAGCAACAAACGAATACAGGTCAATCACCTCAAATCTGAAGAGTTTAAAGAAATACTCAATCTCCGACTATTGCTTGAGTCGGAGGCTGTCGGTAAAGCCTGTCAAAAGCGTCCATCAAATGCCATCGCAAAAGTGGAACGCATCCTTGAGGCCATGAAAAAGCACGCTGGTATAAATCACAAAGCCTACATCAAAAAAAACGACCAATTTCATAAGGCAATCTATTCTTATTCACAGTCTCCACTGCTCATGGAGCTCATTCAACGGCTCCTTGCACGAGTAAATCCCTATATTTACCTTTACGCTATTGTTGGCAGAGACCTCAGCAGCGCAATCGAATGTCACCAGGAAATGTTCGCTGGCTTCTCAAAAGGTGACGGCCCGAAAACCATCGCCGCCCTGCACCGGGACTTGACCGCAGCGGCACATGAAATTCTCCCCCACCTGGAACCATAAATACTGCTCTGCCCTAATACTGTTGCTCCCATCTCCTGTTGTCCCTTTCACTCCTGCAAACTTTTTCAGCCCTTTAGCCCTTTACTGCTCCAGCCGTCATTCCTGTTATGATCTGTTTTGAAGCAACAAAAGTGAATATGATGGGAGGTATGGCAATCAGCATCCCCATGGCCATTATCTGCCCCCAGTCGATATTGTGCTCGGTCAGAAAAAGAGAAATATTTACCGGGGTCGTTCGAGTTGCACGATTGGTAAGAATCAGAGCCAGAATAAATTCGTTCCAGGCGATACGGAAGGTGAAAATGGCTGCAGCCGCAAGTCCTGGCTTTATTACCGGAAGCACGACCAGAAAAAAGATCTGGAATGGGTTGGCTCCGTCAACCCGCGCTGCCTCTTCAAGCTGGATCGGCACCTGTTGAATGAAACTCTGAAGTATCCAGATCACAAACGGAAGATTAATTGCGACATAGACCAGAATCAATCCGTGAAGATTGTTGCTCAAATTATACTGAAAAGTCCAGATGGCAAATACGGGTACCGTTAATACTGCTGGCGGAACCATCCGCATCAGCAGGGTCGTTAAAGATACAACGTCTCTTCCCATGAAGCGAAAACGAACAATAGCATAGGCTGCCATGCACCCCATCACCAGCGTCAGGACGGTGGAGATCAAACCGACATACAGCGAGTTCCAGAGATAACGCATGAGAGACGGATCAGTAACCACCGAGGTATAGTTTTTCAACGTTGGCATGAATATGAAGGTTGATACGTCATTGAAAATATCCACCTTCAGCTTGAGTGATGTGAGGAGCATCAGCACGATTGGTCCCAATGACAACATGCATAAAAAAAGCAGGATAGTGTAAAAAAGGGTCGTATTTGTTCTGGAGTATTGTTTCATGGGCTTGCCTCAATAGTTTTCGGCATCAGCCTGGATCCGGGCTAATCGCGCATCCCGGATCTTGGTATAGAGAAACATGGCGATCGTAATCACCATGACAATTGCCAGCAGAATATTTGACAGGGCAGCAGCACGACCGAGTTCCCAACTGACAAAGGCGGTCTTGTAGATCCGCAGCGATAAAATTTCGGTTGACAATCCTGGTCCACCATTGGTCATTATGAAGATAACCTCCAGCACTTTGAAAGCATCGATCATCCTTAACAGAGCGGCAACAACAAGTACCGGCATCATCAAGGGAATTTTTATGTAAATGATCTGCTGCCAGCCAGAGGCTCCATCAATCCGGGCTGCTTCCAGTGCTGATCTGGGCAATGACTGCAAGGCAGCAAGCGACAGGATGAAAATGAATGGTGTCCACTGCCAGATATCGGCAATAATCACAGAAGGCAATGCCCATTCCGGCGAGGATAGCCAGGGGATAGATTCAAATCCCCACTTCTTTAATGTTTTGTTGATTATGCCAAATTGCGGATTGTACATATAACGCCAGATCAGGCCAACCACAATTGGAGCAATCATCATTGGTAATATAAAAATAGTACGAAACACCGACATACCCTTGATGGGGCGCTCGAGCATAAAGGCAAGACCGACGCCGAGAAGCATTTCAAGAAACACTACTGCGAAAGCGAAGGTAATCGTGACCATAAATGATTCCCGAAAACTCGGGTCATTCAAAATCCAGGTATAATTGCCCAAACCGGCAAACGTTGAATCAGCAAATGGGCTTCCCATCCTCCAGTCGAAAAAGCTTGCAACCGTTAAGTATCCAATTGGATAAAGAAGCGCAAAAATGAGGACGATACCAGCAGGTGCCAGGAACAAGTAGGGTGTGGCTCGATTAAAGATGCGCGGCGAGATCATTTCTATTCTCCACTTTCTGCTGATACTTCTAAACGTCAGGGAATGCCGGGTACTGCGTCAACAGTACCCGGCGAACTTCTGATGGTTCTTTAAATGCAGTTTACTGCCAGGTATAATAGCCGGCTTTTTCCTGGATAGCCGTTGCGCGTTTGGCAACGGCATCAAGTGCTTCTTGCACACTCATTTCTCCAGTCATTGCTTTTGATAAAGTGGTTCCCAACTCACTATTGAGTTCACCCCATGTCGGGATAATGGGTCGCCAATCAGGATCAGCATATTTAAGCGCTTCACCGAAAATTGCCATATGGGGATATTTAGCGTTGACATCAGGGTCAGCATGAGTGGAAAAGCGAGAAGGGTTTCCGCCCTCCATGGCAATCATCTTATCCACCCGTTTGGAGGTCAGCCATTGCATGAGTAAGAAAGCTGCTTCCTTATTTTGTGCATTCTTAGGAATTGCTATGCCGAAACCACCTGTCTGTGACCCGCGGCGAACACCTTTGGGATGAAGGGCCCAGCCGACCTTACCGACAATCTTCGACTTCTCAGGGTCATCCACTTCACCGGCAATAACGGTTGTGTCCAGAAACATTGCGGCTTTTCCTTGCAGAAAGGCATTTTTAGCTTCAGCAAATCCAAATGAGGTTCCGCCTTCCGGCCCACATTCCAATATTGTCTTCAATGCCTCTCCGGCTTTAACTCCTGCTTCATTGTTGAATACTGGGTTCCACTGATCGTCATACACCTTTCCACCCAGTGGGGCGAGGTGAAGAAGATATGCATGAGATGTCTGGTGCCCTGATTTTCCACGTGAGGTGAGACCGGCCATTCCCGGCTCCAGATCTTTGATTTTACAGGTAGTTTCCAGCAGTTCGTCATAGGTCTCCGGGACCTTTAAATTATGCTTCTCAAAAATGTCCTTACGGTAGCCAAGGACAGATGTTTCAGACCCAAACGGGATACCAAATAATGCTCCGGTAGGACCAGGCAGGTAACCTTTTTTACCGCCTGCAACACCGATATTCTGAACATATCCATCAATGAGATCTTCAGGATCATAGTTGGGGTCTGCCAGTTTCGGGTTCATAAAAAATCGAGCCAGCGGTTCAATCTGGTCAGCAGCCACATAGTCAGCTTTCGAAAATACCACGTAGGCTAAAAGATCATAATCCCCCTTTGGTTTGGTTAACTCAAGGGTCTGCTTCTGGCGCATAGCCAGATACTGTAATTGATCAACCTCCACCTTGATTCCGGTCTCTTCGGTAAATTTCGGAATCACCTTCATGACCGCATCGAAATGTGGGTGCGCCGGAAAGTTCACGACGAGCGTCTCTCCTTTGTAAGGTGCATAGGGATCTCCTGCAACTGCAGTGGTTGACAGAAGACAGGTAGAAACACCTGCAATTGCAACAGCAGACAATGCTTTCTTAAAATGACTGATCATAATTTCCTCCCTTATTTTTATTATTAAGGTTGTGTGACATTCCAACTATAAGGCTTTTTCAGTTTCCGGATCAAATAGATAAATACTCTCCGGGTCGATCGTACACTCTAACATTTCATCCACGCTGAATGGTTTGTCCGAGTCTACCTCTATGAGGACCTGCTCCTCGCCAATACGGGATACGATAACTGACTGGCTTCCAATGTATTCCGATAAGATCACCGGCAGGTGAAGCTTCGCACCTTCACTATCATCTTTTGAGTGGCCAAAGGCCGACGGCCTGATACCAACGACGATCTGGTTTGATTTCAGTTTTTGCAGTCTGAGTTTCATGGCGTCAGGAAGAAGCAGGGCGTATTCGTCTCCGGTAACTTCCAACTGCCCTTCTCTTTCCCCAACCACCCCATTAAAAAAGTTCATCGGTGGAGATCCGAGAAATCCTGCAACAAATTTATTTACCGGCCTTTTATACAATTCCTCAGCAGTCCCCTGTTGCTGAATAATCCCACTATGCATTACGACGATTCGATCACCCAAAGTCATTGCTTCCACCTGATCATGGGTAACGTAAATCATATTCTTTTCCAGCTGTCGCCTCATCAGTGCCAGTTCAGCCCGCATCTGGGTACGGAGTTTGGCATCCAGATTTGATAAAGGCTCATCGAAAAGAAAGGTGCTTGCATCACGAACAAGGGCCCGCCCCATTGCAACGCGCTGGCGCTGACCACCTGATAATTGAGCAGGCTTTCGTGAGAGAAGCGGCTCAATACCGAGCATCTCCGCAACTTTTTTCACCCTGCTTGTTATATCTGCTTTGGGATATCGGGCCAGGCGGAGGGCAAAAGACATGTTGCGGGCAACATCCATGTGTGGATAGAGAGCATAGTCCTGAAAGACCATGGCAATATCCCTGTCCTTTGGTTCCAGATGAGAAACGGGTTTCCCGCCAATGTATATTTCACCAGCGGTAACTGTCTCTAATCCGGCAATCATACGAAGCGTGGTTGATTTCCCACAGCCGGAGGGCCCGACCAGGACAGTGAATTCGTTGTCATCCATCACCAGGTCAAGCTCTTCAATCACGGTGACCTGGCCATAGTTCTTAACCAGGTTTTCTAAGACTATTTCAGGCAAAACCTCGCTCCCCTAATTATCTTGCCCAATAAAAAACGTTTTGAGCATTTTTATTGTTTACGGTGCAAATTTTTATAGGATCGTTTGCGAGATGCAAGCAGCCGTCATTTGATGGTTAGGCGTACCCACAGCATGCAAGAAAGTTATATGTGATAACATATTACATATATTCCCGGGAGGAGCAAGTGATATCTGCTAGCTGGGTAAAAAATATTGATATTGAATGATCGATCAGAGAACTATATCGAAGAAATGAAGGAGGGGCAGGAACGTCAAAAGCATATAGTTTATAACCTGGTTGTTCCAGAGATATGAAGCCCGGATAAATAGAAAAGTGTTCTCTCAGAATTATATATTATTTCTTATCCTGAGAGAACAGGTCTTCACTCCTGGTGCAGGGGTGCGCGAGCGAGCTTATCCGTTTAAGAATTTTTATTACCTCAATGATGTCCGCTTAATTACATATTTTTATGCAAAAGTCCATTCATCGTAGCAAATCACTTCAGCTTCCTCCTTACGGACTCTATCAGCGCTTTCAGCGACAACATGTTTCTCACTGAGCCCGTCAAGAGGACCTGGATAACCGACAGCGATGAGAGTGATAACGATGAAGTCTTCCGGTATGTTGAAGGCCTCTTTAACAACAAGAGGATCAAAGCCAGCCATAGGATGTGCATAAAGGCCCTGAGCTGTTGCTTGTATTATGAGGTTATCTGCTGCCAAGCCACAGCCAAACAGCGCATACTCCCTGCCGTCACTCAACTGGGCGTCAAGTGTCACCTTGGTTGCAAGAACCACCATTAAGGGAGCTTTCTTTGCCCAATAATTACCTCCTGTAAGAGCAGCGTGCAATTTCTCCAGGCTCTCTGTACTGGTTACAGCCAGAAATCTCCAGGGCTGGCTGTTAAAGCAGCTGGGCGCATACGTTGCTGCGGTCATCAGTTGAGCAATAATCTCTTCAGGTATAGCTTTTTCGCTCAAGGCTCGTCTTGCACGTCTTTGCTCTATTTCTTTTAGTAATCCGGCCATACTTTTTTCTCCCATTAAAATGTATCTTTTAAATGTATCTTTTGATGCCTATCCCGATAGTTAAGATGGTACAAATATGTTTCCTTCGTATCCTCTAATCCAGCCTCGTTTCCCTTAGACATAAAGAACGGTGATTTACCTGAAACAGGATGAGTGCACTGAAACATCCCAGTAATATAACTATAAATCCAAATTCCATACTGGTCAATCCAGCGACATAACCCGTCAGCCAGCACAAGATGACAGAGCCGAGCCCCCCCATCGTTGACAAGATTCCGAGAGCGGTACCTTCATGCTGTGGAGACAATATACTTGTCAGTGCCAGCAAGGTCGGGTAAGTCCCGGAAAAGGTGAAGCCACTGAGTGCAATGAATACAATAGCGGTCCAGCCATTCCCCTGCCAGGCAAAAAACAGGGTCACTATTTGTAACCAGAGAAGAAAAATAACAATGGTTGAATGTCTAATGGTGAGGGCTGCCCTGCTGCACAATATCCTGCCAACTACCATAAAAATTGAGAAAAGGGACAGGGCACCGCTGGCCTCAGTTAATGTGCATTGTTTCGCCTGGATAAGGAAAATTGCACCAAAGAGCATGATGACGACCTGACAGCCCATTGTTAAAAAATTCACGATCATTATTACCTGAAATTTTCCATCGCCTAGCAATCTTCTGAGTGCACTGATACTGAGAGCACCATCTTTGCTGATTGATTTCTTACCCCTTGAAAAGGAAAAAATTAAACCGAGTACTACAAGCACAAGAGCTAACGCGTAAAATCCTCCTTGCCAATAGCCGTTATGAGCTATGAACAACCCCATGAGAGCAGGTCCAAGAATAGCGCCAATGCCAAAGAACACGTGATGAATGTTCAAAATCGTCCCTTTGCAATGGGGATACAGGTCAACAAGCAGGGTATTGGATCCGCTCAGAATGAAACCGATTCCTGCTCCCATGAGCGAGACGGCAAGCATGCTCACCATTAGTGATGATAAAAAACATAAAGAAAGTGATCCGATGCACAGCAAAGCACAACCGAGTGCGAGAACCCATTCCCGGTAAAAATAGTCGGAAAAGATTCCCCCGAGCAGCGTGAACAAAGTAAAACCAGCCTGTAGTGAGGCCATCAGTGTGCCCGCCTGTTCAATAGTAATTTCAAGGTAGGCTTGCAAAGATGGCAGGCTGACGCCCATGAATGTGAAAGCCATACCGTTAAGACCAAGGGCGAGAAAAGAAGCGACAGTTATGAGCGGCCTATTAAATTTCACAGATATAAAAGTTCAAGAATAATAAATAAAGTGCTAAAGGGCAAAAGGTGCATCGTGACCGAACGCATGTATGGAAAATTGTCTCAGAGAGTTCAAAACGACACTCTACAAGCAGACCGTCCATATCAAAAATAATTGCTTCTATCATGATGACAACACTACCATAGTATTATTTATATTTTTCACTTAGCGCAGTGTGCCTCATCAAAGGTTCGTACACTGTGTAAAGCAATATAAATATAAACAAACAGGAAAGCTGCCCAAGATGCAAGACTGATGTCGAGATAAACCCGAGAGCAGTTCAGAAGCTCAATAGTAATTACTATTCTGAGATATTAGATCGAGGGGCAGTATGAATACGAGAAATTTAATTTAAAAATTATGCCAAAATGTTAGTATTTCAGGCTCCATGGCTTATCACAAATTGCAGCTTTAGATGTATCTGCCCATAACTCTGCTACTTTCTCAGATTGTGACGACATCCTCAAATAATAAAAACGATAACCCTTCGGATACCCCAGGAGGTCTCCCTCCACATCAACAGCCATACCGATGGCTGATTCTGTTCCTGCTCTGGCTGCTTTATTTCTCCTTCGGGCTGGTAACGAGATCTCCATCTCCTCTCGTAACCCCGATTATTCACGACCTCAAAATGTCCTACGGACAGATGGGTTTTGTGCTTGGATCCTGGCAAATGACCTATATCGTGATTGCCATTGCTGCAGGAGTGATCATGGATCGCTGGGGGGTGCGAAAATCCATATTTGTTGGGGCTCTCATTATTGGATTATCAGCCGTACTTCGGGCTGCTTCCACCGGATTCTTCTCGCTATTATTTTTTGTTGCATTGTTTGGTGTCGGTGGTCCGATGATTTCTATCGGCTGTCCGAAAACAATCTCCACATGGTTTCAGGGAAAAGAACGTGGAACTGCTGTAGGAATTTATACTACCGGCCCGTGGATTGGCGGCATGGCCTCTCTGGCTGCCACAAACAGTGTTGTTATGCCCTTGACCAACTATAGCTGGAGATTGACTTTTGTCTGGTACGGAGTGATGACTTTTGTCTTTGCTGTTTTCTGGTGGGGATTGACCAGAGACGTCGGTATTGAAGCCAACACCGAGCGTTTTACGGTCCTGAAAATGCTTTCTGACCTTTTTAAGGTCAGAAATGTTCGGTTAATCTTGTTATCGGGACTTCTCTCTTTTGCCATTATGCATGGTTACTTCGCCTGGCTGCCAAAGATCTTAGAAAATGCTGGCATGTCACCTACAAGAGCAGGCGTTGCCTCTGCGTTGCCCTTTCTTACGAGCATTCCCGCAGTACTGATCTTCCCAAGATATGTGCAGCCTCACTATCGAGGCTGGCTTATCGGTCTTATGGCACTATTGGCTGGACTATCAATTTTCTGGGTGGTTATCCTGCAATGGCCAGTGATTCCGGGGTTGTTGTTGTTTGGTTTTACCGGTCCCTGCCTGATGCCGCTTTTGGTCCTGAGCTTGATGGAAACTCCGGAGGTCACCTCAAAATACCTTGGCTCGGCTACCGGAGTGTTCTTTTGCGTTGCTGAGGTTGGCGGATTCCTGGGTCCGTTTGTAGTGGGATACCTGGTCGATATTTTTGGAAGCTTTGCTTCCGGTGGTCTATTTCTTTCCGGGCTTGGGATTGCAATCCTCTGGCTCATGTATCTATTGCAAAGGGAGATGGTTCATTGAGTCTAAAGAGATCTTATAGTACTTACAGCACAGATACCCACTGATCACATATTTCTGCTGCTTCCCGTACCAATTTAAGGCGCTATCCCCCTATTGCAACTGGCAATGAGTCACATTTCATCCTCTGCTAATCCTTAATATTTCATGGAAAAACAACAAAAATCATTAATATTTAAATAATAGCAGATAGTTATTCAGTATTTTTGAAATTATGCCGATGATACAGTTTGTACCCTTTAGAATCAATGATGAAAAGACAGAATTTCCACCCTTCGGGCGAGTAGATACGGCCTGCTATCCCGTGTCACTTTTGGGGAAGGCATATTACTTATATAGCCTTCCCCAAGTCTCCTTGGCTAGCAGGCCGTATCTACTCGTGAAATATTAAGTCTAATCCTTTACCTTCCTTGACTCTGTACATCCTAATGCGTATTTAGTTCTCATCGGTTTAATAATAAACTGCAGATTACAAGGAGAACTCATGAGTAAATACTCGGTTAAGATGAAGGAACTTCTGGATGAGGCTGAGGCGCTTAAAGATAAGATGGCTAAGCTCACCAAGAAAGAGATCAAGGCAGAGAAGGGTAAGCGTAAGGCTGACAAGAAGAGAGTGAAATCCCTGAAGAAGATCAAGGCCTGGCTCGAAGACGAATAAACTACGCAGGGTTCTCCCGCTGAGGACCCTATACCTGGGGTTGTACGACAGCCACCTCTCAGACGTTCCGGAACCACAAGTAGCTACAGCGCAATGAAAGTATTCTCTGAAACTTTTTACTATACAGGGCTCTGGAAGAGCCGTTTACAAAATAGCCAGTCACCGCTATAACGCCTGTAGAAGGGACAGGAGACCAAACCTGAGGGGGTAGGAACCTAAAGATGAACCTTGTTCTTGATTTCCGAACGCCCCTCTCTTTTACCTTGTCATTCTGCAGCCAGACATCATAGCAGATCACCCCAGTACCATAGCACCTCAAGATATAACAAAGTGTCTTAAGCGCTTGCCTGATGATTTTAGAGCTGCTAGACGCTCGGGGAGAAGATTAAGATCCTGACAGAGCTCCCTAACTGTATATCTAGTAGAGAACGAGACCACGCCCATTGGATGTCGGAACACTCCAGACAGCAGGAGAACTACCCAACGCGAAAAGAGAGAATCTTTATCCTGGAAAATTCAACAGAGAAAATCATAATCGAGTTGGATAAACCCAGTTAGTATCCTCGCAAAGAGGGAGGAATCATGAATTACTCAATCAAACTAGAACCTGGAGAGAAGGATGATACGTGGTTTCTCACTGAGCCTTTCACCTATAATGACATAACAGTACCTGAGGGATTCGAGACAGATCTAGCGTCTATACCTTATGGGTTCCAGTGGATCATACCCAAAGGTGGACCAATGACTGTAGCAGCTGTAGTCCATAATTATCTCTATAGGACGAGAGAAAAGAGCAGGAAGGAGGCTGATGATATCTTCCTGAAGATTTTGGAGGAGCTGGGAGTATCTTTCTGGAAGCGTTACACTATGTATCTCGCGGTAAGATCATTCGGTCAAGCCGCATACTCAGGATAGTCAATCAATCGTAGAAATCGAGACCTAATCTGACAAATTTCACATTGAGCTATTGATCTTACCTGGCAACTAAAACCAAAACACTTTCATTAGTGCTTTAAAGGAAGCATCTTACACTGACGTCGAACAATACGGACACCTTCGGCTGTGCACTATTTAATTCAATGATCAGTCATTAGGATTACGTTATCAAGAATAATATGAAAGAACGAGAATTGCCGGTCTCTTGATAGTACCAGTAGTTATATAAATGAAGAAAGGAGTAATAGTCTTCCTTAACCACAAGCCGAGAGATGACGTCCCGGCTTGTTTATCTTATTTATTACGATCAGTCATACGCCATACTGGTTTTCCACTCCCGCCAGACCTTTCCGACCAGATCAATGCCCGGTTTCAAAGTCTTCTTGCCAGGCTTCCAGCCGGAGGGTGTCGCCTCTGAACCGTTTGTCTCTCTGACTAATTGAAACGCCTGGATCTGCCGGATTGTCTCCATCACATTTCGACCGACTGGAGGCGAAAGAACCTCAAAACCCTGGATGACACCATCTGGATCAATGAGAAATCTACCTCTTGTTTCCACACCCGAATTTTCATCAAACACACCGTAGATTCTGCCTACCTTGCCACCAGCATCAGACAACATTGGAAATGGGACTCCTCCCTCTACCATTTTTGACAGTTCATCGTCATCCCACATTTTATGAACAAACATTGAGTCAATAGACATCGAAAGAACTTCAACGCCAAGCTTTTGGAACTGGGGATACTTTTCAGCGACCGCTGAAATTTCGGTAGCTCAGACGAAGGTAAAATCCCCGGGATAAAAGCAAAGTGATACCCACTTCCCTAAATAATCAGAGAGTTTGACATTAATGAATTTTCCTTGCTGGTAACCCGGTGCAACAAAATCCGGGGCTTTCTGACCGACCATTATCATTGAATTTCCCTCCTTGATTGGTTGCAATACTGCTTCCTCTTCATCCGGCTCTTCACCTACCGGTCCACCTGTCGGACGGGCACATCCAGTTTCTTGCTCTTCAGGCATAGTTACCTCCTCATTTGATGATATACTACAATGCGCCATAACGAGCATATACTCATTATGGCGATAGATTATATTAACTTAATTGGAGATGTCAAGTTAATGGAATAGAACAAATTAATGCGGTGTAAAGACCTGCATAACCTATGGATGTTTTCACTTAAATTAACAATTTAAAATTATATATTATATTAATATTATTATTTACAATTTAATTGACAATTATAATTTAAATGTATACTCCATATATAGGAATACTATCCATATATGGAGAACAAATGAATCCACTGTGTAAAGTTTTCTCCGTCATTGAGATTGTGGTTGCCCGGCAGGATAGAGGCACGACCTATTCCGATATAATCAAAGATTCAAACCTGCCTAAATCGTCAGTTCACCGGATACTCAAGGATCTCGCGGATCTCGAGTATCTCAATTTCGATCCTGCTACAAAACGATATTTCGGCAGCTTGCGACTAGCGGCACTCGGTGCTGAAGTCATGGCAAATTTTCAGTTGCGCGCTCATATCCATCCCTTTCTTCTCCAACTCCATCAGGAAACCGAACATACTGCAAATTTCGGAATTCTCGATGGTATGCGCGGGGTGTTCGTGGATAAGGTCGAGTCTCGGGATTTCGGGGTTAAACTCTTTTCTGAAGTCGGCAAGACATTTCCCCTGTACTGCACCAGCATGGGCAAGATACTTATTGCCTTTTCTCCGCCGGGTACATTCACTGAACTTTTCAACAACCCGCTCGAAGCGGTGACGAACAACACCATTACTGACCCTCTACATCTGCGTAAAGAACTTGCTCTGATCAATGTTCAGGGCTACGCGGTTGACAACGAAGAAATTACCAGGGGAATCATGTGTGTTGCCGGTCCAATTTTCGATTTTGATCTCGGACTAATCGGCGCTATCAGCATCGCCTTTCCCGCTTCTCTTAATCACGACCGGGGGATTGAACCGGAAATATTGGCCATAAAGAGATATGCAGCGTTAATATCGCAATCGTTAGGCGGCAGTCAAACTGCCGTTTTTGAAGAAACCTAATTAATGAGGAGAACTCGGCATGAAGAAATCTATGGTAGTTGGGCTTTTTGTATTGTTGGGGATGTCTTTTGCGCTTCCTGTTGCGCAGGTAATGGCTGCAAAAGAATTTGTCTTTAAGTATTCCAATTCTCAGTCGGACACCCATCCAAGATCGTTGTCCATGAGTTACTTCAAAGACCTGGTGGAAGCGGCTTCGGGCGGCAGGATAAAAGTTGAGCTTTATACATCGGGTGTGCTGGGCAAAGAAGCTGAGGTCCTGGATATGGTTAAGACAGGCAACCTGCAGGGCTGTCGCGGCGGTTTGTTTGAACGGGCAAACAAGATGTACCTGCTCTATACACTGCCGTTCATGTTCGATAATACCGATCAAGTACTCAAACTCATGCGCGGGGACTTTGGCCAGAAGGTCAACGATGGCGCTAAAAGCAACGGTTTCTATATCCCGGCTTGCGGTGTTGCGGGTGGATTTAGAAACATTACCAATAACGTCAAGCCAATCAAGATGCCGGACGATATCAAGGGACTCAAAATGCGTACACCGCCTATTGACATGACCATTAAGACCTTCAAAACACTTGGCGCAAACCCCCAGATGGTAGCCTATACCGAGACTTACATGGCGTTAAAATCCGGGGTGGTTGATGGTCAGGAAAATCCATTTTCAAATACCGTGGACATGAAATTCTACGAGGCACAGAAATATCTGTCGGTTGTAAACTGGCAGATTCACCCTGATCCACTCTATGTCAATCCTGACTGGTATCAATCTTTACCAGATGATCTTAAAGATATTTTTGACGCTTCAGCTAAGGCGGCAATGATCTACAGCGACACCATCTGGCTCAATTCGGAAAATAATTATTTCAACTTACTGCAGTCCAAACTGGAGACGAACACGCTTACACCTGAGGTGACGGCAGAATTCGCGGAGGCTGCAAAACCAGTCTGGCAACAGTATGTTGATGATGGCTTTTTTTCTTGGGACGATATTAAAGGTGCTCAAAAAGCTGCAAAAAGCAATTAGACGCACTTATATTACCGCAATTGTTTTACCTGTCTCTTAAAAAGGGGGATGTGAAACAGTTGCGGCAATTTCTATTTAGAACGTGAAACATGGATTTTCTGAAGCGGGCAGCACACCTCTTGACCCTTGTGCTTGACGGGGTTATTGCATCCTTTTTTGCCTTCATCATCCTGATTACCATCGTACAGGTGATCTTGCGTTATGTCTTCAATGCCTCAATTCTCGGGGGCAACGAAGCTATGGAAGTTCTTTTTATTTATACCACTGCAGTTGGTGCTGCGGTAGCAGTGCGGAGGAGGCAGCATATCAATATCAATTACTTTGTGCAGCAGCTGCCTCTGCTTTTTCAGCGATTGGTAGACATTTTAGTCCATCTGTTAATCGCTTTTCTGAATGGAGTGATGATCTATTGTAGTATTAACTGGATCAGCAAGGTCGGCACCAACGAATCTCCTGTCATGAGGATTCCGGAGTGGATTTTCCAGCTGAGCATCCCGATCGGCTGCGGTCTCGTCATTGTGTATTGCATCATTATTATCGCGCTCGATATCTGGGATGAACAACCGGTTCAGGGAGATGGGACATGCTGATACTTCTTGGCAGCCTTTTGTTTTTCCTAGTTCTCGGTATACCGATTGCCTATTCTCTCGGTTTGTCAGGGTTGGCATATTTCTGGATGGTGCACCCCGAGCTGCTTTCTATACTTCCGGCGAGATTTTATGCTGGAATGAACTCATATGCGATGATCGCCATGCCTCTTTTCGTGTTCATGGGACAATTGATGAACTCCGGAGGCATTACCGCCCGACTGATTGATTTCAGTCTCATGTTTGTCGGTCGGCTGAGAGGCGGTTTGGGGCTGGTTAATGTTATTTCCAGCATGGTCTTCGGCGGCATTTCCGGTTCTTCCGTATCAGATACGGCTTCTGTCGGAGCTGTTTTAATCCCGGAGATGAACAAGAAAGGGTACACGCTTGAATTTGCCAGCGGCATAACGGTAGCTTCGTCAACGATGGGAATGATTATTCCGCCAAGTGTTCCGATGGTTATTTACGCCTATATTTCGGAAGAAAGCGTTGGACGGCTATTCCTGGGTGGTCTGATACCGGGCGTGATGATTGGATTGTTGATGCTCATTATTACGGTGATTGTTTCCTATTACAAGAAATTCCCCAAAGTGGAAATAACCCTTTCAGGTAAAGAGAAGTTTGCTCTTACAGGTCGGGCCTTCCCAGCACTTGTCATGCCTGTTTTTGTTGTTGGCGCAGTGGTTTTCGGTTTGGCCACCCCGACTGAATCGGCCGGGCTCGGGGTGCTGTACGCCTTCTTTATCGGGCTGGTGCTTTTAAGAGAACTTGAGCTGAGAGCAATCCCGAAACTACTGCGCGATTCGATTCAGACCAGCGCTACGGTCATGATTATTATCGCTCTCTCCAAGCTCTATGTCTGGATCCTCGCACTGGAAAGAATTCCGCAAAACTTGGCCATGTTTGTTTCTGGACTGGAACTGCCGATATTCGTTATCCTGTTCGTCATACTTTTGATTATACTGCTGGTCGGTACCTTTGTGGATGTAAGTCCGGCCATTTTGCTGCTGACTCCGGTTTTCCTGCCAGCCATGAAACTACTAGGTATTAACGGTATCCAGTTCGGCGTTATCTTGATTACCGGGCTTGCCATGGGGCTGGTGACCCCGCCGGTTGGAATGTGTCTTAATGTATGTTCAGCTATTTCCAAGGTTCAGATCGGCAGAATATTTAAGGCTGCATTACCTTTTTTGCTTGCAAATCTGATAACTCTGATTTTGGTAACCTATATGCCAGCACTCAGTCTCTGGCTGCCGACATTGCTTATGGACTGAGGCCAGGAGCAGAAAACAAAAGAAACACCACACGGTACCAGATATTTGCATCCTCCATGGTTGCAGATGTTTACAGTTAAGACAGCCCTGTGGAACATGAACTGAATATCAGACTATCATAAGAGGAGACAAGACCATGGAAACACGTAACGCCATACATCCAGATCATGCCGCTGTGCTCGATACTGACGAACTGAGAGAGCAATTCTTAATTGAAGACCTGTTCACTGGCGATGCGCCTAAACTGGTCTACACCTTTTATGATCGGCTTATCGTGGGTGGGGTGAAGCCAGCAGGTCCCGTTGAGATCAACATCGATCCTGCCGTCATCGGGGCTGAATACCTGCTTGAACGGCGGGAGATGGGGGTAATCAACATCGGCGGACCAGGCAGCATTGCTGTTGCAGGAAAAGAAATTGCTATGGCTCCCCGTGACGGCCTGTACATTGGCAAGGGAAACAAAGAAATTGTCTTCAATAGTAACGATGCTGCGACTCCGGCACGCTACTATATCCTGAGTGCCCCGGCTCATACCGAATATCCAATTGACAAGATCACCTTTGTCGATGCAGAGCCTGTAGAGATGGGTGAAATGGAGAACTCAAACAAGCGTACAATTCGTAAATACATTCATCCGGATGGGGTGAAAAGCTGCCAGCTGGTTATGGGTATGACAACGCTTGCGACCGGCAGTATATGGAATACTATGCCGCCTCATTCTCATCAGCGCCGCATGGAAGCTTACCTGTACTTTGATATGAAAGAAGACGACCTGGTATTTCATTTCATGGGTGAAGCCGACCAGACAAGGCACCTGGTAGTACGTGAAGGACAGGCTGCGCTGTCTCCGAGTTGGTCTATTCATGCGGGTGCGGGAACCGGCCGCTATACTTTTATCTGGGGCATGGCCGGGGAAAACCAGGCTTTTACGGATATGGATCATATCCCTCTGTCGGAAATACGCTAAAAGAAGATTATATTGGACCAATTCAGACTGGATGGTAAAGAAGCAATTACTTATCACCTCTCACCTCAACAGACTAACCCTAATTTGGAAGGGAAGAATATGAGTAAAGTATCATTTGATTTAACTGGAAAAGTAGCTCTCGTTACGGGAGCAACTCACGGTATTGGAATGGCCGTGGCAAAGGGGCTTGCACAGCAAGGCGCAAAGATTTGCGTCAATGATATCGACGATGCAAAGTTGGAAGCTTGCAAGAAAGAATATAAAAAAGACGGTGTCGAGGTCTATAGGCTCAAGTTCAATGTGACTTCCGAGGAAGATGTGGATCGTGGAATCTCTCAGATTGAAAAGGAGGTCGGACCAGTTGATATCCTGGTGAACAATGCGGGTATCATCAAACGCGTCCCCATCCTTGAGATGGATCTCGAAGACTTCAAACAAGTCATCGAGGTTGATTTGGTTTCTCCGCTCATCGTCAGTAAGCGTGTTGTTCCATCGATGATCGAACGTCGTGCGGGAAAGATCATTAACATGTGTTCGATGATGAGCGTCTATGGTCGTCAAAACGTCTCAGCTTATGCTTCTGCAAAGGGCGGATTGAAACTATTGACTCAAAACATGTGTTGTGAGTGGGCGAAGTATAACCTTAACATAAACGGTATTGGACCGGGCTATATAGCGACAGCACAGACTGCCCCGATTCGTATAGATGGCCATCCTTTCAACGACCTCGTTATGACTCGCACTCCTGCTGGTCGTTGGGGTGAGCCTGAGGATCTTGCTGGTGCAGCGGTTCTTCTGGCATCGGATGCAGGTCAATTTATCAACGGTCAAGTGCTCTACGTTGATGGTGGGATTTTAGCCAATTTTGGTTACGTCAAAGGAGAGAACGAACTATAGTTCGATCCTTTATCAAGACGCGGGATCCAGTTTGGGGGATTTGGGCCCATTTTCTATCCCCGCACATTGATTGCAAAGCTGAATCAGTGTGCTGCAAAAGTGATAAAGGGGTCTTTGCCTGGCTCCTGTTGAGAGTGTTTTGTATTTTACTGAAATGGCCACTTTTTTGCTCTTGGGTAGCTGATGCGCTGTTTTGCAGGCATTACTGCTCGTGTCCGGACCGGCGAGAATCGTAATCGTCAGATTCTGGAACGTATTTCTGCAGGCTGCAGGCTGGCTCTCAACCAAGCAAGAACTCAAACCTATTGACAGATATGATCTTCGTAGGAACGATTCGACATTCTAAGAGGACGTCATGATCAACGCTGAATATCAAAATTATGTACGGGCAATATCAACCCTTATTCCGGATGAACGTATCTTCACCGATACGCTGCGCCGCCTGGCCTATGGTACGGACGGCGGTTTTTACCGGCTGGAGCCGCAGGTCGTGGTGAGGGTTTCAAATGAAAAGGAGATGCAGCTTTGCCTTCGGGAAGCATCGTCTCGTAAGCTCTCAGTAACCTTTAAAGCTGCAGGCACTTCCCTTTCCGGTCAGACCATATCCGACTCTATTTTACTCATGGCCAATGAGGGGTGGGAAGATTATGAGGTTTTGGACGAGGGGCAGAAGATTCGCATGCAACCAGGAATTATCGGGGCAAAGGTTAACCGTATTCTGGCCCCGTATGATCGCAAGTTCGGCCCGGATCCCGCTTCCATTAACTCCGCAATGGTCGGTGGCATCATTATTAACAATGCATCCGGTATGAACTGTGGCACCCATGAGAACGCCTACAAAACCATTGAATCTGCCAGAATTATTTTCGCAGACGGAACCCTGCTTGATACAGCAGATACCGACAGTCGTGAATCATTTCGCCGCACACGCCCGGGATTTGTCGATAAAATTGAGGAAATCCGCGATCAGGTATGCGCAGATAAAACGTTTGCCGCTCGAATAAGAAAAAAATACTCTATAAAGAACACCACCGGCTTTTCCATCAACCCTTTTGTTGATTACAATGACCCTTTCCAAATCATCATCAACCTGATGATCGGTTCAGAAGGTGCACTGGCATTTCTCTCCGAGGTGGTGATGCGCTCTGTACCTAAGTACGACTGCAAGGCGAGTTCCATGGTCTATTTCCCAGACATCGTAACCGCATGCAGGGCAGTGGTGGCGCTCAAAAAAGGACCGGTGGACGGTGCAGAGTTACTTGACCGACTGGCTCTGAAATCAGTTGAGAACAAGGAGGGTATTCCGGACTTCATCAAACAATTTGATGAAACAACCACTGCTGTGCTCATCGAAACCATGGCATCGAATAAGGATGTTCTCGCTGAAAATATCCTTGCAATCAAAGCAATTCTGGCCGGCTTTAAAACGATTCGTCCCATCGAATTTACCTCCGATCCGTCTGAAAATGAGCAGTTGTGGAATATCCGTAAAGGAGTGTTCCCTGCTGTCGGTGGCATGCGGGAAATTGGAACAACCTGTCTTATTGAGGACGTAGCTTATCACCTGGAAACCCTGCCCGAGGCCACCAAGGAGCTGCAGGATATCGTCGCCGAGTACGGTTACTCGGATGCAGTAATTTACGGGCATGCCCTGGAAGGAAATTTTCACTTCATCTTTAATCAGGATTTCAGTGATCCCAAAGAGGTGGAACGTTACGATGCAATGATGAACGCGGTCATCAACATGACCGTTGACAAGTACGACGGTTCTTTGAAGGCAGAACATGGCACCGGGCGCAATATGGCACCATTTGTCAAAAAAGAATGGGGCGAAAAAGGCTACAACCTGATGTGTGAGATCAAGAAGCTCTTTGATCCCGACAATATCCTTAATCCCGGTGTTATCATCAATGACGACCCCACGTGTTATTTAAAGGATTTTAAACCGCTGCCCCAGTGCGACCCGTTGATCGACAAATGTATTGAATGCGGATTCTGTGAAGTTAACTGCATGTCAAACCATTTCAGTCTCTCCGCCCGCCAGCGTATTGTCATACAACGCGAAATTACGAGGTTGAAGAAAAGTGGGGAGAATCCCCAGCGCCTTGCCGAGCTTGAGAAAGATTTTGTCTTCCAGGGCGATGAAAGCTGTGCTGGAGACGGGCTCTGTGAAACATCGTGCCCCGTCTCCATCGATACCGGAAAATATATCAAACAGATACGGGCTGCAAATCGCAGTTCGTTCGGGAAAAAAATAGGTCGTTTCACTGGAGAACATCTGGACCTGGTCAGCAGTAGTGCTTCTATTGCACTTGGGATGGTTGGAGGAATGCATCACCTTTTGGGGACCAAAAATTTCGGCAAAATATGCGATACAGCACGCTCCATAAGCGGCAATCGCATACCAAAGTGGACACCTGCCATGCCGATTGGCGCATCAGCCCCAGAAGAAACCCCTATCAATACCCAGGCCGAGTATAAAGTGGTCTATTTTCCATCATGTATAGCCCGCTCCATGGGACCGGCAAAGAATGACCCGGTGGACCATTCGATCACTGAGGTGACTATTCGGGTGCTCAAGAAAGCAGGTTATGGGATCATTTTCCCCAAGGGCATGAAAAATCTCTGTTGCGGCACCCCCTGGGAGTCCAAGGGGTTTGCCGAAACTGCCGACATGAAGTCCCGTGAACTTGAACAGGCACTGCTTATCGCATCTGCTGAGGGAAAATATCCGGTGCTCTGCGATACATCACCCTGTTTGTACCGTATGCGCAAGGTCATGGACAGCAGGCTCAAGCTCTACGAGCCAGTAGAATTTATACATTCATTCTTGGTGAGCAAACTGCAATTTACTCCGAAAAAAGAAACTGTAGCCATACACCCGACCTGCTCAACAAAAAAAATGGGACTTTCCGGACTCTTGCAGGAGGTTGCCTGCTTATGTGCCAACAAGGTGGTTTTGCCCCCTGACGTCAATTGTTGCGGATTTGCCGGAGACAAAGGGTTTCATCTGCCTGATCTGAACGCACATGGCCTCAGAAAGGCCGTCCCGGTGATTGAACAGGAGGGAGCTGTGGCGGGTTATTCAAACAGCCGTACATGTGAGATCGGCTGTACATCACAGATCGGTATTCCCTATATGTCTATCATGTACCTGGTCGATGAAGTTACGACGGGGACGGCCTAAGGACTCGAGGTGGAAGTTCTCCTGGAGCCCTTCATTACCGGATAAATGACAAAGTTACTACCGATGTCCTGAAGCGTATTGCAGTCGAGCAATTTCGACTTACCGGATTCGGTCATATCAGCTCAAGAGAAAGAGACCTATTGATGAGCAAGTCAATGTACTCAGAAACAGAAATGCAAAGCCGGAATCGATTTCGAGTTATTCTCGTATCAGCTCCTTGGGCAGCCTTCCATCGCCCATCTATCCAGCTGGCAAATTTACGGGGCTATCTACAAGAGGTGGGTGGCTACCCGGTTGACAACTGTCATCTGTACTTGAACATAGCAAAAAAAATCAGTATCGACCTTTATTCTCGTATTGCCAATTCCGGTTGGGCTGGAGAGGCGCTATTTGCCCCTTTGCTGTTCCCTCAGAAAAAAGAGTCCGCTGCCCGCCTTTTTCACTCTGAGTTACAAGGTGATGGCAAAGGATCGATACCCGATTTTGGCGGTCTTGTCGCCGATATCGAAGAATGCTGTGAAATCTGGATGTCAAATATCGATTTGGAAAAGGTTTCACTGCTTGGTTTCTCGGTCTGTTTCAGTCAACTACTCCCATCTCTCTATCTCGCCTCCCGTTTCAAGGCAAAGGCAGACATTCCCATAGTCTTTGGTGGGAGCTCTTGCTGTGAATCAGCAGGTTTATCCCTAACAAGGCATTTTGACCAAATTGACTACCTGATCGATGGTGAAGGTGAAGGGGCTCTGCTTGAACTCTGTAACTTCCTTAATGGGCAGCAATCAGATACACCCCGTCAAGTTAAGACCCGACAATTCCAGGAGACAAACACGAAATCCTCTAATATTACGCAGCTTGACGAACTCCAAATTCCTGATTTTCACCCTTATATGAAAGAAGTTCGTCACCTTTTTGTCGATCTTCCTTTCATGCCAACTCTGCCAGTCGAGTTCTCCAGGGGGTGCAGGTGGAATCGCTGCACATTCTGTAACCTCAATATCCAATGGGAGGGATACCGACATAAGAGTGCCGGACGGATGATTGCTGAAGTGCAGGAACTGTCTGCTAAAAATGAATCACTCAATTTCTCATTCACTGACAATATGTTGCCGGAGAGAGAAACAGAGAAATTCTTTCAGACCATGGCTACGTTGAATCAAGATTTTAACTTCTTTGGCGAGATACGGGCGAAAACATCTCTCGAGAAACTCTCCCTTTTTCGGCGTGGTGGACTGCGAACTGTCCAAGTAGGTATCGAGTCTTTGTCTACCACACTGCTTTCCCGAATGAGGAAGGGAACCACTGCCATGGATAACCTCGCCATCATGAAACACTGCATTGCCAATAAGATTGGTCTTCTAGGCAATATAATTACAGAGTTCCCTGCCACGAGTGTAGAGGAAATAGAAGAAACCCTCATCAACCTTGATTACGTTTTACCATACCCCCCGCTTGAAGCGGCATCATTCTTTCTTGGATATGGTTCACCCATATACCGTCAGCCCCATGAATACGGAATATGCGCAATTATTCCCCATCCAAAAAATCGCATGCTTTTTCCTCAGCAGTATCAAGGAGGATTACTAATCTCCGGATATCGTGGTGATAAAATGATCCAGCAAAAGCGATGGCGGCCAGTGCGAGAAAAAATTAAGGCATGGCATGACTTTCACCAAAACAGAAGCAGAGAATGCAATAAACCGGCACTTTACTATCAGGATGGTGGCGGTTACCTTTTCATTCACCAAGAGTTGCCGGGAAACTCGACACTTCTGCACAGGCTTCGTGGGATATCCAGAGAAATCTACCTTTTTTGCGATCAGCCAAAGACGATCGAAGAAATATGTATCTGTTTCCCTCGGTTGAGCCGTGAAGCAATAGAAAAATTCGCTCACCAGTTGTATACCAAACGACTTATATTTCGCGAGATGGATCGTATATTAGCTCTTGCCGTTCGTCTTACGTGAGTCCAGGCAGGCTTGGTGCATCTCTTGAACTCTGTCCTTCACTCGATATCTCCATTGGCATTGTTAACCATTCAAGCGAAACTGCAAATTACTATCCTGATAGCCTCCTGCTAGAGTATTGGTAAACGAGACGTACCTTCGCTTTGGCAATGTTAAATGCCGTGATCAGATTGATCGAAGAACAGTGGGACTAACACCCCTTGCTTTTTCGATACGGATGGAACTGACCTTGTATTCCGGAATTCTGGCAGCAGGGTCTACGGCTTCACTGGTAAGAACATTCGCCGGCGCTTCCCGCCAGTGAAAAGCCATGAAAGCCGTGCCTCGTGGCACTCTGTTGTCGATCCGTACCTGAACGATAATCTCTCCCCTGGGCGATGTAACCTGCAGAAAATCATCCGCTCGGACGCCGACCGTATCGGCATCTTCCTGGCTCATATCGATATGCCCATGCGGTTCCAGCGTTTCAAGCACCCGTGAGCGACGGCTCATGGTGCCGGTGTGGAAATGCTCAAGCACCCGTCCGGTTGTCAACACCATTGGAAAGTCCATGGACGTTGTCTCTGCCGGCGGTTTATAGGTGACCGCATGAAATTTTCCTTTGCCCCGGGTGAATTTATTTTCATGCAGCCTCGGAGTACCGCCGTGGCGATTATTCCAGCAAGGCCATTGCAATCCGTCGACCCATTCCAGTCGCCGGTGAGAAACGCCGCCGTAAATGGGTGTCAGATCGGCGATCTCCTTCATTATTGCTGAGCTGTTTGCATACGACATTTCATACCCCATTCGGGAGGATAGCTCAGCAATGATCTGCCAATCCGGCATGGCAGTGCCGACCGGTTCAAGGGCCTGACGTACCAGTTGGACCCGTCGCTCTGTGTTCGTGAAGGTGCCACTTTTCTCCGCGAAGCTGGCAGCCGGCAGCACCACATCTGCAAGCATTGCAGTTTCTGTTAAGAATATATCCTGTACGGCCAGAAAACGAAGCTTTTCCATAGCCTGACGGGTATGCTTCAGATTTGGCTCGCTCATCAACGGGTTTTCCCCCACCACATACATGGCCTGCAGCTGCTGATGATTAGCAGCGGTTATCATGTCGGTTAACGGGAGACCTTTTCGGTTGTTCAAGTCCACTTTCCAGGCCTCAGCAAATTTAAGCTGGACCATTGGCTCGTCAATTCTTTGATAACCAGGATAGACGTTGGGCAGTGCCCCCATATCACAGGCGCCCTGCACATTATTCTGGCCGCGCAGGGGCGAGAAACCGGTGCCTTTGCGGCCCATGTTCCCAGTCATCATAAGCAGATTGGCAATAGATTTGACATTGTCAACCCCGGTGGTGTGCTGGGTGATACCCATCCCGAAGACGACAACGCCGCTTTTAGCCGCCGCGAATATCTCGGCCGCCTGCCTAATAGCGTCTGGCGGAACCCCAGTGATCAGTGCTGCCTGGTCCAGAGAAAAATACTCCACATTCTTCCTGAAAAGATCGAATTCCTCACAGCGCTGTTTAATAAAGTCTTCATCGTCTAGACCGGTTTCCAAGATCCAGTTCATCATGCCGTTAAGAAGGGCGACGTCGGAGCCGGGGTGATGACTCATGTGTATTTCAGCCAGGCGCGCCAGTTCGGTTGCGCGCGGATCGGCTACGATCAGACGGGCGCCGTTTTTGCGGATATTCTGCTTGATTCGCCGGGCAATGATTGGATGACATTCCGTTGTGTTGGAGCCAATCAAAAAAATCACCTCGGCCTCGGCGATATCGGAAATGGAATTGCTCATCGCACCGTCACCAAAGGACTCAAGGGCTGCCGCGACCGTCGAGGCATGGCACAGCCGCGCGCAATGGTCGATGTTATTGGTGCCGAGCACGGCACGGGCGAACTTCTGGGTCAGGTAATTTTCTTCATTGGTACACTTGGCGGAGCTGAGTACACCCAGAGCCTCGGAACCGTGCGCTTTGATTATAGCCTCAAGTCCGGCCGCGGTCATTTCCAAAGCTTCATCCCAATCAGCCGGGCGAAAGATGTCTGAAACGGTATCATTTTCCGACAGACCTGCAGAACGCGGCACGCCTTCTTTACGAATCAGCGGCCGGGTAAGCCTGTCCGGGTGGTTGACGAAATCGTAGCCGTATCGGCCCTTGACGCATAAACCTCCCTGGCTGACACTACTAATCCGGTCACCTTTTACCCTGACGATTTCATTGCCTCGCACGCCGACCACGATCGGACAACCGACCCCGCAGAACGGACACAACGTTTTGACCTCGCGCTGGGGTATGATCACCTGTTTAGGCATGAGTGCACCGGTCGGACACCGCTCGACGCACTCCCCGCAGGACTGGCAAATGGTGTCCACCCAGGCCTTACCGGCAAAAGTGCTGACCCGGGATTGATACCCCCGTTTGGCAAAGTCGATGGCGCCTATCCCCACTATTTCCTTGCACACTCGGACGCATTTGCCGCATAAAATACACTTGTTTGGATCAAAATCGAAAGCAGGGTTGGAGGTGTCCACTGGCATCACCGTTGTCCGTCGACGCAGGCGATCAAGGGAACTCTTTTCCACGCCCAGATAGCCAGCTATATGCAACAGTTCACAGTCATCGCTTTTCAGACAGGTAAGGCATTCTGCTGGGTGATCGGCAATCGCCAATTCGACTATCCCCCTCCGGATTCTGGCAATCTCTTCGTCTTCCGTGATAACCACCATGCCCTGCTCAACCGGGGTCGTACAAGATGTTGGCAGGCCCCGTATTCCGTCGATTTTGACAATACAGAGCCGGCAGGCCCCGTAAGGTTCCAGGTGCGGATCATGGCACAGGGTTGGGATATAAATTCCTGCTTTCTGGGCGGCTTCCAACACGGTCGTACCGCGCGTAACCTGTATCTGTTGTCCATCAATGGTCAGGTGGAGCTTTTTCACGGCAATCTCCTCACTTATTCGTCGACGGCATGCTCAGTTCAAAATTTCAGTGAATTCCAATGGCCTGCTGTTTACAGGACTGAAAGCAAATACCGCATTTGATGCATTTTGATTGATCAATGATATGGGGCTCTTTTTTCTCGCCGCCGATAGCTCCGGCACTGCATTTCCGTACACAGAGACCGCAGCCGTTGCAGAGCTGCGGATTGATTTCATACTGGAAAAGAGGCGTGCACACACCGGCATCGCATTTTCCGTCTAATATGTGGCGATCAAATTCATCTTTAAAATATCTCAGAGCGGTCTGTACCGGGTTTGGGGCTGTCTGCCCTAATCCGCATAAAGAACCCTTCTGCACCGTTTCGCTCAGATCCCTCAGCAGGGCAATGTGTTCAGGTTTGCCTCTGCCTTGACATATCTCCTCGAGGATGCCGAGCATCTGATGTGTTCCCAAACGGCAGGGCAGGCATTTGCCACATGACTCGGCCTGAGTAAAACTGAGGAAATAGCGGGTTACATCGACCATGCAGGTATTCTGATCCATCACCACCATTCCGCCTGATCCCATGATGGAACCGGCAGCCGCCAGCGATTCATAATCGACGGTCAAGTCAAAAAGACTTGCAGGAATGCAGCCTCCGGAGGGACCTCCGGTCTGGACTCCTTTGATTTCTCTCCCCTTGGGAGCCCCTCCACCTATATCGTAGATAATTTCTTTAAGGGGCGTTCCCATCGGAACTTCGATCAGCCCGGTATGTTTTATTTTTCCAGCCAGAGAAAATGTTTTGGTACCCTTACTTTTCTCTGTACCAATATCTGCATACCACTTGGCCCCTTTTTCAAGAATGGCCGATACATTGCTATAAGTTTCCACATTGTTGATGCAGGTCGGTTTACCCCAAAGCCCTGACTGAGCGGGATAGGGAGGTTTAGGGGTCGGCAGGCCGCGGCTCCCCTGCACCGAAGCTATCAAGGCCGTTTCCTCACCGCAGACGAAGGCACCGGCACCTTCCTGGATATAGATATTGAAGTTGAAACTGCTGGCCAGGATGTCATTTCCGAGCAGATTGTAATGGCGCATCTGGTCCAGTGCCTTTTCCAGTCGGTCAATCGCCAATGGGTATTCGGCCCTAACATATATAAATCCCTCAGCGGCACCGATGGCGTGGGCGGCAATGAGCATGCCTTCGAGAACCGAATGCGGGTCTCCTTCCAGCAAGGCCCGATCCATAAAAGCGCCCGGGTCTCCTTCGTCGGCATTACATACGATATACCTGCCTTCCGCCTTTTCTTTGCGGGTAAGCTCCCACTTCAGGCCGGTTGGAAATCCGGCACCACCCCTTCCTCTGAGGCCAGCCCTTCTGATCACCTCTGTCACCTCTGCACCACTCATGTTCAAAGCACGCCTGAGTCCTTGATAGCCCCCTCTGGCGATATAATGGTGGATGTTGGTTGGCTCAATCAACCCGCAGTTACGCAAAGCAATACGGCATTGATTCCGCATCATCGGATGATCTTCGAAGCAGGTAATATCCTTGATTCGCTTCTCTCCAAGTGTACAGATGCTCCACTCCAGGCAGGGATCATCGTCGAGCAGGTATCGTGTGATGATATCGGCCGCATTTTCTGAGGTTAAGTTGCCATAGAGAATTGGAGGACGTCCCTGTTTTCTGACGGTCATCAAAGGCTCAAGATAGCACATGCCGATACAGCCCACCTCCATGATTCTGGCCATCACATGAATCTCCTTCAGCGTTTTTCGAACACTTTCCATGACATTGTCTGCCCCCGACGCTTTGCCGCAGGTTCCAGTGCCTATCTGGATCAGGGGATGGGGAAGGTTTTCCAGCCAATTCCATTCTCGTTCAGCATTTGCTTTGATGGCAGCGTAATCCATCTTCTTTGCCCTCCCTGAATCACTGCAGATTCGATTTTAATTCGCTTTGGACTATGTCTTCCAGAACCTTTCCAACTTTATCCGGATCCATATCTGCACTGACTTTGCCGTCGACAACTACCACAGGGGCGATGGCACATGAACCGAAGCAGGCGACCGTCTCCAGTGTGAACATGCGATCCTTAGTGGTATGCCCGGGTGACAGCTTAAAGCGATTTTCTATTTCATGAAGGATCCTGTCGGCACCCTTTACATGACAGGCGGTGCCCCGACAAACTTTCACCACATGTTGGCCGACCGGAGACAGCCTGAACCGCTCGTAGAATGTGGCTATCCCATAAACGGTTGCCTCCGGCATACCGGTGAAATCGGCCACCAGAATGAGTGCCTCTGTGGGGATATAGCCAAGTGAGTTCTGCACCTTCTGCAGAATGGTAATTACTTCTTGCTGTCGACCGACAAAGCTTTGCCGGATCTGCTTCATCACCTCCGTCAATCTGAGAGAATCCTCGGGGAGCGGTTCAAGAGCGACCGCCGCTGAATCGGTTGCCGAAAACTCTTTTGTCACGAGCGCACCCTTGACCGCCGATAAAAACTCATCTTCGGTGAACGGTTTAGATAAATAGTCAAAGGCCCCCAGTTTCATTGCTTCCACGGCCGTGCTGACGGTTGAAAAGCCGGTTATAACAAGCACTTCTGTGTCAGGGCGGCGCCTTTTAACCCGCTTGATTACCTCCATGCCATCGATGTCCGGCAGCCTCAAATCTGCCACCAGCAGATCAAACATTTTTTGGTTGAAGCTATCCAAGGCCCTGCGCCCAGTCATCGCCAGGTCAACGTTGTAGCCCTCTTCGCTCAAAATCATCTCCAACCCCTTGGCAACACTTGCTTCATCTTCCATTATCAGAACCTGCGGCCAGCTCGGATCTTTGATATCTAGCGATTCTTGAACCTGCATAAGCAGCCTCCGTGTTTATATCGATACTTTATTTAATGCTACCAGACCGCTGCCGCAGGCTTGCCAGCTCACGACAGACGGCGGTTGTCGGTAGTGCTACCAGGCCTCTCTCTGCAGACGTTTGTTGACGAATATCATCTGTTCATCTGTCAGTTCACCGACATTTTTCCTGAGCCACTTCAAGTCGCCTGAGGTGATGGCAGCTTTGGCCTCCCAGGACAGTTCGTATGCTTTGAGGGCATTGGAATCGCCATCAAGCAGATTTCTTGTGAACTCCACATCCCGGTTGGTACGATCCAAGACCCGCAACACTTCCTGCTTCTGGATCAGGTTCCCCGTTGCTGTCTCAGAAGCGGTTTCAGCTTTTTCCTGAGGTGTCGATCTATCCCTGTTCAGGGCGTTACCGATGGCGACTTTTATTTCACTTTCCGTAAACGGTTTAAGAAGGTAGTCAGCCACCCCGATCTTCATTGCGTCGACTACCGAAGAAACTGAAGAATAGCCGGTAATGACGACGACCTCGGTTTCAGGCCTGCACTCCTTGACGATCTTGATAATTTCCAGGCCGTCGCTGTCCGGCAGACGCAGATCGGCAACAACCAGATCAAAATTGCTGTTTCCAAAAGTTTCCAGAGCTCCAGCCCCGGTAAATGCCAGATCTACATCATAGCCTTCTTCCTCGAGCACCATTTCAAGGCCTCTGGCCACAGTCTCTTCGTCTTCCATGACAAGAATATGGGGGGGAGTATGATCAGTCGCATGATTTGCTTGTAATGATGTCATGGTTGCACCTCCTTCATTTCGCCTGATTCAGACGGTTGGGCCTTATCGTGGCCTATTATCAGCCGGTAGGTCCAGCCGATCAACTATGATTTATCTTAACCTTTTTATAGCAACTCCCATGCCGTTTCGACCATCTGGATTAACAATCAATTAGCTGAAGAATAAACCTCATTATTACAGGTTATTATAAAGTATTATGGTAGGTAAAATTTTTGGGGGTGATCAGGAGTGGCGTATATAATTTAATACGGTTCTGGCAGCATATATTTATAAATATTTATGTATTTCAGTATGTTAAAAGCGTATACGTAATTGTACGGCGGTGTGTAGAAAATACTGCGGCTCAATGATGCCTGCTCGAGGCTCTGTTCGATAACAAAGAAAATGTATGACTCAAAGGTCACGATTATGTCAAAGATTATCTGCCGACAGCCGGTGCTTCTTCATCAGTACGGAAAAGTTGGATCTATGTAGACCAACCTTTTGGGCGGCATGGGTGATATTGCCCTGACATTCAGTTAGAGCTTTTACTAGAAATTTTTTTTCAACCTGGCCGAAAATATTTTCCACCAAATGCTTCTTGACCGATTTAAGCTCTTCCCATGTCTCTGGAATATGGCTAGGTGCAGAGAAGTCGGAGCCGACATCAACGTGGATGTGAGGCGTTAGGGTTTCTCTGTCCAGGTATCCATGGTCTGCCATTATTACCAGCCGTTCAACGGTGTTTTTCAACTGGCGAACATTTCCCGGCCAGGAATGATCGATCAGCAAGGCCAGGGCATCATCTGAGAAGCCTTCGATCCGTTTACCGGTTTCTTTGCAGAAAAGGCGCAGGAAATGATAGGCAAGCCTGGGGATGTCTTCCTTTCTTTCCCTGAGTGGAGGTATCCGGATGGGGAAGACGTTTAGACGGTAAAAAAGATCTTCCCGAAAAGATCCTTCAGCAACCAGTTCTGAAAGGTCTCTGTTCGTTGCGGCAATTATCCTTACATCCGTTTTTATGGTAAGGCTC
Source organism: uncultured delta proteobacterium (assembly GCA_963776075.1). Classification (GTDB taxonomy): domain Bacteria; phylum Desulfobacterota; class Desulfobulbia; order Desulfobulbales; family Desulfocapsaceae; genus MADRE3. The sequence continues at coordinate 216,509 of CAVZLG010000007.1, forward strand.
TGGCCGACCGGCTTATATTCTCCTGACTCCATGACCCGAAGCAGTTTGCTCTGAATCTCAAGATTCAGATTGGACAACTCGTCCAGAAACAGGGTGCCGTGATTGGTGACATTAAAAATTCCGTGTTTATCCTGAGTGGCGCCGGTGAACGCCCCTTTTACGTGGCCGAACAACTCGCTCTCGAGAAGACTCGAGGATAACGTGCTGCAGTCTAGAGTCACGTATCTGTTGGCCGCCCGTGAACTCTGGACATGAATAGCGCCCGCAAACAGTTCCTTGCCGGTTCCGCTTTCTCCGGTAATAAGCACTGTACTGTCTGTTGAGGCAACCCTTTTGATCTGCCCGAAGATGTCTAAAATTGCCGGATCCTCTCCGACGATGTTATTGAAATCAAAGCGCTCGAAAAGCTGCTTACGCAGAAGAGTATTCTCATCCCTGAGGCGTTTGTCTTCAATCGCCTTTTTTACAGCCAGGATGATCTCATCTTCGGTGAAGGGTTTGGCAAGGTAGTCGAAAGCTCCACCTTTCATGGCCTCAACCGCGTTTTCAACCGTTGAGAAACCGGTCATTACAATCACCTGGGTTTCAGGTTTTTTCTTGCGAAGGCTGGCAAGAATTTCCATCCCGTCAATATCGGGCAACCGTATATCTAGAAGGACGATATCGAAGTGGCCGGCCAGTGCCTCGCGCAGGCCAGCCTTCCCCGTTGTTCGGCTTGAAACGGTATAATTATGTTCTTTGAGGATTAGACTGCATCCCTTGCAGATGCTGGCCTCATCATCAATAACAAGGATACTTGGCTGTTCGGTTGAAATCATTTTATCATCGCCGCTCTTTCAACGTTGGCATGCATTTCCTTACTATCTTTCTGGGTAAAGGGGATTTTGATAAGAAAGCGGGTTCCTCCCCCCGGAAGGCTCTCCACGCTGATGTTTCCCTGATGGTTGCGGACAATACCATAGCTGACAGAGAGCCCCAGCCCGGTTCCGTTTGGCTTTGTCGAGAAGAACGGCTCGAATATTTTGGCCTGCTCCTTTCTTCCGATTCCTGGTCCGTTATCTTTCACCTCGATACTTACGGAAGATTCTGCTTCGTTCAGACTGCTCTTGACCTGAATAGTGCCCCCTTCTGGGACAGCCTGCACAGCGTTAATGAGCAGATTGACGAAGACCTGCTCCATCTGGCTGCCGTCTGCCATAATATCCGGCAGCTCAGGATCCAGATTTTTGCCCACTTCAATACGGTTAAGAAGAAATTCATTTTCAAGTATATTCATTGCTTTGTCGATAATATCGTTGATATTTGTCGGTACCTTTGTCGGTTCACGCCCTTTGGAAAATTCGAGAAGCTCCTGAATAATCTTTCGACAGCGAATGGTTTCATCTATGATGACCTGCAGCCCCTCTTCGAGAGCATCTCCCTTCGGGACCTTCTTTATCATGTTCGAGCTGTATAAGAGAACACCCGCCAGCGGATTATTAATCTCATGGGCAATGCCGGCTGCCATCCGGCCAAGGGCTGTGAGTTTTTCCGTCTGAGTGGCCAACTCGTGGTATTTAAACTCATAGGTGTCAATCAGCCGTGCCTTGCCCAAAGCACAGGAGCACTGTTCGGCAATGGCGATGATCCAGTCGAGTTCGACCTCGGAAAAATGATGTACCTCGGAAAAATATAATCTGAGGATGCCGACCACATCGTCTGCTACAGAGAGCGGTACGTCAATAATAAACCGGTATCCTTCGGCCCTGGCTTCCTGGGGATACTGGACCCGGGGATCATTAAGGATGTCTTCGATGGTGATCACTTTTTTCTGGCGGCAGACATCGGTAATCGTCCGATGGTGTGACACTGGACCTTTTGCCAGATACGCTTCGCTGATGCCGTAGTAAGCACTTATTTCGAGTTCATCCGTATCAATGTTGAGCAGACGCAGAATTGCACCTTTTGCATCTAGAATTTCAGTGGCCTTCCAGGCAACCAGATCCATCACATCTTCAAGGTGAATGGAAGAGTGAACAACAGAGATAATATCCCTGAAGGCTTTGTACAATAGTCGGTGATCAGGAGTAGAATTCATGATGGTTTTTCACCTTGTTAAAATTGTCATTCTGTCCCATTAGCTAAAATAAGCATTAATAAAAGTAGTCCTACATTGGTGTCATTTTTTTTTCAGAGTGTGTAAAATTTATTTACGAAAACATATCTCTGAAGAAAATTATTAACTGGTCTCTTCTTGAAATAGAATATCTGGATATTGATAACGCTTCACCACAGCAGATAATACCAAAAGCGGTGACGTCCATTAATCGGAACGAGTTGATATTGCAATCTATTGAGATTATCAGCAAATCTAACCTTGCTTTATGCCGTATTTCTTCATCTTTCGCCACAGGGTACTTGTATTGATGGATAGGTAAGCAGCGGTGGTGCTCCTGTTCCAGCCATGTTCTTCAAGCGCAGTTCTTATTGCATTCTCCTCGGAAGTGGCAAGTGGTTTTGCAACTGAATGTCCTTTACTGGCCTCCCTCTTCAGATGACCATTTCTTAATTCTTTGGGAAGGTGATCCAACTCAATTCTGGTTCCATGACAGAGAATGAACGCATACTCGATAAAGTTTTCCAGTTCTCTGACATTACCAGGAAAATCATATTTCATTAATATATCGAATACTTCCGAGGAGACCCCATCAATGTTCTGACCCTTTATAATATTAAATTTATTGATAAAATGATCTATCAGAAGCGAGACATCTTCACGGCGGCTGGACAGAGGAGGTAGGTAAATCTTGACAACATTGAGACGATAGAACAGGTCTTCACGGAATTTTTTCTGGGCAACCAGATCGACAAGCTTTTTGTTCGTTGCCGCAATGATGCGAACATTTGCCTTCATCGTTTCCATGGAACCAAGTGGTTCATATTCCATTTTTTCTATTACTCGCAATAACTTCATTTGCAAGGCACTTGACATATCGCCTATTTCATCAAGTAAAAATGTGCCATCCTCTGCAAGTGCAAAGCGACCAGGCTTGTCACGCTTTGCTTCGGTGAACGCACCTTTTTTATAACCAAAGAGTTCAGACTCCAAGAGGGTATCCGGTAGAGCAGTGCAGTTTAGAGCAACAAACTTACCGGAACATTCACTCAGGACATGTATCGCTTTTGCAAATAGCTCCTTTCCCGTTCCACTTGGGCCCTCTATCAGAACGGTACTGTTGCTTTTTGCTATATCCGGCAAGATGTCAAGAATTTTTCTGATTTCATGGTTCTTGGAGATAATGTCATAGATGGAATACCGCCCTTCAATCTTTTTGCGCAAAAATTCTATTGCAGAAATATCCCGCAAAGACTCTACGCCACCAATAACCTCTCCGAACTCATTGCGGACGACCGAAGTACTGATCGTCACCGGTATCTGTTGCCCATCACTCCTTAGAATATTGGTTTTTCGACAAATTTTTTCTTTGCCAGTTTGCATGCTTTCCCTTAATAAGCATTTGTCCTTACATTGATTACTGCTACTGCCCAGTATCTCATAACATTTTTTTCCAACAGCTTGCTCACTCTTTACACCAGTGATCTTTTCTGCCGCATGATTGAAATATGTAATAGTCTGTTCGCAGTCGACGGTAAAAATACCATCAGCAATAGAATCGAGAATAACATTATTCCAGTCCTGCTCTCTTTTCTTAATCACACCATACCCCACAGAGTAACGTGACCTAACCTGCACTAACATCACTTAGTATTTATGTAATTGATAAGAATGCGTTTTTTCAAGACCTTATCAGAAAATCATTCTCTTAACGATTCTCGACACAATCACTATAAAATACGACCTCTCTTTTTTCTGTATTCTAACTAAGTACAAAATAATCATTCTCCTAGACCCAACAAGTGTCATCCTGGGCCCGATTTTGACACTTTTCAGTGTTGAATTCAACTCTCTGCTTAGCTTGAACAATCAATATCTATTCTCTAATGTTGCTATTGTGTATTTACAACCAAACTATAACCGCTTCGTTAGACCTTGATCTTGCGGTTGGAACCATGATAGAACCAGGGTTAAATCAAGTGGACTGATATTCGACAAGGTTTCTCAGGCGATACTTGAGATATCCCGGGAGCTGCTAGAAGACGTTTTGTTGTATGAACTATCGTTGCATGAAGATAACTGTCTGAAGCTTCAACTTAACCAGAGGAAGTACGTAAAAGCGAAGGTTTCAGAAATGCTGGAGAGATCTCGACAGCTTCTCCTATTCTCAAAGCGATTAGCCAGAAAAGGATTCTAGATTGGATTTAGTTGTATAAATCGTGGATTAATCTGACATTTTCTAGAAATTGGTTTCAAAAAATCTGACACCAATTCACCTAACTGTAACCCGAAGATATAAACAGGAACCAGGTCAAATTTAAGTAATTGCCGTTTTTATTGTTATTTGATCTGGCAACCTAAGGCTGCCGCTGATTTCTGGAAAAATCATTTATCAGAAAAGATTTAGGCAGGGTTTGTAGTAGCCCTACCTAAAAGCAAATTAGAAGTTCATTCGCCATCCCTTACTGGCCATATACCGGCATCCATGAATTTATGACTATCTTGTACCTTGCCAAAATGTGTGCTAATCATCCAAGCACTTTTAGTATCACTTCCGTAATCTGTACTTGTCCAGTAACCCCACCCACCTTCATTATTACCTGTATTTACAAATGGGTGTCCTTCAGGAAGGGAAGGTGCAGACTGGCTAGAATCTATTAAAGTTATTAGCTCATCTCTGGTTGGCATCCTCCAACCTTTCTGACCTCCTATTTCGTTTTTTGACATAGTTTTACTCCTTCTTCCCAAGACACCCTATTCGCCTGTTTCTCAAGAACATAGGCATTTCTTGCCCAAATAAGCCCAGTCTGCTTGTCGAGAACAGCTTCTCCCCCCATAACACATTCAAAACGACTTGAGTTACAGCCATCAGACCCGCCATCGTTTGCTGGCAATGTCTTGGTTTTGTCAGGTACAGGTGGAATGAAGGATTCTCCACAAACGATTTCTGCACCCAGAAGCAAGAAAAAAGTGAAAATAAAAAGGAACACCAAGGTCAATGATTCAGTTAGTTGTCTCATAATCTTCTCCTCCTTCATTATGCGACAGAAGTCACTTTAAGGTTTTAATGGAGTGTAAAAGATTAGGTGTCATTCATGAAAGCGTAAGCACTGCCCCTAACCAATCAATTGAACAATGTGGCAGTTAGTAAATTTATATATTTTTCCTCAAAGGTTACGTAAAATCTCTCCAGTGCATTTGAAAACACTATCATTGGCAAGGTCAATCATTGAAGAAAATCTGAAGGTTAAGGCTGTTCCTGTTTGTCTTCGTAGGAACCCCTTTAGAAATGGAACTCTGATATTGTTAGGCAGAATAGAAGATATCACGGAAGGATCACGCACCAGACTCTTGTTTCTAACTTCCTCCAATGGAGGGAATTAGATATTTTGCGCATTTTTAGCCTTTGATAAAGCCTTTTTTCACCCGGGAGAAATCACAAGGGCCAATGTTCTCAATCCATTTGCAGCCAAGGGAAAACCCAGGTAGAAAAGGAGAGCCATTATGCAAAAGCGTAAATTAGAAAAGCGCCAAATGTCATAACCAGAGAGCCAGCAACACGGCTATTAGCTTCTATCAATGTTATCGCCCAGGAAATTAATCGCGTAAAACGTTCACGCCCCATGGCTATTATGAACAGCGCAATAGCAATACAGAACCAGGCAATAATGTCGGTTATGAGAGGAAATTTAGATAGGCTGGATTGGAACAGCAGTAAAAGACCGAAAACAACCCTGGCAGCGACATTAAAAACGTGAAGCAACGCCTTCCACGTGCTTTCGTAGGAAACCGCATATCCGTTCAGGGTTTAATAAAATAACGAGCCCAGCACAAAAAGTAAGAGTTCCAAAAATTATTATCAATGCGACCATGATTCATTCTTTAAGTAAGGACTACTCTGGGCAGCCCTTGTCGATAATATAATTTATTCTATCGAATAGGGTACCATGATTGATAGAGCCTTGCCATGCGTGGGGCTGTGAAGGATGATATCGAAAAAAATTTTCCATTTGCCTCATACAAGACGTGTGGTTGAATTGAGATTATAGTTGTCTCTCTCAACCCCAATCGCACACGCTCTGGTTATATAGTTCCTGTCAGGACTCAGGCACAGGTAGGTCTTCAACTCTATATCTTCACCAAAACATAGCTCCATTTCCTGGATCATTAGTCGGTTCACGGTCATGCTTCAAAGACAAAAGCAAGTGGTGAGGCGCTCTGGCTGAAATATTGCCGTATTAACGAGAAAAAAGAAAAGGGGAGAAGATACCCATCTATCATTTGAAAACCAGCAGATAGAATGAGGCTGTTAGGCAAGATGCGAGCAAGCTACCACAACGCTACCCGCCGTGCAGGAAATGAAAGGTTTACCCTGCCAGTCATAACAGGTTCGCAACACATCATTAATGAATGTTTAACT
>CAVZLG010000008.1:0-248937 GCA_963776075.1 uncultured delta proteobacterium
GATATACCTCGCTTCTGGCAATACTCCGACATCAAATCTGCTCCCGTCCTCTGAAACTGTGGGCTGTTTCCACCGGTTAATAAAATAGCAGGATTCTGTTTATCTCTTACTATCGAAATTGCATAGTTCAGTCGCCTTTGGGTTTCAGAATCAACGCCATTCTCCTCTTTGTTATATCCATGAAACAAGACAGCAACATTATGAAATTGTTTATTTTGTTGGGGAAAAATAGAGGAATCGAAAAGAGTATAAGGAAGAAATATGATCCCAACCTCCACAAATAAGTATATGAAAACCGAACTGATTAGCAGTTTTCCAAACATTTTAACGCAATAATTGTCTGAGCCTTATTTGGACCTAATTGATACGGTGGAATCTCTTAGCTCATATATATCGCCAGTATATGGCAAACTGTTTCGCCTTCTCCTTCCAACGGCAAATCCAAGCGTTTACCAAACCGACTCATCCACCCTGCCTGATACGCAGGATTTCCAACCATAAGAGCAAACGGTTTCACATCTGTTAAAACAACGGCACCAGCACCGATAAATGAGTACTCGCCAAGCGTGACACCACAGACACGTTGCATTCGCCCCTATAGTGGTGCCTTTCTTCACAAGGGTCTGTTTATATTCATCTCTTCGGGGAAATTCGCAACGCGGGTTAAACACATTGGTAAACACCATACTGGGGCCGCAAAATACATTGTCTTCAAGTTCAACACCCTCATAAACTGAAACGTTATTTTGAATCTTGCAGTTATTTCCAATCACCACACCATTCCCAATCACGACATTCTGACCTATAGAACAGTTTTCTCCGATTCTACACCCTGACAACAGGTGACTGAAATGCCATATTTTACTGTTTTTACCAACGACACCTCATTATCGATCACTGCAGTATCGTGGGCGAAGAACTGTTTCCTTGCTATTTTAGCCTGCCTGTGTTTCAACATTGATTCGGCATTTACTCTCCAGTGCTTCCTGGCAGCCTTTTAGAATTTTAAGGACTCTAAGTCCCTCTCTGCCATCTGTCTTTGGTGGAGTTCTTGATGAAATACAGTTCAGAAAATGTTCACACTCACTTTTAGTGGTTCACCCTCTTCAAGTTCAACTGGTTTGCCTTCTGCCTTATCAGCAATTGGCACATTGCCGCTCCAGTGAACCGAATGAGGATAAATAGTAAGTTTTGAGGGCCATGGTGCTGTATCATCAAATACCACCATCTGCTTGTCACCAACGACAACCAGCTTCTGTTCTTTGAAAGGGTGAAGCCAGGAAACAAAGATATGTGCCTTTACACCACTGGGAAAATCGAGCATGGTCATTGTGGTATCAGCAATTTGCTGATGCAGATAGTTGCCGCCCTGTGCCTGGATGGCAGAAGGTAACTCTTCAAGCAGTCCGATGATCACAGAAATATCATGCGGAGCAAAAGACCAGAGAACATTTTCTTCTCGTCTCAATTTCCCAAGATTGAGACGATTTGAATAAATATATTGAATTCTCCCTAGCTCACCGTCTTCAACCATTTCTTTTAATTTTATAACCGCAGGATGATACCAGAGCAGGTGTCCGGTCATTAAAATTTTATTGTGTTCTTCGGCTAATATATTCAGCTCTTCACCATCCTGCTCAGAAAGGCATAATGGTTTTTCTACATAGACATCTTTACCAGCCAGCATCGCTTCACGTGCCAGGTCAAAATGTGTTTCAGCTGGTGTCGCGATTACAACACCTTCTATATCTTCATTTCTCAAGACTTCACTATAAGATGTGGCACCTGTTATTCCCTGGTACTGCTCCAGAAACATCTTAAGTTGGTCCGGGTTGTTATCACAGATCGTATTTAAAGCACCGAGGTTATAAAAGTTACGTACCAGGTTTTTCCCCCAATACCCCGTTCCCACAATCGCTATATTCTTGCTCATTATTATGACTACCTTGTCTTTTCAGAAGTATTTCCTGCATGGTATTATCAGTCGAACCATCATCAACAACAAGAACCTCAAAATCAGGGTATAGTTTTTTAATATTTCTTTATCGTATCTCCAACTACTTTCTCTTCATTAAAAGCAGGTAGAACTACTGTTACTTTTGGTCTTTGACTCTTCGCTACTCATATTAATTTCTCATCCTGTCAGTCACATTCGATCCGCATTGCTTACCAAATCACATAACTCATCGGCCATTTCATTGATTATTTTCTCATCCTGGCCCTCGACCATCACTCTTATTACCGGTTCGGTTCCGGAAGGTCTGACCAGAATTCTGCCGGTTCCGTTGAGTTTTTCTTCAAAACTTCTGATTGTTTTGTTGAAGTGAGGTATTTCATCGATGCTCATGCGAGTGGCAGTACGCACATTTTTTAATACCTGGGGGAAACTCTCCATGATGTTGGCGAGCTCTGATAATGGACGATCATGCTTTTGCATTACGGCAAGCAGTTGCAGTCCGGCAAGTATTCCATCGCCGGTGGTAATCTGGTCGAGAAACACCAGATGTCCTGATTGCTCACCGCCGAATGAGTAGCCGTTTTCACGCATGCATTCTACGACATACCTGTCTCCGACAGCGGTTCGGACCATCTTGGCCCCGATGCTTTCCATGGCAACTTCAAGCCCCATGTTGGACATGACTGTTGCTACCAGGGTTTTCTTTTTCAGCTTGCGGCGCTTGAGAAGATCCTGGGCACAGATTGCCATGAGGTGGTCACCGTCGACGATCTGTCCTTTTTCATCACAGACAATGAGTCGGTCGCCGTCGCCGTCAAAGGCAAGGCCAAGGTCTGCACCGACGTTTCTGACCGTCTCCGCCATAATTTCGGGATGGAGGGCGCCGCATTTTCGGTTGATATTTGTGCCATCAGGGTCGACGGAGAGTGGGGTTACTTTTGCACCGAGCTCTTCAAATACATGAGGGGCGACGCCATAGGTTGCACCATGGGCACAGTCGAGCACCACGTGAAAGTCATCAAGGGTCTGGTGTTTTGGGAAACTGTTCTTCAGGAAAACGATATACCTGCCTTTGGCATCATCTATTCGCCGAGCCTTTCCCACCTCTTCTGCAACAGGCCTGAGGGCTTCCATTTTCTGGGAAAATATCAGGTCCTCGATTTCTTCCTCAACGCTGTCGGGCAGTTTGAAGCCATCGTGGGCAAAAATCTTAATGCCGTTGTCCTGAAATGGATTGTGCGAGGCGGAAATGACAACCCCGGCATCAGCGCGCATTGAGGTGGTGATAAATGAGATGCCAGGCGTTGGAAGCGGGCCGACGAGCATAACATTCACACCCATGGAGCAGATACCGGCGGCCAGGGCATTTTCAAGCATATAGCATGAAAGCCGGGTGTCTTTACCGATCACAATGCTGTGGCCGCGTGCCCGGTCTTTTACGATAAAGGCAATTGCCCTTCCAACCTGCATTGCTATTTCCGTGGTCATCGGGTGTTTATTGGCCTCACCCCGAATACCGTCTGTACCAAATAATTTTCTCACAATAATCAGTTGCTCCCTGGTTCTAAAATGGTGTTATCAATTTCACCCTGTTGATCGAGAATGGGAGCGTCAGTTTCCTGAAGTGAATTGAGTTCAGGTGGGTCAGGCTCTTTCTCGAGCTCAATTGTCGCCGGATCAATGCTGATAACCTCAACGGGCAGGGTGAGCTCTGTTGAAGGAATTATCCGGACAACGCCAAAGCCGTTTTCTTTGTCTTCGACAACCATTGCCGACAATAAAGAGGAAACGTTGATCTTATTATCGAGCAGGAGCTTGGGGACATTGGCGATAATCTGAACCTGATCAATGACCTTGTCGCCGCTTGTTACCGGCTCTGCAAACTTTATCTTGTATTGTTTTTGAACTGTCTCCAGAGCGACAGTAATATCAGCTGTTATTGTCGTTTCACCAATCAGGTCGACAATGGCCGGTTCCAGGTCGAGCGGTACCTGCTGCTGTATGGATTTACGTAAACCGTTAATGTTGATAACCTTTGTTCGCAAAACTTCATATCGGGACAAAACGGTCTCAGGCCCGGTAATGGTAATCACTTCGGGATCCATCTGGAGCCGTTTGAGGATATAGCCCGGCGAAGGCTCGCCTGTGGTAACCGGGTTAATTGCAAATTGTTTCTGTATCAGCTTATCCAGTGAAAGAATAATGGAAGAAGGCTGTACCCTGAGAACGGTTATCCCACGCCTCATCGGTATCGAGTCGACGTCGTTGGTAATAACGGTGGTTCCTGGAATTGCCTTTGATAAGTCAATCTGCCGGGTAATCTGTTTGGTTTCCAGTTCTAAAATCAGGGCACGCGGGCCATTAACTGCTACTTCGATCTCTTTCTTGAATTGGTTGGAAATTACCAGATCTCGCGGCAGGTTGATCACCTCGACTGGAATCATCACGTTTTTATCGACCGTCTGTTCCCCGCCGACAAAATTCCATAGAAGTGCTGCAAAGACCAGGGAGATAACCATTGGAAACCACTCTTTGGCCAAAAATCTACGCCAATATGTCATGCTCAACGGTTTCATTTTCTATTAAACAGACTCCTCCAGTTCATGCCTTGCACCTCGTTCTTACCTATAAAAACTGCCCGAAGACTGTTGGAGAGTGATATCTCATCATTTACGGCAGTCATCGCGCCATGCTGGACCAGCGATATTCCCTGCGTTTCCTCTGAGACCACAAGAACGACGGCATCGGTCTCCTCAGAAAGCCCGATTGCCGCCCGGTGCCTGGTGCCGTACTGCTTGTCTATATAAGGGTTCTGGGTGAGCGGCAGGATGCTCCCGGCTGTATGGATACGTCCTTTACTGATAATAACACCACCATCATGGAGTGGAGACACCGGCATAAAAATGGAGATCAGTATTTCTTTGGTGAGCCTCGCGTCAAGCACAAATCCGGATTCAACATAATCCCGAAGTCCCATATCCCGCTCAATGACGATCAAAGCACCAATACGTCTTTTGGACAGATAAAAAACGGTGCGAATGATCTCTTCCAGATCTTTATCCATCATCCCCAGATTTTTCTGAAATGGTGATTTACCAACCTGGGTCAAGGCTCGTCTGATATCATCCTGGAAGACGATAATAACAATAATGAAGAGAGAACTGAGGAAGGTTTGAAGCAGCCAGAGCAATGTAGCAAGCTCAAGAACACTGGCCATGAAGTAGACAGCGACAAGAACCCCGAGTCCCAAGAGCATCTGAACTGAACGGGTACCTCGGATAATCGAGATAAGCTGGTAGATGACAAAAGCCACAACCAGGATATCTACAGCATCCTGCCACCTGAATAATCTTATAAATTCAAACATTTAAAAAAATCAAAATAGAGAATTCCGCCCCTTGTACGCCCAATTACAATACGATATTTAATATAATCTAAAAAGCAATCATGAACTGATTGAAACCTGCCGGTGGGTATAAATCACCTTATCAGTATCTAGTTTACCTGTAATACCCTAGATTTACAAAATATTATTTATGCAAAACTGATTTTTTCCATACTTTTTTTGCTATTTGCCCAAGGAGTAGTAATAATCTGTTCCCTCCCAGACTTTTAAGCTCCATAAAACCTGTAATCATTTTCCAGTTACGGGAAAAAATTAGTTATTGACCGTTCTGAATCATTCATTCCAGGAATTTTCAAATAAAAAGCGTCCATTTCAGTTAAAATAGATGATTCTCCTTGAAAAATGGACCAGAGCAAGGCATATCTTCCTTGATAATAAATTTCCCGATCTTCGTGCTGCTCCTTCCATTCACTAAAACCCAGTAAGTATCACAGCACAAACGATTTTAAACTATAGATAACGTTTTGGAACATGGCCGATAAATCCAGTGATCTGTTTGGGTCGATATCGATTTCAGACAATCAGAAACCAGCAAAACCTTCTGAAAAGAAAACGACGACTGCGCCAAAGAAACAACAGAAGGCGCCGAAGGTACACAAGCAAAAATCAACAAGTGGAACGCTTAAACTCCTCTTTCTGATACTTGCAGGATTCGGTATATATGCAGGAATTGGATTTCTCCTGCTGCCACACCTGGCGAAAAGCAACCTGCCTCACTACCTGGGCGAGAAACTGCATGTTAACATTTCCATCAGAGATGCACGGTTTAATCCACTCAATTTCAAGCTGATACTGGAAGGTATCTCCGTTGAAACGGATGAAGATGGCGAACCGCAGAGCCGTTTTCTCTCGATAGCTGAGGCAAACATTGATTTAGACTTTCTGTCATTATTGCGCGGTGATCTTGTCTGCTCCACGTTGGACATCGACCGCTTGCATGCCCAGATTTCAAGAGACAGGAACAAACGTTACAATATTTCCTATCTTCTTCGTAATAAGAGCAGGAGAAACCAGTCCGGAATTATCGATTTTGCCGAGCTCCCCTTTTTGTTCTCACTGAACAATATCAAGGTTTCTGACTCTCAGGTCATTTTTGATGATAAGAGCACGCAAAAAACTCACCATATAAAGGATATTGAGCTGGCCCTTCCGGCCATATCAAATTTCCCATATCAGACAGACAGCTATATTCATCCCCGTTTTTCTGCAGTCATTAACGGCAGTCCAGTAAAACTGACCGGTGAGGCAACACTTGGCGGCAGGATTGAGGATGGGCGACAGACCCTTCTGAGCTGCGATCTCGATGATATCGATATCCCGCTTTATTTTGATTATTTACCGGTCTCACTTCCTATCGATGTCAACATGGGAAGAGCCAACGGTAAACTTCAGATATCGTTCTCACCCGATCAGGAAAAAGGCAGTGAATTGAAAATTCAATTCAGCTTTACGGCAACAGATTTGGCTCTTGAGTCAAGAAACTCAAAGTTGTCGCTGAGAGTCCCGACGGCCAAGTTCGAAGGAGCTCTTGAGCCGTTTAACCAGTCACTGGAAATCCAGAGTCTGCTTTTAAGAGAGCCAGTCTTAAGCAGTGACGGCATAATCACCAGGGAGACGCTGGCCAATCTTGTTCCGCTGACAATCAGGCCTGAGCCGAAAGACCCGCTTTACCAGGTTATTCCTTCGATATCTCTTAAATTGCTTATCGCCGATGGCGGCAGCGTCATTATAAAAACAACTGGAGATGAAAAACCTGTTCGAATCTGGCATTCAGTCCAGCTGAGTATAAAGAACTTTTCAAACGACCGTCTGCTGCCGACTGAAGATGAGAACAGTTTCAGGCTCAGCGGCGAACATCTCAGTTCTTCCGCCTTTTTTACCTGGCAGGGTCAGTTTGACAAACAAAACAGACCTGGTGGAAACCTGCAGCTCAATGATATTAATGCCGCGAGTATTGCGCCATTTCTTGGCAGGGAATCAAAGGATGTTGATGGCATTGCCGATGTATCCGGGCTACTGAGCCTTGCCCTTCAGGGTGAGGGCAACAAACCGTTTGACTACACATTAAAAAGTACCAAGGTCACTGTTAAGAACCTCAAACTAAAAGATAATGGCGTCGAATGGCTCTCTGTCCCAACCCTGCGCTGCGAGCCTGTCAGTCGCATTAATAATGTCACCGATCTTGGTAATATTTTTCTCGAGAACAGTTCAGTCGCCCTTGAGAGTTCCAGCCTGCCACTGCTGTTCCAGCGATTTTCCGAACGCCCTACCCAGCATGTTATTCACGGAATCGATTTTTCAGGTACCATCAGGATTACAGACAAAAAACGTAAAATCAGCACGCTCGAGTTTACCAACACCATACTCCAGGCCAACCGTCTTGAACAACAGCAGATCAACGAGGAAAACTTCGTTTTTTCTGCAACCGTGAACAAGGTCGGTACCGTGAAAACGGCGGGCAGCCTCCATATTGCCCCGCTTCAGATCTCATCGGAAATTGCCTTTTCCAAATTAAAACCAGGTGAGTTATTTTCCTGGTTCAGCAGCAGCCCCACATTCAGGAACAGCCAGGCAATCCTGTCAGGCCAGGGAACGTTTCGATATCCCCAAAAAGAGTACGAAGGAACACTTTCTGCAGAAAATATTCTTATCGGAGATCAGAGCAAACCTCTATTCCAAGCAGCCAAAGCTCAATTTGATGAACTATCCTGGGCCGAATCAGCCCAGCAGCTCACTATTAATTATATTCTTGTTGAAGAACCCGAGTTTTCATGGCTTCGAGCCGAGAGCGAGAAAAACCCGGTCACCCCTCTCTCACATTTTCTGCGTCGGTTATTTCTCCCGGAACCGGGATCACCAGATGTTGATTTTGATCAAGCTATTTCTGGCTTTTCACTGTCGATCAACCAGATTGATTTTAATAATGGAGCACTATCTTACCAGGATAATCGCACGGTACCGCCGCTTGTACTCGGTGTAACCTCAATCAACGGAAACCTGAACCAGGTCGAGTATCCTGTTGTAGAGGATGACAGTGATTTTGAGTTCACCGGCAATATAGAGGGACACCCCTTTAATCTTGAAGGCAGTGGCAGGCTTGTCCAGAATCCGCCGACTGTAGAGACCAATTTCACCGCCCAATCTCTGCCCCTGAATTTATTTTCCAAACAGATAACTCAGAAAATCAAAGATATCGACCCATCAAAAAGTACCATTAGCGTCCAGTCAATGGCCACGTACAGCACGGATGCCCCCAGGCAATCGGCCACGGTAGTGGTCTCCAACCTGCTTCCAAAAGACTCAGGCAGTTCCACGGCTCTGGCCCTCTCCCTGCTGACAGAACCGGACGGCACATTCGTTATTGATATCGGCTCAGAAGAAGATGAAAAGAGAGTTATTCTAAACGAAATGCTCAGCAGTGTCGGGACCGCGATATTAAAAACATCAATTAACCCAATGCTTTTAGCCGGTGATGAATTTAAAGACCTGATGGACAATCAATATATTTCTTTTTCTCCCGGTTCATCGCAGATTACCAGTGAAAGCATCGAACGACTCAATCGGTTTAGTGAATTTCTCGGTGCACATCCCTATATAAAACTGAAAATAATCGGCTACGTCGATAAAGTAGAGGACTATAACGCCATCTACAATAACCTCGTTGAGCTTGAAAGAACACAGACTGACCAGAAAAACAGAATGCTCAGGCAGGAGTGGGAAAAACAAAAGGACGCTGAAAACAAGTTAATTGAACAGCAACTTGCAGAGCAGAGTGATGAAATAAAGGAAACAGATATTCCGGAAAACAAAATTCCCGAGTTTGTCCCCGAAGCTCCGCGCCAGGTAAACGTTTCCGATACCATGCTGCAGATACTTGCGATGGAGCGTGAAAAAAATGCAATTGGCTTTTTAGTCGATCAGCTTTCCGTTCCAGCCAGTAGAGTCGAGCATGAAGATCCTGAGTTTAACCGGGTAAAAAATGATGAAAGCTACTCGCGAGCCGATATCAGCCTGTCTGACCTCTACTCTGAAAATATGAATAAAGAGATGCAATAGACTCATTCACGTGTTGCTCAATGGCACCACTCCATTTTTTACGAGGTATGAAAATGCTCGAACTGATAAAAAAGACCAGATCGTTTCGAAGGTTTGATGAACATCACCGTATAGCCGAAGATGATTTAAAGCAACTCATTGAACTCGCCCGACTCGGAGGGTCCGCGAGAAACCAGCAGCCATGGCAGTATATGCTCATCACAGACGCACATCTCTGCGAGCTGATCTTCCCGCATATCGGCTGGGCAGGATACCTCAGTGACTGGAAAGGCCCGGTCCCGGGAGAGAGGCCAAGTTGCTATATCTTGTGCCTGCTCAATCGTGACTGGCTGAAGGGACCTGAAAAAGAGGCCCAGTTCGATCTTGGAACAGCAACCCAGAACCTTCTTCTTGGAGCAATGGAGAAAGGAATTGGCGGGTGCCGCATTGGGGCCTTTTCTCCAAAACTGGCTGAAAAATTTGTAATGCCTGCCAACCTTGAGCTGTCACTGGTCGTTGCCCTTGGCTATCCTGTAGAAGAAGTAGTGCTCACGGACCTGCCGGCAGTGAACGACATTAAGTACTGGCGAGATGGGAATGATGTACATTTCGTACCCAAACGTGCACTTGAGGATATAATTGTTGAACTGCAGTCAAAATGACCTGTTAACAATAGTAAAAATGTTCCTTTATCCGGTTTTAAGGAAAATTTTACCTGGATTGTATCATTTTTCTTCCTGACAAATAAACGCTTGAAATAACATGATGTACATTCATGATATTCAAATAAAATGGACAAATTTTCCACAAATCAGGAAATTTTCACTCTATAACTATTTAATTCCCTTTCCGACTATGCTAAAGTTTAACTAACAGTGAAAGAAAAGCAGGCCTCCCTACTCCCCGTAATAGAACAAAACGATGTCATCAGCGGAAACAGTTAAAGAATTCAAGAGACTGGCGAGCAACCAGCAGGCGCTGCTCGAAGCAATGCCGGAAATGGTTTTGCTTGTCAATGCCAACAAGTCTATTGAGTATATGAACCCAAGTGCTGTCAACTTCTTTGGTGACCTCAGAAGCCATACTCCCAATCTTAAACCTGGACAACAGACTGTATTTTCAGAACTGCTCAATCTGGTTAACTTATCGCTCGAAAATAACAGATCCACCGATGTTCTTTCCGGCGCAATTCATGATTCTCATCTCGAATATTGTATCGCACCATTTCACGGTTATAAAGGAGACAACCTTTACTGGTTGACAATCAGGGACCTCACCGAACAAAAACGTCACCAGGATGAACTGGCGAAATTTCATGCCAATATCGAATCCATCCTTGCCTATAAAATAAACCGGCTTAAGGAAAGTGAGCGTATCCGAAAAAAGCTGGCAGATCAGCTAGACAGCCTTCAGGATCATCTCGAGAGTCGACCGCCTAACGGCACGATTATCGGCTCCAGCAGAATCCTGCAGGATCTCAGAGACATGGTTCTTCAGGTATCGAAATCTGATGCTACCATTCTCATCACCGGGGAATCCGGCACAGGCAAGGAACTTGTGGCCAACCTCATCAGGGAGACGAGCAACCGCAGCGATAAACCATTTCTGAAGATCAACTGCAATACGATAAATGACTCCCTTCTTGAAAGTGATCTTTTCGGTTATGAAAAAGGTTCATTTACCGGTGCCTATAAACGCAAAATAGGCAAATTTGAAATTGTCGATGGCGGCACGATCTTTCTTGATGAAATAGGTGACATCAGTCCGCGAATGCAGGCTGCACTTTTGCGAGTTCTGCAAGACGGAGAAGTTATCCGGGTTGGCGGAAACGCTCCTATTAAAGTCGATGTTCGTGTTGTTGCCGCTACAAACACAGACCTTGCCGCTGCAGTCAAGAAAGATCTCTTCAGGCTTGATCTGTTCTATCGTCTTAATATCATTAATATTGCAATTCCTCCTCTGCGAGAGCGCAAGGAAGATATCATTGATTTGGTAACCCATTTTGTCAGGCGTTACCGACTGGCCTTCAAAAAAGACATTAACTTCGTACCAAAATCAATTATCAACACACTGCTTTCCCATGACTGGCCGGGTAACGTGCGGGAATTGGAAAATGTGATTCAGCGTGCTGTGCTCATGGCAAAATCACATATAATTACCGAAGATGAGCTGATATTTGACACACAGCCGTATCAGGATCAACCCCTGTCTGTGTCCTCGTTATTAAGCAAATATAACGGAACATCACTCAAAGATATCGTCGCCGATTTTGAACGGGACATCATTGTCCATGCGCTTGAAAAAAATCAGGGAAATGTAGCCTCCGCAGCAAATACATTAGGAGTTGGCAAAACAGCTTTTTACGACAAAATGAAGCGATACAATATTTCCCCGAAAGACCACAAGTGATTCTGGCATAAAATCTGCAGTTGTTTTCTGGAATTATAACCCTTTAAATAACTCGACAGGGGCAATCATGACAAACAATAGGCACTCCGGCTGTCCGTTCTGGTCTCCATCTTCTTGTAATTGCGTGCTTTCTCTTGAAGGGCTTTTTATTCCACTTGATGATCATATCGAGGCATTCTGCAGGTCAGATAATTATAGCCAATGTGACCAGCATCGTGTCAATATCAGCACAGATGAGATGGATTTATACCACACTGTCTCAGAACGGAGACAGTTTGACCGACATTCCGGATCTCAGGAAATCACAATAATTCAGACCGATGAATATTTCGACGACAAGAACCCACTTCTTGCAGCTCGCGTCGTGGATTTCAGCCAAGGTGGAATCAGGCTTTTAGCACCAATGCAGCTGAGCAGAGACACCACGGTAACCTGCGCGCTCGATGACAGCTTTCCGGAACATTTACGATCCAGTGCAGCAATGATCCGCTGGTGCCGACCTCTGTTGAACAACGGTGGCTACCAGGCTGGCCTCTCTTTTCGGGACGCCAGAATCCCCCTCGCATTACGTTCTCATGGAGATCATAACCCGATGTAACGGAGCAGATTCGATATTTTGGTTCTTCCGCTTTAGCTTTAACCCACCAGTCTATTTGAAATTTCATTTCATCTTCCGTACAAGCCAGATCAGGTAAATCACCGGAATTCCCATTAAAGCTGTCAACAGGAAAAACGACGGATATCCGATACTGGTCACTATAGTACCTGAGTACCCTCCAATCAGTTTTGGAAAAAGAGACATGACCGAAGAGAACACCGCATACTGAACTGCTGTAAAAGAAATGGAAGTAAGGCTGGACAGAAAGGCCACAAAAGCAGCTGATGCCAGTCCTGCTGCAAGATTGTCTGCTCCAATCACCACTTTGAGCAGTAATGGATCTGGTCCGCTGCTTGCCAGCAGCATGAACAGCACATTGGTAGCAGCAGACAGCACCGCACCGATGAATAAAATCCGCAGTATACCGAAACGCACCGTCAACATACCGCCAAGGAAACCTCCAACAATCGTCATCAACAGTCCAAATGTTTTGACAATTGCGGCTATTTCCATCTTGCTAAAACCGAGATCCAGATAAAAAACCGTCGAAATCACGCCAAGGACAATATCTGAAACCCGGTAAAATCCCACCAGCAGCAGCAAGAGCATCGCTGTTCTCAAACCATAACGTTTAAAGAAATCCTTAACTGGGGCAATATAGGTATCATCGACCATCTGACTGTCGACGAGCTTCAGCAGGACCAGCCCGCGTGCCATCAGGAGCGCACAAACCATGGACACAAACAGTCGTCCGGTTTCTAAAAGAAAACCTATCACCCGTACCGACAGTGGTGAAGACTCCTTCAACACCTCTTTGATACTGCCGGTTACCGATCCGCCGTAGAAAAATGCCAGAGCAAAGGTGGAGACAACACAGAGGAAAAGAAAAAAGAAACGAAGATATTGCCTGGTCGAATAGACAAGCTTCTGCGGGACATCACCCCTTTCAGGCTCGGAGGTCATCAGGGTCGTCAGGATGCCGATGAGCATACAGCCTCCAACCCCGTAATAGGTCAGTTGCCAGGCCCGATACTGATAGACATCCACTGTTGTACCGAGGTACCCGGCAAGGGCCAGAGACCCGGCCCCCGCAACAAGCATACCAATCCGATACCCTGCAATATAAGTGGCAGAAAGCATCGCCTGCATCTCCTCTTCAACACACTCGATTCGAAATGCATCGATAACGATGTCCTGTGTTGCCGAAGAAAAACCAAGTAAAATTGCTGCAAAAGCCATCGCCGTGAGGTGAGACTGAGACAGGGAGGGGTCAATTGATGCCATCCAGAAGATAGCAGCCATAATTGCCAGCTGGGAGACAACCATCCACCCTCTTCTTCGTCCAAGAAGTTTTGTGAGGACGGGAAGTGGCATTCTGTCAATCAATGGTGCCCAGATAAACTTAAAAGAATATCCCAAAGCAGCCCAACTGAAAAAAGTTACTGCTGCACGTTCAACACCGGCCTCACGCAGCCAGGCAGACAAGGTCGAAAATATAAGAAGAATCGGTATGCCAGCCGAAAAACCGAGGAACAGCATGGTGATTACCCGAGGGTGAAACCAGGCCTTCATCGTCTCACTCCACGGTTTAACCACTTTGTCTGCTCCTATCATTCTTGTTTTTTCCCGTTAATAAGATTAAGTTTGGTAATTTATACAATCGTACCCAGAAGGCTTAAAATATCAGCACCGTTCTACAGACTGGGCTGACAGAGAATAAAACGTCATCATTATAGGAAATTCCTAGATTACCATGAGCATCAGAATTTATAACACCCTCACCCACAAAAAGGAACCCCTGACACCCATAGAACCTGACCATGTCAGGCTCTATGTCTGTGGAATTACCTCCTATGATTATTGCCATATAGGCCACGCCCGATCTTCACTCGCTTTCGATATGATCGTCAAGTACCTTCGCTACCGAGACTATCGGGTAACGTTTGTACGGAACTTTACTGACATAGACGACAAGATTATCAAGACGGGCACAAGAGCAGAATACCAGCTCCCAGGAACTGGCAAACCGGTTTATCGATGAATTTTATGTAGATATGGATTTCCTGGGCCTTGAAAGACCCGATATTGAACCCAAAGCCACCGAACATATCCCGGAGATGATCTCCCTGATCTCCACATTAATAGATAAGCACAAGGCCTATGCCGTTGAAGGAGATGTCTATTACGCCGTGAGCGAGTTTAGCGAGTATGGTAAGCTCTCCCGCAGAAATTTAGACGATATGCAGGCAGGTGCCCGTATCTCCATTAACGAGAAGAAAAAGCATCCGATGGACTTCGCCCTCTGGAAAAGCTCCAAGCCCGGAGAACCAGCCTGGGAAAGCCCCTGGGGTCCGGGACGGCCTGGGTGGCATACCGAATGTTCTGCAATGAGTAAAAAATACTTTGGCGATACCTTTGATATCCATGGGGGCGGCAAAGACCTTATTTTCCCGCACCACGAGAATGAAATTGCCCAGAGTGAGGCAGCAAATGAGGCGCCATTCGTTAACATGTGGATTCATCACGGCTTTGTCACGGTGCGCAACGAAGAGACTTCAGAGACCGAGAAGATGTCAAAATCGCTCGGCAATTTCCTGACGATCAGGGAACTCTCCAAAAAATTTCATCCCGAAGCTTTGAAACTCTTTGTCTTTTCAACTCAATATCGCAACCCGCTTGAATACTCTGAGCAGGCAATGCAGGATGCAGAGAGCGGACTGGCAAGGCTTTACGAGTGTGTTGCCGGGTTCCAGACCCTGAAACAAAATGGAGATCCATCGACCTCTTCCGTTATAACCGACAAGGAATCGAACAGGCTTAGCTCACTGGAACAGCGATTCCAGCAAGCCATGGATAACGATTTCAACAGTGCACAGGCCATCGGCCACCTGTTTGATGCAGCAAAAATCATCAATAAAGTTATTGGAAAATTCCAGTCAAGCCAGTCTCCCGACGACCTGCTGTTGCTGGAAAAAAGTGTCAGCACGCTGGTCAAACTGGCACAGATCATGGGAATCCTGACGGAGCCTTGTCAGGAATTTCTTCATAAGCAAAAGCAGTCAGGCCTTAATGTTATAGACATTGACGAGACCGCCATCAACCAACTGATTGAACAGCGTTATGAAGCGCGACAGGCTAAGAACTGGGAACTCAGTGACCAGATACGGGACAAGCTTCTTGGGTACAATATCGAGCTAAAGGATGGGCCTGACGGAACCAGTTGGACTGTTAAAAAGGACTAGACAACGAGAAGAGGAATGGTATGAATCGACAACCGGCTGTTGCTGATCGTTTTTATCCAGGGACTCACGCAGCTCTTAACCAGATGATTGCCGGGCTGACACCAGCCTCATCCGCGGAAAAAGTGAAGGCAATATCACTTATCTGCCCACATGCCGGTTATATATTCTCTGGTAAATTAGCATGTGAAACCATAAGTTCAGCTCATATTCCGGAACGTGTTATCATTATCGGTCCCAACCACCATGGTTTAGGGGCCCGCATCGCGGTATCAACGTCCGACTGGGATATGCCGCATGGAATCGTTCCGATCGACATGCCGTTTGCTCAGGCTCTGGTTGCGTGCTCCCCATTGATCACTGCAGACGAACAATCTCATGTGCGTGAACACTCACTGGAGGTGCAGGTTCCTTTCTTACAGACATTCCAGAAAAATCTAAAGATAATTCCGATCGCCATATCACAGATCAGCTATTCCGACTGCCAGGCTGTTGCTGAGGCAATAACAACCGTTATAAAACAATCAGAACAACCTCCGCTGTTGCTTGCGTCCACCGATATGTCACATTATGAATCAAGGGCTTCTGCAACCAGCAGGGACAAGCAGGCACTGGACAAGATAATAGATCTTGATCCGTCCGGGCTTTACCAGACCGTTGTAAAAAATAATATTTCCATGTGCGGATTTATTCCGGTAACAATCACCCTGATGGTATCAAAACAACTCGGGGCAACCTCAGCCCGCCTCGTTGGGTATACTGACTCCGGTGACACTTCTGGAGATCTGAATCAAGTGGTTGGATATGCAGGTTTTGTTATCACCTGAGGTAGCCAAACCAAAAACCTTTTAGCTTGACAGCATTTGTCTCATATTTTATATATCTCAATCTCACCATCGCTGAAATACTGGGGGATGGTCTAATGGCAAGGCAGCGGACTCTGACTCCGCTTATCAAGGTTCGAATCCTTGTCCCCCAGCCATTTATCAAAAAAGGACTTAAAGCGTTTTCGCCTTAAGTCCTTTTTTTGATTTCTAATAAAAAGATTCGACATGATTACGTTAAGTTGGAGTGGGGAGCTGATGCCATCTTTCTGGAGTCATCATTTGTCACTGAAAAAACAGGAGCGGGCCCCCAGGCTGGAGAACGTATTATTATCGTGCCTGAATTCTCCATATGCAACGGCACAGAGGTTGCTGCTCCTGTAAAGAAATGATAGGACCTGTTGCCAAAGATCCTAGAGCATATTATACCTCGTCACTGGACGATTGTTTTTAATCTGAAATCCCAATACCTCAGGAAGGGCTTGGCAGGTTCTTTCTGCTTGGTTCGCCTCTGCTGCTTCGTGACGAATTGGCCTTCTTCCGGCAGCAGAGGCGATTCTTTATCATACCGGAGGAATTAACGATGGCCCGTAAAGTCAGTGGATCCAGAACAATCCAGAACAAAGGAACAGACAATTTCTGATGATACCATTCTCAAGATGACAAAAGAAATTGCGGTAAAATTCATTGAAGTCGGCAGACTAACTCCCTCCACCTTCAACGAAACGTTCAAAGAAATTCACAGGACCATAGAAGAGACAGTAGATAGCGATGACTGAACAGATCAAAGAACTCGACCCTTCTCTCAACATTGTTCCGGAACGGGTCAAAGATATTCATATCATGGGAATATGCGGCACAGCAATGGCTGCGATGGCGGGTATGCTCAAGGAACGCGGCTTTAACATTACCGGTTCCGACAGCCAGGTTTACCCGCCCATGTCGGACTTTCTTGAACAAATCGGGATCTACCCCTTTTCAGGATACAAGCCCGAAAACCTGGCCGCTGAACCGGATCTTGTCATTGTCGGCAATGTGATCACCAAAATCAACCCTGAGGCCCAGGCACTTGCACAAATGAGCCTCCCGTATGTATCAATGCCGCAGGCACTTGGTCACTTTTTTATTGATTCACGCAGGTCTCTCGTTCTCGCCGGGACTCACGGTAAAACAACAAGCAGTTCAATCCTTGCATCAGCGCTCTACGACCAGGGGGTGGACCCGACGTTCATGATCGGCGGCATCCTGCGAAAATTCAATTCCAATTTTCGTATCGGTAATGGCCCCTTTTTTGTCGCTGAGGGAGATGAGTACGACACCGCTTTTTTTGATAAAGTGTCAAAGTTTCTCCATTACCGGCCCGAGGTCGCTGTTATTACCTCGCTGGAATTTGATCATGCCGATATTTTTGAAGATTTAGCGGCAATCAAGGATTCATTCAGAAAATTCGTCAAGCTTTTGCCGGCCAACGGTTTGATCATCGCAAACTTTGATGATGAAAATGTTGTCGAGATCATCGAAAACGCGCCCTGCCCTGTTCAGAGCTATGGAATTTCAGCAGGATGTGACTGGCGAATCGATCCTGTCAGCTATGTTTCAGGTTACACCCGTTTTCCGCTTCATTTTAAGGACCGTTTTTATGCTGATGTTGAGATACAAAATCCGGGAATCCATAATTGCATGAACGCCACCGCGGTAGCCGCTATCATGCACCATCTTGGCTTTACAACAGAGAACATTTTGTCGTCCCTGCGGGGTTTTAGTGGTGTAAAACGCAGACAAGAGATAAGAGGGATTGTTGACGAGATTACGGTCATCGATGATTTTGCCCACCACCCTACCGCTGTGCGAGAAACGCTCAACGCCCTCAAACAGGCCTATCCGAAAAATCGATTAATAGCCGTTTTCGAGCCGCGCACGAACACCTCTCGCCGAGCCTTTTTCCAGCAGGAATACGTTTCATCTTTTTTCAGTGCCGACCTGTCACTGATCAGGGAACCCGAACCAACAAAGATGATAGACATAAATGACAGGTTCTCGTCTGCCCGGCTTGCCCAGGATCTGCGCCATCGTAACCAGCACGCTCAATCATTTTCTGAAACTGATCATATTCTCAGCTATCTGAAAGATGCCGCCCGACCAGGTGATGTTATTGCCATCCTGTCCAATGGCGGCTTCGATAATATCCATGATCGTCTTCTTACCATGCTGCAAAAGAGAATCGTTTAAAACATATGTGGGCTGCCTGTTGCTCAGGCAGCCCACTTAGACACAGAACAGATAACTACTAACTATTTGATATAAAAGTCCAGTTTTTCTCTGATCGATTTTACCATCTTCTGATAATTTATATCATCTTTGCCTGCTTTCCCGTTCAACTCAATGGAGTAGGCAATATCTGCGCATTCCTCAAGACCCAGGTTAAGCAAGGCTCCCTTGATCGTGTGGCCCGCTTTGCCAAGCTGCTCCAGGTCTCCCTGCTCCAGTGCCAGCTCCAGATTGTCAATATGATCTGCAAGGGACGTTATCAGGTCCGGCAGCATGGTTTCTATCTGTTCAGGCGGGAGGTTGAACTGGTTCACCAAATAGACCTTTATCTGTTCTTTATAGAGGTTCATTGACATTTTCATGATCCTGCAGCGGTCTTTATCGCCGACAAGGATGTGTTCTATTAATAGAATAATTGTTTTTAAATAGGGACATTGCAGCTTTTCAATCTATTCCTTATGATATACCAACGGTTTATTTTTAGGAACTAAAAGCTTACTTAAATGAATTTTAACAAGGCTTTGCTATGAAACCACTTGAACAATCTGTTCTCGATACCATCAATCAGCATGATCTCATCTCTGAGGAAAATGCAATTCTGGTTGCGGTTTCAGGGGGACCGGACTCAACGGCCCTGCTCTCCATACTGGTTAAGCTGGCGCCTGCCTCCGTTAAAGCAGCGGTCTATATCGACCATAAGCTCAGGCCAGAGGAAACCGGGGCTGAAATCAGCCATGTACAAAAACTCTGTGACTCATTTAATATCGAATTCGATTGTTGTTCTGTCGATGTAAAGAAGGTCAGAATGTCGAGTGGAGAGTCTCCTGAAGCGTGTGCCCGAAGACTCCGTTTTGAAGCGCTCGATGAGCTGGCGATCCTGCACAAAACAGATCTCATTGCCCTCGGGCATACCTGCGATGACCAGGTCGAAGAGGTCCTGATCCGACTGATACGGGGAAGCGGGGTTAACGGCCTCTCAGGTATGCGTGTCAGGAACAAGAACATTATCAGGCCGTTGCTGAATAATTCCAAGGAGGAAATACTCGAATACCTTGCAGATATAAAATTACCCTTTTGCACAGACAGCAGCAACAAATCCCGGGCATATCTTCGAAACAAAGTTCGTCTCGAACTCATACCGCTGCTGGAACAGGAGTTTAACCCATCGATAAAACAAACCATTCTTAACTCGGCCATTATCCTGAGAGATGAAGACAGCTATCTCGATGATGTAACAGAGATAAAATTCCGGGCTGTTGTAACCGAGAAAGAGCCAGGCCCCGCAACACATCGTGAACTCTCCTATCGACTGGAGTCGTTTCAGGAGATACCGGTGGCCCTTTGTCGCAGGATTTTAGAAAAAATGTATTGGCGGTCTCATTGCCCACCCACGTTTCAGGCCATAGAGGAAATAATGAAACTGACGGAGCAGGGGCGAACCGGTACAACAATTCATTTCTCCGGCGGGCTGAGGGTTATCAAAACTGCTGAAGAAATTATCTTCTCCTCCCGCACCCGTGACAGGAACATGCGTCATCGTCCTGACGACAGCTTTGGTGAAGAAATTCTTATCGGAGGTATCGGAGAATATGAGGTTCCACCCCTGTCAAAAACACTTTGTATCTCAGAACAAGATCAGTTTAATACTGGTGACCATGCGATCCAGTATATAGATGGTAACAAGGTATCCTTTCCCCTTGTCTTGCGGGCCCCGTTACCGGGTGAACTTTTTCATCCGATCGGAGCACCGGGAAAAAAGAAGGTCTCACGCTTTTTATCAGACAGGAAACTCCCCAGACACCTGAGACACACCTTTCCGGTTCTGGTGTCTGGGGAGTGCGGTATCATCGCCATACCGGGCTTGACGATCAGTGAGCCAGTTAAGATTACTGAGCAAACGTCTATGGTTTTAAAGATCTGCTGGAAGCAAATGAATTGAAAGAGATGTTGGGTGGCACACTATCCATTCAGAGGTGAGCGTCACCTGCTGCAACAGGTCAAATAGAGCTGGTTCAGCCTTTTTTACGAAGAATACGTTTATCACCGACCCTGATGGTCAATTTGATTCGGTCAAAATATTCAAGGATCGGAATCGAAAATTTCCTGCTTAATCCGCTCAGGTTCTTAAATCGCGGGGCATCTATTTCACCTTCCGATTTCATAAAGCTGACAACTTCTGCCTGCAGTTTTACAAGGGCAGGCGCATCATAATAGAGTGACTCACTTACCTTGATCAGTTCCCCCTCTTTCAACAGGATATCGAGAACCTCCTTAACTAATGAGTCCGGATAATCATCAAACTTTTCAGCTGTTTCTTTGATGGTTGCCGTTTTAAGTCCCCTCGCCCGGTACCAGTTTATAATGTCTTTTTTTAGTTTCTCCTCGTCAGCTTTCAATGCAACCTGGTGTGTCTCCAGCCGGATAACGGAATCCTCCTGAACAACATGTTTCTTTCGTATCAGGTCATTGAGACAATAGGTAAACACTTTGGGATCGACAACCTGTGCAAAACCGGAGCGCAACTCTTCTTTTGAGAGACCATTTTTTAACGGATGTGCCTTGTGGTAGCGACCGAGGGAATGAAGAATCGTCTCTATCACCTGATCTGCAATTTCTCTGAGCAGATATCGCTGCGTTGCCGAATCAACGACGACCATTCGTTTTGCAGACAGTGGTTCGTTCAGTACCTTTGTAAGGTGTTTACCAAACAGACCAAGCCTGATGGCAAGATCATCAAAGGTCAGGCCAGCCATTCCTGATTCTTTCAATAGCAGCAGGGCCTTGTCTTCCAGTGTTCCCGACTGCAACACATCAAAAACCTCGCTGTTATAGGCCCGATCCTTCTCTGCGAGTCGTTTACGCTTTCGAATGGACTGATTTCCCAGGACTTCACCCCCGCCGATGGTGGCGACAGGAGAGTAACTCCTGATCACGTAGCGATCACCTGGCCAGACAGCAACCGGCTCTTCAAGCAGCAATTGCACAAACGATTCTTCACCGGGCAGCAGCTCGTCCCGATCGAGAAGAGAAACCCGTCCCATCAGCTCTGCAGTTCCCAGATGAACTCTGACCCGGCTGCGATGTTTAAGTGGTTTGGCGTTTGAGAAGAGATAGAGCATTGAGCAGTCCAGCATATAATTGCCTTCAAGGCTGCCAGGAGGAGCAACGATCATCCCTCTGCTTATCTCTTCAATATCCACACCCTGAAGGTTGACCGCCGTTCTATGGCCTGCCTCAACCATTTCAACAGATTCTGAGTGCACCTGGATGCCACGAATTTTAGCAGTTCTCTCAGATGGATAAAAACGCATTTCATCACCAATAGAAGCCCTGCCGGAGATGGAACTTCCCGTGACCACGGCGCCAAAACCCTTCATTGCAAATACCCGGTCTATCGGAAGCCTGAAAGGTCCAAAAGACTCTGAAAATTGATGCCCCTGGACAAATTGATCGATGGCCCCGACAACCTGATCAATGCCCTCTCCTGTCACTGAGGAGACAGGAATAATCGGTGCATCTTCAAGAAAACTGCCACAACAGAATTCCTTGACTTCTTCAGTGACCATTTCAAGCCACTCTTCATCGACCATATCTTTTTTGGTAACAATCACCAGGCCCTGTTTAACACCGAGCAGCCTGCAGATGTCGAAATGTTCACGAGTCTGAGGCATGATGCCTTCATCCGCTGCAATAATAAATGCCAGCAGATCCATGCCGGTTACTCCGGCAACCATGTTTTTTACGAATTTTTCATGCCCCGGGACATCGACAATTCCCAGTCGATGCCCGCACGGCAGGTCAAGATAGGCAAACCCAAGCTCAATGGTAATTCCCCGTTTCTGCTCTTCTTTGAGCCTGTCAGTCTCTATTCCTGTGAGCGCTCTTACCAGGCTTGTCTTGCCATGGTCGACATGGCCGGCTGTACCGAGAACAATTTCACGCATTTGCTGTCTCAGATGAGAGGAGTGTTTATCTCAGATAGGGGTTTGATCGTGCTTCTTGCTGAATTGTTGAACGACTTCCGCCATAGCCATGCCCTGGCCAGACAACGGTCTCAGGCGGCAGGACCAGTAACTTTTCCTGAATCGAGCTGATGAGCTCCTGGTGAGATCCACCGGGAAAATCAGTGCGGCCAATACCCCCGACAAAAAGGCTGTCGCCGGTGATTAAATCGGGCTTATTGTACAAGCAGATGCCGCCGGGGGTATGTCCTGGGGTGTGAATTACATCGAGCGAAACATCACCAAAGGTAATAACATCACCTTCCTTTACCCTGAGATCAACGGGAGGTGACTGTTCCAGTCCGAGCATTGAAAAGTAGCTTTTAATATTTGGCTGAGAAAAGAAATCGTCATCGTCCTCATGCATGACAATCTCTGCTCCGGTACCTTCTTGTATTTTCCTGTTGCCGCAAACATGATCAGGATGTCCGTGGGTATCTATCACATATTTAACGTCCAGCTTCTCTTTCTGGATTATATCCAGTATCCGCTGTTCATCTCCACCCGGATCAACGACCGCAGCTATCCTGGTTTTCTCGCAGCTGAGGATATAACAACAGACTCCCATCGTACCTACAATATGCTGATCTACTTTCATAATCTGCCCGTCACCTCTGGTTTTAAGTAAAACATGACCGGAACATTTCAGGAAACAACGTTCCGGTCATGTGGAACAATTATCAACAGTCTCACTTGGTCGGGTTACAGCCGCTCGATCCACAACCACATGAATCATTGATTGATGACATATTGAGCGTCACTGGAGCAGCCACGGGAGGCAAACGTTTTTCAACAGCAGTGACGATGTCTGAGAAAGCAGATACCGCGGGACTGTCTTCTGCTGAAGAGAGGTATGGCGTACCGTCATCTCCTGCAATTACTATTTTGGGGTCCATCGGTACACGGCCGAGAAACGGCAAGTCGAACTCTCTGGCTATCTGTTCTCCTCCGCCTGATTTAAAGATATCCACCGTCTCGTTACAATGCGGGCAAACAAAACCGGACATGTTCTCAACAACACCAACAATATCAACTTTCACGGTTTTGCAAAAATTAATCGATTTACGTACATCGGCAAGGGCAACGTTTTGTGGAGTCGTTACAACAACAGCCTTTACATTGGGAATTGTCTGGGCGACCGAAAGCGGCTCATCACCGGTTCCAGGAGGGGAATCTACGATAAGGTAATCAAGATCACCCCAGTCCATGTCCGCCACAAATTGCCTGATGGCCTGTATTTTCAGGGGGCCACGCCAAATGATCGCCTCGTCGCGATCTTTCATCATATATTCCAGGGAAACAACCTTCAGATTATCGTTGTATTCAAGAGGCGCGACCAACCCATCCGGTGAATCGGGAGCCGTTATACTTCCTTTAAGATTTAACATACGAACAACATCAGGGCCGTGTAAATCCACATCCATCAGGCCAACTTTATGACCTCGTTTGGCAAGACTGAGCGCCAGATTAACAGAGACAGTGGATTTTCCCACACCACCCTTGCCGCTCATGACCAGTATTTTATTCTTGATTTTCCCAAGTGATCTTGTAATTGCATTTTCCTGCTGGGCAAGTGCAGCCTGCTGGGACTCATTTGATCCGCTGGAACATGAACTGCTGCTGCTACCACATGATTGAGACATGATACTTCCTCCTGATAATAACGAACGCTTCGTTTTTTGTATGTATTGCTGGTGCAATGATAAATGACGATACTACCTTAATGCTGGCTGTACTAATTGCAAATAAATTCATAATCAATATTATATTTTCGCATAACTCCAATACAAATTGTCTACTGAGCTCTTTTTGTTGCGTTATTTGTTGATAGTCCGTAATATATTGGGTTTGGCAGCAGGGAGCAAAATGAGCAATACTATCTGCGGCCAAAGTGCCGCAACTCGGTCTGGTTCATTTATGAGCAACAGTCTCCGTGTACGATAAAGAGGACTCACAAAGATGCTTGGTTGGTTTAAAAAGAAGCTGAAAAACAAACCGCCTGCCGACCCGGTCGGGCAGGTTGTTCCGGAAGCAGTTAAAGCAGATAGTGAAGGAGTGGCTCAGGGTTTCACAGAAGCCCCTGATGATCAACTATCCGGCCAGGAAACTGACAAACCAGCTGAGGATGAAAAAAAACCACTACCAGATAAATTATCAGAGGACGATACTCCTCTGCCGGTTGCAGAACCCTCCGATACAACGCTTGAATCATCAGGAGCTGAGAGGGCTACCGAAACAAGTGATGAGGACTCATCAGAGCCCACCGCGTTAGAGGAGGAAACCGAGGCGGCGGCCGCCAGGGACAGCACAGCGCCGCAAAAATCACCATCTCTTTTTAGAAAACTCTCTGAGAAACTTGGCAGAACCAGAGAATCATTTACCCACCGGATAGATGAGCTGTTTCTCGGTAAAAAGCAGATAGACGGTGATCTCTTTGACGAGCTCGAAGAGATACTGGTAACAGCTGATCTGGGAATAAAGACAACACAGGAACTCCTTGAATCCGCGCGAAAAAAAGTAAAACGAGATGCTCTTTCCGACCCGCAGATACTTAAAACCATACTCCAGGATAAGATAAAATCCATTATCGTCGACCATGATCAACCCGGCGAACTGGTAATGCCTGAAAAGGGGCCGTTCGTCATTATGGTTATCGGGGTCAACGGCGTCGGGAAAACGACCACCATCGGGAAAATAACCAGAAAATTCCAGAACTCAGGGCAATCCGTGCTGCTCGTTGCCGCAGATACATTCAGGGCTGCTGCGGTATCGCAACTGAAAATCTGGGGAGAGAGAAACAATGCCCGGGTCATTGCCCAGCATGAAGGTGCAGACCCGTCCTCGGTTGTTTTTGATGCCATGGCGGTCGCAGTGAGCAAGGACTATGATGTGGTGCTCGTTGATACAGCAGGCCGGCTTCACACCAAGGCAAACCTCATGGAAGAGCTGAAGAAGATCAAACGGGTGATGAATAAACAGCTCAGCGGAGCCCCGCACGAGGTTCTCCTGGTCATTGATGCAACAACCGGCCAAAATGGAATATCCCAGGCACTTCTGTTTGACGAAGCGGTCGGGATAACAGGTATCGCATTAACCAAACTCGATGGTACCGCCAAGGGTGGTATCGTTGCAAACATTGCAAGAGAATTAAAAACACCAATCCGTTTTATCGGCGTCGGTGAACAGATTGAAGATTTACGAGACTTCGATGCTGATGAATTTATCGAAGCACTCTTTGAATCAAAATAAAAGGCCTTGAACGGTTACTCCTTAATTGTAAACGTGATAACTAAATGAGATATCGACAACAGCAACCACCAGGATGCGGAGGATGCCTTCTCATCGTATTATTGATTGTCTTTGTGTCCGGAGGCGCACCGGCACTGATAAACATGATGGGGTTTCTCATCTTCTCGGGACTGGCTGGCATACTGCTCTTTGTGGCACTGTTCTGGGGATTCAGCTATTGGGTGCAGAGACAGGTCTCAACCTATGAATCATCACAGACAGAGAGTCACAATCGTTTTGTCTGGCTTCTCGTCCATATACTGGTAAAAATTTCTCAACTGGATGGACATGTGTCCCGCGATGAAGTTCAGACCATCCAACAATTTTTCCAACAGAACCTGCGATACAACCAGACCCAGATGAACTGGGTCAAGAATCTGATCAAAGATGCGACCAGCTCAACAGAGACGCTTGAGTCGTTATTGCAGGAATTTCGCTCAACTTTTGCCTACGAACCTCGTCTGATCCTGCTGGAGCTCATCTACCAGATCGTTTACACAAAGGACCCGGTTCCTGAGAATGAATTGGCATCGGCGCGAAAAATAGCAACGTTTCTAGAAATATCTGAATATGATCATCGGACTATTGAGGCAAAATATCGCTACCAGAGGCAGCGGAGTGCAAACGAATCTATTGAGTCAGCAGCAAGATATTACGCAACGCTTGGTCTTGATAACGGGGCCGACATGAATACCATTAAAAAGGCCTATCGCCAGTTGAGTATGAAATATCACCCCGATAAAGTGAGTCACCTCGGAGATGAATTCAAAGGTGTTGCTGAAGAAAAGATGAAAGAGCTCAATGCGGCATACGAATTTTTCAAGAGAAAATTTGCATAGGTACGACTCGGAAAATCGGATCACCCACCAGAATAAAGGTAAATAGTTTATTTGGAGATATAAGCATGGCAGTTTCTGAAAAGATGAAGAATTTTAGTGAAAAGTCGTCCTGGATCCGGAAAATGTTTGAGGAAGGGGCACGGTTAAAGGCAAAATATGGTCAGGACAAGGTCTTTGATTTCAGCCTGGGAAATCCTGATGTTCCCCCGCCGAGCCAGTTCAGAGAAGTACTCATTGAAACCGCCCGAGACACGACACCTGGACAGCACGCATATATGCCAAATGGCGGCCTGCCATGGGTACGCCAGGCTATAGCAGCCAGAATGTCCGCCGAACAGGGTATAACCGTCAACCACGGAGATATGCTGATGACCTGCGGTGCTGCCGGTGCATTGAATGTTACCATGAAAGCCATTCTCAACCCCGGTGATGAGGTTATTCTGCTCGCTCCCTACTTTGTTGAATACAGCTTCTATGTTGACAATCACGGCGGTGTTGGCAAAGTCGTCCAGACCGACAGCCAGTTCAACCTCGACCTTGGTGCAATTGAAGAGGCAGTCAGCGATAAAACACGGGCGGTTATCATTAATTCACCCAATAACCCGACAGGCCAGATATACAGTAAAGACTCTATAATTGCCCTTGGCAGACTCCTGGACGCAGCCGGCAACAGGTTTGGAACTTCAATTTATCTGATTTCCGATGAGCCGTACCGGAAAATTGTTTACGATAATTATCAGGTTCCCCCGATTTTTCAGCATGTTCGCAACAGTATCGTACTCTCCTCTTTTTCCAAAGACCTGTCATTGCCGGGGGAGCGAATCGGCTACCTGGCAATCCACCCTGAGGCAGACGATAAAGCAGCAGTCATCGATGCCATGACACTTGCCACACGGATACTCGGCTTCGTCAATGCACCGGCTTTCATGCAGCGGGTTGTCGCGGAACTGCAGGATGTTTCTATTGATGACTCCATATATCGCCGTAGAAGGGATACGTTCTGCTCACTATTATCAGCTGCCGGATTCGAGTACACGCCTCCCAAAGGTGCCTTTTACGTCTTTCCAAAAGCACCGATTGATGATGACGTCCTTTTCTGCTCATTCCTGCAGGAGGAGAGAATACTGGCGGTACCGGGGAGAGGCTTTGGAGCACCCGGCTATATCAGGCTTGCATTTTGTGTGGACGATGATGTGATCGCCAGATCTGCAGACGGGTTCAAGGCTGCATTTAACAAGGCCTTACAATCCTGAAAGTGAAAATCGGCCCGTCAGCAATAAAAGGCGGGGATCCTGCAGAAATCGTTCAGCGTTTCTTTCGATCCCGCTGATCTTTCTTGTCCTTGAAGATAATTCTCAGAGGAATCCGGTCGAGTCCAAGACCCTCCCGGAAGCGGTTTATTAAATACCGTTTGTACGAGAAGTGTACGCCTTTATAACTATTTGTCATGATCACAAAGGTTGGCGGTTTACTGCTTAATTGTGACGTGTAATAAAATTTAAGCCTTTTATTTTTATAAATAGGCGGCGTATGATTCTCCACTGCATCAGAAAGCAGCCGGTTGAGCGATGAGGTTGGAATTTTGGCGGTGTATTGTCGATATACCGAACCGGCAGAAGGAAAAATTCGCTTAAGACCGTAGCCTGTTTTTGCTGAAACGGTCAGCAGCGGTGCAAATCCTACGAAGGGTACGGCCCTGCCGATTTCCTCCATAATCTGTTCCTGCCTTTTCTTATCATCTGCCACAAGGTCCCATTTATTCACCAGCAACACCAGTCCTCTTCCGGCATCCTGGGTATAACCAATTACTGTTGCATCCTGCTCGGTTATTCCTTCTGATGCATCGATAAGAACGACTGCAATGTCACAGCGGCCAAGTGCCGCCAGGGCTTTCAGGATACTGAATTTTTCCAGTTTTTCCCGGGTCTTTCCTTTCCTCCTGATTCCTGCCGTATCGATCAGCAGGTAACTCTTATCCTTATGAGTCAACAGTGTATCCACCGAATCTCTGGTCGTTCCTGAGATCTCGGAAACGACCATTCGCTCCTCACCGAGAATTTTGTTGATCATCGAAGATTTGCCAACATTCGGCCTGCCGAAAAAGGCCATACGAATCGTGTTTTCAGGCAAATTTGCAGGTGCTGGATCTTCGGGCAAACTGGCACACAATTCATCCATCAGGCTGTAAAAACCATAACTGTGTTCTGCAGAAAGCGGCCAGAACTGATCGATTCCCAATTCATAAAAGGGGCCCAGTCTCTCATGCTCCAGTTCAGGACCATCAATCTTGTTAACCACATAGAATACTTTTTTATTGGTCCGGCGAAGAAGATCAACAACCTCATAATCAAGCGGCATCAGTCCACTTTTGCCATCCAGCAAGAACAATATTATATCGGCCTCATCCAGTGCCATCAGCGCCTGATCACGGATATTATCAACCATCACATCCTGTGGGTCGGAATCGATACCGCCGGTATCTACCAGGATAAAGGACTGTCCTCGCCAGTTTACTCTATCATATTGACGATCCCTGGTAACACCGGGTGTTGGATCAACAATTGCTTTTCGTGATTTTGTTATTCTGTTGAACAGCGTTGATTTACCGACATTCGGCCGGCCGATCAGGGCGACTATTGAAGTAGCTTGATTTTGCATAGGGTGTCTATTCTCCTTTGTGTGGTTCTCTATACTCTAAAGGAGTATACTTGTCATCACCGGACATAGCGGCAGTACATGGTAATTGCCTCTGCCACGGTCTCCTGCAGGATACCATAAGGCTGAAATACCTTTTCTTGAAGCCGGTTCTCCAACATAATCAGAGACGGTAAAATGTAGGGCCTGAAAAATGGCTTCCCCATCTTTCCAGATAAATAGGCAAATGCACCGATAATTTGCACGTTTCTCTGTAGGGCGAGAAACGGATAAGAGCGCAAGATGTAATCGAGACTGACATCAGGAAACAACTTTATCTCTTCAATGTAGAGGGAGAAAAGTTCTTGCTGTTCTCTATGGGAGAGTGTGACGTAGGGATCTATCAGCAGGGACGCCAGATCATAACCCGGGGGCCCGAAACGGGCTGCCTGGAAATCGATTATTCCAATGCGACCGTTGCATATCATTATATTTCTCGACTGAAAATCCCGGTGGAGAAAAAAAGGTTCTGAATAGTTCATCACCTGAGCGGCAATATCTGCAAATTCTTCAGCAAGGCCTTCAACCGCTTCTCCATGGATGGTATCCTGCCAGAAGGCTTTCAGGAAATATCCGGCCTCACGCTTGAGCATTACATCGGTATCATAGGAAGTCGTATCATAACACCAGTTCTGATCAAAACCGCTTGCGCCTTTCACCTGCAGGTGGACCAGTTCTTTAACCACCCGTCGATACAACTCCAGCCCCTGTTGACGGTCACTGTTCAGTTTGTCATGCAGTCTGACGTCACCAAAGTCCTCAAACAATATCAGCCCGATACGTTCATCAGCCGCAAGTATCTTTGGAACTGACGCGCCGACGCTATCAAGATGTCTGCCAATTTCCAGTGCGGCCCGAAATTCAGCCATGTCTCGTTTGCCGGAAGATGGCGGTAACACAGCGATACAGACTGGCCCCATCCCACCCGATACCCGAATAAACTGCCGGGAAGAGCCATCTCCACTCAGGTGCTCAAATACTGCTTTACCCTGTTTTTCACACAAGAAAAGATCCGAATCTATCTCTTTTTCAAGAAGGATCTCTATTGTCCGCTCAATATCTGCAGTACGCTCTATTTTTTCATTCTGCATATGATTCGGTTTTTCTTCCCTGGTAAAACAAATTACGTTTTAAATAAGAGCTGCTATCCTGACTGTCGACTCCCTGTAACACCCGGCAGTACAATACTGTTTTTTATCCGGGAGTTAGATGGTATACGTGCCTCATCCCAGACCACGGTTCGACTCAGGTGCACATGGTCCCCCAGATGCGCCTCACCGACACAGTTCCATCCCTCAAACGTACACCCCTGCCCCAGGACACAACCTTCATCAATGAGCAAAGCGGTTTCAGGTTGTACGCTGAATTGGGGCCAGAGGGGTACACTCCCCGCAAGAAGGGCCTCGTGCAGGGCAAGATAATCATCAGGCGTCCCCATATCACTCCAGAAGATATCTTCTGCGACAACACTATGAATATCCTTCCCGCTCATCAACAGGTGTCGATAATGATCTATGATGCAGGAATAGACCCCTGTCTTTATTTCCATGAGAATGTGAGGATTTATTACCTGGATACCGGTATAGGCAAGACAGTGATCCGCCTGACCACCATGAAATCCGGTGATACGGTTTCCCACTGCTGAAACCGTGTTAAAACGGGGGTAATCATGCAGAACCATAGTCACATCCGCTTCTGTTTTCAGGTGCTGTGTATAAATATCCCCAAGGTCAATCGAATGATAGATATCGCCATTGGTTACCAGCAGTGGTTCATCATCGAGATGAACAAGTGCCTGCCGCAAGCCACCTCCGGTACCAAGAATTGTCTTTTCATCCTGTATGATGACGCCGTCAACAGGTTCTATTTCTTTTATAATCTGATCACGGAGATGATGGCAATTAACGGTTATCCGGCGAAACCCTGATGACTTCAGGCGAGCAATTGTCAGACGCAGGAGGGGGACATTGAGAACAGGGAAAAGTGGTTTTGGTTTTATCAGGCTATACGGCTTCAGTCTCGTGCCAAATCCTGCAGCAAGTATCATCGCCTGCATATATTCACCTGAAATCCGCAACAATGGGGAACTATCGAGACCAATACTGTCATTGCTCCGGACTAGTATTGAATCTGCAGATCACATTAATAGTCGAGTGTACCGTCTGCCAGCTCTTCAATCCCCACCACAACAATCCCCGCTTTTTCCGCGGCCACAATCATCTCCTGGCGATCAAACAGCAACGACTGTCCTGCCTCAACCGCCAGCACAGCGCAACTCGCCTCCCGCATCGTATCAATGGTACCGAGCCCGGTGGCTGGCAGATCGAATCGAAAATCCTGATTCGGTTTTCTCAGCTTTACAACCACGGCCTGCTCTTTTGCCAGTAATCCTCCGCGACGGATGGCTGCATCGGTGCCCTCAATTGCCTCGACAGCCATAACAGCACTCTCCCGTACAACCACACACTGGCCGATATCAAGACTACCGATCGCTCTGGCATTTCTCCAACCAAAGACGATATCACGCTGTTGACTTTTACTTGGTTTTTTCCGTGTCAATACACCTTTGGGGAATAAAAGGTGTTCAAGGTAGAGGGTCGACTCCAATACAGAAATTCCTTCCTGCTCAAGCGAAGCCGCTACTGCCCGCAGTATGGCATCATCCTGTCTTATGTCAATCTTATTCCACAGGGTTAATCCCTTCAGGTCGGGAAGTATATCCCTGAATATCTGTGTTTTGGTGATGGTGCCTAAAAAGACCGTTTCCGGTACTCTATTGTTCTTGAAAAACTTTATGATCTTGCCGAGCTGGCCAAGCTTAACCCAGCACACCTCGTCGGCTGCCCGGGCAACCTTTTCATCTGTCTCGCTCCGGTGCGCCACCACGTAAACCCGCCTGCCTGCACGATGAGCGGCTTCGATAAATAACAGCGGAAATTGCCCGCCGCCGGCAATGATGCCGATACGTTCCTGCTCTTGTTGTCTGGTCATCAGGCGAGGTCTTCACTCGTGCGCCTGATAACGCCTCTTTTCGAAGTTTCAAAAAACTCAATCATCTGGCTAACTTCTCGACAATCAGGAAACTCCTGGCGCGCCCGTACCAGGGCATCCTTTAAGAGCAGATTCGGGGAGCGATAGATAATCCTGAAGGTAGAATCGAGCTTACTGATTGTCTCTCTGCTGAAGCCGTTTCGACGCAGACCGACCTTGTTAATGCCCGAGACCCTGGTTCTGTCGCGGATTCCGGCAACAATCACATAGGGCGGCACATCGAGTCCTAATCCTGATATTCCGCCAATATAGGAGAATGTACCGATACGACAGAACTGATGAACGGCTACAAGACCACCGATTGAAGCATTATCTGCTACTTCAACATGACCGGCAAGCGTGGCAACATTGGCCATAATTACGTTGTTGCCAATTACACAGTCATGGGCGATGTGGATGTAGGCCATGAGAAGATTATTGCTGCCAATAACCGTCTTTTTTTTGCCCCCGGTAGTACCTCGATGGATTGAGGCATATTCCCTGATCTGATTGTCATTGCCGACAATTAACTCAGTCGGTTCACCTTTGTAGCTGAGATCCTGCGGCGCTCCTCCGACCGTTGCGAAACTGCCAATCAGGTTTCTCTCTCCGATGACACACGGTCCACTGACGACGGCGTGAGCTTGCACGTCTGTACCGGCACCAATCTTAACATCCGCGCCAATAACGGCATACGGACCAACCTTTACAGAAGAATCAAGTTCGGCAGACGAATCGATTACTGCCGTTGAATGAATAGTCATAGTTATTTATTAAGCGTTAAATAGTTAGTATTATTTTAGCCAAAACTGGCCATAAGTGTTGCTTCAGTAACCAGCTGGTCATCGACGAATGCCCCGCCTTCCATCACCATGACTGAGCGTTTGTGTTTTGTTAATTCCAGTTTATAAATGAGCTGATCACCCGGTACCACCGGTCTTCTGAAACGAGCTTTGTCAATGCCTGCAAAATAGAGCAGTTTGTTGCCAATCATCTCTGGAAATGAATGGTAGGCCATACAGCCGCCGGCCTGGGCCATACCTTCAAGAATCAACACACCCGGCATCACCGGCTGACCTGGAAAGTGACCCTGGAAGAACTGCTCATTCATGGTCACATTTTTTATCCCTTCAACACTTGCCCTTGGAACCAGCGAAATAATCCGGTCTACCAGGATAAACGGATACCGGTGCGGCAGCAGACGCATTATCCCCAGGACATCAATATCTTTAATTTCTGCCATATCTTCCATATACATACTCCTTAATCCTTATCTTTTTGCTGCTCCTTGAGCAGGCTAATCTCTTTTTTCATTCGCCTGATATCCCGTACGATTTCCGGTATCTTCCCAAATAGCGCTCCAGCTTTGAACCAAGTCTTGGCTGGGATTGCGGGCGTTCCGGCAAGCATTGAACCGGCGGGTTTATCACCATGAACAGCACTCCTTCCTGCCACCATCGTACCATCACCGATGTTCTGGTGCCCAGCAGCACCTGCGCCTCCACCGAAAACGACGTTGCGCCCAAGCGTCACAGAGCCGGCTATGCCAACCTGTGCGACCAGTAAACAGTTTTCGCCAACCACGACATTGTGCGCGACCTGCACCAGGTTGTCTATTTTGGTACCGGACTTTATCCAGGTTGCGCCAAAGGTCGCCCGATCGACACAGCAGTTAGAGCCAATTTCGACATCATCTCCTATTCTGACAATACCGGTCTGAGGCCGTTTTATATGCTGTCCCCGTTCATCTGCTGCATAACCATACCCATCACTGCCGATTACCGTACCAGAGTGGATAATGACCCGTGCTCCCAGTTCACAGCCGCTACCGATGGAGACATTTGCATTTATCAAACAGTCGTCGCCGATCAGCACATTGTCGCCAATAACCGCGCACGGTTCGATCGTAACCCGTTCTCCGAAAACAACATTATCACCGATAACTGCATGGGCAGCAATCGACACCTGCTGGGGAATCGTGCACCCTGCGCCTACATTTGCAGATTGATGAATACCTGTTCCCTCAAAAGGTTCCTGCAGCATATGGTTCTGAATGATTGCTGAAGCCAGGTACGGGTTTTTCACCCTGATAAGGGGTTTGTCAGACGCTGTAATTTCGAGTGGCACAATGACAGCACCAGCGGATGTTTTTTCAATCAACTCATTTTTAGCAGCCTTTACAAGAAAGCTGAGGTCATCCGGCCCTGCAGAATCCAGTGGACCAAACCCTTTAATTATGAGCCTTTTGTTGCCGATAACATCTCCATTTACCAGATGTGCCAGATCTTCCAGTATAAATTCTTTTTTCATGGGGCTAAATAGTGTGAAGGTTTAGTAAATGAAATAGTTTTGTCTTCGCTGATCGAACAAATCGAGCTCTGCACTCCAGGCTTGTTCGAGCTCTTCCACAGACGTTCCCTGCTCGAGTTTCAAACGCACCCTCTGATCGCCCAGGATCAAATCAATCGGCAGCTTTTCATATTCGTACTCATAGGGCGGCTGCTTGTATTCAAACGCTTCCGGATAGAGGAGATAAACAGCCTGCAATAGCGCCAAACTTGTTCTATATGGCCTGAACGTCTGGGAATCAGTAACATGAAGGTGAAAACCTGTACATTGTTTTCCTGCCTGTTTCCCTGATGTTGGTTCAAAGATAAGTGGCCTGAAATAACACCCCGGCAACTCAGTT
Organism: uncultured delta proteobacterium; assembly: GCA_963776075.1. Lineage (GTDB taxonomy): Bacteria > Desulfobacterota > Desulfobulbia > Desulfobulbales > Desulfocapsaceae > MADRE3. Next base: position 35,278 of record CAVZLG010000008.1, read on the forward strand.
TCATCCAGTTTCGCCAATATCGGCCGATGGTCCCAGTACGGTGCTCCGACCAGCTCAAACGGTAATGTGGTACCTCTTCCTTCCGATGCAGATGTCCCTTCCCAGAGGACCTGACCGGGATAGACCAGTGCTGTCGCCGGAGTCGGCATATTAGGGGAAGGAAAGACCCACGCCAGGCCTGTATCGGGGTAGTACATTGATCGTTCCCAGCCCTTCATCGGAACAACATCCAGATCGGCATTAATCTCATACTCATGATTCAGATAGAGAGCAAGTTCGCCAAAGGTCAAACCATGCCTCATCGGCAGCGGATAGAGTCCGACAAAGGAAGAATATTCAATGTTCAGGATGTTTCCCTCGATGATCTCTCCACCTATCGGGTTTGGACGGTCAAGGACAACCACTTTCTTGTCATAGCGAGCTGCTGCCTCCATGCAGTAAGCCAGCGTATAGAGAAAGGTATAAACACGGGTGCCGACATCAACGATGTCAACGAGCAGCACATCCAGCCGCTCAAACATTTCTTCAGTTGGCCGCCTCGTTTCACCATAGAGGCTGAAAACGGGTGCCCCTGTCAGTTCATCGACACTATGACCAGATTCGATCATATTGTCCTGCTTTTCTCCATAAAAACCATGCTGGGGTGAAAAGAGGCAGCTCAGATCATCTCCCAAAAGTTGCCTTAAGAGAGCCCGGGTGTGGACAAGATTGCTGTTAACTGATGCCTGATTGCAGAGCAGTCCGATACGCTGTCCCTTTTTCCAGGGCAACCGGTCAGCCAGCAGGACATCAATGCCAGGTGTTACCATTACTCAACCGTTACGCTTTTAGCGAGGTTACGCGGCTGATCGACATCACACCCCCTTCGCGTGGCAATCTCGTAGGCCAGCAGTTGTGCTGGAATCGTATACAAGATCGGGTTCATATCCTCGTGAACCTCCGGCAGATAAATAACATCATCCGTCAAACTTTTCAGATGCTTGTCACCTGCAGTACCAAGGAGGATGAGCCGTCCCTGTCGTGCTTTGATCTCCTCCACGTTGGAAACGGTCTTCTGGTAGACATTATCCTTTGGTATCACGGCCAAAATAGGCATATCTTTATCAATTAATGCGATCGGCCCGTGTTTCAATTCTCCTGCAGCATATCCTTCTGCATGAATGTATGATATTTCTTTTAGTTTGAGCGCCCCTTCCAGGGCAATCGGAAAATTCACCCCACGGCCAATAAAGAGAAAATCGCGGCAGTCATAAAAAGACTCTATCATTTCCCTTATCTGTTCACGGAGTCTTGGCAGCTCTGACTCTATTGTCTTGGCCAGTCCAATCAATTCCTCCCCGAGTTGTTTTCGCTCAGCTGCCGAAAGATTATCCTTCACTTGCGTGAGGTACAGGGTAAAAAGAAAGAGCGCCGCAAGCTGAGAAATAAATGCCTTGGTTGAAGCGACTCCAATCTCGGGTCCGGCGTGGGTATAAAGGGTACCGTCGGCTTCACGGGTCATCGTCGAACCCACGACATTGCAGATGGTGATAACACGCGATCCCAGTTTGGCTGCTCGCCTGATACCGGCAAGTGTGTCAGCCGTTTCACCCGACTGCGAAATTGCAATTGTCAGGACACGCTCGTTGACAATTAAGCTCCGATACCTGAATTCGGAGGCAATATCTACTTCAACAGGAATTTTAGCATATTTTTCTATCCAGTATTTTGCCACCAGGGCTGCATGCCAGGAAGTACCACAGGCAACAATAAAGATGCGGTCAATCGAGTTAAAATCCTGATCGGAAAGTTGTATCTCCGGCAATACAACTTCGCCCGTTTCAAGGTTAATTCTACCGCTCACCGTGTTGGTGATTGCCTGGGGCTGCTCATAAATCTCTTTCAACATGAAATGCTTGTAACCCGCTTTTTCAGCCATTGCAGCATTCCAGTCGATCGTGCTGATCTCTTTTGCAACCGGGTCACCCGATGCCAGAGAAATAACCTTCTGCTCGCCATCTGTCAGGACTGCCATTTCCTCATCTTCAAGAAAAATTACCTGGTTGGTATAGGGCAGTAACGCCGGAATATCTGAGGCGAGAAACGAGCCACCATCCTCATCGACACCAAGAACGAGAGGACTTTGATTTCGTGCAGCAATCAGCATTCCCGGGTAATCTGCGGACATAACCCCCAGTGCATAGCTGCCTTCTACTTTTTTGAGTGCCGCCTGGACTGCTTCGATCAGATCCGATTCCAGATTATGCTCGATGAGATGTGCCAGCACTTCAGTATCTGTTTCAGATGTGAATGTATGCCCCTTTTTTATGAGTTCATCCCGAAGTGAATGGTAGTTTTCAATGATACCGTTATGAACAACGACCAGCCTTCCACTGCAATCGGAGTGAGGATGGGCATTTTCAGTGGTTGGTGCACCGTGGGTTGCCCAGCGGGTGTGACCGAGTCCGATATGGGCATCTGCTATGATCGCATCATCGACAATCGCCTCCAGTCTTGAGAGTTTGCCCTCGCACCGATATTTGATAAGAGCGTCGTCTTGATGATAAACAATTCCGGCAGAATCATAACCTCTGTATTCAAGCCGCTTTAACCCTTCCAGCAAAACGGAAACAACTCTTCTCCTACCCGCGTAACCAACAATACCGCACATTATTCACACCTCCGCAATTAAATGTAACGTGAGTGTCATTCTTCATAAGGCATACATAAAAGTGATAATAGTATAGGATAACATTACTATTTTTAGTTTGGCGAGTTTTTTCTTTTATCATTTTGAAAAAACAGTTAGGATTGTTCGGCTTCACAGGAAACAGTAGAGAAACAACCTCCATTTTCAAAATCACCGGACTCAAATAATGGATAACAGAGCGCGCTTAAAAGAGATTTTGTTGGAAAAATCATATCGTCAAGGTACCTTTACCCTGACCTCTGGAAAAACTTCCGACTTTTATATTGACGGAAAACAGACGACGCTCAGCGCCGAGGGTGCCTACCTGTGCGGTAAACTCCTTTTTGAGCTGATCATGGATGAATCTCTGCCGATACAGGCCGTTGGCGGAATGACGCTTGGTGCCGATCCGCTGGTCACTGCGGTTTCGATGGTAAGTTTTCTTGAAAAAGCGCCAATCCCTGCCTTTATCGTTCGTAAAGAAGCAAAAGGACACGGGACCGGAAACTATATAGAAGGTTTGAAAAACATGGAAACAGGCTGTCGGGTAGCTCTAGTCGAGGATGTAGTAACAACCGGCGGCACCCTTCTGAAAGTTATTGACCGGGTCGAGGCTGCCGGTTTTACGGTTGGCCTGGTTGTCACCGTCGTAGAGCGGCAGGAGGGAGGCACAGAAGTCCTGGCCGACAAAGGCTATCCGCTCAAGGCTCTTTTTACCAGAGAGGAGCTATTAGAGGCGTCATGAAGTGCAAAAAATGTTCCGGTCACCTTGAGGTGCTCAGGAGCTGCGGCTCCGTGCACATGCGCTGCAGCACATGTGGAACAAAATTTTCTATCCACGAAATCGCCGACCAGCTTGATCCTCACACCGAGAAAATTCTTGAACGATACAGTACCATTATCTACGATTGATCACTGATTAAATCATTCTCACCAGTTCGTCTGCCCCATCATAAAAATCTTGTTCTTTGTGCAGAACTTCTATGGCTTTTTCTCACTGAATTGGTTATTATTAAGTGAGAGTGTCTCCAAATGGCAACAGTGTTGAACAGGTAGAAATGAAAGGGGCTTTTATGATGCCGGAAGCGATTTCAGAGAAAAAACCAGTACGATCTGAGAAAGTATTTGTTTCAAAAGGAACTGCAACAATCAGTTGCCCGAATTGCGGGAAGACAAAACGAATACCCGTCGACCGGTACAGCGGCAGAAAGCACACGATCAAGGTTCGGTGTAATTGCGACACCACTTTCATGGCCTACCTCGAATTTAGAAAACACTATCGCAAGCCAACTGAACTAAAAGGAATATACCGTATCACCTCTGAAGGCGGGGGCGGCGGAAGTGCCTCCATACACAATGTATCACGGGGTGGGCTCGGGTTCACCGTATCAGGGATGCATAACCTGAAGATCGGCCAAAAGGCACTCATCGATTTCGTCCTTGATAACAACAAGAGCACGAGACTCAGCAAAGAAGTAGAAATCAGGTCAGTCAATGACAATTACATCGGCTGTCAATTTATCAGCCACCAGGCGTTTGAAAAAGATCTGGGATTCTATCTCCAGCCCTGATACTCCCTTCCTATTACCTTCCGCATCATCTGCTGCGCCCTCTGGAGAAATGGTCCAAGCGTTGTTGAATCGAGTGCGCTGATAGTCACCTTATCATTCCTTGCCAGTATTGCTTCTATCTGCGCAGGATCGAGCAGGTCAATTTTGTTATAGACTTTCAGGCAGGGAATACTTCCGAGGTCCAGTTCTGTAAGGAGGTTATCTACCACTTCAATATGGTATTGATAATCCTGGTTGGCAAGATCGACCACGTGGACGAGCAGATCTGCTTCCTCAAGCTCTTCAAGTGTTGCTTTAAAGGCCTGCAGGAGGTCTGCTGGAAGATTATTGATGAAGCCCACGGTATCGGTGATTATCACTTCAATCTCCTCAGGAAACCTCAGGCGGCGGCTGGTCGGGTCAAGGGTTGCAAACAGTTTATTTTCAGCCTTTATATTGCTGTTTGTCAAAGTGTTAAGCAGTGTCGACTTACCGGCATTGGTATAGCCGACGAGAGATATAACCGGCAGCTCCTTTTTTCTGCGTTTTGCCCGTCTCCTATATCGTTCTTTACCGATCGCCTTGAGCTCCTTTCCAAGACGAGCCAGTCTATCGTTGATCCTTCGTCTATCAATCTCAAGCTTTGTCTCACCTGGTCCTCTTGCTCCGATCCCTCCGGTCAGGCGAGACAAGGCATCATCTCTTGACGACAGTCGTGGAAGCATATATTTCAGTTGAGCCATCTCAACCTGGAGTTTCCCCTCCCTGCTTTGCGCCCGGTGAGCAAATATATCGAGTATCAGCTGGGTCCGGTCAATTACCCGCAAGTCGGTAAAGTCGGTAATAGATCTGACCTGGGACGGATTCAGTTCCTGGTTAAAGATCAGCAGATTTGCATCCAGCTGCAGGGCTTGAATGACTATCTCGGTAAGACGGCCTTTACCGAGGATAAACCGTGGATTAATTTTTTTCCGTCGCTGCAGGACCTTGTCAAGAACCAGAACTTCATCCGAACGTGCCAGTTCAGCCAGCTCATGCATTGAGGCTTGGGCCTTCTGGCGCGAATCGGTAGTGACGCTAACCAGGATGGCCCTGTCCTGGCTCTGTCCCCCGCCAGCTCCACTCCGGTGCCTGCTGAATTCCTCCTCCAATGCTGCAATTATCTCGGTAAAGGAATCATGTTGCTGTGCCGGATGAACAGGGTCAAGAAAAGCCCAGCTCACTCCATCGACTGCCGCCGGTAAAAGATGGGCTGAATAGAGGCGCTCGGGCAACCCGTCAGCGGTGATCTTTATAACAGATATAAGATCGAGCCGAAGAAACAGAAGATCCATCAAGTCATCATCAGAAATATCCTCTCCTCCGGGATGGGTATGTACCAATCGTACCCCTCGGAGTCTTCCACCAGACGTGCGCAGGTGCGACAGCTGAGGGATTACCAGCCTGCTGTGGTCACCGACAAGAATCGTCTCAACTTTTCCTGAGCGATGAATCAACAAGCCGATCTGACGATTCAACTCGAATGACAGCTCACAGATGGCTCTAGCCATATCGGCACCAATAACAAAATCTCTTGGCACACGTTTTGAGCCAATCCGTTCAAGGGCCTTGAGCTGATTCTTTTTGAGTCCCTGTATATTTCCGTCTACTCTTGAAATCGTTATTCCTCTGTAATTTGCTGCTCTTCTGCGTTTGCCACAGGTTGCGGCCAGCGCGCGGTGGCAAAATAGTCATCTGCCCCTTCCCGTGTACAGAGCGTCTGTTCAGTGTAGTTTTTCCAGGCTGGATCGAGATAGGAATCGTGACAACCAACACAGGATCCGATTCGCAGAATCTTTCGTAACTCATCACCGTTAAAGGGCCTTAAATCCGCCCGAGAACCATGCTGTAATTGTTCTCCATCAAGGGCCACAAAGGCGTCAAAACCAACGGTCTGCCCTGCTGCACTCTCTATTCCCTTATCAAGTGGTGTAAACTGCACCTGCCCATCTTCGACGAAAAGGCTTCCTTCCCCAAGACCTACTGTCCTGGTCGAGCTGTGACAATCTTCACAACTTCTTCCTTCTTTTTGGGTGGTGTGCGGGTTTATCGCCGCCATGGTGAATCGATCAAAACTTTTTTCAATTTCACCCTGCTGGTCGACCACCGTGACAATATCCTGACAACCGGGAGTAACAATGACAATCTCATCTCCCCAGACCGCAAGCATTGGTTTCTGGTACCGTATATAGGATCGTCCTTCCTCCCACCTGCCCGGTGTCTCCTCAAGGCTCAACTTGTCCAGATGAGTCTGGGATTCATCACGCTTGGCATGGCAACCGTAACATTGAGGAACCCATGTTGAATGACACGACTCGCAGGTAACCCGCTGATGACCGGAAAAATCGCAGATTCCAGATTTTGGTGGTCTCAGGTCCCGCACGGTGTCATCAATTTTTCCACGCAGCTTGTAGGTATCATCGAGGAGTTCGACATTGCTGAGCTCATTGTTTTTCCTGGTGGTACCCGGTTGCTGCTGGTGGCACACAACACAGGAAATTTCAAGTTGCTCCTCATAGTGGGCGTAGCTCGTTCCGTCACCCATGACCTCATCCCTTGTGTGACAATCTATACAACTCATGCCTTTGCGATGATGGATGTCGTCGGCGAGCTCAAGATAGAAACGGTTACCGGGAAGTTTCCTGGAGGTCAATCTCCCCTTTTCATAGGGAGTACCATACCCTTCTGACTCAAAGACACCGGTGTAGGCAAGTCCGATACGCCCCGATCTGTTGTGGCATCGAATACAATTTACATCAGGTGCCTTGCGGGTAATCAACGGATGAATATACTCCTGGTCGTCCCCTTCAAATTCATCATCTGGCGCGGTAACAGCTGGACGCTCGTGGCCAGGAGGCATCACATAATGGCAGGCAGAGCAGCCGCCGCCCTTCTCGTTAAAAAAGGCGGCGACCCCTTCCAGATCATTTTTCTGCTTCCATAAATGACAGGTCGCACACAACTTTCGATAATAGTCAAGAGCAAGAGATGTCTGGCCAGAGTCAAGCAACGCTTTAACCGTTAACTCGGTATCCTGGGAATCACTTTCACCCCAGTAGTAAAGAAGGGTGCCAAGAATTCCGCGGTTGGTTGCCATCAGAGAATTTGTCACCTTTTTTATATCAGTCGGATGGCACCCTTCAACCCCGCAGGTTTTTTCAGCCACTCTCAGGTCACCCGGATTGTTTATGATGCCCATATGGGCTTTGTCTTTTTCTATGGACAGGGGATCACCGAGATGACAGGGACTACAACCGATCACCTTGGCATCGTGAGCAGGATCAAGTTTTTCCTTGGTGTGACAAAACAGACACATGTCCACCCTGCCTGAAGTAGTTATGTATATTTCTTCCGGTCGTTTGAGCTGAAATTCATGATAGATGAGATAGATAAATGCGCCGAGCAGCAGGGAAATGCCAACAGCAGAAATGAGGTGTTTTCTTGGAAAAGGAAGCTGAGTCATAGGAGTCGCGATCAGCCCCGGTAATTTTGAACGTTCGGCAGCCGTCTGCCAAAGCCAAAAGCCTTGCTCGTTACTTTCAACCCCATCGGGGCCTGCTTTCGCTTATACTCATTTATTCTGATTCTCCTGACGACATCATCAACGATATCCCGGGCGTACCCTTGAGCAATAATCTGCTGGCGACCATAGCCTTCCTCGAGGTAAAGCTCCAGAATCTGGTCAAGCAGATCATAGGGAGGCAGATCATCCTGGTCGCACTGGTCTGGGCGTAACTCAGCCGTCGGTGCCTTGGTGATCGTACGCAGCGGAATAATCTCATCATGACGGTTAATGAATCGGGCAAGTTCATAGACCAGTTGTTTGGGTACATCGGATATAACGGCGAGCCCACCGCTCATATCACCGTAGAGTGTACAATAGCCAACGGCCAGCTCACTCTTGTTACCGGTCGTCAGCAACAGACGATTAAATTTATTGGAAAGGGCCATCAGCAGATTGCCACGGATACGAGCCTGGATGTTCTGCTCGGTAACATCCTCTTGAAATCCTGCGAACAATTCATCCAGCGTCTCCCGGTAAGAATCAAAAAGTCCACCTATGGGAATTGTTTCAAATCGACACCCTAAACGTGTCGCCAGATCGCGCGCATCTTCAAGTGAATCTGCAGAGCTGTATGGAGAGGGCAGTGCAACACCAAGCACATTTTCGGCACCAAGGGCCTCTACACCAATTGCTGCGGTCAACGCCGAATCAATGCCGCCTGACAGACCGAGGACAGCTGCGTTAAAACCACATTTATACACATAATCCCTCGTTCCCATTACCAGCGCATCATGAATCGGTCTGATTTCGTTTGACTCATCATACGCACGCATATCACCATGCCAGTTATCAACATCGACGACAATCAGGTCTTCCTTAAAGCGGTGTGCACTCGCTGTAACCCTACCGGATCGATCAAGCGCCAGGCTATGCCCGTCAAAGAGCAGAGAATCCTGACCACCCACCTGGTTCACATAAAGAAACGGGGTGTTAAACTCGACACAAATAGATGAGAAAATATCACCTCTTATTTTCGTTTTACCCCGGTGATATGGCGATGCCGAAATATTTACTAAAATATCCACTCCGGAATTTACTCGAGCAGCATATTCAAAAATTTCAGAAACCGGTTCAACCCGATACTCCCCAACGGTGTGGTGCCAGATATCCTCACAGACAGTTATGGCGATCTTCCTGCCATCCAGTTCATAGATCTCCGGAACAGTACCGGGCTCGAAATAACGGTTTTCATCAAAGACATCATAGGCCGGAAGTAACCGTTTTCTGGTTCTGTGAATGATGTTGCCGGATCGGCAAACCAGGGCACTATTGTAGAGTGGTTTGCCTGAGCCACCTTCCCGAGATTCAAAACAGCCAAACATCACATCAATCTGCGGCAGCTTCGACAGAAGCGCATCCACGGCCTCTGCATGGTCCTGGATAAAAGATTTTCTTTCCAGCAAATCAAGCGGGGGATAGCCCGAAACAGCAAGCTCTGGAAAAATAACCAGGCGGCAGCCACGTTCAGCTGCTTTTTGGGAATATTTTAAGATTTTATTACAATTTCCGGTAAAATCACCAATTACCGGATTGATCTGAGCCAATGCTACCTTCACAATCTGTCTCCACTATTAAACCCCGGGAACAATTTCAGTTTAGACATTAGAACATAGCAGAACTCTTTAAATTTTCCATCATTTCATTGACCCGTTCTCGAATTACCACTTCTCTGGAATTTCTGGACTGCACGATTATGTTCCCGTAATGATTTAGAAAAATAATGTGTTCCATCATTTTTTGAAACAAAATAGAGGTAATTTGTTTCGGAAGGAAACAAAACTGCCCTTAAGGCCTGGGCTCCTGGGCTACAAATCGGTCCTGGGGGCAGTGCCGGGATTATATAGGTATTATAAGGTGTTGCTGTTTTCAGGTCTGATCGGCTGAGCTTGCCGTTAAAACTGCCCAACCCATAGATAACCGTTGGATCGGATTGAAGTTTCATCTTTTTTTTCAGTCGGTTAAAAAAAACCGAGGCAATAACCGGACGTTCCTCATCGACACCACTTTCTTTTTCTATTATTGAGGCGAGAGTAAAGACCTGATGTCTGCTCAAACCACTTCGATTTACATCGGAAAAACGCTGCCAGACCGAAAGTGATTCTGCCACAAGCATTTTGATTATTTCAACCTCACTCCTGACTGGTTTCATCAGGCGGTAGGTGTCGGGGAAAAGATAGCCTTCCAGGCTGTCAAGCCCTTCCAGACCAAGTTCTTCGATAAGCTCGGTGTCATGAGCCTTGTCGATAAAATTTGTTTTATCAACCCATCCACCGGTTGAAAAAATGTCAGCAATCTCTGAAATATTCAAGCCTTCGGGAATGGTGACGTTGTACTCTACGGGACGCGCTTGAGAAAGTTCAGTAATCAGATCAACGGGCGATTGGCCGGTGGTAAGACTGAACTCCCCGGCCTGAAGTTTTGCTGATCTCCCCATCAACCTGACCAGTACCAGAAACCTCAAATCATCTTGAATCAGTTCTTTTTCAGCAAGAAGTGCGGAAATATTCTTACTGGAAGTACCGCGGGGAATGAAAACAGTAACAGAAGAAGCTTCAACAGAGGGTCCCGGACTCAAGGCATAGTGGAGAAACCATGCTGCCAGCACTAACGACCCAAGGAACAGACTGAGGGTCGTCCACAGAACGCCCCTCAGTAAATATTTACGATTTCCGGGCTTTTCTTCTGAAGTGCCGGTCACTGGATTATGCTTATCCTTTTTTATTTCCTGACGTTGTTGCTTTACCAAAAGCAACTGCAATCACTCCATCCATATCCTTAACCGGGTAAAAAGTCATTTGTTGTCTGATATTTTTTGGAATTTCAGTCAGATCTTTCTTGTTTTGATCAGGAATAATCACATGGGTAATATGCGCCCGTAATGCAGCAAGCGCTTTTTCTTTGAGCCCGCCGATGGGCAAAACTCTGCCCCGGAGTGTTACTTCTCCGGTCATTGCCAGGCCTTGTTTAATCTTCTGCCCTGAGATTGCAGAATAGAGGGCAGTCGCCATGGTTATACCGGCAGAAGGTCCATCTTTTGGTATCGCACCTGCAGGCACATGGATGTGGATATCGACCTTTTCAAAGTAATCTCCTTCAACCGTGAGATCATCGGACCGGCTTCTGCAATAGGTCAGAGCCGCCTGCGCTGACTCCTTCATCACATCTCCGAGCTGGCCGGTCATTATCAGCTTCCCCTTGCCGGGCATCAGATTTACTTCTATCTGCAGTATTTCTCCGCCAACCTCTGTCCAGGCCAGGCCGGTCACCAGTCCTGGCTGGTCAAGTGTCTCCTGTTCTGACTCCGGTATTATTTTGGGAGGTCCCAGGTACTTATGCAGATTTCTGGCAGAGACGGTATAGGGCCCTCTGCCACCCTCGGCAATTTTTCGAGCAACCTTTCTGCACACCTTACCTATTTCACGTTCAAGGTTTCTCAGCCCTGCTTCCCTGGTATAATGGGTGATAATGAGATTAATCGTCTCATCTGACATGCGGATCTTGGATGGTTTCAAGCCGTTTTCCTTAATCTGTCGAGGGATAAGATAACGATTGGCTATGGCAAGCTTTTCCTCGAGCGTATATCCTGAAAGGCGAATCACTTCCATCCGGTCCAGAAGAGGCCCCGGGATGGTATCACTCATATTGGCGGTGGTGATAAACATCACCTTGGAGAGATCAAACGGCAGATTGAGATAGTGATCTGAAAATTCAAAGTTCTGTTCCGGGTCAAGAACTTCAAGAAGAGCAGAGGATGGGTCTCCGCGATAATCAGCTCCGACCTTGTCGATCTCATCCATCATAAATACCGGATTATTTGACTTTACCGTTTTCAATCCCTGGATAATCCGGCCCGGCATGGCACCGATATAGGTGCGCCGGTGTCCTCGTATTTCCGCCTCATCTCGCATTCCACCCAATGAGATACGATGGAATTTTCGTCCCATTGCACGGGCAATGGATTGTCCGAGAGAGGTTTTGCCAACACCCGGAGGTCCAACGAAGCAGAGGATCGGCCCTTTGGTTGACTTATTCAGCTTGCGCACTGCCAAATACTCAAGGATTCGCTCTTTAACACGCTCGAGTCCATAATGATCTTCATCAAGCACCTGTTTTGCAGCCTTTAATTCCAGCCGGTCTTTTGTACCTTTTTTCCACGGCACATCAAGAATCCAATCGATATATGTCCGTATGATGGTCGCTTCAGAGGAGTCCGGATGCATCATCTCCATCCGACTAACCTGTTTTTTCGCCTCCTTGCGAATCTGTTTGGGCATCTTGGTCTTCTTGATCTTCTTCTCGAGTTCATCTATTTCCTGCGTGCGCTCATCGGTATCCCCGAGTTCTTTTTGCAGGGCATGAAGCTGTTCGCGAAGAATGTATTCACGCTGAGACTTAGACATCTCTTCTTTTGCTTCATTCTGGATTTTGGCCTGTACCGTGGAAACCTCCAGCTCTTTGCCCAACAATGTACTGACCAGACGGAGCCGGTTTACCGGGTTTACCTCTTCCAAAATAGACTGGGACTCTACAATTTTGAGCCTCAGATTTGAGCCAACCAGATCAGCAAGTCTCCCCGGATCTTCTATGTTGTTAATGATCATCATCAGGTCCGCAGAGAGGATTCCTCTGAGTGACATAATTTTTTCTGTCTGATCCCGGACGGTGCGCATCAGCGCCTCGACTTCCACTGTAATTTCACCGCCTTCTTCATCCTCAACCACCTCAACAGACACCTGGTAGGAGGGTTCGGTTCTATGGTATTCGGTTACTCGGGCTTTTGACATTGCCTGCACAAGAACTTTCAGCCGCCCGTCAGGCAGCTTCAGCGTACGCATGATCATACAGACCATGCCAACATCGTATAAATCCTCAGTCGAGGGGTTGTCCTTGGTTGCATCACGCTGGGTAACGAGCATGAGTAATTTATTTGAGTTCAATGCCTCATTTACTGCTTCTATAGAACCTGGCCTGCCAACAAACAGGGGAATAATCATATAATTGAAAATGACGACATCCCTGACCGCCATCATCGGCAACTGGTCCGGTATCTCCAGATCCTCGTTGCTGGAAAAATCGTCCATGCCTAAGCTGAGCGAATCATTAAATTCCACTTATACCTCCACAACCACCGAATGGTCGATCATTTATCATTAAATTTCATGTGTATACCGATGAGTTTCTGTTACACTCAAACACCGGAATCAATAGCCAAAAAAACCGTGGAAAACCTAAACATTGAGGATCTTTAAGTCAAGACACTTCTCATGGATCCATGCACTGCTCTGAAAAATTCTTGATCAATTACCGTAATTCAACCATATTGGTTATTCGCAAACAAAAATTACCACTATTAAATCATCTTTAGCTTAAGGATTTTAGATGCTACTCGCACAATCACTGTTTGACACAACGGCCTATGATCATAAAAGCCTCTTTTCTGATTCTGAGCCCGTCTGGTCTGCTTTAAACAACCTGAAAAGCTACATGAACGATTACCGTTACCAGACCGAGATACTCAGGCCCATAGCAAATGGAATCCCCCTCGAGAGCCATGTCGTATTATTTAACAATAACCTCATTTTGGCAAAAGAGTGTGAAATAAGTTACGGCGACACCGGTAAAGGCAATCTTGTCATATCACGAAACGGCAGCGTGCTGGACGGTGCCTCGCTGATCATGGCCGGGACAATAGTAATGGGGACGAACATTAGAATTGGCAGGGCAAGCCTGATCGAAGGCGGAGCTACGATTAAAGAGCCTGCTATAATTGGCAATTGTACCGAGATCCGACAAGGAGCCTATATGCGGGGCTACTGCCTCATTGGTGACCGATGTGTTGTTGGACACACAACCGAGGTCAAGCACTCAATCTTTCTCGACGATGCCAAGGCCGGCCACTTTGCCTATCTTGGCGACTCAATTCTCGGTAATAACGCCAATCTGGGAGCGGGAACTAAATTTGCCAATCTCAAATTCATTCCTGGTAATGTCCTGCTATTAATTGAGGGGAAACTAACGGATACCGGTATGAGAAAATTCGGGGCGATCCTTGGCGATAATGCCCAGACCGGTTGTAACTCTGTCACCAGCCCAGGGACTATCCTCGGTAAAAAAGGGGTTATTATGCCAAATACCACGGCTCCGTCAGGTTATCACCAGGACCGCAGTCGAATACGCTGAGTAACAAATCGAGACTACTTATAAAACCAAACAAAAGATCACAATAAGAGGAGACACATGGCAATTATCAAAACTGAAGATTTTATATGCTCCATTGAAGACAGTCTGCAATATATCAGCTACTACCATCCGCTCGATTTTGTTGAGGCAATGTATCGTGCCTATAAAAAAGAAGAAAGTCAGGCTGCTAAAGATGCAATCGGTCAGATCCTGATAAATTCCCGCATGTGCGCCATCGGTAAACGACCTATCTGTCAGGACACCGGTATTATTACCGTTTTTGTAAAATTGGGGATGAACACTACCTTTGACAGTGAAAAAACCATCCAGGAAATGGTCGATGAAGGGGTGACACGGGCATACACGAGCACCAGCAACCCGCTTCGCAAATCGATCGTTGCTCCTCCGGCAGCAGATCGTATAAACACTAATACAAACGCACCGGCGGTCGTTCACGTTGAGATGGTGAAAGGTGACACGGTTGAAGTTAATATCGCCGCCAAAGGAGGCGGTTCTGAGAACAAAAGTAAAATGGTCATGCTGAACCCGGCAGACTCGATTGTTGACTGGGTTAAAAAGACGCTTCCTCTGATGGGTGCTGGCTGGTGTCCACCCGGCATACTCGGCATCGGAATCGGGGGAACCATCGACAAGGCCATGTGCCTTGCAAAAGAGTCCCTGATGGATCCGGTGGATATTCACGAATTAATAGAACGCGGACCTGCAAACTGGGTGGAAGAATTACGACTGGAAATATTTGAAGCGGTAAATGATCTTGGTATCGGAGCCCAGGGTTTAGGAGGACTTACCACCGTACTCGATGTTAAGATTCTTGATTTTCCGACCCACGCTGCCTCTCTCCCTGTCGCCATGATCCCCAATTGTGCCGCTACCCGCCACATCCATTTCTGCCTTGACGGCACCGGTCCCGCTGACTTGGTTCCACCCAATATTGATGCATGGCCGGAAATTTCCATGGAAGCGGCTGAAAATGTCAAACGGGTTAACCTTGACAACATCTCCAAAGATGAAATCAGTTCCTGGAAAGCTGGTGACACCCTGCTCTTAAACGGCAAAATACTTACCGGTCGGGATGCCGCTCACCGGCGCATCCAGACCTTCCTGGACGAGGGCAAGGGGATGCCGACTGGTGTCGACTTTAATAACCGGTTTGTCTATTATGTCGGCCCGGTTGATCCAGTTGGCGATGAGGTCGTCGGCCCAGCCGGCCCGACGACCTCAACCAGAATGGACAAATATACCCATATGATGCTCAGCAAAACAGGACTCGTCGGTATGATCGGCAAAGCTGAGCGTGGAGAAGAAACAATTCAATTAATTAAAAAACATCAGGCGGTCTACCTGATGGCCGTCGGCGGGGCCGCCTACCTTGTTTCGAAGGCAATAAAAAACTCGCGCACGGTTGCTTTCGAGGACCTGGGTATGGAAGCGATCTATGAATTTGATGTTGAAGACATGCCGGTGACGGTCGCCGTCGACAGCAGGGGTGAAGCTGTTCACAAAACCGGGCCGACATTCTGGCAGAAAGAAATATTGAGCAAAAAATAATTTTGAAATCAGGTGTTTCCAGGTGCAGAAGAGTGGTCTTTGGCCGGTTTTCTGCGCCTGAAAATCCCATCTTTTTCCAGTTTCGCCTGTTCTCCTTTTAAAACCAGTCTCACCCTGTTTCCAGGATTTGCCCGCTGGACATCGCGCCCTCTCTCGTCTTCCATTTTTTCAACAATAAAGTCACTCGTTGCCACAGATTGTTCCATATATTCTATTCGCTCACCACAGAGCAGTACATTTCTCGCCTCCACCAGTGGATATTCCGTTATTTCCCTGATCACCGCTACCGGTTCATAATCCTGGTCAAATCGTGATGAGTGGTAGAGCATTTCATTTGCGCCCGGCAGATCATCAAAGAAATTTTCTGTGATATCACGAGTACCGGTACGGGCAATTTCCTGCAGCAGTTCCTCGGGAATCTTGATTTTACCTGGCTGATCCCAGGCTGATAAATCCAGCGTTGCAAGATAATCAAGTGCTGCGCGGTAGACCCGAACAACACCGCCAACATAAAAAATTGACTTCATTCTCCCTTCGATTTTAATCGAATCTATTCCAGCAGCGACCAATTCAGGCAATCGTCTTACCAGGCAGAGATCTTTTGAGTTGAATATATAGGTTCCCCGACGATCCTCTTCTACGTGGAAATATTCTCCCGGGCGTTTTTCTTCCACCAGTGAATAACGGTAACGACAGGGGTGGGCGCAGTTTCCCTGGTTTGCATCCCGCCCCGTCATGTAATTAGAAAGCATACACCTGCCGGAATACGAGATACAAAGGGCCCCATGAACAAATATCTCAAGCTCGGCGGCAACCATTGCCCTGATGTTTTGAATCTCTGATAGTGAAAGTTCTCTGGCCAGATTGAGCCTTGAAACCCCCTGACCGCTCCAGAATGATGCCGCTCCCGGGTTAGTCACATTGGCCTGGGTTGACAGATGAATCGGCAGGCGGGGGATCGTCTTCTTGGCTAAAACCAAAATCCCCGGATCGGAAATGATAACGCCGTCTACTCCGGCTGACTCAAGAAGGAGCAGATAGTCTTCAAGACCTTCAAAATCATCGCCATGAGCAATAATATTTACCGTCACATAGAGGCGGACATTATGCTGATGAGCATAAATAACAGCCTCACGAATGGATTCGTCTGAGAAATTTCCGGCTTTTGCCCGAAGTCCGTACTTCGACCCGCCAAGATAAACGGCATCTGCCCCATAATGAATTGCCGTTACAAGTTTCTCAAAACTTCCGGCAGGAGCAAGAAGCTCGGGAAGTGATGGCGTCGAGGGATTACTGCTTTTTTTTTGGTCCATGGTGCATTATTGTGGTTGCTCTGATTAATTTCAGGCGTACTGTGTATAGTGAAAAGGTAAGTGGATACCATTCATGTGATCCTTTCTTAAATAATAATCACTCTTGTTGCAAGATTTTCCAATGTCACGTCAACCGGTCGGTATCGCAATGAGTGGTGGTGTGGATTCAACCGCCGTCGCTTTATTGTTGAAAGATAAATACGAGGTACAGGGCTTTTTTATGGCGCTTGATCAACCCGATTTTGAGCAACAGAAAAGAAGGGTTGAAGTTCTTGCTGAAGGTATTGGCATACCATTGCAGGTCATTGACCTGAAAAAACAATTCAAGAAACTGGTACTGGATTATTTTTCAAACAGCTATTTCCAGGGGAAGACACCCAACCCATGTATGATCTGCAACCGTGAAATTAAATTCGGACTCTTTATGGATACTATTTTGTCGGCGGGAATGGATCGCGTCGCAACAGGCCATTATGCACGCATAGATCACCGTGCAGATGAGTACTTCCTGCACACCGGGACGGACTTCAAAAAAGACCAGTCCTACTTTCTCTCAAGACTCACACAGCAACAGCTCTCACGGGCACTGTTCCCGCTTGGTTCAATGTCAAAAAGTGATATCTATCGTTTTGTGGAAAGTGAAGGCTATACTGATTTCAGGGGAAGAGAGAGCCAGGACATCTGTTTTCTTAAGGGGAAAAAAGTCGGCTCCTTTCTGGAGAACTATGATAAGCCATCGGTTGCCCCTGGTCCAGTAGTATCAACGACAGGGGCGGTGCTTGGCCAGCACAAAGGCCTCTATCGATATACCATCGGGCAGCGCCGCGGTCTCGGCCTTCCTGATCTCACACCCTGGTATGTATGTGCTATCGACCATGTTAACAACACGCTTGTCGTCGGAAAGGACAAAGACCTTTTTTCAACCACCCTGTTTGCCTGTTCTGCTCACTGGCTTAACCGGGCGAAACCAGAAAATAACAGAAAGTACACGGTTCGAATCCGTTATTCTCACCCCGGGACGTCAGCGCGTTTTACCTTTATCTCAAAGGATTCATTCAAACTTTCCTTCGATGAACCTCAAAGAGCTGTTGCACCTGGTCAATATGCCGTACTTTATGATGGGGATAGAGTCGTTGGCTCCGGAGAAATTGTTTCAGAGCAGTAATCTCCTGCACTTCGTGTAACCAATTTATTATGAAAAAAACCTTTATTACCACACTGGGCTGCAAGGTTAACCAGTTCGAATCAGCCTCCATAAAAAATAGTTTTGAAGATCAGGGTCTTATTTCTACTGGATCGATCGATGACGCCGACATTATCGTTATCAACACCTGCGCGGTTACCGGTAAAGCAAGCAGTCAGTCTCGTCAAATGATTCGCAAGGCAGCACGTTTAAATAAAAAGGCTGCCATCGTCGTTACCGGCTGTCATGCTCAGCTTGCAGCTGAAGAAATCAAAAAGATGAGTGATATTCCTTCTCATCGTCTCTGCATCATCGGTAATGATCAAAAGGATAGACTTGTCCCTCATATACTAGAAAAAAAAGGCAGAGAAGACATCATTACCGATAATCTTCAAAGCAATCCCAGACAGATCTGCCTGCTGCCGGTAAACCAGTTTTCCAATCGCACCAGAGCATATCTCCGCATCCAGGATGGGTGTAACAGTTTCTGCAGCTATTGTATTGTTCCATACACCCGGGGGCGAAGCCGAAGCCTGTCCAAAGATGCGGTTTTAAAACAGGCTCAGCAGTATCAAGCTGCCGGTCACCGGGAAATTGTTGTAACCGGCATTCATGTCGGGCAGTACGGGGCAGATCTTGAGGAATCACTTACTATCAGTAACTTGATGGAACTACTCTGTGTGACAATACCGGATGTCAGATTTCGTTTATCATCGATTGAACCGCTTGAAATCAGTCCACAATTGTTAACGTTGATGAGTAAAATGGATAATTTTATGCCGCATCTGCATATACCGCTGCAAAGTGGCGATAATGATATTCTCAAACGTATGAACAGGCGCTATACCCGGGAACAGTTCCTGTCAATTTTTCAAGCGTGCAGGTCGCAGCTACCCGATGCTGCAATCGGAATCGATGTACTGGTTGGCTTTCCGGGGGAATCAACGGAACATTTTGAGAACACCAGATCATTTCTTGAGGGTATTGACTTCACCTATCTGCATGTTTTCCCCTATTCAAAAAGGCCCGGTACCAATGCAGCCTCTTTCACTGACCAGGTTCAAAAACAGGAAAAATCAGAACGGGCAGAGATCTTACGGAATTTAAGTGAGAAAAATCGTATTGCATTCTATAATCACCATATAGGTTCCAGACAAACAGTACTCATTGAAAATGAAAGGGATGGTTCCGGCCTGTTGAAAGGTTTTTCAGAAAATTACATCACTGTTCTGGTGGACGGAAAAGACAACCTGAAAAACAGGATCGTTTCCGTTGAATTGGAAGGGCTGCTGAACGGTTCAATAAAAGCACACCTCATCAACGAATCATGAAAGGCGAAATAATTGCAATTGGTGATGAACTCACCTCCGGGAGAATTCTTAACACCACCAGCGGGTTCGCAGCACGGAAATTATTTGACGCCGGCTACACGATCCATGCGATGAGTACCATCGGGGATACGCCAGAGCTTATTGGAGAGGCATTATTGCAGGCAATCACCCGTGTCGATTTCATTATCGTTACCGGTGGACTTGGCTCGACTGATGATGATCTCACCAACGAAGCCGTGTCACAGGCCCTGAACCGGCCAACGATTCCTAATCTTGAAATGCTTGCCAGAATCAGGTCCCATCTGAACAAACAGAATGCAGCTCCGGACAACCCATTGGACAAACTGGCCTGGCTCCCACGCGGCGCGGAGGCCTTTGACCCAAAATCTCGAACTGCCGGCTATCAGCTCATTCATGATGATACGCCTATTTATTTCCTGCCAGGTGTTCCAAATGAAATGCACCATCTGATGTCCGATGCCGTCCTTCCGCGACTTGCCGCCTGGAAGGCCGGTTCACGTTTGCGCACATGTCAGCGAATCTATAAAATATTTGGTGTACCTGAACCGGAGGTTAACCGGATAATAAATACGCTTGATATACCAGACGGGGTGATGGTCGGCTATTATCCGGTATTTCCCGATGTTCACTTAAGTATCCTGATCCGTGGTAAAGACAAAGCAGCTTCGAATAATTTTTTCCAGCGGTCCTGCCTGGCAATAGAAAAAGCTCTGGGATCATCAATTTATGGTACTGACCTGGATGATCTAGAGACAAGCATTGGTACGCTGTTGAACAGAAAAAAAATGCAACTCGCAGTCGCAGAATCCTGCAGCGGCGGCCTGCTCTCCCACCGAATTACCAGCGTTGCCGGCAGCTCAGCCTATTTCAAGGGGGGAGCCGTCACCTATTGCAATGAATTGAAGAGTCGTTTTCTTGGAGTCAATAAAAGCCTGATCGAAAAGCATGGAGCGGTCAGCACCGAAGTTGCCCGTGAAATGGCCTGCGGCATCAGGGAGAAAACAGCAAGTGACATCGGCCTTTCCATTACCGGTATTGCCGGTCCAACCGGAGGAACAGAGGATAAACCTGTTGGAACGGTTTTCATCGCAATCAGTGATAAAAACCATTGCACTGTCGAACAGTATCGTTTTCCCGGAAACAGGCATCGAGTTCAAACCCTCACCGCCCATACGGGTCTGAATATTCTTCGACTCTATCTATTAAAAGAAGAATGTTGTAATGATTAATTTCCAAGAATCATCCTTGATGTTTCTTGCGCATCTTTTTATATCTTAACCGTTGAGCCTTTTGCAAAATGAGGGTTTTCGTCTAAAATCAAGGCATGAGAAAAATTTTAACGCAGGCATATAGTTAATATTCCGAGGATAAAATTTTGAGCATAACGCAGAGTTTGGGCGAAAAGAACGTTTTGCAAGTGGCTCCGTCATTAGCCAATTAATTTGAATTAACCACTAAAAGACAGGAGCAGTTTATGTCGGCACCAGAGAAAAATAAAGTTAGCAGTGTAGATAACGCACTAAACCAAATCCAGCGCCAGTTCGGCAAAGGCTCTATCATGCGGCTTGGCTCCCAGGAAGCAGAAAAAATTCCTGCGATTCCGACTGGATCGCTGAGCCTGGATATCGCTCTGGGTGTCGGAGGATTCCCCCGGGGAAGAGTTACCGAAATATACGGACCGGAATCGAGTGGTAAAACAACTCTGGCACTCCACGTTATAGCAGAAGCCCAGAAGCGTGGCGGAACAGCAGCCTTTATCGATGCTGAGCATGCACTTGATACTACCTACGCAGAACGGCTTGGTGTTGATATCGACAACCTTCTGGTTTCACAACCCGATTATGGCGAACAGGCGCTTGACATTGCAGAGATATTGATTCGGTCGGGAGGTGTTGATATTATCGTTATTGACTCCGTGGCAGCCCTGGTACCACGAGCTGAGATCGATGGAAATGCAGGCGACGCACATGTTGGGTTGCAGGCACGGCTGATGTCACAGGCCATGAGAAAATTTACCGGCGTTCTTAACCGCTCTAATACCGTTCTGGTTTTTATTAACCAGATCAGAATGAAAATTGGTGTGATGTTTGGCAACCCGGAAACCACAACAGGCGGTAATGCTCTGAAATTTTACTCTTCGCTGAGACTTGATATCAGGAGACTTAACCAGATAAAAGATGGTCAGGAAGTAATTGGCAACAGAACAAAAGTAAAGGTTGTAAAAAACAAGGTTGCCCCACCGTTTAAAATCTGCGAGTTCGATATCATCTATGGAGAAGGAATTTCAGTTGAAGGTGATATTCTCGACCTTGCCGTCGAGCAGGATATCGTAGACAAAAGCGGCGCCTGGTACAGTTACCGTGACGAGCGTATTGGCCAGGGCCGAGAAAATGCCAAGCGCTTTCTCACTGATCACCCTGAAATGCTCACTGAAATTGAAAACAATGTCAAACTGGGATTTGGCTTAATAGTTACCCCTCCAGAGGAGAAGGCCGATAATCAATGACCTTTGTGGTGGCAAAATTATCCTTAAAATCACTTTTCTTTATGCCCCGTGCTGCCCTGCGCTACGGGGCTTATTCTTTTTTTCTGATGAAATAAAGAATCGAATATGAAGTACATGCTACTGTTGAACAGGATTGATCGAACATGACCCCTAAAATTAAAAAGACAACCTTTGATGTAATTATCGTTGGCGGGGGCCCTGCAGGCCTCTTCGGTGCCTATTATCTTGCAGAGAATTCGAACCTTGACGTATTGGTGATAGATAAGGGCAAGCCGAGCCTGAAACGGAAATGCCCTATCAAGGATAAAGGATGCATCAAGTGTAAGCCATGCAATATCCTCTGTGGAATAGGAGGTGCCGGTCTGTTTTCTGACGGCAAACTGAATTTTATCCATAAACTCGGTAAAACCGATCTTACCCAGTTTATGGCAGAAACCGATGCAAAGGCACTGATCGATGAGACTGAGGTCATTTTTAATCGCTTTGGCATGGACGGCAAAGTATTTCCAACCGATATCGACCAGGCTCGTCAGATCAGAAAAGACGCTCGAAGATGTGGTATCGATCTCCTCGTCATCAAACAGAAGCATCTCGGCAGTGACAATCTCCCTAATCACATTGCCGGTATGGCTGACTATATTAAAGATAAAGGTGTTGTCTTTCATCATTCAGAAGAAGTAATCGATATCATCGTTAAAAAAGACAGGGTTGTAGGACTGACAACAAACCGGGGGCAGTACAGCAGCGAGAATATCATCATGGCACCAGGACGGGTTGGAGCGGAATGGATTGGCTCGTTGGCAAGGAAAAATGGAATCGACGTATCGCAAAGAGGAATCGAGGTTGGTGTTCGGGTCGAGGTACATAATGAGATCATGCAGGACATCTGTTCTGTCATCTATGATCCCACCTTCTTTATCAGAACCAATCGATACGACGATCAGACCAGAACATTCTGTACTAACTTCGGCGGTTTCGTGGCACTTGAAAATTATCAGAACTTCATCTGTGTAAACGGACATGCCTATATGGACCGGAAAAGTGATAATACAAATTTTGCCTTCCTTTCTAAAGTTGTGCTCACCGATCCGGTTGAGGACAATCAGGCGTACGGCGAATCTATTGGTAAACTCGCGACCCTGATAGGCGGCGGCAAACCAACACTCCAACGATATGGTGATTTAAAAAGAGGCAGGCGCTCTACCTGGAACAGAGTACGAAACAGTTATATCGATCCAACACTGAAAAATGTGACCTGCGGCGATATCGCCATGGCTCTTCCCGAACGAATTCTGACAAACCTGGTCGACGGCCTTGACCAGCTTAATGAGGTGATTCCGGGAGTTGCAAATGATGAAACCCTGCTCTATGCTCCCGAAATAAAATTCTTTGCAACCCAGGTCGATACAGATAACAATCTGGAAACTGCTATCAAAGGCTTATATATGGCAGGCGACGGACCGGGCGTAGCAGGAAATATTGTATCTGCAACAGCAACTGCTCTGATACCTGCAAAAAAGATTATTGCAACAGCTGCAGAAACCGCTCCCAAATCTACAAGAAAGAAATGAACTTAATCCTTAATTATAGCACGTTTAATACTCTTTTTTTCCACTGAAATTAAAGGTATTTGTTGACATGATTTTTTTTTTAGTCTAATCATCTGTGAAAGATAATCATTATCATTAACTCAACCAAAAAACTATAATAATGGAGGAAGTTATGCAGAAATGGGAATGCCCGTGTGGCTATATTTATGATCCCGCAGAAGGTGATTACGCAAATGGAGTTGATCCGGATACTGCCTGGGAAGACCTGCCGGCTGACTGGGTATGCCCACTCTGTGGTGCAGAGCAAGACGCTTTCTGGAAGTATGATGAATAAATAAGAGTTTCAGCATAGCTGCCCAGTTATTTGTTAATACTGCGGCAGCTATGTTATTTTCTGCGGGCCACAAATTTTATAGAAGCACCTATCGTTGCGAACACCCCCCGCATAACCTGATAATATTATTCCCACTCCTCTCTTCAGCCCATCAACCTTTCTTTTTTCAAAACACCAGTTTTCCGTTGATTCAGCAGGATCTGTGAAATACAGGCATCCTGTTATTGAAAAAATTCTGTGGCCATCCTTTCATAATTGCTTGTTCTCCCATAAATAACATGGTACCTATTTGCAGAGCTATTCGGGATAATAGTTGTGAATAAACAATTATTTAACTCAGGTATAACAACTCCTTCATCAACGAAATAAACGAGATTTTGGTACAAATAAGCGTGGGCCAAGAGCAGACAACACCGAACGTACTCATCATTTATTACAGCCTCAGTGGGCAGAGTCGCGGACTTGTTAACCTGTTTAAAGCAGGGCTCAAAGATGAAGGTGTCTCCGTAGCTGTAGAACAACTGAGAGCGTGTGAGAAAATATCATTTCCTTTTAAAAACATAACCCACACGCTTAAAATGATGATCACCACCTTCTTTCGTTTCCGAATCCAGATAGAGCCACTGCATTCCAGGTGTTTCAAATCATATGACCTGATCGTCATTTCCGGGCCAACCTGGTCGTATAACCCCAGCGGCCCGGTACTGAGTCTGTTTGATAGGGATGGACGGACATTGATGGCTGGCCAGCGGGTCCTGCCCCTCATTTCATGCCGCGGCTATTATCGCCTCCACAACTACTTTCTGCGCAAGAAACTCATCAGCCTCGGAGCAGATCTTGAGGAAAGCCTGGTTTTCACACATCCGGTCTCAGAACCGTGGAGTACAATCGGCGTCTTCCTGAAGTCTGCAGGCTACCGCCCGGAAATAATGAATTTTTTCCGGAATTATTATCCTCACTTCGGACATACGACAGCCCAGCTTAAGCAGGCGAGAACCTACGGCCGGCAAACCGGGCACTCTCTGATCGCTGAGAAGAATAAGGGAAGCTGACCCAGTAATGCATTCCAGCTCAATGATATCTCGAGGTACGTAAAAAAAGGCAACCGCTTTTTCCAAAAGATACGGTTGCCTTCCACAAAATAATGCGTCTCAATTGAAGAAAAAGAATGTGTCCTAAGCAAACAGATTATCATACATTTCCTGATTAAAACCAACATAAAGCAACTTCCCTCTGCGGACGGTCGGTGCCCTGAGATTGCCGGTTCTTCCTGTTGCCTTCTTTACCAGCTCATCCTTTTTACTACTGCTGGGTGTATACTCCAAAGTCTTCTTACCACTTGCCACATACACCGTTTCAGCTGCCGACAAAACAGACCAGACATCTTCACTGGTAATTACTTCTTTTTTAGCATCTACCTCTTCTCCAACCACCACACCCGCTTCTGAAAAAACCTCCCAGGCTTTTTTACATGATACTCAGCCCTTTCTCATATATGCCCAATCAACAGCCATAACGTGTCTCCCTGTGCTAAATTATGCTTCTGCAGGCGGGGTAAAAACCCTCTTTGCCATCTCCATATCCAATGCAAACATCGCTGCTGAATCACCAGCGATCATTTTCATTCGCTCGAGAAGCGTACCAACGTGACTCTCTTCCTCAACCTGTTCTTCAACATACCATTGTAGAAAATATGTTCCAGCATGGTCGCGTACGTCCATTGAAACATCCACCAGATCATTGATAAGACCAGTCACGAGTTCCTCATGTTTGAGCACTGCTTCGATTACTGCCAGTGGGCTTTCCCAATCTGACTCGGGTTTCCCAATTGCCTCAAGATCAACTCGGCCCCCACGTTCATGAACATAATCAAACATCTTCATGGCATGGAAGTTTTCCTCTTCCGCCTGTACCCGCATCCAATTGGCAAAGCCTGACAGACTTTTACCCTCAAACCATGCGGACATGGAAAGATAGAGATAGGATGAATACAATTCCGCATTAATCTGCTTATTCAAGGCTGAACACAACTTGTCACTAATCATATTACGTTTTCTCCATTTTTTTCGTTTAATTAAGAAGATAACAGGGAAATGTCCTCTAGACAATTCCCGTTACAAGAGATTCGCTCCCCATTGGTTGATTGGTAATTATTTTTTTTTCTTTTTTCCTTTCACTGACGACTTTTTCACCTTTTTGTCTTTTGGCTTCACCGTGCAGTCGTCACAATAACTCTTATCAGCTTTGCATTCTTTGCGATTTGCCGTTACCGGACAACTACTGCAATGCTTTCCCTTCTTGACAAATTTGCCACAACATTTCTTCTTGATCTTTTTGTCCTTTCCCATGCCAGAATCCTCACCGATATCTAAAAATAAGAAAATCTCTTTAATTGCACCTGGGAAGGATAATCCTTCCCATCTCTGAACCCATGACTTCTTCACCTTTGTTCTGGCGGATCGTCAAGCAGAGATTTTGACTTCAAGGCTGATTGCTCGTGAACTTTAGATAAGTATTTTTACTGGTGAAATCAAGGTAGGGATATTTCAGCTGACCGGCCCGAAAAATGAGCAAGGAGCGGGTTTTTCATTTCATCCACTTTTTCTGCTCTTCCTACCCCCCTCTGGCAAGTGAACCACAGGCAAGAATCACCATCACCAGGAACATGAAGATATTAAGCGTGATAAAAAGAAAACGGTACGAAAACCGGTTCTTGAAACCGAGCTGGTAAGCATAAAAAAACAGGAAGAAGAGACTTCCAAAACTGATGATCGCTCTACCCAGCGATGGCATGTCTACGAGCAGTAACACAATGATATGTAAAATTGTTACCAGAGACAAGACCCAGACGATTGAAACAAGTCTCAGTGAGCGTACCGGCATCATCTTCAACATGTTTGGTATATCGCTTGAGTGATAATCTCTTTGATTGTCAAGAACCACCAGCCAGAAGTGTGGAATCTGCCAGACAATAAAGAGTGCAACAACACCCATTATAACCGGTGAGAAATATGAGCCTCCAGCTGCCAGCCAGCCGATATAGGGAGGTATTGCCCCGCATAGCGCGCCAGGAATAATTGCCCATACGGTTTTTTGTTTCAGGGGAGTGTATATAAAATTGTAGAGAAAAACAGCAGTGATCCCGGCGAGAATTGGAGCTATAGTGGGAAACCCGATATAGAGAATGAAGAATCCGAGTCCAAGCAGCAGCTGTGCCTGCAGCAAGCCACGGCGCCTGGAAACCACCCCCTGGACAAGCGGTCTGTTTCGCGTTCGCCCCATGGCCTTATCTGCCCGTCTCTCCTGGACACTGTTCAAGCTCGCGGCTCCGGTTGCCAACATTAACACACCAAAAAACACGAATAAACCGGGGACAAGGGACTGAGCTGTGGCCAGAAAATATCCAAAAAATGATGAAAATGCTACCAGCAGGCAGAGCGGGACTTTGGCAATCTGAAGGTGATATTTGAGAAGGGTCCCTAAGCCCATTGGAAAAAGAGTCTGTGTTGAATTAGTGACGTAATTCACTCCTCTTCTTGAAGCCAGATATTGTATTCATCCTCTGGAATAATTTTGAGCTTGGCGACCATATTGGCGTGATCTACTCCGCAGAACTCGGTGCACAAGATATCATACTCGCCTATTTTATCGGCATTGAACCAGACATAGGTAGTCAAACCCCGAACCGCGTCGACTTTGACCCGATAAGCGGGAATAGAGAAGCTGTGCAACACATCCCAGGATGTGATATTGAGTTTTACCGCCTTACCCAGAGGAACAACCAGTTCATTCTCGGTTTCCTTATCATTGTCATAGAGAAATATCCAGGAGTACATCTGACCGGCTACTTCAATTTCCATAGCGCCTTCCGGGACCTCTCGCAGACCGAGATAAGATTGCCATCCAACATAGAACATTGTCAGAGCAATGATGGTGGGAATGGCGGTCCAGATAACCTCAAGGTTGAGATTATCCCTGATATCTGCAGGGTTGGGATGCTTGCTGCGTCGATATTTGACCGCAAAAACAATCATAACCACAGTAATACCGACAAGCAGGATACCGGAGATACCTAAAATATACCAGAAAGCCAGATCTACGCCTTTTACAGGATCCATACCGCTTCACTCACTCCTTAAAAGTCTAACGGAAAGCTACGTCCCAGAAGGTAAAACTTATCATTAAGGCCACGACCAAAATGGTACTGATGAAAGAAGCCTTGATGACCAACCCTTCATATTTGATATGCATAAAAAACAGCAGTACCAGTGTGGCCTTGCATGAAGCCACAAACAGGGCTATCGGCACATTTAAAAACAGCCAGTCAACATATGAGACACCTACCGTCACAGCCGTCAACAGGATCAGCGACGCAAGTATCCAACCAAGAAAACTGTAGCTCAGCTGATGTTCACTTTCATGCTCGTTCACGATGACATTCTCCACATTAATCTAAAGAACCAGATAAAAAAGAGGGAAGACAAAAATCCAGATAAGATCGACCAGATGCCAATAGAGGCCACTGTTTTCAAGCATCGCATACCGCTCTTGGGTCACCTTGTTTCTAATCACCAGTACCAGGCTGATGGCAAGCAGGATCATACCGATAATAACGTGTACCCCATGCAGGCCCGTAATCGTGTAATAGAGACCGAAAAAGATGTTTAATCCCGGTTCTCCATTCAACAACGTTTCGGAGTTAGGATACAGACCATGATGAAATTTGGCACTCCATTCAAAATATTTATTTATCAGGAAGATAACACCACAGGAAAAGGAAAATATCAGCAGACCGATTGCCTGTCCTTTCTTGTTTCTCTGTATCGCGGTAATCGAGGCTGCCACCGTGAAACTGCTGATCAACAGGACCAGGGTGTTGGCGGTACCAAAAATGCGATTAAGCTCTTTTCCACCAGCGGCAAAACTTTCCGCATGCTCATAGAAATAGACGGCGTAGAGCACAAAGAGTCCACCAAAAAGGATCAACTCAGAGTACAGAAATATCCACATTCCTATCTTCACACCTGTTTTATCAATTGCTTTTTCCATCTCCACGTCCTTATTGACTGCTCTTGGCTGAACGTTTAATCACATCCGAGAAATCGTACGGGTAGTCTTTAACCTCCGGTTCCCCGATAAAATTGTGCAGCGGCGGCGGAGAAGGAATCGACCATTCTAGTGTAGTTCCACCCCATGGATCATCAACAGCCGTCTCTCCCTTTTTAAGGCTGATCCACAAGTTGATGAACATTATCATGATACCTAATACCATCAGATAACCACCAAACCCAGCCAGAAAATTGCCTGTTTCATATTGCGGCAGATAATCAAAATAGCGCCTCGGCATACCCTGCATCCCTAGAATGAACATTGGCACATAATGGAAAACAAAACCTACCGCTGCAAGTACAGTCCCGATATAGGCCGGCCTGAAGTTGTACATGACCCCGAACATCTTCGGCCACCAGTAGTGCAGTGCAGCAAAAAAGGCAAATCCGGTTCCCCCGAACATGGTGAAATGAAAATGCGCGACGATAAATTGAGTGTCATGAACATGAATATCCGTCCCTGCAGCGCCTATGACCAGCCCCGTCAGTCCACCCACCGTAAAGAGATAGATAAATACCAGCGACAGCAGGAGCGGAGGCGTCATCAAGATAGAACCTTTATACATGGTTGACAGCCAGGAAAACACCTTTACAGCACTGGGAATCGCTACCAGATAGGTCAGAAGGGAGAAGACAAATACCGATACATCACTCATTCCGCTGGTGTACATGTGATGAGCCCACACCAGTGAACCGGCAACAGCAATAGCCATTGAAGAAATAACGATACCCTTGTAGCCAAAGATGGCTTTTCTTGAAAATACCGGAATGATTTCAGAGATGACTCCCATACCCGGCAGAATCATGATATAGACAGCTGGATGGGAGTACATCCAGAACAGATGCTGATACAGCAATGGATCTCCACCTTTGTCGGGATCAAAGAGACCAATGTTCAGAAGGCGCTCCAGGATAACCAGGACCAGAGTAATTGAAATAACCGGCGTAGCCAGAATCTGGACCCAGGCGGTCGCATAAAGCGACCAGGTAAAAAGTGGGACCTGCAACCAGCCCATCCCCTTTACCCGCATGCGGTGGACGGTCGTTACGAAATTGAGACCGGTCAGCATAGAGGACATGCCGAGAATGAATGCCGCCGTAACGGTCATGGAAACATTGCTTTCCGTCCCGACACTGAACGGTACATAGAAGGTCCAGCCGGTGTCTGCAAACCCCTCTCCACCGAAGAGCGAAATAATGGCAAAGAGTCCGCCAATCATGAACAGATACCAGGAAAACAGGTTCAGGCGCGGAAAGAAAACATCATCCGCCCCGATCTGGATCGGCAGAAAAAAATTACCGAAAATTGCTGGAATCGCCGGTATCATAAATAAAAAAATCATGATCACGCCATGCAGCGTAAACGTCGAGTTATACGTCTGCGCCGACATGATGGTCTCACCCATTCCCATGAGTTCTGTGCGAAGAGCCAGGCCGAGGAATAAGGCGAGCACCAGCCAGAAAAAGACGGCCCAGAGATACATTAGGCCAAGACGCTTATGATCGTGCGTCAGCAGCCAGGCCTTTATTCCTGTCAGTCCCGCCGGAGACGGGGTATCAAAAAAAGATTGTCGTGCTGTCATGTCAATTATCCATTCAAGGTTTTCCTTCTCCCGGGGTTTCAGCGCCTTTCCGTTTAAGAAACTTTACAAAAAAGAGCGCGACAAGGGCGCCAAAGAGAATCAACACCACTACTTTGACTACCTGGAAAAGGGTTTTGTTCTTGTCGGGGTCGTAATTAAAACAGAAATTGAGCAGCCGTTTGACCGATAAAGCTGGAACTCCGCTCTTTGCCTCCGCTAGTGCCATCTCGACATCACCGGGGATAAAATTTCCGTAGACATATTTTATAACCATACCATTTTCAGCAACGGTAACCAGTGCAGATGGATGAATAAATGTTCCATCATCGAGCGGCTTAAAGGCATAGCCTATTATCTCAAGAACTTTGGATATATTTTCTTTGGATCCGGTAATAAAACTCCACTGATCCTCCGGGAACGCATCATAGAGCAGATTTAAATAATTGCCTTTAGCATCTCGTGCGTCCTTGGGAGTGTCCCGGTCGTTAAAGCTCAAGGCAATGGCCCGATAGTCCTTACCCGGTGTCATCTTCATCCGGTTCATCGCAGACGCAAGATTCGCAAGATTCGTACTACAGCTATTTGGACAATAAAAATAGATCGGCAGCAGGATCGTTGGCTTATCAATCAAGCTGCCAAGCGTTACATCCATGTTATTTTCATCGACAAACCCAAGATCAAGCGGCAGGAATGCACCTGTCTGTTCATCAACCCAGATTTTGCCCTGAGATTCAGATATATCTGTTTCTGCCTTCTCCTGCGCATGAATACCCAACGGATACACCAGCAGGCAGATAATCCCAACAGTAAGCAGTTTCTTTCTGATATCCACGCGATGACTTGTTACATTGCTGATTATTTTGATGCACCAGTAGATAGATTCACAGTCATTGTCTTTTTAAATTTATGTCTGGGCTTCAGGCTGTCCCGGTCCGGGCCATAGGCAAGAAGCAGGATGGTATCACCATCCGCGGTTAAAGCGCTATCCATTTTATCACTGGAATTCATCGGCATGGTAAATTCTATAGTCGTTAAGCCGTTGTCTTCACTACCGGCAACGAGGGTTACATCGTCACTGCCACCCTGCTTGCTATCCGCATCATGACCTGTTGCCTTGGTACCAAAATGATCAACAACTTCTGCTTTGCCATCTTTTACGTAGCCGAGGATAAAGTTGGCATCCTTCATTTTTGTACTGGGGTTAAAGCCCACCCCGACCCATCCTTTTGTCTTTGCAGACATTTTACCATGCAGAACATCACCGTCCACCTTCCAGGCAAAGGTCATATCCTTTGCTTTTACCTCATGATCATATGATTCGGCAAGAAGCGGCGTAGCTGAAAAACATGCGAACGTGGCCGTCAGTAACGCAATCATAATTTTCTTCATTGATATGGATCCTCCTCATTTTAATTGCTGGTGACTGTCTTAACATATCGAACGTTAGCTTCTCTATGAGAACGCTATAACATGTTTGACTCATCAAAAGAAATAGTCATATTTTTAATTACTACAATGGTTTGTTGACAGATACATATAAATTGTTACAATTGGTTCCAGTAATAATAACCATTACCATCAAGGTCAAGCGTTTTAAATTATAGACACCAGTCTCATAAAAATATTAATATACTCATTAACTCCATATAATTGCCAGAAATTATCCACAAAATTTTAATGGTAGGCATTTCAGAAATTCCATAATTATATTTAAGCTGTACAAATCACTGTTTATTACAGTATACTTGCGACGTTATGTTCGCTCTCAAATCTAAATAAGGAGGAGTAGCTATGGCCGAAAGACTTGAAGTTTATAAATGTAATATCTGCAACAATATCGTGGAAGTTTTAACCGGAGGAGCCGGTGCACTGGTTTGCTGCGGGCAGGACATGGTCAACATGAAGGAAAATACTGTTGACGCTGCACAGGAAAAGCACGTTCCGGTTGCGACTAAAGTTGATGGAGGCTGGGAAGTTGCTGTCGGCTCCGTTGCCCACCCCATGGAAGAAAAACATCTTATCGAGTGGATAGAGCTTAATGCCAATGGTACCAGTTATAAAGTTTTCTTAAAGCCCGGTGATGAGCCAAAAGCATTTTTCCCTGTAGAAGCCTCAGAAGTGAGTGTCAGGGAGTACTGCAACCTTCACGGTCTCTGGAAGGCCTGATCGTTTCCCATTGATGACTGCGGGCAGGTTGCACACTGTGTTGCCTGCCTGCTTTAGAGAAAAAGGCAAACAGCTTGTCTAGAGCCGGGTCCTTAAATTACCTTTCCGGAGGATCACGATTATGATGCCAACCCGGGCATTGCTGACAAATTTGAAGCGCAGGCATATCCTACTACCTTCAAATTTCAACGGCACCGTTCATCGTCAGTGTAAGTAGTCCTTTATTACCTTCCAGCTTTCCAGCTTCTTCGCATAGGTCATCGATGCCATCGCCGGACTCGTTGATGGCAGCCTTAAAAGTTGTTTTGAAGCGATCAGATCTGCTGTAGCCGGCAAGACCCGTTTCTTGAACTCCTGCTCTGCCTTTGCACCATTAAAGACAATGGCCTTGATCAGCGGGTGCCCCAGGAAAAATGTATCGAAGTCATTTATGACAATTGATGCTGGTTCTATGCTGGAATCAAGACTGCCGATTCGTTTGCAACTGTAAAGGACATCCCACAGAGCAATTCCTGCCTGCTGCAGGGCTGCTGCTCTTTCCTGATACTCCAAAGAACGCTCGAATCCGACAATTTCAGATAAAATATCCCAGAACACATTCCTCGGATGTGCATAGTATTGAGATTGCTCCAACGATCTAACTCCTGGATAAGAGCCGAGAATCAGCAGTCGTGCCCTCGAGGCTGAGAGCGGAGCAAAACAATGATCGGCTCGTCTGGATTTATTCATAAAAAATGTGGCTTACCTCTCAAAGCTGACTCTGAATTGACAGTTTATGGTGCAACATGCAGAAAAAAACTGAAAAGAGCTTATTTTATATCGAGATTATAAAATCTTTTTATTATTCCAGCAAACAGGGCGATATGAAATGAGCGAAAAATACCGAATTGAACATGATTCTATGGGACAAATCAATGTTCCCTCTCTGGCGCTGTACGGCGCACAAACCCAACGAGCCTTAAATAATTTCACTATCTCAACGGAACCGATGCCTGAGGCGTTTATCAGGGCATTACTGATCATCAAGCTGGCCGCGGCCAAAACAAATCTCGATTTGAACCTTCTGTCCCCTGATAGAGCAGACGCTATTATCACCAGCGTAACCACTCTTCTTGAAGACGGTTTAGGCGACCATTTCCCGGTACCTGTTTATCAGACAGGCTCCGGCACAAGTACCAACATGAACATCAATGAGGTAATCAGTTCTCTTGCCGCTCGCCAGGGAACGGAAGTCTCACCAAATGATCATGTAAACATGGGACAAAGTTCAAACGACGTTATACCATCAGCACTCTGCATTGCAACCGCCTTAACGATTAAAAACAGGACAATCGTTTCCTTGAGCTCCCTTGCCACCCTGATTCGCAGCAAGGCAAAGGAGCATCGTTCTGTTATAAAGACTGGCAGAACCCACCTGATGGACGCACTGCCAATCAGGCTGAGTCATGAGTTGGAGAGTTGGGCCTGCCTGATCGATGACAGCGTCTCACGATTACAGGAGACACTTTGTAGATTGAGCCAGTTACCGCTTGGCGGTACCGCGATCGGAAGCGGAGTGAACTGCCATCCCGCTTTCAGTAAGCGTATCATAACAATACTGAGCCAACACTACAACTTTCAGTTTTCTTCCATGAAATCAAAATATAAAGGGATCAGCAGTATCGACAATCCTCTCGAGGCCTCAGGGCAATTAAAGACAGCTGCATGCTGTCTGATGAAAATTGCCAACGACCTGCGCTGGATGAATTCTGGTCCCCTTGCGGGCTTCCATGAAATAAGCCTTCCTTCATTGCAGCCTGGTTCTTCAATAATGCCGGACAAAATAAACCCGGTCATACCCGAAGCGGTCTGCATGGCTGCAGCCCAGGTGATTGGTAACGACACGACCATTACCATCGCAGCTCAGTCAGGAAACTTTCAATTAAACACGATGCTGCCGATTACCGCGGCACGACTGATTGAGAGTGCTCAACTTATTGGCGGTTCTGCAGAAATTCTCGGAGAGAAAGCGATCAGAGACATGCAGATTCATGGAGAGGAAATGCAATCTCCTCTTGCCAGGAACCCGATACTGGTTACCGCCCTGGCTCCCCATATTGGATATCTGAAAGCGGCGGCCATTGCTAAAAAAGCACGCAAGGAAGGAAAGACAATACTTGATGTGGCGGTTGAAGAGACAGATATTTCCTATGAAACGTTAGTGAAACTCCTCGATCCTGAAAATCTGGCAGATGGGATATTCAACACTTGAAACGGATCACCTTCTATCCTTTCCAGCAGGATCTGACGAGCAGACTTTTCTTTAACCACAACTCAGCTTTTACTTTTCTTAAAAGGTCTCGGCCTGTAATCATATAGCTGGCGGATGTAGAACGGCCGCACCTTCTGGCCATCCTTTTTCGCATGAAGTGTGAGGATTGGATCTTCATGTTTTACCCGTTTCTGAAAATAGAGCGAGTCCACACGGGCTTTGCTCGAGGCCACGACAACGATATTGGCACCCTTATAATCTTCAGGCTTTGCCCAATAGCTGTACATCAGTGAATTCCAGCCAAACAGGTGCCAGCCAAGGGTTTCCTCAACCCCTCTGACCTGGATCTCAGGTGAATCTTCGAGTCCATTTTTGGTTCTGTAAAAGGCAAGCCCGCTTGAAATCTGATAGGGATCCATGCCGATAACAACGGGTCTCACTCCGGTTTCCTGCTCAACCTGATTAACGACCTGCTCAATCTCACCTGCCAACGCACCCCACCCTATCAAAAACGGGCCAGGAGGGTGTGAAACACCAGGCAGCCCAAGTGTTAGATAGTGCATGGCCAGCGAGGTTCCCAGGACGATGATGAGAAAGGTTGGTTGCCAAAGCCAGTGAATGGTTTTCAATAGTGCGGATTCCACTTTTCCATATACTGACATTACGCTACAACCAAGAAACGGCAGAATCGAGAGCCATAGCGGCGCAGTCCAGTTCAGTTTGACTTCCCGGGTGAAACTGAATATCAGAAAGACAAGCAGTGGAGACATTGTCATCAGCAGCAGAAAGCCATAGTTACGGTTTATCAGCCTGCCGTTCAGGGAACTGCACTTCTGGATCGCGGTCATAAAGAAACGGTTTCCGCTAAACAGAAAATAGAGAGCACCCAATGCGCCTGCCGGTGTCAAAATGAGGGTAATATAGCCGACAAGACGATGAGTTGTAAAAACCGTTTTGCCGGTAACCCGTTGCTCTCCCTGAAACAGAAATGAGGCCCACTCATGCTGGTAATTCCAGATAAGAACCGGCGAGAAAATCAACACGGCAATACAGACTGCAAGATACGGGCCTGGCCTGACAAACCAGCGGCGAGCGTTTCGGTCAAAGAGCATAAAACAGAGAATGGCAGGCCCCAGTAAAACGATGGTGTATTTAGAGATCATTCCCAGACCAAGACTCACTCCGACCCCTGCCCAGGCACCATTGTGACCTTCAACCAGGGAGCGATAGAGGAAATACAATAGCGCTGACCAGGCGGCGAGCAGTGGTGCATCGGGCGTCATAATCAGTCCTGCGCCAAAATATAATGGTAGCCACGTTATCATCACAACGCTTCCAATTGCTGCAGTACGACCGAAGATTTTTGAGCTCAGGCTAAAGGAGAAGTATGCGGTTATGAACCAGCAGACAAAGCCAGCAATCCGAACACCAAATTCATTTGTCCCAAACAATGCTGTGCCAAGCCAGATAAGCGTCGCTGCCATTGGCGGGTGATCAAGATAGCTGATATCAAAATGGTTCGAATAATTCCAATAATACGCTTCCTGTTCCATCAACTCGGGCAAACCGAGATAGGCCAACCGCAGGAAAACACCAAACAGAATCAGTCCGGCGGCAGCGATTCTTAATCTGGTCCTGTTCTCGAGTTGAACGTGTCCGGAAAAACCGTAAATAACCATCAGACCGACAAACAGACTGACCCCAACCAAAGAACCGAAGAAAAAAGCATTGCCGTCGGTCAGCAGCTCAACTCGGCTCAGCATTCGATAGACTGCACCCTGCAGACTTATCGACGCCCCCAGTGAGACAAGACCGCCTACCAGGTGAACCCATTGCAGGTTTCGGTTATCACTGGTCCCTTTCCAGAACCTGAAGAGTGAATACGACAAGACTGAGCAGGTCACCGCTATTGATGAAACATGCGAGACGACCGGATTATACTGGAGGTTCGTTAAAAGATTAAAAAACAAATTATCAATCAAGACACCAAGAATGATGAGTGTCATTAACCTAACCGGGGTAAAAATGGTCGTGTAGATACCACTTAACTGCATAACCTGTTTCAGATAGTCAAAGATGACCATTTTATTCATCTTTGAGAATCCTTCAAATCGATCATAAAAAACAATCGGGATTTCTTGAACTGACAGATCCTCGCCCCCAACGGCCAGGAGTTCAAAGCCTATTTTGAAACCTGGAATATCGTTTCTCAAGGCGGTAAATCTCTTGGTCGAGGTGGCAATAAAACCTGCCATCGGATCATTAATATCGGTGAAAAGGTATGCGGGCAGGGAGGCCAGTTTTGAAGCGATCTTCCTGGAAACAGGCCATTGCGGAGTAGCTCCCCCCTTAACATAGCGACTTCCAATCACCATATCAGCGTGGCCATCAAGCAATGGTTGAATCATTTCAGCGATTTTTTCAGGAGGATGACTTAAATCTGCATCCATAACCAGGACATATTCATATGCTGCTGCTTTGGCTCCTATCACAACAGCATTTGCCAGCCCATCTCTATCCTCCCGACAAACCAATGTAACCGGTTTTTGCCCGACCCATTTACGGACACGATCCCTGGTATCATCTGTCGAGCTGTCATCGACAACAACAATTTCTATGGAGACATTTTCAGGTATATCGGCAGCAAATATGCGCTCAAAGAGCGGATCAATATTGTCTGCTTCATTAACTGTCGGGACAACAATAGAAACACCTGGCATAAATCTTTTACTCCCGCCCCGGGTAAATTGCATACTGACAAAGGTGATTATCCATAGTAGTCAAGTTCATGTAAAAAGTAAGATATAACAATATGGAGGATATCAACATCCTCCTCCAGGTCACACCAATTCGAACATAGAATGAAATAGCCTCCGGTTCAATAGCAAATAACTGCCCAATAATCAAACATTGGTTTTATGATCCGGCTGCAGGTGCTCAATCAATGAGCGGGTATTGTGGAAATTAATTTTAAATGCACCGTGAGAAACGGCTCCCTTCACCTCAAGAGAGCCTCCCCGCCCCATGAATTGCAAAAATTGGATATTATTCCATCAAAATATTGTTATCACTATTAAAAATTGCATAAACAATCATTCTATATTATCTTTGATGTATTATTTTCGATTATTGTGTTGAGCAGAATGTAGGAACATGCTTTTCAGCGATCAACTCAGGCAGATTGTTACCTGATGGTAACACGAGCCCCTCAAGACTGTTACCGACACGTAACAAGCCAAACGCTTTACAAGGTAATTATATGAAAAAACAGCAAAATAATTTTGGAATAACTATTGCACTACCTTAAGGGTTATAGCGTACTTTACCACCTTGAGAATTCGGTCATTCGTACAAAGCAGTATTTAATTTCAAATTCAGAGGAGGAGAATCAATGAAAAAACTGTTCTTAACAGCGGGATTATTCATCTCGGGTTTGCTCCTGGCAGGAGCTGTATCGGCCGCGGATGGTGCCGACTGTATATCCTGTCACCAGGAAAAAAATCCGGGAATGTACCTGCAGTGGAAAAACTCCGCACATGGCAATAATGATGTCGGCTGCATAGACTGCCACGAAGCTGAAAAAAGTGAAGTGGATGCCTTCGAACATAACGGAGCCACCATTGCCACCCTTGTGACCCCGAAAGATTGCGGCAAATGTCATGAACAGCAGGCCCAGGAAACAACGGATTCTTACCACGCCCATGCCGGAGAAATTCTGGAATCCAACGACGCCTATCTTGCCCATGCCGCTGGTGGACACCCGATCGTCATTGTCGGTTGCGAATCGTGTCACGGTGGTAAAGTTAAAATTGATGAAAATGCTCCAAATAAACTGTCTCCCGAAACCTGGCCGAACAGCGGGATCGGACGGTTGAATCCTGATGGTTCAAAAGGTGCCTGTAACGCCTGTCATTCAAGACATTCTTTCTCAAAATACCAGGCTCGTCAGCCTGAAAACTGCGGCAAGTGTCATCTCGGTCCCGATCATCCGCAAAAGGAGATTTTTGAGGAGTCAAAACATGGTATTGCCTACTATGGCTACAAAGACAAACTGAACCTGGACAAAGACGAGTGGGTCGTTGGAAAAGACTACTACGAAGCGCCGACCTGTTCCACCTGTCACATGTCAGCAACGAGTAACCAGGCAGTAACCCATGATGTGGGCGATCGCATTTCCTGGACCTTGCGACCCCCGATTTCAAAATACAAGGACAATGCTGTACAGAAACGATCTGCGATGCAGGATGTCTGTCTCAACTGTCACCAGCAGGCTTTCGTAGACGGCCACTATTATCAGTACGATGCTCTTGTAAAGCTTTACAATGAAAAGTTTGCAAAGCCGGCCACAGCTATCATGAAAATGATTAAGACTAAAAACCTCCTTGAAAATAAAGCCGCATTTTCAAACGACATTGAATGGGAATATTGGGAACTCTGGCATCATGAAGGACGTCGAGCACGTATGGGCGCAGCCATGATGGGACCTGACTATGCCTGGTGGCATGGAATTTATGACGTAGCTCATAACTTCTACTTCAAGTTTATCCCGGAAGCACGTCACTACAATGATCCGGAGGTTACTAAGTATATCGATGACCTCTTTGCAAACGACCCGATGCATCAATGGTTCGGCACCAATACCGCTGATATTAAAAATGCCATTAACAGCGGTGAATTCCAGAAAATTTATTCAGATTTATTTACGCAGGATATCAAATAACCACCTGTCAGTATCACAAAAATAGGGGAGGAAAGCATCGTTTTTCTCCCCTATCCTCTTTGTATATCACAAACCAGGTTCAAATCTGTTTGTCACGTCATTTAATACCAGTAGAAGAATTATGGTGCAGCACTCCATCCTGATTGACTCTTTATCATTCCGTCTGCCTCAAACCCGATAAACGCCATCCTGAATGATTTTTTTCAACCTGATCCAAACCCACTATGGTACATTCTGATCCAGTTAAATGGAGGACATGACCACCAATGAACAATGATTACCAGAAAATATTTGATCGGCTGGCAGATGTTTATGAAAATCAGATGCCTTTTGACCGTTTGCTCGGCATCCAGGTGGAAGCACTCTCGTTTTCGCAAACCAGGGTGCGTATTGACATGAGAGATCAATTTATTGGCAATCACATCAGAAAGATACTCCATGGGGGAGTCATCTCTTCTGTTCTTGACTTGACCGGCGGCCTGATCGCTTCAGTGGAAATCATCAAAAATTTCAACAGCGAACAGCCAGGGGAGATAATGGCGCACCTGGCCCGGGTAGGTACAATTGACTTAAGAGTCGACTATCTTCGGGCTGGCAAGGGTATCTACTTTATCACATCAGGATCGGTGCTCAGAAAAGGAAACAAGGTCGCTGTCATCAGAACTGAAATGCACAACGACCAGAATCTGCTTATCGCTGCGGGCACCGGAACATACATCGTCGGATAAAATCTTATCTGGGCTCGAAAATAAGATCTTCCATGCCTGCATTAAGGATAAAGCAGGCATGGAAAAGATCTTTAAGACCAAACACAAATGCAATTACAACAATGAATATTTCCATAAAAGACTGTTACTCTATCCTATTTTTAAAACGGTTATCCGGCTCAGGACACTTTAAAACAAAACGCCCTCATCAAGAGCTTGACTTGACCATTATTCTGGTACTGTTATCAACCGAGTAACGAATTGAACCAGAATGTAACCCTATTGCAGCCTAACTGCCAGGATGTTCTTTCACCGGTTTCCTCAAATCAAGACAGGTAAATTCAAATTCAGCTATTCGCCCCCTTGCCAAATGTGCCGACAATAACGATAGTTGGATATATTTATTCTACCGAATCGCTTACAATTTATCATATTCAAGGTGCAACATGAGTTCATACTACAAAGATCCTGACCCCCAAGAAACCCAGGACTGGATAGACTCGCTTGAAGGGG
The DNA here is from genome assembly GCA_963776075.1 of uncultured delta proteobacterium. GTDB lineage: Bacteria > Desulfobacterota > Desulfobulbia > Desulfobulbales > Desulfocapsaceae > MADRE3. The sequence goes on from CAVZLG010000008.1 coordinate 76,135, forward strand.
TTATCGAACATGAAGGAAATGACAAGGCAGACCATCTGCTTCGAACACTCACCGACCGGGCCAGAGCACGAAATGTCTCGACCTCGCCCGGACTCCTGACACCATACAGCAACACAATCCCACCGGAACAGGAAGAAAAGATTCCAGGCGATTCACTCATTGCCAGAAATGTTGCCGCATTGGTTCGTTGGAATGCAATGGCCATGGTTGCCAAGGCGAATAAGAATGGAAAAGGACTCGGAGGCCACATTGCCACCTACTCTTCGGTTTCCGCAATGTATGAGGTTGGATTCAACTGGTTCTTCAGGGGGCCGGATGCTCCGAGCGGCGCTGACATGGTCTATTTCCAGGGACACAGTTCCCCCGGTGTTTACGCTCGGGCATTTGTCGAAGGAAGGTTGGACACAGAACAGCTGGAACATTTTCGCCAGGAGGTTGACGGACGTGGATTATCCTCATATCCTCATCCCTGGCTGATGCCAGATTTCTGGGAATTTCCGACGGTATCCATGGGACTCGGACCAATGGCCGCCATTTACCAGGCCCGCTTCATGAAATACATGGACAGCCGAAAGCTGAAAGAAGCGGGGGACAGGAAAATCTGGGTTTTCATGGGCGACGGTGAGTCAGATGAGCCGGAGTCTCTTGGTGCCCTCTCTCTTGCCGCCCGTGAAAAGCTGGACAACCTTATCTTTGTTGTCAATTGCAACCTCCAGCGCCTTGATGGCCCTGTCAGGGGAAATGGAAAAATTATACAGGAACTGGAGGGACGATTCCGAGGCGCCGGGTGGCACGTTATCAAACTCATCTGGGGGACAGAATGGGACAAAATCCTTACTCGTGACAAGGATGGGCTTCTGATAAGAAAATTTGGAGCGATGGTTGACGGTGACTTCCAGACTATTCGAGCCAGAGGACCTGAATATCTCCGCGAGAAAGTATTTGGGGATGACCCCAGGCTTATGGCGCTCGTTGAGGATATCAGCAACGAAGAACTCTGGCAGATGACCCGGGGGGGACACGACCCTCGCAAGGTTTACGCTGCCTACTCAGCTGCAGCCTCCTATCGAGGAAAACCAACCGTTATCCTGGTTAAAACCATAAAGGGTTTTGGCATGGGCCAGGTTGGTGAATCAGTAATGGTTGCCCACAATGTCAAAAAGATGGATACCGAGTCACTGAAGATTTTTCGTGATCGTTTCCATGTCCCACTGGATGATGATCAACTTGAATCACTGCCATTTATTAAACCCGAGAAAGACAGTCCCGAAGAGAATTTTCTGCAACAGCGCAGAGAAGCGCTCGGGGGGCCTGTTCCGTTTCGACAGACAGCGACTCCTGTACTTGACGCACCACCGCTGGAAAACTTCAAGGGGCTGCTGGCATCCTCCAAAAATCGTGAGATATCAACGACCATGGCCTTTGTCCGCCTCCTCAGTTCAATCGTCAAGGATAAGAAAATCGGCAAGCATATCGTCCCTATCATTCCCGACGAGGCGAGGACTTTTGGTATGGAAGGGCTGTTTAGACAACTTGGCATCTATGCCCCAGCAGGACAGCTTTACGAACCCCAGGATTCTGAGACCATTGCCTGGTATAAGGAAGACCCTGAAGGGCAGATACTTGAAGAAGGGATTACTGAAGCGGGAGCAATATCATCATGGATGGCTGCTGGTACCGCCCACGTAAATTATGGGGTGCCGATGATTCCATTCTATACATTTTACTCGATGTTCGGCTTTCAGCGCATCGGTGATCAACTGTGGGCAGCCGGTGACAGTAAAACCCGCGGTTTTTTAATGGGTGCAACCGCAGGGCGTACGACACTCAACGGCGAAGGGCTCCAGCACCAGGATGGTCACGGACTCCTCTTTGCATCCGCCTATCCGTCCTGCCAGGCTTTTGACCCGACCTTCAGCTACGAAGTAGCCGTTTTGATACAGGATGGCATCAAGCGAATGTTTGAGGATGGAGAAGATATTTTCTACTATATTACACTGCTCAACGAGAATTATACCCACCCGGAAATGCCAGAGGGTGTTGAGGACGGTATTAAACGTGGAATGTATCTATTCCGGGGGCCGGAGTCCGGAAAAGCACAGATTCAATTGATGGGAAGCGGTGCGATACTGCGCGAGGTTATCCACGCAGCGGATCTGCTCAGAGATGATTTCCAGATTGAAGCCAATATATGGAGCATCCTTGGCGTTAATCAACTCCACAGGGAGGCATTGATCATAGAGGACTGGAACAGATTACACCCGGAGCAACCAGGAAAAACAAGTTTCGTGGAAGAATTGCTGCAAGGACAGGAAGGTCCTGCTATTATAAGTACAGATTATGTCAGCACCTATAGTGAGCAAATCCGGCGCCTGATTCCCAACTCTCTGACAATTCTTGGTACAGACGGGTTCGGCCGGTCAGATTCACGCGATGTTTTGAGAAATTTTTTCAAGGTCGATCGATATCATATTGTCGTTTCTGCCTTGAAAGCATTGGCAGATCAGCAGGCAATTCCATTGGAAACTGTCAGTAAAGCGATTCAACAGTACTCTATTGACCCGGAAGAGCCCCACTCAATAACTCGATAAAGGAGACCCCTATGGCGATTGAAAGGATCACTGTACCAGATTTCGGTGACGTTCAGGAGATTACGGTACTGGAAGTATACGTGTCTGTTGGGGATACCGTTGAAGAGGAGACTCCCCTCGTCTCTTTAGAGAGTGAAAAAGCGGTGATGGATATACCAAGCCCCCTCTCTGGAATTATTACCGAAGTTCACCTGGCCGAAGGTGATACAGTAAAAAGTGATGATCTCATTGCCCTTCTTGAGGTTGCCGGTAAGGCAGGGGACCAGGTGGTTGAACCATCAGCCCCGGCTGCCGAAGCCGTTGACGACCTGCAACCGGAAACCATCAGTGCAGACGATGATGAACCTGGACACTTTCATGCGACACCTTCCGTCCGCGCCTACGCCCGCGAGAAAAATATCGATCTTTCCGGAGTAAAAGGAAGTGGTCCAAAGGGAAGAATCCTCAAAGAAGATATAGACGCTCAAACAGGTTCTCCCCCTGAAAAGATATCTTCTACCTCCCCAGAAGCTGGAACTTCCCTCACTATTCCAGAAACAGTACTTGAGGATTTCAGCAAATATGGAACCATCGAAGAAAATCAACTGAGCCGCATTAAACAGATATCGGGGCCACACCTCCATAAAAGCTGGGTGACTATTCCACACGTTACCCACTTTGATGAGGCAGATATCACCGATCTTGAAAATTTCAGAAAACAGATGAACGAGGAGGTGAGCAGCGAGAATATCAAATTCAGCCCTCTTGTCTTTATCGTTAAGGCGGTGGTTTCGACACTCAAAGAATATCCACTTTTCAACAGCTCACTGGTACCGGGTGGAGAAAAGGTAATCCTGAAAAAATTCTACAACATCGGTATTGCCGTAGATACCCCGCAGGGGCTTGTTGTCCCGGTCATCAGGAATGCAGATCAGAAAGGTATGCGCGATATTGCCCTCGAGTTGAAAAGCCTCAGTTCTCACGCTCGTGAGGGTAAACTCTCCATTCCAGATATCCAGGGTGCTTCTTTTACCATTTCAAGCCTCGGTGGAATCGGTGGCAGCGGATTCACTCCGATAATCAATGGTACCCAGGTTGCCATTCTCGGCTTGTCCAAAAATTACCAGAAACCGTTTTGGGACGGTACCAGCTTTATCCCCCGTCTCACCCTGCCGTTCTCCCTCTCCTACGATCACCGAGTGATCGATGGTGCAGAGGCTGCCAGGTTCTGCAGGTCACTCAGTAACAGTATTGAAGATTTACGAAGAGCGTTGCTCTAACTCAAGGAGACAGAGAGACAATGACAGAAAATATTTCGACTGATGTTGCTGTATTGGGTGGTGGTCCGGGTGGTTATACCGCAGCCTTTCGAGCTGCCGATCTCGGGCTTTCAGTGTGCCTTATTGAACAGTCAGAGCGACTTGGCGGTGTCTGTTTAAATGTCGGCTGTATTCCATCCAAAACCCTGCTCCACGCTGCGACCGTTATTGAAGATGCGGTTGAAGCCTCTGATTTTGGTGTTACCTTTGCACCACCGGAAATCGACATCAGTGCCCTGAAAGCCAAGAAGGAACAGATAATCGGTCAGCTGACGACCGGACTTGGCACCTTGTGCAAAAAAAGAAAGATCACAAGAATTGTCGGCAAAGGTACCTTTACCGGAGAAACCACCCTGGCGGTAGCTGGAGAGACTGAACAGAGTGTTATTTCATTTAAACATGCAATCATCGCAACCGGCTCCTCCCCGTTCATGCTACCGGGTGTGCCCGATGACCCAAGAATCTGGGACTCAACTGATGCATTGTCTCTTGACACCATCCCCCAGCGTCTGCTGATTATCGGTGGTGGCATTATCGGTCTTGAAATGGCCCAGGTCTATTCAGCTCTCGGGTCAGAAATAACGATTGTCGAGATGGAATCACAGCTTATTCCCCCTGCAGACAAGGATGTCGTCCAGCCACTCTTTCTCAAACTCAAGAAGAAATACCAGATTCACCTCAACAGCCGGGTGACTGAGATCACCGCAACACCTGAGGCTATTGACGTTACCTATGAAAGTGGAGAGGACAGTAAGACCATACCATACGATGCAGTCCTGGTTGCTGTGGGCAGAAGACCAAACGCCCTTGGAATGGGTCTTGAAGAACTGGGGATAACCTTATCAGCTGGAAATTTTATCCAGGTCAACGACCGGCAACAAACAAATCTGCCTCATATATTTGCAATCGGGGACGTTGCCGGAGAGCCGATGCTCGCGCATAAAGCGACCCACCAGGGAAAAGTTGCCGCTGAAGTAATCGCTGGTCACGCCTCCGCCTTCACCCCGCTTACGATTCCCTCTGTTGCCTATACCAATCCTGAAATTGCCTGGATGGGACTTACCGAAAAAGAGGCAAAAGAACAGGGATATGATTACCAGAAAGGAAAGTTTTCATGGGGAGCAAGCGGCCGGGCCTTGAGTTCCGGGGCTGCCACAGGTACAAGCAAGGTACTCTTTGATTCAAAAAGCGGCAGGATAATTGGAGCTGGAATCTGTGGTATTAATGCAGGAGAATTAATACACGAGGCAATATTAGCCCTAGAAATGGGCGCCGATGCGGAAGATATAAGCAAGACGGTTCATGCACATCCAACTCTTTCAGAAACGTTTGCTTTTGCTGCAGAAATGGTAGACGGCTCGATTACTGACGCACTTCCGCCCAGGAAGTAACAATCGCAAGATACCATCAAACCATGGCTGTCGGTCCAGGTTCGTAACCGATACCGGCTCGTCATGGTTTGCTGAGTGGTTGTCCTCAGCTGTTTACTATTTCGCTCTACGGCTCTCCGTTTCTCTTTTCATTTTACTTCATCGCGATTTTCCCCGAGACGATCACTTACCGCCACGCCCAAAAACGACAATAAAGCACATCAATAACCATTATTGCGCATATTATTCTTGACAATAGGTTTAATGGTGAATATTTTTCGTTAAAATAATCGTTAACCTAAACGGACACGATTCAGAATGGACCGTAAAAATATTCAAATATTAAAAATCTTACAGGAAAAAGCCAGGATTCCTAATGTCGAGGTCTCCAGGTTGATTAATCTGGCCCCCTCCGCAGTACTCGAACGTATCCGGAAAATGGAGCAGCAGGGAATCATTGACCGCTATGAAGTTCGCTTAAACCCGACACGATTTAATTGCCGGCAAATCTCATTCATTCACATTTTTCTCAATAGCGAAGCGGATAGTAACGAGGTCGGCAGCCGCCTGTCTCTTATTAATGAAATACAGGAGGTTCATTTCATTGCAGGAGAGGACTGCTTCCTTGCCAAAGTGCGAACGGCCGACACGATAGAACTCGATTCACTGCTCAGGACCAGAATCATCCCGATACCTGGTGTCAGGACCACCAAAACATTTCCTGTACTCTCAACCACAAAAGAAACTGCCCAAATACCGATTAAAACAGATTGAGGACCTCAGCCCATGCCAATGTCAGAAGAATTTAAAGAGAAACTGTTCGCAAAGCTCCCGGAAATATCAGCGTATTTCGGTACACCATTTCACCTATACGACGAGGCAGGTATCAAATCAACCTCGCAGCATTTAATAAGATCATTTTCCGGCATCGAAAATTTCCGTGAATATTACGCAGTCAAAGCGCTCCCCAACCCGTCAATACTCTCTATAATGAAAGAGATGGCTTTTGGATTCGACTGCAGTTCCGTCCCTGAACTTATTTTATCACGTCAGGCTGGCGGCAGCGGGGATGATCTGATGTTTACCTCAAACAACACCAGTCCAGAGGAATTCGAGGCTGCCGCAGCCGATGGTGGCTCTATTCTCAACCTTGATGATATCTCCCTGATTGACAAGGTTCCTGAGATGCCTGAAACCATCTGTTTTCGCTACAATCCCGGGGCAGAGCGTGACGGGAATGCAATCATTGGCAGTCCGCTTGAAGCAAAATATGGCGTAAGCCGCGATCAGATTGTTGATGCCTATCGCCAGGCCCGTCAACGCGGGGCAAAACGATTTGGACTCCATACCATGCTGGCCTCGAACGAACTGAATCATAAGTATATGGTGACAACGACCAAAATGCTTCTCGATCTCACTGAAAAGATCCAGAAAGAACTCGACATTACATTTGATTTTCTTAATATCGGAGGCGGTCTCGGAATTCCTTACAGACCTGATGAGGCCCCTCTCAATCTTCAAGCAATGGGAAAAGAGATCAGCGTTTTGTTCCAACAGTTCAAAGCAACACACAATTACATGCCTGCTCTTTATATGGAGAGTGGCAGATACATAACAGGTCCGCACGGAGTGCTTGTTGTCTCCGCCATTAACCGTAAAGATATATACCGCACGTATATCGGGGTTGACGCATGTATGTCGGCGCTTATGAGACCGGCACTTTATGGCGCGTACCACCATATAGACGTTGTTGGCACAGATAGCTCAGGAAGAACCGAGGTCGTGGATGTGGTTGGCTCATTGTGTGAGAACAATGACAAGTTTGCCATTGAGCGTGAATTACCGATTATAAAAGATGGTGATCTATTGGTCATCCATGATACCGGGGCACACGGACACTCAATGGGGTTCAACTATAATTCCAAGCTTCGCCCACAGGAACTCCTGCTCAAAGAAGATGGCAGCATCTCTATGATTCGCCGGGCGGAAACCAATACTGACTATTTCGCCACCCTGGACTTTCCTGCCAAAGAATATAGAGGAAAACGTTTGTAAACACGTATTCCTTCAGAAGGGAGAATTTGTGTCTCTATTCAGCAGCCTGCTCTTTTGCCAGCTGCTCAGGAGGCATTGTCCAGAATGGGGTGCCGTCGCTGGTCAGGCGGACTTTGAAACTATAGCCGCCATCTTTTTTAATCTTCGCCGCGATAAAAACGGTATCATCACCAATATCAGCCCACGCACCCTTCACTTTAACCCAATCACCACGCTTCAAACCGGTCTCCCGCTCTGAAGCGAATGCGCTTGGACAGAGATGGATTAATACTTTATCCCCTCCTCCTTCATCAAGGATGAGCCCTGTACCGGAAGCCATTCCCGGTAGCGGGGTGATTTTAGCAAATTTTACAATCGTTCCCTTGATAGAGTCCCGCTCTTTTGGGTTGTAGAGATCGTTGTATTCAGAACCAACCTCCCATCCTGTCATATCAGTATCTTTTGCAAGTGAGGACGTAACGGATAGTACCTGTAACCCTAAAAAACAAATCATCAAAACAACGAATGGTAATAACTGGCGCATGATCCCTCCAATGGTAAATAATCTTTTATGTGTTGCTCACTATAATGTTAATCTCTTTTTCCAAGAAACAAGGTGTTGTTAGCAACAATTTTTCAATGATTCTCGGCCACGATTTCCCTGACACCCCGCGCTGCATGCAGTGCCGTTGTATCATAGAGCTTTAGTCCAGTGTCCTTACTGCGCAGCAGCAGGGAAATCTCGGTACATCCAAGTATGATCGCTTCTGCACCTCGTCGCGAGAGATCTTCGGCGATACGCCGGTACTCCAACCGTGACTTTTCTTGTATCTGTCCCAGGCAGAGCTCATTGAATATGACATCATGAACAATCTTTCTGTCAGTCTCTTCTGGAATTACAACCTGCAGACCATACCTGCTCTCAAGCCGACCCCGATAAAACTCCTGCTCCATTGTAAAACTGGTGCCGAGCAAACCGACTGTCTTCACCCCGTCTTTAACAATACGTTCCGCCGTCGCATCTGCTATGTGAAGCAGGGGTATACGAATTGAGGAGGCCACCTGGTCAGCAACTTTATGCATGGTGTTGGTACAGATCATCATACAGTCTGCGCCTGCCCGCTCGAGCCGCGAGGCTGCATCGCTCAGCAGCTGTCCGGCCTCTTGCCATTTCCCTGCCACCTGTAGTTTTTCAATCTCTGCAAAATCGACACTATAGAGAAGGATTTTTGCAGAATGAAAACCGCCATAAGATTTCTTGACCCCCTCATTAATGAGTCGGTAGTAAGTGGCAGTCGACTCCCAGCTCATACCGCCGATCAGGCCGATTGTTTTCATACCTTACATCCTGAGCAAAAGATCACGGACACGTTCCCGGGGCATCAAAGTCTGCCAATCTTTGCCAAGACAGTTTTCCCAGAGCGGCGCAAGCCCGAGTGCAACGGTCACCATCTTCTCTATCTGCTCTTCCGTTAATCCTGAGGTGACTCCCTGAGGGAGCACGATATCGTGCTTCTTCATCATTCTTCTAAACTCTGCGACACCTTCCGGGTAAAACTCCTCAAGGTGATTGAAGGCGATACAGCAGCCGATTCCATGATGAATGCCGAGCAGAAACGACAGCCCGTAAGAGAGTGCATGACAGGCGCCAACCTGCGAATAGGCGATACTCATCCCACCGAAGTATGAAGCCATCATCAACTTATCATCTTTGTCAGGGTGGTCCTCAAGAAACACCTGCCGGCACAGATCGATCGATTTCTCCCCATACGCCCTGCTGAACTCGTTGATATAGGTTCCTTCCAGTGATTCAACGTCATGAATATAACAGTCCATTCCGGTATAAAACCACTGGTCTCTGGGGACACCAGCTATAAGCTCCGGATCGAGCACGATCTGATCGTAAAGGGTATAATCTGAGTTGATACCCAGTTTTTTTTCCGGGCCGGTCAGTACGGTCGTCCTCGATATCTCGGCACCAGTTCCTGACAATGTTGGCACAGCAACTTTATAGATGGCAGGATGATTAATCAGATCCCACCCCTGATAATCTGCAGCCGATCCATCATTCGTCAGCATCAATGATACAGCTTTAGCAATATCGAGCGTCGAGCCGCCGCCGATGCCAATGATTCCGTCAGGCAGATCCTGACTATATTCCCGCAACTTCACAAGCAGATCATCGATATAGGAGGTTTTCGGCTCATCATCAACGTTCACATTAAGAATAAGATCCCTGCCTCGCAACGGAATACGCTTCTCGAGCGGACCGTTTTGAAAAACATCATCGACAACAAATACCACAAAGCCAGTGGCGGAACGCTTCTCCAAGAGAATATCATTGAGTTGGTTAAAGCATCCTCTGCCGAATATAATTCGAGGCACTATTGCAAAATTTCTAAACATGATAGTAATACTCCTTTTTATTTTGTAATAACCTGATGCAAATTATAATTACCTAACAGAGGACCATTATCAGAAGCGTTCCTAAATCTCAAGTCATTTGAGTCATGGGACTATTCCCTTTGTCGTGCAGTAAAAGACGATATCCTCTATAATGGTCTATCAAATTAACCCCATTCACTATATGTATAAAAAATCAGATGTCAGTACTTGAAGAAAATAGTGTTTTCACCTCCCTCAATCAGCGTGGTCCCCTGGCCGTGTGTGACCGTGTGGAAACAGGAAGGCTTTTTACCCCCTTTACCAGGCGGTGGGTGAGCGATCTCAGAAAAAGCAGACTCAATATGACCAAGTACCGGGCCCTGAGAAGTCAGATTTTCGAATTTCTCAACATCACCGGCTACCGTGACATAAAAGATCTTATCCACGACCAGAGAGCAAGAGAGCTGTGCAGTTCAAGAGCCTACACACTGCTGACCAACATGTTCGGCATTCAGGGGACAGACCCTGAGGTCAAATTCAGGATCAATGAATACGCCCGGACAGCAGATGCGGTCGTTAACTCCTTGAAAAGCAAGATACTTGCCCCTTACGCATCCCATGTGGCGATCACCAACGAGGTTGAAATAACAACCGACCCCATCGACCTGCTGCTCATGATGTTCGATGACCGGTATCATAAAAAAGCACGATTTGAAGCACAGCGAAAGTTATCCCTGATGAGCCTTGCCGGCAGCATAGACCAGCGGGAACGGGAGACGAACATAGAAAACAAGTTTGCCTTATTCCTGGATTTTCTGAACGAACATGTATGGAGCAAGAAGCAAAAAATCGGTGAGCATGACATCGTTTATCTGCTGTCACAACACCACGGGGATGAATACTCCTGCTCGAACGTTGAGGTTTTACCAAAAGAGGCGGCATCATCGATTATCATCCAAAAAGGGGTAAAGTTAACCCTTCTCAAGCGAAGACGCTTCAATGTCGGCGATCGGGAAGTACCGATCTATGTTTCTATCAGAAAAAAACCGCCTGAAGCAAAGGTCCTGAAACTATTGCGAAAAAATGAAAAGAACCCGGCTGTTGCGGTTGACGACGAACTTGGATTGATGGCAGTACTCAATTCTGCCGCAGATGTCAAAATATTCCAGAACCACCTGACCCAGAGTGCCACCAAAGCTGATTCATTCATGATTCTTGAAGATATCTCTGATACACTGACCGGCGGTTACCACAAGGCCAGTTCAACAGGTTCGTGCTCCAAAACGCCAATGCTCAAATTTTTCGCGCGCCTCGGGGGAATGCGGGTGGAATTTATTATCCACACGAACCAGTCATGGCTCAACTACATGTACCAGCGTGACGTCGCCCATGATGAATATGAGGTAAAAAGAATTTTTGATTCTGGGGTTGCAGAATTGCTCTTTCCTCACGATATTTATTTTCTTGATCATCAAACAGTGCGCAACAACATGATTCGTCTCTTCCGCAAACATATTGAAGAGGCATGGCTCTGGGAGAAAAATGGCTCTGGGTAAAAATGGTTACACCTGTCAACAGCGGCTCGTACTTTCTCGACCCTTATTCCCAGGTATCAGATCTGCTCAAAAAAATGTAAGAAGATCGCGATCGATACGGCCGTTTGTGCCAACTATCCCCTGTTCCGGATAGTTGCTGCCGCCGTTAAAATCACAGATCCGCCCTCCTGCTTCGATCACCAGTAAAACGCCGGCTGCAATATCATACTCATTGAGATTCATTTCCCAGAATCCGTCATATTTGCCGGCAGCAACATAGGCCAGATCCAGTGCTGCTGAACCGCAGCGGCGTATGTCGCGAATTTCAGGCATAATCCTGTTGAAATAGGTAAGATTGTTATGTTCAAGCCCACTTCTTAAACAGGCAAAGCCAGTGGCCAGCACACTATTGACCAGCCGAGTGCACCGGGAGACCTGGATCGGCTTACCGTTTAATGTTGCGCCCTCTCCCCTGGCGGCAAGAAACATCTGTTTCAACACAGGGGCATAAACACCGCCGCAGATTAATTCCCCCTTTTCTTTCAAGCCGATGCTCACTGAAAAATGTGGCTGGCGGTGAAAATATGAGGTTGTGCCATCGATCGGATCAATAACCCAGCAATAGTCGCTGCCCGACAGATGACTGCCGCTTTCTTCTCCAATGATATCATGGTCGGCAAAGCGCTCTTTAATCCGAGAGATGAGGTAGTCTTCGACGCGACGATCTACGATCGTTACCAGGTCTTTGGCATCCTTGAACGCGAGGCTCCTTGCGAGATCTTCAGACAGCCCGGACAGGCAGAGATCACCTGCAACACCCAGGATTTCTTTTATAAAATGAATCATTATCGGTTAATCCCTGTTCTCAACATTAATGAATGACAACTGCTCAGTAAGCCCACTCTGGCGATCAATCATCCGTTCAACAACCTGCCTGCAAAGCGATGCCTCATCCCGGATCATCACCCGCTCCCGTGCACGGGTAATTGCCGTATAAAGCAGTTCCCGAGACAAAATCTGATTATCTGTTTCCGGTAAGACCACCACCACTTCGTTAAATTCAGATCCCTGGCTTTTATGAATAGTCAGGGCCCAGGCTGTTTCATGCGATGGCAGCCTGGCGGGCGGCAGACGACGGAAGGCTCCATCCCCTTTCTCAAACCAGATGAAACGTTCACGACCTCCCGGTGATTCAGGAAGGCAGATACCGATATCGCCATTATAGAGGTTCAGGTTGTAGTCATTTCTGGTAACCATCACGGGACGTCCCGGGTACCACTCATGCTTTTTGCATTCAAAACCCCGTGCGGCTAAAATTCTCTCGATCCTCTCATTGATGCCGGTTACTCCGAGTAGACCGTTTTTCAGGGCACAGAGAATACGAAAGGAATTAAGCACCTGAAACAGTGCCGGTAATTCCCCAGGACAGTTACAATGAGTCGCCTGTTCGAGGTATTGTCCATATTTATCCCCGCAGGCATCAAGCCAGCCTGGTTCAGCTTGCACGACAGAGGTTACTTTTTCATCCACAATCAGCCTCACCGCTGCAGTGCCGTCACCACTATTGATATAACCTGCAAGTTTTGATATTTCCTTGTTAAAGCGATGGGCAACACGCAATTCGACAACATTCCCTGACAGCACTCCAATACAATCGGAAAGCACCGCTCCTGATTCAACGGAGGCCAATTGATCCTTGTCTCCCAACAGGATCAACCGCGTTTTTTCTGTCAGCGCATCGACGAGTTTACTCATCAGGGCCAGATCAACCATGGAAGCCTCATCAACAATTACCACATCCCATGGCAATGGCCGTTTTTTATTGTGGTTGAACGAAGGAGAATGTTTCCTGACACCGAGAAGACGGTGCAGCGTTTGAGCTTCACGTGGCAGTGCATTTTTAATCGTATCTTCAACAGCCAGGAGCGGAATCTGGCTGACAACTGATTCTTTGAGGCGCATGGCAGCTTTTCCGGTCGGGGCTGTCAATGCAATTCGAAAATCAACGCCATAATGGGCCAGAAGCAGGGCGACTATCTTAACCACCGTCGTCGTTTTGCCGGTACCCGGTCCTCCTGAAATAATGCATACACCTTTATTCAGGGCAACCCGTGCGGCATCCCGCTGCTTATCCTGTTTGCCAGATGAAGAGGGAAAACAGCGATTGAGCAGCCCATCAAGATTCTCTATGGAATAGGAAACAGCAGCAAGCGTCGATATTTTTTCTGCCAGCCGCTTTTCGTACGCAAAATAACGGGCAAGATACAGTCTGCTGCCGGAAAGGACCAATGGCTTGTCTGCTGTTGTCGAGACAAGGCAGCAACCTGAAAGCAGTTTCTGCTCGCTGACACTCAGGTCGATACAGGTGTGCCCACCCTGCATCGAAGAGATCAACGACTTAATGAGCTCCCCCAGCACCTCTCTGCTTGCACCGGAAAAACCGGATCGCTCGACCAGAAAGGCAGCAAATACTTCAGCAAAGGCAGAAACCGGTGCGTCTTTCAACATGGTTCTCCCCCGAAACAATGGTCAAGTTCCATTAATACCTGCTCATCAGGGTAGGAGTAAAATACGCCGGAACCATCTTTTTCCGGTATCATCCCCCTGACGAAAAGATACATCACTCCTCCGAAGTGGTCTCTATAGGAGTAATCCGGCAACCACCGCTTCAGGTAGCGATGCACAACGAGTGTGTACAACCAATACTGCAGCCCATAACTATGCGCCCGCATTGCAGCGGTCAACGCATCACTGTTGTAATCATCCAGCTTGCTACCAAGATGGTTGGTCTTATAGTCAAGTACGTAGTATCTGCCGTGGTGATAACAGATCAGGTCTATATAACCGTTGACAAAACCCTCCATTTCTCTATACAGCAATGGACGGGTTTGTTGTGAGCCCAGAATCCGGTTAATGTCGGCTGTGGTTACAGGGGCCATAAAAAGTGAAAATTCCAGCTCTTTTACCTGCTGTTCAGGCGCGATATCTGCCAGACTAAAAGAGGGTTTTGCGTTCTGAGGCTTGCAAAGTCTGGTGGTTACACTATTTTTCAACAGGTTTTTCAGCCCGGTCTGATCAACATCAAGACCATGACGCTGGCAGAGCCGGTACACCAGTTCTTCGTCGTAACACTCTCTTGCAAGATCGGAAAAATCTATCTTTTCCAGGGCATCGTGGACAATGTTGCCGAACTTCACACCTCCGGGGAGTCGGCTGCTCTCCAGAAATCTGTTTTCAATAGTTTTTTCATCAAAGGCACCTGCAAGCACCTCCTCATTCTGGTCGGTAAAACTCACCAGCCCAGAAAAAGAAGTCAGGGTCCTGCTGGTGGTGAAAGATCGTCGACCTCGTTGTTCTGCTTGCAGCTGAGCATCGCCTTCAGCAGGTGGCGAATAGTCATACGTTTCATCCGTCGTTTCATCAATCAACTGATAACTGGTATTATTCTCATTTCCAAGAGACTGCAAATGCTCATGCTGAGCGTCAAAATCGCAGTTGCCGTCTGGAAACAGCATTTTTCCAAGTGGTGACTGGAAGGATCCCGGGTTCCCTGCCCACCCTTTGATATCGGCCCAGAACAGATAACACCTCAACTGAGCTCTGGTTATCGCTACATAGGCAAGACGCAGGTCTTCCTGAACTTCCTCTTCATGTGCTCGACCCCTGTTTTCATCAAACCTCTCAGATCCTAAATCGACAATCAACCTGTTATTCCGGTCATAACATCTTGTAAACGGACGATCTTTCTGGGCTGAACGGCTGCCGGTCACCAGATATGGACAGAAGGATACCGGGTACTCAAGCCCTTTGGCGCCATGCATGGTAACAATGGCGACTGCGGCCCCGTCGCTCTCAAGCCGCAACTCCATTTCGTCGATGCCAACGTTTGAGGAGATCATTTTCTGCAGCCAGATGATGGTCTGCTCCATGGTAAGACCCTGTACCTGTATTACTTCCTGTACCAGTTCGCACAGGTGCTGGATGTTGGCTATTCTCCTCTCACCCTGAGCAAGATCGGAAAGATTAACGAATATTTTCTCGTTTATCAGCAATCTGCTCATCATCACCAAGAATCCACGTTCTTGCCAAACCTGATGATAGGCCTGATATCTTTCGATCCACTGCCCCATAAGTGACTCATCGCTCCGCAGTAAAACAAAATAATCACCTGTCAAACCAAACCAGTCACAACTCATCGCCGCTTTTAATCCCGCTATATCAGAGGGCGCTGCAACTGCCCGCATGACAAGCAGCAACTGTTCACACTCAATTGTTTTAAAGACACTGGTTTTACTTGCAATTACAGACGGTATTAAAACCTGAGACAAGGCGTCGTGATATTCTTGAGCCTGGCTGTTCGTTCTTACCAGAATTGCTATATCAGCCGGTTGGAGAGGGGCTTTACAGGGACTCTTCCCCTGTTCAGATCTCTCAATCGTTACATCATTTTTTTGGCTGATGAGCCTGGCTATTTCGTCAACAATCCATTTTCTGATTCGCTCATGTGCTCCACCACCAGACCAACGTGGCTGCCTACCGGCCCGTGCGCCAAGTTGACAATAGACCAGAGCCCCCAAGTCACCATCATTATCAGCCAACCTGCCCTCTTCAACCTTTCTGGCAGGTGACACACGCCTATAGGGGAGCCCGGCAAAAGACGCATCCGCAAAGAGTGCATTGACTGCTTCCATCAGACCGGGGTGAGATCTGAAGTTCTGGTGCAGGGTCACTATTCGTTGTGCTTTTTCCCGCGCCTGAAAATATGAAAATATATCGGCACCACGAAAACGATAAATCGCCTGCTTCGGATCACCTATCAGGTAAAGGATATGTTGTGACGTGCAAAATAAAATATTAAAGATCTGCCATTGGGCGCTATCAGTATCCTGAAACTCATCTATCAAGATCATTCTATACCGCTGCCTGATTTTCTGACGAAGCAGTTCCCCTTCCGGACTGGAAACTGCTGAAGCCAGACGGATAACCAGATCATCAAAGGTCATTTTTCGATGCTGCTCAAGCCGCTGTGGAAACATTCTACGCAGGTGCCCGGCCAATTCGAGACGAATCTCAAGGACCAGCTTGTCAACGGCATCAACATATGAAGAAACCGTTTCACCCGGCAGCTCCCATGACAAAATAAATTCTTTCTTTTTCTCCAGCCCCTTTAGTTTTTTGCCATTGAGTTGAGCGAGAAGATTGTCATATCGCAGCCACTGGATAATCTGAGGACTGGGCGGCCTGGACACTCGCACACACTGCTCAATTTCCTGACACCAGCGCCCATAGTTGTTGTTGATATCTTTATTTAAGTATCCTTCGCCGGAAGCCTGATCGAGTTTAGACACTATCGCGGAACCATTTTGCCGCCACCACTGTTTAAACTCAGCAAAGAGGAGGTCGATGAGCGCACAACACCGGGCAACAGATCCTGCCACCGGGGTTAACTCCGCCAGCAGGTCCTCAGCACCGGCAACACTCAGATAGAGCGACTCAGGATCTGGGTAATATTCGGTTATCAGGGGACAAAATCGCTCACTAAAATGATAAAATGTGCCCCGCCAGTAGTCGTTGACAATATTTCTCTTAATCGGTTGGGCATCACCGATCAGTTCAACGTCAAAGAGCTGCCCACTTTCAAGTGGCTGTTCAGTCAACATTCTCTGGCAGAAACCGTGAATAGTATAAACCCCGATACAGTCAATATCGAGCAAGGCAAGATTAAGCAATTTTACTGCAAGCGTTTTATCCTCTACCCGGGCTGCCCATTGTTTCAGGACATCATCAAAATCACCATCAACAGTGCTGAGGATGTTTTTCCCTTGGATAAGGCGAGCCCTGATTCTTTCTTTGAGTTCCTCAGTCGCCGCAACCGTAAAGGTCACGACCAGAATCTGATCAATTTTTATTTTGAGTTCTACTATTGCCCGCAGAACATGCATCGAAATAGCAAATGTCTTACCGGTGCCGGCGCTTGCCTCCACAAGCGTTATGCCACTTTCTATTCCGGTTGATGCTGAGGATAAAATCTGTTCAACAGACATGTTCAGTACTCCTCATCCAGAACGTGAGCAGTTTCCCAGAGCGGCACCATCAATTGCTGACAAAGTGTTTCAAATTCTTTGTTGAGGACGTTTTCACCGGATTGATTTCGGTAAAGAAGGCTCCATTCCGGCACATAATTGTTTTCGATACATTTTGAAAAGAGCTTTCGGGCGGCCTCCATTGGCTCTTTTTTTCCCCTTGTCCTATTGAGACGGTGTTGCTGTGCGTAAGAAAATGCAGGTTCGACCAACAGGCTGCTTACCGCGCGGCTCCCCTCAAGGAATAGATACTCTAAAAGCTTCAGGTCATCATCATTTCCCATTTCCAGATCAAAGACCACGGTATAGTCACGTGCCAGGATATAGGTCGGAAATTTCTGTTTTCGAACCTTGGCAGCCAGAAGATGATAGAGCCACCCAATAAGCAGGTCCTTTCCTTTCAGCGTTGCATAACGATAGAGGAGCTGGCCTTTTTCGTGACAGTGCGGCATGTTCCCGGCAACAACAGTCCGCTTTAACACCAGTTCAAAGGATGGGGCATCAATCGGCGGTCCCAGTTTGAAATCTGATACCCGCTGGGCAAAGCAATGTAACTGGCTCACCTCTCTTTCAAAAGATATTCTGCCTGGTGTTCCGAGAGGCCAGCGTGATTCAGCCTGCATCCGCGCAAGAATTGGTGTGCTCTCGGTTCCGCGCATGAGGGACTCGATAATCTCCTGTTCCACGGAATAGTGGGAAAGATTGTCAAACCTGAACAGCTCGTCATCATCGGGGAATAGTTCATTGCCATGAAGATTTATCCCGAGAATATGACGAACAAAATAAACCTGAGGCTGGGTAAAAAACCGCACAAGAGCAGAGAGCTCATATCTTGATTGGCCTTCATGCTCGACGGTGCTCTGCAACCATGGTCCGTAACTACTATCTTCGCGGCTGCGAAGATTCGATGCAACCTGGCAGAAGTGCTCATCATAACTGAACAGCCCACTCCCGCTGGTAAAATAGTTTCTATTAGAGGGCTGAAGCGGATGATGGACAGTCAGATCATCTGTGCCATAGTGGATTTGCAGGCATTCCAACAATTCGTTGACAACCACTGATGGCGGAATCTTTTTATTCGTCCTGATCGATTGCCCAACATAACTCAGATAGAGACGCTCACGGGCCGCAATGATTGCCTCAAGAAACTGATAACGATCATCTGCTCGGTTAGACCTGTCGCCATGACGGTATTGCGTGCCCATCAGATTGAAGGTTGGGAAATAGTCCTGTTTTGGATACTCACTGTCATTGAGACCGAGCAGACAGATAACCCGAAAGGGAACAGAACGCATGGGGAGCATGGAACAAAATGTCAATTTACCGCTCAAGAAGCCACCACTTGAGCAGGTCTCAACAACTGACTGCAGCCACGTTTCAATAACCTGAAAAGAAACTTCGAAACGGTTGTAGTTTGAGTATGTTCCTCCAAGCTCAGAAAGAACCTGATTAAGTGCCAGTAAATCGGGATGGTCTGACTCTGCAAAGATGGCCGTACAGAGCGAACGTAATTCATCTGACCACTCTGCAAGTGTTTTATCCTGAGCAAATGAAACACCACACTGATCAACGATGTCTACGAACTGACATAACCCGCCAAGAAGCTCACCGTCTCCGCCCTCAAGCTCGGTAAAGGGGAGAACACCTGCCACCACCTCTTCGCTGTCGATTGCATACCCCATCAGCATCCGCTCGAGTCCAGACTTCCATGTTCCTGATTCGCTGGTAATAAGATTATCCCTGGTCCGCTGCTGTGCAGAGAGTCCCCAGCGAATACCAACCTGAACAACCCACTGCCGGATCGTCTCGAGGTCGCCTGCAGATAGTGCAAATCGAGGAAAGACTTCCGGTCTCTCAAGAATACTGACAATTTCAGTCCAGCCATATCTCCCGGAAAATAGCTCGAGGAACTGCATGAACACGTCGAAATAGTGATTTTGTTTCCTCACATTGCGATCAGCGATGCTGTGCTGAATATCCTCAAAAACGGCGGGGATCAATAGACCATAATCCTGTATATCGGGTGCCATCACGATAATTTCATGGAGTTCAAGCGATTGATCACCATACATCCACGAGAGGATTTGATCTTTGAGAACCATAAGTTCTCTCATCCGTGAATGACAGGAAATGACCTGTATCGAGGTGTCGGAACAAACACTGATAGCCCCGTTTTTTTCAGGCTCAGAGCCTCTGAGGATATCTGTCTGAAGGTGGTGTAAAAGAGAGCAATCGTTTCCCTCAAGTGGCTCTCTGAAGGTGACCTCTCCATCGCAATAAGTATCGATCCGGTCAAGCAGAAGCTCCTGGAAATGTGCCCCCTGGCGACCGAAACTGACAAGCAGGGGGTGGTAATTGAGATCTTCGGGTGGCCCTGATAGCTCGGGAGCACGCTGGGCGAGAATTCTTCTGGCACGAGCTTTTTTGCTCTCGATATCGCCCCAGTAAAGTTCACAGGGTGACAGAAGGAAGAGATGGACATCTATCTTGACAGAAAGCATATTAAGGGCAGAGAGAAAGAGCGGGGGCATGGTATGCAGACCAAAAACAAAGATACGTTCGGGCAGCCTGATTCCATTTGGACCTCTTTCATCCAGGGAGGTGATAAGTTGTGCAATCACCTCCCCCCGGTGCAACACACCCGGTGATGCGGTCCTGATCTTTCTCCACAATTCTTTTTGCCACACTTCCGATTCATCCCGGGTAACAATCGTATCTGCCTCCCAGGCTTCAAGAATATCCATCCGCATGAGCTGGTATTGATCGAAAACATGAGCGAGCTGCCGGGCCAGCTGAAATCGTTTAAGCGCAGACTGATCCCCCGCCAGGTAAGTTCTAAGCGGTGTCAGAGAAGAATCTGTCATGTCGCGTAACAGGCTCTCCAGCTGCCAGGTGAGTATATCACGATCAAAAATCTGGCCCTCACTTGTCAGACCGCTTAATTTACTGAGATAATCGATAAATTGTATCGGCAACAAATAATCAGAATTACACCACACCCCAAAATATTCAGAAAGGAATTGAGAAAGCATTCTCTCAATTCCACGGCTCTGAATGAGAAACAGCTCTTTTCTGAAAAGAGAATGAGATACATCGCGGGAAAGTATTGATGCAAGGCTTTGGGCAAGACGTTCTGTTCTGTTCGAATTATGCAGAATGAACATGAGGCAAGAGGATTTCCCTGATAAAAATAGTTTTTGCTCGGTCTGTTTCTATCGACATTTTCAGACGGGAGCATATTCAATTGACAGCGACAATCTAACCCCTTAGAGTATCGGTAGTGTCCGATATTTTTTAACCAGTTAAGTCAACACCGGCATACTCCCAGATGGCATAAATAAGACCGGCCATGATGCCAATCGCAAAAAAAAGGCGCAGACGACGATCCCATGATATCTTACTTCCATCCCCCATATATTGCAGTACAGAGATGATGAAGTAGGTAAAACCGGCAACAAAGGGTGCTGTCTGAAGAATTTGCCAGAACGTTGCCATTGCTGTTTCCTGTAAACTGTTGCCAATCCGCAGATTGAACAGCAGATAGAGGAAGGCTGAAAGACTAAACCTTATTTTTTCTTTAAGACTTTGCATATGATCTCATTTAACACACTCCTTTTTCCAGACACAGATATCTGTAAAGACAGACTCTATCCTCTTTTGCTGTTCTTTTCACCGCTCCATTTTCTGCAACCGGTCGAACCGGACCCTGCAAGCAGTCAAAAAGCTGAAAGTGATATTTTCATGGAACAGGGTTTGTGTCAAGGACATACTCCTGTACCGCTTGAAAAGAATCGTGATCGCTTTCTCCATTTAATCAAGGATATCCAGGAAAGAAAGGACGATTATAGTGCACAGCTTGCATCCTTGACAATGGCTGCCATGTCCACCCCAGCGTCGGCAAAGACAGGAGAGTCAAAGCATGAAATTATTTCATCTCTTTTAAGTGCTCACTCATTATCAACTTCCTCATCCACTGAAGAGATTGAACTCTGGCAGGCCCGGCTTGTACTGGCGATTGCTGAAATCCTGGAAAAGGACGAAGACGACCTCCAGCAAAATTTGGACATGCTCGACAGCCAGGAAATGGAAATGTTCCGTTCATTACAGGGTGATGCGGGAAATGAAGATGATCCATTTGCAGAGCTGGAACAGATAAAAGCCCGAATGGAAACAAGAAGGCCGCAGGCTGAAAAGAATCGATTCAGAGCCTGGATGCGGCTCATTTCCCGTTATCAATTGCCAGAAGATCTATTCTGGCTGGCCTCCTCACAAGACAGCGCCGATCAGATCATCAATACATTTGAGAAAGGAACGGGTAGCATCGTCATTCCGGTCCTCAGCCTGCCGGTTCCTGCACACATAAATGTCAGTACTGGCTACCTGGTCAAGCAGATCAAAGATTTTCACCAGGATACCGAGCAGATACGCCTGGCGATAAAAAATGACCTTGAGAATCTGGCCCGGGTAAAGGATTACGATCCGGGTTCAGCCCAGACACTCCTGCCAGGCACCACGGACTGGGTTGAGAATTGGGATATCGTGCTTGAAGACCACTTTCCTGCTTCCAATCATGGAAGATCACAGGTCACTATCTACATTCTCCCTGACAACCCGATCCCGGATCTGCTCTCACTCCACCTGAAAAAACCGGCAGTGAATCCGTTAAGACATGGTCTGCTCGGTATATTGAAGACCTGAGGAGATACCGGTTATTCCTGCCAGTCCCAGAAATGGCAGGCCACCTGCTGCCCTGCTCCGATCTCTTTCAATACGGGCTTTTGCCGGCTGCAGATATCCTGTGCTAACGGGCACCTGGTCCGGAACACACACCCCGATGGTGGTGACAATGGTGACGGCAGATCCCCTTCCAATACAAGCCGCTGCTTTTTCTTTTCAAGTTTCGGGTCTGGAATCGGTACTGCAGAGATTAATGCCCTGGTGTAAGGATGCCGCGGGGTTGAGTAAAGTGTATCCCGGTCGGCAATTTCCATGGTGTTGCCAAGATAAAGAACCATAATACGATGACTGATATGCCGAACGATCGACAGGTCATGGCTGATAAAGACCAGTGACAATCCAAATGAATCCTGAAGATCCTTGATCAGATTAATAATTTGTGCCTGAATCGAGACATCCAGAGCCGAGACCGGTTCATCACAGATTATCAGCTTCGGTTCAAGAATCATTGCCCGGGCAACGCCAATTCTCTGACATTGCCCCCCGGAAAACTCATGCGGGTAGCGGTTAATCATCAGCGGAAGAAGGCCAACCCGTTCCATCATCTCCCTGACTTTCTGTTTTCGATCCTCATTAGATAACTCAGGATAATGGACTGTCAACGGTTCCGCTATGATGTCGCCTATGGTCATTCGGGGATTCAATGAGGCCAGCGGGTCCTGGAAAATGATCTGCAATTGCTTGCGATATCCAATCATCTCTTTTGCAGACAATCCTTCTATGTGTTCTCCAAGCCAGAGCACCGTCCCTTCCGTCGGTTCCAATAACTGAAGAATTCCACGACCAAGGGTCGATTTACCGCAACCGGACTCGCCAACCACACCGAGTGTTTCGCCGGGATAAAGATCGAAATCTATGCCGTCCACTGCTTTCAGCGGAATCGTTTTTGAAAAAAGGCCACTTCCAACAATCGGGAAATAAACCTTAAGCCCTCTCACCGACAAAATTGGCCTATTGTCCTTCACACCGTTTTCTCTATTCATTTCAACTGATCCAGATGGCAGGCTTTTACCCTGTCTTCAACAATTCTTCTCAGCTCAGGGACCTCTATTTGACAGCGATCAAAGGCATATTCACACCGTGGCTCAAAACTGCATCCAGGTGGCAGTGCCTGCAGATCAGGAGGCTGACCGGAAATAGTGTAGAGTGTATCCCTGCTGATCTCATCAATTCTCGGCATGGATTCAAGCAGCCCCCAGGTATACGGGTGGTACGGATTTTTAAAAAGGTTATCTACCGGCGCTTCTTCTACAATTCTGCCGCCGTACATTACCACCACCCGGTCACTTAATCCTGCAATTACCCCTAAATCATGGGTGATCAGAACGGTGGCCATATTTAGCTCCCTGCCCAGCCGGGCAATCAGGTCAAGAATCTGGGCCTGAACAGTAACATCAAGGGCGGTTGTTGGTTCGTCGGCGATCAACAGCTGGGGCTCACACAAAAGTGCCATGGCAATCATTACCCTCTGCCGCATGCCGCCGGAAAATTCATGGGGGTACATCCTGAAACGTTCTTTTGGCTCCGGTATTCCAACGAGATCAAGGAGATCAATTGACTTTTGGGCAGCTTCCGCCTCGGAACAGCCTCTGTGCTCAACGAGGACCTCGGTCATCTGTCGTGAAATACGAAGATAGGGGTTTAAAGACGTCATCGGATCCTGGAAGATCATTGAAAACTCGACACCGCGCAATTTATTCAGCGCCTCTGTTTTCAGTCCGATTATCTGTTGCCCGTTAAAATAGACCTCTCCTTCTGCTCGGCCATTTTTTGCCAGAAGCCCCATAATCGTCATGAAAACCTGGGTTTTTCCTGACCCTGATTCTCCAACGACCCCGAGACACTCACCTGCTTTAACAGAAAGGCTGACATCACTTACTGCAGAGACCTCGCCATCATGGGTATGAAATCTGGTCGTCAGGTTTTTAACGTCAAGGAGCATAATTATCGATCCTTTGGATCAAGGGCGTCACGCAGACCATCCCCGATGAAATTAAAACAGAACAGGGTTATTGCCAGAAAAATTGCCGGAAAAACCAGAAGCCACGGTGCCGATTCCATCTGTTTGGCCCCCTCCGATATCAGAACTCCCCAACTGGTGAGCGGTTCCTGGACCCCAAGTCCAAGAAAGGACAGAAAACTCTCCGTCAGAATAACCTGGGGTATGGTCAGGGTCATATAAACAATCACCGGACCCAGTACATTTGGTATAATATGACGGTAGATAATCTTCCAATTGGAAACACCTATCGCGTGTGCTGCCTCTATAAACTCCTTCTTTTTAACTGACAGGGTCTGCCCCCTGACAATTCGAGCCATGGTCAACCACTCAACAGCGCCCAGTGCAACAAAGATCAAAAAAATATTGCGTCCAAAAAATACCATCAGCAGGATGACAAAAAACATAAATGGCAGTGAATAGAGGATATCAACGATACGCATCATCACATTATCGACACGACCGCCGATAAAGCCGGCCGTGGCGCCATAGGTTACCCCGATCAGCAGACTGACAGAGGTGGCGATTATGCCGACAAGCAGCGATATCCTCGCACCATAGAGGGTACGGACAAAGAGATCCCTGCCATTTCCATCAGTACCAAACCAATGTTTCAGCTCGACATTGGGAGGGCCAGGGAAATCATATCCCCAGTCAGGTTCGTCAAACGGCCATGGTGAAAGGGAAGGAGCCAGAACCGCGAGAATTACGATGACACTGAGGATCGCCATTGAGACGACAGCAGCCTTATTGTGAAACAGTCTCCGCCTTGCATCATGCCAGAGACTTCTGCCTCTCACCGGTTCAGAGGATTCAAAAGATGCCAGACTATCTTTTTTAAAGGATTTATTTCTCACTATTCAACCTTAACCCGTGGATCAAAAAAGCCGTATATCAGATCAACAAAGAGATTTAAGCCAATAATCAATACCGCATAAAAGATTACCACACCCATGACGACTGGATAATCACGATTAAGTGCACCATTAACAAAATATCGCCCGATTCCGGGTACATCAAAAATCGATTCTATGACTACCGAACCGGTAATAACAGCTGCGGTGGCAGGTCCGAGGTAGGAAACGACCGGCAGCAGCCCCCCCCGCAATGCATGCCTGACAACAACAATTTTTTCGGGCAGCCCTTTTGCCCGTGCCGTTCTGATAAAGTTTGAATTCATCACCTCTACCATACTTCCCCTTGTCATTCTGGAGATATAGGCGATTTGTGGAAGAGCAAGCGTGATGACCGGCAATAACTGGTATTTTAATGCTCCACCTCCCCAGCCGGCAACCGGCAGCCACGAGAGATAGACACCGAAAACGAGGGCGAGCAGCGGAGCCATAACAAAATTGGGAATCGCTATACCGGTCATGGCGACACCCATCACCATATAGTCGAAAAGACTGTTTTGATGCAAGGCGGCCAACGTGCCGGCAGTTACCCCGAAAAAAACGGCAAGCAGAATCGCGTAGAGACCGAGGCGCAGGCTCACCGGAAAACCGGTCATGATCAGGTCGGTGACCGTAAAATCAAGGTATTTATAGGATGGACCAAAGTCCCCTTTTAGAATGTTCTTCAAATAATCGACGTATTGCAGATGAATCGGCTTATCAAGGTTATAGGCCTTCAATATATTTGCCTCAATTTCAGGCGGCAGCTGTTTCTCTCGGTCAAACGGACCACCGGGAGCAAGTCGCATCATGAAGAAGGCGATTGTTATAATAATAAAAAGGGTAGGTAGTGCACTGGCAAGGCGACGAAGAGCATATGACAACATAAAAATCTCCTGGCTGGATTGAGCAGAAGAAAGGTATCTCCTGCCGGTGCAGGAGAGATAACTGCACCGGCAAAATCGCTACTTCAATGAGACATAACGCCAGCGATGAATATGCTGCGGGTTATCCAGATATCCCTGAACTTTTGTAGAGACGAGCGCTTTTGAAACATAGTGGTAAATGGGGATGACAGGCTGATCTCTCATCACAAAGGACTCTGCCTGAAACATCATTTCTGCTCGTTTGGCAAGATCTGAAGTCACTTCGGCCTCCAGCATCAGCTTGTCATACTCAGGATTTGAGTATCGACCGTAGTTATTGGCACCGGTGCGGGTTTCAAGAAGATAGAGAAAGTTCTGGGCGTCATTATAATCGGCGATCCATCCGGCACGTGCAACCTGAAAGTCTCCCTGCTTCAGGTCTGCATAATGAACTTTAACCTCCGAATTAAACAGTTCAGCCTTAACACCAATCGCTTTCCACATGGAAACGACTGCGACCGCTATGCGCTTATGATTCTCAGATGTATTGTAACGCAGGGTGAATTCCAGCGGCTTATCCGGCCCATAGCCCGCCTCAGCCAGAAGTTCCTTGGCTTTTTTCTGCCGCTCCGCAAATGGTACGTCTTTCCACTCCACAGTGGCAGGAGTATCATAATAAGCAACACCGGGGGGAACAAAAGAATAAGCAGCGAGTTCGCCCGTTTTCAGTACTTTATCAACAATCGCCTCACGATTAATTGACATGGACAGAGCGTTTCTGATCCGCACATCAGTAAACGGTTCAACTGAGCTGTTGATCGGATAATAGTAGACGCCCATATAGGGAGCAATCCTCGTTTCATCCGGCATATTCTCCTTCAGCCAGCCGATCTGGTCCGAGGCAAAGTCGGTGGCCACATCTATCTCACCGGCTCGAAACCGTTTCTGGATTGCGGCTCGATCCTCCTGGGTATAGAAAACAAGGTCGTCAAGCGAAACAGAACCGGTATCCCAGTATTTATCATTTTTCGTCAGTTTCACGTGGGTGTTGGGTATCCATTCGACAAGCTTGAACGGACCATTGACAACGATATTTTCCGGTTTGGTCCACAGGTTCCCATGTTTTTCGATGACATGTTGGGGGACCGGATATGCGGTATAGTGAGTAAGCAGAGCAAGGAAATAAGGAGCAGGTCCGGTCAGTTTGATCTCCAGTGTATAGTCGTCAATTGCTTTGACCGCAAGTGTTTCTGCTGCCGCTTCACCCTTGTTCACAGCTTCTGCACCCTCAATGATATACAATAATGAAGCATACTCCGCCGCTGTTTCCGGCAACAGTATGCGCTGCATTGAATAGACAAAATCATTGGCAGTAAATGGTGTACCATCCGACCAGACGCTTTTACGAAGCTTGAACAGGTAGGTCTTGCCGTCCTCAGATACCGTCCACGACTCCGCGACACCAGGAACCG
The DNA here is from genome assembly GCA_963776075.1 of uncultured delta proteobacterium. Taxonomy (GTDB): domain Bacteria; phylum Desulfobacterota; class Desulfobulbia; order Desulfobulbales; family Desulfocapsaceae; genus MADRE3. The sequence continues at coordinate 103,398 of CAVZLG010000008.1, forward strand.
GTTCAGCTTTCTGATTTTCCGTGGTGAGTCCTATATACATATCCCCAACAATATCATTCTCCCAGGTACCACTGACTTTATGGGGATCAAGAGATGCAGGTTCCCCCATATTAGCAACCCGCAATGTGCCACCGGCAAATACACTGCCAAACGAAAGGAACAGGCAAAAACTTACCAAAGCAGCAATAAATGGTACTTTACATAGAGTCTTCATTAATTCGCCTCCTCATTGGAATAGTCTGCATTTAACTGATTCATTCTCGGTTTGGGTTTAAAAACATGCGGAATACAATATCCTGTCAACCGACAGGAGTACACATCATAAGCAAGATTGACCGTAACGTTTTATATTTAAATCAATTTTCCAAAAACTTCCATTACGTTTTTTTCAGCACAACCCAAAAACCCGTGCGACTCTTTTTGGAAAGACGGATGATCATCCACCTTTTACTTTCATTATACCCACGACACGGCTCTGCTAACCTTAATTATTATGGGTTTACCACATGGTTCCCACAGAAGAGACAGCTGCCCTGTAATTGGGGTAATGGTACAGATTTTATAGCAATGATGCGATGCCAATACCCCCCGCAATCGAGGTGAGCGGTAATGGCATCGTTTGAAAACATGTGTGATTGTAACAGGTGGAGCTATGCCTGATCCACCCCTTTACTGAAATCGGTTATAACATCAGTGATTCTTGCGCGAAGTTCCCTGTCAAGCTGCAGCAGGCCTTGCGGGTTGTCACCGATCAGCTTGAGTTGGGCAATAATCTCGTTGTCGTTGTCTTCCTCCTCAACCTGTTCGGTGACATACCACTGGAGAAAGATTTGTGTCGCATGGTCTTTTTTGCTGATTGCAAGTTCCACTAAATCATTAATGGATTGGGTAATATACTGTTCATGGGTGAGTGTCTGGGTAAACATGTCAAGAGCATTTTTAAACGTATGTGGTGGCTTATGGATTGTATCAAGCTTCACCCGCTCACCCTGTCTCTGGAGATATTCATAGATTTTCATGCCATGAAACATTTCTTCATGATACTGAACCATAAACCAGTTTGAAAATCCTTTTAAACCGATTTCCGCAGCATATGCAGACATAGACATATAGAGATATGCAGAGTACATTTCTCTATTAATCTGTTCGTTAAGTGCCTGAGTTATTTTTTTATTAAGCATTTGAAAACTCCTTTAAGCCTGTATTTACCTTTCAACAGAATCAATCAAGTTGTAACAACACGATTTATCTGCAATAATCTATCAGACAATACCCTGGTAATGTACTGATTTGAATAAACCTTATGATCACGGGACAGGAAGTCAAGGAGAGATCAACATATCTCCTGGCAGATATATTGAAGTGTAATTGATTCAAATGAAAGAAGGATGATCAGGGAAAATCCTGTTCATCCTTCAGAGTGAGATGGCTGGTGTCTCTTCAGAAAACAATCAGTTAACCCCTTGTACAGCAGGTATACGGATTAATCGTTGTAACCGGGCAGTCAGCAGCACGAACGACCTTATCAGCAACGCTGCCAAACATTATTTTTTCAAGTCCCTTGTATCCATGGGTGCCCATGACGATCATGTCAGCCTCTATTTCTGTTGCATATTCAACAATCTGCTCGCCAACATCTCCCATAAGAACTTTTGCCACGATATCCACTACCCCGAGCTGGATATAATCCTGCCGGTATTCATCTACGAAACTGACCATTCTTGCCTCGGCCCCGGTTAACAGCTCGTCCTCGAGGTTGGGCATGTGCATCTGGGGGACAAAGAAACCGGAGTAATCTTCAAAATTCTGAACAACAAAGACCAGATTCAGAGAGGCACCAAACTTTCCTGCTAAAAATGCCGCGGAGTCTGCGATTAATTTTGAGTTATCAGAAAAATCTATCGGGGTTACAACATGCTTGATACTTCGAATCTGCTTCATGGCCACCTCCTTTAAAATAGATAATCAATAAACCCAAAACTCCTGCACTGTCTCATCTCATTTTCACCTATCCGGCTCTGGGGCCGCAACCACAATCTCCAGACGGATTGTAACTGCTTTTGCAACAATCATAACACCTTCTCTTATTTTAATATAGTGCAGAGGCGAGAGATTGCAAACATTTAGCCTGACTATTACCAACCACTCAAAGATCATCAATCCTGAATCGATTATTTCAATAGTTCATTAATCGTCTGTTTATATTTCCGTTCGATCACATGCCGCTTCTTTTTGAAGGTGTTGGTCAACTCTTCACCATGAATCAAGCCCTTTTCCAGAAAGGTAATGCCGTGCAGTTTTTCGTAGGGTTTAAAACCCTTCTTGGGTTTCAGGAGTCTGTTCATTTCTTTTCTGATCTGCTCAAGAATCCTATTGTCAGTCAGGAGCTCGGCCCCTTCTTTTTTGATGTTATCAAAGGTCTTGCTGGTCCAGATCCGCAATTCTTCTAAATTTGGGACAAGCAACGCTCCAAGGCCTTTTTTGTCCTGGCCAACCAGAATTGCATCTTCGATAAACGGAAACATCGTTATCGTGCTCTCAATTCTGCTTGGGTCGATATTCTCACCACTGGCAAGGACAATGATATCTTTGGCTCTCCCGGTAATAATCAACTCTTCATTAATGGTCAGTTTGCCAAGATCACCCGTCCTGAAGAATCCATCTTCGGTAAACGATTTCAGATTTTCCTCTTCATTATTATCATACCCTGCGGTCACCTGGGGGCCTCGAACTTCAATGAATCCTTCCTGCCCGGCAGACAATTTTACACCATCCTCAGAGACAATACGCACTTCTGTCTCAGGTACGGCGGGGCCAAGTGTTCCATAGGTTCGACAGGAAAGCCCTCGGCCAGCAATAGCTGGTGAACATTCAGTCATTCCGTAGGCGTTTACGATCCTTATATTTACCGCATCTATCCAATCTTCGATAAATCCAGCCAATGTCCCTCCTCCGCTGACGGCCAGTCGCAACCTGCCACCGAAGCGCTGCCTGACCATTCCAAGCTTCTTCTGGGCAAGCAGGTAGAAAGGGAACAAAACGCTACAAACCGACATCGCCTTGATCTTCTGAAGAGAACGATAGAGTGCTGATTCTTCTTTGAAGGTGGGCAGGTGTCCCTGGATAAGCCTTTTATTTTTGCGATATTTTGTTGAGATCCGGATCATTGCCGAAAAGAGAGCGAAAGCAAATTTACCTTTTTTCTTTACAGCAACCTGCACCCTGCCGAAAAGAGACTCCCATACCCGTGGGACTGTCGCCACCACGGTTGGCCGATATTTCTCAAGATCCTGGGAAAACCGTTTAACTGAAGAATAGACAAGACAACAACCGCCAGAGAGCGCCACGTACTCTGCTGTTCGTTCAAAGATATGCCAGCTCGGAAGAATTGAAAGCCAGCGATCAGATGAATCCAGGTTTATCAAACCGGGAATACAGCCAACATTATGCATAATATTTGCATGTGTCAGACTCACTCCCTTTGGCATCCCCGTGGTTCCCGACGTGTAGATAATGGTCAGCTGATCGGAAGATTTAATATCGTTTCCACGGACGATAAACTGCTTTACATCCTGTTCACTGTACGTTCGGCTCTTCAGTAAATCCTGGTAAGAAAATATCCGCCCGAACAACGAATGAAGGGCTGGCCCAGCCATCACAAAGACATTTTTCAATCCACTGATGGATTTCAGTGACTCCTTATGATGCTCAAGGAGTTCAGGTGTCTCTACGATAAGGTGGGAACAATTGCTGTTAGTGATAATAAAATTCAGTTCCTGCGACGGGGTATCTGAGCCTCGTGGTACCGTAATCGCACCAAGTGACATAATCGCCAGATCAGTTACCATCCAGCCATACCGGTTATCCGATAGGAACATGACCCGATCTCCCTTACGGATACCTTTTTCTGCAAATGCCCTGCTGAGCAGTAACACGTCTTCAAAAAGTTTTGAATAGCTGACCCGAATTTCTTCATCACCTGCCTGGTAGATATAAGCATCATTTCCGTTGTGTTTTTCGTAACTTGCGAGCAGGACGTGGAAAAGTGTTTCCAGCTCCGGGGGACGTTCTGTCTCTACCATCATCATTGTCTCAGTCATTTATTTTGTCCCCCAGTGGATACCAATCGTTCCCATCATGAATTTTTTATAGCTGACACTGTGGAACCCTGCTTCTCTGAATAGAGCGGCAAGTTCCTCCGCCTCATGGAAATCCATTGTTGATCCGGTAAGATATGAATACGCCGCCTCGTCACGGGCAATCATCTTTCCAAGCAGCGGGATACCATAACGAAGATACAGCTGAATAAAAGGATAGAGTAATGTTTTATTCGGCGGGGTCGTATCAAGACAGACAACCCTTCCACCCACCGTCAGAACCCTTCGAACCTCCTTCAACACGCTGAGACTGTCATCGACATTTCGCAAGAGATAGCCAAATGTCACTGCCTTGAACAGGTTATCTCTGTATGGCAGATGGTTCGCATCACATGCATGCCAGGATATTTCTGAGTCAGGGAACCTTTTTGCCGCTTCTGTCAGCATATTCCGGGAAAAATCAGCGCCAATGACCCTGCTTGCAGGTGCGGTCTGTCGAAGCAGGGAAGCAATATCCCCGGTTCCGCTTGCCAGATCAAGAACCCATCCATTCTCAATGTTTCCAGCCTGATCAACAACGAAGCGCCTCCACCGTTGATCCTGCCCGAAGGTCATGACCCGATTCATCAGGTCATAGCGTTTGGCAATATCATCAAACATTCTCTGAACACCCGGTCCTTTGCTCATTTTCTTCTCCTACGTGCCAGAGCTGTCAATTGACTGATATCAGCAGGGCGCTGATCCGGGGGTCCTCGGAAATGGAATCACTTCCCTGATATTTGCCATTCCGGTAACAAACTGCACTAACCGTTCAAACCCGAGTCCAAATCCGGAATGAGGTGTTGTCCCGTATTTCCTCAGGTCAAGGTACCATTGATAGTCATCTGTATCGATTCCGGCATCCTGCATGCGGCCAAGAAGGATGTCATAGCGTTCTTCACGTTGACTGCCACCGACAATTTCACCAATACCGGGCACCAGAATATCCATGGCGGCGACGGTCGTTCCATCGTCACTGACCCGCATATAAAACGGCTTAATGGAGGCAGGATAATCAGTAACAACCAGTGGCAACTGGTACACCTCTTCGGTCAGGTAACGCTCATGCTCTGATTGCAGGTCAACACCCCAGCTCACAGGATAATCAAAATTTTTCCGGGCCTTTAATAACTGTTCAACTGCCTCGGTATAGGTGATGTGAACAAAATTTTCTTCAATAACATGCTTCAACTTGGCAATCACACCCTTTTCGATGAATCGATCGAAAAGGGTCATATCCTCACTGCAATGTTCGAGTACGTCAGAGAGCAGATATTTAAGTAATGTTTCGGCTATTTCTATGTTACAGGACAGGTCGCAAAATGCCATTTCAGGTTCAAGCATCCAGAATTCCGAGAGGTGTCTGGAGGTATGCGAATTCTCGGCTCGAAATGTCGGCCCGAAGGTATATACGGAACCTAAAGCCTGGGCGTACACTTCTGCCTGAAGCTGGCCGCTCACCGTCAGCCCCGCCCTGCGACCGAAAAATTCTTTTGAACCTGAGCCATCGGCCGATTCACTTCCTTCTCGACCGGTAATGACCTGGAACATCTCACCAGCCCCCTCACAATCACTGGTGGTAATAACCGGGGTATGAACATGGACAAATCCCTGTTGATGAAAGAACTGATGAACAGCATAAGTCAATCTTGACCGAACCCGGGTAACGGCCCCAAGCGCGTTTGTTCTGGGACGCAGATGTGAGATATCCCGGAGGAACTCAAACGAGTGTCGTTTTTTCTGAAGTGGATAGTGTTCCGGGTCAGCCCAACCGACAACTTCGATCTCCTCGGCCTGCACTTCAACCGCCTGCCCTTTAGCAGGCGATTCTGTAAGGATACCCTCGACAACGATGCTGCAACCGGCTGTCAACCTGACAATTTCTCCATCATAATTACTCAGGTTTTTATCTGCAATGAGCTGTAAATTTGCCAGGCATGAACCATCATTGATTTCCAGAAACGAGAAGCTGCCGGTATCGCGTCTGGTTCTCACCCAGCCGGCTACGCGAATTCTTCTCCCTGTCGGTTTTTCTGCAAGAAGATTATCAATCCGATCAATTTTCATACATTCACCTGTTCATGATAATACTGAAATTACAATTTCCTAACAGAACGATAACAACTAAAAATAATTAGTCATTACCTCTCTATTCAGGGCAAATGACATTGTAGAACGTAACTTACAACATGTAATCATTTCTGACATTAGCAAGCGCTGAAAAAACAGAGCTCTTTGCATCTGGTATCTCAAGACAGATGCTGTCCAGAAGTTCTCTGACTCTATCTCTGCGGGTATCACCTGAAAGCGGACAAAGATTTTCAACCGGACTGAGTCCAGCCTTTTCTGCTATGGTGACAACGTCAGCTTTTTCTATGTAAGCAAGCATTCGGATAATACTCAGATTTCCACCAAACAAATCCTGGCGGGGCACCATTGTCGAGATATTACCACTATAAAGAACATTAATGAAAAATGTTTCTATCAAGTCATCTTTATGATGTCCAAGTGCCAGTTTTTTACACCCTCTGTTACGGGCATAATCAAACAATTGCGTCCGTCGGTTACGGGCACAGGCGTAACAATTTCGTTGTTCTCCTTCTCTGACTGGCCATGCATCGAGGACGGTGAGTGGAATAGAAAAACGATCCAGTTGTTCCCGTATGTGCTCAGCCGGTGCAGCGTCCCCTGACCCATGGCTCCAGAAACCATTGTCCACGTAAACCGCCTCAATATCATAAGTAATGGGGGCTTTTTCACGCCACACCTGCAAAACCCAGGCGTTAACGAGGCTGTCAACACCGCCCGAGACGGCAACCAGGACCTTGTCACCATCACTGAGCATGGAAAAATCGTCTAATGCCTGACCTATCTTCCTGTTAATATGCTTTGGCATTAGAGAACGCTTCATCAGGTACGCAGCCTCGTGTAAAACAAACGCCCGGCTGCCATCGACAGCCGGGCGTGCTTTCAATCAATTTCCGGTTTATTATTACAGATACGGGCACGCTTCAAATTTTTCATTGATACCCTGCCTTACAAGCTCCTCGACCGTTATCCATTTGAATCCCCGGCTTTCTGCCTTGTCAAATGACATGAGGTTGCTCATCAGTGACTGTTGTGTTTCTTTAAACATTGACTGCCAGATAACGTGTCCGTCCCTGGTGTTGATGAGTCTCATATTAAATGCTGCAGATGCCGGACTGTCAGCGCCATAACTGCCACCCACGCGTTGACGGTAAACAACCAGCTGGGTCATCAGTACCGCATCGCATTTCAACTCCGAGCCGACATTTTTGATCAAGTTTAATTGTGAACCAGAATCACGTGGGATCAAAGCTGTCAGTTGCCGGTTTGAGAGAACTCGGACGTTATTTTTGCCAACCAATGCCTCCTTGATAACTGAATCCAGGAAATCCGCGCCATTCTCAAGAACAGCGGCATTGCTGTAGGTCATGGAAGAATCCGTATTAACTCTTGTTTCAACAGGTAAAACAATTATACAGGGAACCTTCGCATGGGCCTCCTGTCGCTCCTCCTCTGTCGGCAGTGGCTGTTTTGTACTGCAGGCCGAGAACAGCATTGAGACGGCACATATTGCCAGCAATTGCAGGAATACTTGATAACGCTTCACATTTACCTCTTTTTTGAATTATTTATACAGTACCTACAGAATCCCTTTCGATGAGAGCACTGTTGTCATTCCCGAAATTCTCCTCGTCGCATCGTTTACCGAACGCCCAAGCGCCTTGAACACTGCCTCAATAATATGGTGGCTGTTTTCTCCATGGAGCAGGTCTACATGGAGTGTCAACCCGGCATGCTGGCTAAAGGCACGCATAAACTCCTTTGCAAGACAGGTATCAAAACTCCCGACTTTCTGGTCAGGTGCTGCCGCGTCATAGTGCAGGTACGGTCTGTTGGACACATCAACGACGACACGGACAAGTGTTTCATCCATCGGCAGATAACTGACGCCGTATCGACTGATACCAGCCCTATCGCCAAGGGCCGCTGCCAGTGCCTGACCAAGGCAGATTCCCACATCTTCAACAGTGTGGTGATAGTCAACATCGATATCTCCGCTGGCTGCAACATCAAGATCAAAAAATCCGTGTACCCCAAACAGGGTTAACATATGGTCAAAAAATGCAACTCCCGTTGAAACGGTTGTCTGTCCAGTTCCATCAAGAGTGAAAGCTAATTTGATGTCCGTTTCACTTGTGGCCCGATTAACCGCCCCCTGTCGTACCTCGCTTTCTGCTGTCATTATGACCTCTATTCTTTTGAAAAGGCAGGAAATATGGGATTCGTCATCTTTTATAAACCCATGCGCTCCATATTTATCACATAACAATATAACAAAACCATCTTTTTTTATCTCCCTTCCAGATTTCATAAAAGTTATTTCACTGAACCAAACGATTGTTTTTTTTATTGACATGACTTATGTGTATTAGTATATGTATTCCTGTTTTGATTTAAACACAGAGCGGGAATAACTCAGTGGTAGAGTGTAACCTTGCCAAGGTTGAAGTCGCGAGTTCGAATCTCGTTTCCCGCTCCAAATTGACTTTAAAAGGTTCGGCACTGCTCGAACCTTTTTTTAATTAATGTCTGATCACAGAGGAACGAAATGAAAACCTATCTTGCTCCTGTAAATGAGATCGAGAAGAAGTGGTATGTCGTTGATGCCGAGGACAAGATTCTGGGTCGGCTTGCGACTGAAATTGCCTCACGTTTACGTGGAAAACATAAACCGACCTTTTCACCATTCATCGACAACGGTGACTTTATCATCGTCACCAACGCCGACAAAATCCAGCTCACCGGCAAGAAGTGGGACGACAAAAAGTACTATCATCACACTGGATACATGGGTGGGATTAAAGAAACAACAGCAAAAGAGTTGCTCGTCAAGCACCCAACCGATCTCGTTTTCAAGGCGGTCAAAGGAATGCTCCCCAAAAATAAACTTGGCAGAGCACAGTTGAAGAAGCTGAAAGTTTATGCTGGTTCAGATCACCCACACAAAGCACAGCAGCCGGCTGAGCTTGTAATTTAAATATCTCATGGAGAAATTGGCCATGGCCGATGAACGTTTTTACGCTACCGGAAAAAGAAAGAAAGCAGTAGCCCGTGTCTGGTTAACACCTGGCACAGGGAAACTAACCGTTAACAAAATGTCAGCAGATGATTATTTTGGTGGTATTTTTCAGATTCACAAACTGGACAAACCATTCAAGGTAACTGAAACTGAGCAGCAGTTTGATATCCTGGCGACCCTGAAAGGTGGTGGAAAATCATCTCAGGTTGACGCCCTGACCCATGGTATATCACGTGCCCTGCTGGAAGCTGATGAAACACGCAGGCCAGCATTAAAGAAATCAGGTCTGCTGACGCGCGATCCGCGTAATAAAGAAAGAAAGAAATATGGACAGAAGGGCGCCCGCGCCAAATTCCAGTTCTCCAAGCGTTAAGTTACATCTTTCTTATTGGTGGCGAGTGGCTTTACCGCAGCGCGCTGCCAAAAGTGAGAAATTTAAGGGGATAGCAGATGTTCTGTTATCCCCTTTTTTTTATTATATTGATGAAATCGTGTTATCTGACAAAAGCAGGAGACGATCATGTTAAAAGTCGCAATAGTTGGTAGCTCCGGGTACACCGGTGTCGAACTTGCCAGAATATTGAGCCGTCATCCTTCGGTGGAAATAACTGTTGCAACTTCACGCCAGTATGATGGGAAAAGACTTTCAGAGGTATTCCCGAACCTTCGTGGCTGCGCTGATATTGTCTGCAGAAATCATTCGGTGGAAGAGATTATTTCTCTTGCCGACCTGGTATTCTGTGCCGTCCCGCACAAGACCGCCATGGACATCGTCCCTCAATTCCTCAGCGCTGGAAAAAAAGTTATCGATCTCTCCGCTGATTTCCGGTTAAAGGATGTATCAACTTATGAGCACTGGTACCAAGAACACAGCTCACCGGAACTGATTGGGGAAGCTGTTTACGGTTTGCCCGAGCTTTACCGGGAATCTATTCGTCATGCGCAGCTGGTAGCAAACCCCGGTTGCTACCCGACCTCTATCATACTTGCCCTGGCACCAGCCTTGAGGGCTGGTATCATCGATCTATCATCTATTATTGCAGATTCTAAATCAGGGACCTCAGGTGCTGGCCGTGCAGCAGCAGTGGGCACACTTTTTTGCGAAGTAACTGATGGCTTCCGGGCCTACAAGGTTGGCGGTATACATCGCCATACCCCTGAAATCGAGCAGGAGTTAAGCATACTTGCAGGAAATGACCTTACTATCTCTTTTACCCCTCACCTGCTTCCTGTATCTCGAGGAATACTCAGTACCGTCTATGCCAACATGAAAGAACCCTTCAGCAAGGGCGAAATCAGGGATATTTATCAGGCACTGTTCAAGGATCAATATTTTGTTCGACTACTCGACGATGGTCAGCAGCCGGCGACACAATATGTTCGAGGATCAAATTTCTGTGATATTGGCCTGGCTGTTGATACCCGTACTAATCGACTCGTTGTCACTGCTGCGATCGATAATATTGTCAAAGGCGCTGCGGGCCAGGCTGTCCAAAACATGAACCTGATGTACGGTTTTCCAGAAGATAGCGGACTGGCGCATATACCGCTTTTCCCTTAATTTTCATAGGGACCGAACTCATTCATGCAAACCGTTCAGCTGTTAATCGCCTTTGATGGTGCAGGCTATTGTGGCTGGCAACGGCAAAAAAACGGTCCGACGATTCAGGCAGAAATTGAACATGCCGTTTCTATCATTTGTAACAGTTCGATAACGGTCCATGGCGCTGGCAGAACAGACGCCGGTGTTCATGCACTTGGTATGTCTGCCCATTTTCAAACAACCAGCGCTGTTCCCTGCGACAAGTTGATCAAAGGACTCAACGCCCTGCTTCCCCCGCAGATACGGGTTTTTGAGGCTATTGTCCGACCTGATGATTTTCACGCCCGCTTCTGGGCGACCGGCAAAACCTATCGATACAGTTTTTTCACCGGCACAATTCAATGTCCCATGCAAAGACGCTATGTATCCCATTACCCCTGTGTACTCTCTCCAGAGGCCATTCAATCGAGTCTTGAGGCGGTCACCGGAATCCATGACTTCTCAAGCTTTGAAACCTCCGGTACGCGAGACAAAACCATCACCACCGGCAGGGGCGCCACCAGAACAATATTCAAAGCTCAGCTTGAACAGCCATCTCCTGAGCTTTATCATCTCTTCTTCTCAGGAGATGGTTTTTTAAGACATATGATCAGAAATCTGGCAGGAACAATCGTCGAAGTTGGTCAGGGGAAACGAACGGTCGAAGAGTTTGACAAAATCCTCAACAGCAGAGACCGGCAACAGGCTGGACCAACAGCCCCGGCCCATGGCCTGACACTGATCTCTGTGGATTACGAAAACAGGGGATAAGCAAAACTGAAAAAGGAATCCTGAAATTCATCATAATCTCTTTTAACAAGAACAGCTCTTGCCTGAGACAAAATTTATCGTTTTTTGCTGCTTGAGTGCCTGGCAAGAAGCGATTGCAGCTTCCATGGTGATGACAGGCAGACATTTTCTTCCTCACATGAACTCATCACATCGCAAAATGCCAAAAATTCGGCAAGCGCATCAGTCATCTGCTTATCTTTTCTACTGATGACATAGAGCTGCCTTTTCATGTCAATACCGGATACCTTCAAGCTTTTCAGCCAGCCATTTTCTACCTCACGACAGATTGTCAGTGCAGACAGGCAGGCAATTCCGACTCCTGATTCAACGGCTCTTTTGACCGCTTCAGGATGGCCCATCTCCATAACGACATTAACATCCTCAAGATAGTCTTTCATTTTTTCACGAAAAATGGCAGCTGTTCCGGAACCTTTTTCCCTCATAATCCACCTGCTGTTTTTCATGTCTTCTACCACGTCGAAGGCATCCTTATTGGCAAGCGGGTCAGAAGGGGCGGCCAGTATCACAAGTTCGTCCTTGAACCATGGTCGGGCCTGGATAGTATCAGACCCTATTCTACCCTCGACAAAACCAAGATCAGAAGACCCTTCAATCACCATGCTTTCGGCCATTTTAGTGTTATAAACCAGCATATTGATCAGTACTTTCGGGTGCGCTTTTTTAAAGGCTCCAATCAGGTACGGCAGGATATAGTTGCCAAGCGCTGAGCTGGCAACAATATTAATCTGACCGACAAGGGTATCATTACGCTCAGACATTATGGTCTCAATACTGCTTACCTGCGCGGTTATATCCTTGGACAGCGGTAATAGATACCTCCCTCTGGCATTGAGCAGCAAACTTCTACCATGCCGGTCAAACAACGACCCGCCAAGCTGGTTCTCCAGTTCGGCAAGTGCCATACTGACCGCCGACTGGGTCACAAAAAGCTTCTTGCTCGCCTTGGTCACCTGTGCCGTTTCAGCAACAGCAATAAATATCTCTAATTGTCTTAAGGTAATAGACATAAGTCTCTCTTCAGTTTTTTTGATAGATTACATCTTTTTTTTTTACATCGCACCCGAAAACATCAAACGGTCCAAATCAGTCCAGAATTTCGTCACCGCAATGGAACACTTTTAATCATAAAAACCAACCTTTATATACGATTAGGTGCTCAATGTAAAAGAAAATAAATTTTATTGATACAAAGCAGCTCTTTTTCCGATACAAAAAACTGTTTTACAAATCATTCCCGTTACGGCATGTTGTTCCTAATCTTGCTGTCCCCTCACAACATAGGAAGGAGAATCATGGATTTCTCAGTATTCCTCTATCGTGACGATATTCTTTGGATCACCGCATTTACCCTGGGAGGGCTCTGTTTTGCCCTCGGACCGATCCTGATCGTGTATCTGCTCATGCCGCTCAAGACAAGGCAGATCAGCGGCAATAGAGATCAGGCTATAGAGTGTGGTATGGATCCAATCGGCGACAGCTGGATTCGATATGGGGTCGTATTTTACCTCTATGCCCTTATATTTCTTGCCTTCGATGTCGATGTCCTCTTTCTGTTCCCAGTTGCACTCGCTTACAATGACCCCATGTTCGTCATACGTGATTTCGTTGAAATAATTCTCTTCGTTGGAATTTTATCACTTGCTGTGGTTTATGCATGGATTAAAGGAGTGTTTAAGTGGGAACGCAAAATTTATCGCCGGCCTTAGACAAGGTCCCTTCATCATTTGTTCAGTTCGCCGTCGCCGACAAATTAATCAACCTCTGTCGAGCCAACTCGCTGTGGCCCTTAACCTTTGGTATCGCCTGTTGTGCAATTGAGATGATGTCCACCGGCGCTGCCCGGTTTGATCTTTCACGGTTTGGAGCCGAGGTTTTCAGACCCTCTGCCCGGCAAAGTGACGTGATGATCGTTGCCGGGACCATCTCACATAAAATGGCTCCAGGAATAAAGACCCTCTATGACCAGATGCCGGAACCAAAGTGGGTTATTGCCCTCGGTAATTGTGCCATTTCGGGTGGTCCTTTCGTTTATGAAGGACAATACGGCATTGTGGAAGGTGCTGACAAATTCCTTCCTGTTGATGTATTTGTCCCTGGCTGTCCGCCTCGACCGGAAGCATTAATCGAGGGTATCATTGAGCTTGAGCATAAAATTACCGGATGGCGCAGGTGGCCAAAAGTAAAACCTGAGTGGAGAGACGCCACCTAATCATTAAGTGATGGGTCAAAAAGAGATACAGATGAGTATTCAGGAAACAACAAAACAGGCACTTTCTGAACTTTTTATCGACCAGGCAACAGATACCGTTATCGCTGAGCCACCTCCAGCCGCCACTGAAGAGAGTGTGGATCAGGAAGGAGCAGTTCGCTTACCCGGTGTCATCGACCAGAATTATGATACGAAAGGGTTTCACCTTGATGCTCTGGTAGAACAGGAGCAGCTCGTTCGCGCAGCTGAAATATTGTTTGGTCTTGGATTTTTCATTGAATCAATCACCGGTGTGGACTGGATTAAAGAAGATCAACTTGAAGCAGTTTATGACTTCAGTCGTTATGATTTTGACCTGTGTCGTGTTGTCGTCAGAGTCTTTATTCCGCGGACTGACCCTCATCTTCCAACGATCACCGGGGTATACACGGGTGCAAACTGGCACGAACGCGAGACCCATGACTTTTTCGGTATTGTTTTTGATGGCCATCCTCACCTTATACCACTTCTTCTCCCCGAAGATGCCGACTTTCACCCGCTTCTGAAGGATTTTAAAGCATGAGTCAACCTATCGAACTGCAGAAGGATGAGACCTTTGTTCTCAATGTAGGACCGCAGCACCCGGCGACCCATGGTGTTCTCAGGGTCAAGATGACCATGGATGGCGAAAATATTTATAACGCCGAAACCGTGCTCGGCTATATCCACCGCATGCACGAAAAAATGGCGGAGAACAGGTCGTACCCCCAGTATATGCCCAATATGGGACGCCTTGATTATCTCTCTGCGATGGCATTCAATCACGGATACGCGCTGGTTGTCGAGCGAGCAGCAGGAATCGAGGTTCCTGAACGTGCCGAATACATACGTGTCATTACCGTGGAGTTAAATCGTGTCTCTTCACATCTGGTCTGGCTCGGAGCATTTGTCCTTGATCTGGGTGGTTTTACCCCGTTGATGTACTGTTTTGACGATCGCGAACAGATCCTTGACCTCCTTGAGTCGGTTACCGGGTCGCGCCTCACCTACTGTTACTTTCGATTCGGAGGATTATATAACGATATCGATGATGAATTTATCGCCGGTACGCAAGTATTTATAAAACGCATGCGTAAAGAACTGAAGATGTACGCTAAACTTGTTACCGGCAATATTATTCTGATGAAACGGCTGAAAGAACATGGCCCGATTGACAGGGATATGTGTCAGCGCTATGGTGCCACAGGTCCTGTCGCACGTGGATCCGGAATCGACTATGACGTCCGGAAAAACGAACCTTACTCGGTCTACCCCGACTTAGATTTTGATATTCCTGTCTATCATGAATGTGACTCATTTGCCCGATACATGGTACGAATGGATGAAATGGAGCAGTCACTTCGTATAATTGAACAGGCGCTTGAAAAATTACCTGAAGGGCCGGTCAATCCTAAAAAGAAACCCAAAATTATCAAGCCCCCGCCAGGGGATTATTATGCTGCTGTTGAAACTGCGCGGGGTAACTTCGGTATACGACTGGTAAGCGACGGCACCAAGAATGCTTACCGGTTGAAACTGAGGTCCCCGACATACTCCAATATGCACCTTTTTGATGAAGCGTGCAGGGGGATGCTTCTGGCCGATGCGCTCGCTTTCATGGGCAGCCTTGATCTGGTAATTCCCGAGATGGATCGATAACGGAGACTATTATGAGC
The DNA here is from genome assembly GCA_963776075.1 of uncultured delta proteobacterium. Classification (GTDB taxonomy): domain Bacteria; phylum Desulfobacterota; class Desulfobulbia; order Desulfobulbales; family Desulfocapsaceae; genus MADRE3. Next base: position 118,939 of record CAVZLG010000008.1, read on the forward strand.
CTGACTCTTCTGAATGCGGTCATTGCTGTTTTTATTGCCATCTGTTTTGTTGGCCTCAATGCCGCATATCTTGTCTGGTGCGAACGTAAAGGAGCCGGCTTTTATCAGCGGCGGCCGGGCCCGATGGAAAATGGTCTTTGGGGACTCTTGCAGCCTCCCATTGACGGCGTAAAGCTCATGACCAAGCAGTTATTGATCCCGGGAGGCGTAGACAAGGCGATATTTATGGTAGCTCCGGTGCTTGCCATGTTCCCTGCCCTGATCAGCTTCGTCACCATCCCTTTCAGTGAGACAATCGTCGCTCATCCAATAAATGTTGGCGTCTTGATGATATTTGCCTCTGCCGCACTGGGTGGAATGTCACTGCTTGTAGCCGGGTGGGGTTCCCGGAACAAATATGCAATGATATCCTCCGTCCGAGCAGTTTCCCAGACGGTCGCCTATGAGATCCCGCTGCTGATCACCACGATTACTGTCGTAATGATCTGCGGCTCACTGAATCTCTCTGACATTGTTCAGCATCAACTGGGCGGTTTCTGGAACTGGAATATCTGGCCATTTCAGAAATCAGTGGGCTACAACCTGCTGATGCCCATTTCCTTTCTTATCCTTTTTGTCTGCGCCGTCGCCGAGACCAATCGAGCGCCATTTGATCTTGGAGAGGCCGAAAGTGAACTGGTTGCCGGTTTTCATACCGAGTATTCAAGCATGGGGTTCGGATTGTTCTTCATGGGTGAATATGCAAATATTGTTATCGGCTCCTGTCTGATAACGATTCTTTTCCTTGGCGGCTGGTCATGCCCAATAGGAGATCTTGGCTTCTTTCCCTTCACCAACAATGTCGGCTGGTTTCTTCTGAAAATCTACCTGATTATCTTTGTTTTCATCTGGATTCGCTGGACGTTTCCGAGAACGACCATCTACGGTCTTCTTAACCTGTCATGGAAATATCTTATTCCGATCTCTCTATTTAACCTGCTTCTGACAGCAGGCTTACTGAAGGTATTTTGATTATGGGCGGCTATTTCACTGAATTATTCACCGGCACCAAAAGCCTTCTTGATGGCATGTGGGTAACCCTGAAAGAATTCCCCAAGAGGCCGGTTACACTCAGCTACCCGCATGAATCGGTAAAAATGTATCGTCGTTTTCGCGGCCACATTGAACTGATCGGGGACGAGGAAGGAAAAGCCAACTGCATCGTCTGTGGCATGTGCCAGCGAGCCTGCCCGTCCGGCTGCATAACCCTGGCCGGCGAGAAACCTGAGGGAAGCAAGAAGAAGGTCCTGACCAGTTACATACTCGATTTTACCACCTGCTCGCTCTGTGGATCATGTGTAGAATCATGTAATTTTGACGCACTGCAATTCTCAAACGAATACAATCTCGCAAGCACAAATAAGGAGGACTTTATTATGGACCTTCTTAAACGACTTGAGGAGCAGAAATAATGAATGGACCTGACGTTATTGTCCAGTCTCCGGATTTATTTACCGCGGACGGACTGGTTGGCCTCATTTTCCTGATCATGATAGCTGTCACATTGGCAGGTGCGTATATTGCAGCCACATCGGAACGGCTCGTGCGGGCCGTTGCCGGCCTGGTTGTCTGTTTTGTTGGTGTGGCAGGTATGTACTATTTCCTCAACTCTCCTTTCATGGCCATGATGCAGGTTCTGATCTACGTCGGAGCCGTCTGCATCACGATCTCGTTTGCCATCATGCTTGCTGCACCGGAACAGAAAAAAAAGAGCGGCCCATCCAACCTGCTTTCCGGTCCACTTGGTTTCATGGTTGCTGCCCTGGTTTTTGGAGGGATGGCGACACTCGCGTTGCGGACTGAATGGCAAAGCTTTCCCAAAACCTCAATGGGCTCAGTCAGAGAGATAGGCATCCAGCTGCTTACCAGTTACTCAATGGTCTTTGAACTGATCTCGATCATACTGCTGATAGCCATTATCGGAGCAATTGTCATTGCCCGGGGCGGGAGGAGCTGAATATGCCGCTACTTGTGATACACCAATATCTCACCACCTATCTGGTTTTTGGTGCCATGCTTTTTGGTTTTGGGATCTATGGCCTGGTTACCAGAAGAACATTGATCGGTATGCTTATCGCTGCAGAGCTGATGCTTGCCGGAGTTTCAATCAATTTTATGGCATTTAACAGATTTCTGGCACCTGATCCTTCGGTCGGGCAGATATTCACGCTCTTCATCATGGCTATCGCTGCAGCTGAAGCTGCCATTGGTCTCAGTATTGTTATTGCTGTCTATCGACACTTTAAAACAGTCGATACTGAAGACCTGATCAATCTCAAAGGTTAGGAGAAAAGAGTCGGTATGGATGCAAATACAATCGTTACCTCTAAATTGCTCTTTGCTCTACTCGTTCCCCTGATCGGGGCAATCGGAGTCATGCTTAAAGGAGAGAATGAGAATCTCAGGGAAGGTATTTCCTCTGTTTCATCAATCATACTCCTCGGTATTGTCTGCTCAATGATCCCGGATGTCCTGAACGGCAAAACCCTCTATTATCAGCTGTTCACCATTCTCCCAAATGTCACGGTAACGCTTCGTGCCGACGCCATGTCGATGATCTTTGCCCTCGTTGCCTCATCGCTCTGGACTATCGCTGTTTATTATTCGATGGGCTATATGCGTGGACTGAAGGAACATGCCCAGACCAGATTCAATGCCTGTTTCGCCCTGGCAATCTTTGGTGCTATCGGCGTTGCCCTTTCAGACAATCTCTTCACCATGTATCTCTTCTACGAGATTGTTTCAGTGTGTACCTATCCGCTTGTTGCCCACCATCAGGACCAGGAGGGATATGACGGTGGTCGTAAATATCTTGTCTACCTCACCGCCACAGCCAAAGCGTTTCTGCTGCCGGCGATGATACTCATCTACGTGCTCACCGGGACACTGGATTTCAGTGCAGATATCTCCACCGGCATCTTCCCGCCCGACGTAAACAAGACACTGGTGATCATGCTCTATATTTTCTGCATCTTCGGTTTTGCCAAAAACGGTATCATGCCCTTCCATCACTGGCTGCCCGGTGCGATGGTCGCCCCGACACCCGTCTCTGCCCTGCTCCATGCCGTAGCAGTTGTAAAGGTCGGTGTCTTCTGCACAACCAGGGTGATGCTTTATGTTTTCGGCGTGGACACAATGGCGGCATTGAATCTTGGTATTCCGACCGCCTATTTTGTTGGTTTTACGATAATAGCGGCCTCGGTGATCGCCTTATCAAAAGACAATTTAAAAGCTCGTCTTGCTTACTCTACCGTGAGCCAGCTCAGCTACATCATCATGGGTGTGGCACTCTGCACGGTGCCTGGAATCCAGGGGGGACTGATCCATATCGTTAACCATGGTTTCTCTAAAATCACTCTGTTTTTCTGTGCAGGAGCAATCTATGTAGCCGCGCACAAAAAAAATATATCGGAAATGGAAGGGCTCGGAAAAGTGATGCCGTTTACCTTTGGAGCTTTTGCTGTTGCCTCACTGTCAATGATTGGTGCGCCCCCTGTAGCCGGATTTATTACCAAATGGAATCTGCTTATCGGCTCCATAGAGGCCCACCAGATAGGCATATTACTCATTTTGCTCACCTCCACCCTGCTTAACGCCGCCTATTTTCTACCGGTAACGTATCGTGCCTTCTTCGGTAAACGTCCATTAGACGAACCTTATACAGGCATCAGGGAAGCCCCACTGGCTATGTTGATCCCAATTTTAATAGCGTGCACCATATCTGTGATAATCGGCATCTGGCCTCAATTTATGATGCAATTCGTCAAGGCGGTAACAGGATGATAAAAATAATCGATTTCATATTGGAAAGACGAAAACAAGCTTCATCTGTTCTGGTTGTTTTTATTATTGGTATATTCTTCTGGAGCCTCTCTGTTGATACTACTCATGCCCATACCTGGGCCGAAAAACACATACCGGGATTCTGGTCACTGTTTGGCATTGTATCCTGCATTGTTCTGATATTTGTGGCCCGCTGGTTTAGCCGTGCAGGTATCTCTAGAGGGGAGGATTACTATGACAACTAGTATTTTCTTCCATCCTTCACTGATACTGATATTCGGTGCTTTACTGCTGCCTTTTATACGCGGTCCGTTCAGGCAGCCATATCTGATGATCGTGCCGATTATCACCTTTATAAATGTTGTCTATCTGGGGTTTAGTCCCGGTGTTTACGGGGAAGTATCCTTCCTGGACTGGCAGCTGATTTTCGGACGTGTTGACAGCCTTTCAAATGTTTTCGCTTTTATAATGGCCCTTATGGCTGTTATCGGGACCCTGTATGGGCTGCACGTCAAGGATGAATGGCAGCACATAGCTGCCTGGTTTTATGTAGCCGGCTCACTTGGTGCCATTTACAGCGGCGACTACCTGAGTCTTTTCCTGTTCTGGGAAATGATGGCGTTTGCTTCAACATTTCTTGTCTGGTTTAACAGGGACGATGCGGATGCCCCTGCAGCCGGGTTCCGTTATCTGCTTGTTCATACCTTCGGTGGACTGCTTCTGCTGATGGGGTTCGTCCTCCGTTATCAGGCGACCGGAAGTATCGCCTTTGAACTGCTCGATTATGAAAACAGCAGGCTCTACACCTGGCTTATCATGTCAGGGCTGATGCTCAATGCGGCCGTTGTACCACTTCACTCTTGGCTGCCGGACGCCTACAGCAAAGCAACCATTACCGGATCAGTTTTCATGTGTGCGTTTACGACCAAGACCGCAATTTATACGCTGGCCAGAGCCTGTGCCGGATTCGATATATTGATATACCTTGGCGTGGCAATGGCACTCTACGGCATTATTTATGCCATTATTGAAAATGACATCCGCAGACTGCTTGGCTGGGAAATCATCAGTCAGGTCGGCTATATGGTTGCAGGTGTCGGTATCGGCACGGCGCTTGCCATTAATGGAACCGCAGCCCACGCTTTTGCCCACATTTTGTACAAAGGCCTTTTGTTCATGGGTGCAGGAGCAATTATCCATGCCACCGGCAAAAGCAAATTTACTGAACTTGGCGGGCTTTATAAGAAAATGCCGCTCACTATGTTGTTTATGCTCATTGGAGGATTTTCGGTATCCGCCTTTCCTTTCTTTTCAGGGTTTGTCAGTAAATCTATAATTATTGCTGCAAGTTACCAGGAACACCTGCTGGTAATCGGCTTTTTACTGACAATGGTATCGGCGGGAACCTTTCTTGTTGCCGGCCTGAGACTCCCCTATCTGCTCTTCTTCAGTGAAAACAGATGTGACGAATCAACCTTTGAAAAGGCGACCGATCCACCCTGGAATATGCTTCTGGCGATGATTGCCGCTGGCCTGCTCTGTTTTGTTATTGGCTCATATCTGCCCTTTCTCTATTCAATGCTGCCCTATCAGGATATTGCTTATTACACTCCTTATGACAGTTATCACCTCAGTGAAACCCTGCAGATTCTCGCTTTTACCGGACTCGGTTTCATGTTGTTTAAAAACAGGATTGGCGCCAGAGCGTCAATAAATCTAGACCTCGACTGGTTCTACCGTCGTGGTGGCAAGATATTCCTCTGGCTGGCAGAAAACCCAATCCAATGGTTCGATACCCTCTGGGGTAAAGCGTATCGTGTTGTCGGTCTCTATTCACTGATGACCACAGCCCGTTTCTGGGCCTGGTTTGACTGGCATGGAATTGACGGCTTGCTTGACGGCTCTGCCCGGGGAGTCCGGTCGTTTGGGCGACGGCTTTCTCAAATAATGCAACGGGGAAATATACAGATGACCATCTGTTATACCGTTTCATTTGTCGCTGTTATAATGATTGCCTTTATCTGGCTATAATATCTGATTCAAGGAACGATTGAGATGGATCAACTTCTGATAAATCAAGGATTTCCACTACTCAGCACACTTATTTTCCTGCCGCTTTGTGGTGTTTTTGTCCTGCTCCCTTTCAGGAATGAGGAATTGTGTAAATATATCGCTCTCCTCTTTACCAGCATTACTGCTTTTTTATCACTCTTTCTTGTGATCGGGTTTGACCGTCACACCCCCCTCTTTCAGTTTGCCGAGACCCACTCCTGGATTCCAGGCCTGAACGTTCACTATACCATTGGGGTAGATGGTATATCAATTCTGCTGGTTGTGATGACGACGCTGATTATGCCGTTTTGTGTTCTGGCCTCCTGGACATACATCAAGACGAGAGTAAAACCCTTCATGATTTGCCTCATGGTAATGGAAACTGCCATGGTTGGAGTATTCGTTGCCCTTGATTTTGTGCTCTTTTATATTCTCTGGGAAGCAATGCTGATACCAATGTATCTGATTATCGGTATCTGGGGTGGGCCCCGGAAAATTTATGCTTCCATCAAGTTTTTTCTCTATACACTTGGTGGTTCCATCCTGCTGCTGGTTGCCATTATCTGGCTCTACAAAACCAACAACTTTTCTTTTTTTATTCCAGACATGATGTGGCAGGATTATGGGATCAAAGCCCAGATCCTGATTTTCATTGCATTCTTTCTGGCCTTCGCCATCAAAGTCCCCATGTTTCCCTTTCATACATGGTTGCCTGCAGCCCATGTTGAGGCACCGACAGCAGGATCGGTTATCCTTGCATCCATCCTTCTCAAGATGGGCACATACGGGTTCCTTCGCTTTGCTCTGCCAATCGTACCCGGATGCAACATTAATCCTGATGGAGCCAGTTTTATGGCTTTCCATCGCCGGTATCATTTATGGCGGTTTTACGGCCCTGGCTCAGCAGGATATGAAAAAACTGATCGCCTACTCATCGGTAGGACACATGGGATTCGTAACCCTTGGCATTTTTGTTTTAAACAAGCAGGGAATTGAAGGTGCTCTTCTTCAGATGATTAATCATGGCGTCACCACAGGAGCCCTTTTTCTCTGTGTCGGTATGATATATGAACGAACCCATAGCCGTGAACTAAACAGTGCTGCTGGAGTTGGTAAATTCATGCCCATATTTGTTACCTTCCTGGCATTTTTCTCACTGTCATCCTTTGGTTTTCCTGGAACCAACAGCTTTGTCGGTGAGTTTCTGATTCTGGCCGGCAGCTTCGAATATAGTATTACACTTGCTCTTGCCGCCATTCCAGGCGCTGTTCTGGCAGCAGCCTACATGCTCAGGATGCTCCAGAAAATTATCTGGGGTGGAACCAGCAACCCTGATCAGTCCTGGATCACTGACATCAACAGACGTGAAATTTTTATACTGGCGCCCTTTCTTTTCTTTGTCTTCTGGATAGGTCTTGGTCCCGCGCCTTTTATAAACCTGATGGATGTAAGTGTAACAACATTGCTTGACCAACTCTCTACCTACCAGGCAGAGGCAGTGGCAATTGCAGGAAAAGCAATACTGTAGTTAAAACGAATCTGCATATAATAAAATAAGGTAACTTGATATGTTATTCCTTCCTGAACTGACCTTACTTATAACGGGGCTCATTATTTTTCTGGTTAGTCTTGGAAAACCAAGTGACAGTACACTTAAAAACCTGGTGCTTGGTATGATTTCCCTGGTTTTATTAGCGACCATCGTCACCATCAGACAAAACGGTATTCTTTTCTTTGAATCATACCAGGTGAATCTTTTCACCCAGGTTTTCAAAGTCCTGATAGCCGCTTCAACCCTTGTTGTTCTCATATTTACCGGTAATGCACCGGGCATTAAGGAAGATGTCAAGGCTGAATATTACCTGTTTCTCTTTATGGGTGTGCTCGGATTGATGATGCTCGTCTCAAGTGTTGAACTGTTGGCAATATTCATTTCACTCGAGCTTTCCAGTTTCGCCGTCTACATCCTGGTTCCGATGCGCCAGACGGCAAGTGGAACTGTCTTCCAAATGGAAGCCGGTATTAAATACCTGCTGTTCGGGGTAATGGCCACCGGTTTTATGCTGTTTGGAATGAGTTATCTCTTTGGACTTACCGGCTCAACCTATTTCACTGAAATTGTTCCTGCGATTGGAAAATTATCCCATGAGCCAGCAGCTGTTATGGCAACAATTATGGTAATGTTCGGTTTTTTCTATAAACTGGCTATTTTCCCGTTTCATTTCTGGGTACCTGATGTCTATGAAGGAGCTGCCAACGAAACCACGGCGTTTATTGCGGCCATTCCAAAAATCGCTGCCGTCGCCGTTTTAATCCGTCTGGTCACGATGATTAGCGGTGATGGGGAGACCATTGTCAACCTTCTTCTGGTTTGCTCCATCGGTTCCATGTTCTATGGTAATCTCTCTGCTCTTGTGCAGACCGATATCAAGCGAATGCTCGGATATTCGGGAATTTCACATGCGGGATTCATTCTTTTCGGTCTCCTCACCCTGCAGGCAGACGGCTACTCAACGGCGATCTATTACGTCATCGGCTACGCCGTCATGAATCTGGCCTGCTTTCTTGTGATCTGTACTGTTGCCGGCTCGGGAGAAAACCTGAAGATCAACGATTTAATGGGGTTACACAAACGTGCACCTCTGCTGGCGATTACTCTGGCTATCGGTCTTTTTGCCCTTGCGGGGATCCCTCCATTTGTTGGGTTTACCGGAAAATTCATGCTGCTGGTAAATGCATTTAAACAGGGCTATACGCTTGCTGTAATTCTCGCAGCACTGAACACCGCCATCGCCATATATTACTACCTCTCTGTCGTTCGAATAGCCTATTGTACCGATCCAGAAGCAGAAAACAGCAGTATTCATTCTCCGAATAACACGCTCACAAATGCTACATCTATTATTCTTTTGCTGATTATTGTGGCCATGGGCGTCGCCCCGGCCGGTTTTCTCAAAATAGCATCAGCAACAGTAAAAACAATTTTATAGTACCCAGATCCCTCTCTTAAACAGCCATCCGCCAGATTCTGGACGTATTGTATTTCGTGTTCAATTTTATCCTGGCGCGCTATCTTGCCTCCCTCGAATCCTGTATTATATGTAATGACAATTACATCAATTATCCATTATTTACAGGTACCCTATGACCTCATGGTTATTTTTCATCCTGGCGATCATAATTCTGCACTATATCCTTGACGTCACTGTTTCGACTCTGAATCTCAAAGCTTTGTCTACAAGCCTGCCAAAAGAGTTTGAGGATATATTTGACAATAAAAAATACAGCGAATCTCAAAGGTACACAACGGCCACCACTCATCTTGCTCTCATCCAAAACAGCACCTCAACGCTTGTCACTATACTTTTTTTGCTGCTGGGCGGTTTCAACATCGTCGATCAATTTGCCCGCTCTTTTGGATTCAACGAGATTATCACAGGAATTATATTTACCTTTACGCTTCTCTTTCTCTCATTTATTGCAGGACTGCCGTTCTCGATATACTCAACCTTTAAAATTGAAGCCCGCTTCGGATTCAACAGAACAACAGTTCGAACCTTTACTGCTGATATTGTTAAAGGTCTTTTACTCGCAGTGGTAATAGGAGCACCCATTCTCGCACTTATTCTCTGGTTTTTTGAAAACAGCGGCAGCTATGGCTGGTTCTTCTGCTGGATTGGCGTGGTACTGTTTGGCATTGTGCTGCAATTTTTTGCACCAATCCTCATCATGCCACTGTTTAACAAATTCACCCCACTTGATGATAATGAGCTCAAAAAGAAGATACTCGATTATGCTGATCGTGAGAAATTCCAGTTGAAAGGCATATTCACAATGGACGGGTCAAAACGATCATCAAAGCTCAACGCCTTCTTCACCGGTTTTGGCAGATTCAGGAAAATTGTCTTTTACGACACGCTTATCGAAAAACTGTCCAGCGATGAAATTGTCGCAGTCCTTGCTCACGAGATGGGACACTTCAAGAAAAAGCATATATGGAAAATGCTTGCGGCCTCTGTCCTTCAAACCGGGTTGATGTTTTTTCTCCTTTCCTTTTTCATCAAAAACAGTGGTCTTTTTGAGGCTTTCAAAATGGAAGCGCTTTCCGTCTATGCCAGTCTCGTTTTTTTCGCCTTTATCTATTCACCCTTAAACACACTTATCTCCATTTTTTTCAACTATCTTTCACGTATTCATGAATTCGAGGCAGACCGCTATGCGGCAGAGACGACGGGACGGTCTGATATGCTGATTAAAGGATTAAAAAAATTGAGTAAAGAGAATCTTTCTAACCTGACGCCGCATCCGCTTATGGTTTTTTTCAGTTACAGTCATCCGCCGGTTCTCAGTCGAATCAGGACCTTGAATGGGATGGTTGACAAGTAAATTGAGCCTTTTGCAAAATGATGATTTTCGTTCAACGTCAAGGCATGTGAAAAAATTTTACCGCAGGCATATAATTGATATTCCGAGGATAAAAATTTAAGCATAACGTAGAGGTTGAGCGAAAAGGGCGTTTTGCAAGCGGCTCAAATTGACAAGAAAGATTCCTTACACCTTGACACCGTTAGGTTTTAAGTGTTGATTATCAACTATGATAGACTGATAAATATGAAGTTTAGGTTTTGCGTCTAATAAACATCAATTATTGCTGTCTCAGGAGACTAAAATGAACCGTAACGATTTCCGTAATCCGCTTATCCAGTCTGGTATTCTGCTTCTTTTTGTCTTTATCTCTATCTCTATCGTTGCAAATTCTCCTGCAGATGGATTCATCGGCGGTATCTTTGCCCTTGTAACAGGACTCCTCAAGGGACTGTTATTTATTGTTGCGCTCAGTATCGGTCTAATATTCTCAATAGCGGTTCTTATAGGCATTTACCTGATGGCGGTTTCAATGAATTCAATTGATAAAGCACGAACCCAATTCGAACAGTTAAAAACTGCTCTTTCGGCTCTTTACTGTAAAATGAGGTGCGTCGATCATTCCACTGAAATTACCGAGGAAACATCTTCTGAGCAAAAGGAAGCGTCGTCTCCCGCACCAGAAGAGAAAGTCCCGCCTGCAGCAGCCATCATTCAAGAACCGGTTGACCCCAAATTTCATAATAATATCAAAATATTGGAAGATCAAGTCAACCAGGTTCGGGCAGCTCTTAAATCTGCAGAAGAGCAATTGCTCATTCTACAGTCACGTTCTGATGAAGGTCAGGCAACCTCGGCAGATCTCAAAGAAAGACTCAATAATATCGAGGCTTCTTCTGCTGCCTTTGAAGATACCATAAAATCATATGGAGCTGAGATAGCCTCTGCGGCAGCTGATATTTCCGCGCTGGGAAATACAATAAAGCCCGGTATCGATTCTCTCAAAAAAGAAATTGAAGAACTTCATAAGAAAACCTCTGTACCTGAAGTGGTAAGTGGTATTCTCGCCTATATCGATACTCAAGAAGAACGCGATATATTGACAGAAAAAGCAGAAGAGGCGGTATCGCGGGGAATGACCTACTCTCAGACAGATGAGTTTTTCAAGAAGGCACTTCCGACAAATGTTCATAAAGCACTCTCCGAACATCCCCGGCTGACAAAAGATTTTATCCGTTCAATCAAGAAAAAATTTGAATAACCCTCTGCCTTTACGATGAGGGGTATCTATTTCAGGTACCCCTGTTGCTGTAGATAAAGCAGGATTTCCTGTACAGCCTCCATTGGTGTAACATTGCTTGTATCCACAGTGATATCAGGTTCAGATGGTGCATGATATGGATCAGTAATGCCGGTCACCCCTTTCACTTTACCGGACCTCGCCTTTGCATAAAGCCCCTTTCGATCGCGTTGCTCACAAATTTCAAGGGGTGTTGAGACATAGACCTCAATATAACCGCCATATCGAGAAATAAGAGAACGATTGGCCTGACGAGGTTCCTCATATGGGGCGATCGGAGCACAAAGAGCAATTCCCCCGTTCTTGGTAATTTCACTTGCGACAAATCCTATGCGGGTGACATTTAAATCTCTATGAACGCGTGAGAAATCGAGTTCAGACGAGAGATTCTGTCGAACAATATCGCCATCAAGCAAGGTAACCGGTCGATCCCTCATCTCCATAAACTTGACGAGCAGGACCTTGGCAATAGTCGATTTCCCAGAACCGGAGAGTCCGGTCATAAATATGGTAAATCCCTGTTTACTCTTTGGGGGAAAGGCATATTGCAGCTCAGATACCATATCCGGCCAGGTAAACCATTCAGGGATTTCTTCATTCTGGATCATTTTCCGCTGCAGTTCTGATGAGGTAATTTTCTCGAGACCATCATCCTGGTCGGTTGACAGGTGGAAGTATTTCGCAGTCGATAACTGGTAACCATATTCCAGTTGAGGGACCATCTCAATTCCCGTTTTTTCAGCAGATGAATCAACGAGCTGCTGCGCGGCCCCTTTCTCGTAAAACAGCACTGATCCATTGTTGAGGCGGGAAAATGGATCACCATGGTCTTCGGATACCATGAAGTGGCTGCAGCCAAAATTTTTCCGCATTATTGCCTGCTGCAATGCATCACGAGGCCCCGCCAGACGGGTGGCGAATGGCGACAAACCGAGCATAATCATGTTTGCGGGAAATTTTTCTGTAAACACCTGATAGCAGCGAATATGGGTGTAAAAGTCCACATCACCCGGATGATCAAGGCCGACAACCGGTTGGAGAAAGACAGCGGCACCCATCTCACGGGCAGTATCAAGCACCATTTCACGATGAGCACAATGCAGGTACTGTTCAGTATGAAAACCAAGCACCCGCCGCCAGCCATTCATGGTGAAACGACGGACAGTTTCTGTCGGGCCAAGACGGAGTTGCAGAAAGTCATAATGTATTGGCAGCGTAACCCCTTCGATACTGCCACCGACATACCAGGTTTTTACCTGATCATACAGAATTCTGACACCGGGGTGCTGTGCGGGGTCTGTCGTTCCATAAACATGCTGCGCTTCTTCTTTTTTTTCAGGCTGCCAGATATCGGAAACCGTGAGGATGGCAAGTAAAAAACCCTCCTGATCGTTCAGAGCGACCTTCTGGCCAGCGGCCAGCGACCGTGCCAATGTTTCATGGATATCAAGACAGATGGGTATTGGCCAAACTGAACCATCCGGCAGCACCATATGGTGAAGAACTGACTCATATGAATCTTTGTCCATAAACCCGGTTAACGGATAGAAGCCTCTATTGAGCAGAAGCTCAAGATCGAATAACTGCCGTTCATTAAGATCTATTGAAACGAGATCAAGTGCTTCGCTGCGTAATACTTCCGCTCGCCTGAAATGAACGACCAACGATTCTGAATAATCTTCAGTTCTCATGAATTCAGATCTACCTGTTGAAATAGTCTAAAGAAAATGACCCGATTTTCAGCAATTGAGCAGAAATCACATGCCCTCCTGCTGACACTGTTCACAATACCAGTCATAGGTTTTTTTCAACCCCTCTTTCAAACCATAGGAAGGGAACCAGCCAAGTTCGTTAATCCGCGAGGTATCCAGTAATTTTCGTGGCGTTCCATCTGGCTGTTCGCTATTGTACCGCGTTTCTCCATCAAACCCAACGATTTCTCTTATTATTTCAGCAACCTCACCGATACTACAATCATGACCGGAGCCAATATTGAAAAAACTGGGTACAGAAACCTCAGCTCCACTGAGATGAAAACCAGGTTCCCCAGAAGATCCCCTGAGGCCCTGCTCATAAGATTCCTGGGAAAGGCTCATCACATGAACACAGGCAGAAGCCATGTCATCAACATGCAGAAACTCTCTTTTAGCGCGACCGGTGCCCCAGAGTTGTACGTGGGGGGAATCAATGGGCTGTCTGCTGCCAAGGCCGAGAGTATCAGCAATGTTAGATGGTATCGGGCCGAATATCTCCTGATCTCTTTCTATGGATGGAAAATCCCCGGTTGATGCTCGTTTTGCCAGATGATATTTACGCATGATAGCCGGGATAACATGACTATTTTCAAGGTGATAATTGTCACCAGGCCCGTACAGATTTGTTGGCATAACCGCGCGATAATCTGTGTTATACTGGCGGTTATAGGATTCACACATTTTTATACCGCTAATTTTAGCAATCGCATAGGGCTCATTTGTGGGCTCAAGTATGCCGGTGAGCAGATGTTCCTCCTTCATCGGCTGTGGAGCGTATTTCGGATAAATACATGAGCTGCCGAGGAACAATAACTGCCTTACCCCAGCCATATATGCCTGATGAATAACATTACTCTGAATCATCTGGTTCAGATAAATAAATTCGGCCGGGTATTGAAAATTGGCATGTATTCCCCCAACCCGTGCCGCAGCAAGTACAACATAGTCAATCTTTTCTGATTGAAAAAAATGGCGGACACCTCGCTGTTCGGTAAGGTCAAGTTCAGCCGAAGTGCGGGTAACAATATTCTCAAAGCCTTTCTGTATCAGCAGACGGTGGATGGCAGAGCCAACCATTCCCCGGTGGCCAGCAATAAAAATCCTGCATTGCGGTGAAAGTGTTTGAGGGTGATGATTCATCTTATTGGTTACCGTATTTTTGCCATTAACACGTATCGTTACTCATGATAATTGTAGGTCTGGAAGCCCTGATCCTGGCACAACGAATCTCGCTTGGCCTCCTCGAGATCTGTTTGAATCATCTCCGTAACCATCTGTTTAAATGATGTTTTTGGCGACCAGCCAAGTTTTTCTTTTGCTTTACCTGCATTGCCAAGGAGTGATTCGACTTCAGTCGGCCTGAAATAGCGTGGATCAACTCGAACAATTTTCTGCCCCGCGGTCACCAGTGGTTCTTTATCTGTACCGTTAACCGTATCGACGATGCCAACCTCGGCAATGCCTTCTCCTTCCCACCTCAATGAAAATCCCAGTTCACTGGCGGCATGTTCAACAAAGGACCTTACAGAATGTTGCTCACCGGTGGCAATCACATAATCCTCAGGCTGGTCCTGTTGCAGCATAAGCCACTGCATTTCAACATAGTCCCGAGCATGCCCCCAGTCGCGTTTTGCATCAATATTTCCCAGATAGACACTTTCCTGCAGCCCAAGGGCAATTCGGGCAAGAGCGCGGGTAATCTTCCTGGTGACAAATGTCTCACCCCGACGTGGAGACTCATGGTTAAACAAAATGCCATTACAGGCATACATCCCATATGCTTCACGATAATTGACAACGATCCAGTAAGAATAAAGTTTGGCGACGGCATAGGGCGATCGTGGATAAAAAGGTGTGGACTCCGTCTGGGGTGTTTCCTGCACCAGTCCATAGAGCTCCGATGTTGAAGCCTGATAAAACCTGGTTTTATCTGCGAGTCCAAGAATTCGGATAGCCTCAAGGACTCTCAATGTGCCGAGCGCATCGGAATTGGCGGTGTATTCGGGCTCTTCAAATGATACGGCTACATGGGATTGGGCAGCCAGGTTATAAATCTCATCTGGTTTTACCTTCTCAATAACATGGATAAGGCTTGATGAATCGGTCAGATCTCCATGGTGGAGAATAAAACTCCTGTCTTCTTCATGGGGGCCCTGATAGAGGTGATCAATTCTACCTGTATTGAAAAGGGATGTTCTGCGTTTAATGCCATGAACCTCATACCCCTTCTGCAATAAAAATTCCACCAGGTACGAACCATCCTGGCCGGTTACTCCAGTTATCAATGCTTTCTTTTTCATATCAATTTTTAGTATTTTATTTCAGGTTGCTGTTGCATCTGGTTTATACCATACAATCATTTTTCTTGATTCACCGATTTCCGGCACTAAGAAAATCTGCTTCCCCAACTCCGCCTCTGACCGGGCACGATAATAGATTTTATCACATCTATTGAGATTCAACACAGCGATTGAGGCTGCTGAGCAGTGCTTTTACCGAGGCGATGATAATATCAGTATCTGTCCCTGCCCCCCAGAATCGCTCCCCATCAGTACGTTCCACCTGAATATAGGCGATTGCCCGAGCACTGGAGCCGGTGTTTATGGCATGTTCATGATAGCTGATAAGCGTGAAATCGCCGGTAATGTTTGCTTTAAGGGCCGTTGAAAAAGCATCAAGAGGACCATTTCCCGATGCCCTGATTACTCGCTCTTCTCCCTCGACACCAATCGTTGCCTCAACCTCTGCAAAAGAGAGTTTTTCCTGTTTGTCCGAATGCCTCTTCATCACATGAAATGAGTGCAGGTCAAATGGCTGATGAATCTCAAGATAGGTCTGGTCAAAAGTCTGATAGATTTCATCAGATTTCAGCTCACGTCCCTCACTGTCAGTCACGTCCTGGATGATTTTGCCAAATTCCGGATGCATGCTTTTCGGCATTTTAATACCAAATTCATGATCCAGTATGTAGGCAACCCCACCTTTACCAGATTGACTGTTAATCCTGATGATCGATTCATAGGTTCTTCCCACATCATTTGGGTCAATCGGCAGATACGGGACCGACCACACGCCAACCCCGTTGCTCTCGTACTCGGTCATTCCCTTGTTGATTGCATCCTGGTGAGAACCGGAAAATGCAGTATAAACAAGCTCACCGGCATACGGATGTCGGATCGGTACAGGAATCCTGTTCACCCGTTCATAGACATCAATGATATGATTTATATCGTGGATATCGAGGCATGGGTCGACCCCTTGGGTAAACATATTCAGGGCAAGTGTTATCAAATCCACATTTCCGGTACGTTCTCCGTTACCAAACAAGGTACCTTCAACACGGTCGGCTCCTGCCATTAATGCCAGTTCTGTTGCGGCAACCGCACACCCCCGGTCATTATGGGTGTGAAGACTGATAACAGCGGCATCCCTGTTCTTCATGTGTGAACAAAACCACTCTATCTGATCAGCGTATATATTCGGCGTTGACATTTCAACGGTAGCCGGGAGATTGATGATTACCGGCTCCTCACTGCTGGGTTGCCACACATCCATTACTGCTTCACATACCTCAAGTGCAAAATCGACCTCTGTACCGGTGAAGCTTTCAGGGGAGTATTGATAGCGAAATGTCGTTTCTGGATATTTTTTGGCCTCTTCGATTACCAACCGGGCACCATTAACTGCCAGGTCAATAATCTCCTGCCTGTTCATATGAAAAACCACATCTCTTTGCAGCGTTGAGGTTGAATTATACAGGTGGACAATTACTTCCCGGGCACCTTTTATAGATTCAAAGGTTTTGGTGATCAGGTGTTCTCGTGCCTGCGTCAAGACCTGGATAAAGACTCCGTCAGGGATCAGGTTGTCTTCAATCAATTTCCTGGCAAATTCAAATTCCACCTGTGAAGCAGAAGGAAACCCAACTTCGATTTCCTTAAAGCCGATATCAAGCAGGAGTTCAAACATCTCGAGCTTCTTGGCCAGGCTCATGGGCTGAATCAAGGCCTGGTTGCCATCTCGCAGATCTACACTGCACCAGGAAGGAGCTTTGCTGATAACCTTGTTCGGCCAGGTTCTGTTCGGCAAATCAATTGATGGGTAAGATCGATATTTTTGGGTCAACTCCTGATTCATGATTATTCTCCACAAAATCGTTAATTCGATTTTACAATGAACTTAAAAAAAAAGGCCGCGGTTTCAATAACCGCGGCCTCGTTGGTTGCAGGGATCAAAATGAATTCAAAAGATTCCAACCCGTGCCGCGGTTTTCCGGGGCATTCCCAGTAGGGGTAGAGACAGGCTTGGCTTCATTTGATTCATTTCTATCTTATTTTCCTCTGTGTTACCGATTGTAATTAACAGTAATCCCGCCACTAAGTACTTGTCAAGTCAAAATTTCTTGTCGATACCGGAGCAGAGGCCACAACGTTCAGGGAAAACTGCAGACAAGACGGACCGCCGGCGCTGCCAGGTACCGGCTATAAAACCAGAAACAACAAAGAATGGTGAATGATGGTTGACATCTTTACCCGAGAATTTTATATTTTAAGGTTCGTTGCAAAATCAATGAAATAATCGGTATTCCCACTATTTCAGTAACCCTCTCATGATATCGAGGAACAAATGACAGAGCTCAGCGGTGCCCAGGCAGTGGTACAATGTTTGCGGGAAGAAGGTGTCGATACAATTTTTGGTTATCCTGGTGGAGCAGTAATCGATCTGTATGACGAGCTAATGAATGCAACAGATCTCAAGCATATTCTCGTTCGACATGAACAGGCTGCAGTCCACGCCGCCGATGGTTATGCCAGGGTTACCGGAGAGGTAGGCGTGGCCCTCCTTACCTCTGGACCAGGAGCCACTAACGGGGTTACTGGAATTGCCACCGCCTATCTCGACTCTATTCCAATTGTAATCCTCACTGGACAGGTACCAACACCGCTGATCGGCAATGATGCCTTTCAGGAAGTTGATATAGTCGGTATCACCAGACCATGCACCAAACATAATTTTCTGGTTAACAAAAAAGAAGAACTTGTGCAGGTGATTCGGGAAGCCTTCCATATCGCACGCACAGGTCGCCCCGGCCCGGTACTTGTTGACCTCCCCAAAGATCTGATTAAGAGCATGGTAGCTTTTCCAGAAAAAAAAGCAATCAAGATGCAGAATTACCAGCCAACCTATGCCCCTCATCCCGTCCAGGTCGACAAGGCATGCCGGTTGATCATGAAGGCTCGCAAACCTGTACTCTACGTGGGTGGTGGTGTAATCTTATCAAATGCATCGGAAGAACTACGGGCGCTCGCCCACAAGCTGGATATCCCGGTCACTATGACCCTGATGGGCCTGGGTTCCTTTCCCGGAACAGATGAGTTATCCATGGGAATGCTGGGAATGCATGGCACCTATACAGCCAATATGGCGGTATCCCAGTGTGATCTGCTGATATCCGTAGGAGCGCGCTTTGATGACCGGGTAACCGGAACGCTCGACACCTTTGCTCCAAACGCTGAGATCATCCATATAGACATCGATCCGACCTCAATCAGCAAGAATGTAAAGGTTGACGTTCCAATTGTTTCAGATTGCAAACATGCCCTCAAGGCCATGACCACCTGGTTCGACAATGAGCCGGAAGTATCTGTTAATCATGAAAAAGGTAAACACCAGGAGTGGTTCAATCAGATCAAAACATGGATGGAACTGCATCCACTCACCTATAATGATGAAGGCGACGATATCATCAAACCACAATACGTGGTTGAAATGCTAGATACTCTGACCAATGGTGATGCTATCATCACAACAGAAGTTGGCCAGCATCAAATGTGGGCGGCACAATTCTATCGATACAATCATCCTCGCCATTTCCTTACATCAGGCGGACTCGGAACCATGGGCTACGGGTTTCCTGCTGCAATCGGTGCAAAGATGGCGATGCCTGAGAAAACGGTTATCGATATAGCAGGTGATGGGTCAATTCAGATGAACATCCAGGAACTCGCCACCGCACGGCAGTATAATTGCCCGGTTAAAATCGCAATCCTGAACAACCAGTTTCTCGGTATGGTTCGCCAGTGGCAGGAATTATTTTATGACAAACGATATGCCTCAACGATCATGGATATTGCCCCCGATTTTGTCAAGCTGGCGGAAGCTTACGGTGCAGTCGGTTTACGAGCCACAAAAAAGAGTGAAGTGGAAGATGTAATAAAAGAGGCCCTGGCTACAGATAATACCGTCATTATGGATTTCAAAATATCCCGGGAAGAAGGCGTGTTTCCAATGGTACCGGCAGGCAAATCAACAACAGAGATGCTTCTGGTTTAGAGCTGCTCTTTCTCCAATTCGAGGGTTATATGAAACACACGCTATCTGTATTGCTTCAAAACAAACCTGGCGTACTCTCCAGGGTAACCGGTCTATTCAGCGGCCGCGGATTCAATATAAAAAGTCTTTGTGTTGCAGAGACACTCGATGAAAATGTTTCCTGTCTGACACTGGTAACAGACGGTGACGAGAACATCATTGAACAGATTACAAAACAGCTGCACAAGCTCATCGATGTCATCAAGGTGGCTGATATCAGTGACGGAGACTTTGTGGAACGTGAAATGGTTTTGATTCGTGTCAATGCAGAAGCGCATACCCGCGCCGAAGTTCTCCGGGTAATTGATATCTTCAGAGGCAAAGTAGTTGATGTCAGCCCCAAAAGTTATGCCGTGGAAGTAACCGGGTCGACCTCCAAAATCCAAGCGGCAATCGATATTCTCAGACCAATCGGCATTAAGGAGATCATCCGCACAGGAACGATCGCCATCAGCCGTGCGGGTAAAAATAAATAGCGGACCAGCCCTATGTTAAAACCCAAAGTACCCGTGGCAAAAGAGGGATATCCTTTTATCTGTTACTCCGCTTTTATCACAATCATCAGTGCTCTTCTCGGTTATCCGGGAATTAGCTTGCTTCTCCTTGCCATCACCACTTTTATCCTGATGTTTTTCCGAGACCCTGAAAGGATCATACCGGAGGGTGATGATATCGTTCTGTCTCCAGCCGATGGCAAGATAATTGTGTCAGAACTGGTAAGAGATGTCCGGTTTTCAGAAGATGAACTCTTGAAGATTTCCATTTTTATGAATGTCTTCAATGTCCATGTCAATCGGAATCCCGTGTCAGGAGATGTCAGGCGGGTTAGATACGTACCTGGCGCATTTCTCGCTGCTGATAATGACCAGTCCCATTTAAAAAACGAATATTGTGCGATAACCGTAACCGACCGTCACAACAAAGAGATAACCTTTGTCCAGATAGCGGGATTGATTGCTCGCCGAATTGTCTGCTGGCTTGAACCCGGAGATACGATTACCCAAGGACGACGATTTGGCCTGATCCGTTTTGGCTCAAGGGTGGATATCTACCTCCCGAAAGAATCTCAAACAGTAGTCAGCCCTGGCCAGAAAGTGACAGCCGGAGAGACAATCCTCGCCCACCTGGCTTAACCCACACATATCATTTTGACCTGTACCGTCATGTAAAGTGAACAACTATGGCCATTTCGTCTTGAAAATGAAGGAGCACACCATGTCTGGTCTCGGTCAGCAGGTTTGCACCCTGTTTCACCCGCATCCGAACCTGTATGCCCCAAAAAACAATTATGAGACCTGCAGGTGAGTAAAAAATTTCAATGGAGAGCTGGTTCTGTTGTTCCGGGAGCCCGGTATGCATAAAGGCTCCTCACAGGACTTCAGTATTCTTCAGACGACTGAACCGGACAAAAATGAGAATAATAAGTGGTCAAGCAAAAGGGCGTAAGCTATTTCCCCCTCCTGGACAATCCAAGGAGATCAGGCCCACTTCAGATCGTGCCCGAGAAGCACTCTTCTCCATTTTGGATTCCAAGATCAGGAATAGTCGGGTACTTGACCTTTTTGCAGGAACAGGAGCACTCGGCTGTGAAGCGCTGAGTCGCGGAGCTGAATCAGTTACCTTCGTTGATATGAGCAAGCAAGCGCTTGTCCTGATTAAAAAAAATATTTGCCTGGTCCCCGAAGGTGTGCGCCGCAGTACCGTAATTCAATATGATCTCCGGCGCTCTTTACCGTTTCCTGCATTTAACACACCGGACAATCAACCGTTTGACCTGGTATTTGCTGATCCACCATACCAGAAAGGTTTGGCACAAAAAATTCTGCTTTTTCTTGATAAGAGTACTGTTCTTTCACAAAAGGTATTAATAATAGTCGAGGAAATAAAAGGCGTTGAACTGGATATAAAACTCGATGAACTGTCCCTGGACAAGAGGCGATGTTATGGGGATACATGTTTTCATTTTTTTATCCGAAAAGAATTACCACATCAGACACCCTGAGAGACATTATGAACCCTCCATCCCCATTAAACGGTGAATCGCTTGCCATCTATCCCGGCACATTTGACCCTATCACCAATGGCCATATTGACATCATAGACCGTGGCCTGAGTCTCTTTGACAAGATTATTATAGCAATTGCAATTAACCCCGGGAAAGCTCCTCTGTTCAGCCTGCCTGAGAGAGTGTCGATGATCGAAAAATGCTTTGAAGACAGAAATTCCAGGATAGAAGTTGATTCTGTTGACGGTCTGCTGGTTCAATATGCGGCGAGACGAGGTGCCCGTGCAATCATAAGGGGGCTCAGGGCAGTATCAGATTTCGATTATGAATTTCAGCTGGCACTGATGAACCGGAAACTTGAAAGAACCGTTGAATCTGTATTCCTGATGACAGGATTTCGCTGGATTTATATCAGTTCATCCATTGTCAAGGATGCAGCCCGGCATGGCGGGAACGTTGAAGACATGGTTCCTCCTCATGTTCACCAGATGATGATCCAAAAATATCACCAGAAGTGATCTATATCTCGTCTTCTACCGACTCATGCATAAAAAGATAAACTCCAAGCCAACACTGACACGCCGACTGGTCCTCTTTGGTGGCAGTATCCTGCTGCTCTATCCGCTTTTACGGTTCATTACCCACCGGGTTCCCCGCAAGCCAGTCATCATTAAAGTCACAGAACCGCTCAAGCAGGATAAATTTCTCGTCAAAGATGATTTTTTTATTTTTACTGAAAACGAACGTGTCTGGGCAGTATCCAGAAAGTGTACTCATCTCGGTTGCCGGTTAAATTACAAGGAGAATGAAGATATACTCGAATGTCCCTGCCATCAGAGCAGGTTTGCCAACACTGGTCTTGTGATAAATGGACCTTCAAAAAAACAGCTGAAGACGTATAAGGTCGAAAAGAATACGGACCCCCCATATTTTATTGTATCTATCTAAATATCATGGGATGCAAATGAACTGGACTACCTGTTTAGAACGTCTGAAAAAGTGGCCGGCATCTCAACTGATTTACGACACTAAATGGGGCAGCTGGAGCCTCATCTGTCTCTACATCTCCTTAATTTCTGGTATTATCGTCGGCCTTCAATATGATCTTTCAGAGCCTTTTTACTCAACGGCAGCTCTGGATGTACTTATCCCCTTCGGGGGATACTTTCGCTCATTGCACTTTTACTCAAGCCAGTTTTTTTTCCTGTTTGCTGTCATCCATTATATTGTTGTCTTTAATAAAACAGAGAGCTACAGCCACAATCGCAGGATCATGCTCGTTTTAACCCTTCCGACCATCCTGTTGCTCCTCTTTACCGGGTATGTTCTTCGCGACGACAGTACCGGCTCTTCAGCTGGGATAATAGCTGAGAATATCCTCCTTGCGGTACCAGCTGTCGGAGCGATTCTCAATGGACTCATGTTTTCAATAACTGAGCATGGCATGCAGCGGGTATACCTGCATCATGTTATATCCTTTGATCTGCTCCTGCTCATACTGGCGTGGGATCACCTGCGCAAATATCCTGTAAAAGTATCACATTACCCTCTGCTTATCCTGTTGGTACTGTCTTTCAGCATTTTTATCGCCGCACCGATTGACCCTGAGGAACTCGGCAGGTTTTATATCACCGGCCCGTGGTTTTTCCTTGGCCTGCAGGAGCTGCTCAGGTATCTGCCTCCCTTTGTTGCCGGCGTGCTGATACCTGGATCTTTCATCATGGTTCTCCTCATGCTTTCCAGGTCTCATCGCTGGTTCACCCGACTCCTCAGCTTTACCTGCATCTGGCTCCTCATCTATACGCTGCTTTCAATTATCGCTCTGATAACACATGGATGAAACGTATGTTCAGAGCCAACAGCCCATGAACTTCTGCCTCTTGGTGATTATTTTCCAATAACAGGTTGATGTGAGACAGAATTTGAAAAAGCCGTATCTATTTTATCGGAATGGTTTATAAAACCTGTTTTCTGGCGCTGCAAGCTCTAGCATCGGCAGATCTGACTTGGTGTCACCATAGGCAAAGAGTTGGTCATATTTTTCAATGTCGAAACAGGTTTTTACGCGCCGAACTTTTTCATGTCCCATACAGTTCTTGCCTGCGAGCTTACCGGTCAGTCTTCCCGATTTGTCCGTCTCCACCTCAGTCCCAATCAACCCGATCCTATGCGCACGACACCATGGTTCCAGCATAAATTCCGGACTTGCACTGACAACCACAACCTCATCACCTCTCTGCCGATGCCAGGCCAGTCTCTGCCAGAATCCCGATCGTATAATTTTCGGAAGAATATCATTACAATAATGTTCAGACGCTGTTTGCAGTTCATCAAGAGATATTCCAGCAAACAGTGCCTGGAGAAAGGTTTCTTTCAATTTCTGGTTAGAATAGCGTCCGAGCTTGTAGAGTATGATTTGAGGAATAAAAGAGAGACAGGTTTTCACGACTTTAACCTTATCTGCATGCCATAAAAACAGGAGAAAACTATCCCTGGAACTGATAGTACCATCGAAATCAAAGAGGGCTAAATTCATCAGTCTGAAATCTATTTCTATAACTTCGGAATGGTTGACTCAAACAATGTATAAAGAAACGGAAAGTGGACAAAAAGCAAGAGTTGCAGGACAATTCCGCAAAAAATGCAATAGATGGTAAAGCCTTTCTGTAGATACAGCTGTTCAGGATATTGTGTCGGACTGTTTTCAAGAAGTCCCAGATGTATATACCAGGCAATAAAACCGGCAATAAGCGGGATGGAGAGAATCATCTCCATTTTATATCTCATCAGAAAAATTCCGAAAAACAGGCCGAAGGAAACTGCATAGTATAAAATGCTGACAAGCAACCTCGTCTCTGTATAATGTTTGAATGACTGCCGGTATTCTGAACTGATTTGAGGATCCCCAATCCTTCGATACTCGGCAAAACGTTTGACCGCCATAAAAAAAGCGCCAACCATCCAATAGGCAAGTACCAGAGAGATTGGAGGAAGAACGAGAATTCCTGTGGCATACCATCCCAGCAATAAACGAAGCGGGTTATTAATTGATTCGGAGAGAACATCCACATATGGTTTATCTTTGCTTCTCAACGGCGGAATATTATAGATACATCCCATTATCCAGAGAGCCAGTGCCGCGTAAAGAAACTGGATGCCCAGTAAGCTGGCAAGGGATAAGCCCAGGATGCCGAGAAAGATCCATTCTCCATAAGCAACTCTAATGTTGACGAGACCACAAGGAATCGGACGATTCTTTTTAACCGGATGAAGTGCATCAAATGGGGCATCAAGCACTTCATTTATCACGTAATTACTTGATGCAACAAAGCCTGTTGCCAGCAGTGCCAAAATCAGTTTTCCAATGACACTAAAGTCAAGAAGGTCGGGCTGGACGTACAGTGCAACGATAACGCCCGGAATCATGAAAACATTCTTAAACCAATGGTCAAAACGTGCAATTTTAATATATGGTGAAACGTTCATAGTGCTTTGAAAAATAACCGGTTATGTCGTTCAGAATCAGAATCAGAATATGATTATTAGTTTCGAATTTAACCGGCAACAATCTATCAGGAAATAAGTGGGAAAGAAACAAATATCTTTTCGGACACTCACAGATATTCACATACAAGAGGGAATGGGAGAATTGAACGTTTGTTGTTTGGTAAAAACAGGGTGGCTCTCTAATGGCAGGGGAAAAACACCTTCACGCTGACTGATGAGGAGCTGAACCTCCAGGGAACTGCTCCTCATCAGACTTTTGGGCGAGGAGAAAATCAGACCTTTATTAGCAGGCTGTTTTCCCCGGGCACATGAGCCCATCTACTGAGATCTAATCCTTATCCTTGAGTTTATCCTTGAGTGCTTTCAACTCTGACTGCAGAAGATCCTTCAATGCCTTCATTTCTCTTTTGACAACATCTGTCAATAGTGTTGAGAGGCCTTTAAAATCAAGTTTCTCATCTTCTCTGACGATATCCGGCAGGTTATTCCTGCTCCAGGAACATTCTCCTGCAGAAGGTTGTCTCCAGGCGA
This sequence comes from uncultured delta proteobacterium, assembly GCA_963776075.1. Lineage (GTDB taxonomy): Bacteria > Desulfobacterota > Desulfobulbia > Desulfobulbales > Desulfocapsaceae > MADRE3. Next base: position 144,647 of record CAVZLG010000008.1, read on the forward strand.
AACAGTGTCAGATGTTTTGACACCATCACCATCAACCGGTTGTGGTTCATCTTCGATGAATGTATCGCCAAGCTCATGCTCCAGTTCTTCCTGGGCTGCTTCGATCTTTTCGAAGGCAGCAATGTCCTGATGATCATCAACTGGCTCAAAAACTGCACTGAAATCCTGTTCTGAAATATCTTGGCTCCCAGAATCCGCTGCTACAGTCGCCTCAAACTCGTCATCAATTGAGTCTTCACCAGCCTCCTCGGTCGGCTCTGCTCGAATTGGGTCCGGGAAGGTCAGCTCATCACCTTTCTTCACCGCCTGTCGATCAAGCATTTTCTGCTGCCAAAGCAGAACTTTACAGGTTTCAGCCAGCAGTATTTCCTGCGACTGTGTCTGGTCGGCACCTTTCTTCTGAGAGAGTTCAAGTTTATCAAAGACAGAGAGGACAAGGGTGTGTGCCTCGGAGCTCGATTCATATTTGTACTGGCCGATATGCTGCACAATAGTAGACAAGAGCTGAAGGAAGGTCTTTTCAACTGGCTTGGTCATCATTCGATGCCTGAGCCTGTTGATTTCTGTCAAGAGTCCTTCTATAATACTGTCACCAATCTCGACACCAAGAGAGGCAATCCCCGCTCTTAGTTCAGAAAGTTCATCATCGACCGCAAATAATAGAGCCTGAGCTTCATAACCGGGTTGTTCAGATACGGCATCTGTCAAACCAGCATCTGCAACCTCCTGCTCTTGATCCTGGATTACGCCGGCACCCTCTATTTCATCATGATCGGTAACCAGCTCACTCTCGAGCTTGTCAGTTTCAGACAATAACTCTATTTGAATTTCACCTGGTTCATCGATGCGATCATCGATTGCTGCAAAGAAATCCTCCTCATCTGAATCAGAGCCAAAGCTTGAAACAGCTTCTCTGTCAAGATCTGGATACGTCTCTTCATCTCTACCTGCTTCGAGTTCAGGACCTGTCACGGATTCGTCGTCTGCTGCCCGGTCTGCTTCAGAATCTGGCTCTATTTCCTCGTCGGCAAGAGCTTCTGTTTCAGTTTCTGCAACGACTTCCTCATCAGCAAATATCTCTGCTTCGGTTTCTAGTACGTCTTCCTCATCGGCAGGTTCTTCTGCTTCAGTTTCTGCAACAATTTCCTCATCAGCAAATATCTCTGCTTCGGTTTCTAGTACGTCTTCCTCGTCGGCAGGTTCTTCTGCTTCGGTTTCTGCAACAATTTCCTCATCAGCAAATATCTCTGCTTCGGTGTCTAGTACGTCTTCCTCGTGGCAGACTCTTCTGCTTCAGTTTCTGCAACAATTTCCTCATCAGCAAATAACTCTGCTTCGGTGTCTAGTGCGTCTTCCTCGTCGGCAGTTTCTTCTGCTTCGGTTTCTGCAACGACTTCCTCATCAGCAAATATCTCTGCTTCGGTTTCTAGTACGTCTTCCTCGTCGGCAAGAGCTCTTCTGCTTCAGTTTCTGCAGCAATTTCCTCATCCAAAAGACCGAGCGGCACGTCTTCCGCTGCAACTGTAGAATCTGCGGCTTCAATTGCCTCAAAAATTACCTTTTCATCGGAAGAGTCAGTCAGCGCTGGACCGGTCTCATCTGTTAGTTCTTCAGCAGTAAGCAGATCATCCGGAGACTCTCTATCGACTGGGGTTCCATCCTCTTCCAAAGCCGTGCTAAAGACGTCATCTTCTGTATCATCATCCTGTTCAGGGAAAAATGCATCAAGACGTTCCTCAATACCTTCCGGTAACTCCTCTGAGGATTCATCGACAGCAGTCACCTCATCTCCACCGGATTCCGTTAATGCAGAGGTAACCGGCACCTCAGGCACTGCATCCTCCAGATCATCACCGAAAAATCCTTCAATATGAGCATCAATATCAGTAATCTCTGGCTCAGCTTGAACGTGCTCTGTACTTTCTGAAACAGGATCTTCCATTGCCAGGGCAGGGGCAATATCTTCATTCTCCGTCGGTAACGGCTGCTCGTCACTATCATCATCTGCTTCGGTCTCAACATCTACACCCTGGAGTGCTGCCGCCTGTGTAACCACATTATCTGCAACATCTTCAGCGAATATATTATCAATGCTGTCATCCACATCAGTAGCTGCGTAGAGCGATTCTTCCGTGCTGATATCAGGGTTAAAACCATGCGGCTCATCTTCTGCAGACTCTGCAAGAGCTGGCGCCAACATCCCATCACCTTCCGTAGGCAAAGCCTCTTCGTCGGAATCATCATCCGCCTCAGTCTCAACATCAACACCTTTTAATGCATCCTCAGCACTAATTGAAGAAACCGATAGTGCATCATCTACAAGATCATCGCCAAAGAATGAATCGATCTTCTCAATTGCTTCCGGTGGTAAAACTCCAGCAGTACTGATAGTTTTTTCCGGCGACGCTTCTCCGGAGAAAAAGTTGTCCAGCCGACTATCAACATCATCAGGTGCGCTCCCCAGTGTTGCCGCCTCTTCTTCAGCCTGGAAACCCTGAACTTCATCTGGCACATCTGAAAAAGCCGGGGCTACGGCTTCAGAATCACCTTCACCGTATACTGATTGCTGCTCTTCAGCTGTCTTCTCGGCAATTGCTTCAGGAGTAATGGTTGAGGCAATGATCTGTTTGAAATCTTCAAACTTTTCAACTTCAGGAATAAGAATCTCTTTGACTTCCTCCATCGAGAGATCAGGGTTAATAACAATCTTTTCAAGACCTTCATAAAAAGAGTAAAGCAATTTAAACGCGTCGGCATGTGCGTCACTCTTCTTCAGTTTTATATAGCCTCCAAGAGCTCCAATTCCCTGCAGAAAGATCATTTGAGGTTTCCTGCCGGCAAACTCCTCCTCCAGCCGTCCGACCTCCTTACCGAGATCTGCCAATTCACGCTCGGTAATTTCCCAATCCATCCCGAGGATGCATGCTTTAAGATTAAATAGGATTGGATGTGGTTCACTTGCTCCAGGTGCGGTTGAGGTGGTTTCACCCTCCGGGCTCGATTCTGGTTTGCCAGATACTGAGACTGCGCCGATCTGATGTTTTAAATGTTCAAATTTTTTAATGTCTTCCCGGAGAATTTCCTTTATCTCAACTTCGGTTAAATCCGTGCCAAGCACAATCTTTTCAAGATTATAATAAAAAGTCAGTAGCAGTTTAATCGCATTGGGGTGGGCGTCAGCTCTAAACTGATAGATATATTTACTGATTTTTTCAAGAGCCTGAACATAAACCAGTTTTACCTGATCCCCGGTCCATACATCCTTAAGTGCAAGCAGTTCATCATTAAACTGGGTGAGTACTTCATCATTAATTTCCCAGTCTATGGACAGGACAATGGTCTTAAGCCTTGAGATAGGCGAACCATTGTTGCTCGAGTGCTCAAACAAATCAACAAATCCGGTGTCGAGATAATCTTCTGTTTCCTCCATCCCAACAGTTAGATCATCATCATATTGGCTGACTGTATTCTGTTCCACCGTGTCTTCTCTCTAGAGTAATTTTTTCTGTATCGAAATAACAGTTGAAGAAATAATTTTCTTCAATGTTAATGCTACATTATAGCCAGTAATTGCACTCGCCTCGTAGTGAGGAACCTTCAATCTGCTGTTTAGATCTTTCTGCAAGACCTCAGTTGGCAGAATAGGTATTCCATGTTCTTTCAAGTCAACCTTGTTGTATTGCATTACGAGAGGAATCCTGAAAATACTCTCCTTGTAGGACTGCAGATTCTCATGCAGCTGGTTGAGAGACCGAATATTTTTTTCACGCTGCTTTGCCATTGCATCTGCAACAAAAACAATTCCGTCAACCCCTCTCAGGACGAGTTTTCTCGTCGCATTATATTTAACCTGCCCAGGAACGGTATACAGCTGGATTTTGATATCATAGCCTTTGATTTTACCCATATCAAAAGGCAGGAAATCGAAAAACAGGGTACGATCGCCATGAGTTTTAAGGCTCACCATTTCTGAGACAATCTGTTTACGGTATGTTTTGTTGATATATTCGAGGTTCGTCGTCTTACCGCACCGACCGGGGCCGTAATAGACTATTTTAACCTGAACTACCTTATCTTTTAAGTTGATAAAACTCAACTCACTCCCCCCATAAAAACGTTATAGTCATGTGGAATATCTAACCTTAACGGCACCATACGCTACGACTTGTTCCACAACTGACGAATTTTTTCTATCACATCGACCACATTCAAACGCAGAAAACCAAGAGAGATTTCTTTGCCGAACATAGAGATAAGAAGTAATTCATCATCAATTTTACTAAAGTGAATATTCGAGTCCTGCCCTTTATGAAATAATAACGAAAATTCCTGTTCACCAACAAGTTTCGCCATTGCATCTACAGTCGCAAAGTTACCAGCAGCCAGGGCGGCAAATGAGTAAACATCATATTTGCTCGTACCGTTGTCTTTTGCTGTGATGATATTCCCAGCCATGTCTATAATAATGACACAGTCGACACCCAGCTTTATCAGCTTTTCAGAAAGAATCGTATCGATCTGTTCAAGCTGCTCCTGACTGACAATTCCGTAATTCATGCCTTTTCCCTCATCTTAGTTATGAACCGCTTCACCGGTTCCGCGCAGAACGTATGCCGACACCTGACAGTGTCATCGGGTGGTACAATCCCTCTGCCAAATTAGGTGAAACTCGTTCAGATCCAAGCACAATAATGATTAGATAGCTGTTGTGTGATGATCCGTTTTTCCCTTACAATTCACGGTTTATTCAACAATAACGGAGTATATTTCGATTACTCACATATAACTATACGATAATATTTTTGCGAGTTGAAGGGGTTTTTTGATTTTATTATTAAAAATCAGATGCATAAAGCAAAAGCACTTGTATTGAACACTACTTAATAAATACAAATAATAGATAATTACGGTATGTTAGCGATTGAGTAAGCCTTTTCCCTGTCCATCCTAACTACACTTAAAAGTATCAAATTAAAATCAACAATATTTTTTGTAACATACATAATCTTTCAAACCTTTTTTACTTCTCGTCTGCATATCACTTCTGTGTCAAAAATTGTCAAATTTGACATTGCATACAAATATGTTATCTGCTAAGAAAGCTGCCTGGAGGTAGTACATGACAAAAAAAAGCCCACCATCCCTGCCACGTCTTAAAGCAGGTTCATATCTTATTGATTCCCACTGTCACCTGGACATGAACGCGTATCAGGATGATCTTGTGGCAGTCCTAAACCGTGCAGTTGATAATCAGGTCTGTGGGGTTGTAACGATCGGAACAGATCTGGCCAGTTCTCTTGTTGCTGTCGATCTTGCCCGGAAGTATTCAATGCTGAAGGTTGCCATCGGAGTCCATCCGCATGACGCAAAAGAAGTTCAGGACGATGACCTCTCTAAGCTTGCTTTACTTGCAGAAAAACATAAAGATGTAGTAGTAGGTTATGGAGAGATCGGCTTGGACTATGCAAAAAAATACTCAGAGCCGGAAGTACAGCGTACAATTTTCAGACGTCAGCTTCGTCTGGCCAGAGAGCTGGGTCTACCGATAATCATCCATGACAGAGATGCCCATGAGGACTGCCTGAATATCATTGAGGAAGAAGGACCGTTTGATCAGGGTGGGATCATGCACTGTTTTTCTGCCAATCTTAATTTTGCCCGCAAAATTATAGACTGTAATTTATTGATTTCCATCCCCGGCATCGTCACCTTTAAAAATGCCAGGGAACTTCAAGAAGTTGCTGCCCAGATCCCCATTGACAAGATGCTGGTGGAAACAGACGGACCATTCCTCGCGCCGGTCCCCTATCGTGGAAAAAGAAATGAACCCGTATACACTCTTTATATTGCTGAAACTATAGCAAAACTGAGAGAGACATCATTGGAAGACATTGCCGACAGGACAACGGCCAACGCCTGCCGATTATTCAATTATTCTTTTACTGAAATAAACACAACACGCGACAACCTATGATTAAAAATAATCTCACAGCAATACAACAGAGCATAACCCGCACCGCCCTTAATTGCGGCAGAGATCCAAACAGCATAAAATTGGTGGCGGTCTCCAAGCGATTTCCTGTTGAGGCAATCCTCGAAGCTCACGCTGCCGGTCAGATCCTTTTTGGAGAAAATTATCTCCAGGAGGCTGCCGATAAAAAAGAAATTATTAAGGATCAGGCTCGATTTCATTTTATCGGACACCTGCAAAGTAACAAGGCCAGGGTTGCTGCAGAAATTTTCGACATGATCGAAACCATCGATCGGATCAAAATTGCCTCTGCGCTCAACCGTCATCTGCAGCAACTCAACAAGAAACTTGATATCCTCATCCAGGTTAACATTGGTTACGATTCAGAAAAATCAGGAGCCTTACCTGAAGAAACTGAACTATTACTGAAGGAAATCAAAATGTTGAGCAACCTCCAGCCGAAAGGACTTATGACAATGCCCCCCTATACAGAAGACCTGGGAAAAACAAGGGGATTTTTCAAAGATCTCAGGCTTCTTGCTGATGAGTTGCAAACAAAGGAACTTCTACCCGAAAAACATCTGGAACTGTCAATGGGCATGTCCAGTGATTACCAGGTAGCCATTGAGGAAGGTGCAACCTTCATCCGCATTGGAACCGCCATTTTCGGTCAACGCCCCCCAAAATAAACACGCCCCAAAGTCAAAGGAGTTTAAACAATGAAAATCACAATGATTGGAACCGGATATGTCGGACTGGTTACAGGAACCTGCTTTGCCGAGTTCGGTCATCATGTTATTTGTGTTGATAAGGTAAGCGAAAAAATTGAAAAACTGAAACAGGGAACCATCCCGATTTACGAACCGGGACTCGAGGCACTGGTTAAAAAAAATGTTGATAACGGACATCTCTCTTTTACAACCGATCTTGCAGAGGCGGTTGCTTCTGCCGAAGCAGTTTTTCTCGCTGTTGGAACACCAAGCAGCCGGAGGGGTGACGGTTACGCGGACCTCACCTATATATATGAGGCTACTAAAGAGGTGGCCGGTCACCTGGCAGGTTACACTATCATTGTAGACAAGAGCACAGTCCCCGTCGGCACCGCCAGGCAGGTTGCCCGTATCATCAGTGAGACTAACCCGGATGCCGATTTTGACGTTGCCTCAAACCCGGAGTTTCTGCGGGAAGGTGCCGCCATAACTGATTTTATGCGGCCTGACCGAGTCGTTATCGGGGTTGAGTCTGACCGGGCAGAAACAGTATTAAGAGCCATCTATCAACCACTCTATCTGCAGGAGACTCCGATTGTCAAAACTGACATCGAAACAGCTGAGCTAACGAAATATGCCGCTAATGCATTCCTTGCGACCAAAATCAGCTTTATCAATGAAATGTCGATGCTCTGTGACGAAATCGGTGCAGATGTCGTCGCGCTTGCCAGGGGTATTGGTATGGATGGCCGGATCGGTTCTAAATTCCTCCATCCGGGCCCCGGTTATGGCGGCTCCTGTTTTCCTAAAGACACCCTTGCTTTGATGAGAATTGCCCAGGAGAACGGTCAGAGCCTGAGAATTGTTGAGGCCGCTGTTGAGGCAAACTCAGCTCAGAAGGCCAAAATGGTCAAAAAAATCAGAGACATTCTTGGAGGATCAGAGGCGGGTAAAACCATCGCTGTTCTCGGCTTGACCTTCAAACCGGAAACAGATGATATGAGAGATTCACCAGCTATTACTATAATCCCGGCACTGATGGAGAAAGGGGCTAAAATCAAAGCCCATGATCCACAGGGTTCAGAAGAAGCAAAAAAGGTTCTTCCCGATGGGATCGAGTATACTGAAAATGCCTACGACGCCATTAATGATGCTGATGCGGTGATCCTCATGACAGAGTGGAACCAGTACAGAGCGCTTGATTTTGACAGATTAAAAGAAATCATGAAAAAACCTGTCTTCATTGACCTGCGGAATGTATATGACCCAGCGTCTTTGAAAGAAAGGGGATTTACCTATATCGGGGTCGGTCGATCATAAGCGAGAAGAGACCAAAAAACAACAAAGCCTCGAATCCAATAATTACAGGAATCGAGGCTTTGTTGTTTTTTGGTCGGGAGAATGTATGTCCCGGCGACTACTTATTTTTTTGAGGCTCGTTTGGCAGCTTTCAGCGGGTTAATACGAACCTTGGCAACAATAATTTCCGGCTTCTGATGAGTTGCAAAATTACAGATTCCCAGCTTCCACTTGGCCTCGGGATTCTGATAGGTCTTACAAAATTGTGTCCCGGATTCCTCAACAATTCTTTCACAGCCATCACATTTTTCAACGACCGGTTTAAAATCCCGGTTACTATACTTTAAAGCAGCTTCCTGCATAACTTCCTCCTCATCGGTAAATCAAACCTTCAATTATAAACTATGTAATTATAAATCTTTGTAAAACAAATTAATCCGAACTGTATAAAACAGTGAACGTCATAATCTAACAAAATTTGCATACTTCAGCAATAACATTTTATCAGTCACAACGGATCAACAGGCTCAACACGCTCTGATTACTATAACGTAATTGATTATTTTATTTATATGTTTACAGCAACTTAAGCAATTATCTTTAAGAAAAATAAAATCTCCACCGACCTTCCTTGTATTCTACAACCTCATGGAATATAATAAGATTTGTGATATATCATACATTCAGCGCACCTTATACTTAAGCAGCTGAAATTGACAATTTTTGAACATTGGAGATAGTTATGCCTGTCTATGTCTGGAAAGGTAAAAACACGTATGGAGAGAAACGTAAGGGTGAAGTAGAAGCACCTGATCAGGCTGCAGCATTGGCCCATGTCAAACGCATGCGTATCAGCGCTCCTGTTGTTAAAGAAAAACCCAAAGATCTATTTGAAAATATAGCCTTTTTTCAACCAAAAGTTACCGGCAAGGATATTGTTATCTTTACCCGGCAGCTTTCAACAATGATCGACGCCGGGTTGCCACTCGTTCAATGTCTTGAAATCCTCAGCAAACAGCAGGAAAACTCCAAGTTTCAAGAAAACACTTGCGGCAATTCAGGGAGACGTTGAGTCGGGAACCACCTTTGCCGATTCAATGCGTAAACACCCCAAGGTGTTTGACAACCTCTATTCCAATATGATCGAGGCAGGAGAAACGGGTGGTATTTTAGATACTATCCTCAGCAGGCTCGCTATTTTCATGGAAAAGTCCATGGCGCTCAAAAAGAAAGTCAAAGGCGCGATGACCTACCCTGCTATCTGTCTGGCAATCTCACTGCTGATTCTTGTTGTTATTCTGGTATTTGTTATTCCCGTCTTCGAAGAGATGTTTGCCCAGATGGATGCAACACTGCCTGTTCCGACACTGATTGTTGTTGCAATAAGTAACGCCTTTAAAGAAAATCTCATATGGATCATCCTGCCAATCATTGCCCTTATCTATGCATTCAGAAAGGTCTACAGTACTGAAAAGGGTCGATTGCGCATAGATCAGACATTCCTGCATCTGCCGGTGGTTGGCCTGCTCATCAGAAAAGTTGCGGTCGCCAAATTTACAAGAACACTCAGCACCATGCTCCAGAGTGGTGTTCCAATCCTCGAAGCGCTCCAGGTTGTTGCCAGAACCTCAGGAAACAAGGTTATTGAGCGTGCAGTTTTCCGTGTCGCAGACTCTATTGCAGAAGGGCGCCCGATAGCAGAGCCATTGGAAGAGAGCGGAGTATTTCCTAATATGGTTGTCCAGATGATAAATGTCGGTGAGTCCGTTGGTGCACTTGATACCATGCTTGAAAAAATTGCTGATTTCTATGATGAGGAGGTGGATCAGGCGGTCTCAAACCTCACGGCAATGATAGAACCGTTCATGATGGTTTTCCTTGGAGGCATGATTGGTACACTGGTCGTCGCCATGTATTTACCCATCTTTCAGATGGCTGGAAATATCTAGGCAGGCTCGGTCGATTATTGAAAAATCAAAAATAATCACCTGATACTATTGACTTTCTTTATCGTCAGTATATCATTGTAGTTGAGCGTACAGAAAAATAACTTCTTCAGGAGGAGAATATGACACTGACAAAAGCTGATCTCGTTCAACAGGTTTACAAAAACCACGAAAGTTTAACCAAGGCTCAGGCAACCGATTCAGTCGAATCTTTTTTACGACTCTCAAAACAATCTCTCATCAGCGGTTCTGATCTGCTCCTGAGCGGCTTTGGTAAATTCAATGTAAAGGACAAAAACTCCCGCAGAGGAAGAAACCCTCAAACCGGTGAGGAATTAACACTCGATGCCCGTCGGGTTGTTACCTTTAAACCATCCGGTATTCTGAGGGATAAAATCAACAGGTAGGTTTCTGGTTATCAGTTTATAGAAACAGACCACTCTATTCTCCTGCAACGCAAAAGCTGTTTTATCACCATGAATTCATGGTGATAAAACAGCTTTGTCATTTTAATCCAATGAAATCTGACTCTTTTAGTATCATTCCCCTGGAAATACTCTTCAACTCGGATGTCCATCGTTTTTCGCTTCACAAAGATCTGAGTATGAACCTTTCTGCTGATTTTCTCTCCTCAATAAAGCGCTATGGACTCTTTCATCCTCCGGTGGTTATGAGGACGAATGAGGGATACCAGCTGATCTGTGGGAGAAAGAGAATTCAGGCACTGCTGGAAACCGGCAGTGACCCATCACCCCTGTGCAGGGTGGTAACTATTTCTGGACCACCTGAACTGTTAGCAACAATTATTGAAGATCAACGGCTGAGCGGTCCACTTTCTGTCATTATGACCGCACGCCTTCTGAAACTCACTGAAACACTGCTCCCCCGGGAATCACGAAATGCCTTTATAAAACAGATGGAAATCGGCTCCTATGCTCAGCTGCAGCGACTCTTACCACTCCTCAATCTTGAACAACCGATACGGGATGCAATTCACCGCGGAAGTATCTCAGATAACGTCGGGATGATTCTCTGTTCCATTACACCGGAAGACCGGCTTTTTCTCTGCCATCTGTTCCTGGGGCTTTCCCTGAACAAAAATAAGCAGAAACGGTTGCTTGATATGTGTCAGATTCTCATCGGTCAAAAGGGGGGAACGTATAAAAAACTTTTTCAGAGAGATTTCAAAGATTTTCTCCCGGAAAATATACATTCCAATATACCTCAGACTGCAGGCAATCTTCTGAAATGCCTTTATGAAGCAAGCCACCCACTGAGCACCCATGCAGAGAAAGTGTTTAATGATCGCAAAAATGATCTTGGGCTACCAGCCAGTTGCAGCGTATCGCACAGTCCGGCATTTGAAAAAGACAGTGTCACCCTGTCAATCGAGTTTGACAATCTCGATGAGATGGCAAGGATCTGGCAAAAGATTAAAGATCAATTGAAATAGTTCAGAATCTGTATCGAAAAACAGTATTTTTCAATCAGGGTAAACAACATCACCGCTCACCATCCAGTCATTCCCATACCTTCTGGTACTCACATCCACAAGTTTAATTGCACTCTTTTTTCCACCACGAACCTCTAATCCCTTTACCAGTGGAACGCCACGATCACCAGCAAAAATGGGTGCATAAAAAAGATAGGCATGGTCAACCAGCCCTTCTCGCAAAAAGGAACCGTGAACAGTCGCTCCCCCCTCCACCATGACAGAGGTCATTCCTTGCTCGGCAATTACTTTCAACACGACATCCAGGTCAATCCTGTTATCCTTATCCGGGGCAACAGGAAACACGGTGACTCCCTGGCGTGTTAAACGCTTAATTTTGTCTGAATCCTCGGTTTCCAGGCAGAATATCCATGCATATCCACCATTCTCCACATCGAGCACCCGGGCAGTTTCATCTATCTGGAGCTTTGAGTCCAGAATGATACGGACAGGATCCTTCCCCTTACCCCGCTGAATCCTTGCTGTCAGCGACGGATTATCAGCCTTTACGGTACCGATTCCAACAAGGATAGCATCAAACACATCACGCAAACGATGAACTTTCCTGAAACTGTCTGGACCGGTTATCTTTCCCCCCTCTCCGTGACGATAATTCAATCTTCCGTCAAGACTCAGGCCAGCTTTAATAGTTACCCAGGGACGCGACGATACAATATATTTCAAGAATGGTTTATTGATATCCCTGCATGCTTTTTCAAGAACACCAGAGCTGACTTCTATCCCTCTGCCGCGCAGATAATCTAAACCTGAACCGTCAACCAGTGGATTAGGGTCTCTCAAGCCAACGATCACCTTCCTGATGCCGGAATCAGCTACAGCATGACTGCAGGGCCCCGTCCTCCCGCGGTGATTACATGGTTCCAAGGTTACATACATATCGGCGCCGACGGCATTTTTCCCTGCCATCTGAAGAGCATGTATTTCTGCATGCGGGGTTCCGGCCTTTTTGTGATAGCCAGTTGCGATTACCGTATTATTTTTGACAATAACCGCACCCACACAAGGATTTGGCGATGTTCTACCCAGTCCCTTTTTGGCCTCTTTCAAGGCAAGCCGCATAAAATATTCTGCGTTCTTATCAGCCATATCCATTTAACGGTTAACAATCATTCGGCTTGATCCCGATCTTCAAGCAATGTTTTCAATTCTTCCATGAACTCATTAACATCCTTGAACTGCCGATAGACAGAAGCGAAACGGACATAGGCAACCTCATCCAGTTCAGACAGGTTCTCCATTACCCACTCACCAATAACTGATGAAGGGACCTCTTTTGAGCCCATATCCTGGAGATTATGCTCAATCTCGTCAACAAACTGATCTATGGTGTCCCTGCTGATCGGGCGTTTCTCACATGCTTTTTCAAGTCCCATGGCAATTTTTTGTCGGTCCCACGGTTCCCGGCGCCCATCCTTTTTCACCAGAACAGGCATCATGACCTCGAGCCGCTCATAGGTGGTAAATCGCTGATCGCAAGCCAAGCACGAACGTCTTCGTCTGGTAATTGTAGACTCTTTATTCAGACGGGAATCAATCACTTTATTGTCCAAGTGACCACAATAAGGGCATTTCATCTCTTTCTCCCTGCTATGAAAATATTTGAGTGTATACTGTTTATCAGAATATATTATAACAAAAGATAATCAATTCGTAACTATATGGTCATAAAACTCATCAGGTACAAAGCAAAAAGCCGGTCTTGCGTGTGTGCAAGACCGGCTTTTTGCTTCAATATCGTATTTATATTTTCACTTACTATATTTTTCTATGCGCAACTGGTGGCGTCCCCCTGAAAATGAGGAATTGAGCCAGGTATCTACGATTGACTCCGCATGCCCTTTACCGATAACCCGGGCACCAAGACAGAGGATATTGGCATTATTATGTTCGCGGCTCATCTGTGCACTGTAGACATCATGACAGAGCGCCGCTCGAATTTTATAATTACGGTTTGCAGCCAGCGACATACCGATGCCGGTGCCGCAGATAAGGATCCCAAAGGTATCTTGACCATCTAAAACTCTTTTACAGACCTGTTCGGCAAAATCAGGGTAATCAACGGAGTCTGTTGAGTGGCATCCAAGATCCTCAATCTGATATCCTTCACGTTCGAGTTTCGAAACCAGATGGATCTTCAGGTCATAACCGCCATGATCTCCTCCTATCACCACTTTCATCAGTTTTCTCCGATAAGAGGATTAGCCATCATAGCGTTTCATGGCAACAACAGCATTGGTACCGCCAAAACCAAATGAGTTTGAAATTGCAGCCCTTATCTCCATTTTCCGTGCGGTAAGTGGCACATAGTCAAGATCGCACTCAGGGCTCGGGTTATGAAGGTTAATGGTCGGGGGAGCGACCTGATCACGGATACTCAATGCGGTAAAAACCGATTCGATCCCTCCCGCAGCCCCAAGCATGTGTCCCGTCATTGATTTGGTAGAACTCACCGCCAGTTTATCAGCCGCTTTACCAAAAACTGTTCTAATTGCCGTCGTCTCACATCGGTCATTAAGCGGCGTGGAGGTCCCATGGGCGTTTATATAGTCGACATCCTCGGGCCCCAAACCTGCATCATCGAGTGCCATCTGCATGGAGCGGACCGCCCCCTCACCATCCTCAGGCGGAGCGGCAATATGGTAGGCATCACTGCTGAGGCCATACCCCACAATTTCTGCTATGATGTCTGCACCGCGGGCTTGTGCATGTTCGTAGTCTTCAAGTATCAGAATTCCGGCACCTTCTGACATCACAAAGCCATCACGGCCAGCATCAAACGGCCGGGATGCCTCTGCCGGGCAGTCATTTCTGGTGGACAGTGCTTTCATTGCTGAAAAGCCGCTGATGCCAAGCGGACACAAAACCGCTTCAGCGCCACCGGTTACCACAACATCACTTAACCCATATTTGATGTGCCGGAAGGCTTCGCCAACAGCATGCGTTCCTGCTGCACATGCTGTTGTCATCGTCAAATTGGGCCCCTTGGAGCCGATATCCATCGATATATGCCCGGAAGCCATATTCGGAATTACCATTGGAATAAAAAATGGCGTCAGTCGCTTGTATCCTTTTTTGAGTGCCGTCTCGTGATGCTTGGTAATGGTTGGGAGTCCTCCCATGCCACAACCAGTGATAACTCCCACTTTTCCGCAATTCTGCTCGGTAATCTCAAGGCCACTTTCAGCAACCGCCATTCGTGTCGCCACAACAGCGTATTGAACAAACAGGTCGAGATGTTTTATCGTCTTTTTGTCGAAATAATCCGCGGCAATAAAGTCTTTTACCTCTGCTGCAATCTGGACCGTAAATTCACTGGCATCAAACCTGGTAATCCTGCCAATCCCGCTCACACCAGAACAGATATTCCCCCATGCCTTGGAAACACCCGTTCCAAGAGGAGTAACCAGACCGGTTCCTGTAACAACCACCCTGCGGTTTACCATCCGTTATCCTCCAAATTATTCTGAGAGAATGGCATGTGAAAAGGTAGACAAATTATTTAAGATTATTTACGTAATCAACTGCATTCTGTACAGTGACGATTTTTTCCGCGTCCTCATCAGGTATCTCAATATCAAATGCTTCTTCCATGGCCATAATGAGTTCAACAAGATCAAGTGAGTCGGCACCGAGGTCATCAACAAATGATGCATCCGGTACAACTTTGTCTTTTTCTACACTCAACTGCTCTACAATTATATCTACCATTTCCTGATCTATTGCCATTGTGTCATCTCCTTATTTGTTTTTCTCACAATCTGATAAATAACCTGCCTTAACAGCAGTATGAATTATGACTCTCAGAGTCAACCACTTTTGAACAAATTTGTACAATTTGCAACTAATAATTTTCTGCATTGCCAGGGGCGTTTTTATATTCACCTCTGCTACATATACATTCCCCCATTGACATGGATTGTCTGTCCGGTCACATAACCTGCCTCATCACTTACCAGGTAAAGTACCGCACCGGCTACATCAGCTGCTGAACCAAGGGTCCCCATTGGAATTTCAGCCAGCATTTTCTGCTGAACATCTTCCCCCAGGGACTCGGTCATCTCGGTAACGATATAACCAGGAGCAACACAGTTAACGGTAATATTTCTTGAAGCAAACTCACGGGCCATCGATTTTGTCAAGCCAATCATTCCTGCTTTTGCCGCCGAATAATTTACCTGCCCACCATTACCTGAAAATCCGACAACTGAACTGATGTTTACTATTCTTCCCAGTCGTTTTTTCATCATTCCCCTGATGACTGCCTTACAACAATTGAAGGTGCCTTTCAGGTTGGTATCGAGGACATCATTCCAGTCCGCTTCTTTCATGAGCGGCACCAAGTTATCTCTGGTTATTCCCGCATTGTTAACCAGGATATCAACAATACCCGAGTCTGATTTGATCTTCTTGAAAACAGCCTGAGTCGCTGAAAAATCTGCAACATCAAACTGGATAACAGCTCCTTTTCCACCAATTTCAGCAATTTGTGCGATCGTTTCCTCAGCAGCATCAGGCCGGCTGACATAGTTAACGTAAACAAAGGCACCACGCTCTGCCAGTTTGAGGCTGATGGTTCGGCCAATACCCCTGCTTCCTCCTGTTACGACAGCTATCTTTCCATCAAGGTTCATGATCCTCGCTTCTCCTCGATTTTTGCAATTAATTTTGGGATGACCTCGTTAAGGTCTCCAACAATTCCGAAATCCGCAACATTGAATATCGGTGCCTCCGCATCCCGGTTTATGGCGACAATTGTTTCGGAGGACTGCATTCCGGCAACATGCTGAATAGCACCTGAAATTCCACAGGCAACGTAGAGTTTTGGTGCAACAGTTTTTCCCGTTTGCCCAACCTGGTGAGGATATGGTATCCAACCGGCATCAACAACCGCGCGCGACGCTGAAACATTTCCGCCAAGAGCTTCTGCAAGTCGTGCAATCAGTTCAAAGCCTTTTTCACTATCCAGACCACGGCCGCCTGAAACCAGAATATCAGATTCCTGGATATTCACATTTGACTGGGTCGCAGTAACTGACTCCAAAACCTTGATCCTGCTTGTCAGCTGCCTGGGGGTCGGCATGATATCAATGACCTGCCCTTCCCTTTGAGTATCAAAGGGACGTTCCTTCATCACTTTCGGCCGAACGGTGGCCATCTGTGGTCGCGTATGGGGACAGACAATTGTCGCCATGATGTTACCGCCAAACGCTGGTCTTGTCTGTAACAGGGCCCCATCATCTTCTCTTATCTCAAGTTTCGTGCAGTCTGCAGTCAGTCCCGCATCAACACTGGTAGCGACACCAGGAATAAAGGATCGCCCGATTGCCGTTGCCCCGGCAAGAATGACTTCAGGTTTGTGTTCTTTAATCAGATCTGAGAGAACCTTCTCGTACATATCGTCGGTAAAGAGTTCAAGGCCCGGGTTATCGACCCGATAGACAATATCAGCGCCATGACCGATCAACGTGTCTGCACAATCTCCAGTCATATGCCCGAGAAGAACGGCACTGAGTTGCACGCCTCTCTTGTCGGCAAGTGTCCGGCCGATTCCCAATAACTCAGTAGAAACGGCGGCCAACGCTCCACGAGTGAACTCACAAAAAACCCAGATTCCTGACCAGCTCTCCAGATCGTCCTGGATAACCTTACCCGTGTCGTCGATAGAAAGCGCCTCCACGTCACACGCTTCCACGCAGGCCCCGCAGAGATTACAATTATCGCCGACCACCGCGATGCTATCAACGATCTCAATGGCTGCAAATGGGCATTGGTCTTCACATATTCCACAGCCGATACAGAGCTTTTTATCAATCTTCAGCATAGCAATTCTCCACCTTAAACGAGATAAGGTTTGAGCTTTTCAACAAGCTGTTCTACCTGTTCATCAACATCACCTGTCAATATCGCCCGTGTTCCTCTCGGTTCAGGAGGAAAGACTTTGACAACCTGGGTTGGAGACCCTGGTAGACCGATACAGGAGGGATCTGCTGCTATATCTTTTGCGCTCAATACTCGAATTTCTGCCTTCCTGGCCTTCATCTTTCCCCTCAGGGACGGAACTCTTGGCTCATTAATATCTTTGACAACCGTCATCAACAGTGGGTATCCCGACTGCAGGACGTCATAACCATCATCCATCATTCGTTCAAAAACAATGGTGCTTTCGTCTGCAGAGCAAATTTTCTGAATACAGGTTGCGTATGGAATGCCCAGACGCATCCCAAGCCCCGGACCGACTTGAGCGGTATCACCGTCAATCGCCTGCTTGCCGCAAATAATTAAATCGTACTCCCCAATCTGGTCGACCGCTTTTGCCAGCGTATATGACGTTGCCCAGGTATCGGCGCCGGCAAAACTCCTGTCTGAGACAAGTACCGCATGGTCAGCACCACATGAAATCGCCTGGCGCAGGACCGCTTCTGCCTGAGGCGGCCCCATACTCAAGACGGTGACTTCCCCCCCGCAACTCTCTTTTAATGATACACCAGCCTCAAGTGCGTGCTGATCAAATGGATTCATAATTGATTCAACACCTTCCCGCGCCAGTGTATTCGTCTCAGGGTCAAGGCGAACATCCTTGGCATCGGGAACCTGCTTAATACATACAATAATCTTCATGCAAAACCTGCCTTATGGAATTACAAAACAAGTGGGTCGAGGGGATAATGTCAGCATACCTGAATGATCAGCGGTTGTACTCTTTATTGAGCTCCTGGCCGATCACATTGCGCTGCACCTGATTTGTTCCTTCATAAATCTGGAGAATCTTGGCATCACGCATCATTTTCTCGGCTGGGTATTCACACATGTAACCGTAACCGCCCATTACCTGAACGGCATCGGTTGTTACCTTCATTGCGGTATCGGTGGCGAACACCTTACACATTGATGACACCTTTGACATATCTTTGGGGTACGCATCTATGTGCCGGGCTGCAGCATAGGTGAGTGCCCGGGCCGCCTCAAGCTCAGTCGCCATATTGGCAAGCATGTGCTGAACAGCCTGAAAGCCGATAATCGGTTTGCCAAATTGTTCACGCTGCTTGGCATAGGTTGCTGCCATATCCAGGGCACCCTGGGCAAGGCCAACACCGAGCGCTGCAATTCCGGGCCTGCTCACATCGAGCGTTTTCATTACAGTTATGAAACCGGTACCCCGTCTGCCAATTATTCTGTCTTTTGGTATGCGGCAATCCTTAAAAATAAGCTCTGTTGTCGACGAAGCCCGAATACCCATTTTAATTTCTTTTGGTCCGCATGAAAATCCAGGATCACCTTCTTCAACAACAAACATTGAAGCACCACGCGCTCCTTTATGTTTGTCGGTCATTGCCACGATGGTGTAAATCTGGGCCTCACCCCCGTTTGTAATCCACTGCTTTGTACCGTTGAGCACCCACTCTTCACCGTCCAGAACAGCAGTTGTCTGAATCCCGGAAGCATCAGAACCGGCATTTGCCTCGGTGAGACCGAAAGCTGCAAATTTGCTGCCCGTGGCCACATCCGGAAGATATTTCTGCTTCATCTCTTCAGATCCGCCAATAAGAATGGGGTAAACCCCAAGAGAACTGGCAGCAAAAGCAGTTCCAACACCGATACACCCTCTACCCAGCTCCTCCAGGGCAAGAACGATATCCAGACAGCTTCCACCAAAACCACCATACGCTTCAGGGATTGGTATGGCAAACATGTCAGCCTGGCCCATTTCGTTCAGTATGGCACGTGGAAATTCATGCTTCTCATCAAGTTCAGCTCGTTGCGGAATAATTCTCTCATCAGTGATCTGTCTGGCTATATCGACGATCATCTGTTGTTCTTCTGTTAAAAAATGTTCCATAGCATATTCTCCTCTTTACCACCTCAACAGAGTCGACCCCCATGTAAATCCTCCGCCAAAAGAACAGAATAAGACAGTATCGCCTCTAGAGAGCCGGCCTGATCTGTTCGTTTCGTCAAGTGCCAGTGGAATCGATGCTGCGGAAGTATTTCCATATTTCATTACATTCAAAACCACTTTTTCACGGGGCAATTCAAGTCTTTCAATCAATTTGTTGAGAATTCTGATGTTTGCCTGGTGGGGAATAATCACATCTATGTCGTCAATAGACAGTCTGGTTTTATCAAGAAGACCAATTACTGAATCTTCCATGGCTTTAACAGCATGTTTAAAGACCTCCTTGCCTTCCATGATTATATGGGCACCCGGGTTGTCTTCGACGAGCAAATCAGGGTTTTTGCTCGGGGCGTTGTGCATATAGAGAAGCTTCCAGAGCCCCCCGTCCGAACAATGATTGGTACCAAGAATCTCACGATTTTTGTCACTGGTATTTCCTACGACCGCTGCTCCGGCTCCGTCACCAAACAGGATGCAGGTATTTCTATCCTGCCAGTTCAAACGCGATGACAACGTTTCAGCGCCAATAACCAGGACTTTGGCGTCCGCATCAGCGCGAACATGCTTGTCGGCAATATCAAGCCCATATAAAAATCCAGAACAGGCAGCATTTACATCATAGGCAAACGCGTTCAATGCTCCAATTTCATTCTGTACAAAACAGGCAGTGGAGGGCATGATCATATGGGAGCTGATTGTGCCAACAATGAGAAGATCGAGTTCTTCTGCTGTTACACCTGCCATCTCAAGGGCTTTTCGTCCAGCACTGGAGGCCAGCTGATATGTTTTTTCGCCTGGTCCGCCGATCCTTCTGCTTTCTATACCTGTTCGTGTCCTAATCCACTCATCATTGGTATCTACGACCGATTCGAGATCGACATTTGTCATTTCTCGCCTGGGCACGCATGAACCGGTACCAAGTATTACCGTTCCCATCACACTACCTCGGACATTTTACTGATGCCGCTTTCAAGATCCCGTGAAATGACTTCATTAATCCCCAATTTTTCCATTTCAAGTGCTTGGAGAATAGCGTTCTTGATTGCGTGAGGACTGGATTTACCATGACAGATAATACCAGTTCCTTTGATTCCAAGAAGGGGCGCACCGCCATATTCCGCATAATCAACACGCTTTTTAAAGTTTTCAAAAGCGGGGCGTGCAAGCAGATAGCCGAGCTTGGCTCTATTAGATTTGACGATTTCGTCTTTTAGCATTTTCATTGCCGCTTCAGCAAGGCCTTCACTTATCTTCAGGCAGATGTTACCAACAAAACCATCGCAGATAATAACGTCTACATCACCCTGAAAGACATCCCTTCCCTCAACGTTGCCAATAAAATTGAGATGACTCTGTTTCAGAAGAGCATAGGTCTCCTTAACCAGGTTGTTACCTTTGCTGGCTTCCTCGCCGATAGTCAGCAGACCTACTCTGGGACGCTCGACTTTATAAAGTCTGGAAAAAGCTGAAGCCATCACAGCAAACTGATAAAGATGAACCGGTCGGCACTCGACATTTGCGCCGACGTCCATGATAACCACAGGTCCTTTCATCGTAGGGAAAATAGAGGCAAGTCCTGGCCGTGCGACATTCTTCAGCCTGCCAAGCTTACGTACTCCAGCAGCAAGCGTTGCTCCCGAATTACCGGCACTTACAACCGCAGACGCAACCCCGGTTTTTACCAGATCAAAGGCCCGCATGATCGATGAATCCTTTTTTTTGCGGATTGCATCAACTGGATTTTCATCCATACCCACAACGGTAGGTGCATGAACGACCTTCAAGCGTGCGAGGGATGTATCACCGGCGGAAACAGAGTCCAGGTGCTTCCTCAGCAGTGTCTCGTCTCCAACTAAATGTATAATAAGATCAGACGTCTGATCTACAGCAAGCAGTGCACCGGCAATCAATCCCTGTGGGCCATGGTCTCCTCCCATGGCATCCAGAGCTATATGCACGAGTCATCCCTGTTATATTTCATCATCAAGGATGTATACGGACCGTTTGTTGTATTTCCCGCAACTGCCGCACAAACGATGCGGTTCTTTCGGTTCTCCGCAATCTTGACAAACAGTAAGTCCTGGTGCTGTCAATGCATCGTGTGACCGTCTTTTGCGTGTTCTTGATCTTGAATGTCTTCTTTTCGGCAATGCCATAGTTTCCTCCACTATCTCGCAATATCCGTCATCCGGCTATCTGCCCTTAAATTTCTTCAATACAGAAAAAGGTGAAGATAACTCTTTGTCCCTGCAGGTACATGTTTCAGCGTTGAGATCCTTTCCACAGTGAAAACACAATCCTTTACATGATTGCTTACACAATACTCTTATCGGCATAGCCAAGAGGATCTGTTCCCTGAACAACTCACCTGCGTTGATGATCGGTTCTTCCAAATAAAGTTTATTTACATCTTCTTCTCCACTCTCAACTTCCTGCTGAACGAGTGGGTCTTCTTTGCCAACACTACAATCATAAGTGAATTCACCTGACAAAAAGAGTTGGGCGGATTGACCACATCGGTCGCACGGTGCTTTGACGGTGGCTGAGAACTCACCAGTCGCAACAACTTCCGCATCACTCACCCGGCAAATGGTAATTAATCCATTTACCGGAGATGTAAGGTTAATCTCTTCATGCGGGAACCAACCATCATTTTCCAGTATGTAATGGGCTTCTCCGCCGTAAACTTCACTGAGCTTAATTATCATTAATTTTCAAAAGCCCCCCTTTCGTAAATCGAGGAGACAAAAAAATCAAAACTAATCAATTTTTTAACTTATCGCCAGAAAAAAAAGATTAATAAAAAAAAACAGGACGAAATATCCGGCTGAACAATAGTGGCTAAATGCCCTTGAAAAAGGACAGATATGAAACAGGTCAGAGGACCCGGGAAAGCCTTCCAGAATTATTTAACATGCATTCGCCTCACTTCCAGGTGCATAGAGATTCTGCCCTTCCGGTAAATGTTCAATCTCCAGGCACCCGAAAATAATCGTTATCTCGTCGTCAGAAAGAAAGGGGAACGCAACCGTAAGCAGGGGCGGTTTTATTCTTGGGGAGGAATTATGATTTATTGTTTTCTCGGAAAGAGAGGTTTTTTTCCTCTAAAATTTTAATCAACCCTTCATAATCTTCTTGTTTCAATATTGATCGAAACTGTTCCATGTAGTTGCGGATCAAACTGACTCCCTCAATATTTATATCATAGACCATCCATTTATTACCTGTCTTCTGCATAATATAATGAACCGGCATTTTAACACCCTGGTCTTCGATCAAGGTTGTTACCTGGGCCCGATTTCCTTTTATCCTTTCTTCGACAAATTCAAGCGTTTGCCCCGTATATGTCTCCAGCTTACCCACATAGACATTTTCCAGAAGTTTGGTCATCTGGACAACAAAGTAATCCTGCTGTTCAGGGGTAATTGTATTCCATGTCCGCCCCAGAACCCGTCGAGACATCTCCCTAAAATCAAAACCATTACTGATCTCCTTCATGATCAGCGTTCGACGTTCAGCTCTATGGTCACTCCCCTTTAAAGACTCGTCTTCAATAATTACAATCAGCTTGTCAAGTGTTGGTTTCAACTGCTCTGTAGGGCCTTCAAGATCCGTCGCCTGTGACCATCCTCCCGTAACGACAACAAAAAAAACAAAAAGAAAAACTCGAAATGACTTCATAGTTGTTAATTATCCGTGATTGTATAGAATTAATTATGATCTTTTATTGTGTCGCAATAATAGATCGTCGATATTCATAATATGCCTGCCTTGATGCCACATACGGGTCCAATGAAACCCGCTTGAGTTCGTCATATACATCCGGACTAAGAGATATGGTATTTACCATGTCAACGCTTATATAAGCCAGATCCTTCACCCAATCTTGCGAAATATAGGGATACGGATGTAGATAAACATCTCCAGCAAAACCGACAGTATCCCTTATGGTCGAAGGACCCAGCAGAGGTAAACAGAGATATATTCCTTCTTTTATCCCCCATTTGCCGAGTGTCTGACCAAAGTCGGCCTCCCGTGGAACAATGCCAAAATCCCTGTATGCAGCATCGCCAAAACCGAAGACACCACCCGTAGTGTTTATCACGAACCGAACGAGCACATTCCCTGCATCCTCCACCTCCCCCTGTAGGAGATTATTTACAAATCTGATCGGCGCCGCCAGATTTGTAAAAAAATTACCAAGGCATTGCCTGATATCAGCCGGCAACAAAGCTGAGTAGCCTTTGGAAACCGGTTTAAATACCCAGTAATAGAGTTTATCATTAAATACGAAAAATGCTCTGTTCATGGGCTCCAGCGGATCTTTGACGACAAATTCGGGGATGTTAAAACTGAAATCATCCTCAAAAATAGGATCGTTGAGTACTTTTTCAGGTTCCAGGATATAAGGATCACCTTCTAACAAATCTGGATCATAGAAGGAACTACCTTCTTTGTCTCCCAGTAAATCAGGATACATCCCGCTTCCTGGATTAACAAGTTCTGCAGACCATGATGTCATCGGGATCAACAAACAGAAAAGAACTATAACAAAAGAGTTATTCATAGACTCACCGGCGGCTTCCAATACACTACTGAGCGCTGCCAAAAGCAAATTTACTGATGAGTGATTCAATATCCACAGCGGATGCCATGTCAACGATCAGACCATGCTCCTCAAAACGTTCCAATTCTCTGAGAATATACATTCCGGTATCACCGAGTCGAGCGAGTATGTTTTTCTGCACAGACATTCTCCAAACGATAGCGTCACGACACAACATTATAGGCACGAGGTCTCAAACAAGTATGGTTTTAAGTCCACGCCTGGCACCCGAATCAGACGATCAAGACTGTAAGACATCGACTGACAATGTCAACAATTCAACTATTATAACACTCATTTATAATCATTGCCAATGTCTCCATATCACGACAGCAGAACGTCACTTTTCCTGACAAAAGATCAGCGTTTCCTGGGGTCGAATGTTTGGCGTAGCCCTTCACCGATAAATATTAACAAAATCAGTGTTCCCACCAGGACGACAAAGGTTGAAAGAGAAAGCCACCAGGCATCAATATTTGCTTTTCCCTGGGCGAGGAGTTCTCCAAGGCTCGGCGTTGATGGAGGTACTCCAAGACCGAGAAAATCAAGGCTGGTGAGCGCCAGTATCGAGGCCGACATTCGAAACGGTAAAAATGTAATCACCGGTGTCAGTCCGTTTGGCAGGAGGTGTCGGTACATGATCACCACATTGCTAACGCCTAATGCCCGTGCTGCTTTAACATACTCCATATTGCGCCCCCTGAGAAACTCTGCTCTGACATAATCAGACAACCCCATCCAACTGAAAAGTGACAAGAGTATCAGCAACAAAAGGATATTGGGCTGGAAAATCGAGGCAAATATAATCAACAGATACAATTCAGGCATCGACCCCCAAATTTCAATAAACCGCTGGAAAAAGAGATCGGTTCTTCCCCCGAGATAACCCTGTACAGCACCAGCCAGAATACCGACTATGGTCCCGACAGCCGTTAATGCCAGACCAAACAGTACACTTATTCTAAAGCCATAAAGCAGCCGGGCAAAGACATCTCTTGCCCGATCGTCAGTTCCAAGGACATTGTCCCTGGTCGGCGGGGAAGGAACCGGTCCATCAATCATATAATTAATAGTATTATAGTTATGCCTGATTAAAGGATAAATCGCCCAATTACCCTGATTGGCCATAATTTCCTGAAAAAATGGATCTTTATAATCCGTTTCTGTTTCAAAAATGCCACCAAACAGCGTTTCTGGGTAGGATTTAAACAAAGGGTAATAATAAGTACCCTGATAGAGAACAAGAAGTGGTTTATCGTTGCAGATCAGCTCCGCTCCAAGGCTGAAAATAAAAACAAGCAAAAAGAGAATAAAACTGTAATAACCACGCTTATTCCGTTTAAATTTCATCCACCTCCTTTTTGCCGGAGTAATTTTCTGAGGTACAGGCTGCCTGGTCATATATGAATCACTCAATTCCTGTAAAACTGATTCTCGGATCGACAGCTACATAACTCAGGTCAGATAGAAGCCTGCTGAAAAGACCAATCATGGTGAAGAAGTAGAGGGTTCCGAGTACCACCGGATAATCCCTGTTCAACACAGATTGATAGGCAAGAAGCCCCATACCATCCAAAGAGAAAATCGTTTCAATAAGAAGACTGCCGGTGAAAAAAGCGGCAATGAAATAGCCAGGAAAACCTGTAATAATCGGGATAATCGCATTTCTGAAAACATGTTTGTACAATACCGTCTTCTCATCAAGACCTTTTGCCCGGGCGGTAAGTACATATTGTTTGCCAATCTCCTCTAGAAAAGAATTTTTCGTCAGCATCGTCATGACGGCAAGGCTTCCCACCGCACTGGATAGAATTGGCAGAACCATATGCCAGAGGTAATCAGTGATTTTAGCAAAAAGATTCAACTCCTGCCAATTATCTGAAACAAGGCCGCGCAGGGGAAAAATGCTGAAGAAGCTTCCGCCACCAAACAGAACAATTAAACCGATGCCCAGAACAAACCCGGGAATTGCGTAGCCGACCAGGATAATCGTCGTGGTCAGCAGGTCAAATTGTGAGCCGTCACGCACCGCCTTCATAATTCCCAGCGGTATGCAGACACCGTAGACAATAATAAAACTCCATAACCCCAGAGACATTGACACCGGCATGCGTGAAATAACCAACTCCACAACGCTCTGCTGATAATAATAAGATGTGCCGAAATCGAAACAGAGGTAATTTTTCATCATCGTCAAAAATCGTTGGATGGGCGGTTTATCAAAGCCATACAATTCCTGGAGCCTTACGAGTTTTTCCTGGTCAAGACCATCGCCGCCGCGATACAGCGACTGTGCAGACAAGGCCTCACCACCTCCATGGTCAAGTCCCTCCATCTCGGCAACGAGCTTTTCTACCGGACCACCTGGTACAAATTGTGTCACAATAAAGGTGATCAACATGACCCCAAACAGGGTGGGAATCATCAGCATGATCCGTTTAATTATATAGTAGAACATCACAAACCATCAGTTATCTGGATCAAACAAATGTTACGAGTATATCAATAGTATTAAATTAATATGTTTTTTTCATCTCAATATACACAACCTCAATTTATCAAGATTATCATCGCAACGAGAAGGATGGCTATGCGCCCCTTCCCTGTTAACAGAATTGCTAAAGAAAGTATTGAATTTATATTCGATTTTTATTACAGCTTGAATCCTGAATGACTCGAAAAATTCTGAGAAAACTGATTTATTCTTTTTCTTCTCACTGTATGCAATGGATTTTCTTTTTATGCAGGACACTCATCTATGATCAGTACCAAAAAAGAATTAGAAGAACTCATGAGCCGGGCTCAACATGTTGACAGTGTTGCCCTCGATACTGAATTCATCTGGGAGCGCACCTATTATCCTCGACTGGGCCTCATTCAACTGGCCCTTTCAGATGAAGACTGCCACCTGATTGACCCTCTGGCAATAGAGGATCTCTCACCCCTTGGAACACTTCTGGGTAGCAAAAGTGTTGTCAAAATTCTTCACGACGCTCCCCAGGACCTGGCTATCCTGAGCAGGGTTACACGGTCGATTCCAGTAAACATTTTCGATACCAGACTGGCTGCGGGATTTTCCGGTCTCCCTTCAACAATTTCACTTGCAAACCTCACGAATGTATTGCTTGACATTGATTTGTCCAAATCCCAGACACGAACAAACTGGCTTCACCGTCCACTTGACCCGAAACAGGTGTCCTATGCGCTTGATGATGTCAGATATCTGCGGGCATTAAGAATTTTATTGCTCACCCGTATCATCGTTCCCGAAATCAAAGCATGGCTCCAGTCTGAACTTGATATCCTTAATGATCCTCAAGCCTATACCGGCGTATCAGACTATGAACGATATACAAAAATCAGTGGCGCGGGTTCACTGAATAGACGAAATCTTGCAGTCCTTCAAGAACTGGCCGCATGGAGAGAGCAGGAAGCACGCCATCTTGACCGGCCTCGCGGTCATATCGTCACTGACAAGGCACTCCTTCAGATAGCCAGGGAACAGCCGGAAACTGTTGCCGATTTAGAGAAGACAGGACTTATCTCAAGTAAGAAATCAGCTAAATTCGGAAACGCAATCATCAAATCCATTACGCAAGGCAAAGATATTGCTGAAGCAGATTATCCTGCTCTGTTCAGCCCAATTCGGTTAACGACACGTGAAAAACAGGTTCTTGAACGATTAAACACTTTTATCCAGTTGAAATGCGAGATGCAGGACATAGACCCCCAGCTCATTGGAACAACAGCTGAGATGAAACTGCTTTGTCGAAACCTCAACAACCCGGGAAGCCCCCTTCCTCAGCGTCTTACCTCAGGCTGGAGAAAAAGCTTTCTGGACGAATTTTTTCGACAACGATTCTAACTCGATTCAATCAAATTCTCGAGTTTTGAGACGAGCTCTGACTCTGCAGGTGCTCCGACTATTTGATCGATGACGATACCCTTGTTAAAAAACAGCAGAGAGGGTACCCCTCTTATCTGATAATGGGCTGACGTACCAGGATGGTCACTGGTATTAATTTTCGCCACCACAACTTTCCCTGCATATTGGCTGGCAAGCCTTGAAATAAATGGTGCAATAGCCTGACATGGCCCACATGTCGGTGCATAGAAATCAACCATAACAGGGGTTTTGGTACTTTTTATAAAGTGCTGAAAGTCTTCATCCCCAAGATTAACAGGAACGGTGGCTGCTCCCACTATGATTTTTTGACCACATTTGCCGCACTGCGGGACCAGGTGCTGCTTTTTTTCCGGAATACGATTTTTCACCTGACAAATGGGACAGGGCACGATTACTCCGCTCATTATCTATCTCCTTGACAAACCGGATGATTATCTTTTTTCCATTGTGAAAAGATATCCAGGTATTTCCCCTGATGTGCTCTAACCATAAGTTCGTTTCAGTTTTCACGCAACCATATCAAAACATGAAGACGAGCCCCCACTATTCGAAAAGTACAATTTTCTCGACCATTATGATAGAGTGGTGGTGTGTAAAGCGGTAAGTCATTTTTCCTCAACGCTCTTTTTTTACCATAGACAGCTACTGGTATTATACGAGATCAGGTTACAGCGGGTGAGCAACCGCTAACGGGAGAACCACATGAATCGTATCGATAAGGCTTTTTCCATATTTGCCCTTCTTTTTATAATTATAATGGCAGGGCTGCTCTCCATGATGCCGGCCATGAGAAGCCTGGCGGTCTTTCTGCCACTTGCGCTGGTGGGTGTTGTCATTAATGTC
This sequence comes from uncultured delta proteobacterium, assembly GCA_963776075.1. Taxonomy (GTDB): domain Bacteria; phylum Desulfobacterota; class Desulfobulbia; order Desulfobulbales; family Desulfocapsaceae; genus MADRE3. The sequence goes on from CAVZLG010000008.1 coordinate 173,336, forward strand.
GGGTTATTATTTATTGTTTATAAGGATATTTTCACCCGCACATTCCAACCGGAAAGCAGGAAGTATATGTGGATAATTGTCATTTTTTTATTCCTGCCGGCAGTGCTCATTTATCTTCCGCTGCACGGATTTAAACCGAAATAGCTAACGACTTCCAGCATAACCCTGATTACCTGCTCTTCGCCAGCCGTTCTGGAGAGGTTTCAAAAACTGAGCTGGCAGGAATTTCATTCCTTTAATTGATAAAAATCATCACTTTTTATACACCATTCAGTTCCTTTGTTGACTTATTTCTAATTTCGAAGTATTTTAGTCTTCTTTTGATCCCGATATTTTTATATACCTCTGTAAAACCAGTGTGATATCGGATCAGTTGAAATAGACAGCCTATTGGCGTGGAGATCCGCCGATCGGCTTTTTATCTTTGAGTTAAAAAAGACTGCCGGATAATTATGTTCGAAAACCTGACTGATCGGCTTGAGGGAGTATTTAAAAAACTCCGGGGCCATGGAATCCTTACAGAAGACAACATCAAGGAAGCGATGCGAGAAGTGCGCATGGCGCTGCTTGAGGCCGATGTCAACTATAAGGTTGCAGGAGATTTTGTCGATGGTATCACTGCCAAAGCCGTTGGCCGTGAAGTTTCCCAAAAGCTCTCACCTGGTCAACAGGTCATAAAAATAGTCCATGAGGAACTGGTTGAACTGCTCGGTGGCAGCACTGAACAGATCAGACTGGACGGTCATCAGCCGGTCATCATTATGATGACCGGATTGCAGGGATCCGGTAAAACAACCACCGCCGGCAAACTGGCTGCCCTTTTAAAATCAAAGGGACGTAAACCGTATCTTGTTCCTGCTGATATCTATCGCCCTGCGGCTATCGAACAGCTCCAGATACTCGGAAATAAACTCGAGGTACCGGTACATCCTTCAACCACCGATTTAAAACCCGTTGATATATGTACCCAGGCCGTTATCACAGCCAGAGAGCAGGATTATGATACGCTGATCCTGGACACCGCCGGTCGTCTTCATATTGACGAAGCGTTGATGGGCGAACTCAAGGAAATACAGGCTTCGGTCAAACTCTCTGAAGTTCTGTTTGTTGCAGATGCGATGACGGGGCAGGATGCTGTCACCGTTGCCGACAAATTCAATCAGGATCTTGAAATATCCGGTGTTGTCCTTACCAAAATGGAGGGTGATGCCAGAGGCGGCGCTGCCTTATCCATTAAAAGCGTTACCGGAAAACCGATTAAATTTGTCGGTGTTGGCGAAGCCCTTGATGCGCTTGAGGTTTTTCATCCCGACCGTGTTGCTTCAAGAATCCTCGGGATGGGCGACGTTCTGACGCTGATTGAAAAAGCTGAAGCGGTCGTCGACAAAAAGAAAGCTGACAAACTTGCTAAAAAGCTCCAGAAGAATGCCTTTACCCTTGAAGATTTTCTTGATCAGATCCAACAAATCAAGAAAATGGGGTCACTCGAACAGATTCTCGGCATGGTCCCCGGAATAAACAAGTTACGACAGTTGAAAGATGCACCGGAACCGGATGAAAAAGAATTGAGCAAGACCGAGGCGATTATTCGCTCAATGACCCTGAAAGAGCGCCGCAACCATCGGATCATTGACTCAAGCCGCAGATTGCGCATCGCCGCTGGCTCCGGAACTTCCGTCAGCGATGTAAACAGAGTGCTGAAAAGTTACTCTGCCATGTTGAAAATGATGAAAAAAATGCGGGGTAAACCGGGGGTTATGTCCGGTAAAAAACGCAGAAAAGTTCCAAAAGGAATGAGACGATAACAGTGAAGGCCCAATAGAATGGCCGCACGGGTATAAAAAAGTTTATTACCCGTAAATACAACAGGAGGACATACCAGGAATGGCAGTTCGTATACGTTTAACCAGACTTGGCAGAAAGAAAAAGCCATTTTACCGAATTATTGTTGCTGACAGCGAGCGTGCAAGAGATGGTAAATTTCTTGATATTTTAGGAACTTACGATCCGCTTCAAGATCCGGCAGTAGTCAAGATAGATAATGACAAGCTGCAGGATTGGCTCGGCAAGGGAGCCCTGCCGACTACCACGGTAAAGAGCCTGATAAAAAAATCAGCAGTCAGTGAGTAGATGATCATGAAGGAATTAGTTGCCCACATCGCCAAATCACTGGTAGACCAGCCTGATCAGGTACATGTGAATCAGACAGAGAATGATGACACGTTTGCTCTAGAGTTAACTGTAGCCCAGGAAGACCTGGGAAAGGTCATCGGCAAGCAGGGTCGTACCGCACGGGCAATGCGATCTCTTCTGGCAGCAACCGCGGCACGGGAAGATAAAAAATCACGGCTCGACATTCTGGAGTAAATCCTTCAGCTATCATGCTTGAGCAGTATTCATTTCCTGCCGATAAATACATCCTGATTGGTAAAGTAATCAGGGCGCATGGCTTGAAGGGAGAGTTGAAAATCATTCCATTTTCATATCTTCCCGAAAAGTTTAATGACAGCCGGTTTGCACTCATTGCAGATGACGGCCGGATGACAGCGCTCCTCAGATCTGAGAACATCAGAGTCCAGGGGAAACAGATCATCCTGAAACTTGAGACTATTGACACAAGAGACGAAGCTGAGCTTACAATTGGCATGGGCGTTTTACTCTGCCGTGAAGACCTTTCTGATTTTGATGCAGAGAAGATTTACCCTCAGCAGTTGAATGGGCTTACTGTTCGTGTGCAGTCCTCCGCCCACATTATTGGAGTCGTTGAGTCTTCTTTCAGCAACGGTGCGCATGAGATTCTCGTCGTTCGGAAAGGCAGAGATGAGTTTCTGATTCCGCTGGTGGAAGATATCGTCGTTTCGTATGATGATAGAGAAATAATTATCAATCCGCCGCCAGGGCTGCTTGAAATTAATGTAGTTCCAGGCCATTAGAGGAACAGCTGCGGTTATGCTCTATTCAGTACTGACTATTTTTCCTGATCTCCTTCACTCCCCACTTCACGAGGGAATCATTCGAAAAGCTCAGGCTGATGGTAAAATTCGTATTGAAATCAGTGATATTCGCGAATTTACCACTGACAAACATGCGATGACTGATGACCGGCCTTTTGGCGGTGGCGAAGGAATGGTAATGAAACCTGAACCGCTCGCTGCTGCGGTAAAGCAGGTTCAACGGACTCACGCAGGTAAAAAACGTGTTATATTACTGAGCCCCCAGGGAAGATTATACAATCAGGCTGCTGCCCAAAGGCTCAGCAGGGAAAAACATCTGGTCCTGGTTTGTGGCCGATATGAAGGGGTTGATGAGCGATTCCGGGCCACCTACGTTGAGGAAGAGATCTCCATGGGCGATTATATCCTGACGGGAGGCGAGTTGGCAGCGATGGCAATCATTGATTCTGTCACCCGGCTTATCCCGGGTGTACTGGGATGTTCTGATTCAGCTGATAAAGATTCTTTCAGCAGGAATCTTCTAAAACATCCTCAATTCACCAGGCCCCGGACTTTTGAAGATCAGGAGGTTCCGGCAGAGCTATTGAGTGGTGATCACAAGAAAATTGAGCAATATCGTTTACTCGCATCAGTCAAAAGAACATTGAACCGACGACCCGACTTGATAAAAGCCTCGTCCTTCAGCGATAGTGAAATGAAAATATTAAAGAAACACGGGCTTTACAAAGATATTCTGGCCATAAAACAACGAGCCGAATTTTCATGAATAAAAAACCGGCCTGTCTTGATATTGTTCTGTTGCACCATCCGGTAACCAACAAAACAGGGGAAACGATCGGCTCGGCGGTAACAAACCTTGATCTTCACGATATAGCGCGGGCAGCCAGGACCTATGGCGTAAACAATTACTACGTGGCCACGCCATATGAAGATCAGCATGAATTGATTAGCGAAATTGTCGATCACTGGCTTAATGGTCATGGAGCAAAGTCTAACCCTGCCCGCAAAGAGGCCTTATCTCTTATCAGAACTGCCAACAGCCTTGATGCTGTTACAGGAGATATTGCCTCCAGAACCGGGATGGATCCGCTTCTTGTCACCACCAGTGCCAAAAAGCAGAAAAATGAGGTAGAGTACACGGATATCAGGTACCATATAGAGAATAACGTATCACCTGTTCTCCTGCTGTTTGGTACCGCTCACGGAATAGCAGATGAAATAATGAAAAAAGCAGATGCAACGTTACCGCCGATATGCGGTAATTCAACATATAACCATTTATCAGTACGATCAGCAGTGTCGATCATCTTGGATCGCCTGCTTGGAATGTAAACGAATGAGACAAATTTATTAATTAACCAGCCAACTGATTCAGAACAAGAGAATAGTATGAGTACAATTATTGATAGAATCGACCAGGAACAGATGCGAATGGATCACCCGGAGTTCCGTCCAGGAGATACGGTAAAGGTTCATATCCGCATTATTGAGGGAAGCAAAGAGCGTGTTCAGATCTTCCAGGGTGTTGTTATCAAGCGAAAGCGCGGTGCCATGGATGCCTCTTATACCGTCCGTAAGATTTCTCACGGTGTCGGAGTGGAAAAAACCTTTGCTCTGCACAATCCGAGAATTGAAAAGATTGAACGGGTTACACGAGGACGAGTTAAGCGATCCCGTCTCTATTACCTTCGTGAAAGACGTGGTAAGGCAGCACGTATTCGCGAGCGCGGTATCCGCTAGAATTTTTCGGAAACCAATCAGGTACACCTACCTGCTGATCCGTCACACAAACAGATGACGGATCAGCATTTTTTCTCGAGGGTGAAGAGTATTCTACCCGAAGCATCCGAACCAGCTGACAATTTTCAGTTTGAGAGGATGCTTACGAAACGAGGCTTTGTCCATATCGCTGGCACCGATGAAGTTGGCAGAGGTCCTCTTGCTGGACCCGTTGTGGCGGCATGCGTCATCCTTCCCAACTCCTGTAATCCTGCCCTCTTCTGTGATTCAAAAACAACCACTGAAAAACAGCGTTACCAGCTCAGGGATACGCTTCTTTCAGCCAATACGCCAATAGGTATTGGCATTGTCTCACCCCGGATTATTGACAAGATAAACATTCTTCAGGCTTCACTCATGGCCATGAAAGAGAGTATTCTTGAGCTATCAGATAAAACTGTCCCCCCCGACTTCGTCCTGGTTGACGGAACATTTGGGGTACCGCTCAATATTGCCCAGGAAACATTGACCAAGGGAGACAGCCGCAGCGCAACTATCGGAGCGGCATCAATAATAGCGAAAATCACCCGAGATGAAATCATGAAAACACTTCATGAAAAGTATCCTTATTATAATTTTCTTTCTAATAAAGGCTATCCGACCCGGGAACATAGAAAGGCAATAGAGGAGCATGGCCCCTGTCCAGAACACCGGTTCAGTTTCAGAGGAGTTAAAGAGTTTGTCAAAACAGCGGATTAATCTCGGAAAAAGTGGTGAAGATCTGGCAGCCAAAGCCCTTCAAAAAAAAGGGCTGAAGATTATCATCCGTAACTTCAGAAACAAATTCGGCGAGATTGATATAATCGCAAGAGACAGGGAATACCTTGTATTTGTTGAGGTAAAGACCAGATGCTCCGATCGCTTTGGGTTACCTGAAGAAGCAGTCACTGCAGCCAAGCAGAAACAGATTATTCGTGTTGCAAGCAGCTATCTTTCCCAGCATAAGCTGCTGAATGTACCCGCACGATTTGATGTTGTTGCAATTGCCATCAGAGGGGGTAAACCTGAAATCAATCATCTGGTTTCTGCATTTGAAACAGATTGAACAGGTAAGGGCCAGCGACTGGGAAATGGTTAGTGACAAAATTACCACATCTTCATTCTCTTCGAATGGCCACTGGCTGCCCTTCTGTGATAGTGAGACTTTTCTGAGACACTATGACCTCTCAACGACTGGCCTCAGAGCAACTATCAAAATAGCCGCCACGACTGCAAAACAGAATGAAAAATAACGATGTCAACAGACCATTAAACAGGACTTATGGCTACAGAATACGGTTTGCTCATAGTTTTTGAGGGTATAGACGGTACCGGAAAATCAACTCAGATCAGTTTGCTCGAAAGCTTTCTTAAAAAGCGTGGATTTCAAGTCACCACGACTCGCGAGCCGACCAAGGGTCGTTTCGGCCAGCGTATACGAGAACTATATCAGAACCGGCAGGCGGTTACTCTTGAAGAGGAGCTTGAACTTTTTCTCTCTGATCGACGAGAACATATAGAACAGTTGATACTCCCGTCGCTTCAAAATGGCAGGATTGTACTCTGCGATCGCTATTATTTATCTACAGCAGCCTACCAGGGTGCCGCAGGGCTTGACCCGCAAAAGATCATTGAGCAGAATCGCTTTGCTCCGAGTCCCGACCTGGCCTTCATCCTAGAGATCGATCCTGAAGAGAGTATTAACAGGATCACCATCACCAGGGGAGATAGTCTCAATGATTTTGAACAACTGGACTCATTAAAAAAAGTTGACAAAATATTCAAGAGTCTACACTTTCCCTATATAGTAAGAATCGACGGTTCTCAAACAATTGATCAGGTAAGCAGACTTGTGAGAAAACATACTGTTTGTTTATTAGATGAAAAATACGGTGTTAAACCGGAATGAAATTAACTGCCAGAACGAATACATTTTACCAGAGCCTGATCGCTCTGCTGTTTTTTTCAACCCTGATATCGTGTACTCCTCTGGCCAAGGAAACCTCGCCCGGTTTAATCGAATCAGAAACCCGCGATACCTCTTGCGCTTATTTTTATTTTCTCTGGGGTACGCACGAGGAATATTATCAGCGCTATAAAGAGGCCCTTGATGCCTACCAGAAAGCCCTGGTTTGTGACCCCACAGGTACCTACATAGAGAGAAAACTTCCGATACTGTACCTGAAGATGGATTTTCCCGAGAAGGCTGTCGATCTTCTGCTGGCAAACCTTGAAAAGACTCCTGATGATACGAATCAGCGCGCACTCCTGGCCCGTATCTATATCCAGCAGAAAAATGAATCGAAGGCAATCGAACAGTACCGGAAAATCATCTCCGATGATCCGGAAAATGGACAGGCACTTCTTCGTATGGGTATTCTATTGACTCAGGCGGGGGATCTCAGCAATGCGAGCAAATATTTCAAGCGATTACTCGCTCTGGACCAAGAAGCATATTTTGCCAGGCTTTATCTCGCCCGTATAGCGGATCAGCTTGATAACAGCAGTGAGGCAGAAAAGCAATATGGAGCGGCTCTGGATCTCAATTACTCTTTTGATCTTGCTTATGAAATTGCAGAATTTTATCTGAAACACAAGCAATATGAGAAGGTTATAGAAAGCATGCGACAACTGCTCGGCCAGGATGATGGTGATGAGAGAGCACGCTTTACGATTGTTCAGGCACTGCTCGCTCTGGACAGGGAGGAAGAAGCGGTCGCCGAACTCAGTGTTGCAAGAGAGATCAGCAGTAATCCTGAAAAAATATCTCTGATACTCAGTCGACTTTATTTGCGAAATGGCAACAATGATAAAGCCAGAGAAAATTTAGAATCAGTCCTGGAAGTAAAAGAAAATTCTGAAGCCAGATACCTTCTCGCTGTCCTCTATATGGAAGCAGAACAATGGGAGGATGCCCTTGAAATGCTATCAGAAATCAATCCATCTGATGAGGAGTTTGAGGACAGTGTGGTTCTGCAGAGTAGAATTTATCACCAGAATAAACAGATTGACAAGGGACTTCAGCTCTTGCAGGGATACCTGGAAAACAGGGAGACACAAAAGGAGTTGTTCTATATCCTGGCATCATCTCTTTACCAGGAAGATGGGCAGAGCAGCCGTGCTTCTGAAGTTCTGGCTGCCGGCATCCATGTTTTTCCTGAAAGCAAGAAACTGCTGTTCGAATACGGACTGCAGCTCGAACGCACTGACCGGCTGGAAGAGGCAATCGAGGCAATGAAGCGGGTCCTTGAGGTGGATCCGGATCACCCTGAAGCACTCAATTTTATAGGGTACAGCTGGGCGGATACGGATCGTAATCTTGAACAGGCCCTGGCATATATTAACAGGGCCATGGAGCTGAAACCTGGTAACGGTTATATCCAGGACAGCCTCGGCTGGGTTCATTATAAGCTCGGCAACCTGGAAACAGCAAGAGATGAACTGACAGAAGCACTGGCACTGGTACCTGATGATCCGCATATATACGATCATCTTGGTGATGTCTACAGATCCCTGGGTTTGCCCGACAAAGCGCTCGAGGCCTATAAATCTGCTCTCGAGTATTTTGAAGACCCGGAGAAAAAATCAATGGTTCAACATAAAATTGAAACGCTTGACTCACCATAACAATTGCCGAAAAACGTGGTTATGGCTCCTGTGCCTCTCTGTTGTTTCTCTATCAGGATGTGCCCTTAAGCCGTTTAGTACATCCTTTGAGGGTGATGAATACTCTCGACTGGAGCAGCGTTATATTGCCTACCAGAACAGTTATGGCTCATGCCTGAAGGGTTTTGATGGTGAGGTCATCGTTCATTGGAACCATTCGTTAAATCGGACATCTATTTCCGGGTATTTTAAAACGCTTTTGCCGGCCTCCCTGCAATTTACTGGGCTCACTCCACTGAACCAGCCTCTACTTGCTCTGTCGAGCGATGGGCAATGGTTTCAGTCTGTCGATGTTAGGAAGAGACTATTCAGGAAAGGCAGCCTTCGATCGTTTGCAATCAGACATGAGATACCGATAACCATCGTTGCCGGAGAATGGGGAGCATGGCTGGCGGGCCGACCACTCTCAACGGCACCCCATGTCCTTACCATTCATAGTGATCGTGATAATCGTGGAATCTGGTTTAGTGTTGCAGCAAGCCCCGATAATCTGACCCCGCAGGAAAACACGCTTGTCAACTTTGATAAACAGAGAATCATAGAAAGAGCTATTTTAAATGAAGAGGGAAAAATAGAGGCGGTAATCAGTTATGATGACTGGCAAGCGGTTGGACAGTGTTCGCAACCGATGAAAATATCGATATCGGGGCTATCATTTGGAGCAGAGGCAACCCTGATCTTCAGTGATATACGACAGGCGGACCTGAGCAATAATGACTTTAATCTGCCAATACCAGCGGGTTATAGGCGTCAATTTCTTCCTTAACTGCTATTGTTTCTGAGCAGAACCCGGAACGGTCTTCAACGGCTTAACTGACTCCTTTTCAAACTCGCTTATAATGATAACGAAAAGGTTGTCTTCCTTAAAAAATACCTGCTGGAGATCATAATTTTTATTGGCAACAAGATCCAGCACGACTCGCACCTTTTCGGGGTTGGGGTGTCGTGCGGTTCTGATTTTACTGACAAAGATACCGTTTGTCTGGATGACCGGTTTAATATCACTGGAGAGTCCCGTATCCAGAAAATCACAAACAACCCGCGGGTTTCCTTTCTCTATACCGAAAACGATAGGAGGATAAAAATCGTTTAACTTAAAGAGCACCATCTCACTGTCATTTGCGGTACTTTCATAGGTGATATCAAGCAGTATCGGATCAGCTGCAGCGGGTTTCGGATCTTTTATGTTGGCAATAATCTGGCTTACCCGTTCTTCCGCCTCCTGAGATTCACTTTTTCCTTCGTCCTCTCCTGCCGGCTCCGGGTCTACCTGCTCACGTTCTACTTCCTTTTCTACTTCCGTTTCAGTCTCAGCAACGGTAGCTTCAATCGAAGAAGGGGTGTTATTATCAGGCGGTATTTCTGGTTCAGCCTCATCAGCGACTGGTAGATCGGCCTCTTCCTTCTCTGGTTCAATGACCTGAACGGCTCCGGACTCAGGTACCTTTAGTTCTATAACGGTATCGGTTTTTTTAACTTCGCCGCCAGCCCCTGGCGTGTCTTCCTCGAAATAAAAGGTTATAGCGAGAATATTTTCCTGCGCTTGAGAATCTACCTTGAACTCATATTCTCGTTCAGTTCTCAGGTCCACAACGATACGGGTTTTTGGCGGGTCTTTATGTTTCCCGATCCGTACGCTTTTTATCAGGTAATCATCTGAATTACTGATTTTCTTGACTCGGGTGGAATATCCGGTATCAAAAAAATCAATAACAAGGCGGGGTTTTTCCCCTTTTATTTTGAATATTTTCGGGGTGTGAGCAGCATTGAGTTTAAAAATAATTTTTTCAGTGCCATCAGCAACTGCTTCATGAGCTATTTCCTCGAGGAGCGCCCCCCCCTTTGGCTGATCATCAGCGTAGGCAGCAATCACACCAAAGAGTATCATCAAAAAAACAAATGATATTGATAAGCGGCTCATCAGAAAACTCTTACCCCGTAAGCTATTATTTTTGTTCAAACTAATACATCACAACTTTCATTACCTTATCCCGTCCGAAAATGTCAACCTATTTTCGGTAAATCAAAGGGCGCAATTTCAGTTCAAATCCTATACAATCGACCTCTACAAAATCCACCAGGAACAGAATCACCCATTTCATACTGACACGTTAATTAATTATGAGTACCCAAGAATTTCTTCCATTTGTTAATAAACCGGGTCGATATATCGGCCAGGAATACAATATACCTGCGCTCAAGGGCGATGACTCAACACTCCACTGTGCCCTGGTTTTTCCAGACCTGTATGAGATAGGTATGTCACACCAGGGATTGCAGATACTCTACCATATCCTGAATAACAGCAGTAAAATATCAGCGGAAAGATGCTTTTGCCCGGATAGAGATGCCGAAGCGATTCTAAAGGCTAAAAAGATACCTCTTGTCTCTCTGGAATCAGGACGCCCCCTGGCAGAGTTTGACCTCATTGGTATCACCCTTCCACACGAGCTCTGCTATACCAATATTCTGACAATTCTTGCGAGATCAGAAATTCCGTTTTTCGCTAAAGAACGTAATGAACATCACCCGATCATTCTTGGTGGCGGTACCTGTGCACTTAATCCAGAACCGGTAGCAGATTTCTTTGACGTAATTCTCCTTGGAGATGGTGAAGAGGCAATTACCGAAATTACCCTGCTTCTGCTCGCCGCCCGACAAGAAGGCATATCACGCAGTCAACAAATTGAGCTGCTCTCAAAAATTGAAGGCGTATATGTACCCCACCACTTTAAGCCCAAATATGATAATGATGGCCGCATTGTTGGACTAAAGCACAAAAAGACTGTTCCAGCCAGAATCCATAAGCGAGTTTTAGCCAATCTCGATGCTCTTGATCACCTGTACAAACCAATCGTTCCCAACTCACGTATTGTTCATGACAGGCTGGGAATCGAAGTGGCACGAGGGTGCACAAGAGGATGTCGTTTTTGTCAGGCCGGTATCACATACCGACCCGTGCGGGAACGCACTGTTACTCAGATCCTGCAACTAGCAGAAAAGGGAATCGACAATTCCGGTTTTGAAGAATTAGCTCTTCTTTCACTTTCGACCGGTGATTACAGTTGCCTGCCTGAACTCCTGCCGAAACTGATGGATAAGTACAGCAGCGACTTTGTCTCGGTTTCATTGCCGTCAATGAGGGTCGGCACCTTGACAGAGGATTTGATGGATGAAATCAAACGGGTCCGGAAAACGGGTTTCACCCTTGCACCTGAAGCCGGCAGCGAACGATTGCGGATGGCAATCAATAAAGGCATCACGGAGAGTGACCTGTTAGACTCAGCACGTGATGCCTTTAATCTTGGCTGGAGTCTTATTAAACTTTATTTCATGATTGGCCTGCCCACAGAGACCATGGCAGATATTGATGCCATTGTAGCGCTGGCCAAAAAGACAGCCGAGGCTGGTAATGTCTCAGGCCATGGCAGAAAAAGAGTAACCGTCAGTGTCGGGACCTTTGTACCCAAACCCCACACACCTTTTCAATGGGAGGAACAACTAAGCATTGACCAGAGCCAGCAACGGATTAACCGTATCAAAGACAGAATGCCACGACGGGGAATTAACCTGAAGTGGCACGACCCAAAGCAGAGTTATCTGGAAGGAGTTTTTTCCCGCGGGGACAGACGACTCGCAGCGCTTATCGTCAGGGCATGGGAAATGGGGGCCAGACTGGACAGCTGGAGCGATCATTTTGTCCTCCAGCGATGGCAGGAGTGCGCTGATGCCTGCGGCATCGATCTTGGTTTCTATCTTCGACAAAGAGAAAAAGACGAGATTCTCCCCTGGGGCCATTTGAGCACAGGTGTTGAAAATGAATTTCTTCTCGAGGAACTGGATAAAACTCAAAAAGGCGAATATACCCCGGATTGCAGGTATCATGGCTGCCAGGACTGCGGACTCTGCGATTTCGACACGATTCAACCAATCGTCCATAATAAAGAGCAAACAAATCATGCTGCCTCGAAGCAATCAGATGCGGCCGACGAAATACACAGAGAGGAACCTGAGGGTAAGTTCAAATACCTCGTAACATATTCGCGAACCGGTCTCATATGCTATCTGGGACACCTTGAATTTCTACAGATTATTTTCCGTGCTCTGAGAAGAGCTAGAATCAGGACCAACTTCTCAAAAGGGTACAATCCATCACCAAAAATATCGTTCAGCCCGGCGCTGCCGGTGGGAACGGAGAGCCTTTGCGAGACCTTTGTCATGGAACTGCCGGCCCCCCTTGATGACTGTCAGGTCCAGTCTGTACGGCTGGAGGAGGCGCTTCCGGATGGCATTTCCATTAATAAGATAGTCCCGTTGGCAGGGAAACTCCCACAGGAATTGAAGACGACCTACTCGATCTCTGTTGAAAAGAGTCTCATTGAGGAAGAACAAAACAAAATCAAATCGTTTCTGGCTGCAGATTCCCACTATATTTCAAGAAGACGAAAGGGAAAAACCAAGCAGATCGATATCAGGCCGATGATCGACACGATAACCATAGTATCAGACATGGATATCACCATGAAAATAATTACCAGAAGTGGATTCCCGGGCATCAAGCCTCTGAAAGTATTGGAACATATCCTTGGAAGAAGTGAAGAAGAACTGTTAACCAGTTCAGTACGCAAAACTGATTACCAGAGCCTCGACATATAATCTGACTTGCCTGACACGCTTTGTCTATGGTAAAGAAGATTTTCAGATGAACTGATAAATATAACCTGCGCTTTGAAGTGTTTACATCCGGTTATTACCAAAAAAGGAGAAGCCATGATTAAGAAGATCGTCTTACGCGATGATGAGATGCCCAGCCAATGGTACAATGTTGTCCCTGACCTGCCAAATGGTCTGCAACCACCGCTTGATCCGGAAACCGGTCAACCAATGGGCCCTGAGAAACTGGGCCAGGTATTTCCAATGGGGCTGCTTGAACAGGAGATGTCTTCCGACCGCTTTATTGATATTCCGCAAGAGGTCCTTGAAGTACTTAAGATATGGCGTCCTTCTCCCCTCGTCAGGGCTTCGAATCTCGAAAAGGCCCTCAATACTAAGGCCAAGATATTTTTTAAAAATGAAGGTGTTTCCCCGGTCGGCTCACACAAACCCAACTCAGCGGTCGCTCAGGCGTACTATAATAAGCGGGAAGGTGTTAAACGACTGGCAACCGAGACAGGAGCAGGCCAATGGGGAAGTGCACTCTCTTTTGCCACCAGTAAGTTCGACCTGGAATGCAAGGTTTACATGGTACGTGTCTCATTCGACCAGAAACCGTACCGCAAATCGATCATGCAAACCTTTGGTGCTGAGGTCATTGCCAGCCCGAGTAATGAGACCAATACCGGCCGAGCGATTCTAGAGCAGATGCCTGACACGCCCGGATCTTTAGGAATTGCAATTTCCGAGGCACTCGAAGATGCAGCGAGCAGAGAAGATACCAAATACGCTCTGGGCTCAGTCCTTAATCATGTTATACTGCACCAGTCAATTATCGGTCTTGAAGCCAAGAAACAGATGGAAATCGCAGGAGAATATCCGGACGTAATCGTTGGCTGCTGCGGCGGCGGGTCCAACTTTGCCGGGTTGGCTGTTCCTTATATACCCGACTATTTGGACGGTAAGAAAATCCGCTTTGTCGGTACCGAACCGGCGTCCTGTCCCACGCTTACCGCCGGCAAACTGGCCTATGATTTTGGCGATGTTGCCCAGACAACGCCGCTTCTTTACATGTATACCTTAGGACATGATTTTATACCGCCGGGCATCCATGCAGGTGGCCTCCGTTATCATGGCATGTCACCCATCGTCTCTGCAATGGTCCGGGAAAATATTATCGACCCGGTCAGGCTCCAGCAGCTTGAGTGTTTTGAGGCGGGCGTACTCTTTGCAAAAACTGAAGGGATCATTCCAGCACCGGAAACCTGCCATGCAATCAGGGGTGCGATCATAGAGGCCACAAAAGACCCTGACGAGCCGAAGACAATCCTGTTCAATTTTTCAGGGCATGGCTTAATTGATATGGGCTCTTATGATAAGTATTTTGCAGGAATGCTCCATAACTACGATTATCCTGCAGAGGAAATCGCCAAATCTATGGCTAACCTGCCGAAAATCTAACGGCTGGTCAATTATCGTTTCATGATTCCACATAGAGCCGGGTCCAGCACACTGATCTTTTTTCTCTGTTTATGGACCTGGCTTTTTCCCCTCCAGTTAATACATGCTCACGAGCCCGATCAGTCTCCCACTGAACTCATCAAAAATGGAGGCTTTGTTGTAACTTCAAAGGGGACGATTAACAACCAGTTCAATAGCCATTCTCCGTTTGTACCCGCCTCAATAATAAAAATCGCCACGTCGCTCGTGGCCCTTGAACTTCTTGGTTCGTCCTTTCACTTCAAAACAGAGTTTTTTCTGAAAGATAGAACAAAACTTTACATTAAAGGATATGGTGATCCTTTTCTGAGCTCTGAATACATCTCAGATATTGCCCGTGAGCTGAGAAATCGAAACATCAGTCACATAGATGAGATCGTTATCGACGGATCAAGCTTTTCCATCCCGGCACCTGCCGACGGTACAGAAGGAACTGACAATCCCTACGACGTGCCCAACAGCGCGCTTGCGGTCAACTTTAACACACTCTCCATTCAGGTGAATAAAGACCGGTCGGTCGTCTCAGGGGAGCCCCAGACTCCATTATTGGAGCTGGCACAGTTCATAGGCAGTCAGCTGGAACCTGGTCGTCATCGTGTTAACGTCACCGCTTTTGATACCTACAAGAGCGATGACAACAGCCTTCGCTACACAGGGGAATTATTTGCGGCTTTTCTAACCAGAGAAGGGGTCACCGTTCGTGATAACATCAGGTCCGGGCTCGTTGATGACAGCTGTATGCTTATCTATTCCTTCACCAGCCCCAAAAATGTTATGGAACTCGTGAAGGATTGCCTC
Source organism: uncultured delta proteobacterium (assembly GCA_963776075.1). Taxonomy (GTDB): domain Bacteria; phylum Desulfobacterota; class Desulfobulbia; order Desulfobulbales; family Desulfocapsaceae; genus MADRE3. The sequence continues at coordinate 188,665 of CAVZLG010000008.1, forward strand.
GAATTCTCAAACAATTTTATTGCCAACCAGCTCTTTCTCATTTGTGGAACAGCACTATTTGGATACCCTGCGACATGGGAGAAAGGTAGACGGGCAATAGTCCGTACTCTTGAAAAAAACTTCAGTATCAATTGCCATGCTATAAAAATTCAAGAAGGATCGGGGTTGTCTCGCCAAACCAGAGTTACACCTTTTTTTATGCTTACAGTACTCCATGCGTTCAGACCGTACCGACTCCTTCTTCCCCGGAAAAACGGCATGAACATAAAGTCAGGCACCCTGACAGACGTCTATACGTATGCCGGCTATTTCAACTCCCCGGAATCTGCTGATCCTTTTGTTATCATGCTCAACCAGACCGAAAACTCCAGGGAGAGCGTTCTTGAATCCCTTCATAAAAATTACCGGCAATCAGAGCAGATCAAGGGATCTTCAAATTCAGAATAATGGTGAATAAGAGATTGAAAGTTCTCCATGTCATCAGTCAGCGTCCCGATTCTACCGGCAGCGGCATATACCTGCAGGCGATTCTGGATGCATCTGCCCGGAAAGGACATGATAATTTTCTGGTTGCTGCTATCCAGTCGGGCTGCTCGGTTACACTGCCTGGTATCAGCCCTGATAACTGCCATTTTGTCTATTTTGATGCTGACGACCAGGCAGAAATGATCGTCGGAATGAGTGACGTGATGCCTTATCCCAGCAGAAGGTTTCAAGATCTGAACCATAATGCAGTAAGACAATACATCAACATCTTTACAGAAGCACTATCGGGCATGGTGTTACGCCATAATCCCGATATTATTCATAGCCATCATCTGTGGCTCCTCAGCTCCCTGGTTAAAGATCTATTTCCGGCCATACCTCTAGTCACCAGCTGTCATGGCTCTGATCTCAGGCAATTAAGACAATGCCCACATTTGAAAAAACAGGTAGTTAGCGGATGTTGTCGCATAGATAAGGTACTCGCCTTGAGCTCCGAACAGAAACATGAGATCATGGAGGCATACCGCTTACCAGAGGACAGAATTGAGATAGCAGGCGCCGGTTATAATAAGCATATTTTTTTTGATGACGGGAGCAGAAAAACACCAGAGAGCGGTACTATACTCTACGCCGGTAAAATCAGCCGGGCAAAAGGGATCCCCTGGCTCTTCAAAGCATTGAGCAGAATTGATTCCCACCGCTACCATCTACACCTTGCTGGAGGCGGTTCAGGAACAGAATATGAAGAATGCAAAACTGCTGCCTCCATGCTCGGGTCCAATCTCTCTTTTCATGGAATGGTCTCCCAGGAAAAACTCGCCACACTGATGCGAAAATCCCAGATTTTCATTCTCCCCTCTCTCCATGAAGGGGTCCCGCTTGTCGTCCTGGAAGCTCTGGCCTGCGGCTGCACCGTCATTGCCACCGACCTCCCTGGAACCAGAGAAATACATAATCGACTGAACACCAGGCAATTGATACTGGTAGAGAAGCCGGCTGTCCTCAACACCGATACCTCTCTTCTGGCTGACGAAGGACGATTTATTGATTCACTCCAACAAGCCCTCGTAAAGGCTTTGTCTCACCATCACACGGTTATCGAAAATACTACCGGATTATCCTACTTCCTCTGGGAATCGGTCTTTGACAGAGTGGCACGAAGCTGGCACAACATCCTTAATGAACGGGACAAATCCATTGTATAACAAAGCGTTGCAAAGTCTTCTTTCATTCGATAAGTTGTTATGCGGCAGAATTTTCAGTATCCAAGCGAGAAAAATCACAATCTATGCTATCAACCAGGAGGAACCATACATGGACCATGTAAGGAATTTTTATCTGCCGCTCTTTGCCCTCACCGTTTTAGTGCTTGCTCTTGCGGCATGTACCACACCCCAAGGCAATGCAGAAGACGGAAAACGGTGGTACATGATGAATAATTGCTATGGCTGCCATGGCCTTCATGGTAACGATGGCAAAGCTCCTGTGATTGACACGAACCACATGAGCTTCAGACGTTTTCTGTCTATCATCAGAGACTCTGGCTCCCCCATCATGCAGAAGTTCCCGGAAGAAAAAGTCTCCAGGCAGGATGCAGCTGACATGTATGCCTGGCTGAGTACAAACACCTAGGTAAAGCATTTACCGGGTATGATCCACTACTACCTGGCACGGTTCCATATCCACATGCCCGCTGGTCCTGGAAATGGTTCATTGGGTATCCGGTAAATTTAATGAGCATCAGGACTTTATCTCTTATTGATAATGATTAGTATTATCGACACGACGCAGTGGCACAACGGAGATGAGTGTGATTTTATAACGGCAAACACCAGCCAGCGCTGAAGAATGACACCCATAACGACTACTGATAACCCCTGATATTTTTGACAGCAGCCGGAGGAAATCCATGATAGAGAGCTTCTATGCATTTTTAGAGACCATTGGTATAACTCACCCCATCCATCCAATTGTCGTCCATGCGCCCATGGGGCTGGTAATTGGTGCAGTTGCCTTCTCTTTAGCTGAATATAAATGGCCGGACAAACATCTCGGCCAATCTGCCTACCATTGTGTTTTTCTGGCGCTGCTTTCAATTGTGCCGGTCTACATTGCCGGCTTACTTGACTGGCAGCATGTATTTGCTGGCGATATGAGCAAATGGATCATCATCAAATTGATTCTTGGGGTAGTATTAGCCGTTCTTCTTGCCTACGCTGTTATCCAGAAAAACAACGGCGCCTCCCGTGCGAAAATGCTGACCATCTACCTTCTCTGCCTCGGTGTGTGCGGCGGCCTTGGTTTTTCAGGTGGCGAGCTTCTGTACGGAGGTTGAGTAGAAATTTTTCCGTTGGTAATCGCCTGACTCTCTGATATCATCAGGATCAGTATTTAGTTATCCAGCATGGAGCAACGCAAACCGGCCGCTCCAAATAATGGCCCAGACCAGTTCCAGAGAATCAATGCGCCTTGCCATCCTGTCTGATATACACGGAAATTTTCGTGCCCTTGAGGCAGTGCTGGACGATATCGAGCAGCAGAACATTGATACTATCATTACTCTTGGAGATAATATCGGCTATGGCCCGGAGCCGGAGCAGGTTGTCATTGAGTTGATCAAAAGAGGGATCCCTTCGGTAATGGGGAATCATGAACTCGGCCTGATCAGTCCAAATTATTTTGATCGACTCAATTTTCTCACCCAGGAGTCTCTTGAGATCACCAGATCACTGCTGTCCCAAAAGAGCCTGACATGGCTTGCAAATCTCAGGCCGGTAATCATCAGTAACAAGACTCGCTTCTGCCATGGCTGCCCACCGTCCTCAATGACCAGGTACCTCTATGCTCCATCGGATGTCAGACTGACCAGGATCTTCCAGAGTTACCAGGAAATTCTCTGTTTCTCTGGTCATACCCATATGCTTAATCTTTTCGAACAACGTCACACCGGTGAAATAATCAAGAAGAAACTGGATTTTCAACCTGTCTCTCTTGATCAGCAAAACAGGTATCTGGTTATTGTCGGCAGTGTCGGCCAACCGCGTGACAGCTTGAGCGACAAAGCCAAGTACGCTGTCTGGGACACCCTGGCCAGTAATTGCACGATCCGTCATATACCCTATGACGTTGATACGACGATTAGGCTTTTAAAACAACATAACTTTCCACCTCAGAACGCGAAAAGACTGAAATGGTCAAAAAAAGACAATCGGTAGGCAAATACACCCTGCTGAAACGCCTCGGAAAGGGAGGCATGGGCACGGTGTACAAAGCATTATCACCTCAAATCGACAAGATAGTCGCGCTCAAACTGCTCCAACCTTCAGAGGTGCTTGAAATTACCCTTGGATACGATCAGCTCAAAGATATTTTTCTGTCGGAGGCAAGAACGCTTGCCTCGCTCAACCATCAGAACCTGACAACCGTCTGGGATTTCGATACCGATGAACAGGGACGGTCTTTTTTTGTAATGGAATATTATTGCAACAATCTTGGGATCATGATCGGAGAGAGTTTCCGGCTGGAAGAACCTTCCCGCCAGATCAGGCCGGAAAAAGTGATTCACTATGGGAAACAGATCCTCGATGCACTCCAGTATCTGCATCATAACCAGGTAATTCATCGAGATATCAAGCCTCACAATATTCTTGTTACCGATGATGACCGCGTCAAGGTCTGTGATTTTGGAATGGCACTGGTTGACGGTCTCTCATTCTCCGGCCCTGCTAATATGCAGATAGGCTCCCCCTGCTACAGCCCTCCAGAACAGAAAAAGAGTCCACACCTGGTCGACGGAAAAGCAGATTATTACAGCACCACGGTACTCCTTTACCGGATGCTGACAGGAACACTTCCAGGTATGCAGAGCTTTCCACTTTCAATGATTAATCATGCCTACAGTAAGAATTGGGATGATTTCTTTCAAAAAGGATTGAGCTGGGATCCTGCCCATCGATTCCAAAGCGCAGTTCAAATGAAGCATGCTCTTGGACAGCTCCAGTTCTCCTCACCAGAGAAAAGAGATGCAGGTCAAAACAGATCGCCAACCCCAATATCGGTCCCCCGATCTACGCCAGAAAACCAGTGTGGAGCACGGGCGATTAAAACCTTCAACCTGACAAATCTCCATCGTCCCAACACCTATATTGTCAATAATTTCGATATCAATACAGAGGTTGTTGTGGACAGGGCTACAGGCAGAACCTGGCAAAAAGCAGGAAGCACCTATCCGCTTGACTGGCAGGAAGCGCAAAGCTATATCTCCTTTTTGAACAAGACTCATTTTGGCGGTCTGAGTTCATGGCGACTGCCAACCATCGATGAGCTGCTGAGCCTGCTGGATGAAACACCTGATCCAACAGACAGGTTCTTTGATAATGACAGAAAATGGTTATGGAGTTGTGACCTGCATGGCAAAACTGAGCGATGGTTTATAAATCTTGACATGGGGTATGTGGCCAATCAGGACATGGATTGTCCTAATTTTGTCAAGGCAGTAAGCAGTGAAGTCAGCTGATAGCTGCAACCATCTGGCCCGCAAAAGAAAATCTCGGCGACACGCAACAGTCATGGCTCTCTGGCGGCCGATCAGACCTTTAAAAATGAGAAAATTATCAGACTACCAAGAAGAGGCCAGTCAATAACTACAGTTCATGCTTATAAATCCCCTCTTTCGCACCTATTCTGTCAGCCAGTTCAAGAACTCTCCGGTGGTGAGTAAAGAGCAATACCTGGGTTCTGGCTGATAATTCTGCCAATACTTCAAGACATGCCCGTGTTCGACTGTCATCAAAGGCAATGAGAATATCATCCACAATAAAAGGCAGCGGTTCTCCTTTTTTCAAGTGCAGCTCAAGGGTTGCCAATCGAAGCGCCAGGTAGAGCTGGTCCCTGGTACCGTCACTCATCCCGCCTATGGACACTTCACCATCGTTTGGCCGGACACCGAGTAAAACAGGCTTTCCGGAATCGTCCAGTTCATCACGAAGATGAGCATAGGATCCAAGGGTGAGTTTTGAGAAGAGTCGGCCAGCTCTGGCCAGTACCGGAGCCTGATTTTCCCGTCGGTAATTCTCAATCTGCTGCTCAAGGATAAGGGCTGCTATTTTTAAGCGCAGGTAGTGCTCAGTACCGGAGAGTATTCTGGCACGTTGCTCCTCTGCCTCCTCTGAGGCCTGTGTGGCCAAAGTATTACCATCTTTGGACCGGATCTCATTTTGAAGTGTTTGCCGTTGATCTCTCAGGTGATCTCTCTTCTCGAGCAACTCCGCCAGTTCCAGTGAAATGCTTTCCTGTTCACCATCTATTGAATCGATGTCCAGTTTCTCAGTCTCATTCTCAAGCTCTTCAATAGTTAAACCGTCTCCGTTACGTGTGAGTTCCTGCTCGAGCATATCGCGTTTTGACTGGAGATCTCGCTTCTTGGCTGAGCGTTCACAGACCAGAATCAGCTCATCGTCTGTCTCAACATTTGCTTGCGCTCTCATCAGCGCTAACTGATCCTCTACCAGCTTAACCGTAATATTCGTATCTTCAATTTCCCCAATCAGCTCTTTGCGCTGGGCCTCATTTTTATCCAGGCTCGCCCGCAGCTCACGCGTCTTGCCCAGGTCTCTATTCAGTTGTACAGCGATTGAGGCCGCCTCCTGTCCATCCCTGGTATAGCCAATACTATCAGCGAACGTATAGACCCCTTTGGTAAAATTCTCTTCAACCTGTTCCATTCCATAGATTCTTTTTCGCAACTCTTCTGACTTGTCAAATTTATCGAAAAACAATACCAGTTGCTCGATCGCCCCGGTAGCCCGTTCCGGATGAACATCTGGCTTTAAACCCAAACCTTCAATCCCCTGTTCCCACTCCTGCTGCCATTTTGCTCTGTCCCGCTCAACGACTTTGATTTCCTTTGTCGTTCTCTCTAATCGGACCTTTAACTCATTGAGAGAGTGTTCCAGGTAACGCTTTCGTTCGAGCGTTGTTTCTTCCTTTTTTACGTACTGTTCACAGAAGTTTATCATGGCCTCAAGGCTCATTTCCCCAATGCTTTTGGTTTGTGCAAAGGTGCTCAGTTGAAGAGAAATCAATTCCTTTAGTTTTGTGCATTCTGACGAGAGTTTTTGCTCAGCCATTAACGTACTATTTGCCGTGCGAACGCTTGCCAGAAGTTTATCTACCCTGAGGAGCCATTGCTTCATTTCCCGTGGTGCACCGGGATCAATTCCAAGAGGTTTCCAGATACCATTCCATTTTGCATGGAGTTTTTCCAACGTTTCGGTGGATGAAAGAATCTCTTCTCCCAGCATTTCCAGACGAGATCCCAGGCTTTCAATGGTTGCTTCAAGATCAGCCCGTTTAACGACCTGGTCTGCAGCCACACGAAGTTGATCTGCCATATAATCTGCTGATTCTATCTTTTGTTCATAGACCACCTGAAGCTCTGAATCTGGAGCATACTCCGCTATGTCCTTCTCCACATCAGCCTTCTCGATATATTTGCGTTTTATCAGTTGCCATCCCTTGTTCCGTATTGCCCGTAATACTTCGAGCTCTGAAATGGCAGGAACGTCACTTGTCAATAGCAGCGTATTTAAATTCTGCTCTGCATGTTTAATTTCTTCTGTTATTTTTTGTTTATTACGTTCAAAATCTTTTATTTGTCCAGCACATTCGTCTATCTGCTTCTCAAATCTATCAAGTGTTTCGGAGACGGGCATAGCAACTTTTAAAAGATTTTCTGTTGTTCCTGAAAATCTTCCAAGCCGGGCGAGTTCAATTCTGCATGTTTCCCGCTCCTCAAAAGATCTTTTCTGCAGATCAGCCAACCGCTGTTCAATGTCACCGGCTTTACGAACGGTCAAAATGATTGCTTTTAATTCGCCAAGATCCAGAGGGGAATAACGCTGTTCACTGAGTTCTTTTTCCAGAGATATCTGTTCACCTTTTATGCCTCTCAAACCACTATTTAATTCTTCCTGCCTTTGAGTCAAGAGTCCATATTCCTGAGCAAGACTCGATATCCATTTTCTATTATTGAGCAGTGGCCGCAGTTGATCAGCGCCACCCAGTTCAATATCGGGACGCACCCCTTTGAGCAGCGTTTCAGCTTCATTTTTCAGCAGGCGCCGCTTTCCATCTTGCTGTGGACGGTCCTGGATCGTTTTCTCAACAGCTCCCAGTTCTTTATGAAGCGCTATAATCGTTTCCTGATTATCCAGTAATTCCTGGCGGATAATTATGGAATCTGATTCCTTTACCAGTCGGGCCAGCTTTGCCTCAGCTTTTTGTCTCGTCTCTCTTGCCACCTGGTATTTGTTGCTGGCCGTCTTTCGATCTTCATCGAAACCCTCCGGGAGGACGAGTATCTCTCCCAATGCTTCTAAACGGACAAGCAGGGCACGCCGTTCGGCCAGTGCTCCCTTCACTCTGGTAACGCGAGAAAGACGGGATTTCTCCTTATTCTTGATGGAAATTTTATTTTCAATGTTCTTTATATCAGAAAGAGTCTCTGCCAGTGCCGCCTGAAGTCTTTTCCATTCAGAAACGGGGAGAATTGAGTTCTTGATCTGCCTTTGAGCGCTCTTGAATTGAGCAATCGCCTGGTTAACAATCTTTGTGGAAGCCTGGGGCTTAAAAAGCTCTTCCGCTCCATTTTGCAATTCCATTAATATTTCACGAAGACTTTCAGTGCCGACTGCTGCACTGAAAAGTGCCTGCCCGATGTCTCCGGCCTGATTCAACAATTCCTGGCCACCAGCTACTAATCTGGGATGATCAATGCCATACAGCTTCTTGAAGAGGGTTTCATCAACACTTCCTGGCAAAAACGGCATCAAGATTGAATCGTCAAGAGCGGTACCTGTGCGGTGGTCGAGAAGTGTGCCTTTGGTGCCCTTTCTTCGAACAAACTCGATTGATCGACCATCTGAAAGAGTGAGTTTCCCTCCAACCCGGAGTTGCTGATTTAAGTGAAGGAAGTTGTCTTGAGTACGAGGTTGAATACCAAACAATAAAGCGATGAAAGCCCTCAATGAGGTACTCTTTCCCGCTTCGTTGTCTCCATAGATCAGGTGCAGACCGGAATCGCCATCGGCGAGATTCAGAGATTTTTCGGTAAATGGACCATAAGCAAGGAGATCGAGGCGATCGACTCTCATCATTCACCTCCCACGGTCAAAAGCCTGCCAATCAGCATATGTTTGGCCTCATCCACCAACCGTGCTATCGCTTTGGGGTCATTCAGGTCTAGAATGGAATCAGGGCCAAAGACATCTGGTGGTATCTTTTGCCTGAGTACTTCAAGGAGATCACTGAGTCTGGCAATTTCATCGGGATTGTCAGGCGTTGCCAATATCTCTGCCAGAAGGGTTGCCAATGTACTGTCATTATTTAACACTGAATCTAAATGAAGTTTTCCAGCAACTGCGTTTTCGATTCGTTCAACCCAGAGATCATCACCACCGATCTCCGCACCGAGTGCTCTAATCTGCTGTTCAAATCGTTCAGGATAAGCGAATAATTCCTCGGATATTGCGGTAGCTCCTTCATAGCGAATACGCAGGGCAATAAGCCGCCCGTTTGCCGCAGCTCGTTCATCTTCAATGGATTTACGGGTTCGCTCCAGAACCTCTTGCAGATCTGAAACATCTGTTAAATCAACGGTGCACCGGATCCACCTCAGAACATCAAGGGCTGTTTTCTCAACGTCCGTGACACTGTCGTCGTCTACAGAAACGAGCAGACATCCTTTCGATCCTGTTTCCCGAATATGGCGCCCCTGGATACATCCAGAAAACACAACCCAGGGATCTTCGGAGACAATTTCCTGTTTGTGAATATGCCCCAAAGCCCAGTATTGGTAGCCTTTGGAACGAAGATCATCCAGGCCACAGGGAGCGTATACGGCATGAGCTTCACGTCCATCAAGACTCGTATGGAGAAGTCCAATATTGAATAATCCCGTCTCTGCGGCAGGGTAACCTGCTGCCAGATTCTTATCCACATGTTGGGTGCCAAAGCTCTGGCCATGAATTGCAACAGCCGACTTCAGCCAGTTTAATCGTTTCGACCTTTCTGGCAGAGAGAATCTTCAGATTACTCGGGGTGTCCAACACTTTTGTCATTTTATTGGCAGCATCATGGTTCCCTGCGACAGCGTAAACCATTATGCCATGCTGGCTCAATCTCCCTATCTGTCGACTCAGATATATGCCGGTACTGTAATCCTTCCAATCGCCATCGTAGAGATCACCTGCCAACAAAACAAAGGCAACTTTTTCTTCAATGGCCAGGTCGACAAGGCTCTCAAAGGCTCGCCGGCAGGCACCCCGAATAGTTTCCACTGGTGCAGATTCATAGCGGGACAGGCCCTGCAATGGGCTATCCAGGTGAACATCGGCTGCATGTATGAATTTAAACATTTTGCCACCACTCTCTGTATGGAAATATAATAATAATTATCAGCTCATTCTTGCTACCTAGTTTCCATCCGAAGTTATAATAGCCGACGCAAATAGTAAAGGGGAACCTCCCCTGCTTTGAGACTGCGCACATAAGCCTGTTCGATCTTTTGTGAGCCATTATACTCATAATTTCACTGATAAAATATTTTCTCACACCTACCCTTTTGCCTGAAAACGATAAACCAGATCATGGTATCTTGAACGTTTCAACAAACCGTTTTCTACCGTTGCTAAACTGACAAGAATCCGGTTTCAGCCCAAAAAACCGTAATTACCATCTGGTAATCAATGTTTTTTTCTGGTAAACCAATACTATATGGGTAATGAACCAGCCTCCCGGCTCTTTACCCCATAAGCAACAATCTGTTAAACCACCGGCGCTTGTCCGGTCGATAAAGATATAAGGATAGATTTTTACAGGAGACTTTCACTTATGGATCCAACCTCAACCCAGGCATCTGCAATTATTGACATCAGTAAGCTCCCAAGTCTTCCGCAGACGTTAATAGAGCTGATCGATAAATGTAACAGTAAAGACCGAAACCTGAGAGAAATAGGTGCCATCGTAGCTCGAGACGCCTCTATCAGTGCGCGCATTCTCCAGTTGTCAAACTCCGCCTTTATCGGTGCCCGCAACAAATTTACCGATATAGAGCAGGCGGTAATCTACCTCGGCATAGACACCGTCAGAAACCTGGCTATCTCTGTTTCTGTCCATGAAACTTTTGGCAACGCCGATCGGTTCAAGGCTCTCGATATGGCAAGCTTCTGGTACCATTCTTTCCTGACTGCGGTATTGGCAAAAACGCTCAGCCAGGCTATTCATTACCCCGATCCGGCGGAAGCCTATCTGACCGGCCTTCTCCACGATGTTGGTAAGCTTCTGCTCTACACCTCATTCCCTGATCGCTACCCAGCCATCCTGGAACAGGAATGCAGTGGCGATATGTTGCCGGTTCTGGAGCGGGGCAACCTCAGTGTCACTCATTCAGAAGCCAGCAGTTTGTTGGTATCGCAGTGGAATCTTGAGCAGTCTATAACCGATGCCGTATACAATCATCATGAAGATGCAGATCAGGTAGAGGAACTAGACACGCTCGCGAAACTTCTATATACCGCCAATCGTTTCAGTAATTCACTGATTTTAGAACAGAAAACACCTGATGAAATTGGAGATAAACTCCTCAGGATCGATCCCAAAAGCCTGCCGGAAATCATCGCTCAAGCAAAAGAAGAGGTTGACCAGATTACCTCTGAAATGGGTATAAACACCACAGCAGCACCGCTATTCAGGCGTCAACCATCCAAACGGGCAGAAGTAAACAGGATAAACCTTGCCAAAAAGGTACAGGCCATTTCAACCATCGGCGGTGTTGTCGACAATCTCCTGAAGGCTGATAATCTTAATCGTGTTGTTCGAATTATCGAGGAGAGTTTTCATATCCTCTTTAATATTCCTTATTGTCTCCTCATTCTGCCCGATGCTGATTCAAAAATCATGAGAATTCATGTGTCCACCAACAATCAGCATCATGGTCATGATGAATTGTCAATCCCGGTAAATATCGGCCCAAGCGGTATGCTCTGCGAATGTCTGCAAACTGGCACTATTAACCATACAACGGCAGAAGACAACCTCGCCGTTGACGAAATTGAAGCTCAATGCTTAAGGCTGCTCGATGCAACAGGTCTGGTTGCAGTTCCGGTACCCCTTGAGGATTCAGCAGTTGGCGTTTTGGTTGCGGGGGTTGGCGAAGTGGAGTCAGCATCAATTCTGGGCCAGCAGGAAACCCTGTCCCTCCTCGCCGGTCAGGTTGGTATGCGTATCCGACTTGAACGGCTGCAGCAGAAAGCAGCAGCTGATCAGATAACCGCCCTTACCCGAATCACGCGACAGATTGCCCATGAAATAAACAACCCTGTCGCAACGCTGCAGAATTATCTCGTCGCCCTTGGCATGAAACTGGAGGAACGGCACGACCTGCATAATGACCTCCAGTTAATCGGCAGCGAGATTCAGCATATTGCCAAAATCACGAACCAGCTAAATGACCTTTCCTCCTCAAATGGTTCAGAGACGCACGAAGAAGTAAATATTAACATCATCGTAGAACAGGCCGCAGACTTTTATCGCCAGTCACTGCTGCCGGAAAGCAGGATTACCATCCTGCTGAACCTTGATAAAGCGATTCCAACGATCAGCACGAGTGCTGTTGGCATCAGGCAGATCACTGGAAATCTGATTAAAAATGGCATTGAAGCACTCAACAATTCAGGTGAATTAACAATCACAACGAGTACATCTGACCAGACAGATGGGCAGAAGGGATCGGTCGTGATAAGTGTGGAAGACAATGGCCCTGGCACCCCGCCGGAACTTGCAGAAAACATCTTCACAGCAGGGGTTACAACCAAAGGCGTCGGCCATGTCGGCCTTGGCCTTGCCATCTCCCGGAAGCTTGTTCATGAACTGGGGGGGACAATCTCCTACTCATCAGGAAAGACTGTTGGCACAAAGTTTACCATATCTCTGCCAGACTCAGTCGCCTCACCGTCTGATAGGTAATCAATGTAGCCATGTCAAACTGGAAGAAAAGTACCTGTAATTCTATTGACTCCCGTCATTTCAGCAAGTATGGTGTCGGGGTTTTGAACAGCACATTGTCGGAAAGGATTTTTGACTCATTTCCTTACAGGGTTGCAAGAGCATGAAAAACTCCATACTCATTGTCGATGATGATAAAAACTTTCTTCTGAGTTTCAAATATATATTAGAAAAGAACGACTATACCGTTTACCACAGCCAGACAGGTAAAGAGGCGCTCAAACTGCTGCAGCACTATCACTTTGATGCCGCCCTGATCGACCTGTACCTGCCCGACGCCAGCGGAACCGAAATTGCCGATTATATTAATCAGCATTTCAACCACATCGCCATCATCATTCTCACCGGTCAGGCAACGCTTGACAGCGCGCTCCATGTAATGAGAAGCGGCGTTTCAGATTTTCTACGTAAACCGGCTCCACCTGAACTCATTCTCAACACCCTGCATCGCTGTATCGAAAACAGCAGGCTCAGGCAGGAGCTCTCCAGGAGCGAACGACGTTTTCGGCAACTTGCTGAACTTACCTCGGAAGGAGTTGTTTTCATTCGCGATGGTGATATCGATCTTGTCAACCATCAGCTCTCTGACTTGTTTGGCTACCGGGAAGAAGAACTGACACAGATGCAGATTGATGATCTGTTGCCCGATTGGCAATCATCACTGATCTCGCTGCAGAATCTCAGACCCTCAGAAAAAGTCCCGACGATAGAAGGTATCGGAAAACATCGCAGTGGCACGGTCTTTCCGGTCGAGATTCGTTTACAGCAGCTGGAGAATAGTGAACCATCAGTCCTTGCAGTCAGTATCATGGATATCAGCCAGCACAAGAAAAATGAACAGAAGCTTCTGGAGTTTCAAGACAAGCTGGCAAAATCCCAACGAATGGAGTCACTTGGCCTGATGGCCAGTCGTGTTGCCCATGACCTCAATAACATCCTCAGCGGCCTGGTCAGTTACCCGGATCTGCTGCTGCAGAAAATGGGAGAGGACACCATTCTCAGGGAAGAAATCGAACTGATAAGAAAATCCGGCATACAAGCCGGGGACCTGGTCAGCGACCTGCTGACTGTTGCACGTGGCGCCAAATCCAGGAAAGAAGACAATAACCTCAATCTGCTCGTTAACAGTTATCGTAACTCAATTGAATATCGCCAACTACATCAGGATTTTCCGGACCTGCAGATTGATTTTGAGCTTGACCCGACAATCCCAACTATTTCCTCATCTGCGATAAACATCACCCAGACGCTTTCAAACCTCGTGGTTAATGGCGCTGAGGCATGTGCAGAAAAAGTACCAAGAATAAGAATTCGGACAACCTTTCAGGCCCTGGAAGGATCAGTGGTTGGGTTTGAAATTATACCGCCTGGTTCATATGTCATTCTGTCAGTAACCGATAATGGCAACGGCATCGCGGCCCAGAGCAAAAATCATATCTTTGAGCCCTTCTATTCCGAAAAAGAACTTGGTAGGAGTGGAACAGGGCTTGGCCTCACCATCATCTGGAATACCATCAGGGACCATAACGGCTATATCAACCTGGCAACAAGTAAAAAGGGAACACGGTTTGATCTCTTCTTTCCACTTTCCCCAAACCAGAATTTCCAGTCAATCTCACGCCGGGTGATGAATGACCTGGTCGGAAATGGCGAACGCATCCTTGTAATCGATGATGAAGCGTTTCAGCGGGAAATTGCCAGAACCACTCTGAAACAGCTCGGTTATAACGTTCAGACCGTTGGCAGCGGCGAAGAAGCGCTTGAATTTGTGCGGTCGGAATCTGTCGACCTGCTGGTCCTCGATATGGTCTTTGAAACAGGGATGAATGGTGTTGATACGTTTGCTGCTATAAAAGAAATAAAACCTCAACAGAAGGCGTTGGTCACATCCGGATTTTTTGACCTCGCCGAGCAAGCAAGAATTTTATCTCTTGGAGTTAATCAATATCTCCACAAGCCTTACAGTATTGCCGCCATGGGCAGAGCTATATGCCAGGCTCTGCGCTCCAGCTAAATTTGTTGAGTTTTACTCATATACCTCAGCTTCTGTTAAGTAAACAGCGGCAGCATCTTTTTCAGAAAGTATCAGCTCTGTCGTCTGCGGCCAGACAATCCCTATATCGGGATCATTCCACCTGATTGCCCGCTCATATTCAGGTGCATAAAAATCAGTGGCTTTGTATAGAAAATCTGCACTTTGGGACAGGACAAGAAATCCATGGGCAAATCCGGGGGGAACCCAGAACATTCTTTTATTTGTTTCAGAGAGATGGGCTCCTACCCAGTTGCCGAATGTCGGTGATGAACGCCTGAGGTCAACGGCCACATCAAAAACTTCGCCGGCGGTTACCCGTACAAGCTTTCCCTGGGGTCGTCTGATCTGGTAATGAAGCCCCCTGAGCACTCCTTTGCCAGAACGGGAATGATTGTCCTGAACAAATTCCAGATGGACGCCTGTTTCTTCAATCCATGTTGAGCGATTAAAACTCTCCATGAAAAAACCGCGATCATCTCCAAATACTTTGGGCTCCAGCACCAGTACGTCCGGAATTTCAGTTCTTACCACCTTCATTTCTTGCTACGCTCCCTGAACAGCCTCAACCGCCGTACATTTTTCGGTAATAATCCTGGTATGAACCGTCAACGACCTCATCCACCCACGCCTGGTTATCCAGATACCAGTCGATCGTCAGTTCGATTCCTTCTTCAAAGGTTATCGAAGGCTGCCAGCCAATTTCATCCCTGATCCGTGCAGCATCAATTGCATATCGACGATCATGCCCGAGCCGATCCTTCACAAATGTAATAAGAGACCGCCTGGGTCGATTTCCCTCAAGGAGCCCGACCTTTCTATCAAGAATATCACATATCAAGGTTACCACATCGATATTCTGCTTCTCGTTATTTCCTCCGATATTGTAACTTCGTCCCGGCTTGCTTTTGCCCAGGACTGCCACAATCGCTTTGCAATGGTCACCGACATAAAGCCAGTCCCTGATATTTTTTCCATCACCATATACCGGAAGCTGTTTACCGTTCATTGCGTTATGAAAAATCAATGGAATCAGTTTCTCGGGGAACTGAAACGGGCCATAGTTGTTGGAACAGTTTGTGATAACCACCGGCACCCCATAGGTATGAAAATAGGCAGAACCGAGATGATCCGATGAAGCCTTGGAAGCGGAATATGGGGATCTTGGATCAAAGGGCGTGGCCTCAGAGAAATAACCACTCTCTCCAAGAGATCCATAAACTTCATCGGTACTGACATGTAAAAACATCTTCTGTCGACTATCGGCCGTCTCTAAAAGCCAGAACTTCCGTGCCGCTTCAAGCAGTGTAAAGGTGCCAATAATGTTGGTCTGCACAAACGCTGCCGGTCCGGTAATGGAACGATCGACATGTGACTCTGCGGCAAAATGCACGACAGTATCAATTCTTTCCTGCTCAAACAGCTGTTCCACGAGCTGGGCATCACAGATATCACCTTTTACGAAACGGTAATTCTCCTTCTCTTCTATACCTACAAGATTTGACAAATTTCCAGCATAGGTCAGTTTGTCAAGGTTAATGACGCGCCATTCTGGTTGGGTTTCATGCAGCAGCCGTACAAAATTAGCCCCGATAAAACCGCAACCTCCTGTAACCAATACTACTTTTTTGTATGCCATGTTTTTCTGTGTCTTTTCAGTTGCATTCTTAGTAAAAGAGCCTATCATTTTCTGTTTTTTCAGTGCATGTTTATACTCAGTCGACCAGAATAAGAAAAGGACATTTTAAGATCATGAGCAGCAACCTAGAAAAAGAGATTGCCAGACGCCGGACATTTGGCATTATCAGTCATCCTGACGCAGGCAAAACCACACTTACCGAAAAATTGCTGCTGTTTGGTGGTGCAATAAATATGGCAGGTGCCGTTAAATCACGCAAGGCTGAGCGGCATGCAACGAGTGACTGGATGGCAATAGAACAGGAACGCGGAATTTCAGTCACAACCTCGGTAATGAAATTTACCTACAGGGACTACGAGGTTAACCTTCTGGACACGCCGGGACATCAGGATTTTTCTGAGGATACCTACCGTGTCCTCACTGCAGTTGACTCCGCGGTTATGGTTATAGACAGCGCCAAAGGGGTCGAGGCCCAGACAGAAAAGCTGATGGAAGTGTGTCGAATGAGAAATACGCCCCTCATAACCTTTATTAACAAGCTTGATCGCGAGGGCAGGTCGCCGCTTGAATTACTCGACGAGATCGAAGACAAGCTGCAAATTGAGTGCACACCACTCTCCTGGCCGATCGGAATGGGAAAAAATTTCAGAGGGGTTTACAATTTATTTCGTAATGAACTCCAACTTTTCACACCCGGGGCGGATACACGTGAACAGCAGAGAATGACCATAAGTGATCTGGCTGACCCGAAACTTGATGAACTTCTTGGTAACCAGGCCAACGAATTACGTGATGATATTGAGCTTTTGGAGGGTGCCGCCAACCCGCTGGAACTCGATCAATACTTGAATGGCGGGCAAACACCAGTTTTTTTCGGAAGTGCCATCAACAATTTTGGTGTACGTGAAATGCTCGATACATTTGTTGAGATGGCTCCATCGCCTGGCAGTCGTAAAGCGCTCTCACGGACAGTTGATCCAGCGGAAGAGGATTTTTCAGGTTTCGTTTTTAAAATTCAGGCAAATATGAACCCGGCTCACCGGGACCGGATTGCTTTTTTGAGAATTTGCTCAGGTACTTTTAAAAAAGGCATGAGAGTCAAGCATCACCGAATCGGAAAGGATATTAACTTAGCCAACGCCACCATATTTATGGCACAGGACCGTGCCAATGTTGAAGAAGCCTGGCCAGGAGACATCATTGGCCTTCATAATCATGGTACCATAAAAATAGGAGACACCTTTACCCCGAAAGAACAGCTAAAATTTACCGGTATTCCAAACTTTGCACCGGAACACTTTCGAAGGGTAATTCTCAAAAACCCGCTGAGAATGAAACAACTCCAGAAAGGGCTGATTCAACTTGCAGAAGAGGGCGCCATTCAGGTTTTTCGACCAATAATCGGCGCAGATTATATCATGGGGGCCGTGGGCGTGCTTCAATTTGAAGTGACCATGGCACGATTAAAAAATGAGTACAGCGTTGACGCCATCTACGAACCAGTCAATTTTCAGGCGGCACGATGGGTCAACTCCCCGGATAAGAAGAAGATGTCAGAATTTGAGCGCTCAAATAAGGCTACTCTCGCCCATGACTCAGAGGGATTTCTTACCTATCTGGCGGAAAATGAATGGATGTTGAAATACTTTATGGAAAAATGGCCGGATATTGTATTTCAAAAAACCAGAGAAAATATCTGATCAGTAGAGCCTTTTGCAAAATGATGATTTTCGTTCAACGTCAAGGCATGTGAAAAAATTTTACCGCAGGCATATAACTGATATTTCGAGGATAAAATTTTAAGCATAACGCAGAGGTTGAGCGAAAAGGGCGTTTTGCAAGCGGCTCAGTAAAAAGGCTATTATCTGAAGACAATCAGATAATAGCCTTTTACCCGCCTCTAGAAAATTTCAGCAATCCTGCTAATCAACTCTCACTGTCAATAAAAATAAGGGCTTGTCCTTCCGTCAGCGCCTGGGCTGTCTTTTTTCGTGCACCGGTTATAATACGCTGAATTGTTCCCCTGGAAACGCCCATTTTCACTCCTGCCTCTTCCTGGGTCAACCCGACAAAGTCACAGAGCCTGAGCGCTTCAAGTTCGTCAAGATGCAGCTCAACCTGCTGTAGTTCCGGCAGCGGGGTTCCTGTCGGCTTAAAAGCCCTTCCACAAAATTGCCCTTCGCACCGTCTCAGCTTTTTGGGTCGAGGTGTCATGTTTTCCCTGTAAGTAATAATATGTTTATGTGAGTTATTCTTTTTATATACTTAGAGACGGCCAAAAAATCAATCAGATCAATGATGACAATTTCCCGAGCCTTTACAAGCCTTGGTCGGATGCATGACGGGCAGCCCGCCTTCAGTAAACCTTTTTACAGCGCTGTCCACATCCGTTACACTGATTTCGTCTGCATAATATACGGTTATTCCTGCATCGCTATTTTCATCAGTATCCCCTCTGTTATGAAATTATAGATTTTGTGCATATGCCTCATTAATACCAGTTAGTTCTGGTGTCAAGACATAGTTTCTCTTCTTTAGAGGACTCCGAGACCGTACGTATTCAAACCATGTCGGCCATAACAACCAATAGACATGTTTATTAATATCAGGTACATTAGGCACGACAGCAGAACTATGGATTATAGGCGTTATTCACCCTTCACATGATCATTTAAAGCCGTAGCCACCGCCGAGGCTGACATCAATTTTATATAATTGTATGCGTTTAAGATATTATAACATTCTCATTTATACGCTTTTTCTGCTGTTTACTGCTCAGACGGTTCTCTGTGATACCGAGCAGATTTCAAGTCCACATTTTACCGACATAATTCTTACCACATCTGACACCCACCTGCTGCTGTTCGGAGAGTTACGCAACAGCCTGACAAAAGAGATGGTTGACGGCCTGCACAGCGGTATCCCCATCAAGTTTTCTTTTTTTGTAGAACTTGAAAAAAATGTGAAAAACTGGCCTGATGAAGAACTTGCCGTCTTTTCTTTCTCACATAACCTCAGTTTTGATACGCTCAAAAATAGGTATGTGGTTGAAACAGAGGAAAACAACAAAAAGAAGAGCACCTCAGGGACGCTCGACGAGGCAACAAAAAACCTGAATGAGATTAATGGCTTGAAAATAATTGAACTCGACAGACTCAATCCCGACAGCACGTACAGATTACGAGTAAAAGCAGATCTTTATAATAAGACTCTGCCCATGAGCCTCCACAACGTTATTCCATTCATCTCCTGGTGGGACCTCAGCACCGACTGGTACACGGTAGAGTTCACCTATTGATAATCACCTAAAATGGCAGATAAAACAACATCTTCAGAAACTCAATCTTCTTCAGGGTTTCTCTCGCCAAAACCATATATCACTGAAGAACAGCGCCTGGAAAAAAAGAAACTGATCAGATGGGTGATCGTTTTCTGTCTTTGCCTTATTCCGTTGTTTGCCTGGTTTCAGGGCAAACTGTTTGAACAGAACCTGGATCTGCCGGTAAACAGTAATATCGTTATATTTGCACTGATCAACATCAATGTCATTCTCCTGCTCATTGTACTCTTTCTCATCCTGAGAAACCTTGCTGAACTTCTTTTTGAACGGAAACTCAATATTCTTGGCAGCAGGCTTCGAACCAAACTGGTCATATCTTTTTTGTCCCTGTCGCTGATACCGACGATTCTACTCTTTTTTGTGGCACTTCAATTTGTCTCGTCCAGTGTCGATTACTGGTTTAACGCCAGTATTGAGGATTCTCTCCAGGAGTCTCTGGTTCTTGCCCAGAACCTGATCCAGGATTCCCAGAAGCAGGCTGAAATTACTGGCGATGACATTAGCGCTCGATTATTGCAGGAGCCGAGCGGCAACCCGCAGCCTGAAGCCCTCTCTGCGTTTTTAAAGGAGATGGTAGCAAGAACGCCCTCCGGGATGCAGGCCGGTTACACCGTAATGCTTGAGGACAGAGATCTTGAGATATACGAGTCTACCCCCGGTCTTCAGAACATCTTACTCCCCAAAATACCTGTTGATCTATTGCAACAGGTAAGAACAGACGATATCAGCAGATCAATTATCCAGGAAACTTCCCGAGGTGAACTGGTACGTAACATTCGACAAATACATATAGGACCGGGCAGCGAGAATCATGCGATCCTCAGCACATCTCTTCTGATAAGCCAGGAAAAACTTGACAGGATGGCAATGATCTCAAAAGGAATTGAAGATTATCGGCAACTGAAATATTTGAAAGGCCCCTTCAAGTTCTGGCTTCTTCTCATACTCTTGATTGTGACCCTATTGATAATTTTTGCTGCTATCTGGTTTGGAATCCGTATCGCCCGGAGTATAACTGAACCGGTTGACAAACTCGCCGGGGCAACCAGAAGAGTGGCACAGGGGGAATTTGATTTCACATTGGATAATGAAGCATCAAATGATGAAATAGGCGTATTGGTAACCTCTTTTAACGCGATGACAGCCAATATTAACAGCAGTAATCAAAAACTCGCCGAGACTCATAAAGCCCTCGAAGAAAGCTCCATTGAAGCCGATCGACGACGACGCTACACCGAAATAATTCTACAGAATGTTTCCGCCGGGGTCATCTCACTCGATGATCATGGCAGGATTACCACGATCAATCGATTCGCGGAAAAGCTGCTGCGAATCAATCGTGGACAATTTATCGGCATGAGTTATCGACAGGCACTCCCCCTGCAGTACACACTCATTCTTGACAGATTTATGGAAGAGCTGTTTGTCACGAAAAAGACATCTGTTGAACAGCATCTTAAAGTAACTATCCGTCGCAACACCCTGTCGCTGCTCGTTAATTTCACCCGACTTGAAGACGATGACGGCACCCCGCTCGGATTTGTTCTTGTCTTTGATAACCTTACTAAACTCGAAAAAATGCAGCGGATGGCTGCCTGGCGTGAAGTGGCCAAACGTATCGCCCACGAAATCAAGAATCCATTGACCCCAATTCAGCTATCTGCTCAACGTCTGCGCAGACGATATCCTGAAATTCTGGAAGCAGACGATTCTGTTTTTGATCGCTGCACCAAAACGATCATCAGCCAGGTTGAAGAGTTGAAACGGCTGGTCAGTGAGTTTTCACAATTTGCCAGGATGCCGAAAATCAACAAAAATCCAGCCGACCTGTTGACCCTGACTGAAGAGACATTGATACTCTATCAGGAAGCACATAAGCATATCTCATTCAGTTGCACAACCAGTACAGATATTCCCCCGTTTAATTTTGATGCAGAACAGATAAAACGATCGATCATTAACCTGCTGGACAATGCGGTTGCAGTTTTACCAGACAGCGGTAAGATAGATATCGATCTATCCGTACAGCCGGAATCACAAAATGTTGTTATAAGAGTTGCCGATAATGGCCCTGGAATCTCAAAAGAAAACAAACTGAAGTTATTTGAACCCTATTTTTCGACAAAAAAAAGTGGTACCGGCCTCGGGCTGGCTATCGTTTCCACCATTGTCTCCGACCATGGAGGTTATATCAGGGTGCTGGATAATGACCCCCGCGGATCAGTCTTCATAATTGAGCTTCCCTTTTCCAGCGAAGATCACAGCCATGATCACAGCCACAATGATTTTTAATGCAATGACGAACCGTTTTGAAAGCGAATGAGAAAGCAAATTCTGATCATTGATGACGAGGCGAGTATCAGAGAATCTCTTTCAGAAATACTGGAAGATGAGGGATTTTCTACGGTTATGGCACCTTCTGCCGAGAAGGGTATCGAAATCCTTGAGGATGGCAACATAGACCTCGTCCTGCTTGACATCTGGCTTGGCGATGGAATGGACGGGCTGACGGCACTTGGCAAAATCAAGGAACAACATGATATTCCCATCATCATGATCTCCGGACATGGCACCATTGAAACAGCTGTCCAGGCAACCCATAGCGGCGCCTATGATTTCATCGAAAAGCCGCTTTCATACGACAAAATTATCCTTTCCATCAGTAACGGCCTACGTTATGCCCAACTGGAACTTGAAAATCGGCTCCTGCGTGAACACACGAGCCGTGCAGCGACAATCACCGGAACCTCAAAAGTAGTTGAAGATCTCCGGGAGCAGATTTCCATGGTTGCACCGACCGATGCCTGGGTGTTGATACGGGGAGATCATGGCACAGGAAAGGAACTGGTCGCCCAGGCCATTCACCAGCTATCGGCAAGTGCAGCACAGCCGATGATTGAAGTAAACTGTGCAGCAATCCCTGAAGAACTCATAGAATCAGAGCTTTTCGGCCATGAAAAAGGCTCTTTTACCGGAGCACACTCTAACAAACGGGGAAAATTTGATCAAGCAGACGGCGGCATCCTGTTTCTTGACGAGATTGGCGATATGAGCTTGAAAACCCAGGCGAAGATTCTTCGGATTCTTCAGGAGCAGAAATTTGAACGGGTCGGGGGTAACAAAACCATATCTGTCAATGTCAGAGTACTGGCCGCAACAAACAAGAATTTGGAAGAAGAAATTGAAAATGGCAATTTCCGGGCAGATCTTTTCTGGCGCCTCAATGTCGTGCCGATCAATGTCCCCTATCTGCGGGACAGAATTGATGATATTCCGATCCTGGTAGACGATCTAATGGAAGGACTTGTTGGAAAAGGACTCAAGAGAAAAACGTTCTCGGAAGACGCATTGGTGGAATTAATGTCTCATTCATGGCCCGGAAATGTTCGGGAATTGAGAAATTTTGTCGAACGGATAGCAATCATGTGTCCGGAAGAGGAAATAACTGCCCGCCAGATCAGAATCTTTCTGCTGCAGAATGGCTCCAGTCCTACTATTTCTGAGGAAGACACCCTGGCACCCTATCGTGCCAATGACTTTAAAGAAGCACGCAAGAGGTTTGAGAAGGAATTTCTGCAATTCAAGCTTACTGAATACGATGGCAATATTTCCCGAACTGCTGAGCAGGTAGGATTGGAACGCAGCCATCTTCATAAAAAACTCAAGAGCCTGGGGATCATTTCCTGAGCACACCCACTTTCCAGAAGGCACATTACATACAGGAGTTATGCTATGGTTTTTCCAGAATATCGTCCACGCCGCTTACGCAAAAATGAGGCCCTGCGCTCACTCATAAGAGAAACTCACCTAAGTACGTCTCAATTCGTCTATCCACTCTTTATCATGCCGGGTAAAAATATAAGGCAGGAAATTCCGTCAATGCCTGGTGTGTATAGAATTAGTGTTGATCAACTCGGTGGTGAGGCTAAGGAATTATTACAGCTTGGTATAAACAGTGTCATTCTTTTCGGTTTACCCGAAAAAAAAGACAGCATGGGCTCCGGAGCCCATGCCAAAGACGGTATCATCCAGAGAGCGATTAAGGAATTGAAACAAAAAGCACCCACTTTGACTGTCATTACCGACGTCTGCCTCTGTGAATACACGGATCACGGCCATTGTGGCTGCCTGATCAACAAAGAGGTTGATAATGACGCAACCCTTGAGATTCTCGCCAAAACTGCCCTTTCCCATGCCAGGGCCGGTGCCGATATTGTCGCGCCTTCTGACATGATGGACGGCAGGGTTGCTGAAATAAGGGCGGCACTCGATGAAAATAATTTCGATATGATCCCAATCATGTCATATGCGGTGAAATACGCTTCTGCCTTTTACGGTCCTTTTCGCGATGCAGCCGACTGTGCACCCCAGTTCGGTGATCGGCGCAGCTACCAGATGGATCCGGCTAACAGTAGAGAAGCACTGAGGGAAGCCACCCTGGATGTTGATGAGGGAGCAGACATTCTGATGGTCAAGCCGGCGGTAGCCTATCTTGACATTATTTCAAAACTTCGTGACGAATTCGATCTGCCGATTGCCGCCTATCATGTCAGTGGAGAATATGCGATGATCAAGGCTGCCGAGGCACGGGGCTGGATTGATGGTGAAAAGGTTATGTATGAGACAATGCTCTCCATAAAACGCGCCGGCGCAGACATTATCCTGACCTATTTCGCTAAAGATATGGCCCGCTTACTGACACGATAAGAGTGGACTCATTTCACCGACCGCTTCCTCAGGCGATCTGTATGCTCTGACTTCTCCCACCACAGCCAGAGCATACAGGCCAATGAGGCACCGATAACATCTGCTGCGACATCTGACATACTCGGGTAACGTCCCGGGATAAATGACTGGTGGAACTCATCACTCAGCCCGTAAACCAGACAGAACACGATCGAAACACCTATGACCATACCTTTTGCAGAGCGACGGTAACGATCAGGGAAGGCATATATCACGGTAGCACAGAGCGCTGCATACACGGTAAGGTGAGCCAGCTTGTCGGCCCAGCGAAAATCATAGGGTGTAAAGAGTTCACCCGGCTGGTGGGAAAGGAAAAAAATAACCCCCATGATGATGATCACAGGGGTGCGTCTTAAAATCGTCTGTCCCATAAATACTAATGGCCACTGCTGTCAATATGAATCTCTTTCAACATCTCCGGCGGCACCTTCTTTTTGATTCGCCTGATAGAAGCTGACAACTCTTTAACCGGACAATCCGCCAGCTTCTCGGTAATTCGGTCACGATAGGTAGTCAACAAAACTTCTTTATTGACAATTTCAAAGGTATGGCTCCATTCGATCTCGATGGTCTGGGGATTCTCATCGATAGGTACCTGTAAAATTTCCTTATCACGAACAAGCTGCACGCAATCGGATTGAGTAACCTCGAAAAGCCAGCCATTTCCATCAGCCGTTGCAAACAATACAAAGACGCCAAGTTCTTTGAGTATCGTTTTACCATCCCTCGCTGCCTGGAAAATATCTTCAACAGCAGACATCAGAGATATTTTCATCTGCTCTTCAGGTGTGGCAAGGCGTTCCTGTACCTGGGGATTTCGTGAACAGCAATGTTTATATTTTCTGCCGCTGCCACATGGACATTTTTCATTTCTTCCAATTTTGGCCATCTTCGCTCTCTTATCCCTGTATGTTCAGTTGTCTTTTATTTATGAGCATTTACTGTAGCCACAGGCCTTGCAGGTCTCGCATCCTTCCTCAAAAACCAACTGACCTGAACATTCCGGGCAGGTAGATGCAAATCCATACTGCGTACCAGCCATAAACGACTTGAACAGTTTACTCAATTGAGCGGGCAGGTCGAGCATATGGCCACTTGAACGATCCAGCTGTTTAATGATTTCAGCCATCGGAACATTAAACCGAAGCGCAAGTGACACGATGCGGCAGGTGGTTGTCCACATGGTCGATTTATCTTTCAGGTCAATGCGGTTATCGAAGGGAAACTTTGCAAACACTTCCATCGGTTTTTCATTCTCGTCAAAACAAACGATAATGTAGACTGACTTCTGATCCTGATCTTTAACCCGATACCGCTTGGCATTGAGCATATCCGGCAGATTACGCTTGAGAGTGCCATTTTCACCAACAGTAGCTACCTGCTGGGATTTTTCGGAATTCTCCTTGGTGTTGAGAACCTGGGTATCCCTGGAACCGTCACGATACACTGTCAGCCCTTTACAGCCAAGATTGTAGCCGAGGATATAGGAAAGTTTTACATCGTCGCGGCTTGCATCATTGGGAAGGTTGATGGTTTTTGATATGGAGCTGTCAACACCGCTCTGCTGAAGGATTCCCTGCATTTTAATATGGTCTTCCGGCTTGATGTCCTGGGCGGTCCGAAACACCTCCTGCCATTTCTCAGGAATCTCGGCGTGTCCGATTACCGTTCCGCTGTCAGCCACCTTGCTCATCAGTTCCTCTGAATAAAATCCTTCCGATTTGGCAACCTCTTCAAAATATTTGTTGATCAGAATAAGCCGGTCACCATCCATGACATGCTTTATCATTACAATCGAGAAATACGGCTCACATCCCGACGCACAATCGGCAATCATTGAAACGGTACCGGTAGGCTGAATTGACGTAAGCGCTGCATTTCGGCGAGGATTGTAATCATTGGCCTCAGCATCGTATGCTGGAAACGGTCCCTTTTCATCAGCAATTCGCTCAGACTGCACCTGTGCAGCGTCATGGATAAAGTTCATGATATCAGATGACAGTTGTCTCCCTTCATCACTTGCATATGGTGTCTCAAGCTGAATCAGCAAATCATGCAGCCCCATAATTCCCATACCGATTTTTCGGGTTTTAAGGGTCATCTCACCAATTTCAGGGATTGGAAACCGGTTACAGTCAATGACGTTATCAAGAAAAACAGTCGCGGTCTCTACTGTTTTTTCAAGCCGAGTATAATCAACAGCGCCATCCTTGACGAAATTTGCCAGGTTTATGGAGCCAAGATTACAGCTCTCATAGGGGAGCAGCCATTGTTCACCGCAGGGATTGGTTGCTTCAAAAAGACCAAGGTTCGGGGTTGGATTATCCCGGTTGGCAGAATCAAGAAACAAGACACCGGGCTCACCGTTATGCCAGGCAAGATCAACAATTTTCTCAAACACCTCACGAGCATTTAATCTGTTAATAACACTACCGGTAGATGGCTCAAGCAGTTCATAGTCAGCGTCAGTCTCAAGAGCCGTCATAAATGCATCGGTAATCGCAACACTGAAATTAAAGTTATTAAATTGATCCTGTTCCTGCTTGGCTGAA
Organism: uncultured delta proteobacterium; assembly: GCA_963776075.1. Taxonomy (GTDB): domain Bacteria; phylum Desulfobacterota; class Desulfobulbia; order Desulfobulbales; family Desulfocapsaceae; genus MADRE3. The sequence continues at coordinate 215,523 of CAVZLG010000008.1, forward strand.
ATGAAATCCATAATATCGGGGTGATCAATACGCAGTACTCCCATATTAGCACCACGTCGTTTTCCACCCTGTTTTATTGTTTCAGTAGCTGCATCAAATACTGCTGCAAACGACAGCGGGCCGGAGGCAACCCCCTGGGTAGAGCGGACAGAGGCGTTTTTGGAACGAAGCCGGGAAAAAGAATATCCGGTACCACCACCGGTTTTATGAACAAGGGCACCATTCCTGATAGCCGAAAAAATACCATCCATTGAATCTTCGACGGGAAGCACAAAACAGGCGGAAAGCTGTCCGAGATCTGTACCGGCATTCATCAGGCAGGGGGAGTTTGGCAGGAAGTCCGTATGATAAATCATCTCAAAGAACCTGTCCCGCAATTCATTAAATTCATCCTGCTTTTCTGCCACTTTAGCGACGGCATCTGCAACCCGGCGACAGAGAGACTCCCAGGTCTCTATGGGCTGCCCCTCCGCATCTTTCAGGTAGTATCTTCTTTTTAATACTGTTTCAGCGGTATCGGTCAATGCCTGTTTTCTTAGGTCAGGTGTCATGAAATAGTTCTTCCTTTCTGGTGATTAGATATGGTGTCTCCTTTCTCCAAAGCAGACCGTTATTTAAAAGATATTCACGAGGAATGTGCGCTCCTTGTAGCCCCTCTCCAGGCAAAGGGAACACAAAAGCTTATACACTACATTTGTAACACCGACAACAACTAACTACAACATATGGTATTAAAACAGAAATAAGCGCAGTAAATCAAGCTGATAAATTATGGCGGGAGGGACAGGGTAAATTGTTCAGATAAGGACAGTGAAAAACCAGTATCGATAATCCTGATGATTAATCGAAAATGAGAAACAGACCACATCAACCGGACAGGATTGCAAGTGGCTCATTCATCAAGAAAATAGCATTGATTCCATTTTCTTATGAAGAAGCAAAGACAGCAGCAATTGGGCCCACTATTTCACATTTTTGTATTTTTGTGCTCGAAAATTTGTGGCTACTGCTTCTGCATCAATTTTTTCACGTGAGTAATATTTTCCCGGGCAATCTGTACCAGAGATATATCGCCCTTTTCATAGCCCTCGGGGCTTCGGGCAACTTCACGTGTACCGGTGTCAATCACCTGCTGATACATCTGTATGGCTTGCGGATATGCTTTTTCTTTTTCATACAGCACACCCAGGTTAATTAAGGCAAATGGATTATTGGGATCAATTGACAGGGATTCAATAAAATATTCTTTGGCCGCAAGGTTCTGCCCACCACTAAGTTTTTCATATCCGATATCAGCGAGTTTTACTGAATGCTCTGGATTTATTTTCTGATGCAGTTGTTCTTCTACCTGCGGCATTACGTTTCCGAGTTCCTCCTCCTTCCTCAAACTAACAGCTGCGATATCAGCAGGATTTCTTATGATATGGGGAGTAACAAAAATGAACATGTTTGTTTTCTCACTCTTAGTGGTATGCGTTTTAAACAGCCACCCCAGGACTGGGATATCACCCAGGAATGGGATCTTCCATTCACTTTCGCTTGCATCCTGGCCGATGATACCACCAATGACAACACTGTCTTTATCGTTAACAATTACGGTTGTCGTTGCCGTACGCTTAAATGTTGACGGAGTCAATGTTTCTTGCGTTCCCTGCAGTCTCACAACCTCCGTTTCTATTTCAAGCCTGAGGGTATCTGCCTGATTGATATGCGGGGTAATACTTAACTTTGTCGCGACATCCTTGTATTCATATTGAGTGTAATCCTGTTCACTTGCTGTCGTATTCTGACTGGTGATAAAAGGTACGTTTTGACCAACAGATATCGCTGCTTTTTTGTTGTCCGTGGTCAAAATCTGCGGGGTAGATATAATATTAATATTTTCATCCTGTTTATAGGCCTTGAGAATCGCAGCGATGTTTGGAAAGGTAACTCCCCCTATTTCAATGCCCTCCTTGATAACACCGAAGGAAAAACCTCGAGGTAATGACGGGTTATCCGGGTCGGTGATACCGCCAAGAAGATCAAAGCCCGCCTCCCCGCTGAACCCGGTTGCCAGCCGGCCTGTACCATCATCAAACACACCTCCTGCAACCCACTGCACCCCCACATCAAAGGTCATGTCTGTGCTGACCTCCATGATCAGGGCCTCGAGATAGACCATGCGACGAGGAATATCGAGTTTTTTAATCACTTCTTCCATTACCGTATATTCAGACCGGGAAGCTGTGATGATCAGGGCGTTGGTTTCTTCATCAGCCATGATATTGACATTTTTGGATATGGCTGGTGCTTTCCCATCTACCTGTTCTTCTTCAGTCTGCTGCTCTGGTAAGGCGTTTAAAACCTTGGCCAACTCGCTTGCCGTGGCATTCTGCAGGTAGAATACATGGATATTCCCCTCACCGCGCTCAGCTTCGGTATCAAGTTGATCCACCAACCGCTTTACCCGGGCAACATCAGCCGGCTCAGCCAGGATGACAAGGGTATTTATACGCTCATAGGGAACCACCTTGATTAATGACTTAGCGACTCCTCCCTTTGCTGTCTGAGCTCCTGCGGATTTTTGAAAGATGGTGTTGAGTATGGTTGAAATCTTCACCGCGTTACCAAATTTCAGTGGAATAACGCCAACTTCCTCACGGGAATATTCCACATCCAGGGTCTCAATTATCGACATCAAACGCTTAATGTTAGACAGGGTCTCGGTTATTATCAGCATACCTGACTGGGTATGAGGAATAACAACAGAGGTTTTTGACACCAACGGCTGCAAAACTTTCTGCATTTCTACGGGAGTTGTATATTTCAGTGGAACCAGCTGGGTCACCACTCTATCTTCAGGCTGGGTAACTTCTCCTGCCTTAATCGTGTCAATAGAGCGCGATCGTGCTTCTGCTGACGGCACAATTTTGATTACGGCCCCCGATGGCACCGTGGTAAAGCCGTGAATTTCAAGGACCGATTCAAAAACCAGATACGCATCATTTTCTGAAATCTTGGTCGGTGAGATAATTGTTACATTTCCCCGTACAGCAGGGTCAACGATAAAGTTTTTACCTGTCAGTTCACTGATATACTTAATAAGCAGGTTAATTTCGACATTATCAAAATCAATCGTAATATATCGTTCATTGGAAGATTTTTGACTGGAGGGTTGTTGCGGCGCAGACAGGACATCACCCGCAAAGATGAGAGAACCTGCGCACAGCACCAACAGAAAAACGTCTATTGAATAACGAAAAGCCCGTCTCATACGTATCTATTTTCTCCCCTGATCATTTGGCGTAACTGACTGATCCTTGACAATTACCCCCCCTCTATAGGAGCGTAATTGTTTGGGACGGCTGGTTTGTCCATTCCCTGGTTGAACGCCAGGGGGTAGTTGAACGCCCGGAGGCAGATTGTTATCGACGCCGCTGCCATTGTTGTTGCCGTTGTTGTTGCTTGCCATTGTTGCTGCCATTATTGTTCACCGGCTGACCAACAGGTCGGCCGATTACTTTTCTGGTCTGTACAACAGGATTTATCTTTGCCACCCTTGGAATTTTTACATTGCGGGCTTCACTGATATCGAGCATTTCATCTTTACCATTAAGATTCAATATCACCTTTCCACGCATTATCTGCTTGATAATCGCCTGCTGGATATAATCGCCCACCTGAAAAAGTTCCTGCTTCTTATCTTTCTTATCATAAATAACGGCTCTTACCCCATCTCCTGCACCGGAGATCGTACCCATCAGTACAACATCCATAGAAGACGGTTCTAGAGCCCGCAATGGATCCTCTTTCTGAACCTTTATATCAGAGCCCTTCAGTGAAGCAAACAGGTTTCTCCTGGTTATTACGGAATAATCAACTGGTTTTTTTAAATCTTTGATGATTTTTTCTCTGTCGACCGCCGAAACAGAAGCTGCGGGCTGATCTCGTCTGCTGTCGAGCGTCTTTAAATATTTCTCACCAAAATAATAAAATCCCTCAACGGCTGCGATACATAAAATTGTAATCAGCAGAATCGGCACTATAAATGTTTTGGTGATGTATGACATTTTCAACAATCGTCTATTTAAAAGTTTTTTTCCTCACAGCAGTTACGATCTGTTCAGTTCAAAGGTTTTAATACTCAAAACGGTATCAAGCAGTCCCTCTTCCTGGCCATTTTCCTGGATTGATATCCGCTGTATGGAAACAATTTTTTCTTCTGATTCGATCTTCACCAGAAATGCGACGAGTTGGTCCAGCGTCACTCGCTCCATCTTCATCTCAACAATCGACTCATTAAACCCTTCATCGATTTCATTTGCCGTCGGTTTCATATAGGTGACGCTGCTTTTCACTTTCGTTGCCGAAGCCTGCTCTTCCAGAAAGCTGAAAAGGCTGAAGCCTGGCGTCCTTTTGGTCAGCCTTTTTTCTATATCACCCTGCCTTGATTTTAATTCAAGATATTCCTGCCTGAGAAGCTGTATGTCAACGAGCTCACTCTCATTTCTACTCAATGACCGTGTCATTGTCTGCCGCGCCTCCACGTACGGCAGGACCATGGCCTGAAGAACGATAAAGCCGAGCACAAAGAAGACTCCAAACAAGAGAATATATTTTTCTCTTTTCTCAAGCCGGTCGATGCCGATCCGTTTCCTGGCATCACTGATCTTCTGTTTCAGGTTAACACGCTTCACAACAACCTCTACATTTGCAACTTGAGTTCAAATCTTACCCCATCACCTTTTGAAGCAACATTGGCAGAAACAATGGCAACCTCTGAAAAATATGGTGACTTGTCAAGGGACTGTTTCATCTGATCAACCGTGTTGAAGTTGTCGGTAAGCCCTTTGATTCGTATTGTTTTCCGGTCATAGATATATCTCTGGAACGTTACCTTGAGAGACTCCGGAATTCGATCAGAAACATCACCCAGAAGAACGAGGGTATTAAGTGTCGGGTCATCGGATGCGCCTGTCGAGGTTGCACTCTTCAACTCATTGACCTTGACCTGAAGTTGCTGAACCGGATTTACGAGCCGCCCGCTTCCCGGTATCGTCTCTTTATAAATCTCGGCAACCTGCGAAACCAAACTGTCTCGTTCTGTTTTCATGCGCTGATAATCGAGTATCAGACCCGAAATTGCCAGGAGAACAACGACGAGTAGAACCGCTGAACCGCTTCTGACAATTTTATGCAACCGCTTTCGGTCATATCTGCGGGCAAACTCATCTTTTCTGAAATTTATATGCTGAAGATCTCTGTTTGGGCAACAGGCCAAAGCCAGAACTTCGTCAAAAAGACCTGTCGGCCAGAGCATCAGAAATGCTTCTATCCCATCTATTTTAGAATAACGGACCCAGTTCTGGAAATTATCGCCCAGCGTCAGATATTCCTGTAATGCCTCTTTGACCTCAGGCACGCTGCCAACCGGCCCGCCGACGCACCAGGGAATGTCTATCGTATCACTGCTATCCCCTCGCAGGGCGACAACAGTATTCTGTACATTTCTACCGAGTTCCTGTAGGACACCATTAAGGTTTTCTGGATTTTGAACTTCCAGCTTCTTTGTATCCTCTGTAAAATAAAAATGGGCTTTCCGACCAGGATCAACAGGAATGGAACGCACCAGGGTAACGTTGCCTCTTTTCAGTAAGTAGACTGCTGCGTAGCTGATACCGACATCGAGCATATAGCAGGTTTCAAACCGGTTTTCAGTCAATCGATAAAAATTATGACACCCTGGAACTCCGGATAGTGTTATAACTTCAGGATCTAAATCATATTCCCCCAGTATTGCCAGCAGGTTGTGGATAACCTCTTTCTTAAGAAGCACCGCCAACACCCGGGCTCCTTTACTGCTATCGTCAACAAAGAGATAATCAAAGATATATTCATCCTCGCTGAGAGAAACGCTGTCCTGGATTTCAAATGAGAGAATACTTGCTATTTGTTTTTTGTCTGAAAACGGCAGCTCGATAGTACGAAAGAAAAAGAACTCAGGGCCCAATGCTACCCTGCAGGCCATTGAGGAGGCTGCACAATTCTCTAGTACCGTCGCCAGGCTCTTTGCAAAGTCACTGCTCTTTTCAAAAAAGGCGGAGTCTCCAGCACCAATTTTCAAGTCACGTTTTTCGGCAGTGAATTTTGCCGCCGTGACCCGGTTATCGGCTATGACTATGGAAACGTGAGATTCAGCCATGTTTTAATTGACCTTTCGGTAGAGTATTTCCATTTTTTGTTTGCCTGATCGTTTAATATAGGCAACCATCGTCAGTACTCCATTGCCCAGAGTCGCTTCTGCCGTGATCTTGAAGAAATTACTGGTCGTTACCACAAATCTATTGCTCAATTCTATGTCGCCGGGCCACCCCGACACACTTCGATACCACGATTGCTCCCCGAGCAATGCTGCATTATCTTCATCTTCCCTGAATTCTACGAGCAGCGCTGCGTTTTCTGCTTCCACCCTGTCGTCAATAGCCTGGATAAGGAGTGGGTCTGCCGTGTTAATATTAATTGTTCCATTCTCTCCAAAAACTGTAATATAATCTGCTAGTGCTTTTTTTTCATCATTTCCATACAATAACTCGGAAGTAATTCCTTTAATCGCCGATAATTCGTTTGGCAGTTCCAATAAATTGTTTCGTGGAGAATAGGGAGGATCGAGCGATTCATAATATCCTTCTTCAGCCCCATAGGTGGATTCCTTGTCATCACTGTCCAGCCAGTCAACAATTGAGTCAACAATTTCATTGGCTTGCAGGTCATCTTCAATACTAAACTCTCCAGACAGCAGCAGTCTGAGAAATATTTCCTTGGCCTGATCCGGAGAAAGATTCGTATTGGAATCCTGAGCTCCTCCTTCAACACCACTCAGCACCAAGCTGTTCAACTGAAACCGACCCGAGAGATCACTTATGGTAATATTCAGCGCTGCCCCGCGGTCAAAAATTGTGAGCGGAGCCTCACCGATTTTCCCCCACGAATCGTGCATACTGTCATGATCATTGTCGTAGCTGTCTGTGTGGAGAACAGCGATGGCAAGGTCAATACCGGACTCTGCAATCGAGTTCAATTGCTCACGATCCTTAAATGACCACGCTTGATCCAGGTTAAACCGCATGTTTTTGTTAAATTGAAGAATAATCACGGTCAACAGGCTTACAACAGAAACAACGAGCAGCAACGCGACTCCTTTTTCACCTGACGGGCCGACTTTATCAGAAGACATCATTGATCTCCTTCAAACTCGATCAGGTTCTCTGACACCCTCACACTCGCCTGATAACTGGTATAAGCGGCTTTATTATCCCCGTCGGTACCTAAACTCAAAAGAATTTTATAGGCTTGTGGGAATCGCTCATTACTCTCTTGTTCAGCATCAAAATCGGAGACAGAATCCCAATCTGTATATTCTTCTCCATCCTGCCCGATGTAAACGATCTCCAGTTTCACCACCTGGTCAGACAGCAGATGCTTTTGCTGTTCCGGCAGCTCAGCCTCTTCAATAGCTGAGAGTACAGGTGTATCTGAGCGCAGCAGACTAAAGGTATCCGAATCACTCTGCTCCCTGAGATAATAACGGACCATGGCAACATCGACCGGGGGTGCTTCTGGATTTAACCGCAGGTGCGCTGTTGTGGTTATCGCAAGAACTGGGTCTTCCGTGCTGAACCCTCCTGCTTGCTCACCGACGACAAACCCCTGCTTGCCGACATAAACAGCGGCCAGGTCCTCAGAAAAACGATCCAGAACTGTTTTAGCACTATTATCGCGCACTGCCTGGTGCTCAACTGATGTAACAATCGAAGTAACCGAGTTATAGAGAACATAAACAAGTGAGATACACAGACCGAATATCGTTATCGCTACCACAACTTCAAGCAGGGTAAAACCATAATTCTCTTTCCGAACTGATCGAATTACCATCATTTATTGCCAACCAGCTTGAGCCTTCTGATATTTAGTGTCTGCTGCTCGCCCTCGGTAAACACCTTCAGATCAATCTGTTGAATAAACTGTTCAGCCCCGGCCAGGGCCGGATAATCTTCAAAATCGGGCGTCTCTACCTCAACAGACCAGAAATAACCGGGATAATCGTCTCCAAAATCACCCTCTGTGCTCGACAATTCTTCCCCGGATATCTGGAAATCGGCCAACTTTTCTTTTACCAGCAGGGAAGCGGTAAAGGCAAACCGGCTCTCTTCGGCAAGACGCAGGCTCTGACTCTGATTTCCGAGCAGAACGGTCAAGGCGATAGCCAGTATTGAAATCGCTATCATTACCTCAAGAAGAGTAAAGCCGTTTTTAATATTGTTCCTCACCATGGTCATTGCCGCGGAAAAACACCATTTCCAGGTTATGCAAAAGGGTTAATTTGTTTCAAGATCAGCTGGTGACATCGATTTGTCCTCCAGTCGAATCGTCGCAACAAAAACTGAACTGACCAGGGCCAGCTCCTTTTCACCATCAGTCAGGTTCATGATCATTTGATCCATCTGGCCGTTCTGATTAACCCACAGAGAAACATCCCCCGAGGTGACATTCTGCTCCCTGCCCTTCCAGATTGAAGTTATTCTTACGGGAGAGGGCAGTGTGGTCAGACGTTCAGGTTTATCTTCATCAGCTGTACCAGTTTCCTCCTCAGTCGGAGGTTGGGGGCAATCATAGCTGAGTTGGTTTTCATTCAAATCCAGATTAATAAAACAGCCATTTCTGCTTCCTGTTGCAGCCTGCCGCGCTTCATTAACTGTCCCGATGACTCTCCTGGCAGCCTGGCGGAGCTGGTCTGTAAAGAGTGACGTTCGAAAGGCGGGGACACTGAGGGCAAGCATAATTGCGATCAGCGTGCTTACCACCAGGAGTTCAAGAAGGGTAAATCCATTCTCTGCGGCGGCCGGACCAGTCGATCGGAGAAGGCGGTGAATCACTTTTTCTGACAAGAGGAATTACTCAATTTCCCAGCTGTTAACATCGGCATCCTCGCCTGTTCCGCCTGATTCGCCATCCGGTCCAAAGGAGCTCAGGTCAAAATCTCCGTTTACTCCCGGGCTGAGATAGACGAATTCATTACCCCACGGATCTTTCGGCAATTTGCTGTTCTCCATATAACCGCCATCACGCCACCGGGGTGGCAGCTTTCCAGTTGCTGGCGGCTCGATAAGCGCCTGTAAGCCCTGTTCTGTGGATGGGTAGGTGCCATTGTCCAGCTTGTACAGTTTCAGTGCCGTCTCTATTCCGCTAATTTGCAATGCGGCCTTTGTTCTTCTCGCCTCTTCCGGGCGTCCCATGATTTTCGGGCCGATATAACCGGCCAGGATTCCGATAATAATCAAAACGACCAGTAGTTCAATCAGGGTAAAACCCCGTTCATCGGATAATTTATGGGCAATGGTCAGTCGAGCCTTTTGCTGTTCGTTCTTATGCATGGACGATTCCATATCTTTTCTTAGTATAAGAGAATAAATACCAGGTGACTGGTGCTGTGATAATGATACATTTCATTAGAATAGTTGTGTACAGCAGGAAGATGGCTCCGGCCACCGCAGGGATCAACAGCAGAATTATCATCATTCTCAAAACGAAAGACTGCTCAACCAGATCAGCAATCGTTGGCGACAGAAAATAGTACATATGAACAATAGATTTTCCCCACTCATGAGGAATCAGATATTGATCTCTGAAATCCCTTAATGCCCTGACTGCAAACATGTCGATCGAACCAAAGGCTGCGGTTGCGATAAAACATGAGTCGTTCGTCTTAAACTTGTATTCATCGCCGTAAATAACCGATCCGTCAGAGAGAAGCCCATAGGCCCTGACATAGTATACCGTCTGGGGATTTATCCCTTCAATCTCGCTCACATATGTCTCGGTACCAGAACCATCAGAGGTCTGTCCTTCTGTAACAAAATAATCGTTAAGATTAAAGAGAGTATCCAATCCTGTCACGTTGTCTCCAGACGAGTCGTCTCCAGAAGAGTCATCGCCATCTTCAACCGGGACAGCCTCCCCGCCATCGTCGATGCCGTCTTCTCCATCTCCCGTCCCATCATCATATTCCGGGTTTGGATCAACAGAATAGACGACCCCTCGTTCAGTGACCGTCGGTACCGAACAATTATCCGCACATTCGCTCAGGCAGTCTTCGTTCTCTTCGATGTCTTCACAGGAACTTTCACAATCTTCAACGCAGGTAGCACTTTCAAAATTTCCATTGAGTACAATATTACCGCCGGTTGTCGCCCCTACTCTGGTTACGCCAGTAACCGGCATCGTTCCAATCCTGTAGTATTCTGTATTCGTTGCACCGGTTGGGCCGACAGGGTAACCATCGCCGACCAATCCTGAAAACTTGGCCACCATAAAAGCGCTATCGTCATCATCTCCTGAAGAGCCAACCGCATAAATACTGCCATCTTCAGTCATGACAATATCGTTGCTGACCTCATCACTTCCCTCAAGCTCAGTGGTAATCAGGTCTGCTTCATATTTCACTGGAACTGAGGCGGCAACAGGTATATTCATCGAGCCTTCTTCAATTGCCAGTGCAGCAATTTTAATAATCTCAGCGGGCTCATCTCCCGCTTCACTGGCTGCCAGTTCCAGGGCCTCACTATCCAGAGCCTCACTGGCATCTACTTGGGGCAGGTATCTGAGGATCACCATATCCTTGCCGGTTGATGAAACCTGGTACCCTGCGGCAATAATAGTCGTATCTGGGTGGATAGCCAGGCTGTAGACACTGCTGTCCAAGCCGGTATCGTGAACCAGAATACCATTTTCAGCAAAACGCTGATCGGCCAGCCCATCATTTTCATAACGCGCAAGCATGATACGGTGCTGACCATCGGATAGCTCCACTTCACCAGCGAGCACAATCTTTTCATCATCAGTGACACCGATATCATGAGCTATAATCTGTTCAACATCATCAAACCAGACAACCCGCCCCTCATCTCCGAATTCAATATCCAGAGCGCCATTTTCCAGAAACCGGGCAAGGTAGAGCCCCTTCCAATTGTCGTCCCGAACACTGTACCCACCGACGACCAGCATACCGTCCGCTAATCGAACAAGCCCGGTGCCACGCCCATTGATAGAGCTCTCTATGACCGTTCCACCATCATTATAGATTTGATCCAGTTCTCCACTATCGGTGAGACGCGCAACGAGCGGACTCTCCTTTGTACCGTCATCGATAAAACCAGTAACGATTATTCGTCCTTCTTCGTCAGTTATTAAATCTCTTATCTCAGAATCAACATTATCAACGCCGATGTAGGCAATACCCTCCTGCCCGAAATTTACATCCACCTGGCCATTGGCCAGCAAGCGGAGAACAACACCCTGCCGATAACCATCGACACTCAGTGTGCCACCGAGCAAAATCAAGCCGTTTTCTGTAAATGCTACGGCATGAACACCATCATCTTCATGTACCGTTCCAAGAGCGTCGCCGGCGGAAAACAAGAATTCATGATCAACTGTGCCATCAGGAAGATAGCGAATAACCGCCATTTTACTCCCCAGTCCGTCATCACTTGAGCCTGCAACAACAATCTTACCATCGTCCTGGACAGCGATCGATGTCGCCTGATCCACCCTGATGCCCAGTTTAGTGATAACCAGTCCCTCGTTTCCAAACTCATTGTCGAGCGCGACTTCCTCAGCAACAGAGAATCCGGCTACGGCAATCATTAAGAAAAGACCGGGAATTACACGTATTAACCATTTATGCATGGCCATTCTCCTCCAGATCGGCTTTGGGGTGACATGCACTTTTTACGTTCTGTTTTTCACAATAATTTATCACTATACCAGATATGACCATTTTCATAGAGCGGGATTTCAACCTATCATCTGATTCATTTCAAAAATCGGCAGCAAAATTGACAGGACAATCATTCCAACCACCAGTCCCATCGAAACAATCATCACCGGTTCTATCAGGGACGTCATCCCAAGAACTGCGGATTCAACATCCCTTTCACTTGCTGTCGTGACCTTGCCGAGCATCTGTTCCAGCTGGCCGCTGCTCTCGCCGACAGCAACCATCTGCACAAACATTGGAGGAAACCATGGCGACCCCGAAAAGGCATTGGCCATACTTTTCCCTTTGTTGATATGCTCGATCGCCTCATCAATTACTTTTGAGATATGGACGTTATCTATGATTCGCTTGACTATCTCAAGAGAATCAATAAGTTCAACGCCGCTGCCGAGCAAACTTTCCATCGTTGAGGAAAATCGTGCAATCATCGCCTTACGGACGACACCGCCAATAACAGGCGTCCGTAGTTTTACCATATCCCAGGCATATCTACCCGCTTTTTGCTTTATCAGTAAACGGACCAAAATGACGACAACAACAATGCCAAGTAACAGCAACCACCAGTAATTACGCAGGAAGCTGCTGGTGTTTATCAATATAATGGTTGGCAGCGGCAGAGCCTTTTCCATATCATCGAAAACCTGGACAATATTGGGTACAATATAGGTAATAAGAATAAACAAAATCCCCGCACCAACCACCGCCATAAAAATAGGATAAATGAGAGCCGCCCGCAGCCGGGCCTTCAGGGCCTGCTGCTTCTCACCAAAATCAGCCAGCTTGGTAAGCACCTTGTCCAAGGATCCAGATGCTTCGCCGGCTCTTATCATATTGGTATACATATTGGGAAAGAGCCGTTGATATTTTTGCAGGGCCTGGCTGAGCGGTTCACCTTCACTGATCGACTCTTTCAATTGAGCAGCCATTTTTTTCAGTGCCGGGTTATCACTCTGATCAACGATACTTGAAAGCGCAGTATCAAGCGGTATCCCCGCTCCCAGCAAGGTGGCAAGCTGCCTGGTTACGATATTGATCTCTTCAGCCTTGACTCGCTCAAAAATTGAAACGCGGGCAAGGCCGGAAGAATCTGCGCTGCTTGATTTCGTCCTTGATTGACGAATCTTGACAGGATACTTGCCCGATGAACGCAAGCGGGTCCTGGCGGCAGACTCACTCTCTGCATCCATGACCCCGGAGTCCTTCTTTCCGCTGCTCAGAAGCGCTTCATATTCGTAAACCGGCATTCCACATCCTGTTGATTAGCACGTGCTTTTCATCCCACCATACACGTATAACAACGAGTCGTTAATAAGGAAAAATATAACAGTCAAAGACAGCTCTCTTGGCAGTTGCACGTTTCGATTACCAGTATTACCTGCAACCATGCCTGTCACCCCATGCAAGAAACGTTCTATAGCTGCACCATAATACTCATATACAGTAAAATCATCTCTTCATTTTCCCGAGTGATCCCAGAAAAGATCTGAGACAGATCGGTACAGCTGCTGATCAAACGTAACCAGTTCATGGAGCGGGTTAGTGGCAGACGCTTGAAGGGGATCAAAAAGCTGGTAATGATCTGATATATTTGAGCTTTGTAATTCAGTCTGGGGTGGTAGGCCTAAGTCCTGGCAAAATCGCTCAACAAACCGGTCATATTCTTCGGTGAGCCCTATTAACCTGAAACGCCTGATATTTTTCTGGGCATTCTCAAAATCCTCAAGGCTCACTTTCTCAGGCCGATAATCAAGAAAATACCGGGTCTGGATATTGTCAAAAAAGTCCCGTTCATACCCAGCAATAGTCTCAACAAAATCTCTTATTTGTGCATCATCTCCAAAGTCTACCTGTAGAAGTTTTTCGGCAAGACCCCTGATCGTATCATTGTGTTTATATTCGTAATTCGCTTCGTCTTCACGATCGGTAGATACCCGTCTGACATAATTAATATGTGAATGGAGATGGCGATAGGGTTCCCTGATGATCGAATAGAGCCCGTGCGCTGTTTTTCCTACCAACGTTTTTATCTCGTACCACGGCAGATGGCCGGATATGCAGCTTTTGGTGGCTGTTATCGATTCACGAATCTCTTTTGGAACCCGCTCTAGATGAGGTGCGTACACTGCCTGAGGGTAACATCGCCTGAGAAATGCGTTGAAAGAGGAACCGGCGGTCTTGGGAATATGCATAAAACATATTTTTTGAGCCGAATCTGGAATTAAGGTTTCAACCTCATTCCCCGCAATACGAAACAGCGGCTTGTCCATCCCTGTCACATAGATTTCAAGCGTTTGAAACCGATCGGGAATAAAGTCAGCAGGAAAGCTGAAATCAAATCCGCACAGACCCGTTGCATGTACCTTTTGACTTTTTAGATCTCGCCGGTATTCACCCGTTTCAGTTGTTCCTATGAGCTGACCGTCGGCGACGATACTGATCTTTAATGGTCTCTTCTTATATAGCCGATGAAAACACCAGCCATTAACAAATCGCCCATTGAATGTATCAATTGAGTATCGATATAATTTGGAAGGAATCATTATAAAATGGGCATTACAAGATGATAAAAGGGAACGACCACAATGTGCAGCAAGAGATATAAGTTAATCCTGCAACAGCTGAAACGCTATAGCAACTGGTACTGCCGCTTCATTTCTTCATAGACGATCGTCGACACTTTCCTGATAACGTTTCCTCTTGAAAGCATCCAGTTGCCATAATTCTGGGGACGTGAACTTCTCTCAATGATACCGACAAGCACGTATGGATAGCGTCGCCCCTTTTTATCACGAGGCACCAGAATTCCCATATCGCCGCAGAGATGCGCTGTTGACCCAGTCTTGTTGTAGACCAGTGTCCCCTGCGGTATTGGTGTGCCGTTATAGAGACGATCCCGCCCCGGTAGAGACATCAGACGACGCATTTCTTTTCCGTAGGGCAGTTCATTATTCCAGAGTGCCTGGAGAAACCTGACATAATCTGATGGAATAGCACTGTTTTTATACGTCTTTCCGCCGGCAGGGATATATTCAATGATTTTTGTTTCTTTAAAGATATGACTATAATAACGTCTCAGGATCTCTTCACATTTTGCCGGTCCACCGGCGACACGCATTACCCAGTTTGTGGCAGCATTATCGCTTCGTTGAATCATCCGCTCCATTTTGGCCCGGCTTTTCGGACCATAGATGAATTTACCCTCTTTTGCCTGGTGAAAAAACGCCAGTGCAATAAACGGCTTTATCATGCTTGCCGCCTGAAACACCTGATCTGCATTAATATCGACAACACTTTTACCATTTGTCAGGTCAACAACCATCCAGCCGGTTGTTTCATCGCTCGACAGCTTTCCTTTCTTTCTAAGAGATTGTATATACTCCTCGATATTCTTCTCAACACTGCTGTTGCCCGAATTCAATACAATTTTCTGTCTTACCGGAGGTTTTGAAGGCGCCTGAGCAACAACTGCTGCCTTTTTTGCAGGCTTTGGCTTTGAAACCTTTGGTGTTTCAGCGACAACAGCAGATTCAGGTTCGCTGCTGTCATCGAGGTAACTCGACTCACCGAAAATGACCGGATTATTATTCTCCGGTGTTATTGATGTATATATTTTTCTCCGCTTGAGGAGTTTTCTATGTTTTTTGGCGACAGCATAGGTTGAAACCCGATCACCCCGGCGACGATAAATAAGGGTATAGTTATCTGAATCAGTTTTCTCGATAAAAAGATTTTTGCCGACTTCCTGACCAAGATAATTGTAGATCCTGCTATAGAGTTTCTTAAGGTCCTCGAGATTTGGCCCCAGCCCGTAACTGACATTAAAGAGCCGGAAATAACCCTGGTCTTCGATGGCAAAACATTCAGAAAGCCCGGCCTTTCTCAAAACCTCACTCTGTTTTATCATCTCCTGGGCAGAAGAGAGTGCGTCACTGTTCAGGTCATAGACAATGCCGTAGGCGCCATCTTCACGCCCGACGATCCGCAATCTTCTAATCTGCTCCGGTTCAAACAGTGCTTCAAGTTCCTGCTGATAATCAAGAA
Source organism: uncultured delta proteobacterium (assembly GCA_963776075.1). GTDB lineage: Bacteria > Desulfobacterota > Desulfobulbia > Desulfobulbales > Desulfocapsaceae > MADRE3. The sequence goes on from CAVZLG010000008.1 coordinate 231,382, forward strand.
CCAGATCAAGGTTGTCTTCCCAAATGTAGGCAATATCGTACTTTTCTTCTTTTGCAACAAGGATTCCAGGCAAGACAAGAAGGAGGAATAAACTAAATAAAACTCTACTCATATCGTTCCAATTCTATATGTAATTGTTTTCACAATCTGCTTCCAAAGGTTCATATTTCGCAACCGCCGTACTATAACAAAAGCGCCAACCGATCTCTTTAAAAAAATTTTTCTTATTGTTTTCACTGAGCGGATAAACGGCATAAAGCGTGCCCACACAGATACTTATGCACTAAATTATAAAGAGAGTCTTGCTCCAATGTGTGGAGTCTGTTATCACTATGAACCAAATGATTCAGCTCCCTTCAGACTGTATTTACAGACTGAAGGGGCTAAAAATGGGATTCTAAATACAGTATGTCACCACAGAGCAACAGGTCGAAAATGTATCTATATCTGGTAAAAATATTTATTATCATCCCGTGTCTTGTTTTCCTCATCGGAACTGGAACGCCCTCCTATGCCAATGCACCGGACAATGAGCAAGATCAATCGTCTGCTCAAGACGACACTGATGAAGTGATAACTATAAATGGTGTGCAGTACCCTGTTCCCGCTCCCTGGAAAGGCAACAAGGTTGATGCGCCGACGTTAACCTATGGTGATTTTAAACAGATCCCACTTAAATTCTGTAAAGATGAAGGAAAAGTCTACGTAACAATTGAGACCCAGAAAAATCTAGTGGCGATGTTAACACAGGCCGAAGAAGATGGCCTGCTGATTCAGGTGGAATCGGGATATCGTTCAGCCAATTATCAAGCAAAGATTTTCAAGAGAATGCTCGCAGAAGGACGTGACTTCGATGATATTATTCGCTATGTCGCACCACCGGGATACTCAAACCACATGCTTGGTACTGCGGTAGACTTCTCCCCGAGTAACTGGCGATTTGCCGACACAGAACAATATCTATGGCTGCAGGAAAATGGAAATTCCTTCGGCTTTGAAGAAATCTACTCAAAGACCAATAGGATGAAAATGCCCTGGGAGGCATGGCATTGGCAATATATGGGGCCAACGGAACCGGTTAATGCCATAACCACCAAATAACGTTTTCAGTTCCTCCAACGTGATCAAGCAACATTAAGATAATCACACGACTTCGTTCAGTAACTGAAGAGCCGCCTTTTCTTAACATTGAAGGTATTCATATCAGTTGAGTAGGAAAAATTTATTTTATCGAATCCACATTGCTTTTCTGAAATAGATATTAATATTGTCATTTTATATCAGTGCATTACCATACAACAAACTCGCACATTTTACATTTCAGATTAACTATAACTATTTCCTCCCGAACCCATCTTTTCTATGAAACATCCACAGTTAAAAACAGTTGTTCTCCTGTTCCTTATCTATTCTCTAGTCTTCATTGGCCAGGCGTTTGCTATACACCCCGGAATGCAACCAGACGGTTTTACCGAGATCATCGACAGTAATAAACCGGCCATAGTCTATATCCAGGTAAAATCCAAAGCCAGCAGCAAGGATTCCTCCGCGCACAACAAGATTCTCAAGGACATCTTCGGCGATAGTCCTGGCAAAGACAACAGCGAGCCATTCTTCAGCAATGATACCAGCTACAGCTTCGGTTCCGGCTTCATCATCAACCGGGACGGATATATTCTAACCAACTATCACGTGATCAAAAACGCTACCGAGGTAACCGTAACCACTGCCGACAAACAAAAATTCGATGCAACCATCATCGGCACCGACCCGAAGACCGATATTGGCCTGATCAAGATTAAACGGAGAAAACCTCCCGACCATCCAACTTGGCGACTCCGATTCCATAAAAACCGGACAATGGGTTCTGGCCTTTGGAGCCCCTTACGAGTTCATCCAGTCCGTAACTGCCGGTATTATAAGCGCCACAGGAAGGCATGCCCTCGGCATCAGCGATTACGAGGATTATATCCAGACCGATGCGGCCATCAATCCCGGCAACTCAGGCGGGCCACTGGTCAACACCAACGGCGAGGCGATCGGAATCAACACGGCCTTTCTCACACAAACCGGCGGCTATATGGGAATCGGTTTCGCCATCCCGATTAATATCGCCCGCACTGTCACCGAACAGCTCCTCGCAAAGGGCAAAGTGACACGCGCCTGGCTCGGCATTGCCATGCAGGATGCAGACAGCGACCAATTGACAGCACAAAACCTGCCGACAACCACTCAGGCGGCAAGCGTTTTGGAAGTAAAGGAAGGATCTCCTGCTGAACGTGCAGGGCTGCAGGAAGGAGATATCATCATCAATCTATCAGGAATTTCAATAAACGGCGCTGCGGACCTAAGAAACCGCATTGCATTGAGCACACCTGACAGCGACATAGATCTAGAATTGTTCAGAAATGGCCAGAAACAACTGGTGCGAGTGCGACTGTCAACATTGAAGTAATCTACTATAATACAATCTCCATCAACACTTTCACCTCCAATGGTTCAAATTTCAACCTGACTGTATCATCAACTGTATAGAACTGCTCACCGGTATAATATTCCTGCCATTCATCCGGTCCATTCTCAGGCACTCCAATCTCTGCCTCAGTATAGGTACGAATACTATTTGCACACATCAGCATTTTCGTACCGTATAAAGTTTTTGAAACACAATGGACTGCCGAATTCCCTGAGGGATCAAGACCATAGCGTGACATCATACTCACTGTAACCGGCTCGGAATCATTTTTCTGCTGCAGCCAGGACCGTAAGCTGTTCAACCGCCTGATCACCATTTCAAAATCGTCTTTACCCTCTTGTGTGGACGTAATTTCAGGCCAGGTATAAAAGTAGATTCCCCGGCTGCCGTGAATTACCGACAAAAATGCCAGATTGTTCATTTCAGTATACGTCGGCAATCGAGGCCAGCCAGAATACGCAAACCTTTCTCCCCCAAAAGCCTGTATTACTGATTGTAAACGGTTACTACCCACTTCTCCAGCCGCCTCATCCATCGAATCTGAGAGCCAGACCAAAGGCATATTTGGTATCGGGTACTGATCGAGCATGAAATAATCTGCACTCTGCTGGTATTCGGAGATTACCTGAGGCCGCAAAATTGCCATGTTAGTAAATCGTTCGGGATAACGTTTTTTAAGAATCCGTTGAATATCCTCAGCTTTCCAGACAGGAAAAGAATGGAGCCCAGGTTCATCATTGACATAAAAAGAAAATCTTCCTTTCTGCAGCAACGTATCTAGCTGATTCAAAGTATTTAATAGCTTTTCAGGATCTTTCGGCACAGAAAGCGTGCAATGAATATCCAACTCCATGCATGCAGAAACATTCTTTTCATCAAGCCTGACAACAGCAGTGTTTAATCCACTGTTCCTAATTTGAGCGAGATTATCTGCCGAACCACCGTAAACCCCAATAGGAAAGAAACCATCATCCGGCGGTATTTGTCGCTCTTCTTTTCTCTTTCCAACTTTTACCAATAAAGGATTCCTCATCCAGAAGGTGTTTCCGGATGAATGGTTAATAAACATAAAACGTTTCTCTTGCTCGTCTAATGCTGACGGACACTCGACATCAACATACAATTTCTGAAAGTCACCAATCATTCGGTGAGTATTGAGGCGATTCTTTTTCCCCCATATACTAACTTCAGGGTATGCGCCTGAGTCCTGCCGGTCTTCACGATAAAACTCAGCTGTAAAGCGATATTGCTCATCAGGGTCACACTCTGGAAGAGCTGTACTCCAACTCCCCATTCGGTCCTTTCCCGCAGTAATGCCGATACTCATAAACTCTGTATCATCAAAATATCTAACCTGGAATCGAGTATCGTGAATTATCCCCCTTCACCAGCTAACCAACCCACAGGAACCTGCTCAGCTGAGCTCACATCATTTACATTCTGACTATCCACTGCAAAATCGAAGGTAGGATTGGGAATTAGATTTTCTGTTGGTGAGAACAGACTCAGGCGCTCCCATTGATCAGGCTTTATCTGCGCGTACTTATATACAAGCAATCGTGCAGCCCCAGCATCCGAGGCAGCTCCAATTGCGCCCTCAAACTCATCGGCAGAAACATCTTCAGCCTGGATAATCGGCCAGATCTCACCACCGGTCATTTCTTTGAAATAGCTGCTGATATCTCCCACCCAATCAACGGATTGATCTACCATTTGGTGATATGTCATCGGGGAAAAAACATCGACATACGGCATAAACTGTTCTGCATCCTGGGCCAGATGAAATGAAATGGCGCCATCGAAATCCGATTTTTTCCACGGAACAAGAAAAACACCGAGTTTCAACTTTCTCTTTCCTGAATATTTATCCAGTACATCCCTGACATCACGAACAAAAGAAACGATATTCTCTTTCTTCCATTCCATCCACTTCAAAGAAGCATGCTGTTTAATCCAGGAAGCTTTCTCCTTAACAGCAGTCAATTCATCAGGAATTTCAACACCGGTATCAGCTTGAAAAGTTAACAGACAGCGCTCACAATAACAGCTGTCGATAATCTCAGGATGAGGCTGCTCCCATTTCCCGGGATACCTTATAAAATCAAGAAACACCCCGGAAATCCCATTCTCACCAACAAAATCTTCCATCCAGTCTGAAAGCAGCATTAAACGACTCGCTCGCCACTTTGCGTGCGTGGGACAGACACCTCCATATTGACCAGTGAGCTTCTGCCCATCATTCATAACCGGTATCGAATCCGGATATTCCTTCCACGCTTGTGTACCACCAAAAACATTAAGGGTAAGAAAAACCTCACGGCCAGCTAAAGCCTGGGTGTTTATAAGCTCATGATACTGGTGGTGTGAAAACCGCAGCAATTTTATATCTGGATAATTCTGGATAATCTTGATTAACGCCATAGACCCCGACCGATTGTGCTAACGATGATTGAACAGAAAAGATTAAAACGGCAGCTAAACACAAGGATACTATTATTGCCTTTTTATATTGCGACATAACGCTCCATGAAGGAATAGTCAGTAGATTGCACTATTCTAGTAATACAAATAAAACTCGAAAATACAAAGGACAGCGAGCAATTCTTAAAATTATCCAGAAGCTCATGCCTTCTATATAAATATTTGGATAAAACCCAATTTAATTGCACAAAGGACCGTGTCACCAATTAAAGACACTGCCATTTCCTGCTTTTGCTTGAAAAAAAGCTCAGCCGTTATGGAAAAAATACTACTTAGAACATTGGTGAAAACTTCAATCGTGTCAAGGCTATGATCATCTATGCTCATGATCCTGGAAGTTGAAGAGTTACCTAATTTATAGGAAACCGTTTGCCAAAAAATAACCTCCTTCGCAGAAAAATTCAGTTTTCTCCTATGAATTGGGAAGTAATGTTGCATCAACGCTGTTAACACCCTGTCGTCTCTCGAATAACTCAACAGTGTATAAACTCAGCAATGAAGACACCGATACCTTTGATATTATAGTATTTTAATTGACCAATCAGCTCTGCTACCTGGAAACATTATATCAGATAGTACTGCAAACTTAGTAGTCAACAAACGAGCCTTACAGTTCGTTGGCGAAAGAGAATCAATCTAACATACTTATATTTAAGGAATTTACGGTAATAACGATAGCTCATACTCTAGATTGATACAGGAATGTTTACTAATGGAAGTGAACAAACACTGTCGCTTCTTGTAATAATTTATTTATATATATTAAATAGTTAACAGTACAGGTCGTTATTTACCGACAGTCCTGTAATAAATATTTTTGTGCCTGATCCCTGATCAATAAATTCAATGAGGAAGAATTCAAACGATATGATTTTCAGTTGTAAAAACTCTATTTTATTCTCAAAAAAGAGGTCTTGTTCGCATTCTTTAGTCACACAATTGTGACATTACCAAGTCCACCTTGACACAATTAATTTTCAACCGTATTATTCTTAAACTATCGATAAGATTTATATATCTTTGAGTATTGGCTATGCTTTAACATCAAAGAGTCTAATGTGATAATTGCCAAACAAAAAACGCAGATTTTTCTTATTCTATCTATTTTTCTGTTTCTTTTTTGCACTGGGGCCAATGCAGATCAAGCAAAACTGAGCTTTATCGCTGAAGATCCAGCTACTCCTTTAAGATTGTCACTCGTAATAGACCGTGCAGATAAAATCGCTGGAATGAAGGTTGTAATTTCTTTCGACAGAAAATCTCTCACCCTGAAGCAGGCAGAAAAATCAAAAGAAACCTCATCATTTCTGCATGTTGTAAATGATAAGATCCCCGGTCAAATAATCTTTGTAATGGCTAGTGCCAGTGGAATATCAGGAGAAAATCTTACTCTCTGTCATTTTGAGTTCTCAAAAACAGGTAATACCAAGCAACTCGACAACCATATTTCAGTGACACAAATACAACTCATGAATGAAGATCTTAAAGAAATTAAAGGAAATTTTCCTACTTACTCTTTCAAATAACGTCCTTTCCCAAATAAACAACACACTCATCAACGCCTGTCTTTTCTCTGCGACATACTCTCCTCAACATTTCCTCTACAATTCGATTCAACACTCCCTTACTCAGGACCTGTCGCATCGTTCATACATCTAGAATCATAGAATAAATTCCATCTTACCGTTAAGCCCCACGCAAGTATCATAAATTTGGTACAATTATTGCAAAACAACTTCCAACAATAAACCAGTCAATAATCTGTTTCAAATTTAGGATACATAAATGAAAAATTGGGCGTCAAAAATACTCACCTTAACGATATTGGGGGTTTTCTCATTATCCCTCATATCAATGGAGTATATTCAACCCAAGAAAACAGATCATCTTCAAAACCTGATCATTCAGGTAAAAGAGCTCCGACAAACAACTGAAGACAACACTTCGGATTTTCAAATAGTATTCAGTAAAGCCATCTCCACCCTTAATGATATAGCTAGTCCAAACACTTTGATCACAGCACATACTGATGAGAACAATAAGATCTGAAACAGTAAGAATCATCGTAAAAACAAGAACTCCATATTTATTAAATCATTACGAACCAGTCAGAAAAATAGTATTTCTACCAGATAGTTACACCCACAGAACAGACTTCCTTGTATCAATCTCACTTAATATCTCCTGAAACACCCCCTCCGATTTTCTCTTAATCACCCTTTATTACAATCAAATACTTAGCAACACACATTGTTGCTAAGATCTTTAAAAGATTAGTCAGAAACACAACCGACTACTGAGGCTATGAGAGACCTCAGGGGAATTATCATGAGATACACAAAACAACTAATAACATTATTTATTCTATTAACATTCGCTGCCGCAAAAATGGCTGTTGCAGACACCTCACTAACTGTTGGCAACTCCAGCGGTACTGTTGGCGAGCAAATTGATGTTCCAATCACTGTTAGTAACCCTGCTAATATTGCAGGAGCATCATTCACGGTAACCTATGACACCTCAGCGCTTGAACTTAATCAACTAAACAGCGAATTTTTCCCATTCTTCTCCGATATGGGAATTCCAGACGCTGAACCAGTCGTTGTAGATGGCGTAGAATATTATCGAGCTATGGACGGAAGTGAGTTCCCAGGAATGGGTTCCATGATAGCAGCTGCTCGAACGACAACGGGTGAGACAGAAAATCATACTCTTTTTATTTTGCGTTTTACAATATTACCAGGTGCAACAGCACCATCATATGATATAGGCATTGAACCTTCCGTAATTTCAAACACTCAGGCTGGTTACGACAGTGGAGGTGAAGAAATACCCATGTTAATCAGCATTAATGGGGATGAATATCCAGTGGAACCTGTTACAGGAATATCTGCAGGCACTATAACAGTAGTACTGTCGGAAGTGGAAATGATACAGATGGCGATGGAATTCCAGACCAATGGGAGATAGACAATTTTAATGACTTGACTACGGCAGATGAAACTACAGATTATGATCATGATGGATATACTGACCTTCAGGAATATCTAAATTCTCAGACAAACGCAACGGATCCAAATGGTGATCTTTTTGATCCGACGGTGAGAAATGTTCCTGACCCAACTCTTGGAATTCTATGGGTGACCGAGATTTTGATGGAGATGGAAAAGACGATATCCTTTTCAGGCGATCAACTGATGGCCTGATTTATATATATTTTATGGATGGTCTTAACAGAACAGGACATGGAGGACCAGGGTCAATCGACTATGATGCATACAAGATCATGGGGACTCCCGACCTGAACGGTGATGGCAAGGCAGACTTGCTCTTCAGAAGAGTAACCGATGGTTTTACCTTTATGTGGTTGATGGAAGGGGCAACCAAGAGGACAAACTCAAGGAATCGGCCTTATTCCTGATACAATGGAAATCAAAGATGTTGCTGATTTTGATGGAGATGGTAAAGACGACATTCTGTTCAGAAGGACTACTGATGGCCTCATTTATATATATTTCATGGACGGACTTAATAGAAAGTCCCATGGGGGACCAGGTTCTATCGACTATGATGCATACAAGATCATGGGGACTCCCGACCTGAACGGTGATGGCAAGGCAGACTTGCTCTTCAGAAGAGTAACCGATGGTTTGACATTTATGTGGTTAATGGATGGGACAACCAGGGGACAAGCCCAAGAACTCGGACTTATCCCCGATACTATGGAGATCAAAGATGTTGCTGATTTCGATGGCGATGGGAAAGATGACATTCTGTTCAGAAGGACAACTGATGGCCTGATCTATATCTATTTTATGGACGGGCTTAATAGAAAATCCCACGGTGGACCAGGTTCTATCGACTATGATGCCTACAAAATCATGGGAACACCCGATCTAAATGGTGATGGCAAAGCTGACCTGCTCTTCAGAAGAGTAACCGATGGTTTTACCTTCATGTGGTTAATGGATGGGGCAACCAGAGGGCAAACTCAAGGTCTTGGAATTATAGCTGACACCTTTGTAATTCAACAGTAATTTGATTATTTAACGAGCCAGTCTTTCAAGATAGGTCGTCTTGAAAGACTGGTTAAAGTCCTGTATTCTTTTTCAGGATTAGATTCTAGTTATATCTTTCGACTTTCTATGAATATTAACGCTGCAAAACTGATTGTTATTATTTTCCTCTTAAACGGCGTCTTTTTTTTATATTTACGCTCCGATGCTGCTAGTGCCTCAGCCTCAATTCAGAAATATACATTAGATGCAGACAACGTTCCATTAACTGAAGTTCTTAGCAATGTTAGTCGAGACGCAAATATTAGCTTCGATATCGATGAGAGTGTCTCTCAAGACCGGATTACTTTCAGAACAGAGACAAATAGTATTGATGAATTGATAAAGAGACTTCTAAAAAAGTATAATACTGTTTTTACGTATACAAATAATGGGGAAATAATATCTATAAAAGTAGAAGCTCAAGTACTGTCAAAACCGACAGCTCAAGCAACTAACGCAAGGAACAATAACTTGTTTTCACCTGATGCTGGAGCTGTCACCCATTCGAATCAGCCGGTAACTCTCCAGAATGGCGGACTTATCGGACCAGCGTCGAATCTGCTTGATGAAATCCAGATCACTCCAATCGATCAGGTATCAGATATAGGGGAGATAGTGGAGCTAACTCAGGTACCAGACTCTGAGATTCCAACACCAAATGTAGATGTCATGCCAGCAGAGTAACCTTAATTGAAATTTATTTTAGAATATGATGGGGTTTTAAATTGTTAGAGGTAAAATCAGTCACCTACCGTTAGACTGGAGTTTCCTCAAAATCTGGAATTTTTTCAGAAATACACTTACATATTAGTATTTTAGGCCGAATTTTTGTGTAGGCCCCTTCAGCCTAATCCCATTTTTTCTTATTTTTCAATTTATCTTCATATTGTTATGTCGATTTCATTTGATTTCGTGTGTCCCTAAGATTGTATTTCGAACATGTCGCGTATACACAAGAAAATGAAAAAAGCTACTGATCTTTAGGGAATAAAAAGGGTCCTACGCTGAACTCACTGCTAACATGCTGAAATGAAAAACATATTCTTGTGAAGAGTTCTCTTCCCGATAAACTCCTGTCCAAATTCAACTGCCGGTTACTTTTGTATTTGATCATGTGCAAGCCTTCTGAGTATTTATTGCATATTCCAGACGATCCCGGCCATGGATTCCATTCCATTCCGGCCACCCATTCCATTTGATCCCGGCCACTGATTCCATTTCATTCCGGTCACTGATTCCATTTGATCCCGGCCGGTGATTCCAGATTATTCCGGCCACCATTTTGGAGAGTAGCGACGCATAGAATCAAATGGTAGAGAAAGCCTTTTTACGATGATTTCATCAAGGAGGGTTTCATGCCAGGCAAGAGGTTATCTATGCGAAAGATACGTGAGGTATTACGCCTCAAATATGAATTAAACCGCAGCAACCGTGAGATTGGTATGAGCTGTGGAATAGGCAGCAGCACCGTCGGTGATTATATTCAGCGGGTACGAAATGCAGGGCTTGCATGGCCTCTGCCTGAAGAGCTTAACGACAATACCTTAGAACAATTGCTGTTCCCACCTCCAACCCCCCGCAACAGCTCACGATTGTTCCCTGATTTTCATGAAGTGCACAAGGAACTACAAGCACGTAAAGACGTCACCCTGAATCTGCTCTGGGAAGAATATAAAGAACGAAACCCAGAGGGCTACCAGTACAGTTGGTTCTGTCACAAGTATCGGGACTGGGCTGCCAGGCTGGATGTGGTCATGCGACATGAACACCGGGCAGGTGAGAAAATGTTCGTCGACTATGCAGGTCAAACGGTCAATGTGATTGACCGGGAAACCGGTGAGATACATAAAACACAGATCTTTGTGGCTGTATTAGGTGCCAGCAGTTACACCTATGCGGAGGCCACGTTGTGAGGCCACGTTGAGCCAACAGGTCGAAGACTGGATCGGGTGTTGTTTCTCACATTAAAAGAAACGTAATTGTCTGATTATCTTGACAGTGTTTTCTGATTATTTTGACATACTGTTTTCCGATAATACCATAATCGCCCAGCCTGCAATGCTGTAAAGATACTGCTCCAGCTATCAGAAGGGTATATCTTCCTCCTCATCACATTCTACCAGATGACCGTCCTGTTCTTCGGCAACAATCAACTGGCAATGGTCCTTGACAAGGTCCTGGAGTTTGCCGGTGAGTTCAAGCAATTCAGCAAGAAACGCTATGGTATATTCAGCTTTCATTTGGTCCTCCTCCAGAGTCTAGAACAGTTCAGAATCAGCCAACCTGACATGCTCGGCGGAAACAGTTTGTGACTTTTCCCCAGCAGCAGCGATCAACGCTCCCCTGGCAAGATGATTAGCTTTTCTGAACAATCCGCCGGAACCCTGATGAATGGCTGTCACCGCCTGTTCATCAAAGGGTGAGTTACTCAGGCCAGCGATTTTAAGATGATGGGTGATGTAGTCATGCATCCCCGACAGATCTACCGCCGACAGATGGCTTCTGGCAACGATCCGTGATGCCAGGGGAACAGCGGTTCTGTAGAGCAGATTATCGGCCAGATTGTTTTGACCTGCAAGTATCATCGGTAAGTAAGGTTTGGAATCTGCCTCGAACTGGGTGATGGTATGCAACTCGGCAAAGACATCGAGTCGAAGCAGTGATGCCTCGTCGATTACCATGACCGGCTGCTGCTTTTTTGTGGTAACCAGGTTTGTGATCTGTGTCCTGATCAAGCGAGTAAGCACCGCCCGGGAAGATGAAGCGGTATTGATGTCGAGTTCGGCCAGCAGTTGGCGGTAGATTTCCAGAATAGAGCCGGCAGAGGCGGTAATCCAGAGTATTTTAAATCGTGACGGATGAAGCTGTCCGCAACTCCATCGCAGCGCGGTTGATTTTCCGGCCCCAACTTCACCGGTGACCAGTGCGATGGCTCCGAGACGCACACCATATTCAAGTCGCTCATGTACGCCAAGCAATTCGGTTGTGGTCAGGATCGCATCGAGATCAAGGTCGGCGGTAAAGGGTTCTTTTGTAAGTCCGAAGAAGGTTCGATAACTCATGATATCACTCCTTTTTAGTAAAGGGCAGCAGGCCCTGCTGCCAGCCTCTCTCACCTGTCTGCAGCAGCTCGCCGCTGTTCTTGTCTCGTTTGACGGTGCAGTTGACGCCGAGATCGACCGGGGTAAGCAGGCCGTATGATTGCCCTTTGAAGAAGACTTCCACCTGGTGCGGCTTCTGTTCGTTGAACATCAATCTGACCCGTTCACCGATGAGTTGCGTCGGCGCTTCAAAGAGGCGGCCGTCGATGGTAACCACCCGGTCTTTGTTGACCCTGCGCCGCACTTCTTTTCTGAAGTGGTCTTCAAGATTGGCAGGAGCAGCTCGTACCATTTCGACATGGGCAGCAAAGCGGTTGAAAGGGGTCATGGAAGTAGCGGAATGGGTTTTATGCTGGTAGTCCGTCTCCAGCCACTGCTGAAAGAGGCGGTTGATTTCGGCAAGTGTCAGTGAGGTATCGAGATGCTGCAGGAACCTGGACCTGACCGTCCTGAACAAACGCTCTATTTTGCCGCGCCCTTGGGGCGTATAAGGAGCAGAATGGATCAGGGCAATACCGAGCGAAGCACAGATCCGCTCGAGGTGCCGGGAGCGGAACGCAGCGCCGTTGTCGACATAGAGTTTGCGGGGCAGTCCCCTGGTAAGCAGGGCTTGGCGAAAGGCACTCAACCAGGAAGCCAACCGTTCAGAGAGAAAGAACTCGCCATGGGGAATCAGCCGTGAATGATCATCAAGAAAGGCGATCAGATAGGTCTTGCGCAGCCGATCATTTACCATGACCTTGGGACCGTGCATGACGTCTGATTGCCAGATGTCGTTGGGGAACTGTGCCTCGTAGCGTCGGCGGTCTGTTTTTGTGGAGAGCGAACCGTCTTTATCCGCCTCGCGTTTGAGGATGCGATAGGCCGTTGCCAGGCTCAGGTGTGCACCCGGCGGCAGCAGGTTTTTAGCAGTAAGCTCCTCGATCAGTCTGTTAACCGGCAGGGTTGGTTTCTGTTTGCGCAACCGCACCAGAGCCATCACTGTTTCTTCATCAATGCTCCGGTTTGTGCCACGGTCACACCGCCTCACCGGATACAGCGATGCCAGGTCCCGGCCGCTGTTCTCGTACAGCCGCAGCCAGCGCCTGATTGTTGCCGTGGATATCCGGGTACGACCGCTACCGGGGATATGCCAGCGCTGTTCACTTTTGTTGTTGATCAGCTGAGTCAGTTCGCCGGGATCGAGTCGAGACGATACCAGTTCACTGATCACTCCGTAACGGAACAGACCGATTTCTTCCCGCAGTTTATCGTCCATGCTGTGCCTCCTGTCGAAAGGGAAAATCGAGCTTCATCTCCCATAACACGTTCAACAGGAGGCGGGCAGGGCTACAATACGGTAGGGTGTGTGTTGGATAAGACGATTTTCATGATTTGTTGCCTCGTTTACCGGGACGATATTGTTGTCTACCAGATGGTCGAACCCTTTCAGCAATGTGCCTTTAAAGGATAATCCGAGGAACAGATGAATCATCCTCTGCAGCCGGCGTCGCCACTGGCGCTGGCGGGAACGGGGTAGATCAGGACGCCAGCGTCTTTTTTCCTGGCGGTGTGCTATAGACGAGCGGATCTCCTTGATTGAGCTCCGATAGCGTTTCCAGTAACCGCACGGTTTTAGACGGTGGACACTACCGCAATGGGGGCAGAAAAGACGGCGGAGGTAGAGACAGTGATTTTGGCTGGAAAACCAGGCTTCAACAAATCCGTGCCACCAGAGGTGGCCTCCACATTGGGGACAGGCGGCGGGTTTTACCCAGGGATAATTTCTTCCCAGCCGGGCAATCTCCTTGACGGATGCACAAACAAAAAGTACCAGTTGAGTAACTCCTTTCAGGAAGGCTGTTTCCTGGATGGAGGGGGGACTGAGCCTTTGCGAGAGGCTCTGTCCCCCGGTCTCCGCTATTTACTCAACTCACATACCACAACAAATCAAAATAATCTGCATTTTCGCCAGGCACTGTTAACAGTGCCTGAAAATATCTCAACAATTCTGTTCATTAAATTGTTTATTAAATCTGGAAACTAACACAGGTGCTGACGGCAGCAGAAAATCTATAGGGGATGAAACAGCCCTGTCCGTCGCGCTTAAAAATGGCAACAGAGAAATTATCAAGATGCTGAAAGAGGGGGACGGTAAGGATTGAGACGTGTGACAGTAAAATCTGACAGACACCTATTCAAAACTGGTATCTGTCAGATCTCATCTGAACTAGTACAAATAATTTAGTGCCAATCTCAATTTTTCAATTGCAACTACCTTTAACTGCAATTCCCATAGCGGTCTTACCTTTTTTTTAACTTCCCCCCCCCTAAATGCATTGTTGCTGAAATGTATCTCCATAGGCTTGTTACCCTTCACTACTAGATCTCCCCAAGTTACGCTGTCCCAGGCCGTCATAGTAATTGATTTGCCCTCTATTGCGCCGGAAAAACCGTTTACGTCCGTACCCACGTCCACATAGCCATAAAAAAGAGTCCCATATAGGAGATCTTGTTGGTCTTGAATGACTAATGTATATTCTGGTTCTTCTACAAATTCACCACCTTCATCAATAGGAGTTGCGCTTTGTCCTTGTGATTCAACAGAAGACATGAAACACACCAATCTCCCGTGAGATCCCAACTAAATGCAGGATAAGCTACAAGCAAAATTGTAAGGACCGTAGATAAGGTTAAGAGAGTTAATGATTGTAAATTTGGCTTCATTTTGCGTCCTCCTCTTTGTTATTGACGATGAAATACCGCCATAGTTGATTAGTTTGAAGAATGCGAAAATGGAAATGATAATTAATAAACTTATGGCGGAAACCCTAACTTGTAAATGGAACAATGTGGTGGTTGGTTGAATTTTAACCTTCTTTTTATATCTCTGCTTATGGAGTGAAGGTAGGTATTTATAACAGACCGATTGCGCTGAATCTTGAGGTGTGACTGCGCGAAGGGGCGGTGGCCCGTGGGAGTCGTTTCGGGGAGATCCTGATTGGGAATTACTCAGGTAAGATCTTTGTTGCCTTCTCTGTCGGCCTTGATCGGGCGATAGGTACATCATCCCACGTACACTCTCCCCTTC
This sequence comes from uncultured delta proteobacterium, assembly GCA_963776075.1. Lineage (GTDB taxonomy): Bacteria > Desulfobacterota > Desulfobulbia > Desulfobulbales > Desulfocapsaceae > MADRE3. Next base: position 246,568 of record CAVZLG010000008.1, read on the forward strand.
TGATCATTTCTAACCAAGGAGTCAGGCAGATGCCATGGAATGATTTTCTGTTTTCTTCCGTGTATGGCTTCAAGCGTGTCAATGATTTCAAGTTGTCCTTCATAGGTTCACCTAGAAACAGATTCCTGACTGATGCCAGTCTCATGATTTGTCTACCAAATGCTTTGCCCCATTGCACTAACCATTAGATTACCTCTTCGCCACTCAGTCATGCAATCGCAAATTCCGCATGCTCTCCAGGTCTTCATGCTGCAACCACACAATGGCCGCTTTATCCGTCAAGCCACTTTTCGTGATCTGCTTTTCGCTGGGCCGCCTTGAACCACCACACCCGTTCACTATGGTCTTTTCTATTTCGCTGGCTGCTCACGGCCCATAATCCATTCCTGTCTGCTGCCTTCCTAATCATTACGGAAATGGCTACCCGATCCATTTCTTCTAACATTCTGTCCTCCTGCGCTATGTTTAAGCTACAGGATAACCGGGGATGTTTACAGAAATATTACAGACGGGGTAGAAGTCAGTTTCTTACTGTGTAGTAGTTTTTTCAGTCTGATCTACAAACTTCTTACAATAAGTTAAAAAGGTACAGAATGAAGAGATTCAAATACAAGCAGGAGGCTAGCCGTGCAAGAGTGTCAACAGGAACAATCACTCTCTGGGGAGACGCCTCTTTAACTTGTTGTACAGGAGTAAAAGCTTTTTGGAGGTAGAATTTGAAGCTTAATTGATAACGGTTCCGAGGGAACCCCGATTAATAAGCCGAATTTACAGGTAATCGACCACCTTCAGGGATGTTGCAGGCATTACAGGCGAAACGCACGAGGAACACATGATTCTTTTATTAAATTAACAATTTATTATTTAAAAACTATCGATCATACATTTCATGCTATTTAGCAATACTATTGCCAATAGTAAGAGTAAGCATTGTAGAAGATGTGAACAATAAGATTAGTTCCTGTAGCGTAATATCAGGAATCAATAGTTGAATTTAACATTGTCACAACGAAGCTAATCAATGTGGCATTATACTTAAACTTAGGGTGTATAGAATAGGGTTATCAATACATGCACTCCAGAGGTACTTCAATCTACCAGAACACCTTGCAATTATTGATAAACCTACGCTATGAATCGTAACTTGACAGATAAAGAAAATTTGCGAAGTTGCAGGATTTTAAAAATAGAACAATTGAAAGTGATTTTTCTGAAATTTGAGATTACTGCTCAGGCCCATCTGTGGTAGAAATTGCTTGTATAATTTGCGATAGGGCAACCTCTTGCTTCTGGGTTAATATTCCAAATTCAGCTCCTACCTCCATCGGTAACAATTCATGAGAACCATTTTCAGCCATTGATATCCGGACCCGTTTTGCAGGAAAAGATTTTAGCTGTTCTATCGGGGTTAAAATATCGGTTTCCAGGAAATCAGAAATAGATGTAAAGGGGGAACATTTAAAACAAAATCCGCCTCTGCTTATATTTGTTATCTGAAAGATGCCATCGGAAGAAACGAATACTGAGTCTTCCAGTTCCATACCGCCTATGTTGTCTACGGTCTTCAGTTGTTGGTCGCATAAGTGACACTAAGGAATGTAGCAAGTATGATAGCTCTGACTTCTGCTAACATTGGAGAATTTCCGTAAAGAATATTACTAATGTCAAGTCTATTATTGCAAATTCTTCTGGTTTGCGAACAGACCGAAATCCCGGGGAAGATGACTTTGTATTTTTGCCCTTCAGTTGACCGGTCATCTAGACCCACTGTCATTGGCTTCCAATGGCATTACGGTTGAGAACCAGTAAAATGAGGAATGGCGTTGAGCTGTTCAGCCTCTTCTATCAGACGCTTTATAGTTTTCTTGTTGATAGATCCCATATTGGGGGAATTGGCCGTGCGAGCAGCAATTAACATAGATTTGTCATTTACTGTTACTAATCGTTGAAAATGGTGATCTGGACTTTTATTTACTTCATGTATCGTGAATCCAGCCGGTCCTAAAAAATTTGTGAATATAACTTACTCCAAGTTTATGAATATTCTGCTTAGAGTTCAATCTGTTGTGATCCATGCTCATCTTGTTGCCATAAATTAATTTCTCATTACCCAGCATTGTAATACTCCAACATACTAATAATTAAAAACATATGTATCGTTACTAACTAGTAACTATTCTTGACAGAGCGTTATAACTGGAGGTCATCACGGTTTATATCGAAACAGTGACAGGTTCTCCAATACAATTAATCTGTTGATTCAAATTTAGAGAGTACACATATTTTTAAAACTCATTTTGACAGTTAGGTCAAAGGCGATTATGTCGAGATCTTTATAATTGCATTTACGTTTTACCGACGTGGCTCTTA
>CAVZLG010000009.1:0-87573 GCA_963776075.1 uncultured delta proteobacterium
GGGGGCTAATTATTTAAACGAAATTGCCCGTGAAGTTAAGAAAGGGATTACCGCTGCCGGTGGGACGCCCGTCGAATTTTTTATCAGTGCGACCTGTGTGAGCATGCCCCATGGAGGTGAAAACTATCGATGGACGCTGCCCTATCGTGATATTACCGCCTCATATATTGAGGCCGTTACCGAGATAAATTATTTTGACGCGTTGGTCATGGTCACGGTCTGTGATGACGCGATCCCTGCCAACTGTATGGCCGCTGCACGACTTGGGGCTGCCCACCATCATCATACCGGGGGGGCGGTATGTGGCTGCCGCCAACCATAAAGGGCAGCGTATGGACTTGGACAAAGATGATCCATAAATTTGGTGAGTTGCAGGTAGACGGTATTACCCGTGATGAGTTTAATGAGTTCCATGATTGTGCCATCTGCGGTGGAGGTAACTGCTGTGGTGTTGCCACCGGAAATACCGGTGCTATTTTTACTGAAGCGCTTGGGTTGACGTTGCCAGGGTGCGGCTCATTTCTCATGGTGCAGGTAAAGAGATTGAGGGACATCGGCGACGCTCAGGTGAGAAGGTAATGGAACTTCTTGAACAGGGGCTTGGCACTGATAAGATCATCACCAGAGAATCCATCGAAAATGCTGTGCGTGTGTTCCTGTCAGTTGGAGGATCATCAAATTCTCTGCTCCATATTATGGCTATCGCCCATGATGCTGGCTTCCCGCTTGATCTTGAACTCTTTGATCGACTGAGTCGCGAAACACCGCACATAACAAATGTCGCACCTGCAGGGATCTACAATACCAACGATCTCCATGATGTAGGGCGGGATCCGGCGGTCATGAAGGAACTGGCACCACTGCTGAACCTTGATGTGCTCACGGTAACCGGTGAAACACTCGGTAAAAACCTGGAACAGGCAGAAGTGACCAATCGAGATGTAATTCTCGGACTGGACAACCCGGTTGACCCTGAAGGCGGTATTGCTGTGGTTAACGGCAATCTCGCACCAGATGACGATATCAGAGCAGGCGGCAGTGCCACCTTCAATGATGAAATTTCAAGGTCCTGCCCGTGTTTTCAGTAACGAGGTTGAAGCAACCACCGCTCTTGTGGACGGATATATCAAAGCAGGTGATGTTGTGGTCATCAGATACCAGGGGCCAAAGGGTGACCCGGCATGCGTCAAACCGGAACTATTCTGGCAAACCTGCTTTGTGTCGGCATTGATCTGATCGACAAAATCGCCCTTGTCACAGATGGCAGGGCGTCAGGTACATGCGGTGGGCTTCTTGTCTTGCATCTGGCCCCCGAGGCGGCTGTCGGCGGCCCTATTGCAGCTGTTCATGACGGCGACATCATCGATATTGATGTCGTTAAACATTGCCGTATATCGGTACAGCTGGCCGAAGATGAGATAAGCAACCGGCTTGTAGATTGGCAACCACCGCCCCGCACAAAAAGGTCTTCTTTTCCATCTACCAGAAGCTGGTGACAGGCCGACAAAGGGGCCGTACTGACAACGGAAGAATAGGGGTGGCAGAATTTCAATACGGATTTGGGTATATGACAGCCTCGACCAGTAACAATCAGCCAACGATTAACCTGAATCTCTACGCCACATTGAGTTCCTACAGGCCTGATATCAGGAGAATTATCCGATTCATCCAGGATAACAATAGCTGAATTGATCAAACAACTGTCGATACGCAGAGGCCATGGTGTATCGGTCTTCGTCAATGGAGAGACCGTCGGGAAAGGAATTTCAGCTTCATGGTAACGAAGAGGTTAAAATCTTTCCATTGATGGGGGGATGTTAACCAAATTTCCTATCGATAAAATAAAACTCTACGATATAAAATTCTACAGGTAAGTGTTCCCATTTCACACTACGAAAATTAAGATTTTTTAAGTTACAACAAAAACAGATTATGAAGATGGATGAAACCACAGTAATCTTTCTGGAGTCTTATTAGTTTTGTTGTTAGTAATGTCGGCTCATTTTACCTGTGCCTAGTTGGTAATAGAACGCTCATATTGGGTATTTGAGGTAGATCATAGGCCATTAGATTTTTACCTTCAGGAATAGGGGCCTGGCGAGAACCAACACTGACAACGCCAATCAATGACGGCGTACTATTTCCCGATGAAAGTGACCACATACGCTTGGCGGAGTCCTAAAAGAGTTGTAGGTAGACGACGGGCTCTAGACCTTCAAATAACGTAGTGGCCCGAATACTCAAGATGGAAAGAGCATTTAAAGGGAGAAGATAATGAATTTGTTGTGTGACGGGAAGGTTGCAGTCGATAATGGGGGCGGAAGTGGTACGGGGCTGAGCAATGAGAGATGCTTGCTATGAAAGGGGCATCAGTAGCAATTCGATATTGATATCGACGCTGGTAATGCAGCATTTAAAACGATCCGACATCGGGAGCAAGTGCATTCTTTCGAATGTGTGATGTCTCCAACTCCGATTCTGTAAAAGAGGCCCTTCAAAAGACAGTTAAAATCCTATGGGAAGTGATTGTATCATAAATAACGCTGGGATAGGTTCCTCTGCTGATATTACTGAAATCGAAGATGATGGATTCGATCGCCGATATCCTATAAATATAAAAGGCGTATATCTGTTCCTTAAATACGGCATTCGGCAAATACATAAACAAAACACGGGCGGAGCAATCGTTAACATTGCCTCTGTAGGTGGTGTAGTGGGGACGCCTCACCTTAGGCATACCCTAGTAAACATCAGTAGTTGGCTTAACACGTGCCGTGGCTCGAACAGGTTCCCAATGGTATACGTGTAAATGCTATATGCCCGGTCCCATTCATACAGAAATGATTAAGGAGATGCACAATTCAACAACCTTACCCTTGAAGATCTAGGTAAAGATCTTCCCCTAGGTAAAACTGGTCAACCCCAGGACGTTGCTGGAGCAGTCTGTTGGCTTTGTTCTGATAGAAGTTGCAATACAACAGGGTCCCTCCTGATGGTCGATGGGGGCTACACCGCTCAATAATAATTCACGGTTGTCGGTAAACATGTTCTTCCAGGCAATGCAGAAAAAGTCTCTCAAATTATGAAAATGAGAACTCTTGGGATTAAAAAGCTTTCATGAGGTAGGCGTTATCAAGGTGTCCTGGAGCGTTTTGAATAAGAAAATACAAGGAAGGAATAAGTTCATCCTGACAACTTAGCAGAACGTGATTGAATATAGACTAATTCTATTGGCGTATATTAACCACATTTGAGTTGGTGCAGTTTATTTGAAGGATCTTATTCAGTTACTTTCATAATTCAAAACACATTATTAGTGCAATATCAGCAATATACCAAGAAGTATATATTTTTTGCGTTCATTTTTGGCTTCTTTTCTTCCCTGAGTTCTCGGTAAATAGGATAACAGTATGTTATCATTGTTAATGTTTGAGTTGGAACGCTTTTTGCTTTTGATTTGTAAATTGTTGGTCTTTTAATCAAGAGTATTTCAAGCTTTGTTGGAACTACCCTAAGAATCCAGGAGTAAAAGATGTCGGTGAGTAATTCAGAACAAATTCATTCTGCAGGAACAAAAACCGATAACTTTTGGTATACAGGTCGGTTATAGCATGGGCTCATTTGGCGAGGGACTTGCCTACAACTTATTTATCGTCTATTTCATGATGTTTATGACCAGTTATCCAGAAGTTCATCTTGCCATTGCAGAGACAATTTCCCTCATTGCCGTCCTCAGGAATGCTATTACAGATCCGATTATTGAACAAATGTAGGACAACAGTAAAAACCCAAAAGGAAAAAGAAGACCTTTCATTACTAAAACTTGATATCACTTGGAATTACTACTTGTTTGTTATTCTTTAACCCAGGTTTTACCGGACTGGCATTGGCTGGATATTTCTTAGTGGTAAACATGGCTTTCTGGCTGCTTTTACCGCGTCTGATATTCCCTAAGTTATTCTTGGTGGAGAAATTACGACAATCCAGAAGAGAGGGTTTCTTTGAGAGGAATCGCCTCAATGGTTCGTCCACTTGGCATGTTTATGGGGTTGTCAGGATCAATCTGGATCGCCAACGCCTTGAAGTAAACTTCACTGATAATCCTTCTATGGCATGGACAGTGACTGTTGTCATTATGGGACTTCTGGTAACCGCAGGTTATCTAAAACCTGATCCAATTACAAAAACCAATGAGCCGCCTAATAGACCAGAAGCCCAAGCTGCTCAAGCAGCCACTGTAGAGAAAAACATTTTTAAATCCATGTGGGTTTTACTAAAATTAAACCTTATAGAAATCTCTGGTTTTACGGTGTTATTCTATGATTTCAATGGGGTTGCCTGGCTCTGGTATTCTCTATGCATGAGCTATGATGGTGGGCTGTCAGGGGATCAGATTGGATTTTGCTTTACACTTTATACACTTGTGATGCTGGTTTGTTCTCCGTTTTTGCATATTTAGCTAACAAGATTGGGAAAAAATCTGCTATGTTAGGTTTTGTTGGAATCTATGCCATTTCACTCGTTGGCTTCGACTTCTGGGGTTTCAGCTATACATCAGGTCTCGTATATTTCTGTGTTTATTCTATTTCAATGTTTGCTTTTTTATCATTGGATACACAATGGTTTACGACATTGGAAACGTCTCTCCACTAAAAACTGGCATTAAAAATGAAGGGATTTTGGTCTCGGTTTTCCAGTTTGCTTACAAGTTAGGTACTGCTATTGCCATGCAGATTGCTGGTTTACTGTTGAAATTTTATGGCTATGATGTTAAACTTGCCAAGGCCGGAAATTTGTCTGAGGCCACAATCGATGGACTTCGCGCAATACCACGATATGGCCTGCAGGATTTGCGGCTATTGCACTGATATTTATTTTTAAGTATTCGTTAACAATGCCCGTATATGACAAACTCATTGGCATGGAAGAGTAAAGAAAAAGGTAAAGAAATTGATATGGAGTATGTGAGCAAAATATTATAAAAGTCAATGCGACATAATTTGAAAGGAACAGAATAATGTTTTCACTTGAAGATAAAAATGCATTTATTACTGGCGGTGCCAATGGCATAGGTTTGGCAGTTGCAAAACGTTATTTAGACGCTGGGGCCAATGTAGTCATTGCTGACTTGGCTGATGGTTCAGAGGTTGCTGATCATATCGGTGCCAATTATCTTAAACTCAATGTCACCGACGAATCAGGTAAATAAGGCCCTCATGGAAGCGGTTCATTAAAAGGACAAGTTAGACATTGTAGTAAACAATGCTGGCATTACCGGCCGAGACAATTTCATTTCGATTACAGAGGGAAAAGCAAGCCACCTCAGTGAGGTTTTTAAGGTGAACTCTTTCGGTGTTTCTATGGCCTTAAGCACGCTCCGGCTTTGATGGATGACAGTGGTTCCATAATAATGACTTCTTCACTTGCTGCGGTGATGGGTGTACCTGAAAACAGTCAATCCTCTGCTACAAAGTTGCAGCTTCCAATTGGGGAAAATTTCAGCACTAAGCACTTCGTTATAGTGGGATTCGCGTAAATTCTGTTTGTCCAGTTTTTGTTCGTACACATATGGGTGGTAGTGATCTCGGTAACCATATTGCTTCTAGGGTCACTTCGCTCGGTTATATAGGAAATTAAGGATCTGGTAGGGATTTACCATTTTCTTGCTGCTGACGAAAACCGCTATGTCACCGGCCAGGTAATCAATGTCGATGGTGGCTGGTCTGCTGGATTAAGTAACCAGCTAATGGATACCTATAGCATAGCGAGTGGTGGAGAATAGTAATTATTTCAATGTATTACTAGTTTGTATTTTGACATTCTCTGGGTATTTATAAATTTTCAGTCAAAACGGTGCTATTTATCCTAAGTCTTTGCTGTGGTAAAAGTTTTTTCCTCGGAATATCTTGTATTGTAGAAGGTGGCTTGAAGCACCGATGCAAAGCTTGGAAGCCAATGGTAACCTGCACAAAAGTTCTACTATGAACTCACCCAGATCCTGATAGGTTTACTTCAACAGTGAATTGAACATTGCCAAGTCGAAGGTAGGTATTTCTCACCCTCTCCTCAACCGAAGGTTGCTTCCTGATATGTTACGGAGTCCCCCATCACTCCAATTGAAGAGGCTCGTATTGGCAATGTTAACCATTTAAGAAAACCTGCAAGTTAGGACTATTCCTGTGAGGTTACAGCTTTCGAGAAGCTACCTGAGGTTTACCTTACTTCTGCTAATCTCAATATTCAGTACCGTTTAAACCGACAGTATCCAGGCCAATATCTTTAGCATTCTGCTTGGTATTATGGGTATTACTCTTATTGGGCTTACACAGAAAAAGAAGGTACTGGAGCCTCTGACATTGATTCAGCAGGCTCACATGAATATCACCTCCATTATTTCAAAATTCAGTCCGATAGGCTTAATTGCACTTATTGCCGATATGGCAGGTACGAGAGATGTGGCTGAATTTACTCGATTGTCTTGCCTCAACTCATAGAGCAGTGAAAAAAAAATTATCACGGAGGCCCAATTGCCATTAGTTTCCCTCGATGATGCCGATTCTTGGGTCGAAGTCTAAACCCAAAGCTAATAAACAAGCTTCAGGATGCTGCTGAACATTGTTGTGTAGTGCAGCATACACTCCGCACGCCGCCTCCTGTCGTGAGAACGTGTGAAATGCTTTGATTTCAAAGCTCTATAGTTAAAGATTACCAAACATTTTGAGTGCATTGAGACAGGAAGATCATTAATTTGCAGATTTTCTAGAGTGATTATTATAGTCAAAGGATTCTTGTATTAACTTTCCGGTTACTTGGTGTTTTTTTCTGTTTACCGCTGGGGTAATTCGTCCTATCGAGAAGTTGCAGCAAGTGAGGCTGCCGTGTTAGTAATAGAAAGAGTCGATTGCCAGTTACGCCTCCTGAAGACCGGAGCAAGCTGGATCTTTGCATGTGATAAAAATAAGACAAGGTGACAGTCTATGCAGCAACAGGGTCTTTATATACAGCTCTTCAGCGTTCATGGGCTGATACGCTCGCTATCTCCGGAACTAGGGCGGGATGCCGATACCGGCGGACAGGTAAAATATGTGATGGAACTGGCCAGGGCGCTTGGTGAACGTGACGACATCGCCAAGGTTGACCTGGTGACCAGGCTGATTAACGACAAGTTGGTTTCAGCCGATTACAGCGTGCCTATTGAGCCGCTCTCGGAAAAAGTTCGGATCGTGCGCATCCAATGTGGGGGGAGGAAATATATCAGAAAAGAACTACTCTGGCCGCATCTGGAGGAGTTTATCGCCAGGACCATCAGGTTCATCAAGTCACAGTCAATTACTCCGGACGTGTTTCATGGCCATTATGCGGATGGAGGTTATATCGCCATGGAACTTGCCGATGCATTTGATGCGCACTTCATTTTTACCGGTCATTCGCTTGGAAGAAATAAAAAGGAAAAGCTGCTCAGCGAGGGGCTCAGCGAGATCAGAATTAACCGGCAATACAAGATGTCTACCCGCATCGATGTCGAAGAAAAAATCATGAGCCGGGCCGAGTTGATCATCACCTCGACCAGACAGGAGATTGAAAAGCAGTATGGTTTGTACGAAAACGGCCGTCATGATCGTTTCTTGGTGATACCTCCGGGTATCGACCTGGAAAACTTCTATCCCTTTTATGATCCGCACCTGAACAGCGAACTGCTCAGCGAGGAAATCAAGCAGACTCGCGTTACCCTGCTCAGGGAACTCCACCGATTTTGGGTCAGTCCTGACAAACCATTTATATTAGCACTCTGCCGTCCTGACCAACGTAAGAATATCACTGGATTGATCGAGGCCTACGGTACCTGCCCGGAGCTTCAGACTATCGCCAATCTGGCCATTTTTGCAGGAATCCGGGGCGACATTACCACCATGGAGGAAAATGAACGGGAAGTGTTGACTGACATGCTGCTGCAGATGGACCATTACGATCTTTACGGCAAACTGGCTATACCGAAAAGGCATGATTTTGCCACCGAGGTTCCAGAACTCTACCGGATCTGCGCTGAAAGCCATGGCGTCTTCGTCAATCCGGCCCTTGTCGAGCCATTTGGCATCACCTTGATCGAGGCATCGGCCAGCGGTCTGCCGATTGTTGCCACCAATAACGGCGGCCCAGTGGATATCGTGGGCAACTGCAACAACGGTCTCCTGGTCACGGCATCAGACCCACAGGACATCGCCCAGTCGCTGACCACGATCCTGGTTGATCAGCAGAAATGGTCCGACTTTTCCAATAACGGCATTAACGGGGTCAGAAATCACTACTCCTGGCAGGCGCATTCGGAGCAGACCATGCAGCAATTGACAAAACTGATACCAGGCTTGAAATCATCTTCGTCTGAAACGGACAAGGAAAACGGTATGCTGCCGACGCCGTCATTTGGCCGTAGGCTGACCAATGTACGTTATCTGATGATAACGGATATCGACAACACTTTGGTCGGCGACAACCAGAGCATGAGGGAGCTGTTTTACTTCCTGCAGGAGCGGCAGGAAGAGATCGCCTGGGGGGTCGCTACCGGCAGGAGCCTGGAACTGACCCTTGAGGCCATGACCGAATACAATTTCCCGATGCCTGATATCCTGATCTGTTCGGTGGGTACTGAAATATACTACGGCCCCAACCTGCGCTACGACAAAGGCTGGCAGCAGTACATTTCCTATCTTTGGAAGGCTGAAGAGATCAAAGCGACGCTGGATGAATTGGAGTTTCTCGTCTTCCAGGAGGGCGAAGGCCAGCGTAGTCATAAGATCAGCTATTATCTGGAAGATCAAAAAAACAATCGCCTCGAAATGATCCGCGAGCGTCTCAAGCACATGAAGCTGCGATGCCAGATCATCTATTCACACGGCCAGTTCCTCGATATCCTTCCGCTGCGGGCCTCAAAAGGCAGAGCCATTGATTATATTCGCAATAAATTTGATTTCTCCCCCCGGCATGTGATGGTGGCCGGGGACTCAGGCAATGACGAGGATATGATTGCCGGTTCTTCCCGCGGGGTGGTGGTTGGCAACCACAGCGAGGAACTCGCAAATCTGCGCAACCGGCCCAACATCTATTTCAGCAAGTCCAAGTATGCCGCCGGTATCATGGACGGCTTGAGACATTACGGGTTTTATTGACCGGCTGGACGGATCGTTGCCGCTTGCCGTTTGAACTGGAGGTGATAGTACATCTCCAGATAGCGGCTCGTTTCCTGACGTTCCAGATTTGTGGCGAACTTCCAGAATCCGTAAATGCAGGTCAGCGTCAGGAGCCGTTTGGCGTATCGCTTCCAGGTGTAGCGTTCTTCGACCCGGCTTTGGGCACCCTCTGAAATCCTCTGCCAGTGGTTCGGATCAGCAAGGCACTTCTCAAAGAAATCCGCTATCAGTTGTGCCGCTTGTTGACCATGGTTGGGGTCGATGTGAAACCCGGATTTGCCGTGTTCTATAATCTCAAGAGGACCGCCATAGCAGGTGGCAAAGGTCGGCAGGCCGGAAACCATGGCTTCGATAACTGTCAGGCCGAAGGCCTCGAAAAGGGCAGGTTGGATAAATGCCCCGGCGCTGTCGGCCACATATCGGTACAGTTCACCCGAGAGGTTTTTATCCAGCCGCTTGCCCAGCCATCTGACCTTGTCATCGAGCTGGTAACGATCAAAAAGCTCGTGCATCTGGCCTATCTGCTCCCTTTCCTCGCTATCTGAAGACTGATCCGGGTTGACCGTACCGCCGATGATCAGCAGGTTGGTCAGTTCCTTTAAACGCTCGTGCTCTGCATACCAATTCAGCAGTCCCGTCAGGTTTTTTATATGATCCAGTCGTGCCATCGAAAATATCAGCGGTTTATCCCGCTCTGCCAATTGCCCTCTGCTTTGGTCGTCGGACTCTCCGTAGATAAGATCGTTAAGCTCCGCATGCAGACCGGGAAATCTTTTTGTATCATCGGTGTGGGAAAAAAAGGTCGCCTCGTCTGCACCGGGTGAGACGATGTTGAATTTAGGATCGAAAATGTCGATACCGTGTATAACACGTTGCAGGGCAGGCATGACAAAAGATCCGTAACTCTCGTACTGACCGACCACGTCGCTCGAGCCGGCAATTTCCTGGTAGGTTGAGGTGATAATGAAATCAGCGGCATTCATCGCGATGAGATCGGCGGTGAATTGGCAGGAAAAGTGATACTGCTTTTCCATGTTCTGCCAGTAGAGTGCAGAAAAGAGATATTTGGTTTTTTCCAGGGCGTGGGCGATGGTGCACAGGGTAACGTCCAGACTCTGGGACATCAGGTAGGCGGCCAGATTGCCATCTGAATAGTTGCCGATGATAAGATCCGGTCGACGGTCGAGGCGGGCCAGGATCTCTTTTTCGGCCTCCCGGCTAAAGGTTTCAAGATACGGCCATACCTCAAATCGTGAAATCCACTGGGGGATGATGCTGCCGTCAGGATTGCGAAAGGGTATCCGGATGATATGCACATTTTCGGTGCCGTGCACATGCTCTTCAGGCATACTGCAGGTTGTATCGCCTGAATCGGGAATCAGCCGGGTGATGATCAGGATACGAGGCTTGATATCGAGACCCTGGTTATGGATCCGCTGAATCATTTCAGCTTCAAGAGCACGCACCTGGTCAAGGATATAGACGACCTGCCCACCGGTGTCCGGTAGCCCCAGAACGTTCTTCTGTCCGAAGAACCCGTGCGGGGAAAGCACAGCGATATTGAATATCATTGGTATGCGGGCCAGAAAAGTTTCCAGGTTGTGATGGTCTGGCGCTTCAAGCAGGTCGGCCAGCATGCTCATCATGGTTCGTATGTCAATGACGCTGCGTCCCCAACCGGGCTCAAAGCCCATTGCGCGAAGATCTTTTTCCAAGTCTGACCATTCCAGTGTTTCACTACTTTTAACAAGAAACTCAAGGCCCAGGCGCAGGGCATTTCGTAGTTCCTGTACATTGCTTATCTGACTGTTAATCATAAATGGCCGGTTCTGATAGCCGTGCACCCGCAGGAAAGAAAAGAGCAGCTCGTCGCCCTTTGCCAGGTTGCCCCCCAGACGGTTCGAGAAGGTGCGGTTCAGAAATTCAACGCCATGGCCAATCGATTTGGTCTGGTGCATTTTAGGAAAGTCTCGTTCAAACGGGGCAAAATCGATCCCCAGGGTGGGCTCATTTGTCCCGCTGGTTGAGACCAAGATTTCTTTAAAGGCAAGAAAATCAGCCGCCGAAACTTCTTCGAATATCATGGTTTCCAGGTGGCAGCGCAGATATATCCAGTGGGCCACATGCGGACGAACATTGAGATAGAGCCATGGTTCCATGATGGCGGCAGACTGGCTTTTTTTCAATATATCGGCCAGCGGAGACTCTCGTAACCCCAGGTATTGCGGATTTTCATCGCAAAAGCTACAGAACAAATCCCAGATCTCGCTGCCGAGAATAAGGTTTTTATTCATTGCCTGATAGCTGCGAAACAATAGGTGGACTCCGTCTCGATTCTGCCTGGTGAAGATTTTTATTTCCTTCAGCATAATAAATAGTTACCCTCTCTCAAGAAGTATGTGATGACGTCCTGTCTGGATCGGGCGTTGTCGAGTCAGTCGAAAAATCGCCTGGTGATTCAAAACCGCTGCAACACTGCCCACGTGCCTCCATTAAGATATGTAATACATAATTGTCTCTGGTTCAAACGGGGTGCCGGTCAGGTTGCTGTTTGGCGTTGTCATTCCGTGTTGGATGGGTGCGTGACTGACCTGACATGCCTCCCTGATCAGGTCGGGGATCATCTGATGCACGTTTGGCTGATGACGTTTGATTTCAGGTTGTGCGCACCCGAAGAGACATCCTTTCATCTATAAATGGATATTGAGACACAATCAATGCATGGTGAGTTCTTCGCAGACACATCGGCACATATTGTCTAGCGAACGACCATTACTGAACACGGTGCGGTTTGCAATACCCTGTTGGTGACACTGCCAATAATAAGGCTCGCCAGGTTTGTTAAGCCTCTGGAGCCCATGACAATAAGTTCACATTGTTCAATCCTGGCAATGTCAGAAATCACCGCTCCTGCTGGCTCCTCCATGAGCAGCTCCTCAACCGCTATTTCTGCTTTTCTGATATGTTGTAAAAAGGGAGCAATCAGATTTTTTGATTCAGTTATGATAGTGGAGATTTCTTCATCTCTGTATGGCTGACCCATTATACTCGGAAATTTTCTATGGCAATAAACGAGGATGATCGTTGCACTGGACAGTTTCGCATACTCAATGGCTTTGTCGACTATCAAATAAGAATGTTCTGAACCGTCTATTGCTACAAGTATTTTGTTTAGACTCATGGGGATTCCTCCTGACTGAAGAAAGTTGGGTAGAATAGCGATATCCGGTTATATCATTAATAATAATCACGGATTGAGGTCACAGCTCACAAGAATGATCTCTTTTCCTGGGAAAAGCCCTTTCGATATATCGTGTGACCGAAGATTTCAGAACGGATTCGGGAGATATTTCGGGCCACCCTCAGGTAAAATCCCGATACACCATATTGTCGGAGGGAATGAGTATCTGACACCTGATTTGAACATGATTATAGTTTATGACAGGTTAGCAGGCCGTTCGGATAGGTTGCCCCATTTTAAAAGTCTTACGGACGGCAAGGAGGACCGATGTTTAGTTCGCCTGAAAATCTGAAGCCACGATATTCGAGTATCCTACTGCTCGTTCTCGGCATCTTCTTTGCCCTGTCTTCAGTCCAGCCATCTTTTGCATCAGAAAAGAACAACCTTGTCCTGACTCTGGATATAAATGGAACCATCAATCCGACAGTCGGAGAATATATCAGGGTGGGTTTCAAAAGAGCTCAAGAGCAACGAGCACAGCTGGTATTAATCCAGATGAATACACCCGGAGGACTTGATGCGGCGATGCGGGACATTATCAGGAACATTCTCGCCTCGAAGATTCCGGTCGTAACCTATGTTTCACCGGACGGCGCTCGTGCCGCAAGTGCAGGCACCTATATCCTCTATGCCAGTCACATCGCTGCGATGGCTCCGGCAACCAATCTTGGCGCTGCCACGCCTATACAGATTGGCGGCCTTGGGAGATCCAATGATGATAATGGTGAGCCTGATGATGGCGAAAATCCTAACGCACAGTCGGTACTTGAACGTAAAATTATTAGTGATGCAAGTGCATATATCAGGGCGCTTGCCGACAGACATGGTCGTAATGGAGATTGGGCCGTTGATGCAGTCCGGCAAGCGGAAAGCCTGACAGCCAATGAAGCGCTTGAACTCAACGTCATCAATATAGTAGCAGAAAACGTTGATGATCTGCTGAAGCAGCTTGACGGCTGGGAAATAAAAATCGATGGTAAAACCTTACAGCTTAGGACTGGAAACGTTCAGCTTGAATCATTCGAGAAAAGCTGGCGCTATAAATTACTCGGTGTTATCAGTGATCCCACCATTGCCTATTTTCTGCTGCTTCTCGGTTTCTACGGGCTGGTTTATGAGCTTGCAAATCCCGGTTTTCTGCTACCGGGGGTGGCAGGTGCAATTGCCCTCATGCTCGCGCTCTACGCCTTTCAATTGTTACCGGTAAATTACAGCGGCTTGGCTTTAATGTTACTCGGAGCGGGCTTCCTCATCGGGGAGGCCTTTCTGCCCAGCTTTGGTACACTCGGCATCGGTGGTATCATTGCATTCAGTGTCGGATCGCTGCTGCAAATACCATCTCACAAAACAGCCAGGCATTGCATTTACGATATTTACAGACCCTCAATGATATATCGACGAACCAAACGTCCAATACGATTGTTTTTCCTCTGCCGCTTGAATTTATGAAGGCAATGGTTCCACAGGGATCAAGTAAGGACATGACTCAGGAATAACCATGAGGTTCCTGAAAATGAACGATCACAATGTGGCTCGAAACGAGAAAAAAATGTATCCCGTGACAATCTGTTACTACGCTCAATTGAGGTGGATTGACATGGATTTGCATTCTGAAAATAGCGGAGACCGGACATGGGTAATCTGTGAAAATTTTCATAACTGCTCATAAGCGACCAATACTCCCTCGCGCTGCATTTCATCAGCGAGGGTAAAGGTGGCAAAGGTGATGGTGTCTGCTTTTTCTTTCGGGTCATCCGTCAAAACATTGAGCCAGTTCAAACGCAGCGATACGAGCTGCATGTTTAATATCTCTTCAGGTTTTGAAAGAAAATCCTCAACAATCGCGAGCCAGTCTTCCGGCGTTTCGCTCTGGCTTCTAACGGAAGCGATTTCTTCTTCAGTATCCGTGATTAACTGCTCGATCTTTTCCTGTTTTTTTTGTTTTTCAGGGTCAAATGGTACAAAAACACACCCCATGTCCACTCTCATCCCTGTTCCAAACATCTTAGTCATAGTGCGCAGCCATTCCTGGCGTTGACGGAGGTCAACGAGCCTGGTCCTCATCTCTGATAGTTCTCGGGCAGCTGCCTCGACAACTATTTCAAGAGTATATTTTTCCAATGCTTTCCTCGAATCTGCAAGTGTCGTCGCCAGACCTACTATATCATGATCGGTGAAATTCACACTCCTCATGGCAACGTCGCCGACCATGATGTCTCCCACCTGCTTTCTTCCGAAAATTGTTTTTTCCCTGCTCGTCATCATCAGCAGGGCAACACGCTGGGTTCCGGATAAGGTAATTTGAGATTTTCTCCCAGCAGCACGGTCCAGAAGATTTTCGACAGGATCAGCTCCTGTGAAGGCTGCTCTGATAAATGGATGGTCACCGTAGCCCGTGCGCCCGATTGTGATTGGCCCCGGAATCTTAGCCACTATTTCCCTGCAGTGCTCCCGGCATATCTGGAGCGGCTCTCTCAGCCTCGTCCGGTAGCCTTTTACCCGTTTTAATTCTGGTTCAACGGTATTAACAACATAATCGATGAGTTCACCTTCAGGCTCATTTTCATAGAGCCATCCCCCTATACGGCACCATAGAGAATGTAAAACTCCGATCTTTTCCAAGGCTATGCTCTGATTCTGTTTATCGCCTGCACCTTTCATTGTCTACGATCTAACGAACGACAGTTGAATCGAACCCTTTACTGATATAATTGCAAACGGCCCTACCAGTTCGGTTGTCTGAGCAGGTTTTTTGTTCAAATTCTCTCCGAACCCAGAAATCTCAGAGCATAAAGGGTGTTGTTTTCTGATATTCTGAGAAACCTTTATCGATGGAGGTAAAGATTTTCAAAATCTTATCTTTGGTCTCCATAGTATTATCTACGGTTTCCTGCTCATCGAGATTATGAAGTTGAACGATAGCAGCATCTATTGCTGACTTGAGCTGCACCGCCTTCGCGCTGAGTTGCTCTTTAGCCTCAGCACGAGCTTTATTCTTCTGTTCTTCGAGTTTTTCAAGACCTCGCTGCCACTCGGCTATCTTATCATCAATAATATCTTTGTAGGTAAGTGATTGCATAGAATTCCTCCTCTAATGTTCAGTTCTGAAATCACCTGCGCAGAACCGAGGTTTCTTTCCTCCTTTTATATTATAAATCATGACGAGGCTCGGGACCAAAATAATCTGATTATTGTTAGGCCGGGCTTGCAAAGAAACGACATATTGTCTTACCCACACGAACATTCTTAAAATAAAGTGCTGAAAACACCGCTTTCCCGCAGAATATTTAAACCGATAAGCCAGAGTACAAGTCCACCAATTATTTCCGCCCAGGTGGAAAGCCAGGTGACTCGTGAGATCTTTTTGCCCAGGTGCAACCCGATGATGGTGAAAAGACCGGCGACTATACCGATTATCATGGCCGGATAGGCGATCGATACCTGCAGCATCGACATCGAGAGGCCGACTGCGAGGGCGTCAATACTGGTGGCTACCGAAAGCATGACCATGGTCATGCCTTTCGTGGCATCTTTCCTCTGTTTGCAGATGTCTTCGTCATCGTCTGCAAGGATGGCTTCCCTCAGCATATTGGATCCAACCAGAATCAGCATGAAAAAGGCCACCCAATGGGCATAATCGGCGACAAATCCTTCAATGGATGCACCAATTGCCCAGCCGATGACCGGCATCAGGGCCTGAAAGAGGCCGAAATGCCATGAGAGTCGGAAGGTCTGCCGAATACTGACATCTTTCAGGCAGACGCCGGTAGCGATAGCAACGGCAAAGGCATCCATCGCCAGTGCTACAGCGATTCCCAGGATTGTAAGTATATGCATGGGACTTCTTTCTTTTGATGGTGTTTAGTATTGAGCTTTCTGCAAAG
Source organism: uncultured delta proteobacterium (assembly GCA_963776075.1). Classification (GTDB taxonomy): domain Bacteria; phylum Desulfobacterota; class Desulfobulbia; order Desulfobulbales; family Desulfocapsaceae; genus MADRE3. Next base: position 16,311 of record CAVZLG010000009.1, read on the forward strand.
ACCCTTTTTTAACAGAAACGGCCAGTAACCGGCAACTATAATTACTCGCATCAGTGCCGAATAAGATCTGCTGCTGAAACGAAAGGTGTTTTCGTTAAAATGGAACTGGCATTTTCCGGCAGAAGATACCGTTTCTTTCGAATCCGGAAATGTGTGGAAGACAGCTATGGTTTGTGAAACATGACTTTACTCGACAGCTTATCCTTAACCTGGTTGCTTTTTCTCCAAACGACTTCAAATCTCAACGTTGGCTGACCTCTTTATGGATGCTCCGGCGATTCGTAACTCATCAAGTGCCTTTTCGGACTCTGCAGGATCTATGTTGACCCCTTTGCAAAGGTCTTCCAAGACAACGGTTGTATAACCAAGCTTCAAGGCATCCAATGCCGTATATTTAACACAATAGTCGGTAGCAAGGCCGCAGATATACACCTGCGTAACCTGCACGCTCATCAGATATTCATGCAGCCCTGTGCTGGTCCCGTCATCATCGAAGAAACCGGAGTAGGAATCAGCTGCAGGGTGAGTGCCTTTGACGAAATTTTGACCACGTATCTGCAAGTTAGGATGGAGCTCCGCCCCTTTGGTGTTTTGCACGCAGTGATCCGGCCAAAGTACCTGGTTTCGACCGGATAACATTCCGATATCATATGGTTTTGCACCTTTATGGTTTGAGGCAAATGAGCCGTGATTCTGAGGATGCCAGTCCTGGGTAGTCGCAACCAGATTGAATTTCGCGGCAATATGATTGATGCCCTGCACGATGGTATCTCCATATTTCACCGCCAGTGCTCCCCCCGGGCAAAAGTCGTTTTGCATGTCAACGATGATGAGTGCTTTCATAGCGAAATCCTCTGTAGTATGCGAAGACAGAGTGCAATTTCGTCTGCATCGCCGGTATGTTTACCCTCAGTGTCAGAAAGCTTGATCATTGGTATCCACTCCGTCTCGGTAGAGCTCCTGCACTGAGAGAGTTTAATTACCATGTTCAATGGTGTTGGCCCGAGGTCGTTTGACAGATTGGTGCCTATTCCAAACGAGGCATTGATTTTACCCAGGCAGTATTCCTTTATAGATATGGCACGTTTTGCATCTAATTCATCAGAGAAAACGATTGTCTTGGTCAGCGGGTTGATTCGCAGTTTCTTGTAATGGGCGACAAGTTTGTCAACAAAAACGAATGGATCACCCGAGTCCTGCCGGACCCCATCGAAGAGACGTGCTTCTATCGAGTCAAAGCTGCGTAAAAATAAATCAGTCGTATAGGTGTCAGTCAAAGCAATTCCCAAATGCCCTTGAAACACCGATGACCAGGCGTCGATTGCAGCCCTGTTTGCCCGCTTATAGCCATGTTCTGCTGCGTGAAACATGAACCACTCATGAGCGTGAGTGCCAATGGGTTTAATGCCAAACTGTTTTGCCCAATGAACATTACTGGTGCCTATCATTGTGTTATTTTCAACAGAGAGAATGTCCTTGATGACCAGCTCCTGGTTTTTTGCCGAAAAGCGCCTTCTGGTGCCGAATTCGGCAAAATCAACGCCCGCATTTCTGAGTTGTTCGCTTTTTTGAAGGTTCAGGAGCCTAACTTCTTCTCTGGGCAGCGTTTCCGTGGTAACCATAGCAAAATAAAGCTCACTGATCATGGCCAGGAGTGGTACTTCCCATAGTATCGCCGTATACCAGGGGCCGCTGATATGTATTTGCAGGTTTCCACCCGATTGTTTGATCACAACATTTTCCGGTGAGAATCTGTAATGGCTTAAAAAATCAAGATATACGGGGGTAAGAAAGTAACAGGTTTTTTTGAGGTAGCGTAATTCGTCAATGTGCAGCTTCAGGTCTGCCATTTTCTCCACCTGATGTTGCAGGCGAATATGAAAATTTTTAGGGAATTGTGTTTCTCCCCGATTAATAAATTCATACTGGACCTCCGCACGGGGGTATAATGCGTGTACTGCCTGCTGCATCGTAAATTTGTACAGGTCATTGTCCAGTATTCTTTGTATCATTATCTAGCCTTTTTAGTTAAATAAGCCCATCAACCGCATCCTCATAGTGTTCGTCGCAACTTACTACTGTACCACCGAATTGCTGCAGGATCCCTTCGATTGTCGGGAAGAAGATTGCATCTGCCCGGTCATCAATTATCATTGGGATTTTTTAGTTATATATTTTAGGTGATATTTTAGGTAGCGTTCTTTTGCCAAAACAGCTGGAAGACTTTCTTTAACACCAGGCATTGGTGGTAAGCTACCCTCCTTGATAAAACCCTGTATAGTTCTGGATGAACCTATTTATTCCTGTTGTCTCAAAATGAACCGGGTCCCATTCATTTTCCGAAACAATGATATGAACATATTGTTATCTACTTTCTTTTGTTAAACACAGAAGGGTGTTAAGTCAAATAACAGGTACTACATTTTTGTCAGCGTTAATGCTGTTTTATTGCAGCAAAAGTACATTTCTGGTTAGCGAAAGAGAACAGGTCTCAACGTTTCAAGATCATGTAGATTTAGATCATTGCTCATAAGGGAGCGTTGCAGATAAATATTGTTCAGAAAGAAGATAATAGCATGGGTATGAAAATCAACCAATGCTTGCCAAGGGAGACATCTTGTCGTAGAAAGTTCTAGATATCATTTCAGACAACCATCAATAACAGTGAGGACCACGTGGAGAAGATTTTTTATCCCAATTCCATTGTAATTATCGGGCTCTCGAACAAAGCGAATAACATACCAAAACTGATACTGGAAAACCTCATTCGCTGGGGATATACCGGTCGCATTTTTGGAATGAACCCATCTGCAAAAGATGAACATGTGGGTGGAATTAGGATGTATTCCTCCATTGCAGACTTGCCTGTCATCCCGGATCTTGCTGTGGCACTTATACCTGCGCGTTATGTCCCAAATGCAATAGAGGAATGCGGCAGGTTCGGTATCAGACGCATGGCTATACCCTCCGGCGGCTTTAACGAAACCGGTGCAGCGGGAAAGAAACTGGCAGACCAGTTGCTGCAAAAGGCTGAGGAATACGGTGTGCAATTTGTCGGCCCTAATGGCGTAACGGTGGCCAATACTGCCAACGGTCTTTGCCTGCCCTTTGTTCCAAGCTACATGCCCGCCAAAGGAGACGTATCGTTTATTACCCAGAGCGGTGGTGTCGGCCTGATGCTCTGGAATACCATTACCGATGAAAATGTAGGTATGGCTAAATTTGTCAGCATCGGCAATAAACTCAATCTCGATGAAGTTGATTTTCTTGAATACTTTGGTGATGATCCTGAAACAAAAATCATTTGCCTGTACCTCGAATCTATTCCCAGAGGTGAGGCCTTTCTCAAGGCTGCTGAAAAAATCGACAAACCTATCATTGTCCTGAAAGCCAGCAGAACTGATGCCGGTAATCAGTCGGCAATGAGTCATACAGCCGCCTTGAGTAATAATGACGATATCATTGACACTGCTTTTGAGAGAGCGGGGGTTATCCGCATCGACAATCTCCTGGAGTTTATTTCAGTGGCAAAAGCGTTTAAACTCCCACCCATGAAGGGCGACAAGGTGATGCTCATGAGCCCGGCAGGAGGGATAGCGGTAATGATGGCCGATCTCTCTGAAAAAGTTGGTTTTCAATTTGCTGATCCAGGTAAAGATTTCTACAGGGAACTCGATAATTTTGCCAATGCCGGAATTATCAATCTATCAAACCCGCTTGATATGGGTGATATTTATGATCCTGCAATGTATGCGCACACATTTCATTCTGTTATGCATAATGAAAATGTAGATGGAGCGGTTTTCGTTAATCAATGGCCGCAGATGCCGCGAGGTGAGGATATTTTTCATAAAATGTTCCACACTGATCTTTCCAAGGAAACAATAGGATCAATTTTATCATCCGGCAAACCACTTGGCATCTGTTTAATCGGCCCAGGAAACACCATCTTACGGATAAAAAAGAACCTCAGTATCCCTATTTTTAACAGTCCTGATGAGGCGATACACGCTCTTAAAAAACAACAGCTTTATCACGCAAAGAAATCTGCGCCTGCTATGGAATTCTCCGCACCTGAGGGAATAAATTGGGAGGGCATACAAGACTGGCTTGCAACGGCAGATGGCGAGGTGGGGGAAGAGAGTCTGAAACTATTAAAACATGCCGGGATTCCAGTGGCAGAGTCTGTCGTCACCAGGACCGAAGCGGAAGCGGTTGCTGCAGCAAAGCAGCTTGGTTACCCTGTGGTTTTGAAACTCGTTTCACCTGATGCCCTGCATAAATCTGAGGCTGGCGGAGTAATCGTAAATGTAAAAGATGACGATGGCATAGCCCAGGGATTCACCACCATACAGTCCAATCTTTCTGCTTACAATGCTGATGCACAGTTTGACGGGGTGCGGGTGATGAAGATGGCAGCAGAGGGGTACGATATGTTCATCGGTGGCAAATTTGATGCATGCTTTGGTCCTGTTGCTTTCTTTGGTTTTGGCGGGACCTACATTGAGCTCTTTAAAGATGTGCAGTCCATACTCTGCCCCTCAAACAGGGACGAGATTGGAGGTAAAATTGCAAAGCTGAAAACCTACCCCATGTTACGGGGGATACGGGGGGCAGCAGCGGGAGACATTGCAGGCTATATTGATGTCGTGGAAAGAATATCTCATATACTGTCGAGGTATAGAGAGATCAAAGAATTTGACATTAACCCGTTGAGAATACTGGCTGACGGATCAGGGGTGATTGCCCTTGATGCAAGGCTCAGATTAGACTCTTAATGATTATGGCTGGCGTTGCTCTTGAAATAACCGTTCTACCGATATGTTTTCATTACCATTGAAACTGTTGATTGCGAGGCAAGTTTCGGCTAGGATATGGAGAAGTTCGTTCGCAATACCTTAATAAGCAGGTAACTGGTCAATACCTCTCAACCCATAGCAATATAGAGCAGCTCATGACAACATCTACGATAATTTCTGGCTTTGCCGATGAGGTATCTGATGATCTGATCGTTCAGATCAAGGCTCTTAAAAAGCTGGGCTGGGGACATATAGATTTGAGAACCGTCAATGGCAGGAACATCAGTAGCCTGAGTGAAAAAGAGTTTGACCACGTCCATCAACAGCTTGCTGAGAACAATATAAAAATAGCGAGCTTTAACAGCACAATTGCCAACTGGGGCCGGAACGCTCACGATTCTTTTGAGATGGATATGGCCGAGATGAGAAACTCTATTTCCCATATGAAGAGAGCAGGTGTCAAGTTTATCCGGATTATGAGCTACAAAGTTGACACTCCCGCTGAATTGGGAGGTGATCTTGAAGCACTCATTATTGGCAATATTCGAGAAATCGTTCGACTGGCAGAAGATAACGGCATCGTCTGCCTCCATGAAAATTGTGAAACGTGGGGGGGACAGAGTTGTCACCATTCTCTGAGGTTGCTTGAGCAGGTTAATTCACCAGCTCTTAAGCTGGTTTTCGATACCGGTAACCCTGTCTCAATGAGGTACGTCGAGGGAGGTGAACCGTATAGTTATCAGGATTCCCTGAAATTCTTCCAGGAAGTCCGAGAGCATGTCGCCTATCTTCACATAAAGGATGCACGCCGAGTAAATGGCTCAATCAATTACACATTTCCAGGAGAAGGGGAAGGACGCGTGAAGGAAATTCTCAACCTTATAAGGGCGCATGATATGGCAATACCCATATCCATTGAACCACATGTTGCAGTTGTCTTCCATGATCCTTCGATAGAGGCTCCTTTTGAGGAGCGCTGGAACACATTTATAGATTACGGTAAGCGGCTCGTTACAATGGCAGAGGAAGCTGGAATCACTTTCAGCTGAAAAGGATCATATTAAACTCATCTGAGGAGATTGCTATGAGAGGTCTGACTAGAATTTTGATTACGTTGGGTGTTACTTCCGGGTTGATGATTAGTGCACTGTGGGTAACTGATGTCTCCGCTGAAAACACCTGGAAACCGAATAAGCCGGTTAATCTTGTGGTTCCCTGGGGTGCCGGCGGCGCAACTGATGGTGTCTCCAGGCAGACGGCAATGGTACTTGAGAAACATCTCGGGCAGAAAATTGTTGTTGTAAACCAGCCCGGTGCTTCCGGATCAGTTGGCACTAAAAATGTTTTGGATAAGCCCAAGAAAGGACTCTACTGGACTGCAGGTGCCGTGAAAGATCTTGGCGTCTATAAAGTACAGGGCTTGCTGGATACCACACTTGATGACTGGTATCTTTTCTTGAATTTTGCTATCCCAAATGTGGTTGCAGTCAACGTCGACTCCCCGTATAAAGACTTTGGGGAGCTTATCGAGGGGTTCAAGGCAAACCCGGGTAAGATCAAGGTCGCCACAGCCGGTGTTAATTCTGCAGGGCACACCGCTATAGAAATGATCAAATCCTATACTGATATCGACTATAAGCATGTATCATATGATGGTGGTAATCCTGCCGTTATAGCAACCGTTGCCGGCGAGTGTGAGGTTGTTCCGCAACTGGCAAAAGAAGAGGTCGATATGCTTAAAGCGGGTAAACTAAGAGCTCTCGCTGTTCTTGCCGATGCCCCTCTTACTATAGAAGGCTATGATAAAGAGATCCCGTCTGTAAAAAATTGGATTCCCGATTTCGTCACTGCCCCGATCTATTTCGGTATTTTTGTCCCGAAAGGAGTTCCGCAGGAAGCTGTGGATACCCTGACCGCGATCTGGGACGGCGCTTTGAAGAATGATCAAGGGTTGAAAACGTTTGCTGCCCAGAACGCCATGATTTTTGATCCCGCTACCGGCGACGCAGCGATGAAAAAAGCGTTTCCGATGGTGCAGCTTGATGCCTGGCTGAAATTTGACAGTGGAGATGCCGCTGTCGATCCATCAACGATAGGCATTCCCCGCCCATAAAATGACCCGGCACCATAAGTGCTCGGCTATCTATGGCGCCCGGGCACTTATGGTAATCATCTCAAGACCAGAACACCTATGCACGATCAAAAGATGATCAAAAAAGATTTTATCACCTCCATTATCCTGATTGTCTTCAGTATCTCCGTCATCGTGATGTCTTATACAATGCCGCGGCTTGAGCGGCGTGGTATTGACCCTTTCTCAGCTCCCGGAGTTGTTCCCGGGATGATTGGTACCGTTCTTCTGATTCTGGCCCTTATTCTGTTCATTCGCTCGATCAGACAAGGTGGTTATAGAATTTTTCAAAAAGAAACCAGCCAGGGTGATCAGGTTCAGTCTCAGGGGGCTGTAACGCGGGTATTGCTCACGCTGTTTATTTCCCTGGTTTATGCCATTGGATTCCTCGGCAGGTTTAATTACTCAATCAGTACTGCTATCTATATTTTTGCGTTTATCTGTCTCTTCGAGTTCAGGGCCGGCAAAGCACTTTCAGATCAAAAGAGGATGATTCTCCTGGCCATAATTCAGGCTGTGGTCGCATCTGTCCTGATCACTCTGGTGTTTCAAAAACTGTTTCTCGTAGATCTCCCATGAGGCTGGCATGCTTGAAGGGTTAAACTATTTTATTGATGGCCTGCTCGGTTTTCTGACGATAAGGACGATTTTTGACATACTCTGGAGCACTCAGCTCGGAATTATTGTCGGGATGCTTCCGGGGCTTACTGCGACGATGGGCGTTGCCCTGATGACCACGCTGACCTTCAGTATGCCGCCCGATAATGCGATTCTTATTCTCGTCTGCATGTATATCGGCGCCATATACGGCGGGGGACGGAGTGCCATACTTTTAAATATCCCTGGTACGCCGGCCAACGCGGCAACAGCCATGGATGGCCACCCTCTGGCAATGAAGGGAGAGGCCGGCAGGGCGATCGGAATAAGCACAACCGGAAGTTTTCTGGGCTCAATCATCGGCATGGTGCTCTTGGCCTTTTTTACTCCGCTGCTTGGTAATTTCGCCCTGAATTTTCAATCGTTCGAGTTCTTCTGGCTTGCAGTCTTCGGGATTGTTATTTCCGGCAACCTGACAGCGCCGAAGGACCCGGTAAAAGGTTGGATTTCCGGCTTTCTCGGCCTCTTTATCGCCTTGATCGGAATGGAAGGGATACATGGTTTTGTGCGATTCTCATTTGGCAACACGAACCTCTCGGGAGGCATTAATCTTATTCCTGCAATGGTCGGTGCCTTTGGTTTTGCTGAGATTTTATCGATGATGAAATATCGGCATGTCAATGTGGTCAAAACCAGAATAGAGCGTATCATTCCAAGCTTCAGGCAGATTTTCAGCTATCGGAAAACGATTGTACGTTCGGGGCTGATCGGCACGCTGATTGGAGCAATTCCGGGAGTGGGTGAAGATATTGCGGCCTGGGTGAGTTATGACTTTGCCAAACGGGGCAGTAAGGAACCGGAAACATTTGGAAAGGGAAGTGTTGAGGGGTTGATTGCCTCTGAGACCGGTAATAATGCTGCCGTCGCCGGAGCCGTTATACCGGTTTTGTCCCTGGGAATCCCGGGCTCAGCGCCCGCTGCAGTGCTTCTTGCGGCCATGTTTATTCATGGCGTGCGTCCCGGGCCCTTGATTATGATAGAGTCACCTGAATTTGTTTACAAAGTGGTGGCCATGGTGTTCCTGGCTACCTGCGCAATGTTTGTCCTGGGGCTGTCGATGGTGAAATATGTGGTAAAGGTTTTACAGGTGCCAAGGACGAAACTAATGCCCCTTATTTTTACACTTTGTGTGGTTGGGTCGTTTGCAATTCAAAGTAGAATTTTTGATGTGCGGGTGATGGTTTTTTTTGGCATACTGGGTTTCATCATGCTCGAGATGGAATATCCCGTTGCACCGATGATTCTCGGTTTAATCCTTGGAAATATGCTGGACACCAATTTCAGGCGGGCATTGGTTATATCTGAGGGGGATATCCTCCAGTTTATTTCACGGCCGATATGTATCGTCCTGATTTCATTTATCATCTTGACTCTGGTAAGTAAAACGAAATGGTTCCAGGCAGTTGTGGTACAGATGCGGATAAACACAAAAAAAATTCTGTTCAAGGGGAATAGGCATGAGTAATTCAACTGATACTGTACGTGCAGGGATCGTAGGCTCAGGTTTTGCGGCCCGTTTTCATTTAGAGGCGATGCGAAAGGTATATGGCGTTCATGTCGAGATTGTTGGTGTCTATTCACCAACCCATCAGAATTGTGATAAATTTGCCACGGAAAACAACCTTAAAGCGTTTTCGGATCTGGATTCTTTAATTGCTGAAAGCGACATAATCCACGTCTGCACTCCTCCATCAACCCACGAAGAGATTGGCATAAAAACCCTTGAACAGGACAAGTATGTAATTATTGAAAAACCGTTTACCGGATATTTTGGTCTGGGTGACAAAAAATTTTCAGGAGATACTTTTGACAGGCAGACAGGTCTGGATAAGGCCAGACAGAGTGTGCAGAATCTTCTGACGGCAGAAGACAAGAGCCGTGGCCGGATATGTTACGCAGAAAACTGGGTCTATGCTCCCGGGATCCAGAAGGAAAAAGAGATTATCGAGAAGAGTGGAGCACAGATTATCTGGATGCATGGTGAGGAATCCCACTCCGGGTCCCATTCCCCATTCTACGGAATATGGTCACACTCCGGTGGTGGATCAATTATGGGCAAGGCGGTGCATCCGCTGGGTGCCGTGCTCTACCTCAAGCAGATTGAAGGTATGGTATCCCAGGGCAAACCGATTCGTCCGAAGACGGTGTCAGCACGAGTCCATTCAGTCACCAGATCAGACCAATATCGTGATCACGGGTTCATAAAAACGGGTTATACCGATATAGAGGATTTTGGTTCGATGCACATTGTTTTTGAGGATGGAATGTTTGCAGATATCTTTGCTTCGGAACTGGTGCTCGGCGGCGTGCACAACTGGATTGAAATAACGGCAAACAACCACCGGACCATCGTCAACATTAATCCAAACGATTCGATGAAGTCCTTTAACCCCCGCGGATCTCAGTTTAAAGATATTTATGTGGTTGAGAAGATTGAGACCAAGGAGGGATGGTCAAATATCTCTCCGGATGAAGACTGGTATACCGGCTACCAGAGCGAGACACAGGATTTTTATCAATGCGCTGTCACGGGATCTCTCCCCCAGTCAAACAGCCTGCTTGCCGCAGATACGATCTTGACCGTTTATACAGCTTATTGCTCTGCAGAAAAACAGGGCAAAGAAATCAAAATTCCACAATACGATTGAGGGATATTAGTTCAGCCACTCCTTCATTGGGGTCGGCAGGAACCTGCCAGGAGCTGTAATCTTTCGGCAACTCCCTTTTCACCAAGTTTTAATAAGATAGATGGGCAGAATATGCTTGCATCTTCCTGCCGCACTGTGGTATTTTCCGGCTTTTTTTATAATCCGCAGTCCAGCCGCGACACCTCTGAACAAGAAACGTAAGCAACAATGACTCCAGGTGTTTTGTGATGGCTGCTCCGGTTTTTATCCTGTTCCCTTTGCTGTCCCGAATTGTTTCAGGGGCGGCTATTATCCTGAGAGACATATGATACATGCTTCAAACATTGCCCTTTCTTACGGCAAACGAATTATTTTTAAAGACGTCAATATAAAATTTACCCCCGGCCACTGTTATGGACTGATCGGTGCCAATGGTGCTGGTAAATCCACGTTTCTAAAGATCCTGGCCGGCCAGCTCGAAGCCGACAGCGGCGAGGTCTTTGTCGGCGCCAGGCAGCGTATTGCCATGCTCAACCAGGATCAATTCGCTTTTGACGAGAAAACGGTCGCCCAGACTGTTCTGATGGCTCACACCCGACTTCACGAAATAATAGTAGAGCGGGAAGCGCTGTATGCAAAAAGTGAATTTACAGAAGAAGATGGTATTCTCAGTGGTGAACTGGAGGCGGAATTTGCCGAAATGAATGGTTACGAAGTTGAGTCAGAAGCTGCCGTTCTGCTCAATGGCCTTGGGATCGGTGAAGAGTTGCGCGACAAAAAGATGAAGGAACTCGGGGGCGGTGAGAAAGTGCGGGTACTGCTTGCTCAAGCCCTTTTCGGCAACCCGGATATTCTGTTGCTCGATGAACCGACCAACAACCTTGATCGGAAATCGATTATCTGGTTGGAGGGATTTCTGGAGCGGTTCCAGAACACCGTTATCATCGTCTCCCATGACAGGCATTTTCTCAACCAGGTATGTACTCACATGGCGGATATCGATTATGGCCAGATACGGATCTATGTCGGCAACTATGATTTCTGGTATCAGGCCAGCGAAATGTTAAAAACACAGCGCCAGGATGCCAGCCGCAAGGCAGAGGCCAAGGCAAAAGATTTGAAAGAATTTATCGCCAGGTTTTCTTCCAACGCTTCCAAGGCCCGACAGGCCACATCAAGGAAGAAGCTTCTCGACAAACTTGAGCTAGAAGATCTGCCTGCTTCCTCGCGAAAGTATCCGTTTATTTTTTTTAAACCAGGCCGTCCCTGCGGTGATGTTATCCTTGAGGTGAGTAACCTCAGCAAAGATATTGATGGTATCCGGGTGCTGGACAATTTCTCAATGGTCGTCAATAAAGGAGAGAAAATCGGTTTTGCCGGTACTAACAGCCTTGCGATCACTACCCTCTTTCAAATACTGGTCGGTGATATGGAGCCAGACAGCGGAACCTTTCGCTGGGGGTTGACCATGAGTACATCCTATTTTCCAAAAGAGAACGGCGATTTTTTTAAGACCGATAAATCCTTAGTGGAGTGGCTCGGAGTCTATACCCCGCCTACCGAAGGAGAGAGTTTTGCCCGGGGTTTTCTTGGGAAGATGCTCTTTTCCGGTGATGAGGCATTGAAAAAAACCAGTGTACTCTCTGGGGGTGAGCGAGTGAGATGCATGCTCTCCAGGATGATGCTCAGTGATGCTAACTGCCTCATTCTCGATGAACCAACCAACCATCTTGACCTCGAGTCGATCACCGCACTTAACAACGGCATGAAGAAGTTTCCGGAAATAATTTTGTTCTCCTCTCATGACCATGCCCTGATGGCAACCGTGGCCAGCAGGATTATAGAAATTCTGCCAGGCGGTGTTATTGATAAAATGCTGCCCTATGATGAATATCTTGGTGACAGTGACGTACAGAAACTACAGGATCGTTTTCTCCATTAGGCTGCAGAGAAAAACACAAAGACTATTGCTCCTATCATTGAGAGAACAGTCGGAAAGGTACAAAAAAAGTCCAGGCTGAATCAGTTCAGCCTGGACTTTTTTTATAGGGGGGGAAGAGCGTTCTTACTACCAGCTATCCCCGAGTACCTGACTTAAATCAATACAATTGTTTTTCCGATCTTCGGCGTGGTTTTCATTCTGCTGCCCATCGTCGCCGTAGCAGGCATATTCTTTTCCATCTTCGCCTCGGACCCACTCGATTCTCTGGTATTCTCTTGAAATGATTTCTCCTCTCATGATATTCTCCTTTTCGTTAACTATTTTATGTTAGATACACATTTTCAATTTTATCAGGCATCGTTCTGAGTCATTTCTCATCTATTCATGAAGCCTGATCACCAATTTAATTGCACTACGATTAGTGGTGATGTGACTTAAAGATAAATGCGATCTAACAAATTTCAATATTAGTAAATCAATAGTATATTGATAGTCATAGCTGTTGATACTTGTGATGCGTTGAGCAAATGCTCACCAGAGCAGGGGTGAAGATGGTATCAGCTTGTAATATCTTGTTAAAGTGGCAGGGACCGCAAAAGGATCTTCAGCCTCAATTTGCTTGACGAATTTAGCCGTAATTGGTCTACTTAGCCAAGATTGAAATTTCTAACCAATAAGGGGAGGGCTGCTATGAAGGTGAAACAGTATGCACGGATAGCTGCAGGTGCAGCATTTGTTGTTCTCTTGGCTGGCCAGGTACAGGCAAGTGGTGGCAGTGGAATGGGCGCAAATGACAGTATGCTGCAGGAGCTGAAACGTATGATTGAGCAGCAGCAGGCTCAACTGGACAAGCAGGCCGCGGAGATTTCGGCGCTTAAAGAGCAGCTTGCCGGAAACAGTGAGGCAATTGGTGCAAAAGCTGATAAAGGTGCGCTCGATAATACCGATAAAATGGTGACCTCCAGCTTATCGAATGTCAATCTCAGCCTCTATGGTCATATCAACAAGGCTGCCATGTACGTCAACAACGGTGATACCAGTAAATGGTACGTGGTCGACAATATTAACTCACAGACGAGACTTGGCCTGCGGGCAAATGTCGAGACCAGTAGTAACTGGGACATCGGTGGCCGCATTGAGTATGGCATTGTTTCCAATGCCTCCTCAGACGTGAATCAGCTCAACACCAACAATGCAACTTCAACAAGTTTTAAACTGCGTTGGGCTGAAGTTTCATTTAAGAATGAAAGGTTCGGCAAATTTTCGCTCGGTAAAGGGAGCAGTGCATCCGACGGTTCAGCAGAGGTTGATCTCTCTGGAACGACAGTTGCGTCCTATGCCGGTTATTCCGATATGGCCGGCTCCTCGCTCTGGTATGAAGGAAGCACAGATAACCTTTCGAGGCTTGAAATCAGCAATGTTCACAGTGACTTTGATGGTTTAAGCAGAACCGATCGTATCCGCTACGACACCCCGTCTTTTGCCGGCTTCTCTGTGGCGGCATCAGCTAATTCTGGCGATGCCTTCGATGGTGCTCTGTGGTATAACCGCAAGTTCGGTGAAACCAAACTTGCCGCTGGCATCGCTTGGGCAAACCCGGGAGACTTAAATTCAAGTGTGGACAGCCAATATAGCGGCTCCATTTCGGCCATGTTCCCGATGGGATTTAATGCCACATTTTCCTTAGGCGGCCAGGAACTGGATGCATCCCGCCGTGATAATCCGACCAACTGGTATGGCAAGCTCGGCTACCAGACCAAGTTCTATGATGCGGCAACCACTTCGTTCTCCATCGATTATGGTGAGACCAGTGATCTGGCTCAAAATAATGACAAGCTGAAATCATGGGCCCTTGCCGCCGTTCATAACCTCTCAGACTGGGGTACTGAGGTCTACTTGGCATATAGGAATCATCAGCTCGACCGTGATGGAAGAGATTTTGATGATATCCATGTTTTCTGGACGGGTGCCCGCGTAAAATTTTGATGAACTCAAAGAGGGTCATCATTTATCTGCAGGCAGTCATAATGACTGCCTGCATCGCTCTTGCCGGCTGCGGCGGAGAAGAGTGGACCTATCAGTCAGATAGAGAGTTAAAACCCGGTCCTGGATTGTTCTCTGGCGAGGATGGCGAGTTCAATATCATCGGCACGCCCAAAAAGATAGAAGAGGATCGGGAGGAAGAATCAGAAAAACAGACTCAATAGTATCCAATTTCTATCTCTCATTTCTAAAGTTATCCCGTGCGTTCCTCGTCACTACCTTCGAGCACAGATATAAGGTCTGGTTTCCTGCTCACAGAAGAAATCCATGGTGTGAGAAGTTTTTAGCCGAATCAGGAACTAGACATAATGGTATCCTTCCCAGGAGCTTATTTTTTTTCCAGATCTGCAAGTATCCTCTTGCAATGGTCAATATTTGATACACGGTTGTCATATGCTTTTTGGGCCAGAAAAGAAAGACCTCCGGTTGCAATATGTGCTGTATACTGAGCATATTTTTTGGCGACGTCCATTGTGTCAAGGCCCACCGTGGGTTCGGCCAGAGTACCGCCGACATTAACGAGTGACGCAAGACCCAAATTTGTCATTGAACTTATAGCCTTTCTTGCAGTCGGGGCTATACCCAGTTCCAATTCTTCTGTTTTTAGATTGATTTCCCCACCACCTAACCAGGTTACTTCAGTGGTCTGGGCGGCTATCTTGTTCTCGAAATCGACAATTCCATCGTCGACGTCAAGCCGAACGATTGCGCACTCAAGCGTTGTCATATCGCTGCTGAGCGGATTGATCTGAGACACTAATCCGGCACCATATTGACTTAAAAACGATTTTTCCATATGGACATCATGGATATTGGTAACAAAATGGCCATTAAGGCTGGCCATGAGAGCGGCAACGGATTCCCCTTTACCGTCCAGATCGACATCCAGGTCAAATTTGCCTCCCAGCCTCGGAAAAACAAAATCGTTAAAATCGAGTAATATCTTGAGTCCGGCAACTGCATCCCTGGCATCGATTTCAATGAGCCCTTCTGCGGTGCCGCCGTTTTTTCCTTTAAAGGCAAATGGGTCGACCCTGAGAAGTCCCTGGTCAAGGGTTATGGCAACATTGCCATCAATAGTAAATCCTTCGTTGATAGTGAAATCTGTTGCATCAAGTTTAAGGTCAACATCATACTCCTGTAATGGACCCGTTGCCAGTGGTTCACTGGAGAACAGTTTTTTACTTCCATCTGTTTCTGTTTTACTCACGTCTTCCTCGACACCTTTCTCAAGCTCAGCGACTTCGCTTTCAGTTTCAGGGAGAGGTTCTGTGTTTTTCCCAAAAAACGGCGTGATATCTATATTCTGAATCGACATCACACCGGTAAGTCTGCTTCGCCCTTCCACTCCCTCAAGCGGTGTTGTGTATGACAGATCAGAGAGTAACTTCCCCTGTCCCATGAGAATTATGAGTTTTTCCAGGCTATATTCACCCGGTGTGACAGCGATATTGGTATTGATTTTGAGTGGTTCATCAGCAGGCAAATCCTTATCAATAATATTTCCGAGTGGAGTTAATGACTCAGCATCCACACTCAGCTTAGCCAGCATATTTCGCGGGGATTTTATGTCTGGAATGGTTGCATCAACGACAGTTTGTGTTCCTTCACCTTCCAGCCTGGCATTGAAAAGCAACGGGCTTTTGTTCAAGCCGTCTGACGAAGCACGAACATTAAGCAGCCACGGCCCGGTTTCAGGCAGATCTGATTTAGTAAGAGAGGAGAGCGTCTGTAACGAATCGATCTTTGCGCTTAGTGTGGTTTTTATGCCAGAGAGAGTAAAGATATTTTTTATTGTTGTGTCGATATTTGCTTCAAGCTCTTCGTTTTTCAAAACAGCGCTCAACGATTTTAACTGGAGAGCCTGTTCCACCGAATTTACCTGCCCGTTAATCTGCAGTCCACCGAGATCAGGCATCTCAATGCCTGCAGTGCGTTCGGCAAGCTCTGAGATTGATGCAATGTCCGCAGCCAGTGATAGATCAATGCCGGCAGCCCCAATTTCTTCTTTCTTTTCGTTAGCATTCGCCAGCACAAGCAGGTTTTTTACCGTCGCTTTTACCTGGGCGTTAAGGTCGTCTCCTTCTAACTGGAGATTGAATGATTCAAGGGCGAGCATCTCATCTGCTGAGCTCATATGTCCTTTTAATTTTAGAACACCGAGATCGGGAGCCTCGATACCGGTAATTTCTGCGATGAGTCTTGAAATTGAAGAAACATCAGCATCCAGTGTCAGGTCAATTCCAGCCTTGCCGATTTGTTCCTGCTCTTCTGCAACGTTTGCAAGAATAAGCAGATCCTGGATGGTCGCATTTACCTTTGCCTGTATCTCTTCACCGGTAAGCTGAAAGTCGAAGGCATCAAGTTTATACGTTTCATCTATAGAGCTTACCTGGCTTTTCAGAACCAGTGATCCGAGATCTGAGATTTCCATCCCGGCAAATTTGGACAGGTTAGCTGTGCTGGCCACATTTGCTGTCAGTGTTGCATTTATTCCCGATTGATCCAGAATATTCCCCGCTGTTGCCGATAGGTCTACATCAACACCTTCGTCTTTGATTGCAATTTCGAGGGTATCGATACCAAGCTTTTGAAGGTTTCCTGCAGCTTCAGTTTTTAGGGAAAATGAGGATGGAAGTGCAACTGGCAGCTCGATGCCAAGTTTTTTTACAATTCCTTCAAGCTCCGTTGAATCAGCGCTACCCTTGATACTGATGTTGTCTATTTCAAGATTATTCTGCTCTTTAAGGCTGATGTTTCCGGTCGTCGCTGAAATCTGGGCAGACAACTCTGGGTCGGTGAGATTAATCATCAAAGACTTCAGTTGGGTAACATTATCTGGCGATATCAGCGTTGCGGACATATCAATTGGCCCAAAGCCGGGGAGTTCCTGGCCGATATAGCCGCCGATAATATCCAGTGTTTCTACCGTGGCCGTAAGCGTTGCATCAGCACCTTGCAGCTTCAGGACATTCTCCATCTTTCCGGACAGTTTTATATTTACACCCTGATCTTCAACGGAAACGTCGAGATCGGTCATTGATAAGGACTCAAGGTCACCCTGAAGTGCAGCACTAAAAAAGAGTGAATCAGGTATCGACTCAATATTCAGAGCACCAAGTTTCTGGCTCAGGGCTGTCCCCTGATCTGTTTTCACCTCTGCCTTCAGATTGATGCCGGTAACCGCAGTGAGGTCCTTGACGTCACCGGTGACGGCCACGCTGAGTTGTGGATCAGCCAGGTTAATTTTAATATTTTCCAAAGCCGTCTGGCCGCCAGAGGCGTGCGCTGTCAAACCGATATCGAGCCCTGCCAGTTCCGGCAGATTTATACCAGCAAAGGGGGTAAATGTTGCTATATTTGCTGCCGTAAGAGAAAGATCAAGCCGGGCGGCCGGCTGAGGGAAGAGCGGGCCTGCGGTTCCTTCAATTTTTATAGCGGCTTCATTCAGTTTTCCATTGAGAACGATGGGAGTTTGTTTGTTTGAGTACCAGTCATTGATGTTCCCCAGGGTTCCCTCCAGGATAACAGGTGAGCCCTGATAAACTGCAGAGAGAGTCAGTGGCAGTTCCTCGTTTTCGTCCACAAAGAGTCTTAATGTCTCAAGACGTGCCTCAATCGCCTGGTCTGCAGCCGGGTTGTTGAAGGCAAAAAGAAAATTCCTGATCTTGAAGTTACGAATATAGGGTTTGACTGGCAAGATGATCGATTTTTCTGCTTCCATATCTGCAGGGAGCGTTGCCGGTTCAGGTGCCGTATCACCAGTGCGTGAAAAAATCCAGTTTCCTTCTCCACGATCATTTGTTTCCAATAATACGTCAGGACCATCAAGTTCTACCGTAAGATCAAGAATTCCTTTTATCAGCGGCAGCAGGGATAGCTGGATATACAGACGGTCAGCGGTAACCATTTCGTTCCTGGATCCCCACTCTGCGTTGGAGAAGCTGATATCTTGTGCCTGGAGGCCTATCTTGGTGCCAAGTTCGAGGGTAAATGGGCCATCAATTGCTAATTCTCGTCCGGTTGCTGACTCCGCTGCTGCGGTAGTCCATGCTTTATACTGTTCATCACTGATCAATTTCAGAATAATTACAGCCAGGACAATAAGCCCACAAAGACCAAGGAGAAAATATCCGGAAAATTTGAGCACTTTTTTCATTTCTTCTCCGTTACAATCATTTTGAGAATCGATAATGCTTTGATTAAATTCGATTTAATCTCAACCTGAGGCGAAAATAGATGAGGTAAGAATTTTAAATCACATAATAAAAAACATAATCCCAAGATACTTGGTTTGACAAAAATATCTTCGACATTAATCATTTCCTAACAGGACAGCAAGGCTCATACCTCTCCTTGTTACAGTGATCGTGCCTGCCTGCCATCTCCTGATTCATCAATCTCCTGAACAGGACCTGGATGGTTGACGTTCAGACCATAATTTTGTATCGATTCGTGTTGGTTCTTGAATTCGGGATGTTGCACAGAACATCTGGAAAGCTATCCAGATAAATATACCATAACGATGAAACCCCATAAATTATTAATTGTCGGAGGGGCCGTCAGCAAAGCGCCCGCCGGCTGGATGACGGTCTATTACCTTGAGGACGATAGCGGGAATTGAAGGAGTGATTAACATCCCGATAGGTGAGTTGCGGGACAGGATCGAGATACTGGATTGTACGAAAACGATACAATGATTTGTCTGGCAGGGTTGAGAAGTTACCTGGGCTGTCAGATGCAGAGCGCAAACGAATTTGATACTTACTCTTTAAGTGGAGGATATGGACTTTATAAGCATGTCAGGTTGAAATAATCAGATGCAGACCACAATGCAAAACAGATACTTTCAAAATATCAAATGGAGGTTTTATGCTAAAAATAAATAGTCAGGAAACAATAATCGGCTTTGTTGGTATTGGAGTCATGGGCAAGAGTATGGCTGCACACCTGATGGAAGGTGGCTACAGAGTAAACGTCTACAACAGAACCAGATCCAAGGCAGATGAGTTGCTGGCCGCTGGCGCGGTATGGCAGGATAGTCCTGGCCAGCTGGCAGCAGCATCTGATGTGATCATAACCATGATTGGTACCCCTCAGGATGTCAGAGAAGTGTACCTGGGTGCAGATGGCATCCTGAAAAGTACAAAACAGGGAAGCCTTGTCATAGATATGACCACCTCAAGCCCCCAACTCGCTGCAGAAATATACCAGGAAGCTGAAAATATTGGTGTATCTTCCCTTGATGCGCCTGTTTCCGGTGGAGATATTGGAGCAAAAAATGGAACACTTTCAATCATGGTCGGTGGAGATAAGGAAACGTTTGAGGCTGCTCGGCCGCTCTTTGAGATAATGGGCAAGAATATCGTTTTCCAGGGCAAGGCCGGCAGTGGTCAGCATTGCAAGATGGCTAACCAGATTGCGGTTGCCTCTACGATTATGGGAGTGTGTGAAGCACTTCAGTATTCCCGAAAAGCAGGCCTTTCTCCTGAAACGGTACTTGCAAGTATTGAGGCTGGGGCAGCAGGGAGCTGGACCCTATCCAATCTTGGGCCACGCATGATCAAGGGTGACTTTGGTCCCGGGTTTTACGTAAAACATTTTATCAAGGATATGAATATCGCCCTTGAGTCGAGTGGTAACATCGGCCTGGATGCCAAAGGGTTGTCGCTGGTTAAAGAGCTCTATGACCAACTTGCGGCAAATGGTGGTGAGTACGAGGGTACTCATGCGCTCTATAAACAATATGAGTGATTTCCTCTATTGCTCGCGAATGAAAGGTACACCAAGGTCGGCCGGTGATGCTGATTTGTGCCGTTTTGACGAGGTGGTGACAATGACCAGTACACCGATCGTCAGCAGGTATGGCATCATTTTCAGGATATAGGACGGAATGATGTCAATCGATGCGGCCTGGAAAAAGAACTGCAGTGCGGTTAGGCCGCCAAAGAGCAGTGCACCGAAAAAGGCCCGCAGGGGATTCCAGGTACAGAAAATGACCATTGCAATGGCAATCCATCCCTGGCCGCCGGTCATCGTTTCCTTCCAGCCCGGGGTATAAGAGAGTGAAAGGTAGGTGCCTGCCAACCCTGCAAAAAGACCACCGGTAAAGATACAAAGTGTGCGGGTCAGGGCCACATTTATTCCTGCTGCATCTGCGGAGGCAGCGTCTTCTCCAACGGCTCTTAGGATAAGACCCGTCCTGGTCTTGAACAGTATATACCAGGCCAGGGGAACCAGGATATAGGCTCCATATGCGAAGGGGCTCTGGTAAAAGAAAATATCCCCTAGAACCGGGATATCTGAGAGGTAGGGCAATTGCACTGGTCGGATGCGAATGCCTGCAGCACCGATAAGCGGCCTGCCTAAAAAATTGGCCAGGCCGGTTCCAAGAATTGTCAGGGCTAATCCGCAGAGAACTTGGTTTGAGTGTAATTTGATCGTGAAAAATGCATGGACCAGAGAGAGTAATCCGCCCGCCAGCATCCCGGCGGCGATAGCTACAGAGGCATTCTGGCTGGCAAACCCGGCAGCGAATCCAGCCAGTGCACCAACAAGCATCATTCCTTCTACTCCAAGGTTGAGCACTCCTCCCCGTTCAGTGATGATCTCACCGATTGTTGCCAGCAGCACTGCGACAGAGGATTTAATGGATATCTGGGCAATGAAGGTAATATCGTCGATCATGACATTTTTCCGTTGTTGTGTGGCGCTGGCTGGCTTTGTTCTGTCGGACTGGCCAAGGCGATTTTATATTTAATCATTGCCTGCCCGCCAAACAGACCGAACAATAGAGCAGCCTCAAGGATCAGGCTGATGGTTGAGGGGAGCCCGAGGACCGTTTGCAGCTGCTCGCCTCCAACGAATAGCGCGCCAAGCAGAACCGCAGTAAACGGCACGGCAAGCGGGTTAAGCTGAGCCAGCCAGGCGACGATGATCCCATCGTAACCGTATCCGACTGCCAATCCTGTCTGCAGCCGGTAATGGATACCGCAGACTTCGGCCATACCTGCCATACCGGCCAGGGCTCCTGAAAGTGCCATTACGGTCAGGGTTTGTCTGGTTACGTTAAAGCCGGCATATCTTGCAGCCCTTACCTCACTGCCAATAACCCGTATCTGGTATCCCCATACTGATTTATTAAGGAGAAAAAAGAGCAGTAGAGCGCAGATGAGTGCCAGCGGGAATCCAAGGTGTATACGGGTTCCAACAAAGCGGACCAGGTGCGCTGCTTCGGGGATTTGTGCCGTTCCAGGAAAACCAAACCCTGCTGGATCACGCCAGGGACCATAAAAGAGATGTTCCATGTAAATGATGGCTACATAATTCAGGAGCAGCGTCGTCAGTATTTCATTAACATTAAATCGTGCTTTGAGTATGCCGGGAATGAGTGCCCACATCATACCTCCACAGGCCGACGCTGCTATTATCATCGGAATAAGAAGTGAGACAGGAGCTGATGGGAGCAGGTAAAGAGCAGTACCCGCTGCAAAAATTCCTCCCCAGACGAGCTGGCCTTCCGCCCCAATATTCCAGAGCATCATCATGGCGGCAACGGCAACCGCAAGGCCGGTAAAGGTGAGTGGCGTCGCTTTGACCAGAACCTCTGAAAAAGAATGAAAAGAACCGAAAACTCCTTTGAACATTGCCAGATAGGCGGTGAGAGGGTTTACCCCCAGGCAGAGAAAAATAATACAACCACTGCTGAAGGCGATGACAAAGGCGATGAGGGCTGCAATCAGGTGGTGATGTTTGGGAAGCTGTGTCCTCTTTTCAACACGAATCATGGCATGACTCCTGCCATGAGCAGGCCAACACGGCCAACCGCGTCTGGATCCCTGGCATCAATTATTTCCAGGATTTGACCATTAAAAATAACGCCAATGCGGTCTGACAGAGATAATACTTCTTTTAGATCGCCGGTAACCAGGAGAACAGCCGCATCTTTCCGACAATCGAGCAGCGCCTGCCAGATTTCCTCAGTTGCTGAAATATCGAGACCCTGAGTCGGCTGCTCAGCAATGAATAATTTCGGCTCTCTCGATAGTTCACGTGCCAGGATAACTTTTTGCAAATTACCGCCCGAGAGCGTCTGTGCTGTATCATCGGGTGATTCTGCCTTGATATTAAATGTTTTGATAGCTGCTGCACAATCATCGAACATTCTCTGCCTATCCAGGAGCATTCCTCCCAAACCTGTTGAGTAGGATGATAATCTGGTTAATCCTGAATTATCGCCGATAGACATGGTACCAACACATCCGGTATGATAACGATCCTCTGGTACGTAGGCGATATGATCTTTGGAAGCATTGACCCATTCTCGCGGGCTGTATGTGTCCTTAAGGTAAGAGAGCTGCCCGGAACGCGCTTCGTCAAGCCCGGTGATTGCAGCGACAAGTGCACTTTGACCGTTTCCAGCAACACCGACAATGGAGAATATTTCACCCCGTTTCACGTCGAAACTGATATCTTTGAATGATGTACCACCGACAGAACTGTCTCCGCACAGGCTCTTGAGAGAAAGAATGGTATCGCCGGGTTCAACAGGCTCTTTGTCCACCTGCAGCACTACGTCCCTGCCGACCATAAGCCGGGCGAGCTGGCGTTTGGATATCTGTTTCTTATCTGCTTTGGTGGAGATGATGAGCCTGCCTTTTCGCATAACGGAGATGTCGTCTGCAAGTTTCAGCACCTCTTCCAGTTTGTGGGTAATAAAGACGATGCCCTTGTTATCGTTGCGCAGTTTATCAATAACGGAGAAAAAAGCGTCAATCTCGGGTGGTGTGAGGACGGCGGTCGGTTCATCAAAAATCAATATCTGAGCATCCAGAAGGAGAAGTTTGATAATTTCCACTCTCTGACGCTCTCCCATAGAGAGTTCAAAGATATGTTTGCAGGGATCAACATCAAGACCGTATTGTTCTGCTGTTTCACGAATCCTCTGGTTAGTGTCTCCCTGACCGATTTTTTCATGGGCTGAGAGTAACAGATTTTCAGCAACGCTCATGGATTCAATCAGCATGAACCGCTGATAGACCATGCCGATCCCATGTTCCAGAGCTGAGGCTGGTGATGAGAAACTGACGGTACTGCCGTAGACGGCGATACTGCCATTATCTGGTTTATAGCGACCGGCCAGAATAGACATCAGCGTTGATTTTCCGGCCCCGTTCTCACCAAGAAGTGCATGCACCCTCCCTCCATAGATATCAAAATCTATGTCATGGTTGGCAATCACCGACCCAAAATTTTTTGAGATGCCTCGAAGAGAAACGACCGGCTCAATCATGGCCTTGATTATCGCTGTACTGTCTGGGGAACAGGTAATTCGGCAAGGCTGTGAACGGGGGCTGGTAGTAAACTTCCTCCTTTATTACCCTCGGTGGCGGCACAGAATATACCGTGCACTTGAGGAGCTCCCCGGCCGGATCTGGCTGAGGCTTCTTCAAGAATCTCGTATAACCCCATTATGGTGCCTCCGGTGCTGACCACATCATCAATAATTATGAAACCATTTGTAGCTGAGGTTAGCAGCTGCATATCACGCTCGTAAACAGCCAGAAACTTGCCACCGCTGGTGATGGAGTCGGCGCCAACCTGTATAACCGGCCTCCGTTCAACCTCCATATGAGGTTTAATACGATTATAGGCAACGGCGACCGAATCAATATTCAGCTCGGCGGAGACGACCTGCGTTAGTTGCAGCGCTTTTTCTACAGCTGTAAGGATAACAACGGATGAAGGATCCGGAACAGATGCCCGAATTTTTTTGGCAAGGAGCAGACCAAGGTCCCGATTGAGCCGTGTCTGCCCGACAAGATTAAATGAGGCAATCCGGAGATGGTTGTCCCGTGCCGGGACCAGCACGTATGGAAGCTCTACATCATAGTCCAGGCCGTCAACCTCCAGCAGATATTTATCACCCGATTCACTGCTGTTGAGTACATCCATTTTGCTCTCCTTGTTTTCACTGTTCCATCAACAAAATAAAGTGCGCTGGAATTAAGGTACCAGCGCACTTTATCATAGTGACCCGAATGCAGAGCGGCTCATGTAAAATTACTCTGGAATTTTACCTGAAACACCTTTTACCAATACTCGCATGGTCAGCAGGTCTTTGTCTGAGGCCTGCTCTCCGGCTTTCCAGAGCTCTTTACCACCTTGATCAAAGAGCGGTCCTGCAAAGATTTTATCCTCACCCTTTGCCAGTT
The DNA here is from genome assembly GCA_963776075.1 of uncultured delta proteobacterium. Classification (GTDB taxonomy): domain Bacteria; phylum Desulfobacterota; class Desulfobulbia; order Desulfobulbales; family Desulfocapsaceae; genus MADRE3. The sequence goes on from CAVZLG010000009.1 coordinate 40,724, forward strand.
TGGCCTGTTCTGCAAGAACTTTTTTCTTTACCTCGGCGGGAACATCTTTATGGAAAGATGACATAATAATGCCATTGTCTTCCATACCTCCCCAATAAGGGGTATTGCTCCAGGTTCCGTCCATAACCTGTTGCACAGCTTTGACATACCATTGCCCCCAGTTCCAGGTTGTTGAGACAAGAGCACAGTCGGCGCCATATTTTGCAACATCCTCACCGTAGCCAATAGTTGCAACACCTGAAGAGCAGGCAGCAACCGCGGAGTCAGGGGTGTCGGCCATCTGGCGAATAAGGTCATGTTTTCGGGCAATCAATGTTTCGGCCAGCGTTGTTTCATTAGAGGCATCGCGCCAGGCTTTCAACCAGACAACGGTGTTCAGTTTGTCTTCATCATATTTTATACCAGCTTCGTCTAATCCTTTTTTAAGGCCGATGGTAAATGCATTGATTCCTCGAATGGGCTCGGGAATCGGCTGAGTGGCAACGGTTCCGACCTTTTTAAATCCCATGAGTCCGGCCATGTATCCTGCAAGGTACTCACCCTGGTACATACGCTCAAAATAGTTGCGCATATTGTCCGAAGACTTGAACCCGGAACAATGCTCAAACTTGATGTTCGGATAGTCCTTTGCCACATTGAGCAAGGGGTCCATGTGCTCAAAGGTGGTGCCGAAAATGATATCGAATCCTTTTTCGGCGTAATCACGGAAGACACGCTCCGCATCTGCAGCCAGAACCTTTTCCGTATATGCTACCTCTATCTTGTCACCCATTTTTTCCTGCAGATATCCAATGCCGTTATAATGGGCAGTGGTCCACCCCTGGTCGTCAATGGTCCAGAGCAGTGCGAAAGCAACTTTAAGTTTTTTGGTTTCAGCGTAGGCCTGGTCGGTGGGCAGGGCGGTTATCACCATAAACAGAGCAACTACCAGGGCTAGAACGGATTTTTTAAACATACGATTCCTCTCTAAAGTAGGTTTATAAAATAAGAAGTCGGATTTAGATGAGCGGTGAGCACGGATTCTCTATCCGTGCTTACCGACAGTAAAATACAGGATAAGGTCGAAATTGCAAAACTCCATTGAAAAATAGATAAAATGTTGCTGATATCTGGTTTCGGAAAAGTGGAAATGATAGAATAATACCGTTATAATTGTATCAGGTCAGCAGCTTGAGAATCGCACTAAGGAAGGAGGAGCGTCATGTCTGATATCAGCTGTAACAATTGTATTTGGTTTGAATTAATTGAAAATGAATATGGGGAGTGCAGGGTGAACCCGCCGCGTATCGTGGACAAACTTGTTGGTGGAAGCAGTTACGCCAACTTATTCCAGGCCACCAGGAACCCGATTGTATCACAGAACCATCGCTGCAGTGAATTTAAAAAAAATGGGGTCAGGTCTTGAAATGCAACATTTCAAGACCTGACCCCATGCGAGTTATGAGAATTTACCGCCGACCCTGTTGCCTTTGATATTTTGAACACGAATTCTTCTGTGGGCCATAGATCCTGAGCCGCCGCGAAATTTGATCCTGACCTCCTGGCCGCGATAGAATGAGTGAGCGTACTCCCGTGGAACAGTAAAGCCGAGGCCTGTTACAGAGGTGTCACAGAGTCGAATTACTGCTTCTCTCGCATTGGATAAAATTGCATGTGCCCTGGTATTCGACGTTTCCCGGATAGCCACACGATAATTGACTTTATACGCCCCAGACATGCCACATGTACAGCGAACGACTTTTCGTCTTGTACCCTTTGAAACTTCAACGTATTTTGTTTTTTCACATCTCATGCAGGTGACACGGATCATGCCGCCTTTAACATTACAGGATTTAAGCTGTCCAGCCATTTCTTGCTCCCTAAGAGAAGGTGATGGATGAGGTTAGCCAGAACGACAGTACTATATTAAACACACAATCAAGATATGTGCCAAAAAATATTTTATAAATTATTCTATTATATCCAAACGGTTAGGGTTAAAGGTTGTTCTGGAGGGTATGAATTATTACTCGGAATGTGAGGAAAATCAGATAATATTTCCGCATTTCAGGAAATTTTTGGACTGAAAATGAATATAATGCCCCTTGACTGAGAACTTCTCGGTGATTAGCTATTTAAGCAAACACTCTCCCTTACATATAGTGTTTATACCCGCTACCTATCCTTCCTCCCTCCTTCCAGGTAGCGGGTTTTTTATATGCTGTTGCCGATAGTGAAATTTCTTTGATTTATTTCCGTTCTGTCTGGTATGTATGGGTACTGGTCAGGAACCAGCGGTCTATTTCAAATCAGGACAGCAGCGGGTGTGACACATATGGAAGATAGAGAAGGAGTAGGCCGGATTGAGTTGGGCCGTGTGGGAGATCGTCCGTTCTGGGTTTTAAGTCTGTCAATTTTTATCCGGGCGGTTCATCAGGTCGGAGCTGCTGTTTTCCTGGCATCTTTTCTTATCGATGAACTGAGCAGTCCAGCGCCGGGTTATCTTCTATTGACGATCATCAGTGGATGCATGCTCTTTTTTACTGAAGGGATGAGGCATCGGCAGATTTACCGGGAGGTGTCCGGGCTAAGTACCTTTATCAAGCTAATCATGATCGGCGCTGCCTATCATGGATTTCTGCCTGAGACAATCACCATCCTCGCCGCTTTTATTATCGCTTCCGCTGGAGCTCACGCCCCTAAGATCATCCGGCATCGACTGCTGTTTTAACATTTGACCGCAGTAGAATCTAAAACTTCCTGAGAAGGCGTGGTTTCAACACGATTTGATGACCATCTCTGATGTCCTTGTTACATGGTATCTTGAGTTGGTACTCTATAATATTTTCGGATCTTTTTAGACAGCTCGCCTGTTAGATACAGCACTTTTGTCGCCTGGGTGACGGTCAATGAGCCGGTTCCACACGATGGTGCGATTAAGGTCTGTTCGAGGAGATTTTTTTGAGGGATACCCAATTTTACCATCTCCTCACGTTGTTGTTCCCATCTACTGAACAAACTGTCGAGTGATTCGTTTTCAACAGCGAGCAGATCACCTGTTGGAATAATCCCCCACACCAGTATTCCTCCACGCTTGATGAAATTTATGAGCGGTTGTTTGTATAAGATAAAATTATCAAAGTAGGAATACGCATCAAAACTGATAAGATCGGCATTTGAGTTCAGAACAGGGGCCCAGTCGCCGTTTGCGCAGATATGAACACCAGCTAGTCCACCGGCAGATTTTATTCCGTCGATTACTTCACGAACACTATCGGTAACCATCTCCCTGGTGACACTGGTGTAGGCGGTGGAGCCAAAACTGACAATACCCGGTTCGTCGATGAAAATGATTGGTGGAATTGTCTTTGTATAGGGTTTCAACTGTTCGACCTGCCAATGTGCTTTCATACTAATCAGTTTGACGACAATATCTCTGATGTTATCATCGTAGAAAATCGAGTTGCCATGCTGATCTTTAACCCCTATTCCGGTTGTCATAGGTCCGGTCACCTGCCCTTTGACAGTCAGGGGCATGAGACTGTTTTTCTCAAGCGCCTGTATAAAAGTAAAAAAGCCCTGGGCGGTCTCGGGTGTGAGGGCAAATCGCGATCCTGGAGAAATCGGTAGATTTTCTATTTCCTGCAGGTAATCCTGGTAAAACAGAGCCATCTCCTCGGCAAACCGGTCATGGTCTTTGTCCAGCCAGAAGTGGTCGCCATCCTCGGTAAGCCCAGGTAAACCATTGATGAACTGACGAATCATACCTTCCCGTGGAAGTTTGGGGAGCTGGGGCCATAACGGGATTTCTGGTGTATGTGTCAAAACCAGTCTCGTTGCTTCCTCATGGTCTGTCAGGGGCAGACTGCCAATGAGGATTGGTAAGCATGATGGTCTGAACATGAGGTTCTCCAGGTAAAGTATTCGCATGCCGGCCGTTAATCGGCTCAAGAAAAAAGGGATTTGAACATTGGTTCTGGTATAATAGAAAGGAGAATGGTTGAAAGTCAAGCGGGTAGAAGCAGGGGATGTAAACAGTTAGCACAATTGAGTGCTGAAAATGGGTAGATTTTATTGATGATTAATGCAGCCAGACCATTGTCTTCGCAGATTACGATTTTATTGACACAGTTGTTGAGAGAGGGAATTGAGGTTTCTTCCGACACCCTGTTTTTCGCAGAGTCAACCTATGGAATCAATCCAGAAGAGCTCGGGAGGATAATTACTGATCGTTGTTTTGAGGAACGGGAGATATTGATCAATCTGCTCCTTTTCCCAACACATAAAATGAGGGAAAAACTAGAGCCCTTGCTGGTAAACGGCCCCCTTACTGAAGAGAATATTCAATATCTGGTTGAAAAAATAGTAAATGAGATCAGCGAGATTCATATGCACATGCCCGTTGGTTCCAGTTTCTCCTGGCCGGTCACCTATGATGGCGTCAGTCATTTTGTCGGAAAACTCTATATGACAAGAGCGCTTGACCCGATGATAAGGGCAGCCCTTAAGGATCGGCTGCCGGACGAAATTGCAACACGTGTGAACGTCTCTATTCGTTGTCGTAATCTCCAGTTTTCACAAGACACCCGTCAATTTATGCTGGCATTTATCGATAAGGCAGCGCATCGTCTGGAAGAGTTTGAGGGATTGGTTGAGTTGTTGCTGACGGTGTCAAATCAAATACCAGCTCGGATGCCAATGGGCGAGTACCTGTTTGAACAGCGAGAACATCAAAGGAAACGATTATATGATATCGAGGAGTTTATGCAAAAATCTGAGCAATATGGAATGGAGTACCTGATGATGCAGAATTATCAGGTTCCCCATGAATCAGAAGAACATGTATCTGGGTTGCTTCAGAACTATAATATCATCATTGATGAAGTGCTCAATCTTAAAAACCCAAGAGAGAATTATATCAACAGGCGGGACCTGGGAACGTTTGATAGAGAAAATGATTTGAACCAGTTATTCAAATCTCTATCCTAAAATTATAATGTCTCTGCAGTTTGATCAATAATCATCCTAACTTAATTGTTGTGCGACAAAGTGGTATATCGTGATGTCGTAATAAATGTGCGTTTTAGATGAGTTATGCCTTCAATTCATAGCCACAATACCCTTGCATTCGTTCAGCTGTCATGCTATTGAAAGGATAGGTACTACATTTGGGTAGAGTAACTGGAGTATGCTTGTAAATGGTTGATCAGGAGGTGCACTATGGCAAGTATGACGTATAACATTGATGTGAAGGGCAAAAAGTATCTGGTAACCGAGCAGCATCAACTGGCAAATATGGATCGCTGGGACCATGATATTCGTGACTGGATTGCCGAGAAGCAGGAGATAAATCTCAACGAGGAACATATCTCGGCTATTGAGTTCATCAGAGAGACATATGCCCGGCGAAGCCAACACCCCATGGTCAGGGTTATCGCTGCAGAACTCGCCAAACAGTATGGGCCTGATAAGGGAAGCCTGAAATACTTTTACAGTCTGTTCCCGAAAGGGGTTCATCAGGCAGTGGCCATTGCCGGGGTGCCATTAAAAGGCCTCTGTTTCTAAAAGGTCTTCCCATATGCAGCATTAAAATGAAAAGGGGCCAACCGGATACTTCCGGTTGGCCCCTTTTGTTTTCGCTGTCAGCCAGCTCTTATGCCGATGAAACCATATTCTTGATTTCTTCCACAATCTCTGGATTGGCAAGCGTCATAACATTTCCAACATCACCATTGTTTGAGATTGCACCCAAGACTCGTCTCATAATCTTGCCCGAGCGGGTTTTTGGCATATCCGGCACCAGCCAGACATTCTTGCACTTTGCAATTTTGCCGATCTGGAAGACAATGGCATCGGCAATTTTCTTCTGGATTTCAGGAGTGGCCTCAATTCCCGGTTTCAGAGAAACATAGAGCTCCGGCTCCTTGCCTTTTATCTCGTGATTTACAGGAACAACTGCAGCTTCTGCTACTTCCGGCACGGTAAGTGCGGCAGACTCGATCTCTTTTGTTCCGAGACGATGTCCTGAAACGTTAATAACGTCATCAATTCTACCAAGGATTCGATAGTATCCGTCAGGTGCCTCCACTGCCGCATCACCGGTAAGATATGGCCAGTCGCGCCAGTCTTTACTGTCCGGGTCCTTGTTGTACATACCGTAATAGGTCTTAACAAACCGGTCGCGGTCACCCCAGATGGTCATGAAACCGCCCGGCCATGGATTCTGGATACAGATATTTCCAGCTTTTCCAGCACCTGGTGGAATAACATTTCCCTCCTCATCATAGATGATGGGATGTATGCCTGGTACACCTGGCCCTGCACTCCCCGGTTTCATCGGTTTAATTGCAGGGGTCGTGGAACAGAGAAAACCTCCGGTTTCCGTCTGCCAGTAGGTGTCAACAATTGCCGCCTCCCCTCTGCCTACGACACTTTCATACCAGCGCCAGACCTCGGGCTCGATCGGTTCACCAACAGTTGTCATGTGCTTGAATTTATAATTGTACTTGGCTGGCTCATCCGGGCCAATCTTCCTGAGTGCCCTGATAGCGGTTGGTGCGGTGTGGAATATATTGACATCGAGTTCCTGGGCAATTCGCCATGAGCGACCTGCATCAGGGTAGGTTGGTACGCCTTCGTAAATGACCGAGGATGCACAGAGAGCAAGAGGTCCATAAACAATAAATGAGTGTCCGGTGATCCAGCCGATATCGGCCATGCACCAGTAGACATCCTCAGGATGAATGTCCTGTATATACTTGGACATCGCCGTTACATATGACAGATAACCGCCGGTACTGTGCTGACAACCTTTTGGTTTACCTGTCGTTCCACTGGTGTACATCAAAAACAGCGGATCTTCTGACAGCATTTGCTCGGGCTCTACCCGTGCTCCATAATATTTTTTCAATTCATCATTAACGATAACATCCCGCCCCGTGACCAGCGGAGCTTCGGAAAAATTTTTTCCAGGATATCGTTGCCAGATAAGCATCATATCAACCTTCTGACCGGCCTCTTCAGCGAGCTGGCAGGCCTCATCGTCTACCGATTTGTGATTCAGCAGCTTGCCTGCGCGATAGTAGGAGTCCATGGTGATCAGTACCCTGCTGTTTGAATCGACAACACGATCAGCACAGGCACTTGATGAAAATCCGCCAAAAACGACAGAGTGAATGACGCCGATACGTGCACAGGCCAGCATTGTTATCGGCAGTTCTGCGGACATCGGCATGTGGATGGTGACCCTGTCACCCCTTTTAAGGCCTGCAGTGTCTTTCAGCAGTTTGGCGAACTCATTGACACGGACATACAGTTCCTGATAGGTGATATGCTGGACGCGTTCTTCTTCCAGCTCCGGAACAAAGTGAATGGCAGTCTTATTCTTGTTGTCCTTGAGATGCCTATCTATACAGTTAAAACTGGCGTTGAGTTTTCCACCCCGGAACCATTTCCAGCAGGGTGCATCGCTGGTATCCAGGACTTCATCCCAATATTTATACCAGGTCAGCAGTTCTGCATATTCTGTATAGTAATCAGGAAAATTATCGAGACTGAATCGATCATAGACTGATTCGTCGGTAAGGTTGGCCTGCCCGACAAACGTTGGTGATGGGTGAAAATACTCCTCTTCTTTCCAGTGTACCGCGATTTCCGCTTCAGAAGTTTCAACAATGTTTTTGTCTTCACTCATAAGATCTGCTCCTTGTCAGTAGCTGGTTTAGAACTGAGCCATGACCCGTATTACAGCAGCTCAGCGTTTGCGCCTCTCCTCCTCTTTATACAAATAGTATGGTAATGCGCCGCTCAGACGTCATGCGGCTGGGTGAACATCTAAAAAACTGTGATTCGAACCTATACTGCTCATGATGTTTGTCACTGATTTGCCTAACATAAATACTAATATAATGCAATTAATCTTATCTGATATTTAAACAAAATTGATGAATTGTGTCGAGCGGTAATTCGTTGGTAGTCTTTAAAATCTTGAAATAACTAATATTGTGGTTGACTCTATTGACTAATTTGACAGGTTTTTCCTGTAGTGCGAGATGCTTGGCCGTAAAAGAATGGCAGGAAATTTTGAATTATCGACCAATGATAATTAGTCTGATAGGAATGATTCATAATTTCAACTAATCCAATGGAGTATGCTCATGGGTAAAAAGGAACACTATATTCTGGCTGGCTGGCTTATAGATGGCAGCGGCGGTCCGATTCAAAAAAAAATGGTGTTGAAAATAGTTGATGGCTTTATTGCAGACGTATCTCGCTACAACCAGAGTGATTGCCCTGCTGCTTCCCAGACAACGGACCTTTCTCATTGTTGCATATTACCACCTTTAATTGACAGCCATGCCCATCTCTGTATGTCGGCAACGCTGGACGTGAAACGTCGGCACGAACAGTTGACCGCAGAGTATGAGGATCTGAAAGGGACAATCTCAACGCATTTGAGCCATCACTTATCTCATGGCGTACTTGGTGTCCGTGATGGGGGGGACCGGCTCTGCAGTGTGATCAGGTACCATCGGGAGCTTGATGAAATGGATGCCTTGCCAGTGATGGTCAAATCACCGGGAACAGCATGGCATCGAAAAGGGCGCTATGGGGGGCTGATTGGCAGAGCTGTCGAGGCATCTAAGCCATTAAATAAAGCGGTTGCTGAAGACACTACAGAGGTCGATCACATTAAGGTGATCAACTCAGGGGTTAACAGTCTGAAAACATACGGCCGCCATACGCCTCCTCAGTTCACTCAGCGCGAACTCGCCGATACAGTGGTTTATGCTGAAAATCAGTCTCTGAAGGTAATGGTCCATGCAAACGGTGTATTACCGGTCCGGATGGCAATTGAGGCAGGGTGTCATTCCATAGACCATGGGTTCTTCATGGGAGAGGAAAACCTTGAGGAACTGGCGGCAAAACAGATTTGCTGGGTCCCGACGCTTTATGCCATGAAAGGATGTCTGGATAGTGTCGAACTTGGTATGAAGGATGCCGATCGCGACGTTGTGGCCAGAACCCTCGACCACCAGCTTCAGCAGCTCGCTTATGCAAGAGAGTGCGGTGTCCGGGTAGCAGTCGGTACCGATGCCGGTAGTATCGGCGTGCTGCATGGTGAGTCACTAGTTGGTGAGTTGAAGTTGTTTATCCGTGCTGGATACTCATTGCCTGAAGCAATCCGGTGTGCTACTCAGCATGGTGCCTCCCTTCTTGGAGTTGAAAGTGAATATGGCCTAATCACGAGAGGAAGACCTGCACATTTTTTGGTGGCACGCGGGACACCTGCCCAGTTACCAAGAAAACTTGGCTTTCTCGAAGCTATCTATCTGAACGGGGAGCCGAGTGAGGATTATCGCGATCTTTTAAGAAGAGCCCGGGTCCAGAGATAATAGGAGCCAAAAGGGCAGCTGGTTGTAACTTTTGACCAGGCAGGCAGCTATTCCGCCTTGAATATTCAGGCTGGGTGGTGTAGAAAAACCCAGGATAGCAGGCTGGAGGGGTGCTGATTATTTGCCTCTAAAGGTCACAGGTTTTTAAGAGTTAAGGAGAGTATGATGGGGACGATTAAGCTGGCGGATAGAGTGGAAAAACTTGGTGTTGAAACGGCGTTTCTTGTTGCTGGTCAGGCAGCAGTTCATGCGGCGGCCGGTAACCAAGTATATCCGTTCCACCTCGGAGATTTAAACCTGAAGACTCCTGCCAATATCATTGAAGCAGCCTATCGCGCACTTCAGGACGGCAGGACCGGTTACACGCCAAATGCTGGAATCCCAGAGCTCAGGGAGGCCTTGGCAGAAGATTTTAATCGCACCCGTGGAACTGATTACTCAATTGAGAACGTCGCCATCCAGCCGGGGGGTAAACCGGTTATTTCAAAATTTTTGCTCAGTGTGATGAATCCAGGCGATGAGGTGTTGTACCCGAATCCGGGATTTCCTATCTACGAATCGCAGATTGAGTTTCATGGTGGTATCGGGGTGCCCTACGGAACCATCCCAGGTGATGGTAATTTTACCTTTGATATCGAAGGTCTCGAGGCTTCGATTACAGATAAGACCAAGGTCATTATAATTAATGATCTGCATAATCCAACCAGCGCTGAATGCAGCCCGGATGATCGACGTCGACTCGCTGAACTCGCCGTAAAATATGATCTTGCCGTTCTGCTGGATGAAGCGTACTTTGATGTTCGCTATGATGGGGTGTCAGCATCCCTTATTTCTGAGCCCGGCATGGCTGAGCGAAGTGTGATTCTCTATACTTTTTCGAAGCGTTTTGCGATGACTGGCTGGCGATTGGGAGCTGCATTTGGGCCGCGTGAGATAATTGACGTCATCGGCAAACTCAACGTAAATGATGAATCCTGCACTAATCATTTCGTCCAGTATGCAGCGCTTGAAGCTCTGGCAGGGGATCAATCTGATGTGCTGCATATTCTCAAGGTGCTGAAAAAGCGTCGAGACCTCTGTGTTGATATGCTTAACGATATTGATGGTGTATTTTGTTATCGCCCTCATGCAACCTTTTATCTTTTTCCTGATGTCACGGAAGCATTCATCAATAAAGGGTTCAAGGATTACCAGTCATTCCTCACCGGGGTGCTTCAAAATACGGGAGTTTCCATGTGCGCCAGGGCTCATTTTGGAACCCCATTGCCGAGCGAAACCAGGCAGTACGTACGGCTTGCCTATTCAGGAATTGGTCTGCAGTCCATCGAGGAAGGACTTTCTAAATTAAAAGTCTATCTGGAACGTTGATAGAGCTGTTGTACCATGCCAGTCGCTCGAGGATAGCAGCTCTGGCAAATTCCGCCTAAAACAAATATTCACAAAATTGTAACATTTACTTGCGATGTGTGACAAAAATGTAGATGTTCTGTCTCCGTCTTTTCCCTTATAATTTTTAAATTTCTGAATATTTTCCATAATTTTAACCCCTTGTCTTGATTTGTCGCATCCTGGCATGCCCTTTGCGAAGCTACCATCCAGCGAGCATGTCGAGTTGATCCATGGCTCATTGTCATAAACATATCTTTACAAGGAGGAACGTTGTGAAATTAAGTATGAAGATGAAACCAAGAACCTATTGGGGCGGCGCCCTGTTTCTAGCTGTCCTGGCCGCTGCCTTTCCGGCTCTGGCCGAAGATGTCAGCGTAGCCGATACCGTTATTCACCTGGCCTATTCTATCGATACCTTTTACTTCCTGATGTCAGGAGCGCTGGTTATGTGGATGGCAGCAGGGTTCTCAATGCTCGAAGCAGGGCTGGTACGAAGTAAAAACACCGTTGAGATTCTCACCAAAAACGTCGCCCTCTACTCGATTGCCTGTATCATGTATATGGTCGTCGGCTATAACCTGATGTACGGTGGCGGACCAAACGGTGTTATCCCCGGACTGAGCTTCTTCCTTTCACCCGATAACGCCGTTGACGATGTACTGAAGAGCGGTGGAGAGATCTACTACTCAGGACTGTCCGATTTCTTTTTCCAGGTTGTTTTCGTGGCAACGGCCATGTCAATTGTCTCTGGCGCTGTCGCCGAACGTATGAAGCTCTGGGCGTTTCTGGTCTTTGCCATCGTCATGACCGGTTTTATTTACCCGGTACAGGGCTACTGGAAATGGGGCGGAGGTTTTCTTGATGCCCTTGGTTTTCTTGATTTTGCCGGTTCAGGCGTGGTTCATCTCTGTGGTGCCTCGGCAGCCCTCGCCGGTGTCCTGCTCCTTGGTGCACGTAAGGGCAAATATGGGAAAAACGGCATGATTAAAGCGATTCCCGGTGCCAACCTGCCGCTTGCAACGCTTGGTACCTTTATCCTCTGGCTCGGCTGGTTCGGTTTCAACGGCGGCTCCGAGTTGAAGATCAGTAATATTGAAGAAGCCAATGCCGTATCGATGATCTTTGTAAACACCAACACCGCCGCCGCCGGTGGCCTGGTTGCAGCACTTCTCTTCTCACGTGCCTGGTTCGGCAAGGCTGACCTGACCATGGCCTTAAACGGTGCCCTGGCTGGTCTTGTTGCCATTACTGCTGAGCCGTTGACGCCGAGTCCGCTGCTGTCAACGCTGGTTGGCGCAATTGGCGGCCTGATCGTTGTTGCAGCGATTGTCTTTATAGATAAGGCGAAGGTCGATGATCCGGTCGGTGCGATTTCGGTCCATGGTGTCGTTGGCATCTGGGGTCTGATCGCGGTTGCCTTTACCAATCCTGAAGGCTCGCTGGTTGCTCAGCTGACCGGTATTGCTGTGATATTTGCATGGGTCTTCGGTACGAGCTTTGTAACCTGGCTGATCATCAAGGCAGTTATGGGCATTCGGGTCAGTGAAGAGGAAGAACTTGAAGGCTGTGATCTTTCAGAATGCGGTCTTGATGCATATCCAGAATTTACCAAAGATTGATAAGAGGAGGAAAGGATGAAGAAAATAGAAGTAATCATCAAGCCGTTCAAGCTTGAAGACGTGAAGGAAGCATTAACCGAGCTTGGCATCACCGGTATGACCATTTCCGAAGTGAAGGGTTATGGTCGTCAGAAGGGTCATACCGAGGTTTACCGTGGTGCTGAATACCGGGTTGAGTTTAACCCGAAAACCAAGATAGAACTGGTCATCGATTCTGATCTGGTAGACAAAGTAATTGAGGCAGTCAGGCAGGCAGCCAACACCGGCAAGATCGGTGACGGCAAGATCTTTGTGCTGCCGGTTGAAAACGTTATGAGAATCAGAACCGGAGAACAGGGCGTAGACGCCATCTAAAGAAGTAGTTCTGCCGTACCCTCCTCTCAAACCCCTCACTGTACATTGGTGAGGGGTTTTTTATTTGACCTCACCAATTAAGATGTCGTTTTTTTTAAAAATGCAGGAATGGATTTGCTCTTTAGACGGTTTGTTTTGCTCAGTTGTGCTGTATATAATAGTCGTATTTTTCCATGTAGATATCAGACAACGTCAGAAAGGCAGTAACAATAAGAGGCCCATAGATAATCCCGAGAACGCCATATACACTCAATCCTCCGATAATAGAGAGAAACACCAGCAGTGTGTGCATCTTGACCTGGTCTCCAACCAGCTTCGGTTTGAGCAGATATTCTACAGAGAAGGATAAAATCAGATAGAAGATGAAGAGAAAAATTCCAGCAGATATACGGTCGTTAAAGGCAAGGATGAGTGCCGCCGGCATCATGACCAGACCAATACCAAAAATCGGTAAGAATGCAAGAATTCCCATGATACAACCCCAGAGAATCGGCGAATTCAAACCCAGAATTGAGAAGGTCACTCCCCCGAGAACTCCCTGGATTATTCCACAAATACCGTTTCCCTTGAGAATTGCACTGGCAATTTCTTCAAATTTATCTACAAGCAGCCTGTCCTGATCGTCCGGCAATGGAGATACCTTGATTACGAAATTGATTAATCTCGGTTGATCAATGAGCAGGAAAAATATCACCAGAATCATCATCATAAAGAGAAAGAAAAACTCTGCGATATTAGCCGCCCAGGCGCTTGCCTGGTTGTAAAGCATCAAGCCGCCCATTTTGACCACATAGGAGAGTGATTCGGATATCTGGGCAGGTTGAAAGTCAAAACCAACTTCCCGGAAATACTCCTGGATATTAGCAACAAACGGACTTTCCTGGATAAATACTTGAAGTTTAAGCCATATCCTGCTGTCACGTCCCCAGTGATAGACGGTGAGTGCTTCATTGGACAGGGCCAGGATGAAGAAAACCAGAGGGATAAAGACGAGTGTAATGATCAGCAGGCAGGTAAGAATTGAAGAAAAGCCATCAGGTAGCTTCTTGTTAAAAAAGAGATATATTGGCCTGAACAGGCTGGCGAGGATAAATGACAGGACAAGAATTGACCAGAATGGGTAGAGGATCCTTCCGAGAAAAAACAGAGAAATCAAGAAGACAAGCAGAAAATATCGCACCCTCATCGGGTTTGGGCCGTTTGAGGAAGAAAGGTCTACCGGAGAATGTTGCCCGCTCATTGTCTTATGGATCCTACCACTGTCTCAGAGTTTGGAAATATGATTGCAATTAGTCAGGGTGCTGAGTTATTCTATGGTGCTGTAAAAATACAATGAATTTAAAATAATGGTTGAGTATATAACGATCCAGACGGTATGAAAAGTAAAATCAGTCAGCTGTGGAGATTAGGTCATGTGGGAAGAGATTGATGTTGCTCTTGAGAAAGCAGACGAGTTGAAAGAAAAGCCGCCGCTTGAAAATCTGGGATTTGGCCAGCATTTCACCGATCATATGTTCCTGATGGAGTGGAGTCGAGATCAGGGGTGGGCAAATGCCAGAATTTGTCCGTATCATGAGTTTAAACTGGATCCTGCCTCAACGGTGCTGCATTATGGCCAGGCAATTTTTGAAGGGCTTAAGGCCTATAAAGGAAAAGAGAACCAGATTTTTCTTTTCAGACCAAAAGATAATCTTGAGCGCCTGAACAGGGGTGCTGTCCGGATGAGTATGCCCCGGATACCTGTTGATCAGGTGTTTAAGGCTTTGAAAGCACTTGTTTATCTCGACAGAGAGTGGGTGCCGGATGGCGATGGGGCAACACTTTACCTGCGGCCGACGATGATTGGAATAGATCCCTACCTGGGATTGAAACCGTCCGACACCTATCTTTTTTATATAATCATGAGCCCGGTCGGTGCTTACTATGCAGAAGGGTTTAACCCAACGAAAATACATGTGAGCAAGGAGTACGTTCGAGCGGTTAAGGGCGGCGTCGGCGATGTTAAAACAGCCGGCAATTATGCAGCCTCAATGTTTGCTTCGGAAGTAGCCAAGAAGGCGGGCTACACCCAGGTACTCTGGCTTGATGCCTGTGAACGAAAATATATTGAAGAGGTCGGGACCAGTAATATCTTTTTCATGTTTGGGGATACACTGGTTACCCCGCCGCTTGGTGGTTCAATTCTTGGAGGAATAACCAGGGATTCTGTGATCAAGCTGGCTAAAGGTTATGGCGTCGAGGTGGAGGAGCGCCTGGTCGCGATTGATGAAGTTATTGCAGCATCTCAAGACGGCAGCTTGAAAGAATCATTTGCAACAGGAACAGCAGCAGTCATTTCCCCAGTTGGAGAACTCTTCTATGATGATAAGGCCTATACGATAAATAACGGAAAGACGGGTCCGCTCTCGGTAAAACTTTTTGAGGAATTGCAGGCGATTCAGCACGGTACCATGGAAGATCCACACAAGTGGACCGTTAAAGTAGCTTAGGTGGAGGAAATGACTATCGATTAGAATAAAAAAATACCATAAAGCAGCTATATTATAATTTAAAAGGGGCGATGTTAAAAAAAAATAACTCGCCCCTTGATTTTTATACAAGCACGCCTATATTTTGGTCTGTCTGAAATTTGCCCGATTGTCGGGTTTAGTTGAGCAGGACCCAAAACAAAAAAACGGCAGTCCTGTATTCTTATAATCATATTGTATTAAAGTAGTTAGGAGGAAACAATGAAAATTCGTCCATTGAATGATCGCATTCTCGTTCAGAGGCTTGAAGAGGAAGAAACAACAGCTGGTGGTATCATTATTCCTGACAGTGCTAAAGAGAAACCGGCAGAAGGTAAAATCGTCGCAGTTGGTCCCGGTAAACTAAGTGATGCTGGAGAGCGCGTTGCACTGCAGGTAAAAGAGGGTGATACCGTTCTTTTTTCCAAATATGGTGGAACCGATGTCAAGATTGACGGCGAAACTTATCTGATTATGCGTGAGGATGATGTTCTTGGAGTCATCGAGGGATAACGGTTGTTGAAACTATTGTTTCAACCGGATTAATTTGTTTTTAAATATATAGGAGACAATCCAATGGCAGGAAAAGATATTAAATATGGTGTGAAAGGCCGCGAGGCAATTCTTGCCGGAGTTAACATTCTGGCAGACGCAGTAAAAGTAACCCTCGGCCCGAAAGGACGTAATGTACTGATCGAAAAATCTTTTGGCGCTCCGACCATTACCAAAGATGGTGTTACCGTTGCCAAAGAGATCGAGGTAAAAGACAAGATTGAGAATATGGGTGCCCAGATGGTTAAGGAAGTTGCTTCCAAGACCTCTGACGTAGCCGGTGACGGTACAACCACTGCAACCGTTCTTGCTCAGGCGATTTATACCGAAGGTGCAAAACTCGTTGCTGCCGGAGCCAACCCAATGGAGCTCAAGCGCGGAATCGACAAATCTGTAGAGGTTGTCGTTAACAAACTTAAGGAAATTGCCACCCCGACCAAAGAGCAGAAAGAAATTGCCCAGGTCGGAACCATCTCTGCAAACAGTGATGAGACCATTGGTAATATTATTGCTGAGGCAATGGACAAAGTTGGTAAAGAAGGTGTTATCACCGTTGAGGAAGCAAAATCAATGGATACCACCCTTGATGTCGTTGAGGGTATGCAGTTTGACCGCGGTTATCTCTCCCCCTATTTTGTGACTGATCCTGATCGCATGGAAATAAGCATGGAAGATCCTTATCTGCTGCTCGTTGAAAAGAAAGTTTCCAGCATGAAGGACCTGCTTCCGGTTCTCGAGTCTGTTGCCAAGATGGGTAAAGGTCTTTTCATCATCGCTGAAGATGTTGACGGTGAAGCCCTTGCAACCCTCGTTGTTAATAAACTGCGTGGAACACTGAACGTTGCAGCTGTTAAAGCTCCTGGTTTTGGTGATCGCAGGAAGGCAATGCTTGAAGATATCGCAACCCTTACCGGTGGCCAGGTCATTACCGAAGATCTCGGTATCAAGCTTGAGAACGTAACTGTCAATGATCTTGGAACCGCTAAGCGTATCGTTGTCGACAAAGACAACACCACCATCGTTGACGGTGCGGGAGACAAAGACAAGCTTGCTGCCCGTGTCAAGCAGATCCGTAACCAGATTGAAGATACCACTTCCGATTACGATCGCGAAAAACTACAGGAACGTCTCGCTAAATTGATCGGCGGTGTGGCTGTAATCAATGTTGGCGCAGCTACCGAGATCGAGATGAAAGAGAAGAAAGCCCGTGTTGAAGATGCACTGAATTCAACGCGTGCAGCGGTAGAAGAAGGTGTTGTTCCTGGCGGTGGTGTAGCTTACCTCCGTTGCCTTGAAACACTTGCAGCTCTCAACCTTGACGGTGAGCAGGCACTTGGCAAGAACATTCTGCTGAGAGCTCTGGAAGAGCCGATTCGTCAGATCGCCAATAACGCTGGCCGTGAAGGCTCGGTTATCGTAGAGAAAGTTAAAACACTTGAAGGTGCCAACGGCTTCAACGCTGCAACAGAAGAGTACGAAGACCTGATTGCTGCCGGTGTTATTGATCCTGCAAAAGTAACCCGCACCGCGCTCCAGAATGCGGCCTCTGTATCCGCTATGCTGCTGACCACAGAGTGTGTCATTGCAGATCTCCCTGAGGATAAAGACGCCGGCGGAATGGGCGGTATGCCTCCAGGTGGAATGGGCGGCATGGGTGGAATGGGTGGAATGGGCGGAATGATGTAATTCACGCTCCAGACCACCGGCTCCGGCCGACGAATACAAAGGGGACTCTCAGCAATAGGAGTCCCCTTTTTTCATGGTTTTATATCCACCGGAAAACCGCGTCAGGAACAGATTTCTCACGATAATTTTCTGTTGACACCACCACCTGAATGATGTATTTATTGTGTCCTTTATCACAATGGCGATGTAGCTCAGCTGGTTAGAGCACACGGCTCATATCCGTGTTGTCCGGGGTTCAAGTCCCTGCATCGCCACCAGAAATTCCATAACTAATTGTAATTACTAAGATTAGTTGTTTAGGGTTCTATACTGGCGCATCAGGGTGGCACAATCCCTGATGCGCCTTTTTTCTTGGCTCGTTGTACCCCAAATTCTTAAAAATGGAGGTATGAGTCATGTCCCGAAGAGCTCCTTCTTACTTACTCTTAAACGGCTTTAATCTTTATCATCTACGCTTGCCAAGGCCAAAGTACCTTCAATCTGTTATAAAACAGCCTGAAATAAAGAGGTCTTTGCGCACAGGAAACCGCCGCGAGGCGCTGTGTAAAGCTCGCATTCTCGCTGGAAAGTATCAGGAGGTATTTTTGATCAGATAGTCAAATATGATTGAGGCGTCATTGCGCCGATAACATTACATGAACAGAAGCTCACGGCAGGTGGGCGAGGGAGGTAGATTTGTGACAAAAGTGAAGAAATTGAAAGAATAATTCTCTGTACTGTCAAGATTTGTGTATTTCGTCTTAACAGTTTATGAAACTATTTTTTGTAAAAACATCATAATTACAGGGTTATGAGTAAAATCACAGGAGAGTGGCATCGCTATTGCTTCAGCAAGTGGAACACACCTTAATGGAGCACTGAATGGAAGTTAAGCACAAACTAATAGATACGACACTGAGGGAAGGTGAGCAAACACCGGGAATCGTTTTCAGTACTGAGCAGAAATTTCGTATAATTGAACTGCTCGCAATGGTCGGTGTTTATGAAATAGAACTCGGAATTTCGACGTCACTTGCGACCTGTCTACCCCACCTGACAAGGTTTTGTCGATCCCGCTATCCACGCATGCGCTTATCGCTCTGGAGCCGGTGTCGTGAAGAAGATATTCGGCACGCTGCCTCTCTGCTGCCAGATATCTTGTCTTTATCGATCCCGGTTTCAGATATCCATCTCAGCAACAGGCTGGATAAAAACAGATCATGGGCCAAATCGACGCTCAGGTCGAGTATATGTTCTGCACGAGATGCTGGAATGAGGGTTTCTGTCGGTTTTGAAGATGCAACGCGTGCAGATCGACAATTTTTAAAAGAAATGGTGCTGGTTGCGAAAAATCAGGGCGCTGAAAGGATCAGACTGGCAGATACCGTGGGAGTTGGTTCACCCAAGAGCATTATGGCTCTATTTACAGAAGTGGGGTCTATGGCAGAGTGTGATCTTGGTATCCATGCGCATAACGATTTTGGCATGGCTTCGGCTAATTCAATAGCAGCACTTGAAGCGGGAGCATCGTGGGCTGACACCACAGTGCTTGGGCTTGGGGAAAGAACTGGTTGTGCGCGACTCGAAGAACTTGCAGGATACCTCGCTTTGGTAATGAATTGCAGATCTATGCATGCTGAATACCTGAAACCATTGGCAAAGTATGTTTCCACGGCTACGGGGCGAACCATCGCCGGTAACCGACCATTGATCGGAGACGACATTTTCACCTGCGAAACGGGGCTGCATCTTCAGGGATTGCAAAATGATCCAAAGACCTATGAACCATATGCTCCAGAGCGGGTTGGTGCACAAAGAACGTTGTTGTTTGGAGCCAAAAGTGGCCGCAAAGCGATTCTTCAGAAAATGAAAACGCTTGGTCTGTCGTCATCGGATCAGACCATGAACCGGTCACTTATTTCCAGTTTACGTTCAAAGGCTCGGCACCTTGGACGTCCCTTTAGTGATGAGGAACTTTTGGCTCAGTGGGAGGGTTAAGAAAAAAAGACAAGTCCAATATGATTTTGCATTTTTCGCGAAGATGGTTTTTTAACAGATCGCAAGTAAACGAGCAGATTAAATATCGACTGGGTGCCATATCCCAGCCGGTATCAACTTCCGCACCCTGAAAAGTTCGACACCTGATTTAGTTAATGCCAACGAAAAACCCCTCACCGATTTACTGGTGAGGGATTTGAGAGGAGGGTACGACAGAACTACTTCTTTAGATGGCGTCTACGCCCTGTTCTCCGGTTCTGATTCTCATAACGTTTTCAACCGGCAGTACAAAGATCTTGCCATCACCGATCTTGCCGGTGTTGGCTGCCTGCCTGACTGACTCAATTACTTTGTCTACCAGATCAGAATCGATGACCAGTTCTATCTTGGTTTTCGGGTTAAACTCAACCCGGTATTCAGCACCACGGTAAACCTCGGTATGACCTTTCTGACGACCATAACCCTTCACTTCGGAAATGGTCATACCGGTGATGCCAAGCTCGGTTAATGCTTCCTTCACGTCTTCAAGCTTAAACGGCTTGATGATTACTTCTATTTTCTTCATCCTTTCCTCCTCTTATCAATCTTTGGTAAATTCTGGATATGCATCAAGCCCGCATTCTGAAAGATCACAGCCCTCAAGTTCTTCCTCTTCACTGACCCGAATGCCCATAACCGCCTTGATGACCAGCCAGGTTATAAAGCTCGTGCCGAATACCCACCCAAAGATCACACCGATACCGATCAACTGGGCAATAAGGGAACCTTCCGGATTGGTAAAGGCTACCGCAATAAGTCCCCAGATACCCACGACACCATGAACAGAAATCGCACCGACCGGATCATCGATCTTCGCCTTATCCATAAAGACAATGGCGGCTACGACTATCAGGCCACCAATTGCGCCGACAACAGTCGACAACAACGGGCTTGGAGTCAGCGGCTCAGCAGTAATGGCAACAAGACCGGCCAGGGCACCGTTCAATGCCATGGTAAGATCAGCCTTGCCAAACCAGGCGCGTGAGAAGAGAAGTGCTGCAACCAGACCACCGGCTGCTGCGGTGTTGGTGTTAACAAAAATCATGGATACGGCGTTGGCTTCTTCAATATTACTTATCTTCAGCTCGGAACCACCGTTGAAACCGAACCAGCCGAGCCAGAGGATAAAGGTACCAAGTGTTGCCATTGGCAGGTTGGCCCCGGGAATGGCTTTAATCATGCCGTTCTTTCCATATTTGCCCTTACGCGCTCCAAGGAGCAGGACACCGGCAAGGGCTGCTGAGGCGCCACAGAGGTGAACCACGCCTGAACCGGCAAAATCCAGAAAACCAAGGGCATCGAGAAAACCTCCGCCCCATTTCCAGTACCCCTGTACCGGGTATATAAAACCGGTCATGACGATGGCAAAGAGCAGAAATGCCCAGAGTTTCATGCGTTCTGCTACAGCACCAGATACAATTGACATGGCGGTTGCCACGAAAACGACCTGGAAGAAGAAGTCGGACAGCCCTGAATAGTAAATCTCTCCGCCGCTCTTCAGTACATCGTCGACGGCGTGATCGGGTGACAGGAAGAAGCTCAGTCCGGGGATAACACCGTTTGGCCCGCCGCCGTACATCAGGTTATAACCGACGACCATATACATGATACAGGCAATCGAGTAGAGGGCGACATTTTTGGTGAGAATCTCAACGGTGTTTTTGCTTCGTACCAGCCCTGCTTCGAGCATTGAGAACCCTGCTGCCATCCACATAACCAGTGCTCCCGACATCAGGAAGTAAAAGGTATCGATTGAATAGGCCAGGTGAATAACGGTATCGGCTACGCTGACATCTTCGGCCAGAGCCGGAAAGGCCACAGCCAGGACAGCAAGAAACAGTGCGCCGCCCCAATAGGTTCTTGGTTTCATTTTCATACTTAATTTCACGATTTTCCTCCTTAGGGTTGGATGATCTGAATTCATTCTGGGAACGAATAAGTAAATTCTTTGTTACTTTATTTCAAAAGGCATGCCAGTAAAGTAAAAGACAATAATACCAAATGATAACAGTATGATGAACATGAAGGGGTGAGTCGGTTTGAAAATATTAGAACATTATTGTTATAAAAAGATGCCATAAAATAACAAAAATGTAATATAACTGCAAAATAACAGTTTAAATGGTAGACGGGTAGCATCGCCGCTCATGTTTGGTCGCGGCATCATCGCGAATTAGTTTCGGAAAGAGTCGTATCGACTCAGGCCGTATTTTTTGATTCTATAGCCTATCTGTCGTTGGGAGAGTCCAAGCTCTTTTGCGGCTCTAACCTGGACCCAGCCGTTTCTTCTGAGTGCGGCTTCAACTTCCTCTTTTTCGATATCCTGCAATGCTTTTGGTTTCAGAAAGGATGTGTCTCTTTCAGCTTTTTGGATAGTGGGCGGGTAGTATTCTTCTGGAGCAGTGTTTGTGGTCGTGAGGTTTGCTGGCAAGTCGCTTATCGATAATCGGTCATTTTCAGCAAGAATAACCATGCGCTCAACCATATTCTGCATTTCCCTAACATTTCCAGGCCACGGATAGGTGAGAAGAAAATCGAGCAATTCTGATGTTATTTTTAGCGATCTGCCGTTCCGCTCATTGCTTTTCGTTAGAAAATGGTTGAACAATAAGGGGATATCGTCTTTGCGTTCCCGTAAAGGTGGCAGGAGGATTGGTACAACGTTCAGGCGATAATATAAATCTGCCCTGAAATTCCCTTTGTTTACCGCGTTTTCAAGAGACACATTTGTTGCCGCAACGATTCTGACATCAACTGTAAATGTTTTGGAACCTCCAATGCGCTCGAATTGCTTTTCTTGAAGAATGCGGAGCATTTTTGCCTGCACCGCAAGTGGCATTTCCCCAATCTCATCGAGAAAAATAGTTCCTCCATGTGCAAGCTCAAACCGTCCGGGACGTGTGGCGTGGGCGCTTGTAAATGCTCCACGTTCGTGACCAAAGAGTTCACTCTCCAGCAGTGTTTCCGGCAGTGCTGCACAGTTAATTTTGATAAAGGGCTTGTTTTTCCTATTTCCGCCTTCATGAATCGCCCTGGCTACAAGTTCTTTTCCGGTGCCAGATTCTCCAAGCAGTAGAGCCGTAGCAGTGCTCATTGCGATTTTGCCTATTATGCTGAAGACCTCCTGCATGGGCTTGGAGTGACCGATAATGAAGTGACCACCGTGGACGCCGTGAAGTTTTGCTTTTAGGTTTTTGTTTTCCTCTACCAGTTCTGCTTCTTTTTTCTCAATCTCACGATGGAGGGTGATAAATTGTGCAACCAGCGTGGCCAGGACATTTAGAAACCGGATGTCTTCTTCGAAAGAGACATCGTCACCAAATAACCGATCGACGGTAAGAACGCCTTCGGGATTTCCCTGGACCATAACCGGAACGCCAAGAAATGATATCGTGCTTCTCTTGAACATCGTTCTTGCTCCCGTCCGGTTTAAGAACATTGGTTCGCTAGAAATATCTGGGACTATAAATGGTGACCTGGTCTGAAAAATTTGACCACAGATACCTTCGTCCGGACGATAGACACCCCGCAATTTTTCTTGAGCAGAGAGTCCGCAGGAGGCCTTGATGGCTAATTTCTGAGTAATTTTGTCATAGAGAACAAGAGTCGCACGCTCCATGTTCAGCGTGTCGTTGAGGACTTCAAGTATGCGTGAGAGTGTCGAGTCAAGTTGAACGGCAGAGCCGATCAGTTCCGTGATGCTGTGGAGGGCCAGCAGCTCGATGCCTTGCGTATTGCTCGGTTCTGATGAGGCTGCAGAGCTTTGTAATGCCATTCTTGTTCTCCTGCCAGATAATTGCATACAAAGGCTGATCAACTCTTCATTATGGCCGATTCAGCTTTGTGCTTGTGAATTTATTAACGACGAGTTTGTTCGTATATCTTCGCTTGAGCAATTACTGTTCCATTTCTGTAACTACTTGTTTTCATGTTGTAAAAAAAATAAAGCGCGTGAATATAGGTTTCTAAACCCGGCTTATGTGACAAAATTGTTAAGAGCGTAGGTAGTTATTTTGCAAAAATGTGTAACGGTGGATGTGGAATAAATACTGGGGTTGAAAGAAACGGTGGCAGTGTACGATTTTGTCTTTTTCCTACAAAAACTGAAGAAGTGTCACTTCTGTACTGTTGCCGGGAAAATCATGAAAATGAGTCATAACTAACTGAAAAATAATAAGTAAATGCTGGTTTTTCAAAGTGGCACATCCCTTGCTGAGAAAGAGACAACGTGGAAACAGTGACACTCTCAACAGGTTTAACTGACCAACCAATCTATCAAAATATCAGCAACCGTTTCTGGTAAGGAGAAGACAATGAGAAAAGTGGCAATTTATGGAAAAGGCGGAATTGGTAAATCAACGACAACGCAGAACACAGTGGCAGGGCTCGCGGAGCTTGGACGAAAAGTAATGGTCGTCGGTTGTGACCCCAAGGCTGACTCCACTCGGCTGCTGCTCGGTGGACTAGCGCAGAAATCAGTACTCGACACTCTCCGAGAAGAAGGAGAGGACGTTGAACTCGATGATATCAGAAAAGCAGCCTATGGCGGAACCTGGGCAGTTGAATCAGGTGGTCCGGAGCCAGGAGTTGGTTGTGCTGGTCGAGGTATCATTACCTCAATCAACATGCTTGAATCTCTGGGAGCCTATGAAGAAAGCGAAGGCCTGGACTATGCATTCTATGATGTCCTCGGTGATGTTGTTTGCGGTGGTTTTGCCATGCCAATTAGAGACGGCAAGGCTGAAGAAATCTATATCGTTGTCTCTGGTGAAATGATGGCCATGTATGCAGCGAACAATATTTGTAAAGGTATCATGAAGTACGCCCAGTCCGGCGGAGTTCGACTCGGTGGCCTTATCTGCAATTCAAGAAATGTTGACAACGAAAAAGAGATGATTGAGGAACTGGCCAAAAAACTCGGCACCCAGATGATCTATTTTGTACCCCGCGACAATGATGTTCAGCGTGCCGAAATTAACAGAAAGACGGTGATTGAATGGAACCCTGAGGTCCCTCAAGCGAATGCATATCGTGGCCTTGCCAAGGCAATTGATGATAACAGGATGTTTGTGATTCCTAACCCATTGGAAATCGAAGAACTGGAGCAGCTGCTTCTCGACTTTGGCCTTTTAGAATCAGTATAGAACAAGAAAAAACAGGAGGAGCACCAAAATGATGATCATGATCAGAGCCATTGTTCGACCGGAAAAAGCTGACGACGTTCTTGCGGCACTTATGGATGCAGGATTTCCGGCAGTAACAAAACATTCGGTAAGCGGCCGGGGAAAACAGCGCGGCATAAAAATAGGCGATATTACCTATGATGAAATCCCAAAAACTATGCTCATGAGCGTGGTCAAGACAGAAGACAAGGATTTCGTCATCAGCACCATCATGGATGCAGCAAGATCTGGGATAAAGGGTGCATTCGGAGATGGTAAAATTTTCGTTGCAGATGTTGAAGACGTTTACACCATCAGTTCGGGAGTAAAAGAAGACGCCGAGGCGGAGGTGGCAGCATGAAGGAAGTCGTCGCTGTCGTTCGCATGAACATGATGAACAAGACCAAAGCGGCTCTCACTGCCGCAGGTATAAACGCATTTTTTGCCCATGAAGCACAGGGACGCGGAGTTGGTTTTGTTAACCGCAAGCTTATTCAGGGTGCCGAAGATGGGTATGAAGAAGCCGCATCACTACTTGGAGAAAAAGGCAAACTATACCCTAAAAGGATGGTCACTATTGTAGTGAAAGATGACGAGGTAGAGAACGCAGTCGAGGCAATTATCAACATCAACCAGACTGGCAAACCTGGTGATGGCAAAATATTCGTCTTACCGATTGGTGATAGCGTTCGCGTCAGAACAGGCGAAACAGGCACAAATTCTATAGGATAGGCTCCAAGGAGACACATTATGGGAAAAGCACAGAAACTGGTGCAGTGGGATCCCCACAATATTAAGGAAAAACTTCTGGAAAAGTATCCTCCAAAAGTTGCCCGAAAGCGCGCCAAGCAAATAATGATCAATGAAGCTCTGGAGAATACCACTCCGGAAATAGTCGCAAATGTCAGGACCATACCAGGTATTATCACCATGCGCGGTTGCACTTACGCCGGCTGCAAAGGCGTTATCATGGGACCAACAAGCGATATCGTCAACCTGGTTCATGGGCCGATCGGTTGTAGTTTTTACGCCTGGCTGACCCGCCGCAACCAGACAGACGGCATAAATGAAGGTAACGAAAATTACATACCCTATTGCATGTCAACTGACATGCAGGACTCAGACATTATTTTCGGTGGAGAGAAGAAGCTGGAGGCTGCCATCCAGGAGGCTTATGACCTGTTTCATCCGAAGGCAATTGCAGTCTTTGCCACCTGTCCGGTTGGTTTAATCGGCGATGATATCCATGCAGTTTCCAAAAAGATGAAAGAGAAGTTCGGTGACTGTAATGTTTTTGCCTTTAGTTGTGAAGGATACAAAGGTGTCTCGCAGTCAGCCGGTCACCATATCGCCAACAATCAGGTCTTTACCCATGTGGTGGGTGACAGCAAAGAAGAGAAAACAGACACGTTCAAAATTAACTTGCTGGGAGAGTATAACATAGGTGGTGATGGCTTTGAGATTGACCGCATCTTCAACAAGTGTGGCATCACCAATATCTCAACATTCTCAGGTAATGCAACCTATGACAAATTTGCTTCCTCTAGCCAGGCGGATCTGAGTTGTGTCATGTGCCACCGCTCGATCAACTACGTGGCCGACATGCTTGAGACCAAATACGGCATTCCGTGGATCAAGGTCAATTTTATCGGAGCAGAAGCGACCGCAAAGTCGCTGAGGAAAATTGCTCAATATTTTGGTGATCAGGAACTCACCGACAGGGTTGAGGCAGTAATTGCTGAAGAAATGCCAACCGTCCAGTCTGCCTTAAAAGATGTTTACCCCAGGACGACAGGTAAAACTGCCATGATGTTTGTCGGTGGCTCCAGAGCGCATCATTACCAGGAACTATTTAATGAAATGGGTATGAAGACCATTTCTGCAGGCTATGAATTCGGCCATCGTGATGACTACGAGGGACGACACGTAATTCCAACGCTAAAAGTTGATGCCGATAGCAGGAACATTGAGGAAATACAAGTTGAGGCGGATCCGGAATTATACAACCCGAGAAAAACTCCAGAGGAGATCGCGGCTCTAGAAGCAGACGGACTTGAATTCAAGGCTTATGAAGGACTTAACCCTGACATGGAATCCAACACCGTCATCGTTGATGACCTCAATCAATATGAAGCGGAGAAACTGGTTGAGATGATGAAACCGGACCTTTTCTGTGCCGGAATTAAAGAAAAATATTCCATCCAGAAACTGGGTGTACCCATGAAACAGTTACATAGCTATGATTCAGGCGGACCATATGCCGGCTTTCAAGGTGCAGTCAATTTTTACAAAGAAATCGACCGGTTGGTCAACAGCAAGATCTGGAGCTACATGAAGGCACCTTGGCAGGTACAACCAGAACTTTCAGCAACCTATTGTTGGGAATAAAAATTTCAGGAAGGTAAGACAATGCTACTGAGACATACACCAAAAGAAATAACAGAGCGCAAAGCTCTGATGATTAACCCGGCCAAGACATGCCAGCCGATCGGCGCCATGTATGCCGCCCTGGGAATAAAGGGGTGCCTGCCCCACAGTCACGGTTCACAGGGTTGCTGTGCCTATCACAGGTCCACACTGACCAGGCACTACAAAGAACCGATTTCCGCCGCCACGAGCTCCTTTACGGAGGGTGCGTCGGTTTTTGGTGGGCAGGCCAACCTGGTGCAGGCAATTGACAATATTTTTACTGTCTACGAGCCGGAGGTTATAGCGGTACACACCACCTGCCTGTCCGAGACAATCGGCGATGACCTGCCGCAGATTTTCGACAAAGCAAGAAAAGACGGAAAGGTACCGGAAGGCAAGACTGTGCTGGGCGCTCCAACCCCAAGCTATGTCGGCTCCCACGTTACCGGTTTTTCCAACATGGTCAAGGCCATGGCGGGCATGGCAATTCCTTCTGAGAAAAAGAACGGGAAAATCAACATCATTCCGGGCTGGGTTGAGCCCTCTGATATGGAGGAAATTAAGAGACTCGCCACTGTAGTTGGAGCGAAAATAAATCTTTTCCCCGACACCTCAGGGGTGCTGAACGGACCGCTGACAGGTGAATACAAGATGTTTGGGGATGGGGGAACGCCCGTCAAGGAAATCAAAGACAGTGGAAGCAGTATCGGAACTCTCGCCCTCGGTGAATGGTGTTCTGCAGATGCAGCGAGACTCCTCGACACCAAATGCAAGGTGCCCTGCTCTATTCTTGATATGCCTTTTGGTCTGCAGGCCACCGATCGTTTTATCGATGCGCTCAGGACGATTGCCGGCACCTCGGTACCTGACGAAATTGCAAAAGAAAGGGGGACATTGGTGGATATGATTTCTGATATGCATCAGTATCTCTACGGCAAGAAAGTAGCCCTGGTCGGTGACCCAGATCAGGTAATAGCAATGACCGAATTTTTGGTGTCCATCGATATGTGTCCCGTCCATATTATCACCGGCACTCCAGGCAAGAAATTTGAGGCACGGATTAAGGAAATCACTAAAGACATGGGCTGCGAGGTCAATGTTAAAGCTAAAGGCGACATGTTCCTCCTGCATCAGTGGATAAAGAATGAGCCGGTTGATGTACTTATGGGCAACACCTACTGCAAGTATATCGCTCGGGATGAGGATCTGCCTTTTGTTCGCTGGGGCTTCCCAATTCTTGACCGTCAGGGACATCAACACTTCCCTACGGTTGGCTATAAAGGTGGCTTGCGTTTACTAGAACAGATCCTTGGTGTACTGCTTGACCGTAAGGATCGTGACGATCCGGAACCACAGTTTGAGCTGGTGTTATAAACAGGATCCGGCAGTCGTCAGTATCGAGTGCTGCCGGATTTTTTATGAGGCATGAACGGGTGGTTGATATGAGTGTCGTATCTTTGAGTGAATATAGAGAAGCAGGTTATTTTTCACAAAGTGTCTGGGGGCGTCAACAGGTCTTTCACCTGCATGTTGCCCCTCAGATAATAGCACGGACCCGGTTTGCATCATCCCTCCCGCGACGGGTCAGTTTTTTAATGCCGGACGAAGCGGTGGTGTTGCTTGAAGAGGCCATGGAAATTTCTGAAGGAAAGGTAACTATAGCGGCAATAAGCGGCCCCGGAGATCCGCTTGGAGTTCCGGATACAACTTTTCAGACTATAGCGCTCATCAAAGAGAGATTTCCACAACTTCGCATCGGTATAAAAACGTTCGGTATTGGCGGAGAGGCCTTCGCTCCACAATTGGCTAAAGCTGGGGTAGACTATGTAGAACTGCAAGTGGATGGAATACAGGCGGACATTCTCGAGAAGATTTATGCGTGGATAAGACCAGGCCAGAAAACCCTGAAAATTAGAGATGCTGTCCAGTTAATGCTCAGGGAGCAGTGCAATTGTATTCCTGCGCTGAAATTCAATGGGCTAAAAGTCTTTATCCTCACGACCCTTTACCCTGGTTATAATCTTGATCACATCAAGAGCCTGAGTCGAAAAATGATGGAGCTGGGGGCCGATAGTCTTGCACTGGTTCCATATGTACCTGAAGCAGACGCGGAAGTGAGGCTCGAGCCACCAACTCCATCCGAAATTAGATCTGTAAAAAAGACAGCGGGGTTCTATCTGCCAGTAATTGATCCACCTCTTTTATCTCAATTTTCTGAAGATCTTCGGGATAACAATCTCACAGTAGCTCAATTTCTGCCAGGATCTCAACCGGATCGGCCGAATGTTGCTGTTATAAGCTCTAATGGTATGGATGTTGATCTGCATCTGGGGCATGCTGCTAAAGTGTTGATTTATGGGCCAAGAGGTGATGGCCTAGCCTGTTTACTTGAAACAAGAGAACTGCCGGCTCCTGGTGCAGGAACCAGGCGATGGCAGGAGTTGGCAATGGTAATAAAAGATTGTTTTGCCATTCTCACCGCAAGTGTTGGAAGTAACCCTCGAAAGATTTTATCTGAAAACGGTATACGAGTCGTTGTTACTGAAGAAAATATCGAGGGATGTGTTGATGTGCTGTACGGGGGCGGGAAAAAAAAGAGATGTAAAAAATAAGAGCCCGTATCATTATTTCAGTAAAGAGAAGGAGAAAAAAAATGGCTTTACCAGAGAAGCAGGTTTTCGTTTGTCAGAGTTTTCGATTAAAAGGAGACCCGAAAGGTATCTGTCATAAACAGACAGATGGGTTCCTTCAATACATCGAGGAGGAGATCCTCGATAGAGGACTTGATATGCAGGTAGTTGCAACGGGTTGCTTGAAACAGTGTGAGTCGGGTCCGATTATGGTTGTTCAGCCGGAAAACTGGTGGTTTAAAGAAATAAACAGTGAAGATGCTATTGATGCGGTACTTGATGGAATAGAGGATGCTGAACCGGCTGAAGAGTACTTAATCAGTTAACAAGTTTCCTTCCGAAAATGACCATTCTCTCCTGACGTTTTGTTGATAGAAGAAAAAAGCAGGACTCAAAGGGAACCTAACTAAGAACAAAATATGAAAATCAGGGCTGCAAAAACAAAAGATATTAATGATTTGACTGATCTTCTGAAACAGCTTTTTAGCATCGAGGAAGATTTTATCTTTGATGGTGTTAAACAGAAGAAAGGGCTTGGATTGCTTCTTGATTCTGATAGCGCCAGGATTCTTGTTGCAGAAGAATCCGGTGCTGTGGTCGGAATGGTAACCGGTCAACTGGTGATATCAACGGCAGAGGGTGAATTGTCATTATTGATTGAGGATATGATTGTCAATCGGCAGCAGCGAGGGAAAGGGGTTGGCAGAAAGTTACTGCAGGTAATGGCTGATTGGGCGAACGAGAGAGGTGCCCACCGTATGCAGGTTCTTGCTGACCTGAATAACCACCGCGCCTTTTCCTTTTATGAGCGGGCTGAGTGGGACAGAACCAGTCTGGTTTGTTTAAGAAAGTACAACAAGGATAACAGCAAATGAATATTGTACAGATTGACAATTGGCAGGAGTACCAGAGTGATGGCGAACAGTTTCTGCAAACCGCTCTTCGAGCTTACGGAAAGAAGAAAAAGACGTTCTCTTCCGACACACTCTACAATCTCACCTGTATGGCCATAGAGAAATTGATAATGGCATTTCTGATGAAAAATGGTGACCTGGCCGACAATCATACCATGGGAGATCTACTGAGATCTCTGCAGCGTCACCTGAGCCTGCAGCCTGAACTGGTTGAGAAAATGATATTTCTTGATACCTTTCAGGAAATTTGTGATCTGGAAAGCTACCAGATCAGAATTCCTGGCGAAGACGATATTCGAACAATACTGGCAACTGGGGAACAGGTTCATCAGCAATTAAAACCGTACCTGCAGGCCTGACAATATAAGGGTGTAAACGATGAAACAGATGGCAACGACTTCGCAACAAGGTGTACCCTACAGACCTCTGGGATTGATAGCGAGTGCGCTGGAAAATGCAGGATTTCAGCAAACTTTTGTATATGAAGATCTGGTTTTTGTAGAATACAATGCCTTTTTATTGAGGATGGAGGAGAACGGAGCTTCGGTCAGCCTTTTTTTCAACGTCGATTCTGAAATGGACAAACGTGAACATATTGCCCATGAAATCAAACAAAGCGGGAGAAATTGTAATCTAGATGTGATTCATCGCGGTAGCTATCGACTGACCCATGATGATGAGAAAGAGAGTATCGATATAGCTTTCTTTGAGAGTGGTCTCTAGGTATACATTCATTTTACTGAGAACCTGTGGGCGAGTCGGAGAAATTCCTGCTCGCCTTTTTTTTTGGGATAAACGTAAGATTATCTCAGTTCAAAAGTGGTGATTCCCTACAATTTTGTAGCTGATTGTACAGTCACAAAACAGGTGTTGCAGCAACCTACCTTCAACGCTGGACTTAACGTACTGTAAATAAAGATAAAAATAAATATTCATGATTTGGCATATGCCTTGCTGAAGAGTAAGTAACATTCGTTAAATTAACAACAGCAAGGAATATGATATGAGCGGCAATGCAGTTCTCCTGAAAGATAGATCGAAACAGATTCATAGAAAAGGATCTGAACCCTTCGCCATTGATTGCAACAAGGACAGTCTCGCCGGTGCTGTCAGCCAGAGAGCGTGTGTTTTTTGCGGATCCCGCGTTGTGCTTTATCCGATTGCAGACGCACTGCATCTGGTGCATGGTCCAATCGGCTGTGCTGTATACACCTGGGATATCAGGGGGGCACTGTCCTCCGGTCCAGAGTTGCATCGTCTTTCATTTTCCACAGATCTTCAGGAAATGGATGTTATTTTTGGAGGTGAGAAGAAACTGGAAAAGGCCCTCGATGAATTAATCGATCGGCACGAACCCAATGCAGCCTTTGTTTATTCAACCTGCATCGTAGGTATCATTGGTGATGATCTGGAGGCTGTGTGCAACAAGGTTTCTGCCAGAAAGAACATTCCAGTCTTACCGGTTCAGTCAGAAGGATTCAAGGGGAACAAACGCGAGGGATATCAGGCGGCCTGCAATGCCATGGCGCGTCTTGTCGGTACCGGCAATACAGACGGGATATCCCGGTACTCCATTAATATCCTCGGTGATTTTAATCTCGCCGGTGAAATCTGGCTGATCCGCGAGTATTTTGAGCGGGCCGGAATAGAAGTTGTAGCGAATATTACCGGGGACGGTCGGATTGCAGACATTCAGCGCTCACACGGCGCCGCTCTGAACGTGGTTCAGTGTTCAGGAGCAACCATGGAACTCGCTGCAATGATGAAGGAAAAATATCATATTCCCCATATCCGGGTGTCATATTTTGGCGTTGAAGATATGGCTGAGGCGCTCTATTCTGTAGCACGCCATTTCGGAGATCCCGAACTTATGCAGCGTGCACAGCAGGTTGTCAAGGAAGAACTCCAGGAACTCCAGCCAAAACTCACCAAATATAGAGAATCCCTTGCCGGCAAGAAAGCAGCGATCTATGTCGGTGGTGCCTTCAAGGCCTTTTCACTGGTTAAAGCATTCAGGTTGATCGGTATGGATGTGGTGATGGTTGGCTCCCAAACCGGGACCAAGGAAGATTATGAAGAACTTGAGGCAATCACAGATGAAGGCACCATTATCGTTGATGATGCGAACCCACTTGAGCTCTCTGCATTCATGAAAGAAAAGAATGTTGATATTTTTGTCGGCGGGGTGAAGGAGCGGCCCATAGCCTATAAGCTTGGAGTGGCTTTCTGCGATCACAATCATGAGAGAAAAGAAATGCTTGCCGGATTCCAGGGGATGCTCAACTTCGCAGAAGAGGTGTATGGATCTGTCATGAGCCCGGTGTGGAAGTTCGTACCACGAAGAGCAGAGGAGAAATAGTAATGAGTAAGATGCCGCATTACACGTCAACTACCAACGCCTGTAAACTTTGCAAACCGCTCGGTGCATCACTTGCCTTTCGCGGTATTGAAGGCTGTGTGCCGTTTCTCCATGGTTCGCAGGGATGTGCCACCTATATGCGCCGCTATATCATCAGCCATTTCAATGAGCCGATCGATATCGCTTCATCTTCTCTTGGAGAAAAGCATGCCGTTTATGGCGGGGCGGCGAACTTGAAGCTTGGTCTTAAAAATGTAACCGAGAAATATCATCCTAAACTCATCGGTCTGGCAACCACCTGTCTGACCGAAACGATCGGTGATGATGTACCAATGATACTTCATGAATACCGAAAAGAGTTGGGTACCGAGGAAATGCCGGAGGTGGTGACTGTTTCGACACCAAGTTATTCAGGCACTCATATGGAAGGGTTCAATGCCGCCGTACATGCAATTGTACAACAATTGACCCAACTTGCAGAACCGCATGATGGAATTAATCTGCTCAGTGGGTTTATTTC
Organism: uncultured delta proteobacterium; assembly: GCA_963776075.1. GTDB lineage: Bacteria > Desulfobacterota > Desulfobulbia > Desulfobulbales > Desulfocapsaceae > MADRE3. The sequence goes on from CAVZLG010000009.1 coordinate 74,215, forward strand.
TGCCGCTGACATCAGATATCTGAAGGAGCTGTGTCAACGTTTCGGCATCGCAGCGACACTTATGCCGGATTATTCGGATACCCTTGATGGGCCTGCACTAAACGATTATCCGCTGATTCCAACGGGTGGAACTCCGCTCGAGAAGATCAGGAAAATGGGAGGTGCCCGGGCTACCATAGAACTGGGAGCAACGCTTCCCGATAGATCGGCAGGAACGTTTCTTGAGTCCCACTATCACACCAAGCTTACCCGACTTGGACTGCCGATTGGTATCCGGGCAACGGATGCGTTTCTAGACCTCCTACAAGAAGTGAGCAATACCGTGATACCGGAATATTACAGAGCATCACGCGGGCGACTGATTGATGCAATGGTTGACGGTCATAAATATACTTTTGGAAAACGTGCGGTGGTTTATGGCGAGGAAGATTTGGTGGTGGGGATTACTTCATTTCTGGCTGAAATAGGGATAAAACCAGTTCTCTGCGCTACGGGAGGCAAGAGCGGCAGGTTCAAGAAAGCAGTTGAAGAGGCTCTCTCAGGATTGGACTGTGAAATACCGGAAGTAAGAGAAGATGTAGACTTTTACGATATCGAAACCCTGGCAAAAGAGCTGAAGGTAGAGATTTTACTTGGCCACTCAAAAGGGTACGCCTTCGCCCGTAAAGAAAATCTTCCACTGGTCCGGGTGGGTTTTCCAATTCATGACCGTGTTGGGGGCCAGCGAATTCTGCACCTGGGATACCATGGCGCCCAACGTCTATTTGATACCATCACCAATACACTGATTGACAAAAAGCAGAGCGATTCGACGGTTGGATACAGTTATATGTGAGTATACGCTCGACTGCCTGAAAGGACAAATTATGCAAGATCTGGAAATACAAGACTACCATAAACACCCCTGTTTTAACCCCGATGCTAAAGGAAAATATGGGCGCGTTCATCTACCGGTGGCACCAAAATGCAACATCAAATGTAACTTTTGCGATCGAAAATATGATTGTGTTAATGAATCCCGCCCGGGAGTGACCAGCACGATTCTCACTCCAGACCAGGCGGGGATCTATATGCAGCGAGTTCTTGAAAGAGAGCCACGCATTACGGTGGCAGGTATCGCCGGTCCAGGCGATCCTTTTGCCAATGGTCCGGAAACCATAGCAACACTACGCACGATCAGACGGAATCATCCTGATGCAATTCTTTGCGTCTCGTCAAACGGCATGGGAATCGCCCCTTATATCTCATCGCTGTCGGAGATCAAAGTCAGCCACGTGACCATCACTGTATGTGCGGTTGACCCAGAGATCGGCAAAGAAATTTATTCCTGGGTGAAGGACGGCAATATCGTCTACCGGGGAACTCAGGCGGCAGAATTACTGTTATCCCGACAGCTGGCGGCAATCAAAATGTTGAAAGAGTATCAGATCACTGTCAAAGTGAATTGCATAATTATTCCGGGAGTGAATGATCACCATGTGGAAGAGGTCGCCCAAACAATGAAAGGACTTGGTGTCGATCTGCTCAACTGTATGGCGATGTTTCCAAACGTTAACACACCATTTGCTCATATTGAACAGCCGGATAAAAAAAGCATGGCGGCAATCAGAAATCGGGCTGAGCACTACCTGCCCCAGATGCGGCATTGTACTCGATGTCGTGCCGATGCAGTGGGACTGCTCGATGAGGACCGGACGGATGAATTTCGGAGCTGCCTCTCGTCCTGTTCAACAATCAAACCACTCCCCCCGGAACTCCGGCACTATGTTGCTGTTGCAACCCAGGAGGGTGTCTTGGTTAACCAGCATCTGGGGGAAGCACGAAGGATTCAGATATGGGAGCAGAATGAAGGCTCGTTTCGAAAAGTTGAAGAGCGTCAGGCACCTTCAACAGGCGGAGGAGTAAAACGATGGCACCAGCTTGCACGCATCCTTGGTGACTGTCGGGCGATACTTGTAAGCGGTGTCGGGCAGACCCCGTTTGATATCCTCTCAAAGTCGGGAATCAAGCCGGTTGAAGCCGCAGGGTTTATTGAAGAAGGACTACGGATTGTTTTTGACAATCAGCGGACAGATATACTCAGAGGGCGTCGTAATACAGGTACTGACGATAGCTGCACCGGAACGGGGGGTGGCTGCGGTTGAACCTTGATCTTGCAACGGTTACCTTTTCATGGGGGCTGATCGTTATTTTTTTTATAAAAATGTCTTGCAGGACAGAAGGTATCTCTTTTCCTGACATGCAACATTCCTCTCAGGTATTGTGTTTATTCTTAACCGGAGGCTCTTTTTGTTCCTACCAAAAGGCATCAGTCACTATTAGGATTGTATGAAAATCACCTGTCGGCTTTCTCTTGTAGTTTTTTTTCTTTTGTATGCCTCTGTTCTGCCGGCATCCGATTTGCGAATTTCAGCAGCAGCCAGCCTTACAGATAGTTTGAAGGAGTTATCAAGGCTGTTTAAAGAGACGCACACTGATGTGAATATTTTGACCTGTTTCGCTTCTTCGGGGGCTCTTGCAAAGCAGATTGACCATGGGGCACCTGCGGATATCTATATCTCTGCAAATCCAAGGTGGATGGATTACTTGAGAAAACGCGGCAAAATTCTAGCTGAAAGCCGAAAAACGCTGGTCCATAATAATCTGGTCTTTGTGGGGAAAAAACCAATCGGCGATATATCCATTAAAAAGCTGCGAAGTCTTGAGTTGATAGCCATAGGCAGTCCTTCATCAGTCCCGTCCGGACAATATGCTGAAGAGGCTATGAACAATGCCGGGATATATTCGCAGTTATTGAGTGAAGGTAAACTGGTGATGGCCAAAGATGTTCGTCAAGCCTTAGTCTATGCCGACCGCGGCGAAACCGACGGGGCCTTTGTCTATAAGAGCGATGCCCTACAGGCCAGTCATGCTGTTCTGCTTTTCACCGTACCGCAGGAGTTATACAGCCGGATTGTCTACCCAATGGCAATCACCATCGCCGGTAAGGAAAACCGTAAAGCCAGGGCTTTTTATGATTTTCTGCTCTCCTCTGACTCCGCCAAAATTCTTGGCAGGTATGGTTTTACACCGGCATCTGGGGACTAGGTGATGTCACCTCTGCCAGGATTGCAGCCGAGTGATTACGCAGCTATAGGGCTGTCCCTCAAGGTGGCTTGCGCTGCAACCGTTATCTCGGCTCCATTCGGTTTTGCTGTCGCCTATCTGCTCTCCTTCAGTCGTATGCCGGGCAAGGTTCTCCTGGAGGCGGTGGTTAACCTGCCTCTGGTCTTACCGCCGGTGGTAGTCGGTTATCTGCTGCTTCTCACCTTCGGCCAGAACGGAGTGATCGGGGAACTATTGGCTCGCTGGGACATCCGAATAATTTTCACCCTGAAAGGGGCGGTTATCGCCTCGGCGACGGTCGGTTTCCCTCTGCTGGTCCGGGCGATCAGGATTGGGATGGACGGCATGGACAATGCTGCCGTTCTGGCTGCACGAACTCTGGGAGCATGTTGGTGGGACGCGCTGTTCACAATAACTCTGCCGCTGACCGCAAGAGCAATTATCTCCGGTATGACGCTGATGTTTGCAAGGAGTCTCGGAGAATTCGGTGCGACAATCATCCTGGCGGGTAACATTCCGGCCGTCACCCAGACTATTCCACTGGCGATATACGAGTATACTGCCACCCCAGGGGGTGACCGTATGGCACTCAGCCTCTGCCTGATCTCAATAATACTCTCTCTTGGAGTGCTTTTGATCAGCGAGATGGTAAACCGCTCTCTGGTCAGGGAATGAGCTATGGAACTCACAGCTTCACTACAGTGTACCATCGGAAATTTTAATTTCTCAGCTGGATTTTCCCTGTCGGGAAGACGAGTTGGGGTGTTCGGACCGTCCGGGAGTGGCAAGTCGACACTTATGAATATGCTCGCAGGTCTGACCAATCCGGACCAGGGAAGAATCGAGTTGGATGGTGTAACGCTCTATGACTGCAGAAAAAAAATAAACTTACCTCCGGAGAAGCGACGGCTCGGAGTGGTATTTCAGCACAGCCACCTCTTCAGCCATATGGATGTCCAGGATAATCTCCTCTATGGCTGGAAACGTACCGCGAAGCAGTACAGACATATTGGTCTTGAAGAGATCATACATGTGCTGCAGCTCGATCACCTACTTGATCGCGGTGTGGATCTGCTTTCCGGGGGTGAGCGCCAGCGGGTTGCTCTGGCTCGAACAGTTCTTTGTTGTCCCCGTCTTATTCTCATGGATGAACCACTTAACGGCCTTGATGAAAACCTTAAGTTCGAAATTATTCCATATCTCAATCGGGTTTTAAGGAAATATGAAATTCCGGTGATGTTTATTTCACACTCGCTGCTGGAGATGCGATTAATGACCGAGGAAGTTTTGGTTTTTCGGGATGGCAGACTTGCATCTCACACAACCTCTGAGCAACTCGCCCGGGATTGCTGGTCGGATAGCCGGCAGGGTTATACCAATCTTCTTCACCTCGGAGTACCCAGTCCGCATCATGATCTCTGGGCATACCAATGGCACGGAGGAAAACTGATACTCTGCGAGCCTGCCCTGGCTGAAGAAACCATCTTCGAACTGGATGCCCGTGATATTCTCCTGTTTAAAAAACATCCCGAGGCAACCAGCGCCCGGAACATGCTTGATTGCGTGGTTACCGGGCTTGTCACCGTTGAAAACCGGGTCCGGGTGGAACTGCAGTGCGATACCGAGCATTTAATCGCTCAGGTTGTACCGGAATCGATAAGTGAACTGCAGATTGAAGTAGGTCGGGAAATTGTTGCGGTAATCAAGGCCTCTGCCTTTAAACGAATCTGTTAGGGAATATTGGTAAATTATGCGACCTCCAGATCAAATTCTCGAACTGTTTCGTCAGGTATTTCTGTGAAGAGCTCTAAATTTTGTTAGTTCTCGTTCGTATTTTCTTCTTGGTTGAACACTCATTTTACCTTCCTGTCATTTTTCTTAGTAGTGATTTGTCTGGGGGCCACAAGTATAGAGAAGCATCATTTTTGGACTTTTCACATCCAGAAATGAGAGATATCCTTTGATACTGTTGAGATTGAGAATATATATTCACATGTTAAACTTCTTCTTGATAAGGTTGTAATCTGCATTAATAACGAATGTTTAACCTTACTCTTGGGCCTCTTCATCCACACTAGTCAGGCAAATGTCGATCGTTCTCCACCAGAAATCAATTCAATTCCCAAACAGGGACTTGAATTGATTTCTGGTGGAGAGGCAAAGTACAAGGAAGTAGGAATTAGAACGCAAATATATACTGTATATTGCCGTAATTATGAACCATATTGGTACAACGAATGGCCAATAACTGGTACAATTGAAGCCAAGAAGATATTTTTAGATGTAATGATTTCAAATAGTTAGGAAGGAATAAAAGCAGGTCATCTATTCCCTGCATCGCCACCATGAATACCCCAATTAGCTGTAATTATTATGGTTAGTTGTTTATGGTTCTATGCTGGCGCATCAGGGTGGCACAACCCTTGATGCGCCTTTTTTTCTGGCTCGTTGTACCTCAAATTTTAGATTTTGGATAATGAAACTAATACCTGAACCAAATCCCCTGCCATTCAGCGTCTAAATCTTACTCTTATCTAACGTTAAATATTTATCCCCTGTTAAACTGAATAATATATCACTTTTCTCTTAAAACCCTTCCACATTTTGGAGTAAAGAGTTTTTGAAGAGGAATGAAATTTTGATTTGGGAGTGGGTGAAATTTGGAGGCAGATTTCTTTCATAAAGGGGTCAATATTGCACGCTGATTCACACTAGGTAGTGTGCTTTTGCGCTGGCTCGTGTTTGCCCCGAAAGAGCTCTATCGGGGGATCTTGCGTTCTTCCCAGGCAGCAGATTAACACACATCTGACCGAAACTTTATTTCTAAAGGGCAAGCGAGAAGAGCCGCTCTGGCACCAACACGAAACCTTCCATCAGTCTTCTCGTGCTGTGCGATACACGGCAGCTTCGCGACAGCGGACGTGCATCTCCCCGCACTCAACCGTCCCGGCCACCTCCATAATCCCACTTGGATGACCCACCCGAAGCAGCGCTAGGTGTCGAAGCTGTTTCACCACGAATACATGTGACCGACCAAACTACCGGGGATGCGGGCCGCGCCGTTGGTGCATATTGCTGCGGTTGCCGGCATTGATTTGTTCAGCGTGCCCATTGATATTGCCCGTGCACACAGATCCATGGCGTGCTCATGTAAACGGTTACCTTCAATATCCGAATAGCTCTGGGCAGGGAAAACGATGACGATTTTCGGTACTGCCTGACAGGAGATAGAGGCTTCCTCAGCTGACGAGGCTAGACCAATCAACACTGCAGTATGCGCTCTGATCGCCTCAAGTCTGGCCGCCATATCATGACGGTCAAACAAATCGATTTCACTTCCTTTTATGCCAAGATCGGAAGCTCTGACAAATACAATTGGATTGGCGGCATCGACAATTGAAACCGCTATATCGCCAATATCAGCTACCTGTTTCAGTAGATCCTGCGGCTTACCGGTCGGCAATAGGGCTCCGGTTACACCGCCTCCCGGGTCAATAAAACGAACACCAATGCGGCTGCCGCTGCCCTGAACGCCAGCCATGACGTAGCCGCCTGTTTCATCGAAACGACCCGCTCTGACTGGTACATCGGCAATTACCATCTTATCGGTGTTAGCTTGGTGAGTTCGGACTCGCGTAATCGGCTCGATGACCGGAACCAGCCCTTCGTCCACCGCGAATGGCCCCACTGCCCCAATAATATTACCGCAATTGGCCTTGTAATCTACATACGGCCGATCCATCCCCACCTGACCGAAACAATAGGCCACGTCGTAATCGTGACTGACTCAGCGTGAGATTAGCGCCACCTTACTCGTGGAACTTACCCCACCTCCCAAGCCGTCAACTTGGCGTCTGGCTGGGTCTGGGCTGCCGAGCACCGTGAGCAGGATGGCTCTCGGCTTGTCTGATTTCTAGGGAGGTGGTGAGCATGAAAAAATATTGCCCTGCTCGACCCGCCCCTCATAATGACTGCAGGTAGTCGTCTCTGCATTTCCTATTCCCCTTATCTGCGTCTGCGCTTCACGATAGTACGCTGGCTGGTTCATCCACCCGCATCAAAAGCCCCGGAACGGCCATCATCTTCTGGGAATGGAAGCTTCCTGAGAGGGAATTGTTGATAGGGGAAGTCTGCAAGTGCTTTTTCGTTGATTTCAAGTCCCAATCCTGGTTCTTCGGGAATTGTTATAAAGCCATCAATTGGTTTTAATTGGTTCCCGCTAATTTTGTCTCCCAGCTCTACAAAAGGTAGAAAATATTCAGTAATTATGAAATTAGGCATGCAAGCAGACGCGTGTATGGTTGCAGATAACGCTAGCAATGTTGAATTATAGTTATGGGGAGAGACCGCTACGAAGTATGGTTCTGCCATGGCAGCAATTTCAAGCAATTCGAGGATGCCTCCAGTATTGGCGACATCAGGGTTAATGATATCAGCGGCTCTGTGTTCGAAAACTGGGCGATATCCGGCCTTCGTGAGAATATTCTCACCTGTTACCACTGGAATTCTTGTATTTCTACGAACTTCTGCAATGGCTTCGATATTCTCAGCCTGGCATGGTTCTTCAAACCAGTATGGTTCGTATTGTTCTAATCTTTTTGCAAGCTCAATAGCATGAACAGGGGCCAGTCGTCGGTGAATATCCAATAGAAGGTCAATGCCTGGGCCTAAAGCATTTCGAAGGGCCCCTACAATTTTTTCGGCGTGTCGAATGTGATCAAGTGGAATATGTGTGCGCCATGGACGAGGCAGCGGATCGAATTTCATCGCGGTAAAGCCTTGCTCTACCACTTTTTCTGCGGCGCGTACATAATCGTCCACATTTTGTAACTTATAGCCCCAGCCATTAGCATATACGCGAATCTTTTTCCGACACGGTCCTCCTAACAGATTATAGATAGGTTGACCAGTTGCTTTTCCCGCAACATCCCACAAAGCAGTTTCGATACCGGAAAAGGCGCTGTAGAATTCAAGCGATCCACGACGCTGGGCAAAGTCATCGAAAAGGATTCTTCTGAAATGTCTTATCTGAAAAGGATCTCGCCCAATAAGGTAGCGACTTATTTCATCTAAGTGGCTTTTAACTGCCCGGTCACGGTCATATTGAGTGTAAGCCTCCCCCCAGCCAGAGATACCGTCATCGGTCTCAACTTTGACGAACAAGAGGTTTTTCCGCCAGCCCGGGTGGATTGTGAAAACTTTAACATCTGTAATTTTCATTTTTGTCTCCTTTATTTTGCTATTCATTGAAATTGTTGTATATTTATAAGTAAATATTTGCTTTGCTAAGATGCATAGCTACGTCAAATGATATGCATATGTGCCTTAGTGTAGGACACACCAGGAAAATATGCTCGTAAGGATATAAAAAGACAATGTTAGTCGGAGAATATGTGTCATCTTCAACAAAAAACCGTAATTTAGAGTTTTCGAGATGGGTTTGAACGGTGGTGATAATATTTGATTCATCTCTCGCGGCGATCGCCTGAAAAATGTCTCTGTGTTCGTGCGTGCGACTTTCGCGCAGTTCTGTGTCGATTATGGCATTTTTCATGGCCAGCCAGAGTTTGTTTTTCGTCGTATTGAGAAGCGAGGTAATAGTGTTGATGATTAGTGTATTACGAGTCAATTGGGCAATGCTCAGATGAAATAGCCGATCTTCCATCGGTAGGTTTGGATGTCATCGTCAGTAAGTGCCTGGCCGATTCGATCAACTCGGGTAGATAGTGATTTAATATCTTTTTCCGAACATGTCCGACTGCAAATTAAAGCAGTACCGGGCTCGAAGGCTATACGAGCATCAATCAGCGTAAAAGGCGATTCATCGATATTAAATATTAGGGAAAGAAACGTTTCGTAATTATTTTCGTCTACTGAATTAATTACGAAATTGCCCTGACTATGGCGCGTCTCCAAAATTCCCATAATTTGTAAGGTTGCAATCGCTTCCCTCACAGTATTTCGGCTCAGGCTCCATTCTAAAGCTATAACTCTCTCGGGTGGCAGTTTATCACACCATCGCAAGTTTTTAAGCCTTGATCCCCTCAATCATCATTTTGAACTGCCAAGTGAGCTCTTGTTGGAGTTTTAATTTTTTTAAACATATTTGTTTTTGCTTTGACATAAAATGGAGCTGATTAGTGCCAGAAATAATTTCATGGTAGGACCAATAATCCATTCACCAAAATAGATTAATGCATACCCCTAATAATGATATTAAATATCATAACATATAAATTTTTAAAACTATTTTTTTTATAAAATATGTTTGACAATTAGTATGGGTTTCATTTATGTTGGTAGTACCAAAGTAATATAACATATTATTGGAGGTTTTTCGTAATGTTAGGCAATGGGAAAAATTACAATCCGGCTTTGTTACGCCTTGAGCTTCTCAGCAAAGGGATTAAGGTAGATCAGAATTTTTCGAAACAATTAGGCGGCGCTCTCAAGGAACCCCTCTGGACAAGGACTGGCCCAACAAGTACCGGCATAGATCTGAAACTCGAGAAAGGTGTTTATGTCAGCCCAGCCATCGAAGGAGATCGTTTCCCTTATCACTACAAAGATTCCCCTTTTCTATTGACGATAGATGATAATGCAGCGCCGGTCATTATAAAGGACGGCCGCATTGTCCAGCGTGTGACACTTTTTCCACGACCCAGTTACTATGGTAAAAAAACCAGTAAGGGTACCCCTATGGAACAAATCGGGGTTGTTACCGGAGATTTTCTAGCTATTGCCATCGATAATCGTTGCTGGTTCTGGGGATACTACCAAGATGATGAACTGGTCAATTATAAAGAAAAGCAATGCAAGTTTTGCGGTATTGGCCTGAGTATGAAACGTGACGAGCTTTACCGCAAGGACAATGATGACATAATCGAAGTTTTGAGTGCTGCTCTAGAGGGTAATGATATAAAGCATCTTGGAATAAACGCTGGGTACTTTTCCACCTCCAGGGCGGGGACACGAAGAATACGCGCGACTGATCTCGGAAATCAAGGCTCGCCATGATATCTGGATTCGTCTTGTCGATCTGTCCGCCGGAGGATGAAAAATATATAGACATCCTATTCGATGCCGGTGCTGATCGGATCAGTGGGTACGATATTGAGGTATTCGACCCTGAACTCTATAAAGAAATTTGTCCGGGCAAAAACGAGGAAGTGGATCGGGGTATTCCCCATCAGCATTTCAACCGAATGCTCAAATACGCTGCCAAGAAAGGCGGTCCCAACAAGACATATTCGATTCTTGTGACGGGCCTTGAATCAAAAGAAAGCACAGTTGCGGGAGTAGAGCATCTTTGTCAAATGGGAGTTGTTCCGCGTTTGGGCATATTCAGACCGATTCCTGGCACTCACCTCGAGAAACACCCGGTTCCAAGCCCAGAATATCTTATCTATTGTTATCGAAAGTTGCGCGAAATTACGATGAAATACGGAGTTGACTCCGGTTGTCCCGGTTGTGGTAGAACATTTGTAGGCACGAAGGAATATGACGGGGTAAATCCGATCATGCCAGAAATAACCGACGAAGACCTGGAAAATGCCGGCATCGATCCGAACAGTATAGTAAAATAGGTTCGAGGCCAAATCGGCTATATCAAATCGCAAGTTGAACAAGTCGTTGTTTATACACTGACAGCTGAAGCTAACAGGTGATAAGCAGCGATTAAACGAGAACCTTGTCCATGGAGGAGCGATCAAATGAAAAAACATTCTCGATTATTTCTTTCGAAGATGGTCATTGCAGGAGTTCTTTTGGGTGCATTCGTGCTGACATTGAGTCAGTCGGCGATAGGTGAAGATAAATTTCCAAGCAAGGCAGTGAAACTTATCGTTCCATTCTCCGTTGGTGGAGGGACTGACGCATGGGCTCGAACTTTTGCCGCCGCCCTCTCTGCCAAAAAATATTTCAAACAGGACGTATCAGTCAGTAATCTTCCCGGTGGGCAGGATTTGAGGGGAATTTGGCGAATGCTTCAAAGCTAAACCGGACGGCTATACGCTCAATTTTATTTAACCCTCCTTCGTCTCCTTTTGCCTGGTATCTCCATAAGCCTGATTGGGACATTAGTGAACTGGTCGGCATCGGCGTCTATGCAAAAGATCCTCAGATTATGGTGGCTCGGGCAGGGTATGCACATAAGAATTTGCAGGATTTAATGGATGCCATCAGCAATGGAGAGGAGCCTAAGATTGGTTTGAGTGGATTAGGTGGTATAGAGCATATTGCAGCGCTCCTATTCAGTAAAAGATATAATGTTCCTATGACAAAATTTATACCGTATAACGCCACTGCTGATGTTGTCAGTGCACTTATCCGTAACGAAGTCGATATTGCCTTCGGTTCTTTTACAGCAATGCAGCCGTCTATCGAGGAAGGGAACCTGGTTGGGGTCGCTTTGGCAGGGCAGACCGATCGCTCGAAAGCCATCCCTGATGTGCCGACTTTTTCAGAATTCGGTGACCCATTGATGGAGCTCTCTTTCAGTCGTGCGATTTATGCTCCGCCGGGGCTTCCCAAAGACATTCAGGAATACCTGGAAAAACAATTCATGGCAGCTCAAGAAAAGGATGTATTGCTGCAGGCCCGTTTTAAAGCCTATGGTATTGTACCAGCGATGGGGACGGGAAAAGATGCAGAAGAGCAATTGACCAAAGCCATTAAAGCTGGCGGAAGAGCTCGAGATTGAAAAATTGGTTCAATAGTGCTGAATGGTGTCAAAAAGGTCTTTCCTTTCTGATAAAAGATAACCTGTGCTGAAGCTGCAGATCTTCTATTTGCTGCTTCAGCACAATGGGTTAATGTAGATTCCAAAAGGATGCCATGAGTATCAGAATCGGCAAAGCGGAATTTTCAAGGCATGAGTTTGTCTTACTCATTCTATGCCTGATTTTTTTTGCGCCTGATCTTATTCGGTTCTCTCAAGTTTAAGACGATTGGGAAAATTTTTCCTTTGTTGATTGGCGGGCCTGGTTTTTTCATGGTTTTGCTCTATCTTTTCAGTGGTTTAATATCTCCTCGGCTCCACGATGCCATGAAAAAAGGGACTGAATTCAGATTGTTTGGATTGATGCCTGAAGAGGATGAACTCTTGTCAGCTCATTCGGAGGAGAGTAACGTACCAGACCAAAACCCCAGTTCAGAATTCAATTATCCTATCTGTTACTCATCTTGTTTGCGGGCTACGTCCTGGTATCCTTTTTATTCGGTATTTTATGTCTCTCACGTTTTTGTTTACCTGTACCTATCTGTTTATTTTTGCCAGAAGTGACGGTCAAAAAAAACCATCTATTATCGCCAGTCTGTTTTTGCTGAGTATTCTGATGGGTGCGGTTTTTATTTTTGATTACTCTTTTGGCTATGATTTCATGGAAGGGGCTGTATATAAACTCCTGGAGTGAAATCGAAGGCGTTTATGAAAAAGGTGTTAATAATCGGTTAACAGACAATTCCTTGTCATGATGATTCCGTGGGGCGCTGGAAATAGGCGACATTATCTGAATACGTATTTAGTTGTACCGTAATTCAGTACTGGGAGGTTTTAGCACAGGTAAGGAGAACACTTCGCATTCTCGTTTAATTTATGTTCGCAAGTACTGGAGATAATTAATGATAGAGTTTACAAGCCCTCCTGCAAGCCGCGCAGAATGTTTTTCTGTCTCCTGAGAATATTGCCTGGGTTCTGGGTGGTACTCTTTTGGGAATCATAATCGGTGCTATTCCAGGCCTGGGCCCGGCTTTAGGAGTTGCCATTATCATTCCCTTCACTCTTAAGATGGATACCGTTCCAGCATTGTTGTTCGCCATCTCCGTCTATGACGGTGCCATGTATGGCGGTAGCATTTCCTCGATATTGCTCAATACACCAGGTGATGCGTCGGCGGCAGCGACGACCATTGAAGGGTATCCCATGGCCAAACAGGGCAAGGCCATCGACGCACTGATGGCCTGCGGTGTCGCTTCCGCTCTCGGGGGGGTCATTGGCGATATCATTGTCATTGCTTTTTGCACCGTTATCGGCGGTTTCATACTGCTTTTCGGTACACCGGAGTATTTTTTACTGGAGTGCTCGGCATCATTGTTGTTTCTCGGGTTTCCAAGGGAGCATTTTTCAAAGGAATTATTTCCGGACTCCTTGGCCTGGGGGTTACAACGATTGGTATTGCCACGATGAGTGCCGATGTTCGCTTCACCTTTGGTGTATGGGAATTGTATGACGGGATACCGTTTATCGCGGTTCTC
>CAVZLG010000010.1:0-178727 GCA_963776075.1 uncultured delta proteobacterium
ATAAGCTGATCCAACTCGGGGTCCTGAAAGGCTTTCTTCCACCATCGTGGATCAACAGGTGGCGCACGGTCAAAATAGGCTGAATCGACTTCAGTCCATTCTGTTGGCGTATCAATCTCCGGAGTACTATAATCGGGCCCCAGAGCACAGCCACTCAGAAGAAAAACCAAGAAAAAAGCAAGCAGAACCATACCAGCCCAATCAGTGGCCCTGGTAACCCTATTGTACCTTTTAATGCAAGGTTGCATGGGATACAGATATTCCTCTCTCATTTCAGTGCACCAACCTTGGGTAATTGAGCATCTGTCATCACCATGACCGATGCTGTCGTACCCACCCGCAGCACCACACTCTCAGGCACATTTGTCAGGTGGATTCTCACCGGCAGCCGTTGAGCCAACCTGATCCACTCAAAAGTAGGGCTGACTGTGGGCAGCAGGTTCTGAGCCGAACTACCGTTACTTTGAGCAATTCCCCAGCCGATACTGTCAACGTACCCTTCAAGCGGTGTTTTGGGATAGCTCATCAAGGTGACCATCGCCTTATTTCCCGGATGAATCTTTCCAACCTGGGTTTCTTTAAAAAATCCGTGAACCCAGTAGCTATTCACATCGACCAGTGCCAGCGCCGCATAATTGGCAACCGTGTGGCTTCCCAGTCTCAAGGTCAGATTCGTTACGTACCCGTCTACTGGTGCGCGGACACTGGTGAATTCAAGATTGAGTTCTGCCTGACGAACGGCCGATCTGGCTTCCCGGACACTCGGATTGTCATCTCCCAAAGATCCGAGAGTGGCCAGGGCCTGAGCGAGAGACGCTTCCGCCTTTTTCAAGTTAGCCTCTGCCTGAGTAAGAGCTGCCAAAGCACCCTTGCGTTGCTCCAGCGCAATATCATAATTTGCTTGAGCACGATCCACCGCTTTTTGGGAGGTCGCCTTCTTGGGTAGAAGTTCCTTCTGACGCTCCAGCTCCCCCCGGTTTCTATCGATAGTAGAATCGATTTCCTTGATGGTACTTTGCACCTGCAGTATCTGGGCTTTCGAACTGTTCACCTGCTCCCTTGCCCCATCGACCTGTCTTTCCTGGACTATGTAATTATCACCTATTTTATCAAAATTGGCTCGGGCCTGGTCCAGGCTGGCCTGGAAGGTGCGAGGATCTATTTCAAAAAGCAGATCACCGGCCTTGACGAACTGGTTATCTTTTATTGCCAGGTTGACAATGGGACCAGACACCCTCGGTGTGATTTCAATTACATCGGCACGAACCTGGCCATCTCGAGTCCAGGGGTTGACGACTTGATCCCAATACTTGAAGAACATCAAGCCTACGGCGATGATTACAACAACTCCAGTCAAGCTCAATTTTAAAATTTTCTTCATCTGCTAGATCCTTACCATGTAGGTTCCAATGAGAACGGAATATATAATAGACAGCGCCACAAATACCAGCGGCGGATAAAAAAAATACCGCGACAACCGGTAGCGATTAAGTAAACCGGCAGTCCAGTAAGCCAATAAAACACCAAGACAACCTGCAACGAGCAGAGGAGGCAGGTAGACCCCCCCAACCGCAAACTCACTGGGAATAGTGTTCATGAAAATCGTTCCTCGCGCCAATGGTCCCAATTGATCATTTCCGCAACCCCTGCGTAGGCCAGGGCTGCCTCTGAAACACCTCGATATCCACCGATCAAGTGGAAGAACGTTTCTCCCTCTTGCCGGTCCACATTGTCACCATCCCGGTTGACAACTGATTCAATACGTCGCTCAAGTTGAACTAACCCCTTCTCAAGACGCTCTTTAAGCGGGGCAACCTGCTCTGCCTCAGGAGTCCGGGACCATCTTCCGAAGGTGTCTTCGATACCGGCATGCCAGGTTTTCACATCCTCACGCAGCTCAAGGCAGACATTCTCTGTTCGGTAGACAACGCCAGTATCAAGAAACTGTTCAAGGCGATAGACCAGGGTTTGGGTGCTGGCCACCAAGGCCTGGATCTGCTCTGGCGGGTTGCCGGGGAAATGATTCTGGTCAATACCCTTTCCCCAGGCAGCAATCTTGGTCGGCAGAGAATGTAACTGACGCAAATGGAAAGCGGTAATCCAGCGCTCCAGAAAAGACAATGTTCCGATCTCCGGCGCTTTTCGCGACATCAGGTATTCAGCACTGCGGAAGAACCGTTTCAACAGTTTTAACACCACCTTCTCGGGACGCGGTGAGCCCAGCAGGTATGACATGACAAAAAGAAAGGTAAAACCCATCACCAGGAAGATGTAGACATTGGCCATCGCCGCAAAGCTGTAGATCTGTGGATTTTGGATCTGCAGCATATTGAGAATTGCCATGCTGCAGAAAAATCGAGCCATGCCGCTGAGAAAATAGCAGTTCAGAAACATGACGCTGAACAGCAGTGAGCCAAGCCCGATAAAACTTGACAACTGCGGCATGATAAAGACATAGATCGCCAGGCAGAACGCTGAGGTCACAGCTACCGGCATAATCATCCGACTTGCCCGCATCGATGGCACCGCTGCAACCAGCAGGGCTATCGTACCTGTCAATTGAAACCAGCCGGAATGACCTGGAGGATCGAAGAGAATCCAGATAAGAAAACCAACACCGGTTGTCACCGCCACAAATGCGGCACTGCGCAGATGATCCCAATCGGGAACGGGCAATCCCGATATTTGGGAACGCAGGCCGGGAACGACCCTCGGATTGGCGTTTACACTTCTGGTATTGTTTCCCTTCAATTCACCTGCACATTCGAGCAGTTCAGCAGTCAGCCTATCCAGGTGCAGCAGTTCTTTCCTGAGAACTTCGACGGCCCCCCGATCAAAACTCGATAGCCCCTCAGTAGCTCCGGGGGCAACCTCAAGGTCAATTGGCAGTGGAATATACTCCTGCGCCTCTGTAGCAAATATAGTTTCGAGGACTGCAAGGCGAGAGTCAAGTTCTGCAAAACAGGATTGCAGTTCTGGTAAGACACGCCGCAGGTCGATTCGGTTGAGTTCGACAAACTCTGACTGCCACCGCCCCATGGTCTCGAGCAGTTCCAGAGACAGTCCGTGAAAGCGCTCCCATAAGTGGCGAAGCTCCTTGACTTCGTAGCTTTCCGAGCCTTCTGCCTGGAGGATCTGTCTGAACTGGGCCAGTTGCTGGACTACTTTTGCCTGTAGTTCCTGAAAGCTGACCGCCTGCTCATTACAGCCAAGCAGGATGTCACGACCAGAGCGGTAGATTTTATGAAGACTTCCGGTCAGCTCTGCACTCTGCTTTTTTATCGCCCCCAGGTTTGTCTGCGGCCACAGAAAGACAGCAATCAACGTATAGACCACAACCCCCATCACCGTCTCAACAGTTCGAAACACCGCACTCTCAAACATGTTCGCCGACGAATCTACATCAGACAGGAGGATCATCAGACAGACGTAGCCGGCCATCACCCAAAAATAGGAATCTTTTTCTTTGCGCACCATCATGTAGGAAGTGAAGAACATCCATCCACAGGCGAGCAGTATGAAGGTCCAGCGGTCCTGCACTGCCAGAGCATGAATGACCAAGGCGGCGAGACAACCCGGAATAGTCCCCAAAATTCGCAGCATACCCTTCTGAATTGAGGCTCCTGCTGTCGGCAGTGCAACCACTGCTACGGCCCAGCCAGCCCAGTAGGGGTTCATCCAATCAGCCTGCAGTGCAATGCCGAAGACCGCAGCAAAGGCCAGGGCTGTCTTAAATGCCTCTTTGAGTTTTGTGCTCTTACTCATTATGTTGTTGCCAACCGTTCTTCATGGCTATAACTTCTTTTTCTGCGACATTTTAGGGTTAAGGCCATAAAGAAAATCCCTCCTCAGGTGTAGCTATTATATATTTTTTTTGACTTCTTCCAACTCCGGGGCGCTTGAAGGGAGTGTCGCGAGCTTTCGAGTGTATATATTTATGCCAGGCATTGCACTCAAACCATGGGCAAAAATGCTAAGCAGAACAGTCAGCATCAGAGCGAGTTGAATGGTTGTTTCCCCTGCCTGATGTGTTTCTTGCTCCAGATAGACCAGCCCAAGAACAATGGACGCAAGCCCACGGGGACCGAACCAACCCATAAATAGCACCGTAGCCCGACTCAATCTGGTTCCCATGAGGGCGATCCAAACCGGTACCATCCTTACTAACGTGAGGCTGATGACGGCATAGAGCAAATGTTTCAGATTGAACCCCTGGAAATTTAAAACTACCAGCACCCCAAACAAAAAGAAAATAGAAAGGTTTACCAGTTGTCCCCACTCCTCAGTGAATTCGATGCTGTCAACCCCGACCTCCTTGTAACCTATTTGTATGGCCAGCCCGGCTACAAACGCAGCAATAAACATGCTCGCACCGACGGTCTCAGCTATTAAAGCGCAGCATAGCGGTACCATTACGACTACCAGCTGTTGCCAGGAATCCGCCATCCAATTCTTTCGCTTTGCAAAGCCAAGGAGCCATCCTCCAAGCAATCCTATCCCGGCGCCTACCAGGATGCCGTAACCCAACTGCTCTATAATAAAAAACGACAGCCGGGCACTGTGTTCTTCTCCACTTACTGAAGCAAAGGCGATAAAAAAAAGCAGGAACGGAACGGAAAGGCCATCATTAAGGCCTGCCTCTACGTTGAGGGCCTGGCGGATTTTCATCGGCACATGCGGGCTATTGACAATGATCTGTCCCAGGCCTGCATCGGTCGGGGCAAGAATTGCCGCCAGGATACCAGCCTCCCAGATTGACAGTCCTGGAAAAACGATAACAGCGGCGAGGGCACCCAGAAGTATGCTGAGCAGCAGGCCCAGACTCAACAGGCGACGGGGTAGACTTCGAATATTCATGAGTACCTTGAGATCAGTACGGCTGGCATCCGTGAAGAGCAACAGCACCAGACCAATCTCAGCCAACAGTAGAAATATTTCTATTTTGTCAGGATTAGCCCTCATCTCAGGCAGAAACAGGAGCATGAGCATCCCGGCTGTCGTAAAAAATATTGGCGCTGTGATAACGGTACGCTCAATTCGTTCAGAGAACAGGCCATAGAAAAACACCAGGATAATGAAGAAGACGATAAGACTCATTGAACAGACCTCCTTTGAGTATTCTCAATCCGTAATCTGTTTTTCGCAAGAGAACCGCTTAACTCAAGCTCCCCAACCGCAACGAGAACTTTTGAATTAAGATTAAGTGACCTTGATCTTCATAGGCTTAATATTGCCCAAAGAAATCTCTACAATACCGGAGCCATGAGGTCAGCACCTTTGGCCCTAAAACGCTCCCAGGCCGACTGCTCTTTGAGTTTGTCGTCAATAAGTTCTGTCGAGTGTGACAAATCATTTAACAGCATACGCTCAAGTTCTCCAGCAAATTCTTTGTCGGCAACCGCACCAGTCACCTCAAAATTCAGGCGAAAAGAGCGGTTATCAAAATTCACCGTACCAACAATTGCCAGCCTGTCATCTATCAGCATCACTTTCTGGTGCATGAAGCCCTTGTTGTAGAAGTAGATTTCTGCTCCAAGTTCTTTCAATTCACTGATGTAGACATTGGATGCCTGGCGTACGAACCAGTTGTCATTTCAATGATATGTTATTCATCAGGCTATCAGGAAGCACTGAACCGCTCCGCAACACTCCGCGAAAAAAACCACCGCGCCTTCCGCTAATAAAATCAACCCATCCTATCCGATACCTTCCTCGTAATTATTTCTGCCAACCCACCTTTCTGGCAGATAGGAATAATCAGCATTATTCCTCTTCACTTGAACAGGGAGGAATATCATGATTAATCCAATCAAAAAGAAATTCATCGACACCATATAAACTTCTGAGGCCTCGATTTCTGCAAGTTGATTTCCTTTTATCGATAACCGATCAGTAGTATTGGGCTCCAGGAACCAGGGTGAGAATCCCTTCTTTAACACGTTCAAGCCAACTCGTCTGCGGTTCATGGAGTATAATTTCTTCCTTGCCATTACTCTTGGTGACCCAGACGACATTGTCGTCTCTTAAAATTGGCCGCCAACTGTTCTCAAGTGTCATATACGATTCTATCTGTTCGGCAATTATCTCAGCAAGCAATGGGCTTTCTATGAACATACCTGCCTCGGTATTCAGATAAGCGGAGCGAAGATTAAGATTGCATGAACCGACATAGACGGTTTTTCGATCAAAGATCGCCGCCTTCGCATGCAACCCCAGGAAACTGTCTTGATCGCAATATTTTTCCTGCCCCACGTACTCCAGGCATGAAAGGGCATCGGGCCGCAGTTCATGCAGCTCGATTCCTTGTCGTAGTATATCTTCTCTCACCATTGCATAGCTTGTATGGTTGGGAAGGACGTCGTTAGAGGCCATAGAGTTAGTGAGTGCGCGCACTTCTACCCCTTTTTCACGCAGGCGAGCGGCAAGTGCCAGGGCAGATTCATCAAGGACGAAATAGGCCGATTCCAGCAGAATCTCTCGGTCGCTGTCTGTCGCCAGCTGCAGAAGGTGGCTGGCAACCCGCTTAGGCCCTTGCTGATATGCGTCATTGTTTTCTCCCCCTGGCTGGTCGTAGATGAACATCGCCGGTGCCCAGACAAGTTCCTTTGCTGATTGTGCAAAATGGCTTTCCGGAGAACCTGATTGACCTGAGTAAAGAACCCATGCCAACTCTTTTTTGTTCGCATCAACGAGTGCAGCTATTCGATCATTACCCGGTTGTTCAAAATCGGACTGCACCAGTCGATCAATGGCAATAGCCCAGGGACTAGCCCAATATTCTTGAAAACTCCGCGATACCTGCCGGACGACAGAACCCACGGTGAAAAGATCGAGGTCTATGAAATTCAGATTCTCGTTGTGATTGAAATACTCGTCGCCAATATTGCGACCGCCAACAATCGCAGCCACGCCGTCAACACTATACGTCTTGTTGTGCATGCGGCGGTTGAGTCTTTCGAAATCGAAGGCAAAGTTGAGCCATTTTGCCGCACCAGCGCGATAGACAAAGGGATTGTATACGCGGATCTGGATATTGGCGTGGCTGTTTACCGTCAGCAGCAGCTCGCTACGGTCGCCGACGCTGAAATCATCGAGAAGTATTCGCACCGATACACCTCTGTCGGCTGCTTCGATAAGTTTCCGTGCCAACAGTTTACCGCTCATGTCACTGTTCCAGATATAGTACTGGACATCGATGGAGTGATCAGCGATATCGGCGAGGTACAGGCGCTCTCTCAGGGCTCTATTCCCATCTCTCAAAAGAATGAAGCCCGAGTCGTCGCTATGCTTGATAACTGCAGGATCAAAAATTGTGGCTAGCCTCGCAGTTCGTCCGTGTTCCTGAAGAATCCCGGGCGTGCCGGGCTCCTTGCCCGGCAGAGAGGCACAATCAGCCAACAGAATCAAACATAAAAACGTTACGGTAACCTCAAACAGATACGTTCGTATGGTGAATGGTGTTTGTTTTTGAGTTACGTAACTTCGCCTAATCTTCATATTTGTTGAATAACATAAAATACGATCGATTTAAGGAGACAAGCTGATTTTTGAGATTAAACCCGTCTCATCATGCCTTCTGTACAAGATTTTTTAGAGCACACAGACTTTAGTTGACTCCAACAGGTTGGTTGTTGAAATAGGACCAACTTCAACTCAGCTAGCCAATGGAGGTCCGTTATAAAGGTGGCACCTATCAATTATCCAATCGATCTACTTCCTTGAACTATCTGGCTTCTTGCTCTCCTGCTCTGAGTTGATCGCCTGAGTACCTTTCCATGCCGATGGGTACCCGAGGGGATACTCACGCAGTGAGCATATCAGAAGTCTGGATCAGGAAACGATGGATCTCGACCTTCAGTGAACGCAAGGATGCCATTGGTTCGATCGGGATGGACTACCGAGCGCCAGTGCTCCTCCATCATGATCGCGACAGCCTGCTCTACAGGTTCGCCCTGTCCCATTTGTACAGCACGCTTAACCGCCTGAACTGCCGTGGGCGAGTTATCTGCAATCTTCTCCGCAATACTGAGCACTGCGGTCATCAACTCGGTTCTTGGATATACCTCATTGACCATACCAAGTCGGTGGGCTTCTTGTGCCGTTATTGGTTCCCCTGTCATCAGCATCTGCATGGCTTTTCCCGGAGGGAGCACGCGAGGCAGAAAGACAGGCGAGCCACCGCCGGCACTCAAGCCGATCATCGCTTCGGGCTGGCCGAAGACAGCGTCATCGGACGCAATGATGAAGTCAGTGCTTATTGAGATCTCACAGCCGCCACCGTATGCCATGCCATGCACTGCGGCAATTACCGGCCGGCGCAATTGACGTAATGTGTAGAGCACACGATCGAAGGCCAGGCGCTGGCGCAGCCATTGCTCCTTTGTCATCTCCTTGCGCTCGTATAGATCGCCTCCGACGGAGAAGGCACGGTCACCGGCTCCGGTGATGATTGCAACACGCACAGAGGCACGTGCTGCAATGGTCTCGAGGACCTCGATGAGCTGCGCTGCCAGTTCCGTCGTGATGGCGTTGTCGGCATGCGGCCGGTTGAGGGTGATGATGGCTATGTGCCCGTCGGAAACGTAGTCAACAAGTACGAGCTGATCAGGCTCCGTCGCATCGGTCGGTGTACGGTAGCCAATCTGCTGCATGCGCGTCTGGGGCTTAGTTTTGCTCATGGCATCCTCCTTGCGTTCAAGGCCAGCTCACGTCGGGGAGCGGGCGTTTGGGGATTCGCAGGAACGTTTCGGCCGGGTACCCGAGCAGGATTGTTCCGAAGGACACCGTGCCTTCCGACAGCCCCAGAAGCTCGATCAAGGGAGGGTAGGCCTGCGCGGCGGTGTTGATGCCACCGCTCCAGCTGCTGCCGAGGCCAAGGGCGTGCGCGGCCAACTGGGTGTATGCCAAAGCGATCGTAGCAGCCTGGGGCGCGGTGCGTTCGTCCTTGGGCGCCCAGGCTTGTATGAAGCACGGAGCCCCTCGGGCTATCTGGTCATCACCCTCGTCCCACGCGTTGGTGAAGATCTCGAGCTTGGCCTCCTTATACATCTCCGGGTTTGATTCACGGACGCTCTTCATCCAGTCGATGGTCATCTGGGCAACTTGATGAACCTGTGCGGGGTCACTGACCACTACCCAACGCAAGATATCCCCTTGTCGGTTCCCACCACTCGGCGCTAAGTGCGCGACGTCAAGCATTTGCAGAATCTTCTCCTTCTCGAGAGGTTTGTTGATGTAGACACGGACAGAGCGCCGCGATACCAGGAATTCTTTGGCCTCTTCCCAAGGGGGTATCAAACGAGTATTGACCGGCGCACAATCTTCCGGCCCCATGGCACGTTGGTGCATGGCTCCGGTTGGGCAGACGGCCACACAATGGCCGCAGTCAATGCATTTTTCCCACCCGATTTCAATGGGGATTGGAAAATCCATTTTGACAATCAAACCGGCAGGGCAGGTTCTGATGCAGGCACCACAGTGTATGCATAAACTTTCATCTACCTTGATCATTGTGTCTAGCTTATAAGGTAAGCCCATAACTCCTCCTTATTTTTGTTGTCGAATGTCAGTCGTGACAGCCGATAAGCTGTTTAGCAGTTTTCGTATAACATTCAGAAATTTTGAAATCATCACTGAGAATCGTCCTTGTTTGGTTTTTTCTTCGATGCGAGCATCCCCTTGGCGACAGCGCCCACCAAAGGACTGATGGCGAGCGGTAGAAGTGCCTCAATCGGGTTATGCATAAACCTGCGGGCTTCACTCCGTAATTTGGAAAATTCTGCTTCAGCCTTTGCCAGTTCATTTTCCATATCACTCAATGCCATATCACGCATATCCTTTACCATTGCCACCTCCGCAGCAGGTTTGAGCGTACGTGCATAACCAACCAGTACCGTAGCTAAGAGCAGGTCAGTCCCGCCAACAGTAAATGCTGCCAGAGCATTACCCATATAAGGAACCAGTGCGAAAAATACCGAAAGGCTCAGCATGACAAGACCGAAGAGAGCCACCAGAGCAGCAAGAGCATTACACTGGATTTTCTGAGTGAGCAATCGGATCTCGTTCTGCCCGAGTAGTCGCTCTGAGCGCCAGAAGACTTTCAAGCTGCGCATAAAATGTTCCATTACTCCTCCTATTTTCGAGAAAAGAGATGCCCGACGATGATACCGAGTGCAAAAATGGTCAACAGTGCCAGCGTCGGACGCTCCAATGCTGCCTCTTCAATTTCATTAATATATATTTCCAGCTGGTGGGCGAGATCAGGAGCTCCATCTTCGGACCGGTCAGTCTCTCCGCTGATGCTTGCCTGCGGGTCCACTTTTCCCCCAGGCTCTTGCTGTTCAGCCTTATCCGCTGCAATCTGGTCGGCTTGTTGGCGCCGTTCCTGCAACTCAGCGGCCTCGTGTTCCAATGTTTTCAGGTCATCCAAGGTACCGGATGAATCGCTCATATATTCAGCCTCCCTGATCTGTGTTTTTAGATAATGGCCCGCTGCCCGCCCCAATTTACGAGTCAGCCTTCGGTTGATCAAGTTGTAGCCAGTCTGCAAAAACCTGGCTGTAAATAGATAATACGGTTATGAACAATGCTGCAAGGATTGGCCCCAGCACCAGCCCGGATGCACCAAACAGTGCCAGCCCGCCCAGGGTACTGAGCAGGATCAGTAGATCCGGCATTTGTGCGTCCCGACCCACGAGCATGGGCCTGAGAAAATTGTCAACGGTTCCGACAACGCAAGCACAGTAGATAAGAAGACAAATCCCGGCGATCGTTTTACCGCTCATCAAGAGATAGATAACTGCGGGAACCCAAACCAGCGCAGCTCCAATACCGGGCAGAACTGAAAGAACAGCCATAACCGCACCCCAGAATATCGAGGAGCCAATGCCTGCAACCATGAATCCCAGCCCCCCCAGGATTCCCTGGATGATACTGATAATGAGCGTTCCTTTTATGGTT
This sequence comes from uncultured delta proteobacterium, assembly GCA_963776075.1. Taxonomy (GTDB): domain Bacteria; phylum Desulfobacterota; class Desulfobulbia; order Desulfobulbales; family Desulfocapsaceae; genus MADRE3. The sequence goes on from CAVZLG010000010.1 coordinate 10,960, forward strand.
GCGCGGCTCACTGACAGCCCAACCTCTATCATTTTCTTCTTATCGATGTTCCTCAACGGCATGTAAGCCATTATTTTATCCATCAATGTTGGTCCACAGATAAGAAAACTGAACATTGCGTACAGCATGACAAAAAGCTGCAGAAAAAACATTGCCGCACCCTCAGACATCTTGGCCAGGCCCAAGGCCGCAAACCCGCCTGCTCTGCCAGCGATTTCTGCCATTTTGGTTGAAATTTGTTCACTGTAGGGCGTCAACCTGTCCGCAAAGGGAAGCCAGTCCGGCAGCGCATGGTTATTCATGTTGGATGCGCTGAGCTGCTCTGCAAGCCACGGCTTTGCCATCATGGTTATGCCAATCGCCTGCTCAGCAACAAGGCCGAGCAACAGAATTAGCGGTATGATAATGACCAACAGTGAAACGAGCAGCGTCAGTATCGACGAAAGTGCACTCCGTTCACCAGTGAGTTTCTGAAACCATAAATAGAGGGGATAAAGAACTCCGCTAAAAACTGCAGCAAGCAGCAGTGATTGAAAAAAGCCGCTGATCAAGGCAAGGAATGCAACCAAGAAGAGGAACATCATACCCAGCATGAATTTCTTGCGGAAATATTCCTTGGCCGAAATTTCAACTTTCATTAATCTGTCTCTTTATGTGAAGCGTCGGAAGAATACTCAGAGCTTCGTAATGGCACTATTAATGATTGACCGCTGCAGCTCATAGATGCGTGTGTGTCTACCAGTTTAAAAGCTCAGCGTGCTGAGCGTTTCGCAACCAGTCCGGCAAACCGCCTTATTTGACAGTATATCCACGTCCACTGAGGCAGGCTCCGTAGGCCCGGTCATACGTTTCGAGCATCGTTTTTTCCTGCGCTTGTAACTGTTGGGTATTGCTTTGCTGCACCTCATGTTGCCGACGCTGACGGACCCCACCACCCAAGGCGCCTGCGGTGGCTCCAATTGCAGCACCTTTTCCGGCATCTCCGGCAATTGCCCCGATTGCAACTCCGGCAACCGCACCCCCGGCTGCGCCTCTTGCTACCCGGTGCTGCTGCTGAGAACCTGGCTGATTGGTGGCTGTTTCTGCTACCTGCCGCGGATCAACGCCAGTCTGTTGAGTTGCCCATTGGGCGCACTCTCCCTGGTCTTTGACCTGTTGTTCCTGGCTCTGCCCCTTGGCCGGATAAATGATCGGTTGTGCAGCAGCAATGGCTGCCGAAAGAGCAGCTGCTAGCAGGATGCCAATACATATTTTTTGATAACGCTTCATTGTGTTCACCGCTCCTTTTTGTAATTTTATACTTTTCTATTACTCTTGAGGACACATCACAGCTGTACCTGCTTTGATATCCCAGAGAGGCCTTCTCTTTGTAAGCTATCCCAATAAATCGATTTAGTGGAGTCAGGACTTTATTCCCCTCACTTCGTTGAAATGGGTGCTGAGCAGCTCGGCCCACTGGTCAAATGCCGCCTTCGCGTAATTCCACGTGGTAAAGGAATCCAAATAGCCATTTACCCATTTTTTCCCAGCGTCAGCGGTACCTTTTGATGTGTCGACATCATACTTCTTGCCAATTTTGGTATCGGTAAACTCGGCAATTATCTCCCCCGAACTGCCATCCATAAATTTTGCTTCAATGCCGCACTCGCCAAGGTAGGGGGTTGATCCGGCCGGTCTTCCACTGGCCGGTCCCGAGGCCGCCTCAGCCACAAAAGCGTATGGCGTCAGAGTGCCAACCACGCTGAGCTTGTAATCTGTCGGCATCAGATCGGTGATCGCTATCTTTACGACAAGGACTCCAGGGCCTGTTTTATCGACAATCTTGGTTGTGGGCTCAATATTTTTTACGAGTGTTTCATAGAAGTAGTCAATCAACATCTTCAAGTCGGTCGGGTCAATCCCATTGTCGGTGCTGTCTTGGTTGATAAAAACCTGTATCCGATCTATGAAGATTTTATCGTAAATACTCCAATCAACACCCTGGCCTCGCCAGGACTTGGCAAAATCGTCACCTGCCAGGGGTTTCAGGAGTTCAGGTTTAGTCAATGTCATGTTTTGTTTAGCAGCTGCCCCTGAACCCGATGTGCTGCTGCCAGCGCAACCATTGAGTAGCATCAGGGCTGATATGATAACAACAGCTCGGACAAAAGACTGAAAGAGATTGTTCATTTGTTTTCTCCATGTTTAAGTTTTCGTTGGTTGTTGCTAAGAGCACTAATCTGGATACCCTCCAATCCGAGCGCTATCGCCCAGCATTTTGCAAACCTTACCAAATGCTCAGTGCTTGTTGTTGGCACTCTCAAAATGCTGCAAGGCCTTGCTTAACGAATGTCGCATAAATTTTAAGCAGATGGTTATACCTGTGTGTATATCCTGCCAACCACTCTCCGGAATTCTCTTGAACTCCTGCCATTGCTCTTTGGCATTTTCCAGTTCTATTTCCATGTGTTCTATATAGGGCTGCATTGCGTCCTGAGCGTTCTTCGTCGCAAGATGAAATTGCAGTTTGACTTCATCAATTTTGTCCTGCCATTGAACCATTTCATTCCACAACTTTGTTGGCAGCGTACTTTTGTGGCTATGTTCTTTCATGTCCTTATTTCTTTGATTGAAAGTGTGATTATCTTGCAACGCTGCATCGAGCAAATGCTGCGTCTATTTTTAGTTTAGGTTTCATAATTATCCCTTTGACCGACGGTACTTAAATCCTTCACAGTGCCAATGTCCAGCCCGGACAGATGCATATCGAGCTGCGGGAAGGCGATGATAATCCCTTTTTCCCGGAAACGTTTTTCGATTTCCTCGTGCAATTCACTTATAGCCTCTATTCGCAAGCTGGCTGGCACAAAAGCACGCAGTTCAAAATCAAGCGAGCTTGCACCAAATTCGAGAAAAAAGACCTTGGGAGATGGAGATTCCTGCACCCGGGCATTATCCCGGGCACACTCCATGAGTGTTTCCTTGACCAGGGCGACATCTGAGCCATAGGCGACACCAACTGCGATTTTTATCCGTGTCTGTCGGTCGTTAAAAGTCCAATTGGTTACCTCGTTCGAGATCAGATTGGCATTGGGGATTATCAGATCTGCACTGTCGAAATTACGGAGAACGGTTGCACGGATGCCAATATGTTTGATTTCGGCCCACATACCGTTAAACTCAATCAGGTCGCCAACCCGGACTGGTTGTTCAAAGAGCAGGACCAGGCCGCTGACGAAATTATTTACTATGCCCTGCAGCCCGAAGCCGATACCGACACCCAAGGCACTGAACAGAATCGTAATTTTGGTAATCTCAAAGCCAAGTGCTGAAATCGCAAACAAAAAACCAATAACGACAATAAAGTAGTGAGCCAGACGGGCGATGGATATTCGAGCGCCTTTTTCCATACGACGCTGAAAAAGTACCTGGTCTATCAGCACTTTCTGAACAAGCCAGGAGATTAAAAAAGCCCCGGATAAGATAGTTGCAGAAATAATTAACAGGCTGACGGTGAGGCGATTGGCACCAAAATTGACCCCAAAGCTCATTACACCAGTTGTCGCTTCTCCCAGACTCTGATATCTCCCCCAGATCATAAGGGTCGAAGGTATAACTATTAAAAGGATGATGAGCGTTTCAAAAAAACGGGCGAACCGCTTGACAATGCCACTGGTTTCACTGTCGTTAAGTGCAGTCGATCGCCTAAGGAGTGGCGTGCTGAATAACCATTCGAGACAACCGCGCATCATGTACATGAATAAGACAAAAATTAGTATGACAGTAATCGTATCAATCAATGATATGAAAAGATATGAAGCAAGCGCTGTCCTACCCCAAATCTCCAGAAAGATAATACCAGCACAAAACCATGCACCTGATCGGAATAACCATAGATATATTCCGGTATTGTTCTTTTTTTTCAGGGTTACCGACAGAGCTATGAGGAAGAGTAGCCCTGTCAGAGCAGTTAAACACATGTAGAGCCGATATACCGGGATCGGCAGGCCCATTATATCGACGATTCTCGTCAGAATAGCTATGCTTACAAGTACATGAATGGACCAGGACTTCCAGCCCTCTTTGACGACACCCTTCATGACGCGTGCAAAGGAAATTCCACCCACGAGAATCGTGACAAACTTCCAATAATTGGGAATGCCGTAGTATTCATACACTAAAAAACGGATTATGAAGCTTAGAAATATCCCGGAGGCTATGGGGTAAGAGGCGATAAACTGCCAACGCTCTTTTTCTTTAAAAAACCTCTTCCTTTTCAGTATTGAAACAATAATCAGCAGAGCGATGAAAACCTGAAGGCCTATCACCCAGCCATATTGCGAAACGATTCTCCTATCTGGCAGAGGAAGTTCATTAAAGCCGCTGAGCACATGCTTCCAGAGATTGCCACTAACAAGCTGGGACAGGTACTCTTTGGAAAACATCGGTGGCGTAACATTAGAAAACACATTTTTACGTTCTTCGCGAATCTGATCCTCAACATCATTAATGAGCGTATCTATTTGCCGTTCTATAGCTCCAGCGCGCTCCTGTTTTTCCAATAATGTATTGAGTTCTGAAAGAATGAGGTCTTGAGCGGTATTGATTACCTCCGTCGCCCGCTCAAACGTCGACATGAGGTACTCGAGTTCCCCTTCTTTTAAAAAAGCATCCTGCCACTGCTTCCAGCGCTTTGCTTCTGCCTGCCATTCACTTCTAAATCCTCCTAACTGCCTGATTAACTGGGACACTGGTTTATTGATAATTTGATAGGCCTCACTTTTCTGCCTGATAACCACCCGAAGATAGACAAGTTTTCTGTACTTGTATTCTTCGACGTTTTTGAGCGTATCAAACCTTCCCCTGATCTGGATAAGGTCCGTTTTGAGCTCAGCGTAACTATTTTCCATCTGCTCGTTATCGATTTTCACCTCAAGTTGCTTTTGAAGATCCTTCAGGTGACCGACAAGTTTGAGCTCCAAGGGGACTATTTCGGCAAGATCAGGAACCATGACAGCCGCGTCTGGATCGTCTGCCGTACCTGAAGATGGTTGCTGTATGTTAATTTCGGCTGCTGAAGAGAAAAACGAGAAGACAAGTGACAAAAAAAATACGCCAGGTATCCAACCCCAGCTTCTTGCAATGATGTTTTTTGCACTAATGGTCATTCGACGTTTACCCATATTGAACCCCTATTGACTTTCCATTCTCACAACCGGTTCCGGACTACCCTCACTTGGGACAAAGTATACGGCTTTATTGCTGAATATGGAGAACAATAGAGACAGATAAAATTTTAATTTGACAGGGAAAAATGATTTTTACGTATATCAATAGAACACCTCGGAAATTGTCTCTGAAGGATCGAGAATTTCAGAATGCTCCAGTTTGTACCAGGTTTATGGAAATAATCCGGGGTTTTAAAATACCGGAATGGAACTGTTCCGGTATATCGCTATTTCAGGTTTATTTCCTTTTCAACCGGCCAACAAGCGAACCTATCCTTTTACCGACATCCAGTTTGCCGTGTACGAGAGAGCTGGCGACTTCCACTTTAGCTTTGACCCGCGCTTTTGGTGTTTCCTCGACAGGTTGTGGTATCATGTCTTTGAGGGCCTTTCCCGGTTTGAATTTTCCGTAGGTCTTAGCAGCTATTTTAATCTCTTCGCCGGTCTGCGGATTCCTGCCTGTCCGGGCGGCCCTGTTTAACGTCCTGAACGTACCGAAACCGACGAGAGTAACCGTGTCGCCAGCTTTGAGAGCAGCCGTGGTTGCTTCGGTAAAACTGTTAAGTACTTTCCGAGCTTGCTTCTGCGTCAATTCTGCGTCTTTTGCTATTTTAGCTACGAGTTCTGTCTTTGTCATAACGCCCCCTGAAAAGTGATTTATTACTCCAGCAGGCACCGCGGGGAGACCTTAATTCTCATCCACCTCGATCATGGTGTCCAGCTGACAAAATGTACGCATCTTTTTCTTCTTTATGGAGCCTGTTTAGATGCGTATTCTTCAAGGATGATTTTCTCTGGATCAATGTCATAGACCCAGGGGGCAGAGTTCTTCCAGCCATTTTTCATCCTCTTCCCGTTAAAGACACTGTCAGGATCTTTAACCTTGTCGCCTTCAAATCCATCGGTAACAGTGTAGACATTTGTGAAACCAGCTGCCGCAAGCTTGTTGACTGCCATAGCCGAGCGGTCGCCCGATCGGCACATGAGCAGAAGGGTATCGGTAGGCCCGGCTATTTTTTTAATCTCGTTGACAAAATCATCATTCATCTTCACACCGTGTTCGGTCTTGCCGTCCTTGCGCTGGTAGGTCAAAAAGGCCAAGGGAATGTCCCAGGCCATCTCCGGGTGACCGATAAAACCATATTCCTCGGGCGTTCGAACGTCGATAACCATTACTTGATCCGGTGCGGATTTCCATTTTTCATACGCTTCTTTCGCTGTCACGTAGAGGCCGAGGGTCGTTTGTTTTCTCTCGGGAAGCGGCTGTTTCATAGTCTCTGCTCCAATAACGTATGCAGTGTGCGTAAGACAGATAGTGATAATCAGGGTCAGGAGCAGCAAAATACGTTTCCTTGTAAAATTGTTCACAATTTTTGCTGTATTCATTTCATTCATAGTCTCTTCCTGTGTGTTTCATAATATTGACTTGCCTGATGGCTGAAGTTGTCTAGGGATAAACAGCAATGCATCTCAAGAGTTCTTTATGTCTACCAGAAGTTGCTTAAAAACTGGATTATCGCGAAGTAACTGACGGCCAGCTTCGATCAGCTTATCGACCTGTTTGTCTGTAAGAGAAAAAGAAGTTGGAATGTTATTGTAAAGCTGCTTCACCGATGGCTCTTTAATACTTTGAAAACTGACTTCAATGAAATATGGTATTACAGGACTTTCAGGTTCTGACAGTCCGTTCGTCCATTTAAAAAGAGAGTTCTCCAGTAGGCTGATACTGGCTTCATTATAGCGATGCAACTGAACACCGGACATTGCGCTCATGGTCTTTATCATGGACGGCTGTTTGTTTGTTTCGTCCATTGCGTAAACTGGAGAGGTAGATGCATCGACCGCAATCACCACCCATTTACTTGCTTTTTCCTGGTTGGTTCTTCCCAAGTAATCTTGGGGACCCCCAAGGAGCTCTATAACATCATAGAATGCCCGTAAACCTATATTGTCGGTAATCCCGCCATCAACAAAATGAATAAACTTTCTCTGCTCTTTGTTGGTATATGACTCTAAGCCGGCTGCTAATGTAGCTAATTCTGAATTGTGTTCAGCAGCAGCGCGACTGTGAATAATCTCAAGCCACTCGGGATCGTCTTTAGCGCAACCGGAATAGTTTTCAATAACTATTGGGTTGAACGCTACTGGAACAGCTGAAGAGGCGGTTACCGCCCTGGCAACCGGAAACGAAAGAAGATCGGAGCAAAGGAGATCAAAATATTCTTGAACAAAAGAGAAGCGTACCCCATAGGCTAAATCAGAGGCATTAATGACGACCATGGGACGCCCTGGCTGCATCATATCCGCATAGGTTGCCCCGTGAAAAATATGCTTTTGATAGTACTTGACGGCCTGTTCCGTTCGCCCCTCGGTGCTAAACCAGAACAGAGGGTTAAACAGCGAAAGAATAAGGGGTTCTTCCACGTCTTTACGAAGAAAAACTTCCTCAAAGGTTTCGAACATTTCTTCCCCATGAAGCCCGTAGTAAGCAGCGGCAAAGCTTCCGCCGGACACTGAGCTGATGGTATCAACCTCATCCAGTAATTTTGTACTGCCCTTCTTGAGCATCACATTGGTGTCGTGCAGCTCCTGCATGACTCCGTACGCCAGAGCAGCTGCACGTGTACCACCTCCTGAAAACGACAATACCAGGAATATTTCACTGTTCTTCCTGGATTCTGCGAATGACTTGATTGAATACTCCTGTGCTGGAGCACGGTTGGTCATTGCAGCATTTTCAACGACACCATATGAAGCGCATCCAGAAGCAAGCACTAGGACACAGCAGCAGCTCAGCAATAGCCCATATAAATCGTTTGTAATGGACGGAAATCTTTTGCGTTGGCTATAGGTTGATCTTGAGTAGGATCTCGCGTTTGTAAGATCAGTATTCACACTTTTATCTCCTGGATGCATTCAAATGATTTTTTAATGTGAGAATCACTCCACCAATTCGATTTTCATTCCACCGGGAGCAACTGTTAGCCTGAGGCCTTTCTGGCTTGACGTGAGCTGCATTATGACATCATTGCCATTCTTCATAGCCGAAGCGGATCCCCCCCCGACGACAGTGATGCCTGCCTCGCCACCAATGAAGGTACCGTCCAGGTCCTTTGCTTCAACAAGGTTGAATATCTCACCTGTTGCACTGATTTTGGAAATACCGAGGTCTACAACCGATAGACCGTTTACCTTGAACTTGTGAACGGTACCATCGTCCATGGTCAGCACACCATGCCCCCAGGTAACGCCAACCCCTATGGCCACAGAGGTACTCTCGAGAGTGACGGTTCCGGATACCTTAGGAGCCGGAACCAGATTGATGGCGTATGACTCAATGTAGACAGCCTCTACCTCGCTGCCAACTTTGATCTCCGAGAACTCGACATCTTCGGACACCTTGAGGAGAACCGTTCTTTTAATTCCTTCAATACGCAGCGTTCGATCCGCAGCGTCAACAGCCTTAACGACACCAATAGCCTCCACCATTTTGGAGACCATAACCCCAGGCTTTTCCCCTTTTTGTGCCCGTTCCACTTGCACACTATCCACACGATCTTTTACACCACTCCCCTTGGGCCCGAGCCCGATAGCTAAGCCTTCGAAATAGGATGCTATAACCCGGTCCCCACGTTTAATCTGGGCAAAATTTTGAACTTCTGGGCCAGCAGTAAATGCCCAATGATCCCCTTCAGGACCGGCCAGGGTCACAAGCCTGGTTTCTTCGTCAACACTAACAACGGTTGCAACGGCAACTGAGGCACCGTCAGCCATTGCAAAAGGCTCGGCGGCATTAACCACCACGGTGGAAAATAGCAGCATTATCAATAATGCTGCTAGAGAAAATGCGTGTTTCATCTTGTGCTCCTTTTTTCGTTTATTTTTTATTAAATATTTCCTTCAGCCTGTTTCTTCAGTTTACATAAACCTGTACCGCTCGCTTAAGTCGCCTCTACAACACAGGCTGTGACTCCTCGTAATTCCCCTTAATGATACGAAACATCAAAACCCATTACCTCGACCTAACCTCTGCTATAGCCTCGTTGCAACGCTTTGAAACATCTTCAGCATTATTATCCAGACAGGTTAATATTCGTCCCTCACCGGCCTCAACATCAATGCAAAACTTATTCATATCTTCTGAGCACTTATTTACCAAATACGTCATGTCAGCCAAGGCACGTTCCAACTGTATGGCTACTTCATAGAGTGCATACTCACATGAAGGAGACAATTTATCGGACCGAGCGTAGACACATGCCGCGACACGGCTTTCACCGGGAGTGACATCTTTGCAATAGGTATCGAGTTCTGTTTGGCATCCATCGAGGACGTTTTGCAACAGGTTTTCGCCAGCTTCGGAAACCACAGGTGCACAAAAAAACAAAAACACGATCGCGATTGTCCTGACAAATCCTCTAAACTTCATCTATGTTTCTCCTTTATCGTCTTGATATTAACGTTCTCTGGTCTTGTGAGGTAATCAATTTCTTTACCTAGTGATGCCTCTAGAATCGGAAAACTACCCCCAGTGCTGGACCGCTAAGATCAAGATCCTTCAGAAGTTTATCGTCATCCATTTCGTATTTCAGGTAACGGTAAACCAGCTTGATGTCACCCCAGCTAAATCGGTAACCAATACCGGCAAGCGCCTGCCAGGTCAGGTCTGAATCGCCGGTACCGATGTCCGCATAGTATGGTACATACCATTGCTCGTTCAGGTTAATGAATCCTCTCAAACCAACGATTCCATCGACAAGACTCTGTGACTCGGATCTTTTAGCCTCCTGCCTCAGCACGCCCAAGGTTGCATCAACATCTATCGTCGCATAGCGTACTCCTCCGACAACTGACAGCGTACCCCGATCACTCTGCACTACCTCATAGCCGACTGCGCCTGTCAGCAGCCACGCGGAAAAATCCAGGTCGACATTAGCCTTGACCGGTACTCCTGATGCGGTTGTCAAGAAGGTATCTTTATCGTTCCCAATACCGAGGTAAATCGCGTCAGCGATGATGGACCACCTGCTCTTACGGGCCTCAAATCCGCCCATGAAGACCATCGAGAGATTATCTATAATATCTGACACATCCACGTCAAATGGACCTCCGGGCACAACGCCACCAGGATGGCTCACTGTGCCGCCGATATCCGTAAACCACCCATAAAGGGTTAGATCAAACTGCCAGTCGTCCTCATCCTGGGCCGCAGCATTACTGATCACGGATAAAACAAGCAGTAACGCCAAGCTCGCAATCCACGATTTTTTATTGACAAATCCAGGTAACTTCATGTTTTATCTCCATTGTCTTTTAAGACATGATTGTGCAGATCTTGTTAAAACTGACGCTAACCCACATCGAAGTCCTTTATCTATTTTGTGTTTCTCAACTTTCAGACTAAAGACCTTCCTGAAGCTCAACTACAGTCGTATTATAGGGTGGTTCGTCTTCTGCTAACCAGCCAATCTCACTCCATTGCTTGTATAAGTGAGAGTCGTCTGATCCTGCAAATTTTACATGAATGGCCAGATCAGATACACACCAACCAGGCAGTTTTCCTGTATTGTCATGTCCTAAGGTAATCTGCACTGATCTGAGGATTCCGAGAGTGCAATTAGTCTCAAATCCGTATGTTCTGGTTGCTCCCCTTTGGAAATCGTGCTCTCCAATTGTGCCAAGGTGAAAATCGCCTATTGAACCACAATTTAAATGGACATGAGCATCCGTTCCCGCCAAGGATATATCTGCTGTAGATACTGTTACCTGGATTGATGAGACGATTCTTAGCCCCAAGAAGGACTTTGTAGTACCTTCCTGGGCATTAACTTTAAAGTTTTCCATACCTGCCCCTCTAGTAGACACTCTTTGTCTTTTGAAGATTTAGAGATAGTCATTCATATGGTCATATTATCAGGGTCTGTCCGGGCAGCGGCAGCCTCGAGAGTGGTTGGTTCAGCCGCTGCTCTGTTTGCCGCAGCGGCTGAACAATTCAGGCCGCATTATAAAATACACATCTGCACTTCAACTGGCCCTTGGATGTGGTTTCTGACCGTTCAAACCTCCCCCGAACTAGCCGAGCCGTTTTCCTGATGCCAACGGTTTGGCTGTCTTGGGCAGTTTTGCAGTGGTTCTCATCTGCCACTCGTCTTCAAGCAATTCTCGCGCCGCCTGCTCCAGGAACTCCGGCGCCGCCCACTCCTGCATATCAAAGTCCCTCTCGATGTAGCCGTGGCTGAACAGGAAATCCTTGCCGATCTCAACAGAAGCTAAGTTCTGGGGCGACAGGTTGGGCACAAGATCCATATGCTTAATGCCTTGGTACGTGTCTTCTGGGTCTATGTAGAACGTCTGCCGGTCGAGGATCGCTGCCGCAGCACGCTTGTTCTCGTTGGACCAGCGCCCCACCCTGATCATGCCTTTCATAAAGGCGACGCAAAGTTCTGGGTGCTCCTCAGCCATCACGTCACTGCAGGTAATGGCAGCGGGGATGTTGGCCACCTGCAGGGTCCAGTCCGGATACTTGGACAGGTCTTCAATAGCCTTGAACTTGCCCGTTGCCTCCTGGATATTTTGAAATGCCTTGCTTTGGGTATAGATCGCATCGACGACACCTGTTTCGAGCGCCGTTTCAAGTGGGCGGAAGGCCAGGTCATGCTTGTGGTCGCGCTGCAGCCACAAGTCGGAGGGGTTTATCATGGGATCCAGCATCTTGGGATCGTTGTACCAGTCATCCGGGTAGGGGAACTCTACGATCTCAACGTCGTCCATGGTCATGTTGTTCATCCGAAGCATCAATTCGATACCCTGATGCTCCTGGCAGCGCCACCAGTCGTTTTTGATCTCGTTCAGGCTTTTGGACAGCCCTATTTTTTGGCCTTTCAGTTCGTCCATCCGGTAAATGTCGTCCCGGGAGCGCACCAGCATACAGCCACCTTCGTGTGGGGCGTGCGTAACCCCGAGGAGCCTTGTCGGGCGATTGTTTGCATGCGCGGCAATGGCAGGGAACAGACCACCGAAGCGGATAAGGTTGTCGAGGTTGTGGATGTAGTGCGGATACCAGTCGTTATCGCGGGTGGAGCGCAAGAAGGCGTATTCTACGCCGAGCTTTTTGAACTCCTCCCTGGTCCAACCCAGCTCCTGGTCTACGTTGCTGGCGGAGATGAGGGGACAATTGGTATAGTACATCTCTTTCCAGTTCAACTTTACTGTGTTCAGTTTGGTGTTTTTAAAAGTTGTGGCTTTCATTGCTTTGGTGGAAGCCGCAGCTTTTTTTGCTGCACTGGCCTTAGGCTTCGCTTCTTCTCTCTTAGGGGACTTGCCAGCAACCAGCTCAGCAATTTCACCAAGATCTTCTTTCAGGTGTGGTTTGTCTGCGAGTAATTGAGCAATTAACGCTAGCCCGTCTGTCAAATTCATTTGACCCGTAATATTTGCGTCCGGGGTGGTGCTCTTTTTCGATTTAGCCATGGTTCTAATACTCCTCTTTTTTAGTTGGTTTCAACCTGACCATTTTGTAATGGCAGGTTATTTGTAACTTTGTTCCGATTGGTCGAAGAATTAACATTTACCAGTAAAAAATTACAGGTACCAGCAAATGTGCTAAAGATTGCTTCTGCTACGCTTACCATTTCAAATGATGTTTCTTATCTGTTCGATGGTCTCAATACCTGCAGAATCAGAAATTGTGTCGAACCTGACCTCGGGCTGTTCGAGTGACATCTCTAAAACCATCAGGAGATTGAGGTATTCGTTTGAACGAATATGACATTTCAGATTCTCCTCACTTTTCCAAACACCCTGGATCATCAGGACCTCGCTTTCCTCCAGATCCCTGTAACCAGAGTAACTGAGACAGCCAGGATCGTTTCTGGATCGTTGAGCAATGGATCGGAAAACTCTCAACACATCATTGTGCTTTTCGACTGGTATTGGCATCCTAATGGTTGAAATAATCATACGCTTTTTTCCTTGCACCTTGGCTCAAAGACCGCTCTTGAAGGCAGATGGTATCCGAACAGAAATGAGACGAGATGGTTATTCGCCATTACCAGCGCACTACATCTCAAAATTCGTCCCTTCCCTCATTTGTTGAGTAAAATTTACTGTCTTTAGAAAGTTTTATTTAACAAGGCATGCAATTAGCTCTCTTGCGAAAATGAGGCCAATTCAGATATGAGATGGGTTATAGCAGGTAAGTTACTGTAATTATGTGTATATAATTTGTTGGGAGTGGTTGGTTTATGACAGAGAAAACATAATCTCTGGTTGGTATGTCGTCAAAAAGATTTTATTTCGACCTCAGGGGCAATCGCGGCGGATGCCTAATTTTTTCATCTTAGAATAAAGAGTCGATTTGTTCAGGCCAAGAATCTCGGCAGCACCATTGTGTCCAGTTACGCGCCAGTTTGTTTTTTTCAGTACAGCCAGGAGTTCCCTGCGCACTATATCTTCAAAGGTGCCGGTAGTGTCTTCTTCTGAAGCTATAGAGTGAGGCATTTGAACTTCCAGGGTTCTGCCCATGCTCAAGATCACGGCGCGTTCAATCACGTTTCTGAGTTCTCTTACGTTGCCTGGCCATGTATAGGCGAGCATGGCTTCCAAAGTCTCACGCGGAATTTTGTCGATCTGTTTTCCCTGCTTTTTCTGAAATTCCCTGACAAACTCCCAGGTTAAGAGGGGAATGTCTTCAGAGCGCTCACGGAGGGGTGGAATTAAAATTGGAAACACATTCAGTCTGTAGAACAGGTCCTGCCTGAATTTGCCGTCCGCCACCTCTTTTTCAATGTCCCGGTTGGTGGCGGCAATGATGCGGGCATCGACGTGCAGGGGCTTTGTCGAGCCTAATCGTTCTAATGTGCCTTCCTCAAGAACCCGGAGCAGTTTGCTCTGCAGATTGAGAGGAAGCTCCCCGATCTCATCGAGGAAGAGTGTCGAACCGTCGGCAAGTTCGAATCGACCGGTCATCTTGGTCATGGCACCCGTATAAGCGCCTTTCTCTCTGCCGAACAGCTCGTTTTCGATCAGAGAGGGAGGAAGCGAAGCACAGTTGATTGTAACCAGCGGCCGGTCTTTCCGCAAACTCATGCCGTGGATGGCTCTGGCCAGCAGTTCCTTTCCTGTTCCAGTTTCCCCCAGGAGGAGAACCGTAGAGTCTGTTGCAGCCACCTGTCTTGCCTGGAGAAGAATGCTTTTTATAGCGGTGCTTTGGCCAAGGATCTCTGAGTGCTCAGCCAGGGTTTTGACTTCTTTCTGCAGGTAGACATTCTCCCGTTCAAGCCGTTGTTTAAAACTTTCGATTTCACGAAGGTTATCCTGCAACTGACCATCCATTCGTCTACGCTCAAGGGCATTGGTGAAGATTTCCGTGACCAGCTGCAGCCGCTCTACCAGCTCCTTCGGCCAATTACGTTCTGCCTGAATGGTATTAAAACCGATCAGGCCAATAGGCGGAGCACCTCCGACTGTGAGCGGGATGCACAAATTTGACTTAATACCAAGCTGGCGAGCGAATTCCCTATCCTGGGCTGCCTCGGGCGGCAGCTCTTCAAGAGAAGAGAAGCCGGCAATCTTACCGGCAAGCATTTGCTGTTTGAACCAGGGTAATTGCTCTTCAGTAAGATCGGAAGATTTCAGATCACCATCTGAAGGGTACATATGGGTAAGTTTGTAGACGATAGGGCTCTCACCATTCTCAGCCAGACTTTGCCATAGCGCTACAAAGTCGAGATTAAGCAACGCAGCGATGCGCTGCAGGGCGTCTTCAAGTACAGCGTCTAAACGGTCAGCAGGGAGGTTGACAAAACGTGAAGAAATGTCAACCAGCAGTTTCTCAAACTGCAGGCGCTCCTCCCGTTCCAAGTCCAACTGTTTGTGTGCAGTGATGTCGGTCGCCACACCCAATAAGCGACCTGGATTACTGCCTGATTCTGTATGTCGCTGTCCGCGAACAGCTATCCACCGGATCTTTCCGTTTGGGAGTATGATCCTGTACTCGCATGAAAAGCCCTCTCCTGTCAGAATTGCCTGCTGTACGACCTGGATAACCCGCTCTCGATCATCGGGATGTATCTTATTGTAGAAGCTTTCATCAGTGAGTTGTTCATCCGGGTCAAAATCAAAAAGTTCCCGGAGCTTTTCCGAACCCCAGACTGAACCAATGTCAATGTCCATATTCCACAGGCCCGCCCCTGCGGCGTTTGTCGTTAAAACCAGGTTTGCCTCTCTTTCGCGCAAGACCTGTTCAGTTTTTTTGCGAGCAAGCGCATTGGCAAACACTTGTGCGAGAAGCATGCACCCCTTAAGCTCTGCATCGAGCCAATTTTTCTCCCTGCGCATGACAGCGAAGGCCAAAGCGCCAAATACTGGTCCCTGCCCAACGGATAAAGGGACATAACAGCCTGACTTGGCACCATAGAGCCTGAAACTCTCCCGGTCGCGTTCTGCTTCCACCGGCAGGTCTGTCATTTTCGTAATAACGATGGTTTCACCAGCTATCAACTTCTGATACACCCAGGGAAAGGAATCATTTACCGTCAGACGGTCGGGAGCAGGCTTGGCTTCTGGAGGCTGATAGACATTTGTCAGCAGTAGCATCCCGGGGTCGTGCTCTTCGAATTGCCAAAGTGTAGAGCGGTCAAGATCGAGGAATTCGCAGATGCGGCGTTGGGCACTTCCAATCATGCCATCAATCTGTTCAGCCGGGAGGTCTATAAAAAGTGTCGATATTTCAACCAACAATGTTTCGAGTCCTGACTGACTGGCAATTTCTGCAGACAATTTGATTGTTTTTAGAGGCATAAAATCTATTTTCCCCAGGCAGCCCGAGTAAACAGCTGCTGCCAGTAAACCTTCTCTTGGTGAGCACATCTTGATGGAGCAATCCAGAATGTAACATTTTGCACTACATACTGAAATTGAACTCAGATAATATATATCCAATAAGCCCTGACTATACAATAGCTCCCAAAATTATTGATACGTTTAAAAACATAACATCTCCCGAAAAACATCGTGTTCAGAGTTGTCGCAAACATCCAGACCATGGTACTTTCATATTTCCTTGTGGAAGGAAATGAAACAAATATGGTCGCCTGGGGTAAGGTCAACAAGAGTATGGGGTTAGATAACTTGAGATAGTTCCTGAGAAGCCACCGATTGATAGGGGCTGGACAATTTGATGACAGGGAACAGAAGAGATACAGGAACTAAGGTCAAGTCACTGTTTGTTACTGATGGTAATGATTGCCAAGGGATCTCTTGTCTAGCCAGGAACAGTTCAGCCGCTGCTCTGTTTGTTGCAGCGGCTGAACGGGCCGGGGTTGCATTACAAAATACGTATCTTCAACTCAAAGGACCTTTAATGACATTTCTGACAGCTCAAGCCTCTTCCAGACTAACCGAGCCGTTGTCGTGATGCCAAAGGCGCAGCCGCATCCGGGAGGTCTGCCGAGGTTTTTAACTGCCATTCTTCTTCCAACAGTTCTCTGGCTGCCTTTTCGAGAAACTCAGGTGCTGCCCACTCGTGAACATCAAAGTCATTCTTGATGTAGTCGTGACTCAGCATAAAGTCCTTGCCAATTTCAACGGAGGCAAGGTTCTGAGGCGACAGGTTGGGCACCATGTCGATGTGTTTGATCCCGCGGTAGGTGTGCTCGACGTCCAGGTAGAGGGTCGTGCGGTCGAGGATCTTTGCTGCGGCATGCTTGTGCTCGTTGGCCCAGCGCCCCACCCGAATCATACCCTTCATGTACGCCACAACTAGTTCAGGGTGCTTCTCGGCCATCACTTCGGTGCAGGTGATGGCCGCGGGGATGTTGGCCACCTGCAGGGTCCAGTCCGGATGCCGGGACAGGTCTTCAATCGCTTTGAACTTGCCCGTCGCTTCCTGCAGTTGCTGGAAGATTTTGCTTTGCGTGTAGATCGCATCGACAACGCCTGTCTCCAGCGCGGGCTCCAACGGACGCTGGGACACGTCGTGCTTGTGGTCTTTCATGGTCTGCAATTCGGATGGGTTTTCGATGGGGTTCAGGAATTGGGGATCGTTGTACCAATCCTCCGCGTAGGGGAACTCGACGATCTCTACGTCGTCCATGGTCATGCCGTTCATCCGGAGCATCAGTTCGATGCCCTGGTGCTCCTGGATGCGCCACCAGTCGTTCTTGATCTTGTTCATGCTCTTGGAGAGGCCGATCTTCTTGCCCTTCAGATCGGCCATCCGGTAGATGTCGTCGCGGGCGCGCACCAGCATGCAGCCGCCTTCGTGTGGCGCATGCGTCAGCCCCAGGAGCCGGGTCCGGCGGAGATCCGCGTGAACGGCCAGGGGCGGAAACAGGCCGCCGAAGCGGATCAGGTTGTCCAGGTTGTGGATGTAGTGCGGATACCAGTCGTTCTCACGGACGGAACGGAGGTAGGCATACTTCACGCCGATCTTCTTGTACTCCTCCCTGGTCCAACCCAGATCCTGATCGACGTTAGCGGCGGATATAAGCACGCAGTTAGTGTACCATACCTCTTTCCAGTTCAATGGAACGGTGCTTAATTTCGTGTTTTTAAAAGTCGTAACAGGCAGGTCTTTACTTTTCTTTGCTTTCTTGTCAGCAGTTGTTTTTGATTTAGCCATGATTCGAATTCTCCTCTTGTATAGTTGGTTGTAACCTAACCGGTTGTAATGACACTCTGTCCTTAGACAGTTTTATATCAAGTAGTATACCAACTACTTTGCAAAGAAAAAGCCAGTTCGGAAAAGACGCTAATTAAAACAGGTATCCTTTTGTAATTATTTGATATATCTTGCAAGAGGTGGGTCTTTACGGCAGAGAAAACGGACACTATGGTTTGATATGTCGTCAAAATGATCTTATTTCGGCCTCGCGGGGTCATCGCCACGGATTCCTTATCACGTAATATCAGCAACTGAGCATTGAATTTAATATTGCCAGATCGAAGGTAATCAGTTTTGTCTTTGCCCTCTACCTAAGGTGCTTCCTGATAAGTTACGGAATCCCCTATCACTCCAATTGAAGAGACGCGTTTTGGCAATATTAACCATTTAAAAAAAAATTGTAAATTCACCTTGTGCCTTTGAGGGTAGGATCGACTAAACACTCAGAATTGATCGAAAATGGAGCAACTGCCAAGAAGAGATTACCAAAGACAATATATAATTGAATTGTCAGATGAGCTTAAAACTTGATAATGGAATCTGTCAGAATAAGTTCTGATTTTCACACATTATACTCCGATGAAAGCAGTTCCTAAAAATCCTCATTGAAAGTATCGGCTCCACAATTGCCTGAAAAAGCAACACTGTTTAAAATTTCTAATTGGCGTTATTGAAAAGACCACCTCCTGCTCCCAAAGTAATGAGATTTCTGAGTTTCTCCAATCATGTGTTGTACAGAGAAGCCATGCCTCTTTTCAACTCTTTTATTGGTATTTGTCCTGGTGCGGATGCTTGCAGGCCTATGGCAAAAGTGATATCGGAACCATACAGGCCTCCAGCCAACCTGCTAACAGCACCTTCAGGTCCCATGGACATCGTCACCATGGGACCCTTTATTATTTCACTTCTCGCCTTATTTGTTGCACTTAAGAGCGTCAACACATCTCCATAATTATTCGGCATTACAGCTACTTTTGAAATGTCTGCTCCTGCAACCTGCGCTTCCACCAGCTTCGAGTAGATGAATGGTTCACTGGGTGTATCTATAAAGTTGTGGTAGGAGAGGATCAATTTAACGCCACATTGCTCAGCCCGTTCCTTTACCGCCTTAATGAAAGCTGCATCATTACAGAGTTCGGTGTCAATAAGGTCAATATCGCCTGACTCCATTGCCTCAGAAATCAAATCCAATCGTTTTTCCCGGGAAATCTTTTTCATCCCCCCTTCCTGATCGATTCGGCAAGTGAATATCAGCGGAGTCTCATGGATGATGGTACGTAACTCTTTTAAAACGGACAAACTATCCTCTATGGATTCCACCTTACCGTAACCATCTACACGCCATTCCAGCAGATCAGGCTGAAGCGCCGTTAACTCTTCAGCTTCCTTGAGAACCTCTGCTCTCGTTTCCCCCACCAACGGTAGGCATATCAGTGGCTTTGGACCTCCAATAACCGTGCCCCGAACGGTTACCTGAATTTCACTCTGCTGCCTCACTCTATCTTCTCCCCGGGTATCTATTTTATCGTGTAAGCGTATTGTTGAGCACGCTCATGAATCGGTTCAGTGTACGTTATTTCATCAATCATCACAAGATTTCTGGAAATGTATCGCATGAATCACACGTCCGGGAAGCGGCCGGCTCTGCGTTTTTTCAAGGTGAGATACGCCAGTGAATATTGCATTTTCATCTTGCCCTTCTCCAAAATTCAACAATTCGCAAGCAATTCCACTGGCATCACAGAGCGTCCAATCTCTGCGGATTTCAGGACCGACAACGTTGTCGCCAATGTCATCAGCCCGTCGGCGCCACTAATTACGGGCTCTTCCTGCCCACGGATAACGTTGCAGAAATGCTCAAGTTGGGCGGTAAAGGGAGCAGAGTAAGGTACACTCTCCGACCGCCTCATCAGAGGCTCCCACCACCCCTTCTGACGCCCATGGGGGTGAGACCATACCTCCATATTGGGGAACGAAAGTGAACCTTTTGTGCCGAGAAAACGATAACAGTCCTGGTCTGTTTTGAAATAGTCGGAATTTTCCCCCGAGACAAGCTCATACGACCAGGGCGAGGGGGTTGTGTCTGTTACCAAAGCCGTACCGAGAGCGCCAGAGACAAGTTCAAAATTGATTGTCACCGTATCTTCTACCTCTCCGGTACGCACAAGGCGGCGAGCTCTTGCGTTTATTTCAGCCACGTCACCACAAATAAAACGGAGATTATCTATTTCGTGGATAATATTGATTAATATCGGTCCTCCCCCTTTCTGAGACCGCCATGCAATTTCAAAATAATTGTCCGGTTTCATCAGAGCCCACAACATCGAAATACCGACAAGTTGTCCTAATTCTCCACTTTGAACGATTTCTCGTGCCCGCCTTATGAGAGGAAAATAGCGGCGATGATGACCGACAAGTAAACTGATCCCACTCTCATTGACCGCTTCTACCAATTGTTTTCCTTCCTTCAAGGTCGAGGCAATTGGTTTTTCGGTAAGAACATGAATCCCACGTTCTGCACAGGCTATCCCAACCTCAGCATGATATTGGTTTGGGGTCCCATCAATGACTCCTTCAAGGCCAGCCTGGCCTATCATTTCCAGGTAATCAGTGAAAAATGGTATCTGCAGTTCCTCGGCAAGTACCTTCCGTTCTGGATTGACATCACAAAGTGCAACCAAGTTGCCGTTGCTGATACTTTTCGCCCCTTCAATGTGCTTGGCCGATACTAATCCACAACCGATCATTCCTAATCTGACTGGTTCCATTTTTCCTCGCCTGTATCCTATTTTGCAGTATGGTGTTCTACTGGTTAGCAATAACGAGGCAATATATCTAATATATCTCTGTCAACATTTCATTGAAAAATCTTCCGGCCTATTTACAATTTCAACACTGATAGAACCTCTGCTAACAACATATTTCTCAGATCTTTTTTGCGCTTGATGTTGCCTTGCCCACCATTAGACAGTAATCTGTCTGTCGACAATTTTAAGCTTCTTGCTTTTTCTGGTGTTCGCTTTAATCTGAAATCACAAGCTGACTGGATTCATGTCAATGAAAGCTCTTCATTTTAATAGGTTACCATCATTCATTTCCTCATCTTACTGATATTGAATCGACACTATGCACAATAATGACAATAAAAACATTATTTTAACTGGTTTTATGGGCACCGGGAAGACAACTGTTGGGAAATTGCTTTCCAGCAAGCTAGAGCGCGAGTTTGTCGATACAGATCAGCTGATTGAGGAGCGTCAAGACCTCAAAATCCCAGAGATTTTTGCCCAGTTTGGCGAACCTGCATTTCGTAAGATGGAGACAGATATTGCAAAAGAGCTGGGTGAACGAGAGAGGCTGATTATCTCAACAGGAGGGCGCCTGATGCTTGATCCTGTAAATGTTGCTGCCCTCAGTAAGAATGGCAGGGTTTTCTGCCTGGTCGCCACCCCGCAGGAAATATTGTCACGATTAGAAAGTGACAACGATAATCGCAGGCCGTTACTTGATGTTCCCAACCCGAGCGAGCAAATTGTAGAACTCCTGCAGCAAAGGAAAAAAGGGTATCAGCGATTTCTGAAGCTTACCACGGATGACTCTCAACCATCTGATATAACTAATATTTTACTTAGTTTCATACAAAAGAGCCAGGAACAATTTGCTATTGACAGCCCTGTACATCCCTATGAATTCATTGTTGGTAACGGCATTTTACCTTTTACCCGGCAACTAGCCGGTACCGACGGCATGCTGGTCGTTATTACCGACACCGTTGTTGGTAAAATTTATTCGCAAAGCTGTGGTTCCGTTGATCACGTCATCACAATCCCAGAAGGGAGCCAACAGAAAACACTGACTACCGTTCAGGCTATATACGACCAACTTTTAGATCTAGGTTTTGACAGGTCTGGAACAATTATCGCACTGGGAGGTAGCGTCATTGGTGATATTGCTGGATTTGTTGCTGCCACTTTTATGCGTGGAGTCGGTCTGGTGCAATGTCCTACCAGCCTGCTATCTATGGCAGACACCAGTATTGGGGGTAAAAATAGTATTGATTTGCCCCAGGGGAAAAATCTAATAGGCAGTTTTAAACAACCATCCCTGGTTTTAGCAGATGTGGCCACACTCATGACCCTTCCTCTGGAGGAGTTAGTCTCTGGTATGGCTGAGGTCATTAAACACGGTTTGCTCGCAGATACTGATCTTTTGGAAAAAGTTGAACAAGGGAACTGGCCCCTAAAAACTGATTCTCTGCACTCGTCTCATTCTGAGATTCAAACACTTGTAGCTCAAGCAATACAGGTGAAAATTGCCTATGTGCAAGAGGATCCCTTTGATGAAGGGATAAGGACTCATTTAAATATGGGTCACACATTTGCACATGCGATAGAAAAAGTCAGTAAAAATACTATCCGGCATGGTGAGGCTGTCGCCATGGGGCTTGCTGCAGCGACTGATCTTTCTGAAAGATTAGGATATTGCGACCGTCATCTTAAAAATCGCATCGATTCAGTTCTGAATAAGGTTGGCTTACCCAGTCGAATACCAACAGCTCTTTCCCCTCAGTCTATACTTGATGCCATGAGTCGAGATAAGAAAAGAATGGCACAGTCAATGAGATTGGTGCTCCCTGTAAAAGTAGGTCAAGTATTGGTCGCTGATGATGTTGGCAGCAAAGACATTCTTGATACACTCCATGCAATGTCGAATTAAAACATATCAGCCCGGATTTCTCATGAACATTGTGTAAAATTTATCGTCAAAGCGAGCGGGAGGCAATCTGTTACAAAGAAACCAGTTTCATGAAAATTGACACGATGTTCATGAGAATTGCGGGCTAATTCCTGAGCACATTTCGTCTATGGGCCTGAAGGTGTCAAAAATGCAAACCTTCTTCCTGCCTTATCACGGTCATTATCTATTAACCTTACAATCCGGGTTGTTTTAATCAGCAATACGTTGCAATTGCCAGCAAACTATTTTTTAACGCCGGCTGCAGATAAGTAACGCTGTAACAGGATGAATACGAAAAGGAGGATACCAATCACTATTTTTGTCCACCACGAACTCAATGTTCCCTGAAATGTGATGAAAGTCTGTATTAACCCAAGTATCAATACACCGATTAGTGTTCCAAGGACATAGCCTGCCCCACCGCTTAGCAATGTGCCGCCGATTACCACAGAAGCAATAACATCCAACTCCAGGCCCACACATGCTAACGGATACCCTGATGAAGTATAAAGAGAATATACAACTCCTGCCAATGCACTGAGCAGACCGTTAAAAGTATATACGAGGATTTTTGTTCGGCCTACCGGCAACCCCATCAGGACTGCTGACTGTTCGCTGCTGCCAAGAGCATAGGTGTTCCTGCCAAAACGCGTGTAATGCTGAAGATAGACACCAACCAACGTCACTGCAATAAAGACAATTGCAGTTGCTGGCAACCATGTCCTGAAGCCCAGAGGAATACCAAAATCAATAATAGAATCAACAAGAGGATGCTTGATCGGAAGAGCATTGAGGCTGACGAGAAATGCCAAGCCTCTGGCAAGAAACATGCCTACCAGGGTAACGAGAAAAGGAGGCAGCTCAAAGAAATGTATCAGAATCCCCATAACCATACCGAACAGGGCACCCAAGGTAAGGCAGATACTAAACGCTAGCATTGGATGGACATCATAATCATGCATCAGTTTTGCAGCCAATACTCCGGTAAAGGCAACCACAGATCCAACTGAGAGGTCAATACCTCCGGAAATAATAACAAAGGTCATGCCAATCGCGATTACTCCAACAAAGGCATTGTCAATAAATAGGTTGGTAAAAACCCTCAAAGAAAAAAAGTTTGAATACATCACCGAGCCTGCCAGGTAAATCAGCAGGAAGACCGCAATGGTTGCAAACATCGGGATATGTTTTTGATTTACGCGCAGCCTCATGATGTTCGTACCTTTCTTCTGCCCATACGATGGGAGAACAGCTGTCGAAACCGTTCGGACTGGATCAGGGCTACCAGAATAATAACCACAGCCTTGAAAACAAGAGTGACTTCAGGAGCAACACCCTTGGTAAGGATCGTCGTGGTAAGACTTTGAATGATGAGTGTGCCGATAATGGAGCCAAAAACAGTAAAGCGTCCTCCCCACATAGTGCCGCCAATAATAACTGCCGCAATTGCGTCTAGCTCCAGGAAAAGACCCGCATTATTTGCGTCTGCAGCCTTTATGTCGGCACAGACTATCAAACCGGCAAGCCCTGCACACAGCCCTGAAAAAATATAGACAGACAGTGTAATCAATCGCTCCTTGATCCCCATAAAGCGACTGGCCACGCTATTTGCTCCTATTGCCTCAATAAATAGTCCAAGCCCCGTTTTTCGAGTGAGAAGATGCGTTGCTGAAAAAGTAAGCAACACAATAACGATTGGAAACGGTAGTCCGAATAAGAAGCCGGAGCCGATATATTGGAATGGTTCATGTATAAAAACTACTATCTGCCCCTGGGTAATCAACTGGGCAATTCCACGTCCGGCTACCATCAATATCAATGTAGCAATTATCGGTTGAATCCCAATAAAAGCTACCAGCACTCCGTTCCACAGACCTGCAAGGAGCGAAAAGATCAAGGGAATAGCCAGTACTAATAGTATGGGCTGTACGTCGCCGTATTCGAGAATCCCCTTCACGTAATCTGGTCGAATAACCGTGGCTGCAACAGCTCCGGAAATTGCCATAATTGCCCCTACCGACAGATCAACGCCCCCGGTTGCAAAAACCAGTGTCATACCTATGGCTAAAAGCATTACCGGAGCCGCTCGATTGGCAATATCGATCAATGAACCAAAAAAACGACCATCCTTGATTTCAATGTGAAAAAATCCCGGTGTAAAAAACAGGTTAAACAGAAGAATGCCAGCAAGAGCCATCAGTGGCCAGAGCACACGCTGGACATTATTGTTTTTTAGCCCCTTTGCTTCAACCATTGCTCCTCACTTCCTTTTCGGCAATAACCCGCATGATACTGGTAACTTCCATCTCCTTTCCGGACAATTCAGTAAGGATATTTCTGTCTCTGAGAACTGCTATACGGTCACTGCAGTTAATGACCTCCTCCAATTCTGAACTGATAAAAAGAATGGCCAGGCCATCATCACTGAGTCGGATTATCAATTTCTCGATCTCAGCCTTGGCACCCACGTCAATGCCCCTTGTCGGTTCATCAAGGATCAGAAATCGAGGATCAGTGGCCAGCCATCGTGCGATAATCACTTTTTGCTGGTTACCACCACTGAGATTTTTAACCATTTGTGAAGCGGAAGGGGTTTTAATACTCAGCAGCTCGATATACCGTTCCGCTATTTCATTCTGTTGCTTCCATGATAGAGCACGGAAAATACCTAACCGGGCCTGAAGGGCAAGGATGATATTTTCGCGAATGGAAAGATCTTCAATAATGCCTTCCTCTTTACGGTTTTCAGGGCAAAACGCAAACAAATGTTCAATAGCCTTTCGCGGCGAAGAAATATTCACTTCCTTACCATCAAGAAAGATAGATCCTCCGCTGGGACGATCAATGCCAAACAATAGTCGTGCGGTTTCGGATCGCCCGGAACCGAGAAGACCTGCCAGGCCCAGGACCTCTCCCTTGTTAATGGTTAAACTAAAGGCAGACATCGAACCTTTTCTTTCTAAATCGTGAACATCAAGCAGTGGTTCAACCGTTGATTTCTTCCTTCGTTTAACCGTTGCGTCTTCCTCCTGCTCCTTCGATAAGGCGGAAGGATCCTTGCCCAGCATATGGCCAATCAACTCTATCCTGGGCAGACCTTCTGTTTCGAACTCTCCGATGAAGGCACCATTTCTAAACACGGTAATACGGTCTGTGATCTCGTAAACCTGATCGATAAAGTGGGTTATAAAGAGGATACCCATACCTTCATCTTTCAATTTTCTGATCACCTTGAATAATTGTGCGACTTCAGCCAGATCAAGACTTGAGGTCGGCTCATCCAGGATAAGGACCTTGGCAGAGATCTCTAGGGCGCGAGTAATCGCAACGAGCTGCTGAACAGCTACTGAATAGGAAGAGACCGGCTGAGTAACATCGATATTTAGATCAAGTTTACGGATCGCCTGACGGGCATCACTGTGAATCTTCTTCCAGTCAATACGACCAAATCGCTTGGGTTCACGTCCGATGTAAATGTTTTCTGCTACGGACAGTGCCGGAATGAGGTTGATCTCCTGGTATAAGGTACTGATACCATGGACAGCTGCCTCCTGTGGTGAGGAGAGAGAAAAAGGTGCCCCTTCGTAGATGATTTCGCCATCGTCTCTTGGATAAAGACCGGTCAAGACCTTAACCAGTGTTGATTTGCCAGCCCCGTTCTGCCCCATTAACCCGTGTATTTCGCCACGATGTAAGCAAAAGTCTACCTTATCAAGGGCGAGCACACCAGGAAAGGCCTTGCTCACCCTTTTAATGTCAATCAGTATATTCGATTTATTCATCTCGATATACTCCGGCATTGCTAACCGGTTAGATATTAATATTTACGTGAAGGCAGTGTTTCAGCAGCTACTTCGGCAGGGAAAACTCCTTCATTAGTTACAATCCGTTTCGGCAGTTCCTTGCCGGCAACCAGATCCTCTACTGCATCAAAAAGCTGTGGTCCGAGAAGTGGACTACATTCAACTGTGCAATTTATTTTACCTTCGATCATCGCTTCGAAAGCACCACGCACGGCATCAATGGAAACAATGATAATGTCCTTGCCTGGCTCAAGCCCATACTCTTCAATAGCTTGAATGGCACCCAGCGCCATGTCATCATTATGGGCATAAAGGACATCAATCTTTTTCCCTTCCGACTTGAGAAACGCTTCCATAACCTCCTTACCCTTGGCTCGAGTAAAATCACCGCTCTGAGATTTAATTATCTTATAGGCAGATCCTTTTGTCACCTCAGCAAAGCCATCTTTGCGGTCAATAGCAGGAGCTGAGCCGACAGTTCCCTGAAGTTCGACGACATTGACGACATCACTACTTTTCCCGGATTTCTTGAGTCGATCATAGTTTTCCATTAACCAGTTGCCCGCTCTTCGTCCTTCCTCGACAAAGTCAGACCCCATGAAGGTAACCCATAGACTGTCATCCTGAACGTCAACGGCACGGTCAGAAAGAATAACCGGGATACCCGCTCTTTTGGCTTCTTTTAAGACGGGCTCCCATCCAGTTTCAACGACTGGTGAAAATGCTATGACATCAACTCCTTGAGAAATAAAACTGCGGATGGCCTTTATCTGGTTTTCCTGCTTCTGTTGAGCATCCGAAAATTTCAACTCTATATTCGGACGATTCTTTGCCTCGGAAATGATGGAATCGGTATTAGCAACACGCCAGGCACTCTCCGCACCGATCTGAGAAAACCCAACCACAATTTTGTCCTTAGCAATTGCTGATCCGGCAGTCAGCAAGCAAGCCGAAAAGATACACACCAAAACTTTAGTCCACTTTTTCATGATGTTCCTCCCATATTGTACAAAACAATTAATTGGTTGGCTCCAGCGAAATTTTATCCAGTCGGCTGAAACCGACGATACCTGCACACCTCATGTGCTGGCTTCACTTCTGGTCAGTTACTACTGACCAGCCTTATCAGTATCCTCCTTCTTGCAACTCACGACGTCCAAGTCACTCAAAAAAGTAACCGTTCCTAAATCATTTCTATATCGATCCATGCTCTGGGCCTCAGGTTAACTCAGACTCAACGAAGGAGCCGATTTTTAGATATTTCTCATATAGCAGCTGGTACGCTGACACATGTTCTTCGATTGGCTTATACACAGACTCAATTCCGCATGACATGGCGTCCTGGGCTTCTTCGATGTTTGCATAAATACCGCCCACAACTGCTGCGAACATTGCAGCGCCAAGAGCCACTGTCTGATCACTACGGGCCACCTTAATGTCCATGTTGAGTACATCGGCCAGTACCTGCATGGCAAATGGCGATTTTCGTGCTACTCCGCCGATAGCAATTACATCCTTAATTTTTATGGATTCGGACAAAAATCTCTCGACAATAGCTTTACCGCCAAACGCGGTTGCCTCGACCAGGGCGCGGAAAATTCTGGGCGCATCACTGCTCAAGTTTAATCCAGTCAGTGCACCTTTTAAGGTCTGATTTGCATCAGGCGTCCGGCGTCCGTTAAGCCAATCCAGGGCAACAACGCCAGACTGCGATATAGGAATTTCTGAGGCAGCTTTGCTCAGAGCAGGCAGTAACTGCTTTAACAACTCATCTGTAAGGTCTTTAGCTGTCTTGGCATCAACCAGAGCGTTATCCGTAATGAGCTGGCACGGCCAAAGCAGCAAATCCTGAAACCATGCATAGATATCGCCATAAGCTGATTGGCCCGCTTCCATACCTATCATACCGGGAATAATTGAGCCATCTACCTGTCCACAGATTCCACGCACCAGAGTATCCTGGATCTCTTCGGCTGGGGCAATCAACATATCACAGGTTGAAGTCCCGATGACCCGGACAAAACTGTAAGGGGTTATTCCACCACCGACAGCACCCATATGTGCGTCGAAGGCACCAATGCCGACGGGCGTATCCTCGGGCAGTCCGAGTTTTTCTGCCCACCCTTCTGTTAGTCCACCTGCTGCCGTGTCTGAGGTGAAAACCTGATCATAGAGTCTCGTTCTCAAGCCTGCCAGCAAAGGGTCCAGAGCCTGGAAAAACTCTTCAGACGGTAATCCTCCCCAACTTTCATGCCAGAGTGCCTTATGTCCTGCGGCACAGACTCCGTGTTTCAACTTGGCCGGCGCATTAGTTCCGGTGAGGACGGCTGGAATCCAGTCGCAATGTTCTACCCAGCTGAATGCGCATTTGCCGACAGTTTCGTCAACACGAAGTGTATGGAGTATTTTGGCATAGTACCATTCGGATGAATAGATACCGCCAACGTACTTTGTAAAATCAATTCCGCCCCAAGTACGGGCAACGTGGTTGATCTCGTCGGCCTCTGCCACTGCAGTATGATCCTTCCAAAGAATAAACATAGCATTGGGGTTATCGGAAAATTCCGGACGTAAAGCAAGTGCAGTGCCTTCACTGTCTATAGCAATCGGTGTAGAACCGGTGGTATCAATACTGATTGCGGCGACCTGATTAGCACAACCATCAGGGCCGTT
Source organism: uncultured delta proteobacterium (assembly GCA_963776075.1). GTDB lineage: Bacteria > Desulfobacterota > Desulfobulbia > Desulfobulbales > Desulfocapsaceae > MADRE3. The sequence continues at coordinate 40,044 of CAVZLG010000010.1, forward strand.
AGCGAGACAATTACGAACCGTGTGTGTCAAGCCTTCAAGATAATCCAAGGGATGCTGGCGAAATTTATTCCTGGTTGGGTCACAGTATTTTCCCGCAGCCCACCGCGGGTAGTTGAACACATCTGCCGCTGCCTCCAGTCCGGTGGTGGTATCTATCAAAACCGCTCTCACTGAATCGGTTCCGTAATCAAGGCCGATAACATAATGTCCATTCACGGTCTTCTCCCTAAGATATTTCACAGATGTCCTGTTGACATTCAAACGGCCACAAATTGCAAAACCACAACGACTTCCATCAGCTGCCAGCCAATGGCCATCGGCATGATCGACAGATAATTACAAATTTTTACCAGTACTCCTCCAGTACATTCGCCTATTACTGGGTTACTCCCATCAATGCGTAATACAGATGGTTGTAACGCAATTCTTTTTTAAATTCCTCAGTCGTCGTCTCAGCATCAATGACAAGAAATTCGATGTTGAGCATCTCACAATAATCCTGCAAATGATGCCTGGTTATCGCTTGACTAAATCCCGTATGGTGTGCACCTCCGCCAAGTATCCAGGCAGATGCAGAAACCTTAAGATCAGGCTGAGGGACCCAGAAGGCTCTGGCAACCGGCAGATGTGGCATGGCATGTTCAGGGGCGACCACGTCAAGTCCATTGACCAGCATCCTGAAGCGAGTGCCTAGATCAATCAGGGTGGCATTGATCGCAGGGCCGGATTTTGCTGTAAATACTAGCCTGGCAGGGTCAGCTTTTCCTCCAATGGACAGAGGATGTATTTCGAGCGAAGGGGTTGATTCAGCTATGGATGGACAAACTTCCAGCATATGTGCCCCCAGCACCATGGCCGGACCTTTTTCCGGGATGTGGTAGGTATAGTCTTCCATAAAGGAAGTGCCACCCTCCCTCCCGGCACCCATGATTTTCATGGCTCGCACAAGGGCTGCTGTTTTCCAGTCACCTTCCGCCCCAAATCCATATCCATCGTTCATGAGTCGCTGGCAGGCAAGCCCTGGCAGGATTTGGAGTCCATGCAAGTCTTCAAAATTAGTAGTAAAAGCTCTAAAACCCCCACTGGTAAGGAAATTCCTCAATCCCACTTCAACTTTAGCCGCTTCACGGAGTTGAGAAAATTCTTTTGTGTTGCGCAGCTTTTTGGAAACCTCGTATTCCTCCATGTATTGAGCCACCAGGATATCTACCGATTCATCATCGACTGTATTAACAGCGTGGACGAGATCTCCCACCCCGTACCCATGCACTGAAAAACCGAGTTCAATCTGGGCAGAAACTTTATTGCCTTCTGTAACCGCAACATCCCTCATATTGTCGCCAAACCTGGCTACCCGAGTATTCTGCATCTCAATATTGGTAACAGCAGCCCTCATCCAGCAATCGATTTCTTCATGAATTTCAGGATCCTGCCAATGGCCTACGATCACCTTCCGCCGCTTCTGCATTCGTGTTCCAATAAAACCGAATTCCCGATCACCGTGTGCAGACTGATTCAGGTTCATAAAATCCATATCAATCGTATTCCAAGGAATTTCTCGGTTGAATTGAGTATGAAAATGCAGAAATGGTTTTGTCAGTTCTCTGAGCCCGGCAATCCACATTTTTGCAGGAGAGAACGTATGCATCCAGCAGATCAAACCGATACAATTTGGAGCAGCATTTGCCTCTCTGCAAACAATGCTGATCTCATCAGCTGTCGTGACAACTGTTCTTACATTAACGGGTATAGAAAGTTTTTTTGATGAGTTGAGGTGTCCGGCAATCTCTCTGGAATTTGCAGCAACTTGTTCAAGTGTTTTAGGACCATAAAGATGCTGACTCCCTGCGACCAGCCATACCTCGTAATTCTTATAAATGTCCATTTTTACCCCTTTACCTCCACTTTTCTTTGGTAGCCTCTGTTGCTCAGAAAAACTCTATCAATCTGGAGGAGCCAGTTCCGTTAACGTTAACAATTCCAACAAAAACCATCCAACGGTATTTGTCAACACAAAAATAGCACCGTCATTCTTGAATATAACACGAAATATTAAATATATAAATTGCTTAACTGCACAATTCGTATGCCAAGAAAATTTTTTATTCCTAACAATCTAAATTATTATAAAGACGTTTTATTTTTTTTATATTAATATGTTTGTTAACGTTAACGACAAAAAAATATTAAAGTCCGGATACAGAATTGTATGTTGGTGTACTTAAATTGGAGACACATTCTCACTTTCAAGGATGAAACGATAATGCTAGAATGGATTTCCTTAGGACTTACCAGATTATTTCATCAGGACACCCAATGCATCAACAAACAAAATTGAAAGTTACTATTAAAGATGTCGCACGTGCCTGTGGTGTGTCCATGCAAACCATTTCCAGGGTAATAAACAAGCGGGAGGATGTCTCAAACGCCACTCGGGAAAAGGTACTGGCAGTAATAGAACAGATGGGTTATCAACCCAGTGCTATGGCCAGGGGTATCAGGCAGGGAAGCAAAACACTCGGGGTCATTATCACGGGGCTGAAATACAAAGGTATCTCAACCACACTCAACGGTATAGTGCAGGCAGCCGAGGAACAGGGGCTCAGTATTATCCTGAAAGAACTCGCGACATTTGATGCAAAAGATATGCACCGCCTGATCCATTCTCTCCTGTCTTATCAGGTACGCGGGATTGTCTATGCGGCCCCGGAGGTCGGCAATAACTGGGTTTATGTCCAAAAAAACATGAGCAGCAGCACTCCCCCTATAGTCTTTCTCAAAGGAAGCCCCGCTTCAGCTCCAATGACAATTTCAATAGATAATTATCATGGTGCGTACCTGGTAACCAAGCATCTTGTCGAGCAGGGGTACAGAAAAATAGCCCATATTTCTGGTCCTCTCGATTGGTGGGAATCACGAGAGAGGAAACGAGGATGGCAGCAGGCCCTAATCGATGCAGGCCTACCGGTAAATGACTCCGCCTGCGTCGAAGGTGACTGGTCGTCGGGAAAAGCGCTCTATGCATTCAGAGAGTTAAAAATTCGATTTCCTGAAATGGATGCAGTATTTGCGGCAAATGACCAGACCGCTCTAGCAGTTTTGCATGAATCATGGATTACAGGGGTGTCAGTGCCACATGACCTCGGGGTTGCCGGGTATGATAATATCTCGGAGACCGAATTTTACACGCCTGCATTAACTACTGTCCGCCAGGATTTCCATGGACTTGGAGCCCTGGCTGTACAAAAAATTCTTCAAACCCAACAGGGCGCATCTTCCATGCAGGAAAAACTACCAGACACAATAATTTTAAACCCGGAGCTCATCACCCGGGCGTCAACACTCCGCCATTGAGCTGGGTGTCGAATTCACTCACTCTGGGAAAAATTTTTTCCGCATAAACTACTTCAGTTAGAGCCTCTCTTGTAAACCACAATTATTGGAGTGTTACAAAAGAACAAAAGATTTTTAGCAATCGCAGGCAAACGCCGTTTACTACAGATAAATAATACCCACGGGAAAAGCTGCTTTGCAAAATACTGTTAAAGGAAAAACAAAAAAGGATTGAATATGAGAAAAAGACAACTTGGCACAAATGGTTTCAGCATCAGTGAGATTGGTCTTGGCTGCTGGCAGTTTGGTGGTGATTTCGGTCACATGAAAGAAGATACGGCATTTTCCATTATGAAAACTGCAGTCGATAACGGTGTCAGCTTCTTTGATACCGCAGATGTATATGGCACAGGGCGAAGCGAAGAACTGATTGGTCGATTTCTGAAGCAGAGTCCTCGCTCGGTGACCGTGGCCACCAAGTTTGGACGTGGTGATGATGTCTACCCCGACAACTATTCAGAGGAGATCTTGCGCCGTAAAATAGAAGGCTCACTGCAGAGACTTGGCATAGAAAGCCTTGATCTTCTGCAACTGCACTGCGTCCCAATAGACGTTCTCCGTAAAGGAGAGATCTTTGACTGGCTCAGACAATGCAAACAGGAAGGTCTTATCAGGCACTTTGGGGCCAGTGTTGAAACCATCGAAGAAGGGCTGCTCTGCCTTGAGCAGGATGAGTTGCTTACCCTGCAGGTAATTTTCAATATCTTTCGCCAGAAAATTGCTTCGGAGCTGTTTCCTGAGGCAAAAGACAGAGGTGTCGGGATTATTGTTCGCCTGCCTCTTGCCAGTGGATTGTTAAGTGGAAAGTTCTCAAAAGACACAACATTTGCAAAAACGGATCATAGGAACTACAACCGTGATGGTCAGCATTTTAATGTAGGAGAAACCTTCGCGGGCTTACCTTTTGTAAAAGGTGTTGAATTGACCGAAATGGTCAAACATATACTTCCTGGTAACATGTCAATGGCTCAAGTAGCTTTGCGCTGGATACTCGATCATGAAGCAGTATCGGTTATCATTCCAGGCGCCAGTTCCCCGGAGCAGGTAAAAGGAAATGCTGCAATATCGGATGTCACTCCCCTCTCCGAGCGGCTCCACCAGGCACTATCTGATTTCTACACCAACAGTGTCCACGATCAAATCCGTGGACCCTACTGAAAATAAACAAGATGCAGCAACGACCACCGGCACGAGAGCCACCCTATTAACTCTTAGGCATCTTTTTATTACAAACGTAACGGGATAATGGTTTTTATTGATACTAAGCTGTTTATTCTGATAGAATATTCAAAGCAAACAATGCTATCTGACCGGCGCAAGTAGCCGATCAGACTATATTCGTTAAACACGGTAAGCACTGCTGATAAAAATCAAGTCTATGGCTAAGCAGCAATCCAACATCGAAGATAAAATTGAGAAAGATCGGCTTGATATACTCTATAGAAGATCAAAAACGGCCTCACTAACCCTTCTCATTATCAGCGCAATTTATGCACTGTTGCTCTTAAAGAAGTTTGAATGGACGCATCTTCTCACGTGGTATGTTGTTCTGATTGTCGTCCTTTCCGGGCGCTGGTTGCTTACTCGATTTTATACCCTTGACCAATGCAGATCGAAATCTATGTCCTTCTGGCTTCATCTATTTCGGCTTGGCATATTTGCCGCCGGGATGATGATGGGAAGCCTTAATTTGATCTTTTTCCCTCGAGAACCACTATCATTTATACTAATGGCATTCATCATCCCACTCGGTATTGCTGTTGGTGCTGTCAGTATGTTGTTAGACTTCTTCTCTTTTTTTCTTTATGTAGTAACACTGATGTCGCCGGTTGTTTATCAAACGCTTTTGACTGGAGATACCTTCTATATAGGCACCGGTATCCTTACAATTATTATAGGTATATTCCTCTTAAAATTTAGCCGGGAGTATACAGATAACTTTGTCATTAATACGCGGCTACGTTATGAAAACAAAGCTCTCATGGAGGATATTGAAAAAGAAAAAAATAAATTGAATAATCGCCTTGGCCGCATATTGAATGATAGTACTACTGAAATTTTTGTCGCCGATGCCGAGTCTTTGAATTGCTTGCAGGTCAATCAGGGCGCAATTGATAACCTGGGATATTCAGAAGAAGAATTTAATAACATAAACCTTCTCGATATTTTTACGGATCTCAATAAACAAGCCTTCTCCAACCTCCTGGCGCCATTAAAGAATGGTCGCCTGGAACCAGTTATCCATAAAGGCATAAATCGGCGCAAGGATGGCAGTACATTCCCGATAGAAGCCAGTATACAAGTGTCCACTATTGATGTTCCACCAATTATTGTTGCAAATGTACAGGATATTACGGAGCGAGAGAAATGGGAGGAGAGGCTTATCTACCAGGCCAATTACGATCAATTAACAGGTCTGTTCAACCGCCACTACATTCAGTCCTACATGCACTCTGTTTTCTCTCGAGCACGAAGACATAAGAAAAGAGTTGCCTTACTTTTTTTGGATCTCGACCACTTTAAAGACATAAACGATACTCTTGGTCATGATACCGGAGATGAGGTCTTAAAGAAAACTGCCAGTCGAATTTCTTCTATGCTGAGAGAGAGTGATATTGCCGCTCGCTCAGGGGGAGATGAATTTACAGTTTTTCTTGAAAATCTGGATGAGAGTACTCAAGCCGAGGTAGTGGCTCGCAAACTAGTCGGGGTGTTCCAACAACCCTTTAAGGTTAAAGACCAAGATATATACACATCCGTCAGTATCGGTATCAGTATTTATCCAGATGACGGCAGCACACATGAGCAACTCATGCAATGTGCTGATATGGCAATGTATCAGGCAAAAGAAGATGGCCGCAATATGTATCGTTTCTTTTCTCAAGAGATGCGCCGCACTTCTGAAGAGCAGGTGCTTATTTCCAACCATCTGCGATTTGCTCTTGCTAAGGATGAACTCTCTTTAGTTTTCCAACCTAAGATTGATATACGCAAAGGACAGATAATTGGAGCTGAAGCTCTACTGCGATGGCATAATCATGAGCTCGGAAACATATCACCATATGTATTTATCCCTCTGGCTGAAAATTTAGGAATAATTCACGAACTAGGAAGGTGGGTTCTTGCAAGAGCTTGCCAAGAAGCAATTCGATGGAAGGGAATTTCCAATGAGAGATTGAAGATTTCTGTAAATGTTTCACCACAGCAATTTCGATCCGGCTCTTTGCTTGAAGACGTAGATAACGCCTTGAGTATTAGTGGTCTGCCTCGTGATCAACTTGAACTTGAAATCACGGAAAATCTACTGATCCAGGACTCTGACAAGCCCCTTGTGATCCTAAATGATTTGCATAACCGAGGCATTAGCTTAGCCTTGGATGATTTTGGTACAGGATACTCATCTCTGAGCTACCTGAGAAGTTTCCCTCTGCAGGTGTTAAAAATAGACCGCAGCTTCGTTCATGATTTAGAAAGTGACCAGAATAACAAAGTTCTGGTTGATACGATTATTGCCATGGCTCAGAGTCTGGGGTTGGAAATAGTAGCAGAGGGTGTTGAGAATGAAGAACAACTCGATTATCTGCGCCAACGTGGAGTAAACATTATTCAAGGCTATCTATTTAGCCCTCCGGTACCAGCTGATAAATTCGATGAATTATTACAACAGGCTTGATCAGTAAACGGTAACTGTCGAGGTTGAATCCATGTCAAGCACTGTTGTATCATGATGCAAAATATCTACTGTATTCAGATCTCCATGGGATTTTCCGATCTCCTTACTTTCCGGGGGTAGCGCAGGTTCTGAAATCATTCTATGCACGGTTATCAAGATACACCTCAAATTGCCCCATCATTCCATTGTCTTCATGCTCCAGGAAATGGCAATGGTACATATAGATCCCTTCATAATCTTCAAATCTGCTGATAATCCTGACGCGCTCTCCCGGTTGTACAAGCACCGTATCTTTGCGTCCCTGCTCAGCGGGTGAAGGTTTTTTGCCATTTCTATCAAGAATCTGGAACTGGACATCGTGAAGATGCATTGAATGAGGTAATTGCATCATCATGGCTGAATAATTTTCAATCTCCCAAATTTCAGTATCACCTAATTTCACCCGCTCGTTGATGAAGTTAAGGTCCATGTTTCTGCCATTGATAGTCAGCCGCCCACCACCGCGCATCATCCCCATGCCGCCAGACATTGTTTCCATCTGAAATTTTCGAGTTTTCACGGCCTGAGACTCGCGCAACCAATCAATAGAAACGAGTTTGTCGGGAATACTATAGGTGTTGGCCGGAGTTTTGTTAACGGTGAACTGCATGGCTTCAAATCTATTACCAGACATCTGGTCCACAAATAAGGATAGTTTCGAGCCCATCGTGTCATTTGTAAAGTCGACAAGTATCTCTGAGCGTTCTCCAGCTGAAAGAATGAGACTCTTTAAGGTGACCGGTCTTTCCTGAAATCCACCATCAGTTGCAACCTGAAAGAACGACCGGTCATCGTTAAAGGATAGTCTGTAGATAGACGAATTTGAGCCATTTAAAACCCGTAAACGAACCATCCCTTTGGGAACATCCAGATTCGGCCAGAGACTCCCGTTAACGAGCATGTAGTTACCAACCACCCCATGCATCACGTCCATCATGTTCTGGACATAGGCAAAACTGCCGTCTTCAAAGAATCGGCGATCCTGCAGAACAAGAGGGAAATCGTCTACCCCATATTCTTTGGGAATCTCCAGTTTATCAGAGTTGTCATCTTCAATAATAAAGAGTCCGGCCAACCCCCTGTATACATGTTCTCCGGTCAGCCCCATTGCATGGGGATGGTACCAAAGTGTTGCTGCTGGCTGATTAATCCTGAAGGTCGGGTTCCACGTTCCACCAGCTTCGATAACCTGGCGAGGTCCACCATCCCATTGTGCTGGCACATGGAGGCCATGCCAGTGCACGGTTGTCACCTGATCAAGCTTGTTATCAATTTTGAATTTTACCTGCTCTCCATCTCGAACCTTGATGGTTGGACCGAGGTACGATCCGCTATACCCGAGTGTTGCAGTTGTGAATCCGGGAATAAATGATTTCTCACCGGTATCAGCATTAAAGGTGAAGAATTTTGTTCCATCTGAAGAAAGAGCACTCTCTAAAATCGGCGGTATTGGAAGTGTATTATTAAACCCTTCTGCTGGGCTAGCATAGCACAGACCAGCGTTTCTCAGGAAAGTGTAGCCGCCAAGGGCCGTAATCCCGAACAGTGCAGCACTGCTTTTCATAAGCGTTCGGCGTTTCATGGTTACCTCTTTATACGATATAGTTTTTCGATATAATCGAACTCAATTTGACCTGTTTCTGCCGAAGCAGAGCGCTCATTGCTAATTTCAGGAGAACTGGAGCGCTTCTTTGGCATATCACGGATTAAATAGTAGGCACGACCCGAGGTAATTGTAAGTTTTAAAGAAAGAATAGTGGAAGTGAACCCTGAACAAGTCCCGGCTGCCATCTCGAACAAGAGAGATGGACACACCGCTTTCAGTGATATGGACGTCGTTGAACGATCACAGCAATTCATCATGCTCAAAATTGACCTGACAACGGGAGCCAATCCAAAGTATCAGAAATTAATCGACACCTTTGATGTCCAAAGGGTCTCCACGGTTATTTTTATCAATTGGGAAGGTGAAGAAAGAGTCGATCTCCGCATGATCGATTACCGGTCACCTAAAGATTTCCTGAGCAGTATTGGGGCCTTAAATACGTTGGTCTGCGGTATTGATAGATACGTAGCTCCTTCATATGACCCCATGGCACGGCAGAGCGTTTTAGGCGCCCTCTTTGCCGAATGAGTCATAAAAAAGATCAATCAGAGCTGATTTTGCCTCGAACCCGATGCCCGGAATGTCCGTCAACCCAATCCTGCTATGAGAGATCGGAGTATTGTCGGCAAATCCACCAAAAGGTTGAAAAATACCAGGATAGGACTCATTCCCCCCTAACCCAAGGCCCGCGGCGAGATGCAGAGCAAACTGGTGCCCGCCATGGGGAATACAGCGACTCGGAGACCAACCGTGCTGCTTAAGAACCTCTAACATACGCAGGTACTCAACCAGACCGTACGCCAAAGCCGGGTCCATCTGGAGATAGTCCCGGTCGGCCCTTAAACCTGCGTAGCGCAGCAGATTCGCAACGTCCTGATGTGAAAAAAGATTTTCTCCAGTGGCAAAAGACGGCTGATATTCACGAGCCAGTTCGGCCTGCAGAAAATAGTCCAGCGGATCACCCGCTTCTTCATACCAAAAGAGCCCCAGGGGCTCGAGTTCCCGGGCATAGGCACGGGCTGTGGCAAGGTCAAAACGACCGTTAGCATCTACCGCCAGACGGCTGCCCGGAGGTTTACTGCCATCTCCATGATTGTCCAGTTCCCTCAAGACAGCAGCAATACGCTTCATATCATCAGCCAGAGAGACCCCGCCAATCTTCATCTTGACAACGTCGTACCCCTGTTCAAGATAACCTCGCATTTCCCGGACCAGCTCATTTTCCCCTTTTCCCGGGTAGTAGTAACCGCCGGCAGCGTATACGAATGTCTCTTCCCGGGCCTTTTCCCCGGTAAAACGTTCTGCCAGCAGATGGTGCAGCGGTTTTTCCTCTATCTTGGCCACCGCATCCCAGACAGCCATGTCAAGGACCCCAACGGCAACGGATCTTTCACCATGACCACCGGGTTTCTCGTTTTGCATAAGGGTGTCCCAGATCTTGAATGGGTCGAGGTTCTCACGCTGATCATCCACGAGACTATCAGCCTCTGCTTCAATAAGCCGGGGTATGAAACGCTCTCTTAAAAGACACCCCTGCCCGTAGCGACCATTGGAATGAAACCCATAACCAATTACGGGTTTACCTTCTTTGACCACATCAGTAACAATTGCCACAATTGAAACGGTCATTTTGCTGAAATCGATATAGGCGTTCTTGATTTCAGAGGCTATGGAGACAGTATCTTCTTGAATTTTTACGATTTTCATAGCAGATTTAATTATTCCAGATTGCGAACCATCAATTTTCCCATTTTGACCTCCCACCAAGCACCAAGGTTGACGCAACGAGGAGCGTAAACAATAGAATTGCTTGTCTCTCGGTATCTGAGAGTTACGGGACTATCAATCGTGATTTACATAAATCAGTTCGTCAGTCGGGAATCCAAGGCCCTCAACCTCTTTGATGAAGCGGGCCATAGTAGTGTCATCGGGTTTTGGGGTTCGCGACAGGAACCAGAGGTAGGAGTTACTCGGTCCTGTTATAAACGCATGCTGATAATCTACTTTATCCAGGTTAAAAATGACGTATGAACTGTAAAAAGGACCGAAGAATGAAACCTTGAGATACCCTTCATCACTCTCACGAGCAAAGTAAGCTTTACCCTCGGCCTCTTTCCACAACTGCTTATCGGGTAAATACCCGCGATTTCTGACTACTACGCGCCCGTCGTCAGCCATTGAATATTCTGCTGTTACTTTTTCAAGCCCCCTTTCGAAAGAATGATCAAGGCGGGCAATTTCATACCATTTGCCGAGGTATTTATTTATATCAAAGTTTTTCACCGGAGTTATGTTTTTAGGATAGCCCGAACACCCCGACAGAATTACAGATAATATTCCCAGAATGATTTTTCTCATATTCACTTTTTTATCATTTCTTTTTGATGAGCCGTATCATGCCAAGTGTCGTTTAGGAAAAACTACAGCCTGACACGAAATGTGAGCCCAAGAAAGCCCCCCGGATCAGATGATTCTTTTTTTATTCGATTACCGTCACTGTCTTCCAACACAAGTTCGCCGCCAACTTCAACACCAGCGATCAGGCTGAACTGTGTTTTGGGATTCAAGCTGTAGCTGCAGCTGGCAAATAGGGGAAAAGATTTATCCTCACCGACGCCACCCGGCACGACCCCATCTTCGTCAAGACGGAAACGCAGTTTTTCGTAACGACCGCCAATTGCAAAATTCCATAGCCGATTCGCCTGATAGTTGAGTGTCAAACCAGGTCCCAGTGTCGCCCCGAGACCTCGCCCGGTCTCAAGGCTGAGGCGGTCGGTAATCTTCCAGTCAATGATGATAACGGGAAAAACGGTTGCAGATTCTTCAAGCTGGGAAACAATCCCAATCCCCGGCCCAATTGTCAAACGGTCCCCAAACCGGTACGCAAATCCTGTTAGAACACCCCCTGTAATAGTTTCGTCAAAACTGGCGCCACTTTCACCAGTTGATCGCAGTGACGGTATCAGGAACCCGGACCAGTCTTCACCGAACCCCTTACGCATCGGCAAACCTAAAGAGAGTGAGTGTATATCTTCCCAGGGAGTAATTGCAGCAATACCGGCACCCTGTGAAAAAGAATAGCCATCATAACTGTAACCGAGTGCCAGTGAAACACTGGTGCGCGGGTCCCAGGCATACCCATGGCCGGCCTGAATTGTGAATCGTTTGGCGTTATAGCTGCCCCCTTCATCGAGATCAGTATCAAACTGATAAACACCACCGCCGCGGATAAAACTTGACCATCCAACTGGTGGCCCAAAACGTTTCTGGTCCTCCGGCTTTTCCGCTGCAGATAGCGAAACTGGAAGCAGGATGAGACACAAAAAAAACACACTGATAACAAAACGAGAGTAATGCATAGTAACCCCTTGATGGATTGTTTAGTCCCTCTATGAACAAGATATACTATGGTTTTGACAATTCCTAACCATCTGTATATTAACGTATTGTTGAATCAATACTCTGTTTTTTTCCGATCGACAACAACCAATGTTTCGGAAGAAAGCAGATTCAAGTATTATAATACATAAATTAACCGGGAAATGAACAAGAATAAATCGGGATGATGCGATGCCGACCGGTGATGAGAGGGTGTATCAACAATGTACAGACTCATATACAAGAGCAAGTCTTCAGGACCAATCAGCAAGGAGAACCTGCGCGATATCCTTTACACGAGCCTGGAAACAAACCGGGCTGATGGCGTGAACGGAGCATTAATTGCGACCCATTCACACTTTCTTCAGTATCTCGAAGGTGATTTTGACGATGTAAATGAAACCTTTTTTCGAATAGTCAAAGACCCGAGGCATCTGGATATCAAACTGGTGAGCTTCGGTTCGGTCGAGAAAGCACTTTTCTCCCACTGGAGTATGAAAGGCGTGGGGATTTTCGACCTGAACCTGGAGCTTGAAAACAAATTAAAACAGCAATACGGTGAAGAAGAGGGTGGCGTTTTTCTGCCAACAGACGAACCGGCTGCCCTGTCGCTGCTTGGCGATTTAGACATTATAAAGAATACACCTTGAAATAAATAGAGAGCCCAACTGATCTGCTCATATAAAATTTAGATAGCTTCCAATGCCGCACGGTAATCAGGCTCCTGAGTCAGTTCAGGAACAAGCTCCGTATATCTGATCATTCCCTCTTCATCTACCACAACAATTGCTCGAGCCAGCAATCCCCTTCGCTCCGTGGTGATCATCGTAACGCCATAGAGCTCTCCAAAGTCTGGTGAACGAAAGGTGGAAAGTGAGATCACATTGTCAATTCCCTCGGTTTCACAAAATCTCAGATGGGCAAACGGCAGGTCCGGTGATATGCAAAGAACAACCGTATTCTCGATATCCGCAGCCTCCGTATTAAATCTTCTCACCGATGCTGCACAGGTCGGTGTATCTATGCTCGGGAAAATATTGAGAATGACGGTCTTTCCTTGAAAGTCTTTCAACCTGCATTCGGAAAGATCGGTATTGACCAACGCAAAATCCTGGGCCTTTGTTCCGATTCCGGGTAAATCTCCTATCGTTTCAATCTCAGCACCTTTTCGGGTTATTATTGCCATCGCATTCTCCTTTTCATTGACTATATTTTTTTCCAGATCGATCACAGGATCACGAATCTGCTCCCCTGGGATTGAAATTCACTGTCGCTGCGGTCCACTTTACGAGACATCTCTGGACATATTACATAATGACTACTGATGAATTATAGTTACGGTTATGGATTGTACCAGTAAGAATTAAAATGTTGAATATTGTATTATGTTGAACGTCAAATGGAGGTGTCATGCTTGATCTTCTGCACGGTATACAGGTTATCAGTTTTAATCATTTTTTAATGGGTCCGCTGGGTGTCCAGATTCTTGCTGATATGGGAGCAGATGTCATCTGTGTCGAATCTCTTGAAGGTGGGTTCCAGCGTCGTTTCGGTGGGGCAAAAAGTTATATTGATGGTGACGGATCATCATTTCATCTGGCCGGTCGCAATAAGCGTAACATTGCCTTAAACCTCAAACACGAGACAGGTGTGGAAATTGCCCGGGCGCTTATTAAAAAAGCTGATGTTGTCACCGAGAACTTCAGACCGGGTGTCATGGAGAGGCTCGGACTTGGGTATGACTCTCTATCACGTCTCAACCCCTCACTGATTTATGCAGCCGCGACAGGATTCGGTGCTTCCGGCCCGGGCGCAGACCGACCGGGTCAGGACCTGCTCATCCAGGCCCTTTCGGGACTGGCGATGATAAGTGGAACGCGGGCGAGCGGCCCCAGGCCTGTCGGTGTTTCCATTGCAGACCACCATGGTGCCGCCCTCTATGCACTTGGTATTCTGGGAGGACTGATCCGGCGGCAGCGATCAGGCAAGGGCTGCTATGTCGACGTGGACCTGATGTCTGCCGCCATCGATTTGCAGGTTGAATCGTTTGTCAGTTACCTCAACAGTGATTACCGGGACTCCCTGCTTTCCCCCGAAGCAATCGGCGGATGGTATAATGCAGCACCTTACGGAATATATGGTGCCAGAAACGGTCACCTGGCCATCTCCCATTGTGATTTGGGCGTATTGGCAGACGGCCTTGACCTGCCGGAATTAAAACCGTTTATCGGCAGCGACCTGTTTGATTGCCGTGAAGAGGTCGCCGGGTTGATTTCTGAGAAACTCAGTACTCTTGACTGTCAGCAGGTGCTAGACACACTTATTTCCCTGAAGATCTGGTGTGCACCGGTAAACGATTATGACGACGTCATCAATGACCCCCAGATTAAACACAATCGGAATTTTATCTCTACAACAAGCGCAAAAGGTACACCGATGACCCTGGTGAACCATCCGGTCCGCTATGACGGCAAGGTCGCTGAGGTACATATCCCGCCTCAGCCACTTGGCGCGCAATCGTCTGAAATTCTGATGGAATTGGGATGGGATGAAACCGCTATTGCTGAGCTTGTCAAAGATAGAGTCATAGCTCTGGCAGGTTGAATAAAGTGACAAATCCCGATTCTGGCAGCTCCTCAAGGGAGCTGCCCTTCCATTCCCCTTGACACGGCGCTGAGCACCATTTTGCAGCGGTTCCCTTTCTCAGCTATGGTCTTTCTTCAGCTTTTCGGCAATCGGCTTAAAATCATAGGATGGATATACCTCATACCTGAAAGCGCCCCAGGCCTTCTCCTCCATGAATCTGTTAAGTGTACGAAGCCCATCAGGCTCCAGCCGCAAATTAATAACAAACCCATAGGACATCGCTACCACCCAGGAAACCAGCTCCGAACCTTCCGGGGGAAAATCCCGATAGAAACCGGTGGCACGAAGGTGATCCATGATCTCTTCCAATGTTTTAGATTGATCGTGGTGCAGAATAACCGTCACCATCAATTTTTTATCATCTGTCATGACCCTTTTCTCCTTTGGCTTTGACATTCTTAAAATAACGGCTGGATGGTGCCGCCTTCATCGAACTCCATTTCAAACGGTCCCGCTACAGAGGTGACCGTGCTTTTAGTCGATAGCTCTTCCAGCAGGGATTCCGAGACAATTAAATCCCTGAGATGCAGGGTATCCCTGATCATCACCAACCTGACCGCGCTGAAGTCAAGTATGTTGCAGGTCAGGATGGCAGCCCGGATTGCATCGTAATCGGTGGGCAATATCATTGGCATCCGGGCGACACTGGTGACAGTGGCTATCAGGGAATTGACATAGGTTGTTTCAAGGTCGGCCGCCTCATATAAGCGGCGGGTGCAGATATCCGCCTGTCCGATGCCGATGACATTGCCGTGCGATTTCTCAGTGACTGACAGTATCGCAAGCCTTCCAACACTCGGACCGCCGCTCGCATAGGGGGTCGCATAACGGCCGGTAATGTTGGGATCCATGCCGTCACCTGAAATTTCTTTGCCCATTCTGTCAACAACAAGAACGTCTATCTGGTCAATGCCGATGGAGGGCATGTTAGCCTTTGAAATTTTCAAGAGCTCAGGCTCCCGGTCAAGGATGTCGTCAGCATCTACTACTTCAATCATCGAGACGTTTTCACAGGCGTCCTCTATCACCGCAACACCGAACAGGACCGGACAGTTTTCCAGCTTCACTCTGGCCATGGCGACCATGTTCTCGCCAAACGGACCGAATCCGAGCTGGTGGCAGATTTTCGCTCCCCGATCATTGCCCAGCCCGATAGTCAGCATTTTGACCAGCCCGCTCTCATAGTTGCTGTGAAAGGCGGTATGGGTTTTAATTCGGTTAATCAGCACGATACCGTCACCTTCCATCGCAACCCGGTCCATGTAAACGGGTAAACCGTTGTCCAGGGTTCCGATTTCAATAACATCAACATCTGCACGCACCGGGCAGCCGACCGCCTCCTCGGTAACCCCGAGGCCGGCGAGAAGTTCCTGCTGACCCTCAGGTGAGGCCTTGCCATGGCTGGCCATGGCAGAAACAATATAGGGGTCAAACTCCATACTCTTCAGGGCCTTGACGACAGAGGCTGTTATTTCCCCGATATTCGCAACCCCCCTGCTTCCCACAGCTACTGCTATCCGTGCCCCGGGTTTTAATTTTTTCAACCGCTCAAGACAAATAATCTGATCCAGGCAGGACTTCTTGATATCGCTGAGTGGCTTTGCGCTGAACTCCTGTCTTACCCGGTAAAGGGGGGGGAGTTTGATATCTTGCAGTAAAGATTTAACCTTATTCATAGTAGCGTTTCCTTTGAATATTTTGTTCTGCGGGTTCTCAGCTGCCGCCCGTTCACCATGCCTACGGCAGCAGTTGGTTATAATCCATTTATTGTTGTGAAAAATGTTGAAGAAAGTCCCGATCAATTTCTATGCCGAGCCCAGGTCCCTGGGGTTTTGACACAAATCCGCCATTCTTTTTTACCTGCTCCAGAACACCGAGAGGGGTTGCCAGAAGCTCTTCGCGAAACCTGTTTGGGGTGGTATCATATTCCAGCATCGGCTGGACCGGATGAGCCCCGCCGGGAAGATCAGGAAGGGCGGTCAGGAGATGGAGGTTTGTCGCAACGGCCACTGCAGAGCCCCAGACATGGTTGACAACAGGTACGAAGTGGGCATGCGCCAGGGCAAGGACTTTCTGGTATTCGGTAATACCGCCAAGACCGCACACTTCCGGCTGGAGGACATCGACGCACCTTCTCTCGATCAAATCCCTGAATCCCCAGCGGGTAAATTCACCCTCACCACCGGCAATATTCATATCCAGGGCCTCGCACAGATCTCTGTATCCTTGGTGATCTTCAGATGTTACCGGCTCTTCAAACCAGTAAACCCCAAGATTTTCGAGTTCCCTTCCGAGCGGTATGGCCTCCCGCGCCGTATAGGCATGATTGGCATCAACCATTAATTTGATATCTGGACCGATCGCCTGGCGAACAGCCGCCACCAGACCAACATCCTGTTCCGGACCCAGGCCAATCTTCATTTTTACAGCCCGAAATCCCTGTTCTATAATTGAAACGCTTTCATTACTGAAACGGGTAAGCAGATCCGGCACCCGCTGGAGCATCATGCCATATCCGTAAACGGGTATGGTATCTCTGAACGCTCCTCCCAACAGTTGATAAACAGGCAGATCAAGCGCTTTTCCGGCAATGTCCCACAAGGCAATATCAACCCCGGAGAGGGACTGGATTGGCATCCCTTTCTGGCCATGATCACGAAGGATATTATATATGTTGTGCCAGATTACCTCCCGATCGAGCGGGTTCATATCGACAACCATCGGTTTGATAACCTTTTCAACGATGGTCTGGTTTGCAAAAGCAACATTTCCTCCGCCAAAGCATTCACCCCAGCCACTGATGCCTTCGTCGGTCGACACTTCGACAATATGGGCTGTTCTCATGGTGTAATACTGCTGCGAATATCCCAGTTCCTCTTCAAGGGGGTATTGCAACACGTAACTTTTTACATCGGTAATTTTCATAATGATGCGCCCTCCCCACGATGCACATGCTGACGTCTGTCACCCTCACTGCCTGCAGGATGATACCCAGGTTCATCATCCCTGGGAAACAGGTTTAGACCATTGTGTTGGGACAGATAACCTTGACAAATAGCGTTCACAGAACTTTACCACCAAATTACTGCTAATACGAATTTTAAAACTCCTGGAGAGAGCACAACCCGCGTTCTGGCGATCCCCCCCTTCAACGCTCCGGAAACCCTTGAAGATGGGAATCTATTATAGTAGGATAATTAAACATTTTAATATGTCATGAAAAGGCTGATCACATCATGGCAATCCGCCAATTCAGCTTGTATAAAAAGACCCGGAGGTCGATGGTATGAGCACAGACAAAAAGGGTATGCGCCGAAACCTGACCAGCTACGGAGATGCGGACTTTTCTCTCTACCTCCGCAAAGCATTTATCAAGGCCATGGGCTATACCGAGGATTCCCTGGGCAGGCCGGTGATTGGTATTGCCAATACTTATAGCGGCTATAATCCCTGTCATGCCAATGTCCCGGATATTGTCGCCGCGGTAAAACGGGGAGTCATGCTCGCAGGCGGATTACCGATAGAATTTCCAACCATTTCGCTGCATGAATCCTTTGCCTACCCGACCAGCATGTTTCTGCGCAACCTGATGTCCATGGATACCGAGGAGATGATGCGGGCTCAACCGATGGATGCGGTCATCCTTGTCGGTGGCTGTGACAAGACCGTTCCGGCACAGCTGATGGCGGCCGCCAGTGTCAATATCCCTGCACTATCTGTGGTGACCGGGCCAATGCTTTCCGGTACCCACCGAGGTGAGCGTGTCGGAGCCTGTACCGATTGCCGACGCTTCTGGGCCAGATATCGGGCCGGCGAGATCAGCAATGATGAGATTGAGGAGATCACCAATAATCTGGTACCAAGTGCCGGGACGTGCGGTGTAATGGGTACCGCCAGCACCATGGCATGCATTACCGAGGCGCTGGGCATGATGCTGCCCGGCGGTGCGACAATTCCCGCCGTCATGGCGGATCGCCTGCGCCATGCCGAAACCGCAGGAGGACGCGCGGTCGCCATGGCCGCCGAAGGATTGACTCCTGATAAAATCATCACACCGGAGTCCCTGGCCAATGGGCTGCGCATCCTGCTTGCCATCGGCGGCTCGACCAACGGTATTGTCCACCTTGCGGCCGTTGCCGGTCGTCTCGGTATCGAGATCGACTACCAGGCTTTCGACACCATGGGCAGAGAGACCCCGGTGCTTATCGACCTCAAGCCCTCAGGACAGTATTACATGGACGACCTTCATAAGGCGGGCGGTCTGGCACCCATCTTTCGCGCCTTAAAACCTCTGCTGAACCTGGACTGCATGACCGTTACCGGGCGCACACTGGGAGAAGAGATCGACGAATTACCACCACCTTTCGAGCAGGATGTTGTCCGGTCCTTTGATGATCCGATTCACCGTGGTGGTTCCATTGCCGTCCTCGGCGGAAACCTCGCCGGCGATGGTGCCATTATCAAGCAATCTGCAAGCACCGAAAAGCTCCTGGTTCATACCGGCCGAGCCGTTGTCTTCGATTCGCTCGAAGATCTCTCCAACCGTATTGACGATCCAGATCTTGACGTAACCGGTGAAGACGTTCTTGTGATGCGCAATGCAGGCCCCCGCGGTGCTCCGGGAATGCCTGAGGCAGGCTATATCCCGATCCCGCTCAAGCTGGCCCAGCAGGGTGTTAAAGATATGGTTCGCATTTCTGATGCCCGAATGAGCGGTACCGCTTTTGGTACTATTATCCTTCATGCCAGCCCGGAAGCGGCCATCGGCGGGCCGCTTGCTCTCGTTCGCAACGGTGATATGATTACCTTGAACGCGCCTGAACGGACGCTTCATCTTGAGGTGAGTGATGAGGAACTTGAACGACGCCGGACCGGACTCCCTGCCACCCAGGGAACCTCTGGCATGCGCGGTTATCTGCGCATGTTCCACGATCATGTGACCCAGGCAGGCAGCGGCTGTGATTTTGACTTCCTGACCGCTGGAAAAACCGATCGGAAAACACCCTGAACTCATCAAAGGGATTTTGACGTGTGAGGGGAAAAGATCCCGACAGCGCATCGAGAGCAACCCGAGGCACTGTCGGGTGGTATGAATATTTAAATGGTCTTGATCCCCATTTCTGCCCACAAGTGGGAGAGCCGCCCGGTGCTTTCCGGATTTATAGCTCGAGGCACCATTTCTCCCCTGAGCAGTGCCTCAACCTGCTCGACGGCGCTCCAGGCCTGGGCTTCGGCATTCTGTACCGTCAGGCCTCCAAGATGCGGCGTCGCAACGACACCCGGCAGGGCCGCCAGGTGCGATGACGGGCGCTGGTCTGAACCGCGGCCGACATCCATCGCCACCTTGGCTATACGCTTCTCTCTTATTGCTGTTTCAAGAGCCGCCTCGTCAACCAGGTTACCGCGTGATACATTGATGAAGTAAACATCGGGTTTCATTAATGCGATCGCCGCTGCATCGATCAGGTTCTCCGTTTCTTCGTTGGCAACGGCCAGTGGAAGGACAAAGTCGGACTCTTTCAGTAAGGTCTGCATGTCAACCTGCTCGACGCCCTGATGGTCTGCGGTAACGTAAGGGTCACTGACCATAACCCGCATGCCCAGGGCCACCAGTTTTTCGGCCAGATAACTGCCGATAGCCCCATAACCGATAATACCAGCGGTACTGCCATTCAGTTGTCGTCCCATATTTGACGGAGGCATGACGCCCTTCTTAAACTCAAACGTCGAGGCGGTCACATCGCGGGCCAGATCGAACATCAGGGCTAACGCCATTTCTGCGGTAGCCGGGATAAAGGCAGGAACAGAGTTGGCCACAAGGATATTATTGGCTGAGGCGGCGGCAACATCGACATCACTGATATCGACCTGTGGTCGCAGAAAAACAGCGAGTTCAGGGAGGTTTTCAAAGAGAGCCGCCTTACCGTGGGTCGCCCGGTGACAGACAACAATCTGGCAGCCCTTTGCCGCTTCGATCACCTCATCGGTATCCAGATCACGATCTTTCGGGTTGCGCACCACTTCACCAAGACCAGTGAGCGCTTCGTAGGCCTTTTTGAAATAGACTTCAAGATCTTCAGGGTTGTGGGAGAGAAATATTTTTAGATCATCACTCATTTTCTTACCTGTTTAATTGAGAGGTGATGGCCGTTGAACACCAAATTTGACGGCCCATTCATCAAGCATTGTCATGATTCCGGGGAATAACTCCACACCATCTTTCAAGGCCTGGCGGCGCCGGGCAAGGCCGGCCTCGCCCGGCAGACGAACCGGATCGTCTGCCGGTGCAGTTTTACTTTCCCGGCAGGCATCCGCAAGCCAGCTGGATTCGCGTTTAAAGCCAGACGCGCCACTGAACGCCTCTATATCCTGGACCTGCACATACACGGTTGCACCCCAGTCTCTGGTACCATCGGCTCGACCGTAACCGGCCAGACCGCCTGTCAATGCCTCAACCAGCAGGCCCAGGGCAAAGCCCTTGTGGCCGCTGTCGATACCGCCCAGGGGTAAAATGCTGCCGGGGGGATCACTAAAGACGGTTGCCGGGTCGTCGCTTACCTGTCCATCCGGATCTTTGACCCAGCGGTGCGGTAATTGTTTTTCTGCCTTCATGGTTCGCATGCATAGGCCGTTGGTGGTGGTCGACATACTGATATCGAGGATCACCGGATCACCTTCGGTCGGAAAGCAGGCGGCGACCGGATTGGGAGAATAGACCGGGGTTATACCGCCATATGGTGAAACAGTGCTGTTCGCAGGATCAGAGCTGACCAGCAGGCCGAGCAGGTTTTTCTCAGCTATCGGCCGCATATAGGCGGCCAGACAGCCAATATGGTGGCAGCGTCGAACAACAACGGTACCGGTTCCGAACTCAAGAGCCATTTCGGTGGCACGAGCGAAACCATTCTCGACGAGCCACGGGCCGGGCAGATTTTTGCCGTCCCAGAGTTCGGTCACAGGACGAGATGCGATAATCTCCGGTTCACCGTCAAGCAGCATCTCATTCTTGGCGATGCTTTTAAGATAAGGCCCCATCAATTGCAACCCGTGGGTCGTATGCCCCATCAGGTCACCCTCAACCAGAATTCGGGCGACAACGTCTGCCCGGGCCGGCGTCATTCCCGCTGCAACAAGAAGATCGCTGGCAAAAGCTCTCAAGGCCGCTGCGTCATAGCGTTCTGTGACCATGTTTTACCTCGCTTCGAGCGTCTGTTTTCAAGTAGATAGGTGATAATACCTTCCGGCTCATTCGCCTCACCCTTTATCCGATTGTATCCTTTTATCCTGCGTTACCAGCCCAATCAGAAACCATACAGCAAGGCAGGGTTGTCTACCAAAATCCGCTTTCTGGTGTTTTCGTCATCAACCCAGTCAAGGAGCAGATCGAGCAAATCTGCTTCATCCGGCGGATTCTTCTGACCCGGGTGTGGCCAGTTGCTGGCCCACAACATGCGCTCCGGGGCGGCCTTTGCCAGAGCACGCGCTTCGGGGGCAATATCGGCCCAGCCCGGTGGCCCCGACAGGGAGGATTCATACGGAGCCGACAGCTTAACCCAGCAGCGGCCGGTCTCAAGAAATGCCAGCAGCACCTTGAACGCCGGATCGTCGGTTGAGACCGGTCCCATGAATCGCCCGACATGATCAACGACCAGATCGCATGGCAAGCGTTTGAGCAGCGCTTGCCGCTCCGGAAATTCCCTGCCGTTCATCTGGAGCTGCACATGCCAACCGAAATTGTTCACCCGGACGGCCACCTCTTCCAGAATATCCCAGGGCACAGCTCCCCCGGGCAGCATATGAAAGCGCACTCCCCGGACACCGAGCCGGTCAAGGCGTTGCAGCTCCTCATCACTGGTTGAAGTGTCTGCCACCATCACTCCCCGGGCATTTTCGCCAAAGGCCTTCATCGCCTCCAGCTGGCAGGAATTATCCGTGCCATAGGTGGTTGGCTGTACAACCACCACCCGCTCCAGATGCAATCGATCCTGGATCGCACGGTAGCCGTTCACCCAGGAATCAGGCGGTGTCATAAGCGCTGTCGGGGCTGAAGGAAAATGAGCGTTGTAAAAATGCATATGTGTATCACAGGTCCCGCTCGGCGCCTTGAGCCGGGGGCTTTTTTCTCTGTCTGCAGAAACCATCTTCAAATCTCCCTCTAGGTCTGATTCAATCTATCTTGTCGAGATCGCCGGTAAACTCCATGGCGCAATAGGGACCTCCCTGAAATAACCCCTCGGCCGGCGGTTCCTCGGCCTGCACGGCTTTGATGGCTGAGACAACTGCCGCCTGATCGGCAGCATCCGTAGTACTGCTCCGGGACTCGACCTGATTCTGTTCCCGAGCCTGGCGCTGTGCCTCAAATATCTCTTCCGCAAATTCCTCGGAATTATCACGGGGATGGTATCCCAGACGTTCAGCCGGCCCGTTATCCCACCAGCTTCGGTCATTACCGGAAACCCCCCAGACCACTTCGTAATGAACATCCAGGGGCGCATCCAGGCAAACCCGGGCCAGCTGCACCATGTCCCGGTGGCTAAGCCAGCAGCTGAGCATCCGCACATTCAACGGCCGGGGTTGAAACGAGCCGATCCGCATGCAGATAGTGCTCATACCGTGTTTGTCCGCGTAGAGCCGGGCCAGGGCCTCACCAAAAACCTTGGTAGCTGCGTAACGACAATCGGGACGCGGCGGTTCACTGACAGTCAGCTTACGGTCTCTGCGGTGATAACCGACAAGATGGTTGGTACTTGCAAACACAAAGCGTTTTACTCCATGACGCCGGGCAGCTTCGAAGGTGTTGAAGGCGCCGAGGATGTTGCTTTGCAAGACCACCTCCCAGGTTCCCTCTTCCGCCTTTCCTCCAAGGTGAATGACGGCATCGACCCCTTCCATGGCGGCATCCACCTCGTCATAATTTTCCAGATTCGCCAGTATGATCTCCTCGCCCGCTCTGGCAACGCCAAAGGGTCGGCGGTGAGAAAGCCTTACTACCGGGTAAACACCCCTGAGCTCTTCTCGAAGCACTCTTCCGATAACCCCGTCAGCACCAGTCATCAAAACACGATTATACATCACCCTCTCCTGTCAGTGGTCACCTTCAGACGCCAGAATCATCGAAGAACTCGGACTCGATCATTCTTGTCAGCATCTCTGCCAGATATGTTCCTCCCGAAACTAATCAGCTATCATGTGCCTGCTGAAAACTCCTGCATCTGGCTTTTCCAGCCGCTGTATAGTTCGACCAGCCGGTCTTCCATACTATCCTTTTGAGGATCAACCTGGTTCGCTTCCTGTTCGAACCATTCAACCATCATTTTTATCCCGTCATGCAGGGATATCTCGCAGACAAAATCAGGGATAACGCTTCTGATTTTCGAATTGTCGAACAGTCCGGGGAATGTCTTTTCCAGGTAGAGGTGGCTGAACAGATCAGGGTTGGCTGCAACCAGCAGTTCGGATGAAATGTGGACGATCTGCGGTTCAATGCCCAGCACCTTGCCAAATTCCAGGTACAGGTCTTCCCAGCGGCAGCGCTCTTCACTGCAGGCATGGTAGGCTTGGCCAAAAGTCTGTGGATTGCCCACTACCCCGACAAAGGCCTTGGCGAGATCAGGTGTAAAGGTAAAACTCCACGGTGTTGATCCGTCACCAAACATCACGAGCGGTTTTCCTCTTCTGATGCGGTCAATGATTCCGTAGTTCTGCCGTAAAACACCGACATTGGCAGCACCAGGCCCGTAGGTGAGTGACGGTCGGATGATCGTGATCGGAAGCTGGTGGGAACGAACCTCTTCATTGAGATAACGTTCCACCTGTGCCTTGTCCCAGGCATAAACAAACGTCGGGTCATCAAAAAGGGACTCAGCCGATTCAACCGTTGGAACACTCTGGTATGGCCGTTTGTAGGCGGCAACGCTTGAACAGATTATGATTTGGCCAGTATTCTCTTTGAAAGCCGCAACCGTTGAACGAGCATCGGCTTCGTTGAAGCAAATCATATCAATTACCGCATCAAATGATTCCCGGCGCATACGGGACTCAAAATCGTCGCGGTCCTGACGGTCGCCGGTGATCTGTCGAACCTCACCGCTATACGACAACTTTTGTCTACCTCTGTTAAATACGGTAACCGTGTGGTTTCTTACGAGCAGCAAATTTACTATTTCGCGGCTGATCACACCGGTTCCGCCCAGCACAAGTACGTTCATATCGGTTCCTCCCTGTACTTGATTTCAAGTCAAACTAACGGGTCATCCAGCCTCCATCCACGACCAGCGTTGACCCCGTGATATAACTGCCGGCATCGCTTGCAAGGAGGAGCGCCGGCCCCATAAGATCCTGCGGTTTCCCCCATCGATCCAGTACCACCATCCTATCAAAATACTCGCGCAGCTCTCCCTGCACGAGACGATCAGTCAGCGGAGTGGAAAAAGGGCCGGGAGCAATAACATTGGCGGTAATATTCCATGGGCCCAAGTCCTGGGCCATGGTTCTGGTTATTCCCATCAGTCCAGCCTTGGTTGCGGAATATGCGCCTCTGGCCTCTTTGGTGCAAAGTCCGAAAATCGAACTGATGTTAATGATCCGACCCCATTTACGCTCTTTCATCTGCGCAGCAAGTTCTCGTACAAGCACCACCGGAGCACTCAGGTTCAGCTCCACGAGCCTGTCCCAGTCGTCGTCTTTAATCTCATCAACTGAAGCGGGCACGTTTGTGCCGGCATTATTGATGATAATGTCCACACGCCCCATGGCCTCTATTGCCTGTCTGGCCAGGTTAACCGTGTCTTCCCGTTTAAAAAGATCGGCCACCAGGCTACAACCTTTTCGATCGGTTCCCTGGAGAATTTCCGCCATTGCAGATTCAAGCTCATCGCCATTGCGACTGTTAATCACTATATCCGCTCCGGCAAGTGCAAGCCCACGAGCCATGGCACACCCCAAACCTTTACTGCCTCCAGTTACAAGGGCCACTTTGCCCGTCAGATCAAATATTTTATTTAACATTGCTACCTCTCCGGGAGATTTACGATATGCTCAGCGCTATTCCACTATCAACAGTGTATCGACACATGCTGTCAACACCCTGTCTAAGGGGAGTGAGCTGCATCGTATTGGAATATTATAATGTTTACGCCGCCTCACAAAAAGTCGGCTTGTATGCTCGTGAAAAATGCGATGGCGGAAATCTGAATTGTTCATTGCAATTTAACGATCATTTCTGCATGGAAGAGCATCCTGGTTCTCTCACAAAGCACTCAACTACAACGATACCTCTTGATCTTATCTCCCGACAGGTCAGTTCACGAATTTAGGCAGCAACAACTTTGGTAAAAAGAGAATAATGTCCGGGAAAAGGATAACAATAAGAAGCACTCCAAGCATTGGCAGAAGAATGATGGCAACATCCTTTATAGCCTTCTTGAGTTCTACCTCACCGATAGCACAGCTAATAAGCAGACACAGTCCATACGGCGGAGTGACCAGGCCAAAAGCCAGTGATATGACGCCGATAATTGCAAAGTGAATGGGATGAATTCCGGCGAATTCAGCCACCGGCCAGAGTACCGTACCAAGTATGATGATCGCAGGGATGGCATCAATAAACATACCGATGAATAGAAACGCACCGGCAACGATCAGACCGGTACTGATCGGTCCTGCCCCGAACTGTTTCAAAAAATCAACCAATGCCAGCGGGATCTTGTAGTAGGCCAGCAGCCAGCCGAACGCTGATGCGGTTCCGATGCAGAAGAGCGAGATAGCGGCAAAACGGGCCGAGTCGTAGAGGATTTTGGGAATGTCACGAAATGAAATGGTGTTATAAATGACCAATCCGAGAATCAGCGAATACAATACCGCAATGACTGATGCTTCAGTCGGGGTGAAAAAACCAGCGACAATACCGCCGACGATTATCATCGGGGTCATCAGCGGCAATAGCGCCTGTGCAATGGCAATTATCGCCTGCTTAAAAGTCGATCTTGAATAGATGGGGTAATGATAGATTTTGGCATAAACGTAAACGGTAGCCATCTGGGATAACGCAACGAGCATTCCAGGTATGACACCGGCAAGGAACAAACCGCCGATAGAAACGGTCATCAACCCTCCCCAGACAACCATCAGAATACTGGGAGGAATAATAACGCCCATTACCGAGGAACAGGCCGTAACGGCCACAGAGAAACTGGGTGAAAAACCCTGTTTTTTCATCTGGGGGATCAGCAGGGAACCAATACCGGCGGCATCAGCGGTGGAGGATCCTGATATCCCGGCAAAAAGCATACTCACCACAACATTGATATGCCCGAGACCTCCAGGCAGATGCCCGACAAGGGCCTTCGCCAGCTGGACCAATCGATCTGTTATACCGGCCGAGTTCATGATATTGGCAGCCATGAGGAAAAACGGCACTGCAAGCAGGATGAAGGAATTATAAGATTTGAACATCTCATTCATCAACAGAAACGGTGTGAGACGATCTTCAATGAGAAAAACAGGAACGCAGGCAAGGCCGAGGGCAAAGGCTACCGGCACCCGCAGAATTACCAGAACACCGAATACTAAAAATAGAATTGCCGCTACTTCCCCTGGTGTCATCGCTTATCACTCCGCCATAATTTAATGTTGTCGACTAACTTTTCGATCAGGAACAATATCCACGTCACCCCGGCCAGAGGCCAGGCCATATAGATTAACACCATCGGAAGCTCAGCCATCTCCGAGGTCTGCAGCAGCCCAAACTGCACCAGCGGCCACCCCCATATGATAAAGATCATGGCCGTCACAAAAATCCAGAAATCAACAAACATCCTGCTGAACGCTTCTCCACGCGGTGTTTTGGCTTTGGGTAACAGATCGACAGCGAAATGAGTACCGTCTCTCACTGCAATCATTGAGCCCACCAGAATAACCCATATAAAACAGAACCTGGCCATCTCTTCAGTCCAGATGTAGCGTGGAATAAAACTGAAATACCGGGCAAAAATCTGAAGTACCACCGGAATTATCAGCAGCCCCATCAAAATCGCCAGGACGACCTTCAGAAATTTGTAATAACCGTCCAATGCTTTTTTTATCATCACACCATCCAGTCTAACTATTCACACTCACGAACTTCGACCTCGTTGGCCTGAAAGCACAAAAGCCAGGAACCAAAAGGCTCCCGGCTTTTATTGGCCATTATCTGCAGATGCTCAGGTCTATGTTTCAACCCCAGAGCCTATTTGGCAGCGGCTTGTATTCTCTCGTAGATTTCAGGAACACCCTGCTCTTCAAAATATGCCTTGATAACCGGTGCTGCTGCTGCGACCAGTTTATCACGATCTTTGAAGTAAACAGTCTCCAGTTTCCCTTCTGCCTGCATCTGGGCCATTTTTGAACGATCTTCAGAAGCTTCGAGGATACGTCCATAGGTACCGGCATCCTTACCTGCCTGGAGAATGGCGGCCTGGAGATCTTCGGGTAGTTTCGAAAAGCTTTTATTGGAGAAACAGAGCGGACGAACGGTAATCGCATGGGCAGTCAATGCGATGAAGGGCCCTACCTCGTAAAACTTCATCTGCTGAATACCGGCAGCCTCGTTCTCGGCAGCGTCGATAACCCCGGTCTGAATGGCGTTGTAAACCTCGGCATAGGCGATAACCGTCGGCGCCATCCCAAAGGCGTTGAACATCTTAGTCTGAATCGGGGCACCCATGACGCGGATGGGAAGGTCCTTGATATCTTCCATGGTCTGTACCGGCTTGTTGACAATCAGCATGCGGGTACCGCCGCCGCCGTAGCCGATCAGTCGAATGTCTGCCCGCTTCAGGATATCTTCCTCAATGGGGGCCAGTGCGTCACCGCCGAGTACTTTACTCCAGTGGATGTGATTTTTATACAGCATTGGAGGATCTATCAACGAGGCCATCTTGGAGAAGGTGGACATGTGAGAAGGAGAGGCTACAGCGTAGTCAACTGACGTACCCTGGGCCATATAGGCCACATAATCTTTCTCGAGACCGAGTTCACTGTTGAGGTGCATTACGAACTCTATGGATTTGTCACCGGTATAATAGAGCTGGACCAGTTCCTCGAACTTGCGCATCAAGCGGGTAAAAGCGTGACTTTCATCAAACTGGCTGGCACCGTGAAAGGTGAAATCGGCTGCCTGGGACACCGAAATCGTCATAAAACTGGTAAAAAAAGCAACAAAGACTACACGAAAAAATTTCCTTTTCATCGACTTCTCCTCCTTTTTTCAAGTTATCCAGCGAAATGTCTGTGAGCTCTTCCTCTTCTGTCCTCCATACTGGTAAATTACGGGTACTGACCTTCTCTGGACATCAGAGAAGCATGTTACGGTTAGGAAACACTACCGACCAGAGCCACTCTTTGTCAAGTCTTTTGTGCTACCTATCAGTGATAATGTCGCCAAAATTGTCGACATTAGAAAACCACCATTCCGCATCTTTAAATTATTGTTGACAATATTGTTGGCAGTGGTAGTTTTTATTGATCCATATATAAAAAAAGACAATGGAGATGATAGAATGACAAGAGGCCTGAGGCTTTGTCACACCTTATAACCTGACAATTAGGTGGGCTTGTAGGTGGGTTCTATGAAAGCATTTTCCTTGGTCAGATGACAGAGGAAAATCTGGCCAGGGCATTGACGCTTGCCGAGGCCACAACCTCAGCCTGATGGGGTTCTTCATCCAGCGCTGGTTAACGGTTGTCTCTAATGTCCCTGACCGTGGCTACACTGGCTTATTCTTTTGTACGGGACGCCAATTTCAGGAAAACAAATAAGTAACAGTCTTTTCATAACAACCAAAGAGGACAATCAACAGGTGAGCAGAGAATCAAATTCTCATAATAGCGTTCAGCATATCGTCCGAACCCTTGAGGTCGACATTGTACTTGGCCGTCTCTTCCCCCGGGAAAGACTGGTTGAGGAACAGCTTGCAAAGCGATTTAAAACCTCGCGGCATGTGGTGCGCCAGGCCCTGCTGGAACTTGAGATTGCGGGCCTTGTCTTTCGGGAAGCAAACAAGGGATCGACCATCTGTGAGTATGGGGCCGAGGAAGTAAACCAGCTCTACCAGATGCGGGAGATCGTTGAGAAGCAGGCCGCGATGCTGATAAAGCTGCCGGCAGCCCCGGAAAGCATTGAACTGCTGGCGGGAATTTGTGAAGAACACGCCGAAGCCATAGAGGATTCTGACATGCTCAGGGTTGTTGCGGCAAACAAGCAATTCCATCAGATGCTCTACCGGATGTGCGGAAACAATTTCCTGGCAGACGTCATTGACGAAATGGCCAAAAAAGCAAATCTGGTCCGGTTTACCTCCAGTACAGATCTGGCCCTTCTCAAGCAGGCACGTGATGAGCATTACCAGGTCCTCGATGCGTTAAAAGGAAACAATAACAGTGTACTGGCGGATATTTGTGTAAAACACATGCAGCCATCACGCCAGATGTACCTCGAGAAACGGGGGCATCTCTCGTAGCGGTTATAGGCATTCGTAAGATGATAGTGGAGAAGGAAAATGAATGAACATTTTGAAAAGAAAGTCTCAGGTTCTGTCATACGGCTGCACCCGGATGATAACATCGTCATAGCAGTCAAAGACATCCTTGCTGGTGACACTATACCGAGCGAAAACATTACCAGCCTCCACCTTATTGCTGCCGGACACAAAATTGCCACAGCACGAATTGCCCAGGGGCAACCAATCCGGAAATACAATACAACAATCGGCTTTGCCGGCGTTGATATTGAGCCGGGAAGTTCAGTACATTACCATAATGTGGTGTTCCGGGACATTGACCGCGACTATGCTTACGCAACTGAATACGAGCCCACCGACCTCCTCTCTGAATCCGAACGGGCAACCTTTCAGGGAATTGTCCGTGACGACGGCAGAGTTGCAACCCGCAATTTCATCGGTATCTGTTCCACCGTAAATTGTTCAGCAACTGTCGTTCGTAAAATAGCCGAATGGTTTACCCCTGAGCGTCTGTCTGATTACCCAAACGTCGATGGTGTTGTTGCCTTCAGCCACCCGCTCGGATGCGGCTGCGAGATGACGGGAGAGGCAATGGATCAGCTGCGCCGCACCATCGCGGGATATGCAACCCATGTAAACCTGGCCGCCACCCTGATTATCGGTCTTGGCTGCGAGCGCAACAAGATCTCCGATCTGGTAGAGATACACAATCTTGCTGTCGGACCTAAGCTGCAAACCTTCATCATGCAGGATGTCGGAGGTACGCGTAAAACGATTGAGGCCGGTGTTCAGGCGGTTAAAGAGCTGCTGCCCGAGGCCAACAACGTTACCCGCCAGACCGTTTCGGTGAGTCATCTGACGGTAGGCCTCGAGTGCGGCGGATCTGATGGCTTTTCCTCCATTACCGCCAATCCTGCACTCGGCTCTGCCGTTGGCATCCTGGTGCGCCATGGAGGGACTGCGATTCTCAGTGAAACACCCGAGGTATATGGGGCAGAACATACTCTGACCCGACGCGCCGCCACGGTTGAAGTAGGCAAAAAACTCATTGAGCGGATCCGCTGGTGGAAAGATGTTTATGCGGTCGGACGCGACGTGCAGATTAACGGTGTGGTGAGCCCCGGCAATGTGGATGGGGGCCTTGCAAATATCCTCGAAAAGTCACTGGGATCTGCCATGAAAGGAGGGACAGGACCGCTGATGGAGGTATACAAATATGCCGAAAAGGTTGACACCAAGGGCCTCGTCTTCATGGACACACCCGGTTATGATCCTCCATCGGTAACAGGGCAGATTGCCGGTGGCGCCACCCTGATTGCCTTTACCACAGGTCGTGGTTCAATGTTTGGTTCGAAACCGGCTCCTACCATAAAATTAGCCACAAATTCACCGATGTTTCAGCGGCTGCAAGAAGATATGGATATCAATTGCGGTGAAATTCTCGATGGTACCAAAACCCTTGAAGAGATGGGACAGGCAATATTCGAACTGATGATTGAAACTGCTTCCGGCAAGAAGAGTAAGAGTGAGCTTCTCGGCATGGGTGATAACGAGTTCGCCATCTGGGATATAGGTATTATGGGCTAAAACTATTTGGTTACCTGCAAAGCGATGATAAAACGGGAAAAAAACAAATTCAGAGAAACGATTAGGCGCGGTGAGATTGCTCTGGGAACATGTGTATACAGTTTCAGTCCTGCAATCATTGAACTTGCTGGTTTTTGCGGACTGGACTTCTGCAGAATTGATAACGAGCATGCCTGGAGACAGGATTCTACGACTGAGGCGATGTTACGGGGCGGCAACTTGTCTGACCTCGTTCCCCTGCTCCGGGTGGACAGAGATAACCCGGCCCTGATACGGAAGGCACTTGAAGCTGGGGCAGGCGGAGTTATCATTCCTCACGCTCATGACCAGAAAGATGTACAGCTGATGGTTGAGGCAGCGAAATTCCCTCCCCTTGGCAAACGGGGCTATGGTGGATTGTGTTTGTCCGGGAAATGGGGAGTTGATGCCGGTGAAGAATGGATGGCATGGAGTAATCAGGAACAACTGGTTATTCCAATGATTGAAGATTGCTCAGCATTAAAGGAGATTGATCCGATCATGGCGACCGAAGGCGTTGCCGGGGTATTCTTTGGCCCTGCGGATTTCAGCATATCTGCTGGTGTTCCGCTACAGACTGGCCACGATAAAGTCATAAATGCCTTAAAAAAAGTTGTTGATGCTGCCAACAAGTACAGCAAATTCGTGATCTATCCGGTCGGCTTTCCCCAGTGGGAAAAAGTCGAGCAGGTCAAGGAACTCGGGGTCCAGGCGATAGAAATTGGACACGATGTTTCGATTCTTAAAAGTGTCTGGCAGAAAACAATTTACTCGTTTCGGGGATAATTTTTTTTACAAACCGCAAGCCGTTTGTTTGTATCATCTCAAATTAATTTTACTACAAATATGAAATAATTTTCGAGATCTATCCTCAATACCGAGAGCGCTTCAGCCCCATACACGTTCCGATGGCAGGTTCAAATGGGGAAAGCGAAAAACAACATGACCCTCTACACAAGTTGCTGTTAATATTTCGTGTATAAAAGACAGTTAACCTTTTATGTTTATTAACAATCTATTCAAACGATGGTCTTACAAACACTTTGCCCCCGATCTCCTACAGCGAGAGTCCTATGAAGCCTTCAGGAGGCTTCTTGAATATGACCGTCACTGCCATGAATTGATTGCCGACATCCAGGATCTCTATTTTAAAAATGAACCTGTTGAATGGATCCAGGTTATTTCCCTTTACAATAAATTGAGCATGGCGGTTGCCAATCTCGTGCAGGAGCTGCCACTGGTTGCAGGAAGTGAGACAAAGGATCTGAGCACTTATTATAAAAAATTTGACTCCTATATTCGATTTCTTCTTCAAGTAGAGCATAAATCAAGTGCACCACCATATGTAGTATGGCTGAATGATGTAGAGGCACAGCCTCAGTTAGTGGGCAACAAGGCAGCCAACATCGTTACGATACAGCAAAATCTTGGGGACATTGTCCCTTTTGGTTTTGCTCTAACGACAAACAGCTGGCATTACCTGATCGAACATAATGATCTTGGTCCGACTATAGATGCTCTGCTTCTGGAAATAGAACCAGATAATCTCAACTCTGTTCACCGGCTATCACATGAGTTGCAAGAGTTGATAGTTACCGCCAGTATACCTCCTGAGCTCGATGATATGCTGCACCAGGCATGCGAGAAACAAATCCATAAGCATGATGGGAGCCATCGGTTAAAATTTGCTGTTCGCAGTAGCGGATTCAATGAGGATGGACAAAATTCTTTTGCGGGACAGTACCGCTCCATAATGAACGTACTTCCCGAAAATGTTGGCAAAGCCTATCTAAAGGTTCTCGCCTCAAAATATACTCCAAATGCCCTTCTCTATCGGATCACTACAGGCATAAGTGATTCAGAGGCTTCAATGGCGGTTCTTATCATGGAGATGGTCCAAGCCCGGGCTGCAGGGGTAACGTATACTGTTGATCCAACAGCTGAGTATCTCAACACAATTCTTATCCACAGTGTTGCCGGAAGCGGAGAAAAACTGGTTAGTGGCATGGAACAACCGTCGATCAGCCGTTTTGACAGAAACAAAATGACAGTGCTGGCAGCTTGCCAGGAGGATACGTCTCCAATCTCCGCAAATGAAGCTCAACTGCTTGCCCTGCAGGCAATTGAGCTTGAAACATTATTTGGAATGCCACAGGACATTGAGTGGGCGATTGGCAGTGACGGACCAGTTATCCTGCAAAGTCGTCCGCTGCACACCATACTTTCACCTGATAACGCAGATCAGGCCGGGACCATCAGTAAACACAATTTACCACTATTATATCAACGAGGGGTAACAGGAGCACAGGGACAGGGTGCCGGGACTGCCTGTTTTTTCTCGCGGATGGATAACCTGCAGAAGCTTCCTGCAGGTACTGTTCTCATCGTTGATGATATTCCGCCGTCACTCATACCACTGTTGCCCAGATGCAATGCTGTGGTTTCAATGAAAGGGAGTGCGGCGAGCCACTTTGCTACCATCTGCCGTGAATTCGAAATCCCTCTTATTGTTGGAGCATCAGAGATTAAAGAGCGGGTGACAGATGGTGAAACGATAACCGTTGATGCTACCTCCCGAAAGATATACAGAGGTTATGACAAAAGTGGGGAAATAATACAATCAGGCACATATGCCAACAGACAATTACCCTATTTCCGAAGGCTCCGCATTATTCTGGATTTCATTGTACCTCTCAATATTCTTGACCCGGATGCAGACTCCTTTCACCCCGATTCCTGCCGCTCTTTCCATGATATTGTCCGCTATACCCATGAAAAGGGAGTACAGGCAATGTTTGCCATAGGAACACATGGTGGTCGGCGCAGACACCGCAAGAAACTGGTGACAACACTTCCTTTTGAGTTGTATCTCATAGACGTTGAGGAGGACAGCCAAAAAAAACAGAGCGCTGACGAGAATATTACCGTTGAGCAGGTTGGATCGATTCCCTTCCAGGCACTCTGGAAAGGCCTTTCCCATCATTCTATCGAGTGGGGGGACCGAGAGTATTACAACTGGAAAGAATACGACAATGCCGCCATGACCGATGGATTTGCTTTTAAAAACAAGTCAGATTCTGCGAGTTACGCAATCTGCAGTCAGGATTATCTTAACCTCAATATTCGCTTCGGTTACCATTTTACTATTGTCGATACACTGTGCAGCGAGAACAGTGAACAGAACTATTGTTCAATTCGGTTTTCCGGGGGAGGAGGTACCGAGGAAGGACGATATTTTCGATTACAGTTTTTAGAAACGATACTGAGAAATCTTGGCTTCAAGGTAACCTGTAAGACCGATTTACTGGATGCCAGAATAGAGCTATTAACGATGCAAGACATGAAAAGCTGTCTCATCTCGATCGGTAGGATGCTCGGTACTTCCAAGTTGATGGACATGGTGCTGAAAGACGAACAATCAGTAGCCCACCACCTCCAACGTTTTTTCAACTATAATGATCCTATTCCAGATTAATTGGCGCTGATATGAACTATGAAATAAAATGGATAACAGAGCACTTAGGGGTTGGGCGGGCCCCTATGTCATATGAAGATCTCGATTCCATCCGTGATCAGGGTATCAATGCAATTGTTAACCTCTGTCATGAGTACAGTGATCTTCATGAGCTTGAAGAACAGGCAGGCTTTGAAGTGTATTACCTGCCAACATACGATGAATATGCTCCTGACACCAGTGAGATGGAAAAAGGGCTGGAATGGCTTGATGAAGCGCTCTACCTCAAGAAAAAAGTGCTCGTCCATTGCCGTTTTGGTCAAGGACGTACGGGTACTTTTACCTCCGCATACCTGTTACGAAGGGGGCTTGGCCTGAAACAAACTCAGAAGGAATTGAAGAGAACCCGAGCAGTCCCTTCTACCAGGCGCCAATGGAAGGCATTAAAAAAATTCAGTAAAATACACGGTCAACTCTCCCTATCCGCACCCCATGTGGATCATAATCGCCCTGACTATCTATCTTTATTCTATGAAGAGTATCGAGCAATAGTGGCTCTGATTGATGAAAAAATGTTAAACAGCGGCGTACAATCTCTATGCGGCTATAAAGATGATTGTTGCTGTCATACTTCTTTTGATCTTCCTCTCATTGAGGCGCTCCACCTTAATGATTGCCTCAATCGCATGATCACGGCTGACGCTCGAGAAGCGGCAATTAAGCGGGCATTGTCGAGAAGCCAACAGCTTCAAAAATCTCTGAGGTGTTTGAATACTCAACAATCTGCCGGCTACCAGGAACTGTATGTTAAAGATTCATTTCTATGTCCTCTTTCTGTAGACGGCTCCTGCATCCTGTTCGAGAACCGTCCAATCCGCTGCAGATCAAACGGTGGTCTCGGCCTTGACGCTCATTTTCTGGAGACTGTGATGAGAGATGTTGATCAGCTTTCCAACGAAACTTTTTTGTCCCTGGCCGGACAATATCCGCAGGGAAGCGGGATATGCACATCACTCGTCGACACGATCTCCGGTAAATTTTTCCAAACGTACTTTCATCTGCTCGCTGCCTCAAGAAAATAAAACGAGCCGCCAGATTTAAGTAATTTTTTCATTCGTTTTTCGGATTGAAACTCATTTGCAAATCAATCCAGTTATTCTAAACTATAGATCTCTATTTGTGATATCGCTCCTGATCCATTTTTATGGTATAGGTTGGGCTTTACGTAATCTGCGTATTCGCAGTCTTTCGTGGTTAAAACATAATTTCCTGTTCCCAGCATGAACGATACTGAGCAAAAAAATAGACGAATTCTCATTGTTGACGATGACAGTGATTTTCTGATCCTGCTTGAAAAAATATTATCTAAAAAATGTAATTGCGAGGTGGTACTGGCCTCATCCGGTCTCAATGCGCTCGAAATGATTGAAGCCTGGCATCCCGGTGTTGTGTTGACCGATATTAAAATGCCAGACCTGGATGGCCTCGAGTTGCTGAAAAGGGTTACTGCCCTAGATGCAACAATTACTACAATCATTATGACCGGGTACGGTACGATTGAAATGGCCGTTCAGGCCTTGAAGGATGGTGCTTACGATTTTTATCAGAAACCGTTTAACAATGAAGAAATCAGCGGAGCAGTCCTTCGGGCTCTCGAGCGCACTGCTCTGTTGCGGGAAAACAGGTTCCTGCAGAAACAGTTGGCCCAACCTGCAGACAAAACGGGTTTTATCGGTAAATCAAAACCACTTGTCAATACGATAGAACTATTGTCTCGATTGGCAACCAGCTGTGCCACCGTACTTATTCGGGGCGAATCCGGCACAGGAAAAGAAGTTGCAGCCCGGGCAATACACGCTATGAGCAAACGGGCTGACAGGAAGATGGTAGCTGTAAACTGTCCTGCACTGCCCGAGCATATCCTGGAAAGTGAACTTTTCGGTTACACGAAAGGCGCATTCACAGGTGCTGAGACCGATAAGGGTGGCCTGTTCCTCGAAGCCGATGGTTCAACGATACTGCTCGATGAAATTGGTGATATTTCAATTTCGGTTCAGACCAAGTTGCTCAGAGTGCTTCAAGAAAAAGAAATTCTCCCCTTAGGTCAGACCCGACCAGTCAAAATAGATGTCAGGGTACTGGCCTCGACAAATCAGAACCTTGAAGAAAAAATGACACGTGGAGAATTCAGGGAAGATCTTTTCTACCGGCTGAATGTCATGTCGATTACCATGCCAACTCTTTCCCAAATTGCTGAAGATATTCCCCTTCTGGCACATCATTTTCTTGCCGGTTATATCCGCGAATATGAAAGAGAGGAAATGGAATTCAGCCCTGATGCCTTGCATTACTTGATGCAAAAAAGATGGAAAGGGAATGTGAGAGAATTGCAAAACACCGTTAACCGGGCGACCCTTTTATGTAGAAATTCATCTATCACACCGCAAGATCTCGCCGCTTCATCTCAACTCAATAAGCCCATACTTCCAGACCCTGTGATCACAGTCCCCTTTCTTAGCGAAGTATACAAAGAAGCCAAGGAGAAAACCCTGGTACAATTTTCCTCAGCGTATCTTATTCATGCCCTCGAACAGAGCAAAGGAAACGTTTCAGCCGCCGCCCGAAAGAGTGGTATGGATCGCCAAGCCTTTCAGCGGCTCATGCGCCGATATGAGATCTCGTCAGAGATGTTTCGTTCCTGAAAAACACATGTCCCCCTGCTGCATCAACTTTACTGCGGTGCATCATTTTTGACGCACGTCAATGAGGTTATTCTTCAATACTCAGCTCGCGCTTTCATTCTAGCAATTTACCATTATGTATCTGTTTTTGCATACAAAATAAAGAATTCTGAGATGCGTTTACTCCTCTGCCATGCAGTCTGGCACAAATTCTGCTTTCCCTATGCTAAAGGTACCTGTCCGACTCTTCATCAAATCAGCATTGCAAGATGGGGATTGGCTCAAAAAACAAGGACAAAGAAAAGAAATGAACCACATTGCCCCCCTGCAACATATTTGCGGCACCTCTCAGCGCTAATTATGAGTCTGATAGTTAAATATATCACCCTGCCCACCCTTGCAGTCATCTGCTGCATACTGCTTCCTGAAAAAGTGATGGCATTGCAGACTCATAGTGAACCGGAAGGAATTTACGTTCATCAAATGGCCCACATCTTTTTTATTGCAGCGCTTGGCTATCTTTTCTGGGATACAAAGCGATCTACTTTTTCAGGAAGAGGGTGGACCTATCTTCGAGTATTTTGTGTTCTCACCATCTTCTGGAACATCCTCGCTTTCGCAGGACATTATGCCACACAGCATTTAACTCCCGATGATTTTACCCATGTTGACAGCTATCTGTTCAGTAAAGTTAATATGCCGATCTCTTTTATTAAAGCTATCTACTATACCGCGAAGCTGGATCATCTCCTCACCGTACCCGCCATGGTATTCCTCTGCCTGAGTTTACGTTCCTTTTATCACCAGTCATTACAAGAGGATGAGGTATGATGGAAATGTATATGCTCCCCTCGGTGATCACCGATATCATCGGTTCCCAGGTGATGATTATTTTATCTTTTATATCATTACGCTACACCTTTCTTCTTACCCGCAAAGATCCTGATAATTTTTTATGGGGATTCCTCCATTATTTTTGCATTACACTTGTTGTCTTTTCCATATCAAGAGCGGTTGGTCATATGGTGAAACAGGGTCTGCTTATCAGTGACCAGAAAGCTATATGGGAAATGCTTTCTCCATATTCTGGTGGCCTGAACACCCTGTTGATGATTTCTGTCTCTGCGGTAACAATTTACTATCACAAAGGGGTCGAAGGGTATCGTGCAATCCAGAAAAAGGCAGAAAGCCTGAGGTCAGCCAATATGAATCTGGAAAAAGCTACCGAAACCATGAAAGAGATGAATTTGCACCTTGAAGACATGGTGACAAGTCGCACCCAGGAGCTAGCCATGTCGGAAGAGAAATTCAGAAATTTCTTCCATAACTCCAAAGACATGGTGTTTTTCTGCAATAATTCCGGCACTATTGTTGATATCAATGATGCTGGGCTTGAAATACTTGACTATACCGACAAAGACCAATCCAAGCTGTCGCTTAAACATCTCTTTGCCGATGATACTGACCTGAAAAAATTTAATATCTCACTTCAACAAAAGAAATATGTGGAAGATTTTGAGGCAGAACTGGTGAAGAGAGACGGTGGAATAATCTATGCGTTGCTTTCAGCGACGGCTATTTACGACAAAAGTGGAGAAATTATTGGCTGCGAAGGCATTGCCAAGGACCTAACCCGACTTAAAACCATGACCCAGCAGATGATCAGCACTGAAAAGATGGCATCGGTCGGTCAGATGGCGGCTGGGGTGGCACATGAGATCAATACACCGCTCGGTATTATTCTCGGGTACTCCCAGTTAATGAAAGATGATTTCTCCCCAGAAAGTGAAACACATGAGAATCTTGTCGTGGTGGAAAGACAAAGCCAAGCCTGTCGAAAAATTGTAGCCGACCTTCTGAAATTTTCGAGACAATCAGGCAGCTCCCTGAAAGATGTGAATATTAATGAAATTCTCACCGATGTTCTTGCAATTACAGAACATAATCTCAACCTCGATCATATTGATATCGTACGAAATTTTTCTGATACGCTCCCGGTAATCACAGGAGATGAAGAAAAACTACGCCAGGTATTCGTCAATCTGATTAATAACGCTCAGCATGCCATGGAGGGTGAGGGTGGAACCCTGACTGTCCGTACCAGGTTTTCAGAGGATCGACAGGTTGTAACCATATCAATTGTCGATACTGGAACAGGAATAGATTCAGAGATAAGATCGCGTATATTCGATCCATTTTTCACCACCAAATCGGTAGGTAAAGGCACCGGCCTTGGGCTCTCGGTCAGTTATGGGATCATCGAAGACCACGCTGGAACAATTACCGTTGAGAGCCCCGTTACTAAGGATAAGAGCTGTCATCTGACCCCAGGTACTGCGATGCATATTGCACTTCCAGTATCTGGAAAAAGAAACAATGAAAAACAGGTTATCGAATAAACAAATTCAACCATAAATCTCAACAACTGGTAGAAACGGAAATGGCAGAGATACTCGTTCTTGATGACGTATATGATGCATGTTTACTGATACAGAAAATCCTCTCCCGGCAGGGACATAAGATACACACGTTTACCGAAGAAGAAGATACGATCAGGTTTGCGCAGAAAAACCGCATTGATCTTGCTATCCTTGATATAAAACTGAAAAAAATGAGTGGTATTGATGTGTTGGCCGAGTTGAAGCGGATTCAGCCAGAGATAAAGGTCATCATCTTGACCGGTTATCCAACAGCCGAAACAGCGCGTGATGCCCTCAGCTTTGGAGCAAATGAATATTGCGTAAAACCAATCGATAAAGAAGACCTGGAACGTAAGGTCGAACAGGTACTTCAATTAAAAATATAACCATGCTCTGTCATGCCCCGTACACAAATCTTGGACCGGGCCCATATTAACTATTACCAAGGAGTGAAACGTGAAGAGAACATTCTGGCCGACAACCTTCATTGCAGCAGCGATTTTTTCCCTCGTGGCTCAGACAACCTGCTTCGCTGAGACCACCATCTCAGCGTCTGAGTATAAAGCTGGTGACACGGTAACCATTAAAGGGACGATCCCACCAGGAGAGGAACTTTATATTGCCATCGCCCAGCAGGACCAATTTGCCTCCAAGGATACCGATGGGATCAATGAAATCAAAAAATTAAAGCAAAATGCGGACAAAGAAGGTTTTGCCATGGACACCGCTATCCCACCGCTCTATTACATGTTAACCAGTAATCGGGAAGCGTTTGGTCAGGATAGCTCCAAAAAATTTGGTGGACCCTCTTTTATTGGAAGTGGGTTATATACTGCCGGTATGTATAAATTAAAAAAAGAATTCAGTGAACTCGACGAAAATGTGCAGAACATGCTCGGCCCCATCCAAACATCAGAGCAGTGGAATATGTTCAGATTTGGACATGAGAAGTCTTACGGAATTGATACCATTGTAAAAGAAGGTAACAAAAAAGGGAAAGTGGTCATTTTTGCCCGAAGTGTTATTGGCGATGACAGTTCAGGAAACTATTGGGACAAAGGAACCACCGTAGATCTTGATAAGACAACCGGTACATTTACCGCATCTTTCACCTCCTTTCGACACACTGCTCCAAGCACTAAATTTGATGTCTATGTAAACGGTCAAAAATCCGGTTCCTATACAATTTTGAAAAATGGTTTCTGGATGAATAAAGCGTATCGTTACATGAACCCGCTCTATGTCGTGATCGGTGCGATTCTTGTTGGAACCTATTTTTCTATGATCGGCGCTGCCGGCGGCATGCTGATGGGTGCTTTTCAGGCTCTGGTTGTCCAGACTGCCGGTCCCGTTGGCATCAACGCTGCGAACGTTCTGCGGCCATCAAACATTGCCCTCACCCTCTTTTCCCCACTCGGAAGTTTCTACCGCTTTGCAGTGGTTGAGCGGCGAGTAGCCTGGCCAGTCGGTCTCTCTTTTGGTGCCGGTATTTTTATTGGCTCAGTCTGGCTTGGCAAATATGCCACCCAGCATTTGTCCATGTCCGCCTACAAGGAATGGTTGGGTATTCTGGTCGTGATCATGGGCATTAAAACCCTGATGGAAATGACACCCAAGGCGATGTCGAAACGAAAGAACATCAAGGCAATGACCCAGAAATTCAACGCAGCCGTTGCCAAGGCCAAGGCCGAGGGCGGTGCGGTAGAGATGGGGTCAATTGAGCCTGTTAAATCTGGACTTTTTGACTACCGATTTAAGTTCTGGGGAGAAGAATTCCGGATCAACCCGGCGCTCTTCGCATTTTTAGGTATCATCGTGGGTGTCGTCTCCCGTGCTTTTGGTATCGGTGGCGGTTTCCTGCTTGTACCAATGATGACCACTATTGCAGCTCTTCCGATGTATGTGGCAGTACCAATCTCTCTTATTGGTACCTGTTTTTCCAGTATTGGATCTTTTATCGGCTATGTGATGAATGGGTATCTGCCGGACATGACACTTGCCATTGCCATTATTATCGGTGGTTTCGTCGGCGGCATGCTGGGAAGCCGTTTTCAGAAACTGTTTAGCGAGATGACCCTCAAGGTTGTTCTGGCTTTTACCCTGTTCTTCCTCTTTTTCAGATTCCTGAAAATTGAGTACTGGATCTAAGAGGGTCATAAGCAGTGAGATAGCATAAACGAATCAGAACGAGTCTCTGCAGGGGTTTTACCACTGCAGAGACCCATAACGGACGGTTGACATGGACGAACTATTAAACAGAGCATGGGAGACACTCTCCACCCTTATCCAACAGGGTGCAGCAACAGTTGATTTCCTGCTCAGCTACCTGCATTTTCTCGGACCGGTTCCTGTTCTTATTTTTCTGGCGCTGGTCGTTGTTTGCCTCACCAAGGTATTAAAACGATATATCAGGACAAATCGGTTGATCACGCTGGAGACAGACTTCAAACACTGGCTGAGCATTCGAGAAGAGGCTCTTAAGTGTAACGACAGTGAGAAAGGAAGAACTCTTGCCAGGAACATCGACAAGGCACACCTGAATCGTGCCTATTATGATTACTTCCTGGAAGGGCTGCTGCTCAGCCTGATCACCTTTTATCTGCCGGTTGTCAGTATGGCAACATATATCAACGAGTCGTATCGGGCAGAACGGTTGATGGAGATTTTTGGCAGGAGCTATGTCTTTCGATTCGGAGAAACTGAACCTGTTACGATCGGCGCACTTTTCTGTTTTATTACCGCTGTTTTGTTAATTAACGTGGCTTTTTTTCTGGCAAAGCTTGCAGTCAAACGTTTCCGTTCACAAAAGGTGGGAGACTATTCTGTAAGTGATCAACATACCAGGTTGTCACAAGAACCATTATTTGAACCATCAGGCGCCAGTTGATGCACCTGACCGAGGAGGAAATTTCATGACACAATCTGTATATTCCATCTGTGGAATGTGTACCGTTCGGTGCCCCATACGGGTGGAAACAGAAAATAACAGGGTAACCTGGATTGAAGGGAACCAGCATCTGCTGAATGGCGCTCTTTGCGCCAAAGGTTCAGCGGGCCCAGCACTGGTGGCGGATCGGGAACGGCCGCTGCAGCCCCTCATTCGCGATGGCGAACGAGGGGGCGGCCGCTGGAAGGAAGTCAGCTGGCCAACGGCATATGACTACATCACCGATAAATTGAAGAAAATCAAGAGTGATTATGGCCCTGAATCAGTGGTGCTCAGCTCACGTGGTGGACCATGGCAATCAATGTATAAGTCATTTATCCACGCTTTTGGTTCACCAAATTATACCAACCATGACAACACCTGCGGACGCAATACCCACCACGCAAGTCTTTCAATAAATGGTGTTGGTCGAAAAGGGTTTGTCTACGATATTAAAAATGCCAAACACCTGGTACTCTTTGGGCGCAATATGTTTTCTTCTCTGCGCATTGCCGAAAATCTGCAGACCCTTGATATGCTCGACAATGGCGGCAAACTGACCTATGTGGACGTGCGCCAGACCATCACCGGGCTGAAGGCAACCCGGTTCCTGCAGGTAAGACCTGGTACCGATTATGCCCTCGCTCTGGGAATGATCCACGAGATTATCAAGCAAGGAGCTTATGATAAAAATTTTATTGATCGCTACGTCACTGGGTTTAATGAGCTCTGTGCGTTTGTGGAACAGTATACTCCTGCCTGGGCCGCGAAAGAGTGCGGGGTCAGAGAAAAGGCAATCAAGAATTTTGTTTCTGAAGTTTTGGAAGATATGCCGAAGGTGATTTTTCACCCCGGCTGGAACCTGTCAAGATATAAGGATTCATTCTATGCCAGCAGAGCGCTTCATATTCTCAATGTTCTCATGGGTAATATT
The DNA here is from genome assembly GCA_963776075.1 of uncultured delta proteobacterium. Lineage (GTDB taxonomy): Bacteria > Desulfobacterota > Desulfobulbia > Desulfobulbales > Desulfocapsaceae > MADRE3. Next base: position 84,296 of record CAVZLG010000010.1, read on the forward strand.
GAGCAGAAAGGTGGCCTTATAATCCCTAAAGGACCTGGTGACTGCGGCAAGAAAGGAATCAGGACTATTGATATCGCAAAACCTGATATTAAACGGGGTGATGGCGTCGGCTGGAAATATAACCATTTCGATAAAGGGCCGGGTCTTGCCCATCTCTTCTTCAATGCAATGGTGACAGAAGATCCATATCCCATAAAAGGTTGGATCGCTATGCGACATGACCCATTCTCATGTATGCCCGACCCGCAAAAGCAGCAAGAATATTTTGACAAACTTGATCTCCTGGTTTCCATAGATACCCACTATAGCGAATTTGGCTGGTATTCAGATGTCATTTTGCCAGAATGTACCTACCTGGAAAGAGATAATCCGATTTGTGTTCAAAAAGGACCGAAACCACGCCTCGCGGTAAGACGTAAGGCGATCGATCCAGAAACGGATACCAAGCCATCCTGGGAAATTTTCAAGGAACTGGCTGACCGCCTCGACATAAAAGATTACTTTCCATTTGCTTCCATAGAGGAGTTCTGGAAATGGCAGCTTGAACCAACCGGTTATAGCATCGAAGATTTCGAAGAAAAAGGGTTCGTCGCACTTACCGAAGAGCAGGTTATGTTTAATCCTGAGCAGCTTGACGGCCGATTCAAAACCCCTTCTGGCAAGATTGAGATCATCAGTAAAAAACTGAGCGATGCAGGCCTGCCTTCGCTCAAGGAATATGAGTCTCCGATCAGGCCGCCTCGCGGCATGTTCCGATTGATCTACGGAAGAACCGCCGTACATTCTCACGGCCATACGACAAATAACCCGCTATTAAATGAACTGATGCCGAGAAACAGCCTGTGGATAAATGTCAAATCAGCGGCAAGCCTGGGTATAGCCCATGGAGATCTTGTCGACGTTGTCTCTGAAGACGAGAGCTATTGTGGAACGGTACATGCGAATGTTGTCGAATATATCCATCCTGACGCCGTCTATACCCTGCACGGATTTGGCAAGGAAATACCACGCCAGACACGCAGCTTTCATGCTGGAGTCAGTGATCAGAAACTAATGAAAAACAAGCTTGATGACTGGGATCAGGCTGGTGGTGGAATTAACCTCTGCCAGGCCTTTGTTGCGGTTCGTCGGAGTGTTAAAAATCCCCAGAGGAGGGTCGAATTATGAACAAATATATGATCTACCTCAACGGGAAACGATGCATTGGTTGTCACGGATGTGAGGTTCACTGTAAAACGAATAAGAATCTGCCTGTAGGACCATACCTCTGTGAGATTGACCACTCGGTTATGGTGAAGGTTAAAAGTGTTCCAAAGACCGAATTTTCTTTTCGGTCATGTTATCACTGTGAAGATCCTTTCTGTCTTTCCATTTGCCCGACAGGAGCAATAGTCAAACGGGATGATGGTATTGTTTTCATTGATCAGGATAAATGTATTGGTTGCATGGCCTGTGCTGGATCCTGCCCATGGACGATACCCCAGCTCAACCCGGAAACTAAAAAGGCCGTGAAATGCGACTATTGCATGGACCGTGTTGACGCTGGTCTCAAACCTGCTTGCGTTACCAAATGCACAACCCATGCCCTGAAATTTGTTATGTTACAGGAAGTTTGAGGGGCCCGATGCAGGGAGGTCACCTCCCTGCATCGAATTCAGTATGATGTCCACTTTTCTTTCCACATTACTCAAACATGTCGGTGCTCAATCCAGAGAATGATGATCATGAAACACTGCGGAGACATAGTGGCATGCAATATGCAGATGAATATTGGAATACCTGGTCAAACGTTGACTGGTCGTTGCCACTCAAATTATCGCAGCATAAAGTGATTGAAGAATTGCAGAAGCTTTAGGCGATTGCTGCTGAAAAGAAACCTGGGGGATGAAATGGAAAATGTACAAACTATTATTGTTCCTGTTGATTTCTCGGAAAATACTGAAAAACTCGTCGATTATGCAGTGGGGATGGGGAAAGCGCTTTCGGCAACAATTCATTTTATTCATGCCGTTGCTATTTACGTGGGAGATGGCATGTTTGGAACGCCATATTCTAGTACATTCCTGGCAGATTTTGAAGTCAATGCAAACGAAAGAATGACGAACCTGGTCAGCGATATACAGCGAGATTGTCCCGGCTGTACTGGCGAAGTTGTGGTGGGAGATCCTGTAGATAAAATTGTCGAATATGCCAAGGCCAAACAGGCGGACATGATCATAATCAGCACCCACGGGGCGAAAGGACTAGAGAAAATATTGCTTGGCAGTGTAACCGAACGGGTTGTGAAGCGCGCACATTGCCCAGTCCTGGCGCTGAATCCGTTTAGAAAATTAAAATAAGAACAGACATACTTTTACTTGTAATTTCGATCGACTACGATGGTATAATTGCAGAAGACAGCGCCTTTATCTACATGTTGTCATCGTTACCGGGGGAATTCTGCGCGAGCCCAGAAAGGCTGATGAAAATCTGATCTTTGTTGAGGCTGTAAAGAGAGCAAGCAGGTACTATCCCGAGACGATTGATGTGGATCGATATGTGTAGGAAGCACTTGCTGAGCGTTATAACGGCTGGACGAGGTAATTGTGGAACATTTTTCCACGGACGCGGCAAAGATAAAAATCCTTGTCCATGTAGGCACCCCCTTTTAAGAAATACTTAAAGCTATTGATACAGAAAAAAACTGATCTCGTATTCATGGCCAATAAAGTCAGAGCGAATCTCTCAATACCCCTTTTTTACTGATATCATTATATAAGTCGCCGAACTTATTATCTCAGGAATAAAAGATTATTCACATTTAATATCGTTATTTCAGTTATTTATTGTTGTTTTGTTGCAACGCAGAAAGTTCAGGCTTATAAATACAAGTACAGTAGATTTGTAGATGATATGATCATTGAAATTTTAAAAGAATCACACTGAGAATAGTGAAGAAACTGCCATTTTATAACAGCATATTCACACAAGCTGTCGTTATCGTCATCGGGTTTACGCTGGTCTCTCTGGTATTGAGCGTCTATCTCTATCAGCGAAATATGAAAATGGTAGCTATTAAAGAAGCCGAGAACAAGGCTACAATATTCATTTCCTCAATAGAAACCTCGGTAAGACGGTTTTTACTGGATAAGGAATCAAAGAGTCTGACCCAATTGATAGAAGAACGGGCTAAGTATCTCGAACATACATTAAATTTTACAATTATAAGAGTAGTGGTGCGAGACTCTCAGGGGGAAATTCTGGATCACACCAGGCGTGAGAAGATAGGAGATTTATATTCAACAGACGATTTCATAAAAGTCGTAACATCAGGCCGTCCTCTCATTAAACACCAGGTCAAGACACTCAAATTAGAGCCTGGCCAGCCAGAAATACCGGTCATTGAGGTCATTTACCCAATAATGAGCCGAAAAAAAGATAACGTACAGGCTGTCGTTAAAATTATTATCGATGTAAGACGTACTTTTGATCTGATCCATGAGGAATATAAACGTATTAGCAGGAGGGTTTTTTTAGGATTCTCTTCGGCAGCTATTTTACTGGTTTTAGGAATGCTTTTTTTCCTCCGTCGTCAAATTATTTCTCCGGTGTTATCTGTAGCTGAAGGTTCCATGAGGGTTGCATCCGGTGATTTGGGGACTCGCCTTGTCCCGCGTGGTAGCAATGAGATCAGCAATCTTATGCAGTCTTTTAATAAGATGGTCGAGGGTCTAAATCAAAGAGATCAATTGCGTAAATCATTAGAAATTGCAATGGAAGTTCAGCAAAATCTTCTACCCAAGAAGGTCCCTGATTTTGAAGGCTTAGATATTGCTGGTAAAAGCATCTATTGTGATGAAACCGGTGGAGATTATTATGATTTTATTGAATTTGATGACCATGAGATAGAAAAAATCGGCGTTGTCATAGGTGATGTTTCTGGACACGGTATTTCGTCTGCCCTTCTAATGGCATCTGGTCGAGCATTTCTACGTCAGCGGTCTGCTTTGCCTGGCAGCATCTCTGAGGTTGTTTCAGATATAAATCAGCAACTTACACGAGATTTGGCAGATTCTGGGAACTTCATGAGTATGTTTTATATGATCATCGATAAAACTAACAAAAAATTAAGTTGGGTACGTGCTGGGCATGATCCTGCCATATTTTTTGATCCAAATTTCGATTCAATTCTGGAACTGAAAGGTACTGGAGTTATACTGGGTGTGGACAAAAATTGGCAATATGAAGAAAATGAACAACAAAACCTTGAAGAGGGTCAAATAATTCTTCTCGGAACTGATGGTATTTGGGAGGCACGGAACCCAAATGGTGAAATGTTCGGAAAAGAATCAATCTACACGATCATTAAAGAAAACTCAAATCTCGATGCGCATTCAATCCTCGATACAATTCTTGAGTCTTTAGCCAAATTTCAGGAAAATTTTAAAATAGAAGATGACATTACTTTAATTGTCATAAAAGTTTCATCTAAATTTTGACCTTCCTCTTCTGTAAATCAATAAGTTAACAAAATCAAACATCTATCCCTGCTAAAATACCGATTCATCTGCAAGTGATAGCAGGAATAAAAAAATTCGTCTTGGTTCACATCTAAAGGGCAGTATGTATCGCTATAAGCACGACAGATGGGCCTACTTGGTAATGTTATTTTTCCTTTTGGACTGCGATAAATCAATTCAAATCGATCCGAATGATTGAGAAGGTAAATTTCAATTGGACGGTATATTTTGCCTATATATACTTTATAGGCAGAGATCGATCATTTTTCCAGATATGAGAATTTCATTATTAAGTTTCGTTTCTCATGTTTACTCCAATAGAACAGAAGGATATGGAAATTAAAGAGCTCGATCTGTAAAAAATTGCAGATGAAATTTGCAGTTATTTGCAAATTAGCTGCATAGCATATTGTTCTAAAAAGCTATTGATGCATGTACGAAAATTTGGAATCGATGTATTGATGGCAGGACAAAAGGTACAACTCAAAAGAGCTGGTTAAACTCCTCAGGGAATGTTGAGTATTCTCCGTCGATAGCGAAGTGTGGAATATTTGTAATTAAGGAGCTTGGCAGTTTTGGTTTCGTTGTCGCTTGTCAGTTCTAAGGCTTCTTCAATATACTGTTTTTCTATAGATTCCAATAAAGAGGGTAAATCAATTCCATCTTGATGAATAGCCAGAGTAAGCTTGTCAGGTAAATGCTTTGGCTCTTGAGCAGGTTGAACCGCTTGTATCCCAAGATCCTGCAAGGTTAGTTCCGGCCCTATTGCAATTAGAGTTGCTCTTTCAATTAAATTTTTCAATTCGCGAACATTTCCACGCCACTGAATTTGTTGTAATGCTCGTTCTGCTTGAGGCGTGATGTCGCTAAATGATTTGTCAAATTTTTCGCTGAATTCCATCAGAAAATGTTTGGCTATCGGAAGAATATCTTCTGGACGTTCATTCAATGAGGGGACTTCAAGCTTGACAACCCCAATCCTGAAATAGAGATCTTCACGAAATGCCCCCTCATCTATCAGTTTTACGAGATTCTTATTGGTTGCTGAGACGACTCTTGTCTGGATGTGTGTCAATCTGGTTCCGCCAACTTTATAAAACTCACCTGATTCAAGAAATCGCAGAAGTTTGGCCTGCGCATCAAGATCCAAATCACCAATCTCATCGAGAAAAAGAGTACCGCCTGCTGCCTGTTCTATAAGGCCTTTTTTCCCAGACGGTTTAGCACCACTAAAAGCCCCTTTCTCGTAGCCGAAGAGCTCGCTCTCAAGAAGTTCTTTAGGGATCGCAGCACAGTTGACCGGGATTAACGGCCCCTGAAAATTAGGGCTTCTGAAGTGGATAGCACTGGCGATGAGTTCTTTGCCTGTTCCCGATTCACCGAGAATAAGAATCGGTGTATCAGGGCTCTTGGCCACATTTTCGATGTACTGCATTACATCTTGAATAACCTTGCTTTCTCCAATAAAAAAAGGCAGGTTTTCCCTGAGATATTTTTCCTGTAAACCCTGAACTTCTTTTTTCAGCCTAATGCTCTCTAATGCATTCTTTACAGTTATCTCCAGAGCATCCATCTGGATGGGTTTTACTACGTAATCGTAAGCACCCAAACGCATAGCAGAAATTACCGTTTTGATGTCTTCATAGGCAGTTATCATAATTACCACAATACCGGGATAATCCTTTTTTATCACCCGCAGGGCTTCAATACCGCTCATTCCCGGCAGCCCTATATCAAGAAGGACCAGATCCGGCGTATTCTTTGTCATCGATTCGAGAGCTGACTCAGCTGTGGTAAAAGGCGTGATTCTATAGTCTTTTGGTAAGCCCAATGCTATTCCCTTGGCTAAAGACTGCTCATCATCAACTATGTAAATGGAATATGTTACCATCAAGTGGTTACCCCTTTTTTGACTGGAAACACTGCCTCAAACTGTGCTCCCCCCCATTTGTTCGTTGAAACAGTTAAGGAACCGTGATGGTCATTGATAATTCTGTGGCAGATACTAAGTCCTATGCCAGAACCATAGTGTTTGGTGGTGAAAAAAGGATCAAATATTTTGTCACTCAGTTCAGCAGGTACACCAGCACCAGAATCACCAACGCTTATAACAATGAACCTTTCTCCTTCATCATGGCCCCTTTCTGCCGTTCCTACTTCCAGTTGTCTCTCTCCTTCGCTCACTGTCAGCTCTTCTATGGCATTGGTAATCAGATTTAACATCACTTGTTCAATCAGCTGATTGTCCATGTAGCATTCGGGTAGATTCTCATCCAGTTTCAACTCCAGTGCGACTCCGCTCTTTCTCAACGTAACCATCGAAAGATCGACAGCATTTCTTACACATTGGTTAACGTTCATTAATTGCATCTGCTGTTGGCCCGGCTTGGAAAAATCCATAACCCGCTTAACAACAGTTTCGATTTTATGAGACGCAGCATCCATTTCCGCAGTGGCTTCTTTAATATTTGTCAGGTTAGTTGTATCAAAATCTTCCCGTTCAAGAAGCCTTTTTAGGGTGCTCAAATAAACATTGATAGTCGATAAAGGGTTTCTAATTTCATGGGCAATACCAGCAGCCACACGACCAAGTGAACCCATTTTGTCTTGGATGGCCATAAGACGCTCCAAGTCCTTGCGCTCTGTAATGTCACGGACGAAAAAACAATTATATTCTTTGCCACTAAATTCAATATGGCTGATGTGAATTTCGACAGGGATGGCTTCTCCTGATTTACAATAGTGGCTCGTTTCTATTCTCCTCGTCCCGTTATGTTTGATGTCCACCCAGTCCTCATAGAACTTGTGAAGCGTTAAGCTGGGGTTAATATCCATTACTGTCATCGATAGAAGTTCATCTCTTGAACAGCCAAGTCTACTACACGCTGTTTCGTTTACATCGATAATTTTACCGTCAGGGTCCGCCCAATAAATCATATCATTAGCGTGGTCGATAGAAAAGCGGGTAAATTGCAGGGCTTCATATGCTGATTTTCGTGCATCCACTTCTTGTTGAAGACTATCATATGCTTTTGAAAGCTGTTCTGTTCGTTCCTTTACACGAATTTCAAGATTTTTCTGTTCCTTTCTAAGTTCGTTCTCCAACTGCTTGCGCTTTGTGATGTCACGGTTACTTGCTCGCCGGCCAAGATGACTCCCGTTGTCAGCAAATACCGGTAGGCAAAAATGAGATATCCATCTTTGTTCACCCTTTTTTGTAGTGATTCGAAAATCCATGTGAGACACCTCGTCAGTGTTCATTTCCTCTTCAAGGTGTTGAAGTAGCTTTGCTCGATCATCGGGATGAGTGATAGACGCAAGTAGGTCTGAATTATTTATGAACTCATGTGTGCTATAACTGGTAATTCGTTTACAGGAAGGGGAAATATATACCAAGCCGCCCTCGGGGTCTCTCCAGTATTCCCAGTCATAGGTGAAGTCTGCCACAGTGCGGAATTTATTTTCGCTCTGGGCCAAATCATCTTCAGCTCGTTTACGCCAGACAATTTCGTTTTTTAATCTGGCATTTGCTGCTGTAAGCTCAGCTGTGCGTATTTCAACCCGTTTTTCCAATTCTTCCTGTGCTTTTAGTAAAGCCTCTTCTGTTTGCTTGCGTGTAGTAATATCCTGTATCGTTTCTAGTGCACCAATAATTTCCCCCTGATCATCTTTTAATGGTGCAGCAGTAATGAATAACCATTTACCGTTTTCTCCCTGGTCTGGAAAGAAGCCTTCTGCCTCAAATGCTCCATCCATATAGTTGGACTTTTTCACTCCACTGCCAAACGTTTTGGTAAATACTTCTTCCGACACCTTGTCTACAATGAGATCAGCCATGACTGGTTTTTCTTCTGAATAAAAGGCACACCACTGTTTTTCAGTGCCAATCATTTCGCCAGCTGTAACGCCTGTCAACCTCTCACAGGCATTGTTCCAGTGTGTAATGATATGGTCATTGTCTATTACAAAAGTTGGGATCAAGCTTCCTTGCAGGATTTGCGTAATCACATATTCACCCTTAGGTATAGTTTTTGCTAGTGATTAACCTAGATAAAAGAACCTTTTATCATAAATCCCTAACGCTTTGAACACCTATAATCGTATCACCTTTCAAAAACGCCTTACTATCTTTGTCATTTTTTATCAGTTACTCAAGAGCTGACTATAAGTCACACTTTCAAATGCAATCTGCAAAAAATTGCAAATTCGATATATGAAATTTTGTAGTTAAAACTGTGAAAAAAAAATAACCGCAGGAAAAGCCTGTAAAGGCGAGGGAAAAGGACATTTTGCAAGAAGGTTAAACGCTGGCATAGTTTCTGCAACTTGATCACTAAGAAAAAATTGAGGAGGTATGGAAACTGTTCTCTTTCAAGAAAGGAATATCGAAATGTTAACCAAAATAAAAATGCTTCTGGTCGATGGTGATGAAGGAATCAGAAGATCTTTATCATTGTTTTTTGGGTATCGTCATTGCCACCTTCACACAGTTGAAAATGCTACACAAGCATTCGTTGCAATAAACAAAGATCCGTATGACATTCTTATTTGCGAAGAGTTACTACCAGACATGAATGGACTGGATTTTTTTGAAATTCTCAACAAGAGACAGTATGAGGCTATAAACATTCTTATCACTTCTTATGGAAATAGCATAACTTCTGAAGATATCCGATGCAAAGGTATCGACTATCTGCTCACAAAACCTATCTCCGGTGAGGAAATAGAGGCAACAATGCTCAGGTTATTAAAAAAAATTAAGATGCATCAAAAATGAGATAAAGAGCATTAGAAAAAAATGCTCAGCACGGAAAAATAAAAGGAAAACAATGAAAATGATTTCATTGTTGTTGCTGAGTATATGCGCACAGAAAACCCAGATATCTTTGCAGTTGGTGATCAGGCAAAACATGAAGGATTCGATATTGTTGTCGGCAGGTGTGAATATGTTAAACGGAACTGCATAACTCAGCCTAGCAGTTAATAGCATCTGTTGACGTTTTCGTGATAGAGATAGAGGGGCTCTCTGCTCTCAGATCTGATAGGAAAGACAATCTGTTCGAATTCTGCACGGATCATTTTTCATCACTTTTAATCAGTGAGGCCCTTGAGCACACTGATGGCAATCATTCCTATGCCTCAAAATATTACGAATATCAAGGCCAACGTTGCCTGTAAAAATGGAAAAATTACCATCTCGTCAATATAAAACAGACGACATTAGCTGTCTGAAGCATCACATTCATTTTTTCGACTTGTAAATGTAATGACACATCTCCAAGCTAATCAACCGCTATCGCTTGGTTACCAGGTGCCTTGGGTTATATATATAGTTCCCGTCACTCCTCCTTAACTTGGCACAAGATTTGCATTTTTTAAATAAACTGCGGCGTTGTTTGCAGCTTTTAGAGAAATAAAAGGATAATTTAACCACCACGTTTGTGGAGGGGGGATTGAAATGAAGAAGATCCAAAAAGCCTTGGTTTGTGTTGATTTGTCGGATTATTCAAAAATAACGATGGAGTATGCTTGTGCACTCACGAATAGCTTGGTGACGAGGCTTGAAGTAATAAATGTAATCAATAGCAGAGATGTTGAGGCAGTGAGATCTGCCAGTCATTACTATCCCGGGCAGTTCAGTGTAGAACGCTACCTGAAGGAAGCCAAGGCTGATCGCTACAAACGAACCCTTGAGATTGTCAAGGAGTATTTCTATTCAGATATGACCCAGGTGAATATTCTTATCCAAACAGGGGTCCCTTTTAAAGAAATTCTCAATACCATCGAAAAAGAAAAAGTTGATCTGGTTATCATCGGTAACAAAGGGAGAAGTAACGCCCTCGGCACGCTTCTTGGTTCCAATGCGGAGAAGGTATTCAGACATTCACCTGTGCCAGTCCTAAGTGTCAGGGATAGGAAGCAATTCAGCCGGTAACAGATATACAGTGGGATGTGCTATGAAGGATATAAAACGAATTGTTGTCCCTTTAGATTTCTTGGAACATACTGATAGATTGGTTGAGTATGCCGTCTATATGGCGAAAAAATTTTCAGCTATCCCATATTTTTTCCATGTTGTTAATTTTTATCCCGGTACCGCGATGCTTGATACTCCGTATGTTCAGGTGTGCACAGAGAAGCTCCTTTCTGATGCAGAAGCTAAGATGTCTCAGCTTCTTGCAGATAATAGCGTGAGATGTCCGGGAAGTATCGGGGAAGTGGCTACCGGAGACCCAGTAGATAAAATTATTGAATTTGCCAAGGAGAAACATTCAGATTTAATCATCATCAATACTCATGGAGCAAAGGGACTTGAAAGAATTATGCTCGGTAGTGTGGCAGAACGTGTCCTGAAAGGAGCCCATTGTCCCGTGTTGGTCATGAATCCTTTTAAAGCACAATCGGGACGATTGGGATGGCTTAGCTGATGCAGAGAATCAGTATGTATTCTTGAGTAGTACGGCTGTACCAATGTCAAGGTCATGGTGGTTGACGCTCACACAAGCTTGATGGACTTCTTGCTCTGGAGAATCTCATGCAAAATTTTGCTCTTCCGAAACAATGAGTGACGGATGAGATAGTTCCACTTATTCGATTCTATATATCAAAGGTTTCCATAGAGGGGGAAAACACCTTTGAAAACGAGTCTTATCAGCGGTTTTTTTACCATCTGTCCGGAGGAATTCTATGCTTTTACGAACAATTGCCATTGATTATGATGGAACTGTTGCAACCAACGGGGTTTTACACCCAAAAGTCCGCGAAGCCATAAGAGAGGTGCGAAATACCGGGCTGCTCGTCATTATCGCAACAGGAAGAATTTTGCGTGAATTACGCCGAGTAGCCGGTGACCTAAGTTTTGTTGATGCAGTCGTTGCAGAAAACGGTGCTGTTATCTTAATGTCAAATGGCCACAGAAGAATGCTTGCACCGCCTCCCTTTCCAGTTCTGTTGAATGAATTAAGCAATCGAGGCATCGAATTTGTTGTAGGCCGATGCCTCGTGGATTTGGATGCAGAACATGCCAATACGGTGGTGTCAATCCTCAAAGAACTGGAACTGCCATTGGCACTTTCATTCAACCGAAACCGCATCATGATACTGCCACAATCTATTAGTAAATCGAGTGGCCTACGTGAAATACTAAATGTTCTCGGTACGTCAGTTCACAACGCCCTCGGCATAGGAGACGCCGAAAATGATTATGAGTTGCTTCAGTGCTGTGAGTATGGTGTTGCAGTTGAATGGGCGTCCAGTTTTCTCAAAGATAAGGCTGATTTTGTTCTTCCGGGCGAGGGTCCGGAATCCGTTGCGGAATATATCCGTCAAGTATCGTCAGAAACTCGCTTGCCATCGGGAGTAAGGAGACACCGGAAACTGGTTCTCGAATCACTAGCAGGGCAGGCTCCTTTAGAAATGGCGATACGCGGACGCAATATTCTGGTCGCCGGGGATTCGAAGAGCGGAAAATCCTGGATTGCAGGATTGCTCTGTGAACAAATGATCCTGCAAAATTATACATTATTGATTTTCGATCCCGAGGGAGACTACGGAAGTCTCCACTCTTTGCCGAATACCATTGTGCTTGGGGGCAACAAATTGCTCCCAGCATTAGATGATTTGATGGAAATCCTTCATCAGGGATTAAGCATTATTCTGGATTTATCGCATCTCGATCATGATGAGAAAGTTTCCTTCATTAGACAACATTTACCATTGACGGCAAAATATCGTAGGAAAAAGGGGTATCCGCATTACATCCTCCTTGACGAATCCCACTACTTTCTGGGTTGTTTGGATTGTGGTGGATTGCTTGATACAGAGTTGGGTGCATATATTTTAGTGACCTATCGGCCCTCGCAATTACCTAAGGAATTGCTTCAATCTTTTGAAGCAGTTATCGCCACCCGTATGGTGGAAAAAAATGAAGTTGACGTTGTAGAACAATTGGCTCCCCCCTCTTCAGTTAAGGGCGATTTACACAAGCTTCTAGGAAATCTAGAAACAACCGAAGCAGCTCTATTGCCTCCGACTGAAGAGGTGGAGGGTAAGCCATACCGATTTACCGTTGCCCCACGTCTCACACTACACGTGCGACACCGTACAAAGTATTTTGAGATACCAATTGATTTAGAGCAGGCGTTTATCTTTACTGACAACGGAACTCCAACAGGGGAATGTGCAAGGACACTTAGTGAACTTGCGGCAAGTGCAAATAGTGTTGATTTTGCAGTCATTACTGGTCATTTACAACGACACGATTTTTCAAATTGGATTTCCAGTACATTTAAGGATAGTGATCTAGCCAATGTGGTGCGAAAACTTGAGTCGCAGCACTGTAAAGATGAGACAGTATTTACGTTTAGTGAGAAACTGTCTGCGGAAATTGAAAAGATGTATAACCGCAGTTCAGAATTAATTGAGTGATCTTTGCGTTTTACAGTAGGCAATAGAGAACGGTTGCAGCATAAACACCATCTCAGCATAAAGGAGAAATACCATGACAGATGAAAACCATTGTCCGGGATTCGAAAGCAATAAAGGCTTGAAAGGAGTTGAAGTAAAATGTCCAGAATGTGGCGAAAAGTGGGAAATCTTTTCCGATGAAGTTGAAAAACATGCTAAATGTCCTGCCTGCGGTGTCGTGATTGATCCGAAAACTTGTATGATCAGTTAGAGCCTTATGAGGCTGCCCGAGAATGCATTACTCGGATAGCCTCTTTGTATGCTGGAGGTAAGCAAGATTCCAAATCTTGGTTTGTTATCCTGTAGCATAAGCGAAACAAGGTGGATGTTTGCAGGTTACGGACAGCACCAGAGTGAAGCCTTTTCTATTTTACTGATAACTTTTAAAGCTGTGCCACCAGCTAGGTTTAGGTCTCTCAGTAAGCCATGGCCTTGACCACGCATTCCCAAAGCTGCAGCCGCATAGCCGCCTTTTTGGATTTCTCCGAGGATTGATCGGGCAACAGATATCCCCCGTGTAGCATTTCGGCTGATACGTTCCGCGCCAATGTTATGCTCATTCAGTATCACTTCCGCCTGCTGAAAAATTTTCTCAGATTCCTTGCCGCTTCCTTTCTCCACATGGAACATGGTGATTGTATGCTGGTCCTGATCGGAAAGAATGTAGCCGACGTGATCAACTGCCCGATAAGCGTTCTCGGAGTCATCAAGGCAGAGCAACACATTTTTTCTGCTCGGCTCAGGGTCCGGGCAGATCCACAAGGGTGAACTGCAGCTACTGTCTTTTATAATAGCCTGGATCGTCTCGTCCGCTGATCTCTCAACCATCCACTGCAGGGAGTAGGATGCCCGTCTTCCTAAGACAATGGTATCATAGTGTCCCCTTGAGCTTTCCATCAAAATATCCTTGACCTTACCATACCGCTCAGCAACTGTTTTCGTGAATATCTGCTCAATAGGCATCTTGTTCTCATTGAGAAGATATTTTGCCTTGTTAATGGACCTTCGGACTCTCACTGTAAGATTACCCTTGTCGGTGGGATCAGTCCATTTCTCCATCAAAGTATTGGTCATGTCGTTGCAGTCATGCCGTACAATATGGAGAAGTGTGACCTGGTGCTCCGAAATTTCGTTAAAGAATGAGCAGATAAATTTGACTCCAAAAAGATGGTTTACATCGTTGCTGATAGTGACAAGCAATTTTTTTTCCATTGGTTAGCCCTCAATTAAAAGAAAAAATCACTGTTCGCAGGCCAAATCAATAAGCAGATGATACCAAGAGACATCAAAGATGATGATAACAAAATCTGTTAAAACCTTCAGCAAAACAAAGGAGAACAACCGTGCCGTTCTGTCAAACGACGATACGCAAGGCCAGGTAAGGGATGATAACGAACAGCCATATGGCTATTTTATAGGCGGCCATACCAGCATAGTGAATCCCGTCAAACTGTTCCTGACTCAATTTGAACCACTTCCCGTGAAAGGCATACAGCCAGTCGTGTGCCAGCATGTAAAACAGAAACCACCAGAGAAACACCCCCATATTAATTATCGCACACCAGCCCAGGAATCCTCTCATCAGATCGACGCTCATCATCTTCTCTCCTTTATCAGCGCCTGGCACTATAATCTGTCAGGCTATTAGTATCTTCAGGCACAGTGTATGACAATCCAATAATCTATAAAAGTAAATCTTCTGGGTTTAAAACCCAACCATAAGCAGCATTGGTTATTCGCTCGGTACGAAAACCCAAAGGTCAATGTACCTTTGTATCGTTACACTCAATCTTTTCCAAAACCGGGGGTTGCTATCATAAATACGACTGCCGATACCATATAACATGCCAGGGCAAGGAAACCGAACCACCCCACTCCCAAATCTCCAGACAAACCGAGCAGAGCGGGAACCAACCCCGCCCCAAACCCAACTCCAGCGATGATAAGAACAGCGTAGGTAATGTTCTGGTAGCGGGCTTCACCAATATCGGCAACGGAAGACAGGAGCGCCGGAATCATTACGGCGATAAGGGCCGGCTGAACAATTACTATAATAGAGATCCACGTACCCTGTGCGAACCCGATCAGGGCAGTAAATAAGCTGGAGAAGAGCAGAACACCGACAATTGTTCGCCTTCTGCCAAAACGTTGAATAATCCACCCGGTACGCAAGAGTAACAATACGCCGGCAATACGCGAAACCGTCAACAGAAAATTGACGTATTGCGGTGAAAGAGAATACTCGGTAACCAGGTAGGCAGGCAGGATTGCATATACCCCATGTAGGCCTGACAAGGCGGCTGACAGGATGACCATCCCGACCCAGATGCTGCGTAAGCGCAGTATCGTTTTGATCGTACTGAGATCCGGTGTTGCCCCAATTCCGCTGTCGGCTGTTCCCCAGTGCCAGAATGCCACAGCTGCAAGCCCACACACGAGAGCCATCCAGAGCAAAACTCCCCGCCAACCGAACCACGGTTCCATAATCAACACCATGAGGGGCGAAAAGAGCAGGGCCAGATTGGGGCCGATCTCATGGAATGAGAAGGCCGTACTCCTTCTCCGCACGCTTATTTTAGTATTGATCATGACAATACCGGACGGCGGGTAAGCACCTGCTCCCGCACCGATAAAGAGCATGCCAACTGCAAGCAGCAAAATGCCGGGGGCGACTGCAGAAACAAGCAGCCCCAGAGTAATGCAGGCAAGGGAAGCAACGATTGTCATGCCATGCCCGATACGGGCGGCAAGAAACCCTGAAAACAGCATGACAACGACATAACTGATGCTGAGAAGAAGAAAAAGTGTACCGGCAATAGAGAGAGTGACACCCATTTCCTTCTGAAGAGACGGCATCAACGGTGAGAATATCGCGCGAGAAGCCATCGAAAAGAACACCGCCACAACCAGCATGGACATCATCAGGACGGGACGGTTTTTCCTGGGGGCATCGCTTGCAGCGTTTACTTTCATTGGCAGCAGACTATTCTGTTCTGACGTGGAAAATCCGCAATTGAGTTCTCCTGGCTTTTCACGCCGGGATCAGAGATAGTCATGTCCCCTCATTAACATGCTGCAGGGCATCGGGGTTTACACAATTGACAAGTGATTGACTTTGAAGCGCAGCAAGAAGATTGTCAACCGCACAGCGGGCCATTGCATAGCGGGTCTCATGGGTGGCAGAGCCGATATGCGGCAGCGTGATGACATTGGCTAAATCCACAAGCGGTGAATGTGACGAGAGCGGTTCATGCTCGTATACATCAAGGCCGGCACCACGGATCACGCCATTCTGCAGTGCTTCTATCAGGGCAGTTTCGTCAATAATCGGTCCACGACCGCCATTAATCAGGAAGGCACTGGGTTTCATCAAGGCCAACTCTCTCGGGCCGATCAGTTTTCTTGTCTGCTCCGATAGCGGAAGCGTCACAGTGACAAAATCCGATTCAGCCAGCAGCTGGTCAAGGGGTGTGCGAATTGCCTCGAAATCATTTTCGGCCTCCTGGTTAACCGACCGGCCGTAATAAAGAATTTCCATGTCGAAACCACCATAAGCTCGCTTTGCCACCGCATAGCCGATGCGGCCCATACCAAGAATACCGAGTTTTTTGCCATGCACATCCCAGCCGAAACAGTCAGCGCTGACAGCCTCAGTCCACCTTCCCTGGATGACCATTTCATTCATTTCAATGGTGCGACGTGCGGCACAGAGCATCAGCATGAATATCATGTCGGCTGTGGTATCGGTCAATACGTCCGGTGTATGCATCAGCATGATGCCACGCCTGGTGAGATCAGCCACATCAAAGTAATCGTAACCAACAGAAATTGTTGAAACAACTCTCAGCTTAGGAGCCTGGTCGAGGATTTTCGAATCAATTTTTTCCCCCACACCAATCAACCCCTCGGCACTTGACAGCAAGTTATGAAGCGCTTTATCAGAGACGCCTTCAAAGGTCTCAAGAATAGTCACGTCTGTCTGCTGCTCGAGACGGGCCAGCAGGTCTTCTGGAACATCATCGTATAGAACTATTTTAGGCACCATTGTCTTCTCACCTGAATAAAAGAGGGATGTAACTTTTCCTGGATGAAATTACTATCACATTTATACAGATATTTTCATTCCCCCGTCCACATAAATGATCTGGCCATTGACAAAATTGCTTGCCTCTGAAGCCAGATAATAAATGGCGGTCCCTATCAGCTCTTCAGGGAGCCCCCATCGCTGGGCAGGTATCCGTACCTTAACCCAGCCATCAAAATCAGCATCATCTGCAAGTGGTTGTGTCAGCTCGGTAAAAAAATATTCTACTCCTAGACCATTAAAAAGTAACGTTGATAAATAGCAAACTCACTTCAGTCCGGGGCCACCCTTTCTTCCCTGACTGAATGCATCTATTATTTCCATAACCATGAGTCCATCAGCACTTGAGCAGGGACAGGGAATTTCACCAAGAAAATAGCGGGAAACGTGCTCAATCATTGGCTGCTGGATATTTGCTGGGTTAGTGAACGGGATAATCTGCTCACCTTCTGCGGTGCGCAGGCGCATCTCATCTCCAAAGAAGGTGCACGACACCTGGGCCTTGTTACCGGTGATCACCAGGGATTCTGAAACGGCAGTTGCAGCCACGGTAAAACACCAGCACCCTCTGAAAATGATATTGTTTTCAAAGCGAATCGTTCCCTGGACAAAATCATCGGCAGGTGATTTGCTGTTTTGCCGGAGGGAAAACCCCTCATAGGCAAGTGGCTGTCCAAAATAATCCAGGAGCAGATCAAACATATGGGGAGACAAATCATGAAAAAGACCTCCCCCGGAAATGGCAGGATTAACCCGCCAGTTATCGCCGGTTTCCGGGATAAGGGTATTGCTCTCCGGCAGAAAAAAGTTAAGCTCCGCAAGCCTCACACTGCCAAGGGTTCCATTTTCAATCAATTCCCGAATCCTTGTAAATGCCGGTAAGGCACGCCGATAATGGGCCAGGGCTATTTTATTATTGCTCTCTTCTTCTGCTTTTATTATCTGTCGGCACTCATCAGCATTCATCGCCATCGGCTTTTCGAGATAAACATCCTTGCCTGCCGCCAGAACAGCAAGCGCATGTTCCAGATGATAACGGGGTGGAGTGGCGATATAAATTGCGTCAATTTCAGGATCTTTAAGCAACTCAGGAACTGAATCGTACCATCTCCCGACACCGTGGCGGCGGGCAAAATCCTCTGCCTTGGCACTATCTCGACGCATCACCGCCACCAGTTCAGAGTGTTCTGCCCGCTGAAATGCCGGTCCACTTTTCACCTCGCAGACATCACCCGCACCAAGAATGCCCCATCGAATTGTTTTTCTGTTCATTGTTCTCACCTTTTTCTAAGGAGAAACGCTGCCGATTTCTCTCTACACAGAAACCGGCTCCTGTTCGCCTATAAAATATTTATGGTAGATGCCATTATGGACAAGGCGCTGGAGATATACGCCCAGCTCCATCAGGTGGTAATCCCCCCACATACAGGACTCACCGCATGGCACCTTCTGTCCAGGCGGTACGTAATCCCAACCATTGGGACGATGATACACCGAGTGAAGCAAAAGCCCCTGGTGGCTCGGGTCACCGGATAGATACGGCTCATCCAGCAGAGTTCCTGCAATGGTAAGTCCGGCCTGAAAATATCGCTCACCCTTGTGCATTTCTCCATTGGCCTTCAGGTACCTGCCAATCCGCAGGAACCCCTGCGCGCAGATGGCGGCAGAAGATGAATCGACCGGCTCAAAATCATTGTACGGATCAGCCGGCCGACCCATATAATCACCCATCTCGGCAAGGCCCGGGGCCCCGGTATCCCAATAGACAATGCCATCAGTGGTTGAATGTTCCAGGTAGAAGTCTGCAACCGCCCCTATTACCGCTATAAAGCGCTTGATGGCAGTCTGTTTGTCTGCGTAAAGTTCGGGGACCAGGGTCCTGAACTCGCTCTCTTCAAGGGTGTCGATGTATTCAAGCAGCTCTGCAAATCCACTGAAAATCCAGGCAAGCCCGCGAGTCCAGGTCGTATAGGGGGAATAGCCCTGCTGGGTATTAGGGCAGCGGTATGTCCCGTTGTGTACGTTGAAAATCGTTTCATGGGCGACCCTGCCCCTGATATCATAAGAATCCCGGTTCTCCCCAAAGAACACATTGTACCTGGCCGATGTTTCGGAATGCTGCAACCCCCTTCTGAGCAGATTGATTTTCTCGTCCTGCTCTCCCATTAAAACGTGGCCGAGCTGATGGCTGAGCGTTAATGCTCTCACGGTTCTTATGGTATCGGCAAACAGGGAATGAGGTCCGTTAAAGGAATAGATAAACCCGAGACCGCCAGGCATCTTTGTCCAGCGTGCGGCCTGAATTGCTCCCGTCAGCTTTATGGCGAGTTCGTAAAACTCTTTTTCTCTCCCATTCTCCGGGATACGCCCTTCGTGCATCAGTCGCAGCAGATTACCATAGGTACTGACATTATTGAACCCATGGTCATGTACACCGACGTGACTGATGTGCGGTGCCATGTGCTTTACCGTGTTATCACGACCTGAATCAAGAAACCGTTTCTCACCGGTCGCGTCATACAAAAGAAGTGCACAACCGAACTGGAACCCCTGGGTCCATTCGGTCCAGCCGCGTGAGGTATATTGGCCTTTGACGGTATACACCGGAGTTCCCCGGGAAGGGTCCCACGAGTTTTCTATGGACACGATCTTTTGTGCCGCCACCTCAAACATGGTATTCAACTTCTTTTCCAGTGCCGCCGGGGTAAGTGCATTATCTATGGTGAGCATCATCCCACTCCTTTCAGGCTGATAGATATCTGTAATTATGACCAGTAATTGTTCTGTTCGAGTCCTTCTTTCTCTTCTTTATAACCGAGCGTTTTGCAAAAGGCTCAACCATCAAAAATTACTTTAGAAGCTGCCGGGCGATGATGGTACGCTGTATCTGGTTTGTACCCTCATAGATCTGGGTAATTTTTGCATCGCGATACAAGCGCTCGACCTCATAGCCTTGTATATAGCCGCTGCCCCCAAAAATCTGCACCGCCTCTGCGGTCTGTCGAACCGCAACATCACTGGCGAAACATTTTGCCATAGAGCAGGCGGCAGTGGCATTAATCTTATTGTCAAGCATGACAGCAGCCTTATGCACAAGGCCGCGGGCGGCGGAGATCTCCATTGACATCTGGGCAAGCATCCACTGAACACCCTGAAACTCAGCGATATGGCTGCCAAACTGTTTACGGCTCTTCGAGTATTCAAGTGCTGCATCAAGACCGGCCTGAGCAATCCCGACGGCAAGAGCACCGATTCCGACCCGCCCTTTTTCAAGTACACTCATGATCATGTAAAAGCCACGGTTCAGATCACCCAGCAATGCTTCTTCCGGCAACGCGACGGTATCAAAAAAAAGAGCTCCCACCTGGGAAGCACGCTGCCCCATCTTGTGTTCCTTCGAACCGCGGGTGACCCCCAAGGCATGGAGATCAACAATAAAAACACTCATCCCCCGATGACCGCTATCCGGATCGGTTCGTGCCAGGACAATACCGATATCGGCGAATGGAGCGTTATTAATCCATAGCTTGCTGCCGGTCAGACTCCAGCCTGATTCTGTTTTTACCGCCGTTGTTTTTATGCCGGAAAGATCTGAGCCCGCTTCGGCTTCAGTGAGGCAATACGCCACACGGGTGTTAAAAGCAGTAATGTCTTGAAGGTATCGTTCTTTCTGTGCATCTGTTCCGTATTCACAGAGCAGGGTAGAGATGAGCTCAACAAGACCACATTGATCTGCAATGGCGGAATACCCCTTGGACAATTCCTCCATAATGATCGCATAGGCATAACAGTCTACCCCTGCGCCACCATACGCTTCCGGCGTCGTGATGCCGAAGAGCCCGAGACCTGCCATCTTCTTGAATATGCCAACGGGAAACTCAGATTCCCGATCAAGTCTCTCCGCCTCCGGACGAATCTCTTCGCGGGCAAATGCCGAGACCATGTCTCTGATCTGCTCATAGGTATCAGCCGAATTTCTAGGTAACGGTATCAACATGACATATCTCGTGTCGCCTCCAGATTAAAGGGGATATCTTTATGCACCGGCAAACCGTTTTTTCAGGCCAAGGCTCCCCTGCTGATAAACAATCTTATCTATGGTTCTCAGATTATCACTGATAACGGGACGAAATTCCATCATATCCAACACATCTTTCTGCAGATCAACACCCGGCGCAATCTCGATCAGCATGACACCTTCAGACGTCAATGTGAACACTGCCCGCTCGGTCACATAAAATACTTTCTGCCCGCGTTTCAAAGCGCTTTTGCCTGAAAAAGAAACCTGCTGGACCTGCTGGACAAACTTTTTAACCTTTCCAGGATTAATGATTGTAAGACCGCCGGAACCTATCTCCTGTTCTGATTTCACCGCAAAGGTGCCACAATAAACAAGTTTTTTTGCAGCTGAGGATATGTCAACCGAGCCGCCGCTGCCAGTAACAACCTTACCGAACCGGGTTGAGTTGATATTGCCGAATCGATCTACCTGGGCAAAACCGAGGAAGGCCATATCCAAGCCTCCCCCCTGGAAAAAATCAAATTGATAGACGTCATCCACAATTGCCGACGGGTTGAACATGGCCCCGAAATTTAACCCCGTTGTTGGAATACCGGCAATGGCGCCCTGTTCAATCATAAAGACAAGTTGATCGGTAATACCTTCCTGCTGGGCAACGATCGGCACTCCGTCAGACAATCCATAGCCAAGATTAATAAACGCTCCCGGCTGCAATTCCAGTGCGGCGCGGCGATTGACAAGCCGCTTAACACCGTCGAGTCGCAACTCCTCAGACTCATACGGTACATCACGTTTTACCAGGGCCGGATCAAAACGGGTCTGAAAAGTCATTTCCTGGTCGGGTTCGACAACAACATAGTCGATAAAAACGCCCGGCACTTTGACGTGTCCAGGGTCGCAATGGGAATCGCTGGTCCGCTTTACCTGGGCGATGACTGTTCCACCGTTGACCTTCGCCGCCTGGGCGATGGACAGCATGGAAAAGAAGCCGACCTCTTCCTCCATCGTCAGATTCCCCTCACAGTCAATGGTCGTCCCGCGTATAAAGGCGATATCGACAGGCATGGTCTTGTAGAACAGATACTCCTTTCCGCCGATCTCGATAACCTCAACCAGATCCTCAGCCGTGATTTCATTAAGTTTACCGCCTTCAAGACGTGGATCAACATAGGTATTGAGGCCGATGTGCGTCACCACACCAGGCTTTCCTGATGCGATCGCCCGCATCAAGTGCCCCAGGACCCCCTGCGGAAAATTGTAACCCTTGATTTTGTTAGCCAGGGCCAGCTGAACCATTTTTGGGGCGTTACCCCAGAAACCGCCAATAACTGTGTCGATCAACCCTTCATGGGCAAGATGATTCATCCCTCTGGAAACATTGTCACCAATGCCACAAGGGTGAAGTGCCGTTATCTTTCTCGGCCCACCGGTTTTGACATAGCGCTCTCCAAGTCCCTGTAATAAACGATCGGGAACGGCGTGCCCGGCGCCGGCACCTCCGATGGCAACTGTATCACCATCTTTTATGCAGCCCACAGCCTCAGACACATCAACTAATTTGAACATGGTTCAGTCCTTGAGTATTTTGTCGAAACAACATTCGAAGTCCTATACGCCCCACGAAAACGCCAGGGAGACTACGCAGCACCGCCCCCACTATCTCGCAGGTCGCACGGAACAACCAGAATACACCAAATAGTTATTGGTGTCTAACCAAAACTAATACTGACAATGTATTCATTTGGAATAATGATGTTTTTATGAATTGACATATAATACCAATCAATGTATTGGTATTATATATCCCGTTACAATCAGACATAAATCCGGCCAATGAGTAATGCAGAATAAAACAATCAGCGCACTGGAATTACTAAAAAAGAACCTTCACAGCGGCCATTATCAGCTGGGGGAACGGCTCCCTTCCGAACGAGCATTGTGCGAAACGCTTGGATTATCCCGCAGCGGACTTCGCAAAGTTCTCTCTCACCTCGAGGCAGAGGACCTTATCTGGCGGCATGTCGGCAGAGGAACCTTTGCCGGTCCACGCCCTGCGCTCAGCACCGAGACGTTCAACATCGTGACCCAGAAGACCAATCCCCTGGAAATCATGGAAGCACGGTTGATGTTTGAGCCCCAAATTGCAGCAGCGGCGGCCCGAAGTGCCTCGTTTCAGGAAATTGAGAGGCTTGCCCTTTGTGCGAAACGTAACGATGAAGCGAAGGATCTTGAAACAAATGAAAAATGGGATGTTCTCTTCCACGAAACCCTGGTGATCGCAACCGGTAACTCACTGATTATTTCACTCTATTCGGGAATAAGTAAAATGCGATTGTCGGAGGAGTGGTACCTGAAGAAACAGGAATGGATAACTCCTGAAACCTGGGTATCATTCAAAGAAGAGCATACAGCGATTGTCAACGCAGTCAGGGAACGAAATGGAACAAAAGCAGAAGAGGCAATGTTCAATCATCTTCTTTCGGTGAGGACTCACATACAATCGACCTACTGAGAAACCCGGCCGACACTGGATTTTCTCTGCGCTGACGCGAGGAGTTGTTGTTTCGGCGGCACAGTCACCTGCTCCCAAAACCTATGATGAGGAAAACAATGATGAAAACTTCCGATAAACCCATTGAATTTTCCATCCAGAATCATATTGCCCGGATCGGCATCAATCGACCGGAAAAACTCAATGCCATTACCCGTGAAATGATGTTGCAGCTCGATGGTTGTATCTCAGAAATTGACCAGGACCGCTCAATCCGTGCTGTCATCCTGTACTCCATGACACCTCGTGCTTTCGGGGTTGGGGCGGATATCAACGACTGGGCATCATTGCCGCCTATCGAGATGTGGAGGGACTGGGTACGTCTCGGCCATCGCGTTATTAAAAATATGGAGGGACTCCTGCAGCCGCTCATTGCGGTAACGAACGGCTACACATTCGGGGGATCTCTGGAGCTGGCTCTTGCCGCGGATATCAGAATTGGTGAAGAGCATTCAAAATATGGCTTCCCTGAGGCTTCGGTGGGTACGATTCCCGGCTGGATGGGGACACAGAAGGCGCTCCAGTTGATAGGGCCAAGCAAATTGAAGAAACTGATTTTCACGGCACAACCTGTCTCGGCCGAGCAAGCATGTTCTCTTGGCCTGATTGACGAAGTTGTCCCGGAAAAAGAAGGTTTCGAGCGCGCGCTTGAGCTCGCCGGGCAGATCTGTCAAACTTCACCGGTAGCAGTGAGCCTGGCCAAACAGGTCGTTAACGGTTTAGCTGCCAATCAGCCCGTTACCGCCCTCGAGTCTCTGGCCAGTGGACTTGCCGCACAGTCAGCTGACGGATTGGAGGGAAAGGAAAGCTTCAAACAGAAACGCAAACCCTCATTCTCCGGTTTCTGAACGGAACAGAGGGACAGGAAGAAACGGTGGACGCTATTTTCAGTTGGTTAGAAGAGCATGCTATAACCGTGAAACGGTCAAGCCACCATCTATCATAAAGACATGTCCGGTAGAATATGGAAAATCGCCGCGCGACAATGAAGCCACCGTTTTTCCAACATCTTCTGGCGTACCCCACCTGCTGGTCAAGCAGAGCCCTTCGGAAAACAGCTTGTCATATTTTTCACTGACCTTCTCGGTCATGTCGGTTCTGATAATTCCCGGGCGTATTTCATAAACGGGAATATCAAACTCTGCCAGTCGACAGGCATACAATTTGGTCAGCATACCGAGTCCGGCTTTCGAGATACAATATTCTGCCCGGTCAACACTGGCAACCGTGGCACTGATAGACGATATCGTCACAATCAAAGCTTGAAATCCCGGATTTCTTTTCTTTTCCTCCACCATGCGATGAGCAATCTTCTGGGTCAGGAAAAAAGGCCCGGTGAGATTGGTATTCATTACCTGGTGATAGCTCTCTTCCGAGGTGTGCAGCAGATCCCTTCTTACTTCAGGGGCTATGCCTGCATTATTCACCCACAGGTTTATGTGTGAATAGCAGGAAAACAGAGCGTCCATTATGGCTTCTCTATCAGCTGCCAGGCTTATATCACCCTGGCAGTAGAGCACGTTTTGACCAAGTTCTCTGAGCTTATTGAGGCTTTCAACCTCAGACTCATGCCGTCGTCCGATGATGGCAAGATCAAAACCTTCTCCGGCCAGCTTGCACGCGACACCCAGCCCGATTCCCCTTGACCCCCCGGTAATGGCGGCTACCTTTTTGCTCTGTATGCTGTCCACTCTGTCAGTCCATTTTTTAAATTTGATCTAATTTTTTATCACCAATCACTGCATTAATACCACAGGCGCGAAAGTAATCTCCATAAATAGCGGGAGATTTGACCTGTCTTACAGGCAGTTACCGGTACCCCTTTTTCCAGTAAGGCTATCATAGTGACAGACGAATCCCATCAGCTGCACAATATACGGTAATTATTGTATAGATAATTATGCTCTTATCTCAATCGTGTCATACTGTATAATAATGCTTTTTTATCAGCGGGCATTCAAGCCACTGACCCGCCCCGGTGCATGACTTCAAGAATAATTTTGCTCAACAGCGAGGATCATTATGCCAACATCACTTCCCACTTTATGCGGATCCATGGCAGCGCACCCTTACCGGATGGCTGTCGAGGTCCACAACGCCGCTTATCGTGCGCTTGGTATCGATTATACCTTCGTCTATTTCGAAATATCAAACCCGGAAGACGGGGTAAAGGCGATACGGGCTCTGGGCATACGCGGGATGAACGTATCGATGCCTTTCAAGTCGGCAGTCGTGCCTTTTCTTGACAAACTCGACGCTGCTGCTGAAGCCATTGGCGCTGTGAATACCATTGACAACAAAGATGGAGTGCTGACAGGATACAACACCGATTTTATTGGTGCGATGCGGGCGCTTCGGGAGATAACCGATGTGGCGGGCAAAAGAGTTGCCTTGTTAGGCGCTGGAGGCGCCGCCCGGGCGATAGGCTACGGCCTTGTTACAGCAGGTGCCGAAGTGAGCGTCTACAATAGATCCCTCGATAAAGCGGAACAACTCGCTGGGGATCTCGGCCTGAAAGTTAACGGAACCCTGGAGCAGTTTAGCGGGGCTGGAGGTTATGATATTCTCGTTAACAGCACTTCAATCGGCTTTAATGACTCAGCTGAAAGCCCTGTCCACCGCGACACGATTGCAAACATACCGATTGTGATGGACGCAGTATTTATCCCCGTTAAAACCCGGCTTTTACGGGAGGCAGAAATGGCTGGCTGCATTACCATTCCGGGGGTGCGGATGTTGCTGCATCAAGCCTGCGGTCAGGTCGAACTTTATACCGGCCACGATGCCCCGCTGGAGGTAATGGAGCAGGTGATTGCACAAGAGATAAAGAAAATGGATATGTAATCATCTTTACTGGTGAGAAACCCAGGCTAGGAATTGGGCACCCATTTCAGTATGTGTTTTGCTACAGCAACCAGTTCTCCATCCTGGTTGGTAACTTCAATTTTAGAAAGGGAACGCTGGCGTTCATTGTCAAACTCATCGATCGTGTAGTTCACCGTAATTGTGTCGTTAATAAATACCGGTTTTAGAAAGCGAACGTGGTCATAACCAAGCGATACCGGCGTTGAATCATTATCAGTTGCCGGGTATTTCTGCAGTATAAGAGAGGAGGCAGTGGACATATATCCCATCAACAAGACCCCGTGGGCAATGCGCCTGCCGTAGGAAGTCTGTTTCATAAATTCCCTGTTCACGTGGTTGGGTGAAAGATCACCAGTGATGCCGGCAAAAAGGTAGATATCACTCTCGCCAACCGTTTTGGAAAAATTGACACTGCATCCTACCGTGAGAGATTGCTCTTTCATCTGTTATCCTTTTTTTCTTTTTAAACCACCTAACTGGTGGACCGTCCAGGAACCTGTCGAACCCGGAGTATGATTTCTGCAAGCTGAAGGTGATAAATGATACGTCATCGCTTACTGGACCACCGTAACATTATAACAATATCCTGCCTTTTCTCAGATAATCAACAACAGCCTATCTTCTTTTTACCTTTTTTCCGGGATTTTTCGGTACGTTTCAATCATTGTTACTATCCGTTACAAACAATCTACACTCAACAACAACAAAATATTGGCGGCTCCACCCTGAGCAATCTTTTCATTTTCCTAACGAATTATTCTATTGTTTTATTCCGTTAAATCTATTAAAGTATGTATCCCCACAATTTGCTACTTTTGTCGGTTTCATTTAGTAGCGATTGTAACTTTCTCCATGAAAATTCTATGATTGGAGGTTCTTATGCGCAGTATCTATATCAACTCAATACTACATATCTGGAACAGCACTGGTGAAAAAGAGAAAAAAATGGTTAAGGGCCAATTGGTTAAGAAATATGGCGGCCATTATACACATGAACAATTTCTCAACTACCTGGAACAAAAATATCTCTCACGATTCTCATCGTATGTACTACCCTCACTACCTGAGAGAAGGGCTATATGCTATCAGGCCTGAAATGACTTGCAACCTGTTATCTCTGGCGTAGCAATTGAGATTGCACAGTGGGCATAACAAATGACAGCAAGGCCAACATACGAAGTGCTTGAAAAAGAGGTCCAGATTCTCAAAAAAAAACTGGCTGCTCACAAAAACCGTGGCGGTTCTGGCCAGTTACGTCAGCCGTATCTGGAAGCTATCCTCGATAAGACGAACATGCCTGTGTTTCTCAAGAACAGGGACTATAAATACGTCTTTATAAACCACCAGTTTGAATGTCTTGCCGATGTAACCCTTGACCAGTTAGCGGGCAAGGACGATTTTGCCATATTTTCTGAACCAGTTGCTCAGCTTTTTCGTTCGCAGGATGAAGCGGTTGTCAAGCGACGAGATCTGGTCGAATTCGAGGAGACCATTTCCCTGCCAGACGGAGAGCACTCATTTATAACAGCCAAATTCCCATTGTTTGACGGTGAGGGTAATGTGGAGGCTATCGGTGGTATTTGTACTGATATCACCGCTCGCAAACAGGCAGAAGCCAATCTGCAGGAGGCTGAAGCAAAATACCGAGGTATCTTTGAGCATTCACCTTTGGGAATTTTACAGATTGATAAAAACGGCATCATTACAGCAAGCAATGAAAAATTAGCAGAAATTCTCGGTTCCAGCGTTGACAAACTTGTTGGTTTTGATCTCCTGCAGTCGGTAACTGATGAGAACATAAGAGCAGCCACCACCTCTGTACTTTCCGGGCAGATAGTTCATTACGAAGGGCCTTATCGTTCTCTTACAGGGACCAAAAAGGTATACCTTCGCGGTGTTTTTTCTCCAATTTTTTCAGGTGACGGATCAATAGTTGCCGCTATTGGCATCATTGAAGATATAACAGGAAGAAAGGATACAGAAGAAGCACTGCGGCGAGCTCATAACGAGCTCGAACAGCGGGTTACAGATCGTACTGCCCAACTGGACCGGAAAACAGAACGACTCAAGGAGACAAATATCGCTCTTAAAATTCTATTGGAAAAGCGGGAAGAAGACAAAAAGGAACTTGAAGAGAAGGTATTATTTAATGTTGAAAAACTCATTTCCCCCTACCTGGAAAAACTGAACATGAAACAGAGCGAAGCTGCAAAAGAAACGCTTCTGAAAATCATTCAATCAAACCTTGATGAAATCACCTCTTCTTTCGCAGAAAACCAGAAGAATTATCTCTCGAGTCTCACCCCTACCCAGATTCAAATTGCCGACCTGATAAAACATGGTCACACCACAAAAGAGATCGCCTCTCTTTTATCCCTCTCGCCATCAACCATTGCCTGCCATCGACAGGAGATTAGAAAAAGGCTTTCCTTGACGAATAAAAAAACAAATCTGCAAGCGGTTCTCACAGCCAGCTCATAATAACTAGAGTGTCTAGTTATTTTCTAATTGTTTTTTACCTATTGTATAGTGCCAGACTGGTGGTAATAATCTAATTAGTACATTCCTTGGATAAGGGCTCAAGAATATCCTGACGATGTTGTTCATGAGGTGATATCATGAATTTTGGTGACGTTGTTGTATCTCTCTGGCTGATTCCCGTAGCATTTCAAATTCTTCTCCCGCTCGTCATTTTCTGCGGATGGATGGTGTTTAAAATCCCCTCTTTACTGTTTGGTGCGAAAAGTTCGATACGTAATGTCGAGCCATCATTTGCCCGCTAAAAAACAGAAATAATACTGCCATATCAACTTTGTCTTTTAGCGTGCGGGGAAGGACTGACTCCCTTCAGTCCTTCCCCTGGCAGTAAGGTGACAGCTCGCGCCGTAACGAGTTCACACTATTTTTCTTCAAGATTCTGGGCAAGATCATTATCAATAACATACATGCAGATCTCTTTGGCTCCCTGCCGGGAATAGTGATACCTGCTCTGCAGGTTCTCTATCATGAAGATGACATCATCTCTGATTTTTGAGTCATATGTTCTGAACTCATCCGTATCGAAATCTCTAATTGCCATACGAAAATTTTCATTCTTCAAAAACGGATCCAGCACCTTCTCTTTAAGATTATAGACATATTTCTGGAACAGTTTCTGAAACAGCGTTGTCTCAACAACGGATAAGCCCTCATGCATTATTTCCTGCGTGAGTGTCGTCGTTGTATAGGTCTTCTGTACATCGCTCCTGAACAATTCAGCATCTTTCGGGTCGGCCAGGAGCCTTGATTCGATCCTGGCAAACAACTCTTCCGTAATCTTCAGCTTCTCTCCAGTAAATACACATTTTTCAGTAGTTCCCGGATCAAAATTTACGGCAAACATATAATTTTGGATATCAATGGCAATCTGGTCTTCGTTATAGTAGTAGAGCGATTCCTTTACCTCCTGGAGCACTATATAGTTGTACATTTGCAGCAGGGAATCAAGAAAATGCGGTGGAATGACGTCTTTCTCCTGTTTACAATATTTTCTGAAATATTTTCCGAGCATGGACATATCAATCAGCTTTTTATCACTGGAATATGAAGACAAAAAGTCATTGAAGAGCCGAATAGAGTCACGACCTGAAAACCCGTGCCAACCATCTTTCTCAGACTCCTTAATAATATGCCGCCGCCGCTTGGCGGTAAATTTTTTCAAATCGCCTTCAGACAGCCACCTGGGAATATTACCGGTATATATTTCCATCTTGAGAAGGTGCAGGTTCTTATCACAATATATTTCATATTGTTCTGGGTTGGTTATCCAGTCCAGCATGGCTTCTGATCCGATCATCAGCCTGGTAGAAATGATAACTCGTGCAAAATTATGGAGAACACGAGGCAGAAAACTCTCCTCTATCTGCTTTCCGAAAATCTCTCGATAGATCTCAACTTCAGTTTTGATATCAAGTACGTAAGGTATATGTATGTACTCAATTCTATCTGAAAATGCCTGAAGATCCTTCAGCTGTTCCTTATCTTCCGGGTTCATCAGGGCAAAGAAGAGAGAATTTACACTTTCCTCAAGTTCCTCGACCTTATGCACTCCCTCACTGATGATGTTGTGCAGTTCCATCAGCCTTTCAATATTATGGGACTTTATATCCATCAAGGCATAGATACCGTTGTTTGTTCTGGCATAATGCGAGAAGAGATACCGTACCGGCCTTGAATCCGGAAATAACTGATCGAGATTTCGCTGTATGACCTCATGCTTTAATACCGTCCTTTTTACCGGTTTATCACCTGGGTTAAAGACCGATATACCTTCCCCGAGTCGTCTCTTGAAGGTGTAGGGGCGAGCATAGACACATTCCATTACCAAATTGATATCATTGTACTTTTCCATCAAGGCGCTGAAGATTGAGCTGCAGATCGTGCACGGTTTGTCGTGAAATACCCATTCATATTTTTTATCTGTAAAAAATTCCCATTTGAATTTTTCGTCCTCGAAAAGATCATCAAAAAACAACCGCCTTGAATCACGAGGGATAATAAGAATTGGATTGTCATGACTGGGACAGGGAACATCAAAGTAGGAACCCACATCCTGCTGTTCTTCAGTTTCGGATTGCAGTTTTTGGCTCGTCCCATCTTTGGTATCTTTGTCAAGCAGCAGACTGATCCTGTCGGCGAGCGTATCAATTTTATGACTATGCGTAGCGGATGGATCTGCCGGTAACCGCCACACCACCTCGTACCTGAGCCCCTCAGGTGAAACGGTATATTCTTCAAATTTTCGCAGAAGATTATTGAGAAAGGTTGACTTGCCGCTGCCAGGTGGCCCATCAAAGATATAAACCTTGTTCTGTTGAGCTCCCACCGATAAAGAGTCAACGTGGCGCACCAAGCGGTTGGCAAAAAGTCGATCGGGAAAAAACGGACGATCAGTCCCCTGGGCGAGCAACTCTAAACAGTCATAGGCAACATAATCTATGGACTCCGGATCATCGGGATATTCATCTACCTCCTCACATATATAGTTGTCTATCATATCAGCGTATAGCTGGTATATATTCCGTATAATCCTGGCTGGATGATCTACAACTTGTTCTAAAAATTCGGAATATTTCAGCAGCGGCTGCTTTTCCCATTCTTTGTTCTGGTGCTTCAGGTTGTCAAGTGCCCGTGTGATATCACGCATGGGAATACCCCACTTTTTATTCGATCTTCGATCATGAATGTTCTTCACGGGACAGTTGTCTGTCACGCATCGTGTAGCGGAATTTTTTCCAGGTGACCTGCTGCCTGGGTGTCTCCTTCTTGTCTTTTCCATCAGCCCCTGCAGACACTTCCTCCTGGACAGGTTCAGAGGTGTCCAGAATAACCGGTCCATCCCAGAGGTATTCAATTCCAAGCATGGTACCGGCTATATAATCCCGTACAAGTGGTTTTCCCTCAAACAGGTGCTTCAGATGCAGATGATTTTCCTTGGTCACCTCAAATTCAATAGACGGAGGATGATAGAGCGATTCCAGTACCATGTTGCGATAATCTTCTGCCTTTCTGCTTTTCACGTAATACTGCCAAATCATCCGCTGCTCATCAAGCCTCCGCCCAGCTACAAACAACTTGTTTTCGTCAACAAAATCCTGACTGATGTATTCTGATATCAGCATGGAATCACAATACGTTTTACGTATGTTGAAAATAAAATCATTTCCTTTACATGTACCGCTATCGAAATTTATTCTTTTTCTCCTGTCCCTGAGACGGTTATAATCGACGCTGATTCGCCCCTTGTCTGCCATGCTTTCAAGAAACGAGAATAACCGCATGCCCAGGGCATAGGGATTAAGCCCGACTCGCGGCATTGAGGTTACTTTTGCGTTGACAATGGCAAAATCGATTTCATGACCGTCTATCCGGTCATCGGTAAGAAATAGTTTTTCATGCCAATAACTTGCCCAGCCTTCATTGAGTATCTTGGTCCGTATCTGAGGCTGGAAATAGAGGGAGGTATTTCTAATCACTTCTATTACCGTTCTCATCCAACTGTTTTCTTCCCGGTTTAAAAAACCGGAATTTTCCATTAGAAACTCAAGCAGATCAATACGGTGTGCGGGTTTTCTCCTGGCCTGGTGTTTTTGCCAGTATGACTCGAATTCAGCATAGCGCACCTTCACTTCATCAAGAAACGATTGTTCTCCACCGGACGTGTCGGCAGCTACCAGGCGATTATAATGTTCAATCTCCTTGACATAATCTGCAACCGAAACCTTTATTTCCTCCTGGAGGAATATATCGAAATAATAATCTACCGGGGTAATTGTCTGAGTCACCCTCAATTGGCTGTCTTTAGACATAACGGAAAAGTAACCCACCAGGTTATCAATGGCTTTTGCGAATTCTATAATATAGTCAACCCAGCGTCCCTTCTCCGATCGAAGTTGACTGATCAGTCGCTTATCGGAGAGCGCTTTACTGGTAAAATCATACTTCCAGGTATGCTGAAAAAAAAGATTGTTCTGAAAGAAGTCTATATGCCCGATTACATGATAAAAAATCATAACATTCAGCCAATCCGGATTGTTATCATTATAAAATGATATTGGCGGTCGAGTGTTAATGACTGTTTCATACGGATTAGTCGGGAATAATTCGTATCTGCCTTTCTCCCTGAGAACCTCAACGTCCTGAACCCAATAGTCATAGAGGGTCGGAATCATCGTTTTTGGAGATAATTCCAATATATCACGATTCGTTACAATATATTCCAGGGTGTCATTCTGAAAACTGAGCCCCACACTGCGCGCTCTTTCTTTGCACCCCTCCATTATTTTTTTTGCATGCTGGCTGATCAGTTCCATAGGCTGCCCACTGTTGTCATGATATCAGCGCCCTGATGCCCTCAATAAGTCGAGGTTCACCACCATCCTGCTCAAGCACATCAAGCCTGATCAGATCAGGTTTTTCCTCAAGTAATCCTGACTTCTTAATATAGCGTTCCACGTCACTGCGCCCCGGTATGCCAAAGTTATTCTCGGCAATCGTGATTCCGATCCGTGCCACATAAAGGAGCATCTTTTTTAGTTCCGATACTGCTTCTACACCGGTAGTATCCCAGTCATCACCGTCAGTCCCATGAAATACGTAAATATTGTAATCTCTTTGAAGATTCTCCTGTTCAACTATCTGATTTACTAAATGATATGCTGATGCGACCTGGGTACCGCCGGCCACCTTGGAGTTGTAGTAAATATTGAAGCTCTCAACTTCCTTTGCCTCGGTATCGTGCAGTATGAATCTGGTTTCAACCTGGCTCTCATACTGGTAGATAAGCCATGAGTAAATCAGGATATGCTGACTCACCACCATTTCCGTCGGCTTGCCACTCATGGAGCCGGAGTAATCCCTGAGGAAAAAAACAACCGCCTGAGATTCATAGTCTTTTTCCTTTGACAATATACGATAGATCCTGTCATGAGGTGAAATGATTAATGAATCGGTCTCTATCGGATCACCCTGCCTGATCCGGCCAAGTCCAATGTTAGATTTAATTATTCGTCTCAAGGTTGCTTTCTTGTCTAATACCTGGCCAAAACCGCGATGAAGATCTGTCAGATCATAGGAATATTTTGTCAATGACCTCTTTTTCCCTTTATCTTTTAGGTTCGGAAGCTTGAATTCTTCTGTCAGGACCCTGCCGAGATCATAGGCATTTGATTCTATTTCATGACCGCCGCCATCCCCCTGTCCGGCACCACCTTGCCCATTCTGGCTGTCCCTGACAGGCTGCTCGCCAATTACCTCGCCTTCCTCACCATCACCTTGTCCGCCATACCCCGGATCATCTCCCGTGTCCCCACCTTCGCCTTCCTCCATTATTTCCACCATGCCATGAAGGAATTTTTCTTCTACGGTTGTCGGCACAACAACGACACGGCCACTCTGCTTACCACCAGGTTTCACCACCTTGCCAAGCCTTATTTTACGAGGAAAACCATCTTCCTCCCGCTTCTTGTCCCGGGCCATTAAATCATCGAGTGAACGATTGGATGCAAGCGCAGCTATACCCCTGGCATGGTTGGCAGGCCAGATATCGATATCGCTGTATTCATAGGGGGTCCGGAGTGGATCGGTGGGCATCGTTTCCGCAGCATATCGCTCCGCATACTGCTTTTCCGCCTGGTCAATCTCAAGGCGAATCTTTTGATCCTGCTCGGCCGATATACCCTGTGCTTTGAGGGCCTGGTATTTTCTGCGAAGATTATCTATCATCTCAACCTCTCAGCCTGATGAAAAACCACTGGGGAAACAAAATTATGTTTCATCCACCTGGGTACAAAAATACTCTATGGTTTTCTGGGCACAGGTTGTGCAGTAGCCAAGTTTATTCAGCATGGTATCTACCATACGATCGTACAGCTTTTGATTTTCCTCATTTGTTCTGTTTGCCAGCGCTCCGATAAGACTGCCCGCTCCGGCTATATCGGATTTGAGGCGGACATCAGTGACCGCCTTGACAAGTTCAAGGTTGTCCATAAAGTCATAATCCGGATTCGTCGATATCTTCTGGCCATAAATTTTACGAATCGAGGTCCTGAAGGTATCCTTTTGTTCTTTTATTTTTAGTCCGAGGCAATCCTCGACAGAATTGATATAGCGTTCGTCAATTTTCAAGGCCTGTAATTCCCCACTCTGTGGGTTCTTGTACTTCCACATCTTGTCAGGCCCGAGATTTTCGGCATCAATACCAATGATCATATTGACGTAATTGAGAACATCCTTGCGGATCGCCAGGGGTTCATCCATATAGGCGTTAAACATCTCCGTCATAATACGTTCCCGGTATAATCCACGAGCCGTTTTCAGATCATCTAAAAATTTTGCCCGGTCTGTTGTTTCCGGCACATAGTCGAGAATAATTCGTTCAAGCGTACCAAATACATCGTATGCGAACATACATTGACCTTCATTCGTCTCTGAGCTTTCAAGCATCAACTGCATTGCCCTGCCAAGGTTTCGCTGGCCAAGACCTTTTTGTCCAAAACGACTCGTCACGTCACTGTTTTGATTTAATGTGTCGATAACCTCGGAGAGTGTTTTGATTGATTTTTCACCTGCCACCTCTCCAGCTGCGAGTTTCATGGTTTCAATGGGTGTCAGTTTCTCAGAGCGTGGCAACCTCGTCAATGCCACCCCAACAGAGGCTGCGTAATTGAGGTTCGGGTCCTGGTGCAGCGTCTCTCCGGTGAGGGTTGTTTTGGTTTCGGCTCCAATTGCATACGATGTCAGCTGGCTCTGCAACCGGTAATCGGTATTGTGGGAGACATAACAGATGCGACAACGATCTATGATCGGCGCCTCCTCTTTCTCAGCCAGGAATCTGTTGAACTCTGCATTATTACTGGTGGCGACAATAAGGGTGTCAATGGGCCACTTGTAACCGTCAATTTCAATGGTTCGGTTCTGGATAATGCCGAGATATACCTGGACAAGATCCTTTTTGTTTTTATAAATTTCGTCACTGAAATGGATTCCTCCACCCGCCACACGAGCCAGAGCACCTCGGCGAAGGTCAAAGCGGTATGGGTTGTTTGTATCGGTGATATGCAGCAGGCGCTGAATCGATTCCTCGCCAAGTAAATCAACCGCCGACGAAGTAATCTTGTCCTTTGCCGGATATTTGCCGGTAACAGTACCGAGACTCTCGGTGAGGGGTACCGGAACTATCTCGATGAATTTCAACATATCATCGAGCTTCCCGCCAGTGTACTCCCTGATATCATTCCAGATATATGCAGAGCATGCCCCCAGCGGGCGATAATTCTGCCACCACTCATTTATGATTGTTTCAGACAGCCGATAGCGCCGTGCCAGATGCTTTTTAGAATCCTCTGAAGATTCCAGAAGATTCATTGCCAGTATCATCGGGTCTTCATAGGTCTGTGATTCAACCACATTGATATTGCCATAATGACCTAAATCAACCAGACCGTTAAACCTGAACGTATAACGCCTGTTTTCCGGACGAAACAAAAATTGCCGGTACATGCTGCACAGGTACTCAACAAGAAACGTCTTACCGTTACCAGGCTCTCCGACAAGCACAAATGCCATCTCCTGCGATGATCCGCCCTGCGAGGCATCCTTAACGAATGAAACAAATGAGTTGATTTCGTCATACATGCCGATGATATGCTTCGCACCATCACGAAAGATTCTGTAGTCAAAGGTGGTTTTTCCGTTAACCAGCACCTTGTCTATCTCTTTGTCAAGAATCATCCGGGTCACTGCCTGGAACGCATTTTCAAAAACACGTTCTCCCTTTTTAACGGCAGTTATATGTTCGTGCAGACTCTCTTTCTTTGACTGTGCCATGGTTACCTCCTTTTCGACATCGGATTGAGTCAACAAGGCTCTC
Source organism: uncultured delta proteobacterium (assembly GCA_963776075.1). Lineage (GTDB taxonomy): Bacteria > Desulfobacterota > Desulfobulbia > Desulfobulbales > Desulfocapsaceae > MADRE3. The sequence continues at coordinate 121,190 of CAVZLG010000010.1, forward strand.
CCTAAAAAATGGTCACAAAATGGTACTATTGCAAGTTAGGAACGGAAAAAAACGCCCTTATTTCGAGGATTGTTCAACAGTTTTCAACTCTTTATCAAAATCCGATTTCCTTTGTGACTCCCTGCCCGATAATGCATCATATGCACCTCAGGATCCGCGCAAATACTTGCTGAAGATGATCAGCTCTTAATTGATTTTATGATTAACCTATGACCACGAACACCGGCTGGGGGTGAACAGGTTCGAATCATGGTATGGCAAACCATCGTCGAGCAGAACGAAAGGTCGATGTATGAAGAAATTGGAAAAGGGGAAAGCCACTTCAAAAACCAGTACCTCTATGGCAGCTGTTGTGCCGGTGAAGTGGCTTTTCGATTCAATGGTATCACGTTCCAGAAAACACCTGAACACTCACTTCAATCGTATTGCATTTTAAACTCTTCAGGAGAAAAGCTTACTGGTACTCCCTCAAATGGTGTCATCCTTGTTTTTCTGCTTGTTTGAGCTTCTCTCAGGTCCTTTAATACCTCAATGCTTGCCAGCAACCCTTTAGAATATCTTGCCAGCCTTATGGCCATTCCTGCAATCTGGGCCAGAGCATAAACGAAATTGACATCACTTAACGTAAACTCCCACGGTTCAGAAGTATAGACACGAAGCGCTCCCATCGTTTTTTGATTTACCTGAATTGGAACTGACAGAATCGAAGCAATGCCTTCTTTTTCTGCTTCCTCAGGGTATTGCAGTCTGGGATCATTTATGGCATCAGAAATTGCAACAGGACCATCCTCAAGAGACTGGGCGATCGAATGCAAAGCGCTGAGTGGCCCCTTATTTAGATATTCATCGCTTAGACCGTATGAAGCGGCAACATTCAGTTCGTCAGTTGTCCGGTTGAGCAGAAACAACGCACATCCTTTTATATCCAGTGCTGTTTTAATTCCCTCTACCGTCATCAGTGCAACTTCTTCAGGTTCTTTCGAGTGAGAAATTGTATTGGCTACTTTCAGAAATATTTCGTAGTTCAGTTGCTCTTTCATCGCGGCCTCCTTTTGCTTGTAAGCAGTAATGGGTTATATGCGTTTCCGCAGCAATTGTGGGATTACCCGATTTCAGTGCAGATCTTCACCGATCCTGTACTATCTGTAGAAACATAAAAAGCCGAACTGCCTTCTTCTGAGGCAGCTCGGCTTTCTCTAGAGACCCGTGGCTTTCCGTCCCCGCTTTACAGTGGGTTTGGCTCTTGCTCAATGTAAGTATCTGATACCTTATACTATGGAAAGGGAATCGAAAGTGTCAATGATACAGGGTCGTACAGTGAAACCTTTTATAAATCCAGTTCTGCTTTTCTCATTTCAAAACGTGATGAAATTATCATTTATCATTATTTTCTTTGATTGCTCGAAGATACGCACAGTATCTACCATCCACATGCAAACCGAGACCAATCAGAATTAGTAACCCACATAAATTTCGAGTACAATACGATATATATCTACTGAAACGTTTTAACGGTTGTTCCAAAAAGATACTGATTCAAATAAATGCTTATAACCATATAAATTCAAATAGTTACTGGTACTATTATTAAAATTTAATCGCTCCGAAAATCTCATATCATAAAGAGTATAGATGAAAAAAATATTAACCCCTCTGGTCATATTTCTGTGTACCTTCAGCACCTTGGCCTTATCTGCAACAACTGAGTACCATCTGGCCAACGTCATTAAGTGCCTGAGGGTCGTCAGCGGAGAAGAAATTCATGACGCATACGATATTAACCACAATGGAAGTATTGGCCTGGATGATATTATTCACGAACTGATCCTGGTATCTGGTGAACAGATTCAACCAGTTTCAAACCCGACGCTTCGAATGAATCTGCCAGGAAGCTGGGATGAGGACTGGTTTGCCTCCCCTGCCGTTTACGATCTGGACGGTGACGGCAGCAAGGACATTATTGCTGGTCGGCATAGCGTCATTTATGTGTGGGATTATACCGGTGCGTTAAAATGGAGCGCTCCCGTCGGGGAAGATGCAACACAATCTATCGTGCATGGTACCAGTCGACAATACGCATCCCCGGTTGTCGGTGATTTAGATGGTGATGGCAAGGGTGAAGTCGCCGTTGCTTATTCAAATAAAGTCGTCGTCTATGATCACAATGGCGCAGTGCAGAGCGGCTGGCCTCAGTCATTTCCTCATTCCAACAGCGAAATCCGTTCCATCGCAGCGGCTGATCTAAATGGTAATGGGAAAAAGGAACTTCTTGCGGTGAAAACATCCAGTGGACCAGTAACAATTGTCTGGAATATTGATGGCACCGTCCTGTCGGGGTGGCCACAGGTAACAAATTGCCCGGAATGTAATAACTTTGGCGGATACAATCAAAATATTGGCGCTGCCGACCTGAATGGAGATTTGGTCCCTGAGGTCATCAGCACCTTTGATATTTGTCACATCGGGTTTAATTATGCAAATGGCACACCCTTGCCCGCTAACCCCGTTTTTTCTGGGATATACGCAAGCAGTGTTCCCATGTTTCATGATATAGCCCTGGCTATTCAGGGATGGGGGTCGAATGGCAATGATCGTGATGAGTTTACCGATTCACCGCCGGTCTTTGCCGATCTGGATGGAGATATGATAGCAGAGGTTATTCTTTACTCTGACCACGAACGTGCGGGTGAATACATTAACAGGGGAAACTGTCTCTGGGCCTTGAATGATGATATGACGAGAGTTCCAGGTTTTGAAACACCGATCTGCTCGGGAGGGCCATTGTTTACCGGTTACCAAAATAATATCGTTCAAATTGCTCCTGCTCCTGCATTAGCCAATTTAATTGGCGACAACAGAATGGAGATCATTGTCCCTTCTTACGATGGTTATATGAGAGCTTTTTCACCGGAAGGTACGCTCTTATGGAGCTATCAATTTGATGTCCCTGGCGGAGACTTTATCGGAGCTTCAGGATCAGCAGCCGCTGATCTTAATGGTGATGGTATCCCTGAGATCGTATTTTCCACCTATTCAACGAAACAGGATATTTCTCACCTCATTGTACTGGATTCTGTTGGAAACCAGCTTCATAAAATAGCATTGGCAAAAAGGGGCAGTATGAGCGTCCCGACGCTTGCGGATATTGATAATGATGGCACCCTCGAAATAGTTGTGTCTTTAAAAGACAGACTCGATTACGTTTCTGGCGGTGTTCAGGTATACGATATCTCTTCCGCCAAAGCCGGTTACAGTCCATGGCCAACAGGTCGTGGGAATCTAAATCGAGACGGGCAGCCAGAGATGTGATCGATTGATAATCCCCCGTTCCTCTTCCAGTCTTGGCAACACGAGTATGGTTTTGGGAGCAGATCCGGTTTTTAAAACACCTGACATGATCACGCCAATACCGATGCTTCATTGCAGGCCCAGAGTTATAGTAATAAAGATAAGCCTGCTGGAGCGTGGCAATTATGAGATTGATACTAATAGTATGATAAACAGGGTCGTTCCATAGTCGGAATTAACCATTAATAACATGATAGATACATATGTTTAGATGCCCAGGCCTTTGGGAAGGATAAAAGATGAAAAGAATCGTTGTACATCAATGGAGAGACTGGATCCTGGAACATATCGGTAACGACAAATACGAACTGATTCAAAAAGATGATCAGTCGGTTCACCCGATTATAGCCAAAAACGCCATGGACGCAGAAAATCAATGTCGAATGATCATTCAAAAGGCGAGAGAAGAAAGGACTTAACCCATACGTATAGCCTGTTTACCCGAACATATTATAAACATAGACAAAATGGTTGTGGAGGGAATAATTTAGTTTAACCTTATTGCGAGCGCTTTTACCCTGTATCCCCCAATGATGCTCATGTAGAAAAGGGAGGAGCACGGGAGTTGCCCCTCCCCCCAGCGAGAAAAATGAGGTTGATATGGCAATCGACGTCTTATTTTTCAAGCTAACCCTGTGTTGGTTGAGCAACAAACGTGTTTTGTTTCGAAAACACTTTCCCACCTTTCTTAAGAACACCCATCATCGTCCAGCAACTCAGAATAACTAACGGAACTATGATTTGCAAAACGACTGGTGCGAGCCAGAGATACACAAAATTGTCAGATACGACCATGCTATCGTTGCCTCCTTAAACTATTATATTTATTTCGGTGGTTCACCCTGAACCGTTTCAAAATCCTATCACTTCTCAAATAAGAAAAACAATGGGTATATATACCTAAAAATCACCAGGTAAACACACTGGTTTTTATATTTTTACACTGTTATCACAAACACTTATACTGAAATATTTGCCAAAATATTTTGGAGGTGTGCGCAAAATAGTAATTGATTACCCCAAACACAGAGGCAAGCTTCAAACCAAAAAATAAATCATGAACATCCTCGAGCGAAAATGTAGGTGAAAAAGCTACATTCTCTATCGCAACAGGACTTAACTCAATATTACCGCGGAACTTCTTTAGAAACAAAACAGGCCCAGGTGTGAGCACTTCACACCTGGGCCTGTTGATTAGTTGATTAAGTATAAGTAACGTTAATAATTCCTATGCTACTTGCTTTTCCCGTTACCGTTTCCGCCTTTATTACTGTTGCCATTATTGTTACCGTTATCCTTACCGCCTTTATTACTGTTGCCGTTATCCTTACTGCCTTTATTACTGTTACCGCTTATTTCCGTTGTTGCTACTGTTACCACCTTTATTGCTGTTATTTTTACTGCTACTGCTTGCTAAACCAGGCGACCCACCTTGAGCATTCTGGCTTCTGGTTGATGTCGTTGTCTGAACAGAAGAGGAACTCTTGTTATTCTTCTTACTCTGGCCCCTGTTAACTGCTTTGTTCCCTTGCACATCGTTGGTGGCCACACCACTTGTTTGAGTCAGGCCATATGTTTTTTTAGAGTTCTTATTCTTATTGTTCTTTGCATTAAAACCTGCTGCTTCATTCCAGCCGGTCCTGGTATCTCTTCTTGTTGCTTCTGCAATTTCATCATCAAGAGGAATTGCTTCAGGATCGCGAGGAGCGATTTCATCCTCCGGAACCATTTGACCCTTTTTCCTTCTTCATGTCCAAGCCCATTAATACTGGGGTGCAATTCACGTAGGTAAATTATTCTAGTGTCAATCTGTCCCCAGCCCATTTCTTCTTCAAAACGCATTTTATGAATTTCTTCTATTTTCGCACCTGTGATTCTAGAAACAGCATAAGCTATAAGCTTCTTCGTATGCTGGTATCATAGGCTGCATTTAGGCTGAATCATCGTCATTCGCTCTGTCAATGCTGATTGTAGGCATCATGCGCATCATCCATAAGCCCTGTCATATCGCTTCTACTGACCAGCATCAGCTTAGTGCCTATCATGTGCACTTGCTCATACAACTATCATCTAGTCGCTCTTTCTACGCTGAGTTGCATGCTGCGTCTCAGTTCTGTCAGGCTGTACCTCCGAGACATTATCGTGCATAATCGTCAGAGCTTTTTCTATACGCATATAAAGGATCTTGCATCATCGCTATCGCTTCTCGCTTCTGCATAAGCATAAGCCTCATGCATATTGCTGCTAATCTTGCAAGCTAGCTTCGTTAATCTGCTTCAATTGCAGCTACCATCTGCATCAGTTAGCTGCGCTCTTCTGCATCTTCTTCTGAAAAAGATGCTTCGGCAATATTTTCTGCACGCTCCGCCTGCGTCGGATTTTGAAAACTTGATGTTACATCTTCCATTGCCTCTGGCTCTTCCTCATCCGCAAACACCGCAGCCGGAGTGACCAGACACAACGCCATCGCCAGAACTCACCAAATACTTCCATAATTTCATATTGAAACCTCCCTCTCCTTTTCTGTTATCAGGCGACTAAATAAAAGCAACCCTTCTGAAAGCTCAACACCTGATGCGGTATCGCTTCTTTTTATTGTTTCCGGTTCATCAAACCAGCTCAGTCTGACCTGGTTTGATACATCCGTGCTACTATTTTTTGAGATCATACGTTTGAGTTGGAATGCCCGTTTCCTGGCAGCCTCCTGGTCATTCTCCACGAAGACAACAATCTCGAGATTCAAATGTTCATTCTGTTCCAGGATAGAGGTGATGGTCGCAAGTTCTTCCTGCTGCCTGCTCTCCGAAAGCGACTCATCAAGCAATACCTGTTGGTTTAAAATGACCTTATCCCCCCCTATTTGGTAGGGACGAAATGTATAATCATCATAACCATTAAGACGCTGCACAGCCCTGAAGGATTTGACCCCTTCCCGGTTCTCCTGGAGAAAAGAACGCCAGGACGATATCTCTTCGGGTATCATTCCCAGGGCACGATAGATAAGTCCGCTGTTATAAAGTGCAACGGGTTCATTCGGGGACAGGGTAAGCACCGCCTGATAGGCGCCGAGCGCTTCCCGGTAACTCTTTTCACCCAGGTAGTTATGTCCAAGATTGATGAGCAGCGGAATACTCTCTGGATCGGCCTCAAGGCCCCTGAGATAACTGCGGCGCTCCTGTTCCTTATCTCCGTTCGCCCAGTACCCCACCCCTTCCCAATAGGCAAATTCAGGGTTTTCCGGCTCGAGCAGTGATGCCCGCTGCAGAAAGGCGAGCGCCTGTCCCTCACTGTTGCTGGCCCGCAGTAGCCCCCGGCCGACCAGATAGGCGGACTCCGGGTTTTCCAGGGCCTCTGCCTGAAGCTGGGGAACAGGAGCAGACGTCTGGACAATCTGAACAGGGATTTGCCGGGAATTCTGGCCAAGGAAAAATGCACCACAGACCAGCAGCGCAATCCCGAAGGCATAGACCGGCCGGAAGGAAATAGAATAAGATTGAGCGATGAACATCCAGAAGGTACTGATCTTCGATGGTTTTGGTGTGGATACTCGAGCCATTATCCTGTCGGTCAAATCAGCCGGTACTTCCTTGAGAGGCAGCCTTTGCAGCTGATCAATCAAGTTCTGGTCATTGCTGTTTGAATGTTTTGTATCCATTTTTTAGTTCTTGAGGTTATGGCCAAGTTCTTCAAGCGCTCGCTGCAGGCGCATTTTCACGGCACTCTCAGATATGTCAAATATTTCAGCTATTTCTCTAATCGATCGTTCGTGTCGATATCTCAAGAGTACCATCTCCCGGCGATCATCGGGAAGCAGTTCAAGGGCGTGAATGAGCTCTCTGGTTTCCTGACCTGCCTCAAAAATCCTTGCCGGCGACCTTGCTTCATTGTTGGTGTATTCCTTTGAGAATCGATCAATGTTTCGTTCACGGTTACTTTTTTTCCTGGACCAGTCTTTGGCATAGTTAAGTGCCAGGGTGTAGAGCCAGGCAAAAAAACTTTTCTGACTCCTGTAGCGTTCCAATTTCTCGAAAACCCTGCAGAAGACATCCTGGGTCATATCGGCGGCATCTTCAGCAGAGCCGCTGTAACGATACATCAGGTTGTAAACCTGGACCTTGTAACGCTCAACAATGACCGCAAAGGAATCGGTATCGCCTCCCCGGATTTTTTTGATAAGCGTTTCGTCAGAAACTTCCATAAAAACGATAACTCTCTAATAGGATAAACGTCTGCCATTCATATTGGTCACATAAAAAAACAAAAAAGAACAATTGCCGGATCGGTTCAGGAGATTTTATTTCGCTGTAACGAAAAAACTGACCGATTCATCGATGGTCAACTTCTTCCCTCTGATCGTTGTCTTCTGGGGTTCTGAAAACCAACTGACTCCAATCTTTTTACTTGAGATGGAGGGGACTTCAGCAAGCAGGAATTTTTTGATTGCGATCGCCCGCTGGCGTGCCAGTTCCTTGTTGTTTTTCTGGTAGGTAATTATCTGCAAGGTTCCCTTCTGCATACTGGTAAACACCTCACCAACCAGAAGGAGGGACTGGTAACTTGAATCAGCAAGCTCAGAATCAAATGGAATAAACCTGATTTTCTCGAGCGTAATGGTATGTTTACCCACGGTATGATTCCTGTAACTGTAGTTCCGGGTAACATTGAGGTAATCTGTCGCCTGACGCGCCTTTGGACCGGATGGATACTGGTCAAGATAGTCAAGCCATGCAAGTTCTTCTTCAGGAGTCCTGCCAAGTTTGTTCAGGATAAGGGCACGATTATATAAGGCTGAAGGGCTGCCGGGCCAGATATCAAGCGCCTGGGTGTAGAGATCAAGCGCCTCCGTGTATTTCTTCTTGGCCAGCCGACGATGCCCCAGATAGATAAGTGACTGCAGATGCTTTCTATTAATGCTGAGCGCTCTGGTGTAGCTTTTTTCCTCCTCCGTGGTCATCCCATTTGCCCCAAACGCCACTCCTGCCCAGAAATTATAGTCGGCATTGGACTGGTCCAGATCACGAGCTTTTTTCAGATATTTAAGAGCCTGTTTGTTTTCATTTTCCTGCAGCAGAAAACGTCCATAATAGTAGTTTGCCAGAGCGCTGCCGGGATTCTCCTCAACTTCACGCTTGAAACTGTCCCGACCCCGGCCGGACTGGTCGCTTTGCAGAAAGTAGTCGCCTTTGACCGTGTATTCTACCGTTCGGCTCAGGTCCTTTACCACGCAGCCAGTCGTGAGAATTACCGAGAAGGACAGCGCAAACCCCAGACAAATCCATTTTAGTATTATTTTCTTCATTCGATATCGATGTTGGAGATTAATCTTACTTGAAGGCTATCACTGCAGGTACGTAAAATACAACCCTTTTTGCATTATCTGACAAGTGAGCAGTTCTGAAAAGAGAGGAGAAACAGAAGATCACAAACAAGGAGAATCAAAATGCCTTAAAAAGGGCTCCTGCGGTGTATGGAGACGTCGCGACGCCGGTCATACGGACATGCTCGGCTGTCGTAAATCCTGTTTTTTTAAGGAGTTCCAACTGATCTCTCACGGAGATCGCACCACCTATTCATTGTGACCAGTCATCAAGGCTGTCTGCCACTCCAGGTGGCGGTTCCTGCGTCAGAACAATATCAGCGAACTGCAGATATCCCCCTGGACTGAGGACACGACGTATTTCTCTGAATAATTTAAACTTACTGGGTGACAGATTAAAAACACCGTTTGATATCACATAATCAAAGCTGTCCTGATCATAGGGAAGCGATTCACCTGAAACCTTCTGGACGGTTATTGTCTGATTACCAAATTCTGTAATGAGGGATTGCGCCTTGCCCACCATCTCTTCGGTGAGATCGATACCGCACACGCGCCCTCCAGGACCAACCATCCGGCTGGCAACGAGCAGGTCAAACCCGGCACCGCAGCCAATATCGAGGACACTGCCCTGCTCTTTTATCACTTCAACAGAAAAGGGATTGCCGACACCGCAAAAGGAATTGAGAGCCTCATCCGGAATCTCGTCAATGATTGCCATATCATAGCCCAGAGCAACAGCACCCGATTTACCGGTCTGGTAGCGGAAGAGTCCTTCAGCAGACTGAGATACTTTTTGATATTTATTTTTAATCGCATCGCGAATCTGCTGCTGCTCCCCATCAGTGAAGGCATCATCAACAAGCTGATTTCTTGAAACAATTTTATCTGAAACTATCTGGTTCCGGTCACCGCCGGAACTGTTTTTCGGCGCTCACTTGCCGGATTTCAAATCACATGTAAGGTGCGTACTCATGTTTTTCACTCTCTGCTGATGTTCACAAAAAAAAAGTATTACTACTGACTATACCTACGATGTAGGCATTCGTAAATACCAGGATAGCTCACCGGTACATCTCATCACCTGATCAGACCCGGACGAATAAATCTCTTCAGCAGTAAAATTTCTAATGAAATACTATGCACCTGTCTGCGACTGACGGATAAGGTATTGCAATTTACCACGGATGAGATTATGCAGGGACCTGGAATCTTTAACTACCTGAACAGTATGACAATAACGATAGTTGTATATACCTGATGATACCTATTGAAACACAATTAACATTTTTTCTGGCATCCGTACTCCTTGCCCTCGCGCCCGGGCCAGACAATATATTTGTACTGACCCAGTCTGCCCTGTACGGCAGATCCTCTGGAATAGCTGTCGTCTTTGGCTTATGCTCGGGCCTCATCGTCCACAGCTGCGCAGTGGCACTGGGTGTTGCCGTTATCTTTCAAACCTCGGCAATTGCCTTTTCCATACTCAAATTAATTGGTGCAGGTTATCTTCTCTACCTGGCCTGGCAGGCTTTTCGGGCACCGGCGAACGAGATCCTGGACGGCAATGGAGGCCGGATAAACCTCTGGAAGCTCTATCGCCGTGGTATCATCATGAATATTACAAATCCGAAGGTTTCCATCTTCTTCCTGGCCTTTTTGCCGCAATTTGCCGACCCGCTGCGAGGACCGGTATCGCTGCAGATCCTTTACCTTGGGGGGCTGTTTATCATTTCAACAATCCTGGTGTTTGGCTCCATAGCTCTTTTGGCGGGGACACTCGGACAATGGCTGAAACAATCGACTCGTACTCAGATCGTCCTCAACAAACTGGCAGGAACTGTCTTCCTGGGGCTGGCACTCAAACTGGCAACGACAGACAGGTAAATGATCCAAATGCCCTGTCAGTAGATCCTGTTCTTTACCGATCTATGAAAAAAACCGTGCTGCAATCTCTTTCATCAGTTTGGCTGCAACCATCGCGGTCACATTCTGGATATCCCGTTGCGGATTGTACTCAACAATATCAGCCGCCACGAGTTCACCCCTGACATTCTGTATTACACGGATCAGTTCGCGCGTTGTCAGCCCCCCCGGTTCATGGTGTGATATTCCAGGTGCATATGCAGGATCAAGCACATCGAGGTCTAAAGAGAGATATACCGGACCGTCAAATTCAAGAATCATTGCGGGATCAAAGCACTTCATATCGATGATCTCTACCCCGAATCGCTCCGCCTGATCTTTCTGGTGCTGGTTCATGGTCCGTATACCGACAGACACCAGCCGTTTTGCCAGGCCATTTTCCATAATACGGGCAAATGGGCAGGCGTGGGAATACTTGTCACCGTCAAGCTGGTCGTACAGATCAGGGTGAGCATCAAAATGGAGGATATTGAGATTCCGATATCGACTGGTAACCCCTTTTACCAGCGGGTAGGTAATTGCATGATCACCACCTAAAAAAAGAGGTGAAATGCCACCAGCCACCTGCTCTGACGCGCAGTCAGAAAGCTCATCGATAACTCGATCGCCTGGAGATAATTCAACAGTGCCGGTAAAGGTGAAATTCTCATCCGCACCAAGGTCATGGCCATTCTCTGCATATCTATTGGCAGAGTCACAATTAAACGCATCCCAAATCTTACCGGGTGCATCGCCACAGCCGCGCATAAACGATGATTTTTCATCCCAGGGAATGCCGATCACATGAACGTTTGCTGTTTTCATCATATTTTCACCTTTTCGTTCCCGGAGCTGTCATTCCGCTAAAGATCATAAAAAACTGATACCCAGAACTGCTGTTCATCAACCCACGTGTTAATGGCTCACATTTAAGGCCAGATATATTAATGGCAGCATGTACAGGAGAAAGAGAACCAGCTTCGAATGATGCCATTTTTTCATAAACACCAGGATAACCAGCCCGGCAAATACCGCCGAACCTCTAAGCCCCATTGACATATAACTCCAGCTCAGAATTGTTGAATCAAGCCCGGTGAGGACAAGCAAAGAGGCCGAAATCAACACCAGGAAGGTGGTGATCCTCAAGAGCCTGACCGGTTGAATCCTCTGCAGGAAGGCTGCATTTTTCAGTGGAAAATCATTATACAGATTTGTTGTTACTCCAAGCAGCAAACCTGCAGCAGTTCCAAGGACGATCAAGAGGATTCCTGCTGAAAAGAGTGCAGCAACGGGCGCGGGGAAACTATGATGCAGAAAGTATGGCAGCGCCTGGGCACTGTTTGCTCCGAGTTCAGGAACGTTCGCTCTCAGGTAGAGACCAATTATTATACCAAAAACACCGATCGGAGGGATCAACGCGGCACTCAGAAAAGCGCCGTTACGCGCTTCTCTTACATTTTTTGCTGAAAAAATAGCCTGGAGATAGATTTGAGTAGAAAGGACACCGACCAGCATGGAAAACATATCGATGGCGGCAGACTTTACGCCATAAACAGAAAAATCAAGCATACCGCTGTCAACAGGCAGGTGGGCGAGAATTTCACTCATTCCACCTCCTTTTTTCAAGGCCAGCCAGGCACTTGCAATCATAATGATATAGAGCATGAAGAACTTGATTTTACCGATCAGTCCGGCGCCTGAGATTCCACCGGTAACCACAAAGATGCCAATCAGCAATGTCGTTATCAAAACCGAACTGATATCGCCAAAATGAAATACCGACTGCAGGATAGCAATTGAGGCGAGAAACTGGCCGACGACATGAATGAACATGCCGGCAGAGTTAAAAGTACTGCTGTAATACTGAAACCGTTTGCCAAAATAATTACCGAGATACTCCGAAACGGTTACAACCCCTTCCTCTCTCAGAGCTTTTGCAAAAAAACAGCCGAGCAGAAAACAGGAGATGCCGCTCCCGAATGTAAAGATGCAGGCAGAGATTCCGTAAGAATATGCCGCCTGAACCGTTCCAACGGTAGAGACACCACCGACAATTGTACCGATAATGATCCAGGATACGCCCGTAAACGGCAGGGACCGATCGGCGAGAGAGAAGTCTGAGGCAGATTTAATCCGTGAAGCGCCTCTGCAGGCGAGCAGCGATATAATAATAAACGTGATGACAAACGTAAATTGATACAACGAAAGACCTCTCTCCCTATTACTTAAAACCCGTTAGCAGCTCTGCACCTGAAGCAACGAAACAAAATAAAATCGCAGAGGCGATGATACTGCTTTTCTTATTCAATAGGCAACAATCTTATTACGAAATCTGCAAATATGGCAGGGCCAGAGAAGGGGTCCAGGCACTATACGATTTGAGTCCCAGAGCGCATTGATTGAGCAGCTGACAGATCAGTCAGCTATTGGTTAGTCAAGGCGAGCTTTACCCCCAAAGCTGCAAAGGTAGCAGCGAAGGTACGCTGTGTCCAGGTAAGAAGTTTTGGGGAGTGCAGAACATATTTAATGAATAGGTCCACCCATATTGGAAGCGTATTGCTGATAGACATATACGCAATACACCCCGAGCAACCATGCCCCCTGCCAGCGCCTGAATGATCCCGATTTGTTCATGGAGATAAAAAGTCTGAAGGAAAAAAGGATAATCAGCATAGCGGGGAAATGAAAATAATAAAAGTTCTCGGGAATCTCAAGCGGTGCTGCAGCTGCAGCTGCACCGATAACAAAAAGACAGTTGAGCACATCCGCACCGACGATATTGCCCAGGGTAATTTCAGGATGGCCTTTTCGTATTGCTGAAATTGCCGTCATCAATTCCGGCAGCGAGGTTCCAAAAGCGACCATGGTTGCAGCGATTACATCATCGGGAACGCCAAAGCGTACGGCAACCTCTGAGGCGCTTGGCACAAGGACCCGCGCACTGGCTATTACCAGGAGCAGCCCGCCCATGATCATGATCCAGGTAAGCGTAAGCCCTTTTGTTTCCTGCGCTTCCAGATTACTTTCTGGTGTGAATTGGGTATCGCTGTCTTTTGACCAGACATAGGTCATATAGAGATAGAGGATAAGAAGGGCGAGAAAGAAGAAACCAACCCATCGCTCAAGAATGGGGGTGCCGTCTTGCGGAGCCACCAGAAGCGCCTGGATTGAAAGCAGGACAAGAAGGACTGCTGCGCCAACCTGTACCCACCCGGTACGATTTAAAATCTGCCGATTAACCGGTATTGCAACCAGCAGGCACGTCAATCCGAAAATCAGGCCGGTATCAGCAATAATCGACCCAACTCCGTTCCCAAGTGCCAGGCCAGGATTACCCATATAGGCTGCCATCACCGAGACAAATGCCTCAGGCATCGTAGTTCCAAGTGATACGATGGTTGCACCAATGACGACGGTTGGTAGCCCGGTTCTCAGAGCAAGGCTGACGACACCGTCTATCATCCAGTCGGCACCAAGGGAGAGGACAGCGATACAGATGACAATAACCAGCAGTAGCATCGGCGTTGAAAATCCGTTTACAAACTGATGCAGGACAGCTTCATCACCGATCCACTGCCAAACACTGTAGTTCATTTCTCCTCCATGAACGCTACATTCATCCTGGTCATCCCTTAGCTGGAAACAAATGAGATTTCTTTATCATTCTTTAAACTGGATCGAACAGGATTATAAAGCATCTGATCCGAATTTAAAGGAACATAATAGTTTTTATCGCAGATTTTCAATCTACAACCGTTTCTGAAAGGCACGGCCAATTCCACTGGTTGACATTGATGATACATTGCTATATATCTGAACCTTCATTGAAACGTGCAGGGGTGGCTATAGCCTGAGATGATACCCGTTGAACCTGACCTGGTTAATGCCAGCGTAGGGAAATGCATCGGTCAGAATTATTTCCTCATTTGACTTACCTGCCCATCTCGGCCAAAGCTGTTAACATTCCTGGAAATATTAACTCCAGATGAAGAGGGGCTCATGTCTGATATCGCTGACAAAACTGCAGAAAATTTACAGCTTATCCGTCAGGACAAGCCGTTGATCCACAATATCACCAACTTCGTGGTAATGAACTACACCGCCAATGTTCTGCTGGCAATGGGCGCTTCGCCCGTTATGGCACACGCCAGGGAAGAGGTTGAGGAGATGGTTTCTTATGCCGGCTCTCTTGTATTAAACATCGGCACGCTCTCCGAAATATGGATAGAGTCCATGATTAAAGCGGGCAGAAAAGCTACAAAAACTGGAACTCCAATTATTTTTGATCCGGTTGGCTCAGGCGCTACTCATTTCCGAACCAGCACTGCGAAAACCCTGCTCGATGAAACCGTTGTCAGTATCATTCGGGGCAACAGTTCTGAAATTCTCTCACTTGGAGACCCTGATTCCATGACCAGGGGAGTTGATGCCATGCATACGGTGGATGATGCCGCCGAGACCAGCTCACAGCTGGCAACAGAACTTGGCACGACCCTGGCAATAACAGGTCCCGTGGATCTCATTACAGATGGTGTACGGGTCGTTCGTGTTGAAAACGGTGACGCGATGATGCCCTACGTTACCGGAACCGGATGTTCAGCAACAGCAGTAATTGGAGCCTTTGCAGCGGTTGAAAAGAACATGGTTGCTGCCGCGGCAGGAGGACTGGCCTTTATCGGCCTTGCCGGTGAAAAAGCGGCAGAAACCAGCCGTGGTCCTGGCAGTTTTATGATTGCACTGCTCGACGCTCTTTACAACCTGACACCTGAAGAAGTAAAGGCAGGGTGCCGGATCGTCGAGGCGTAAAAGCGTCCATGAGCAAAGGGCCCTCATAACGGTGCTGACGTGAAAAAGACAGGATCCGATGGCATTGCCGTGGTCTCTGCAATCGTTTCAGCACCGTGCCCTGAGACTGCTGCCAGGAATGTAAGCAAGATGCATTGCCGTGCTCATTAAGGAGATTTTTCTGATGACTGAACAAGACAAACACTATTTCAGAGTATTAACAATTGCAGGATCCGACAGTGGGGGCGGCGCCGGCATTCAGGCCGATCTTAAAACCATTTCGGCGAACAACTGTTACGGTATGTCTGTTATTACTGCACTGACAGCACAGAACACCGTAGGAGTAACCGGTATACATCCGGTTCCTGTCAGCTTTGTTGAAAAACAGCTTGAAGCGGTCCTCACGGATATCGGTACCGACGGTATCAAAATAGGAATGTTGTTCTCTGCTGAGCTGATTACAACCGTTGCCGAATCGCTTAAAAAGTTCAAATGCAGCAATATCGTACTCGATCCGGTAATGATTGCTCAGAGTGGAGACCCACTCATTGAAGACGATGCCGTCAAGGCCCTGAAAACTTCACTGATCCCTATTGCCGATCTTATTACGCCCAATCTTCCCGAAGCCTCTGCCCTGCTTGACCGGGATATCAGGACCCGTGATGACCTGGAGCAGGCAGCGATTGATCTCCAGAAACTCGGCTGCACGAATGTTTTAATTAAAGGCGGGCATCTGGAAGAGGGAGAAGACAGCGACGACCTGCTTTATCTGGGAAATGAAGCAAGGACGATTACCTTTCCCGTTAAGCGTATCGAGACAAACAACAATCATGGAACCGGCTGTACACTCTCATCAGCTATCGCCTCAGGGCTTGCCAGGGGGTATACAACAGAGCAGGCGGTGAGAGAGGCCAAAGAATATATAACAGGGGCCATTGCCGCTGGAGCCGCATACAAGATAGGCCGTGGCCACGGTCCGGTACATCATTTTTTTCGTTCGTATTGATCCCGCAAGATCGTGAACCCGGATCGAGGCCAGCCTGGTAGTTTGATTATGCCATCAGTTATGCTCGACAAGGTGTCTCTTTCCTTTGAAGGGACAACCATATTTGATCAACTATCACTGCAGATAGAAGGCGGCAAGTGCACCTGCATCCTCGGACCAAGCGGCTGCGGTAAATCCACCCTCCTGAAGATGATCTCGGGTAATCGTTCAATTAAGTACCAGGGATCGATCCGGATAACTCCCGGGCCTGCAGATACAAATCTCACCGCCTGGATGAGCCAGAACGATCTGCTTCTTCCCTGGATGAGCTTAGAAGACAACGTGCTGCTTGGAGCAAAGCTTCGCTTTGAAGTTTCATCTTCTCTGCGCGAAAAAGGAGCCCGACTTCTTGAGGAAGCAGGATTGGGCGCATATAGAAAATCACTGCCATCAGCCCTTTCCGGTGGAATGCGGCAGCGGGTTGCACTGCTGCGGACGCTCATGGAAGATCGTCCGGTCCTGCTCATGGACGAGCCGTTTTCCGCACTTGATGCCCTCACCAGGATCAAGCTGCAGCAGCTGGCAGCCAAACTGACCAAGGGCAAGACCGTACTGCTGGTAACCCATGATCCACTCGAAGCGCTCCGGCTGGGAGACAAAATACTGGTTCTGGCAGGTACCCCTGCAAGCGTGGCGGCATCCTTCGAACCTGAAGGGAAATCTCCCCGGGATGCAGGCGACAGTGTCGTCAGCGAGCAATATCCGCTGCTGCTGAAAACACTGATGAAACAATAAAACATAAAGGAATCGGCGGCTCTATCAAGCGCTCAAAAATGACCAGATGATACTTTTCAGACTCGCGATACTTGGGGCAGGCTTTACGCTGCTCTGGCAACTGCTCGTCAGTATCACCGGGGCGCCCCACTACATTCTCCCCGGTCCGGGGCCGGTCTGTAACGCCCTGATTAACAACTGGTCAACGCTTTTTAACCACCTGCAGATCACTGTTACCGAAATATTAGCCGGCCTTGCGATTGGAACCCTCCTCGGTTGCTCTTGCGCCCTGGCCATGTTCCTGTCTCCCCACCTGAAGAGATGGATGCTGCCGGTACTCATTATCAGTCAGGCAATTCCTGTTTTTGCTCTTGCGCCAATACTCGTTCTGTGGTTCGGATATGGAATGGCCTCCAAGATAGCCATGGCTGTTCTGATCATCTTTTTCCCGGTAGCCTCTTCATTCTACCACGGTTTGCGTAGAACGGAACCCGACCTTCTCGAACTTGCCCGGGTTATGGATGCAGGTACTTATGGCGTCATGCGCTTTATTGTGATCCCATCCGCCATACCCGCTTTTGCTGCAGGCCTCAGGGTTGCTGTGGCCGTTGCACCAATCGGCGCTATCGTCGGTGAATGGGTAGGATCCAGTGCCGGCCTTGGTTACTATATGCTGCACGCGAATGCCCGCATGCAGATAGACAATATGTTTGCGGCACTGACACTGCTGTCGGTTGCCTCGTTATCCATCTATTTTTCAATAGATTTCCTGTTAAACAAATTAATTTACTGGGAAACCCCACAGGAGTTAAATCATGCACGTGGTATGTAAAAAAGTTTTGTTATTTTTTCTTTTCTTCTCTGTATCAATGACAGCAACGGCCCTGGCAGAAACCAAGATGACCGTTCTGCTCGACTGGTTTTTAAACCCCGATCATGCTCCGCTTATAGTGGCCAAGGAGAAGGGCTACTTTAAAGAACAGGGACTTGACGTCACCTTTATTGCTCCTGCCAACCCGAATGACCCGCCCAAAATCGTGGCCGCAGGGAAAGCTGACATAGCGGTGTCTTACCAGCACCAGCACCAGATGCAGGTAGACCAGGGGTTGCCGCTGGTCAGAATAGCCACTGTCGTGGCAACACCACTGAATTCCCTCGTGGTTCTGGCCGACAGCGATATTAAGACCATAGCGGATCTCAAGGGCAAGACCATCGGTTACTCCGTCGGGGGCTTTGAAACAGTACTTCTCAAGGTGATGCTCGGAAAAGCGGGGTTACAGCTCTCAGATGTCACGCTGGTCAATGTGAACTTCTCACTTTCACCATCATTATTTGCCGGCAAGACCGATGCCGTTATTGGGGCGTTTCGAAACTTTGAACTCAACCAGATGGATATCGAAAAACGTCCGGGCAGGGCCTTTTATGTCGAAGAATATGGCATCCCGTCATACGACGAGCTGATCCTGGTAGCCAACAAGGACCGGCTTGATGATAAAAATCTGCGTAAGTTTGTTAATGCACTGGAAGCTGGCGTCCAGTTTCTGCTGAATCATCCTGAAGAAAGCTGGGACCTTTTTGTGAAGGGCGAACGGGCGGAATTAAACGATGAACTGAACAAACGGGCATGGAGTGATACACTGCCGCGATTTGCCCTCAGGCCCGGCGCACTCGACAAGAACCGCTATAATCGGTTTGCCCAATTTCTTCTTGAACAGGAGATGGTCAAGTCAGTCCCCCCCCTTGAAAGCTGGGCCGTGGAACTCCCATATTGACTGGTTCCGACAGACATAGGTTTACCTGCCTGCTGAAACAACATGCAGGCAGGTGCAAAGACAGCTTTTCACCTCGGTCGTTAGCTCTGTCTCCTCTTCAGGACGTGAACCGCCTGTTTAACTCTGCTACCTGATCCTCTGTCAAATAGCTCACCGGCCGGTTATGAAGAAGCAAATAGAGCTTGGCTGTATCTTCAAGCTCTTCAGCAGCATAGACTGCCTCATCGAGATTTTTACCCGAAACAACCGGGCCATGATTTGCAAGCATTACAGCCCGGTGCATGGCTGCCTTTTCCTCCACAGCCCCTGCAAGGTCACGGTCACCTGGTGGAAAATAGGGGATCAGGGGGAGCCTTCCGATTTTCATCACGTAATACCCAGTAATCGGCGGCAAAACATTTTCCGGATCGATATCCGCCAGGCAGCTGACCGCAACCGAATGAAGTGAATGGAGGTGAACAACAGCTCCCGCCTGCGGCCGCTTTCGGTATATGGCCATATGCAGAAAACTTTCCTTTGTTGGGGGGTCGCCACTGACAAGGTCCCCATTACCATCGAGAAGGGATATTCGCTCCGGCGCAAGATCCCCAAATGTTGAACCTGTCGGTGTCATCAACCAGCCTTCACCGAAACGGACGCTCAGGTTGCCGGAAGAACCAGAGGTTAAACCCCGGTCAAAAAGTGATTTTGCTGCTCTGCTGATTTTTTCCCGCAAATCCCTTTCGCCATTATCCATGCGCAATTCCTTTCTGTATTTTATCCAAGAACCTCAAATGCCTTGGTGAAAAAATCCTCTTTCCCAAAATTACCGGATTTGAGTGCCAATGATAAATTTACTGTTCCAATGGTTTTGCACCATGGTACCCCCGGATCGATCTCTTTTCCGATTCGTAAGCCGCTGACACCAAGGCTTTTTACAACCGCGCCCGAAGTCTCCCCTCCTGCAACAACCAGTCGTTCGACCCCGCGCTTGATAATTTCACCTGCAATCACTCCCATAGCTTCTTCAACGAGAAGACCGGCAGTATCTCTGCCAAGTTTTTTCTGCACTTCAGCCACGTCAGCAGGGTCTGCAGAGGAATAGACCAGAAATGGTTCATCTACTCCCTGGTTATCGATCCACGTCAGCACCTGTTCGAGTACCTTCTCCTTTTCTTCATATAAAGCGATAGCATCGAGGCTGAAGCTTGGCCACTTTTCTTTTACAGCTGCGACCTGAGCCCTGGTCATTGCAGAACAGCTGCCCGATAATATTGCAGCGCGTCCTTTTGCCTGCCACTCATGGCAGCCATCGTCAACCTGTAAATCTCCTGATTTCCTAAAATTTTCTGGCAGACCAAGGGCGACACCTGATCCACCGGTAATGAGTTTCAGGTCCTTGGATGCTTCACCGATTGAGTATAGATTACTGTCATTTACAGCATCAACGATGGCGAATTTTTTCCCAGAAGAGATGAGTTGATCATATTTTGCCTTTATTGCCTGGGCTCCGGCTTCCACATCCTCAAAAGCGACAAGTCCGACCTCGTTATCTGTCTGTTTTCCAAGAAAACGAACCAGGTTTGCATCGGTCATCGGAGTCAGTGGATGATCTTTCATACTCGATTCACTGAGTAACAGGTCTCCAACAAAAAGATGCCCTTTATAGATCGTTCTGCCATTTGTCGGAAAAGCTGGACAGGCAATAGTAAAAGGATCGCCAAGGTTATCGAGCACGGCCTCTGCAACTGGCCCGATATTTCCCTGGGCCGTTGAATCAAAGGTTGAGCAGTACTTGAAAAAGAACTGTTTCGTACCCAGTGATTTGAGCCACTCAAGAGCTTCTATCGATTCCTGAATCGCCTCGTCTGCCGGCGTTGAACGAGATTTAAGGGCGACGATAATAGCAGCTGCATTTCCAGGATCAAAACCTTCGGCAGGAATGCCAAATGTTTGAATCGTCGGCATACCTGCCATGACAAGTGTATTAGCAAGATCCGTCGCACCCGTAAAATCGTCTGCTATCGCTCCAAGAAGTACTCCCATACTGCCAACCTCCATCCACATTAATGACGTTTTAATTCGTCTGATTCATCATCCTGGCTCCAATTGTCTCGATCAGTATAGTTAATCTTTTTTAAAGTCAACGACAAGGGTTCACAGAAGTTGAGGGATCAATTTTATTTTTTGAGCTTATGATGATAGGATGATATCATCTATCCAAACGTTATATTTGTGAAATCAAATCTGGGATTTTAATGGAAGAGAAGGAACACAAAGAGACACAGGTAAAAAAATTACTCTGGAATATATTCGCAAGCGGTCTCTCCCCCAATACAAACCTTGATGTTATTCGAATACATTTCCTGCTTAACCTGATCGGGATTTTTGGCGCTCTCTTTCTCAGCTTTTTTACTACGGTAGCTCTTTTACAGGGTGAGCAGATTTTAGCTCTTGCCGATTTTACCCTCCTGCTGTTTGTGGCTACACTTGTTTTCAAGCTGAGGAAAAGGAAAAATCCTCATTTCATAGCTCTTTTCGGCACGGTTATAACGGGGCATTTTTATCTCTTTCTTATTTTTTACAGCGGGTTGGAAAAACCAACCTACCTGTGGTCCCTCACTTTTCCCCTGATTGCGTTGTACCTGCTGGGTAGAAAGTTGGGATCGTTCGTGTCACTTTCACTGCTGGTCACCTCCTGTATATTTTTCTGGGCCTCAACCCACTTCGATATTTTTCAACAGTATGAAAACAGGCTCATTATCCGATTCATTGCCGTTTACCTGCTTATCCATTTTTTTGCCTTTGTGGCGGAGATCATCCATGACATGACCCAGACGAGGCTGGAGGAGTCAAGGTCAAAGCTCTTAGAGGCATTCAATGACATCAAATTGAGCTCATCCAAACTAACCGAGACGAACAAGCAGCTGCTTCTGGAAATCGATGAACGAATACAGGTCGAAAAAGCACTGAAACAGAGTGAAAGTTTCCTTGATGACATTATTGAAAGTATTCAGGATGGAATCAGTGTCCTTAACACCGATTTGACAATCCGGCATACCAACAGCGTCATGAGGCAATGGTATAAGCAGAATCTCCCACTGGTCGGCAAGAAATGTTATGGATGCTTCCATAACTCTGGAGAACCATGTGCCCCATGCCCGACGACCAGGTGTATGGAGTCCGGTCGGACTGAACGGGAGATTGTCCCTGGCCTTCCCGGTTCACCGGTAGAATGGCTCGAACTATTCAGTTTCCCGATAAAAGATAAGGAAACAGGCAAGATTACCGGCGCAGTCGAATTTGTGCGGGACATCAGTGTCACAATACGTCTGGAACGTCAGCTTTCCCATTCCCAGAAAATGCAGGCTGTCGGCACGCTCGCCGGTGGTATTGCCCATGATTTTAATAATTTACTAATGGGGATGCTCGGGAGAGCTTCATTAATGTCGGTACGTCTTCCGCCTTCTGACCCAAATCTCGAACATTTAAAGGCGATAGAAGAGCATATCAGGAGCGCAACAGACCTTACCAAGCAACTACTCGCGACAGCAAGGGGCGGTAAGTACGATCCAAAGGCGACCAACCTGAACGACCTGGTGGAAGGCAGTTCTTCTATGTTTAGCCGGACTCGAAAAGAAATCCGCATCAAAACATACCTGAATGCATCACCGGTTATAGCAGAAGTTGATAAACAGCAGCTTGAGCAAGTCCTGCTAAATATGTATGTAAACAGCTGGCAGGCAATGCCTGATGGCGGAGATCTCTTTATCAAAACGTCTCTTGAAACTATCAACGATACCTTCTATGAGCACTATAAAATTCCGGCAGGGAACTATGCAAAAATTTCCATTACCGACACCGGTATAGGAATGGAAGATTCGGTACGCCACCAGATCTTTGATCCTTTTTTTACGACAAAGGAAAAGGAACGGGGAACCGGATTAGGTCTTGCTTCGGCATACGGCATCATTAAAAACCATGATGGTTTTATCAATGTTTACAGTGAAGTCGGGCACGGTACGACGTTTAATATTTATCTGCCAATGTCAGACAAGCAGCCGTTTAAGAATACACCCCAGATTTCCAGAATCGTAAAGGGATCCGAAACTATTCTCCTGGTCGATGATGAAGAGCTCATTCTCGAGGTTGGCAGAGGTATGCTGTCTGAAATCGGCTATGAGGTACTTACTTCGAAAGGAGGCACCGAGGCAGTCGAGACGATTTCATCAGATGGCCATCGTATCAACCTGGTTATACTCGACCTTATCATGCCGGGTATGGATGGCAACACCACATTTGACAGGATAAGAGCGATTACCCCATATATGCCGGTGATTCTCTCAAGCGGCTATTCGATAAATGATCTGGCGACCGGGATCATGAACAGGGGCTGTAACGGGTTTATTCAAAAACCATTCAACCTGTCAGAACTCTCACAAAAAATCAGATCGGTTCTTGATAAAAATTAATCAGGGTCTTGGCTTGAGACGTTAAGAGATCTATCATACCTGCGTCGCTGTTGTGATTGCGGCTAAATGTATGGTAAATCACAAGTCTCCTTGACGAGTAGACTGTCTCAATTCATGAAATATTGCGGTTAATCAATTGATTCCTCAAGCCATTTCTCAATGGCCACCGTTGTCGCTTCTGGTTGTTCAAGAGTGGTCAAATGACCTGCATCTTCTATAATTTCAAGGCGGGAACAGTCGATCAGTTCATGCATGAGCTGATGTTGCTCCAGAGGACAAAGCCAATCATTCTGCCCGCAGAGGATGAGCGCTGGTACGGTTATTTTTTTTAGCGTTTCCCGCTGGTCCGGGCGGCTTTGAAGGGCTCGAGACTGCCGTTCAAAAACATCTTTGCCTAATCCGAGCGCCATGGAGAGAAAGGTGTCTGCTATTTTCGCACCGTATTTTCCCTCCAGATGGAGCATTGGAATCACCTGCTCGAGCATGAGCTGCTTCAAACGCCCAGTCTGAACCTGTTTGATCTGTTGTTCCCTCACCTTTTTAATATCACCTGACTCGGAAAGTGGAGAAGTATCGAGCAGCGCAACATTGATGACCCGATCTGCTGCCTGAGCCAGAATCTCCATGGCCACAATACCGCCCATCGACAGGCCAATGAGCACAAAGCGGGGCGGAGCATGTTCCAGCACTTCTTTTGCCATTTCCCTGACACAATTCTTGTTGTATACCGAGGCAATATGTACCGGATATCGCCCTGACAAGGATACTATCTGGTGCTCGTAGAGTCGTGCATCACACATCATACCCGGTATAAAAACAAGCGGTAATGGTGTCATGACGTTGCTCCAACAGAACGTTCTTTCAATATGACATCAGCAAAATCTACAGCAGCCTGAGATCGAAGGATTGATGCCATGTCTCTCACCCTGGGTTCTGCCATATCTCTGATCTCCTCTGGGTTCTTGCCAGTGCTGGAGAAACATGTTTCTGTACGCTCGAAGATGTCATCAACCCATCTGTGACAAACAAGCTTTGTGAGCGAATATATTTTCCAAACCTAATCAAGCTTATTCAGCTCGGCAATCACCTGATCGGTAAAAGAAACAGTTGTAGCCTCTCCGCCAAGATCCGGGGTAAGAACACCACCTGCAGTGACCAGCTCAACCGCTTCCATCAGTGCATCACCGGCCTGCTGCTCACCAAGGAAATCGAGCATCATCTGGACGGACCATAGTGTTGCAATCGGGTTTGCTATGCCTTTTCCGGCAATATCTGGCGCAGAACCATGGACCGGCTCAAACATTGAAGGGTATTGCTTCGAAACATTAATATTGGCAGATGGCGCAATACCAATGCCTCCAGCTATCGCCGGACCGAGATCTGAGAGTATATCCCCGAAAAGATTGCTGCCGACAACAACGTCAAACCAATCAGGATGCTGGACAAAATGGGCGGTAAGAATATCAATATGAAACTGGTCACACGTTAAATCCGGGTACGCTGCTGAAACTGCTTTAAACCGCTCGTCCCAGAATGGCATGGTAAACCGAATACCATTTGATTTAGTTGCGGACGTTATATGTTTTGCAGATCTTTTTTGTGCAAGATCACAGGCAAACTTAAGTATTCGATCGACCCCAGCCCTGGTAAAGACCGTCTCCTGAACAACAACTTCCCGTTCACTTCCCTCAAAAAGTCGCCCGCCAATTTCTGAATACTCACCCTCCGTATTCTCCCTGACAACCATGAAATCAATCTCACTACTGTCCCTGTTGGCAAGCGGTGAGGAAATCCCTTTAAGAAGCCTTACTGGCCTCAGGTTGACATATTGATCAAACTGGCGTCGGATCGGTAACAACAGCCCCCAAAGGGAAACATGATCAGGGACCGTCGGATCCCCAACAGCACCAAGCAAAATTGCATCAAACGACCTAAGCTGATCAATGCCATCTCCAGGCATCATGGCACCATGCTCAAGGTAGTATTCACACGAGAAAGGGAAGGTTGTATAAGAGACCGTGAAATTAAATTTCGAGGCCAATACATTTAAAGTTCTGACACCTTCCGGTATCACCTCTTTGCCTATGCCATCACCTGGTATTAGTGCAATATTAAAGTTCATTATTCGCCTCATCTAGATTGAAAATTGTTTACTGACGTCCGGTTTTACAGCACCTCAGCAGGTGTTTTAACACCACCATTTCGAAATGCCACAAGATAAACGCTGAAAAATTTTTTCTTAGCGCTGCCTGTAGTTATAAACACGTATTAGAGAGTTACTAATGAAAAGAGCGTCTCGTGGCAACATAACTGCAAGAGAATACATTGGGGGCAAGATACCAGGCAGTTATGGCGGCGGCTCATCAACCAATGCATCTCTTTCAGCGGGGACACCGGATGTCCCTGCAATGGGTTATATGAATACCGTGCTGGTCCGATCAACTCCCCAGATAAACACGAGGCACTCTCGCCATCAATGAGGCAACGACTTCATAATTTATGGTTCCCAGCTGCAGAGCCATCTCGTCAGCTGACAGAACTGCATCGCCCTGCTTGCCGATAATGACGACCTCATCACCACCACGAACTCCCTGAATATGGCCAACGTCAATTATGGTCTGATCCATACAGACACGTCCAACTACCGGTGCCCGCTGCCCCCTGACCAGCATCACACCTGATGATGAAAACTGACGATTATAGCCATCGGCGTAACCAACAGGTACAGTGGCGAGCCGGGTAGCGCATGGCGTGATATAGGTATGAGCGTAGCTGACCGTAAAGCCCCGAGAAACATTTTTAACCTGGGCAACGCGTGCTTTTAACTGCATGGCTGGCTGGAGTTCAATCTTATGGGATTTTGTTTCAGCAGAAGGATACAAGCCATATAACATGATTCCCGGGCGAACGATATCCAAATGGGATTCAGGCAGGTTGATGATAGCACCGCTGTTGGCAGCATGTATCACAGGAATCTCTATACCATTTTCCTTGAGCAGGGATACAACCTCTTGAAAAAGGACCAATTGTTTGCGAGCACTTGTTTTATCAATGGTATCGCTCGATGCTAAATGGGTATAGGCGCCTTCAATCTCAAGGTTAGCAAGTTGAGATATAGAAGTAGCAGACTTTACAACAGAATCCTTTCCGGTTTCAGAATCATTGTAATCGCCATTGAGCTGGGCAGGTACCAACCCGAGTCGCCCCATACCAGTATCAATTTTAAGATGCGTCTTAATACGACCATTGGCTGCACGGGCGTGATCATCCAGTGAGACGGCATAGGACGTGGAAAAAACTGTCTGCATCAAGTCATTGTCTATGATTTCACGGGCAGCACCTGGCGGGGTGTAGCCGAACACCAGAATTGGTTGTTGCAGGCCCGATTTTCGCAAAGCAATTCCTTCACAAAGCCTCGCCACCCCAAAAGCATCCACCCCAGTCTCAGAAATTTTATGTGCAATTTTCAAAGCACCATGGCCATACGCATCGGCTTTAACCACAGACATGATTTGGGTTCTCGATCCTACCAGCTGCCGGACTGCTTTCAGATTATGTGTGATGGCATTCAGGTCAATTTCAGCCCAAATGGGGTGATGATCATTAACAGTATTCATATTGCCGGGGTATTTCGATTCACTCAGATTACCTCCTGGAGAAGTGTCTCCGGTCTTTATTTTATCAGCTAAACTACGTAAGTTTTTAATATTGTCCATTATTGTATTTTACTGACGCTTCATGATGGGAGGACTTGCCTCCATATTTTAAGCTGCTAATACATTCTTTCTATCTCCCCTCTTCCGGAGATGCCTTCACAAGAAATTAAGGAAAGAGATAGTCTATCAATCAGCACAGTTCTCGTTCATCCGGGCGATTGAAGACAATTCTACTAATTTTAATACAATTTCAAGTTCATACCAGTATTATATTAAAATTGCATGGAACTCCGCCAGGAGGGTATGATTTTTCAAATTAATCGTATTTTTACGGAACCACGCTGGCTTACACAACGAATTCAGCGCCAAGTCGATTGCGAGATGAGACAGATACCAACTGCCATCACCAGTATGGGGCAATAATGGGGACCTTAAATCCTGATCCTCTCTTTTTGGGCTGAGCGTGGACGAAGATGGTGATCGTACATATAGATAAAAAAGAAAAGCATAGAGCCATTTAAGATTAAGATTGACAAAACAATTTGGGACACTAATTAAGTAGGGTACCTTAAATCTGTCATGGTTACAGATTCTTAATTTAAAAATGAGGAGATACTGTTATGGCTACACGTGAAGAATTGGAAGAAAAATACGACGACTGCCAGGAAACTCCTGACTATGTGGCCGTTGCGCTGGAGGCCTTCAGCGATCTCGATGACAAGGATTGGGCTGTCGAGTTGTACGAAGAAGGCGCAGACTGGGCAGCGACAGCCCAGGACTTTATGGCGCTTTCCAACGGTGCACGCGTAATCCTCGGGGACACTGAAAAGGCAGCCGAGTATTTCGAACAGGCCAAAGGGGCCTGCAGCAATGCCGGTGAGTTGATCGACCTGGCAGTTTCAGCAGCCGAAAACGACAACAAAGAAGGTGCCAAAGAGATGTTCATGGCCGCAGCCGAGAAGGCTACCAAGGCTGCAGAATTTCTGAGTTTATCCAAAAAAATTAATGAGGCACTCGGCGACAAGGAACTGGCCAGAGAAGTGAGCGCTAAGGCCAAAGAGCAATGCTCGACCCCTGCCGATTTTGCCGAATTGGCCCGTGCGCTGATCAACGATTTTGATGATCCGGATCAGGCCAAGCAGGTTTTAACTCAGGCGGCTGGATCCTGTAAAAGCGGTGCAGACTTTGCCGCCCTTGCAGCAAGCGCTGGTGAGCTGTTTCCGGACAGCGACCTTGGCAGCACGCTTTTCCAATCTGCTGAGGAGCAAATCGACTCTGGTCTTGAAATGGGTAGTCTTGCCAAAGAGGCGGTGGCTGCGTCAGGTGACAAAGAGAATGGTTCCAGGCTTTTCAATAAAGCCAAGGATATGATCGACAGCGGCGAAGACCTGGTTAAACTTGCCGCAATGATCCAGGAATCACTTGAGGATAAGGAACTGGTCCTGGAAACCTATAAAAAAGCCGGCGGCTACTTCACCTCCTACAAGGAAATCATGAATCTGGGCGATTCCGTTCTCAAAGATACCGGCAATAAAGAGTATGCCGGCGAGATCTATCTGAAAGCAGCGGAGACTGATCCGGAAACCCCGAAGCTTGTCAGTGTAGCCGAGAAGCTGGCTGATGAAATTGGTGACACCGACGGCGCCGTAAAGGTTCTGCACCAGGCCGAAAATTCGGTCAAAACGAACTCCGAGTTCCAATCCATGGCCGATGCGGTCCTGAAATACGCAACTGATCAAAAGTGGTTGGATGATATCGGTCTGCAGAAGGAAAAGCGTGCAGAGAACGCAAAGCTCTATGACGATTACATCAAGCGCGAACAGGAGGCCCTGAGTGGGGCCACTTTATGGAATCTTGGTCATGAGGTGATGCAGACAACAGGTGATCACCCTTATGTTCGCAAGCTCTTCGCCAATGCTGAAAAGCTGGCCAACTATTTTGACGACTACATGAATCTGGCGGATTTAATTGCCGGCGACCTCAACGACAAGGAATGGGCTGATCGAATTTACACGGATCAATTTGAATCAGCAGGGGAGTTTGTCAAGAAAAAGAATATCGCCGCTGCGACGATGAAGAACCTGAAAGATGAAGCGAAGGTTAGGGGCTATTTTAAAAAGATGGAAGATGAATGCGATCAAACCTCTGATTATATCAAGCTGGGGACCTCTGTAAACAACGTTCTCGGTGACGAGGGATGGACAAGGACACTGTATCAAGAGGCACAGGTTAACTGCGATGACCGATTCAGCCTGTTGACTCTGGCTGGTAAAATCCTTGAAAATCTCGGCGACGAGAAATGGGCCGGGGAGTTATATGGAAAGGTCGCCGATCAGTGTGCTGACAGCTACCAGTATGAACATCTTTTCCATATCGTTGAGCATCAAAGTTCTAATAAGGAAACGCTGAGACGACTTTATAAAAAAGCGGAGGAAAGACTTTCCAACGCCAAGGATTTCTCCTCGCTTGCCGAGAGTGTCGCACGAAGATTCGATTCCCAGGACTGGGCCCGAACGATCTACAAAAAAGCAGTGGAAGCACCTGATATCCAGAAGTTCAAATTTGATGTGGCAGCGAGTGTAGAAAAAGTGCTTGCGGACCATCAGCTGGCAGGTACCATACGCAACAGCTGAAAGCCATACCTTTTTTTCTAACTATGGAGAGCGGTCGATGCCCATGCAGAGACCGCTCTCATCTCTATGAACTGCAATTGGAGGAAATGAAGAAAGCAGTTTAGCTGCCTGATCACCATGTGTGGAACAATCAGGTCTATTCCCGGTGGCGCGCTTCAACATATGGCTATACAATTTATCTGCACGCTCAACAAGAACTATTTCTTTTTACCCTCACCCTCTATATATCGTACAATGCTGTTGATATTAACAGGTATATCCGTGTTGATTTCAAGTGCAGAGTTCTGCTCCTGTAAAGAGAGCGGTTCGCCGGTTTTAAGCTGATGCTCGAGAATAGCCACAGTCGCATCAGAAACATCGCTGCCATGCAGGGTTCGCTCTTCAACCCGGCTTCTCAGCGTCTCAACAGAAGCCGTATACGATAGAATAAGAAATCGAACGTTCAGCGATCTCGATAAACCGGCAAACAGCTGCCTTTGTGATGATTTCAGGTTGGCAGCATCAATAATAACAGAATATCCGGCAGTCAGCAGCGTGCGTGCAAGCTCAACCAGACGGTTATAGGTTTTTTGGGAGGCTTCGGGGCTATAAATTCCCTTTCCGGTGCCAAACTCCATGCCGTCATTGTTATCTTTGCCTAAAAGCCGTTTACGCTCCACGTCCGATCGCAGCTGTATTGCTGCTATTCTGTCGCTAAGAGCGCTGGCTCCTGCGGATTTTCCAGTCCCCGAAACCCCGTGGTTTATTATCAGCACCGGAGATGTGATGCGGGTATATTTTTTCGCCAGGTTGAGGTACTGGTAAAAATCCTCGACGGTCTGGACATACTCTTTTGAGCCGGGTCGCTCCTGAGCTGTGCGCAGGATATCGACTTTGGCCCGCACGAGCGCACGGTACACCTTATAAAATCTGAGCAGTCTCAATCCCTCAAAGTCACCGGTAATTTGCATATACTCATTGAGAAAATGCGTGGCCAGCGGAGCTTTCTTCCTCGCCTCAAGATCCATGATCAAAAAAGCGATTTCGCTGATTACATCGATAAAGCGAAGACCTCTGTTAAACTCAATACAATCAAAGATCAGTATATCTTCCTGCAGCAGCGCTATATTCCGCAAATGCATATCGCCGTGACATTCCCTCACAAATCCAAGAACCTTGCGCTCCTCGATTACCGGCACCACGGTTTCGAGTTGTTTCATACTCCACTGTTGGAGACTATCCAGTTGCACTATTAACTGCTGGTCATGAATACAGTTACGTATATGTTGAAAATTTTCCATCACCGTTTTCCGAACATGCTCAACGCCGCCAAAATCGCTATCCGGGGGAGCAGGGCTCACCGACAGATGGAACTGTGCTACCGTTCCAGCCAGTTGAGCGATGATGGCATTATCGAGCCCCCCTTCTGGCGGCAGACAGTCAAACTGCGCTGCCTGAGGGAATTGGATCATTCTCACGGCATACTCTATCGCAGGACCAGGTCCGTCCAGCTCAGGGTTCTCTTTTGAACCACTGATTTTCACCAGTCCCAAATACAATTGCGGCGCCAGCCGACTATTCAATCGTAGTTCTTCAAGGCAGTTATAACGACGTTTTTCAAGGGTTGAAAAATCAAGAAAACCAAAGTTGACCGGTTTTTTTATTTTATAGACAAAGTCCCCGGTCAAGAGCACCCAGGAAATATGGGTCTCGATCACCTCGAACCGACTTACCGGATAATCATAGAGCTGAGGGTTTTGAAGTGACTTGATCAACGCCTGCTGGTTGGATAAAGAACCATTCACGGGAATTCACCTCTCTGGAAAAAAAAGTGATATCTACCCTGTATCTATCATAAAATGTAATCATTTCTGATAGAATGGACAGCGCTGCTCCGTTAAAAGACGCCCTTTATTATCACCTCTGAACAGATTTTCACTGACAAGGCTTTGTAAGTAATCTATAAAAATGCTGGGCAGCAACTGGTATTGTACATTTTCTGTTAAATTTCTGAACGTTAGAATTGTTACTTTATCTGGAAATTTTCTGTTGATGTTTATACACCAGTGTTTATAAACTTGGTGTGGTATTCTATTTTGTCTGGACAAATAATTTTCTATGGAAAAAGAGCAGATTGGGTATGGACCGACCTTATTGTATTAAATTAGTACTATTTGATTTTGACGGAACATTAACCTTACCCGGAGCTATCGATTTTGCTCTCATTCGCCAACGAATTGGTTGTCCCGGCGATATTGCGATACTGGAATTTATCCAAACTCTTTCAGATGAATCGCAGCGCCAGAAGGCCATCGGTGAAGTTTGTGACCATGAAATGGCTGCAGCTCGTAAAGCAAGGCCCAACCTGGGGGCTGAGAGGTTACTTGTCGAATTAAAAGCACTTGGAGTAAAAGTAGGTCTGATAAGCCGAAATATCCGGATAGCGATAGAACGCGCGCTGGCTAATTTTGAACACACGCTGATTGAAGACTTCGACCTGGTTATCTCACGAGATGATCTCATTGCGCCAAAACCGGAGCCTGATGGGATTACATATGTTTCTGAATATTTTGCCATTCCACCTGAAGAAATTCTGGTGGTGGGCGATTTTGTCTTTGATATAGAAGCGGGACGCCGCGCCGGGGCTTTGACGGCATTTATAACCAATGGCAATAAGCTGGATATTCCTGAAAAACCGACTTTTGTTATTCACCAGCTGTCCGAGCTTTTACCACTTGTTCAGATGGGAATTCCACTTCAGGGCGGCAAGCTGCCTCAACACCTGCTGGATATGTTCCTGAATGAATTTGAATGGGATGACCCATCAGTACTGAACTGGCCGGGAGTGGGCGAAGATACAGCAGCGGTGGATGTGAAAAAAGAGGACGTTCTCGTTATCACATCAGATCCGATCACCTTTGCCGCGGCTTCTATCGGCGAATACGCAGTCATTGTTAATGCCAACGATATTGCTACCTCCGGGGGGACTCCCCGCTGGCTGTTAACCTCCCTGCTTTTCCCGGTTAATTCCACCGCCTCAGAAATACGTTGTGTGATGACAGAACTGGCTTCTGTTTGTAACCGTTATAATATCACCTTATGTGGCGGCCACACCGAAATCACCGACGCGGTGATTCGTCCGGTGGTCACCGGTATGATGGCAGGCTGTGTGCAACGAGATCATTTATTAGACAAGAAACAGATGCGCTCCGGGGATCACATTCTATTGACGAAAGGTGTTGCAATAGAGGGTACTGCCATCATTGCCCGGGACTTCGAAAAACAATTGATAGAATATGGGGTACATGAGGAGACAATTAGAAAAGCCAAAGGTTTTATTTCCAGGATAAGCGTAATTGAAGAAGCACAAATGGCTGCTGCCATGGATGGCGTCAAATCCCTGCACGACATCACTGAAGGTGGGTTGGCAACATCCCTGGAGGAGTTCTCATTTGCCGGAGGGTATGGAATAGAAGTACAGGTACCACAGATCCCGATCCTGCAGGAAACCGAGGCAGTTTGCCTGCCCTTCAATCTCAATCCCCTTGGCTTGATAGGATCGGGAAGCCTGTTGATCTGCTGTCATCCCGATGTTTCGAAGCCGCTACGGCGCCAACTTTTGTCTGCCGGGATTGACTGTACTCATATTGGTACAGTGACGGGTAAAGGACCCGGGATTGTTGCAATGGATGAGGAAAAGATCGTACCCTGGCCTCGTTTTGCTGTAGACGAGATCACCCGCCTGTTTTCATGATGGAAACATTACGTTCCTGCACCTCTTTTTTTAATGACTATGAGCAGCGAGAGGATGCTTTCAGGCAACTGGTAGACTTCAAATTAGCCCGACGGTATAGAGGTCCTGCGCTGTTCTGGAAAGATTTCAGTCTCATCTCCCGTAATATTCTTACATCTCGGGGAAATGATTCTATCTCCTTTATTACCAGTAACCCCAGGGATTGCCTGGCATTTGCTACAGCCAGACAAGTTTTAATGGCTGCGTTTATGTCTGCTGGTAAAACGGCCGATGAAAAGCAGGTATTGGAAGTCGTGTCTCGTTTTGGGATTGCCGATCAACTCAGCCAGCCCATTCGCACGCTCTCTGGCGGCGAAACGGTTAAACTGGCTCTTGCCAAAACCTATGTGGCGATGGAATCCTGTTCCAATGTCGTAATTTCAAGCCCCTTTACCTGGTTGGCAGCCGGAAACCGTCACTTACTGGAAGAAATAGTCAGGCAGGATGGTGGTTCGGGCAGAAAAATCTCTATTCTGGCCCTGGACGGTGAGGATGATCTCTCCCCAGTAGCACCAGACGATCCTTTCAGTCAGCCCACTCAAGGTGGGCTGACTTTTTCGTTGAATATGTCCCAAGTCAGGATTCCCCTCGCCTTGTCCTTAAACCCACTCGCTGACACTGTACCTCATGCGGCCATTGATGATGCCTGCTTGCAGCTGGAATCACCCTGCATGGTTACGGGAGACAACGGCCAGGGAAAGAGCCTGGTTGCGCGTGCTCTCGCCGGCTCACTGACCTTTCGCGGCAGGGCTTTCATAAAAGGAGCTGATGCGGAAGGAACAGCGAGTCTTCTTTTTCAGGATGTCCTCACTCAAACCCTGTTGCGTTCCTTTGACGCACTGGCTGGAGGAGGAAGAGGTGTGAGTAGACAGGCAATTCTCGCCATTTACGCAAAAATCAAGGATGAGTACAGGCTGGCTGCTGAAAGAAAAAGATTGAGTGAACTGTCTCAAATCAACGATTCAATAGAGAAACAGCATACACTGCTGGATATCAAGGTTATTCTTGTGGCTGCTCGTCTGGCAGCCTTTCCTGCTGCCCTCATTCTGGATGAACCCGATTGGGGTTTGAGTCGCCAGAGTGGTATCGCCTTTGTTTCTGCAGTATTGTCAGTGGCACATCACCAGGGAACTCCTGTAATGCTGATTTCGCACAAACCCTGGTGGCAGCCAGTGGTGCGAAGCTGCATCTCGGTTTCGCGCTCAAGTGCAGACAGTTCAATTTCACCTGATGCCCCGGTGTTTACCGTTCACCTGGACGCCACGGAAGTGAGGCCATGAACTGGAAAATAAAAGCTCTTATCATCTGGGCTCTTGCCATTCCTGCCTTTACCGGCTACCCAGTTAATCACATCCCGGGAACTTTGTTTCCTGGAGCGAGCTATGGTTGGTTAGCATACGGGGCGATGGTTTATGCAGCCATTGTTCTGCTCATCGGTAAAAAGGTTTTAAAAGTTTCTATCGTGGTTGCCTTAACCATCGCCATTCCTCTTGTACTGCTTGGCACCTTGATTTCGACGATCGGCCAGTTAATGAGTGGCTGGAGTCAGTCCCAACCTGCTGATTATATAGTACACTACAGCAGCTTAATGGTTACCATGCTCGTGGTAATTCCACTCGCCCTGTCAATGATTGCGGTGATACCTTTTCACCGCCTGGAACAGCAGCTCCTGCTCAGTAAGCGAGGAGTAAAAACAAGTGAGAAAATGATCCTCATGTTTCTCAGGGTATTTAGCCATATTTTCTATTTTGTGATCCCTAACATTCTCGAAGTTATCAGAGAGGAAGGTTTCCTGACCAGGAAAAGATACTTGACCGGAAGCCGGCAACACAATAAATTGCCATTGTCTCAACGGATTGGCAAGATGGTGCAAATGCTGGTAAATATAGGAGTAGACTCAATTTGCTCAGCGATACGCTATATTCCTCTCTGGGCAGAAGAGATTTCCAAGCTCCCGGGAGATGCAGGAGCAAATCAAAATTCAGACACCGCAAAACATTCTGAAAACTGACGGGAAGACAATTAAGACATGAACCAAAACCGAGAAATTAATCTGTTATTTCGTGTGGGTATCATTGCCGCATTCAGTACTCTTGCTTTTATCGGTACCCTTATCATTCGAATTCCCATCCCAGTGACCGGCGGTTACTTTAATCTTGGCGACACATTTGTAATGGCTGCCGCTCTTTTATACGGTCCCCTGGTGGGCGGTTTAGTCGGGATGATCGGACCTGCGGCTGCAGATGCTGTTGGTTTCCCCCAGTTTATTTTAGCCACAGCCGTGGTCAAGGGACTCGAAGGACTGGCTGTGGGAATGATAGGGGGAAAAAGCAGGAGTGGGGGAAAACGGCAGATAGCTGCTCTTGCCGTTGGTATCGGTATTCTGGTGGCTGGTTATTATATCTTTGAGGCTATTGTCTATCCTGCCATCGCCATGACCATCCCCTTTTTCGGTGTCACAGACGCAAAAGCAGCCTTGGCCGAAATACCACCTAATTTACTCCAGGGAGTTCTGTCTGCCCTGGTAGCATATGGAATATACAAAGTGTTTACCCGCGGAGATCAATGAGTATTCATCTGTTTTAAAACGGTGCTTTTTTAGGAAAGTTTCCTTCAAGGGATGCCAATCAGGGATAGTCAACATCTCTAAACATACCAATTATTTACCTAAGAGTAACCTGTACTTCATCGACACAGAAGTGATCTCATAGACTGCCATATTCAAGGGTCGATCATGACCGACAGGTTTTTAAGAAACAAAATTTACACTTCACCTTGACACCCATAGATCAGTCCATTATTTTGATAATCCGTATGATACAATTATGAGTGAGGTCAATTGACCCTATGCTCTTTGTTGTATTGTTCAATGATCTCTCATTCACTATACTGAATCTCATTGAAAAATTACCCTGAACACCATTTTTTTTATCGGACTGATTGTTATACCTTTCAATTCGGATGTCCGCCTCCCGATGTGCATGGTTAAATTAAGGAACATACTCAGATATTGCTGGCTTGATGGAAGGGTTTTCTTGTTGTTCCTGATCGTCCTGTGCTCCTTAACAGCTTCCTTCGAAACTGCTCATGCAAAAGAACATTCTATTCACATCCAATTCCAATATAATATCAATGCAATACCAGAAAAACAGGTAGAGGGTTATAACCTTTATAAAGCTGGTGATTTAATCTGCAACACCAGCCTTTCAGAAACAGAGACTCAAGATTTTGAATGTAGCTTCGAAAGCCCTGGTGGATCTTTTCCCTTTACCTTAACTGCCTTATTCAATGATGGCACCGAAAGCCCTCACTCCGCCCCGTTCTCACTCCTTCTGGTAGATGAATCAACAGCAGTACTGGGTTTACAGGTTCTCAGTGGCCAAACACCGGAAGGCACGGATGGAATAGGGTCGCAAACTGGAACCGATCAGATAGACATGGCTGATGTCATCAATATGTTACAAGAGTTGCCCAGATAAATTTTCAGGAAATGTGTGCTATTGTATTGTAGTTTTATCGTCTTTGATCCCAGTAAAACTACCTAAATGCAGTTTTGACTCCTTCTTGATAAAGAGCAGTTGATGAGAAATACATTTCAAGACGCTGCTGTTCAGAAGATAAATAAAAGGTTTTTAAAATCATCTGATTATCAATTTCTGGCCGGGAAAAATCTTGTTGGCAGCACTCAGATTATTTTTTTCTCTTAAGGCCTCAATGCTGGTACCGGTTACAAGACTTATTCGATATAAATTTTCCCCCTTTTTAACCACATAATAAACCGGCTCTGCCACTGCTACTTTAGAATCCTGAGCAGTATCATTGTAATCAATTGAAATCGCCTTCGTCTTGTCACGTATTTCTTCTTCCAGGGTTTCCATAGACGTTGAGATAGACGAAAGTCTCGCCTGGAAAATCAGCATCTGCTGATTAACAGACTGAATTTGACCCTCTATATTTGTTAATGTATCTTTGGAATCCTGAAGTAATGTTAACTGCAATTGTTGCTCATCCATTCGTTCATATAGAGATGCTATCTCCGATGCTTTTTCTGTTTCATTGTCACCACGAGCAAACAGATAGAAGAACAGGAGAAGAACACAAAAGGACGATCCTGTGTATAGTGCAATTTTTTTAAGATTATTATATTGAGGTCTTCCCTGATCAATCTTTTGAGCTAACGACTCAGGTGCAATGTTATCCTCATACCATTCCGGGGCGAGATTACCTGAAAAGTACTTTAGATCTTCATTTGAAATATTCGTGAATTGAATCGCTACTGAATAAGCGTATTTTTTTTCAACAAGGTTTTTCAAAGGTGTGACATTAATTACCTCACCTTCCGCAGTAAGTACACTGCTGCAGTCATTTATTTCAATACCAAGACGAATAGTGTCGTGTACGTCAAGATGCTCAGGCAGGTGAAGCAACACCCCTCCCTGACTAATGTTTTTTACTATTCCCTGCTGCGTTTGATCATTGTTGATTATAGTAACAGGCCACCTGACCGTAGCCCGGGAAAATCTGCGCCTTTGATGCAGTCGCCTATCACCTGCTGAAGCAAACATATCAAATTCCTTTTCCAAGATGCCCCCTTTACATACAGCTTGTGATATTCAGATATTTATATCATTCTTAAAATACTGGATTTTAATATCATAATACAATGACCATTATATTATGCAATACCCTCTATATCGGCTGCATTGTTGATTCTATTTACCTCCATTTTTCTGCCATTCACTCGTTAGCCGGGGATGAGACGATCCCAATGTGCTGTAATTTGATCTCTTTCATGTTGTTGCCCCTGTTACTGGTTTCATCGATTACAATATGATAAACTGACACCTGAATTCAAACTTTCCTCACAATTAAACTGTTACCTGCGAGATGGTACGATGAGCATACCAAAAGTATACATTATTATCTTAGTGGCGGCACTATTAGCGCTGAGCGTCTCATGCTCTGATAACGAAGATTCGAACGAGAAAAGTGCTATCAGAAAATCAACGGATAAAATCGCCCAGGAAGCAACGGAAATGATTAAAAACCCAATTAATGAGGCGAAAGAAGTTGCAGAATTAAGCACCGATCGTGCCCATCAGTTTGAAAAAGCAACGACGCAGGAATAGACCCCTTAATTATTGCTCCCCGATTATTGAATCGAATACCTGATGCATTTTTTTTGTATTCCAGTTTCGATAACCGGTAGACCGAAGAACTGCTTTGCCCTGTTTATCAATAAGGAAGGCTGTGGGAAGTCCAAACACTGAAAATTTCTCACTAACCACTCCCTCTCGGTCAATCAGCACGCTAAACGAATATTTATTACGCAGCATAAAGGACGCTGCTTGCTCTTTAGACTCCCTGGTATTAATCATTAAAATTTTCAAACCGTTATCATGATATTTCTTTTCTAACTGCTCCAGGAAAGGCATCTCCTTCCTACACGAGCTTCACCAGGTTGTCCAAAACCCGATAAAGACGGCTGAACCACGATAATCGCTGAGACGTACTGTATTTCCATCCAGGTCCAGGAGAGAGAAATCAGAAACGAGTTTACGATTTTCCCGTGGCCGCAACTCTACCGCTGATTCAGTGTACGTTGCCAAGAACGGCTGAATATAGCTTTGCCAGGAGTAACTGAGGGCCCCCATTACTATTATCAATATGAATATCGTTCTTTTTTTCAAAAAGCGTTCTCCTGTTGATTGAGCCTTCAGTGACGTATT
This sequence comes from uncultured delta proteobacterium, assembly GCA_963776075.1. GTDB lineage: Bacteria > Desulfobacterota > Desulfobulbia > Desulfobulbales > Desulfocapsaceae > MADRE3. Next base: position 160,317 of record CAVZLG010000010.1, read on the forward strand.
CGGCCTCAATTGTTGAAAATATAACCTGATACGCGTAATGCCTTCTGGGCAGGTTGTAGTTTTTCTGTCTGTACCAAAATGTAATCTGTATCATACGTTGATATTGCAAAAATGCTTACTTCTGCTTCGGCCAGGATTGATGAAATATCTGCCAGAACACCTGTCAAAGAAAAATCCAAGACACCTGCTATTTTAATACAAGACCAGCCTGATTCTGATTTCTCTGAATTCATTTGGGTAGAAGAATCACAGACTATTGATAACTCGTCCTCTGTTCTGCTGATGGAATAGAATTTACTCCCATAGACCTGATTCGGAATGCCATGATCTGGTGGAAATCTATGAATGGTAAATCGGTTTTCGAGAATGCTTAGTTGTAATTTCATCTGTAACCTTTAATTGGGCTGTTAACTAAAACCGAAGATCTGCAAAAAGCCCCCCCAGAGCGATTATCCAGGAACCAGACGCTCCCCATGAACAATTATCAAAAAAATATTGCACGGAGACACCCCGGAGAGAGAACACAATACTGATAACTGGTGCAAGCAGCCGAGTTCCTTACTGCTCTTTAAATGAAAGCTCTTTTCTATTGATCAGGCCGTAACTACCGCCTTGCCCCTGCTTTCTGTCACCATCATCGCAGACAAAGAGGAGATAGGGTAATCCTTCATATTGAACAATTGCAATGCCTTCAATATTTTTAAGGCCTTTCATTTTGGCCCACTCGACCCTGGCAGGCTTATTGTTCATTTTACTATCCCAAACCCATATCCGAGAGCGGAGTTTACCTTTCTTATTCTGAGATTCCCCTGCAAAGTAGTACTGATCATGTATCTTTTCATAAGCAATTGCTCGAATACCGCCACCTTCCAGATCCAGTGAAATTATTTTGGGGTCGAATTTCGGTTTCTGTTTTTTACTGAAAAGATCATAAGGATTTAACAGGGACAGCATCAGTGCTCTATCTTGGTAAAGGGGCGTTCGTAAACCAATGAGCAATGTTTCTTTTACGTGGTTATAAGCGATCCCCTCTATATTGATTTCATCAATCTCATCTTTGCTAAGATTCAGGGACTCCTGAAGTTGTTTCTGGATGTATGGGAGAAGATCGTCAACCACTTGTAAATGAGATATATGCTGCCCTCGTATCTCGACTTTTAAAAGTTGTTCGCGTGATTTTGATCGCTTGTCTTTCTTTGTTGCCGAATGTGAAGTTATAAGGAAAACATCCCCCTTGCCACCCTCCGTGATACCCTCAAGGTCTTTAGCTTTGATCTTATCACCGGTAATTGCCTTTGGTGATAAAAGTAGTTCACCTTTTTCAGATGTTATGGAAAAAAGCTGAAGAGGATGATCGCCCTCATCTTCAACGATGAGCACGCTGCCATCAATAATTTGAATGGCATCAGAGGGTTCATAAATATTTGAAAATGAGAGATTAGATTGCGACCAGGCCGGTGTCGCACACTGGAGAATAAAGCCCGAGAATGCAACGACAAGAAACACACTGAGAAGACTGATCTGAATTATAGACTGGTTCATAAGATTCGAGTGATTGAGTTAATAGATTGAGCCGCTTGCAAAACGCCCTTTTCACTATCAGTACTGGTGAGATTTTCAAATCTTCACCAGTACTCAGAAAAAATCACACATTTTTTTTCTAGATAAGTTTGTCAGTCAGCGCACATGAGTGCTAAACTAAAAAAATGAAAGTGATTTTTCGGCGGTTATGAAAGAGAAATTACCAAAAAAATGGATAAATGAGAAGTGTCATAAATAGATTAGGGGGGAGGAATGGACTACATAGAATTTATTACAAAATATAACTCAAATGAAATATCTGTTGATATTGACAAAAAAAAGGCAGGTTTGATGTACAAGCAGCCAGACCTTATGCCGGAAGATCTAAAAGCAAAACAATCCATGATTAGAAACGTTGGATTTGGTGGCTTAGTTATTGGTGCTGCACTATTTTTCTTTTCCCCCTGGTGGCTAGCTACCGGCGTATTAGCCCTATCTTTATTAGCATTTCCCCAAGCACAAAAAACTGCTGCTCAAGGTATCTTGAGAGCCTCACTCACAAACCCGGATATATATGAAACAGCATTACAAAACCAAGTTATAAGAATAAAATAAAACAGATGGCAACAAGCTTCGCGCTGATTGTCGGTCAAATCTTGGCAATCAGCTCGCTTCACGCAACAATCCATAGAAACCCAAGCTCAATGGCTGAGTTCAGAAGCTCGACAGTTAAGAAAAATAACGAAGCAATAACCATCTCCTGGGCACCGCCACCTGCATAAAACCATACCATACACCCAAATTATCGTAACTCTAAGCTCCGATATCACAAGCGAGTATGTCTATATCGTCTAATGTGTTGATTTACTCCATAATCTATCAGCCAGTTCGAGTTGATGGGTGGCATTAATGAATTTTAGCAATGTTGCAGACCTTTGATGGTTATCACCATTATTTCCCAATCTTTGGATTTTCTGGTCATTAATTATAAAAAGTTCCTTCTGATCGCCAATAAAGCCGACACCAACATCATGATACTCCTTGGCGTTCTGCTCATACATCGATGTACCGAGGAACGAATTTCTAACGTTGCCAAAGTCCAGATAATGAGCCAGAGAGGGCGCGAAATCAAGGCTTGTAGAATTATGAACATTATACTTTTTGGGCAAGATCCGGGTAGGATCAAAGAGAATGTAAGGGATTTTATCGAAAAAGAATCCCTGATAATTCGGGTCATCAAAAGCCTTTACAAACGGTTTTTCCGGATAGTGACAGTGGTCAGCGGTAAAGATAACGATGCTGTTTTTTGAATATGGGGATTTTTTAAAATAGGCCCAAAAATGACCAAACGCCCTATCGAACGAATGAATATTATTTAATACATAGTTCTCCCCATTCCCATACTTCACCACATCTTCTTCTTGTTTTAGAAATGCATGAGTACCGAAATTATAAATCCCGAGAAAAAAGGGCCTGTTCTTCTCTTTTTTTTCGAAACGTTCTTCAAGAAAGCCAACGAAACCATTAAAAAATTGTTTATCCGAAAATGCGTCTTTACCCCCCGCAGGTTCGGCACCGCCCAGATATCTCTCAGATAATTCATCACCTGTTAAAACGGTCATAAAGCCGAGTTTACTTATCATTTCATCTACCCGAGAGACATGCCTTTTATGATGTGAATCGAGAAATATTGTTTCGTAGTTCCTTTCTTTAAATAATTCAGCGATACTGAGATACTTGTTTTTTTTGAGATCCTCATACTCTGTTTGCCAGCCATTGCCTCCATTGATGGGGAATAGTGAGCAGAGCTGACCGAGAAGTCCACGATATGTTGCGGCTGTATGATTATAATAATTATGGACGACCATCGATGACTGTGCAAAATCGTCTATATTCGGCGTAATGTCAGGAAATTTAGCCCCATATACCCCAAGTGACCGGGCTGATATTCCTTCTGAAAAAACAACAATGATATTTGGCTTATCGGACATATGGTGTTTCACAGGGAACGGAGATTGACCATTGTAAATGGTTTCTTTGATAAGTGGAAATCTACTCGTTGAATCATAGTGAAATCCGAATTTCTTGATTTCCTTCAGCTCTCCTTCAGTGAAAGTCACACTTATTTTTTTTGAAAGACCATATCTATCAACAATTACGTTATAAAACGAAGAAACTGGACCATTGTCTTTAAATAAATCATATTCAAAATATTTGTTATTATACTTAAATGATTTATTATAAAACCAGTTATTATTATTGAATATAGCCATCAAAATTACTAAAAAAGACAATATAAAAATATATTTATAGCTAATATTAGATTCAATATTTTTTTCTGTTTTTTCAACATAAAATATAAATAATGAATATATAATCGTTATAAATATAATGGAAAATATAACATATCTATTAATAAATATATATATATGGTCACTATTTTCTATTGCTAATCTTGAAATATAAATTCCACTTTCTTGTATAGATAGAAGTTGTAATAAATATAAAATAATAAAAAATGAAGAAAATATATAAGAAATTATTCTTAATATAAAATATTTATAAAAAAATAATTCAATTATTATCAATAAAACTAATAATTCTGCTAAAAATAAATCAAATATATTAAAATATAAAAATATTCTATTAGTTAAATTACCTGAGGCACCTATGTTTAAGTGAAAATAAAAACCGAATATAACCAACCCGGTAAATAAGGTCATAAATGAAAAGAATATGATTCTTGTCACGTTAGCTCCATTCAGAAATCTAAAAAAAATAATATTCCTCATATTTTTAAATCTATTACTTTTATAGTCTGCAATATAACGTGGTATCTCGGCATAGTAATACTATCCTTACAACTCCAAGGCCAATTGTGAAATGGTCATTGTCGGTACCATCGCATGCACTTTAATGCAGATGCCGGATATATTGGCACCAGCTTAATGCTCGATTTCATCAACGAGCAAGACTCTTTATGAACCCATTCTTCTACACTATGTATCCTTATCAATATAATTGTTTAATATCAATTTCCACGAAGCCGGAATCGCCCCTCAGGTTAATAATTCTATTATCACCCACCAACTCGAGATTAAATCAAGAATCTACTGCGCATAATTTCTTATCAACTAATCTTTATGAAATATTGAATTAAGTTAACTGCAAGAGAATAAACAAAGGTAACCTTTCAATGTTACTGAAAAATGCTTACAGATATGATGAAGGTCGCGGTGGTGAAAAACTATCTGACTGGAAAAACACCACTTAAAAGCATTATTGGTAAATTGTAATGAGATAGAAAGAAGACTGATTACCTACGAAATGTCCTTTTTTGAGTAATCTAGAAAATAGAAAAGGAGACGCCTCAGCTATGAATAAATCAGACCTCGTAGAACTATTGTCACAAGAATTGGATCTCTCTGTCAAAGAAACTTCCAGTACCATAAATATCATTCTGGATTCTATGACAGAAGCACTCTCAAAGGGTGAAAATATCGAAATAAGGGGATTTGGTAGTTTTACTGTTAAAAATTATGACTCCTATATTGGCAGAAATCCAAAAACTGGAGAAAAAATCACCGTTAAGGCCAAGAAAGCACCGGTCTTCAAAGTTGGAAAGGAGCTAAGGCGTGCTGTTGATGGTGGTGGAAAATAAATGCCCCCCCGCACGGCACTGTTAGTTGGTGCAACAGGGCTGATTAGAGGTTACTGCCTACAAACGCTTTGTGATGCCTCTTACTATTCAGAAGTCACCACTCTCGTTAGAAAACCACTCCTCAAAACTCATCGTAAGCTGAAGAAAGTCATAACCACGTTTGATAATCTTGAACACGAAACTATCATCCATACAGGCTCACGATGTTTATTGCTGCTTAGGAACGACAATCAAGAATGCAGGATCTCAAGAAGCATTCAAAAAAATCGATTCCTCTCTTGTTGTTACGATAGCGAAGTTGATGGGCTCTTCCGGAAAACGAGTACCTCAATGCTGTAATCATCATTCAGTTGAGCCTTTTGCAAAATGATGATTTTCGTTCAACGTCAAGGCATGTGAAAAATTTTTACCGCAGGCATATAATTGATATTCCGAGGATAAAAATTTAAGTATAACGTAGAGGTTGAGCGAAAAGGGCGTTTTGCAAGCGGCTCAGTTATCTATAAAAATGATTCTTGACAGGCTCTCGCAGCATTTCCTTTTTCCAGCATCATCAGCGGCTGAGATTCTCAATGGCCGGCCATCATTGCTTCGACGTCTTCTTCCGGAGTTGTAATGGGTTTAATGTCAAATTTTTCGATTAAAAGATTTGCCACGTTGGGAGACAGAAAACCTGGAAGTGTTGGTCCGAGACGTATCCCCTTTACCCCCAGAGAAAGCAATGCCAGGAGCACAAGAACGGCCTTCTGCTCGTACCAGGCGATATCAAAGGAAAGGGGGAGTTCGTTAAGGTCGGAGAGGCCGAAAGCTTTTTGTAATTCGAGAGCGATAACTGCCAAGGAGTAGGAATCGTTGCACTGACCAGCATCTAGTACTCTGGGGATACCGCCAATATCGCCAAGATCAAGTTTGAGATATTTGTATTTCGCACAACCCGCGGTCAGGATCACCGCATCTTTGGGCAACTGTTGTGCCACCTGCGTGTAATACTCCCGCGTCTTATGACGTCCATCACAGCCTGCCATAACCACAAAGCGTTTTATCGCTCCGGATTTCACCGCCTCAATAATTTTGTCTTTGAGCGCCAGCACCTGATTGTGACCAAAACCTCCGACAATCGTTCCAGATTCGAGTTTTTCAGGAGGTTTGCATATCAATGCTTTCTCGATTATTTGTGAAAAATCCTTCATCTCACCAGCCTGACGATCCGGGATGTGGGTGCACCCTTCAAATCCAACAGCTCCGGTGGTGAAAATCCGGTCCATGTGTTCTGGTTTGGGGGGGACAATGCAGTTTGACGTAAAAAGAACCGGACCATTAAACGAGTCAAGCTCTTTCTTCTGCATCCACCAGGCATTACCGTAGTTGCCAACCAGGTGGCTGTATTGTTTTAACTTGGGGTAGTAGTGGGCAGGTAGCATTTCACTATGCGTGTAGACATCGATACCTTTGTTCGTGGTTTGTTTCAGCAATTCATCGAGGTCAACCAGGTCGTGACCAGTAATGAGAATTCCTGGATTAGTCCCAACGCCAAGGTTGACGGTGGTCATTTCACACGTTCCGTAGCCTTCATTATTAGCTCGGTCAAGCAGAGCCATGGTCTCTACACCCATCTTACCAGTCTTCAATACCAAGGCCAAAAGGTCGTCATTGTTCAAGGCTGGATCAACCAGGTCGGCAAGTCCTTCCATAAGAAATTCAAAGATTTCACGACTATGCTTTTTCAGTTGGTAGGCATGTTCGGCATAAGCACAAAGTCCTTTCAATCCATACAGAATGGTAGCCTTCAGGGAACGCTCATCTTCATCGATAATTTCCAGCCATCCTCCGGTACCACTTGATGCCTTGGAGAGAATTTCTGTCTCCTCTTCAAAAGACCATGTTGCGCATTCTGGAACAGTACCGGCAAAATCATTACCGTGGGTGTTCTTATAGGCTTCCAACACCCTGTTTCTCAAACGATCTCGAAGAGCAATACTCTGTTTGATGAAACTGAGAAAGTCGCTTTTGCTGAAGTTTGCATTGGTGATAGTGGCAAACATTCCTTTGTCGATAAAAAAGGCAATCTCTTCATCGTAGATATCAAATGCCTTACCTTTGACACCCCAGACAGATATGCCTTTGAGCGTCCAGATGAACAGATCCTGAAGATTAGCTACTTCTTCCTTCTTGCCACAGACTCCCTGGATGGTGCATCCAGTATTCTTTGCAGTTTCCTGACACTGGTGACAAAACATAGACATAGTCGTTCTCCTTTTGCTCTTATGGTTCGGTTAAGTGACTGAATATGGAGCCGCCATAATCTGGGTTAATTGCTGCTTGGTCTCGTTCCTGCGTACTTCTTCATCAGTGTGCTAAGTCCCGATACAGGCGTATTTTTCTGTTGCTTTTCAAGCTTGTCTCGTGTTTTCCGGTGAAGCTTATCGTCGCTCTGTTTCTGTTTCTTTTCCCTGTTTTTCTTCCCACCTTTGTCTCCCATGATCGTGCTCCTCTATTGATGATGGTTTCAGAATATGTCAAATCAATCGATCGCAGCTTTACGAAATCTCTGCCATCTCACGCCATCCCATTTCATTAAAACACGCGCTAGGCAGCCTGTCAGCGCACCACATGACAGAAAAATGAGTAAATTTATTATGACCATTGCTTCTCCGTAAAAACTCTTCCATTCCAACCTGCTATCATGCTGGAACCTTTATGCCCGGGTAGATTTTCCCGGGTAAACAGGCTTGGTCATTACAACTCCCTCAACTGCACACACATGAATATATATGGCACGCTTGTATATGCAGGTCTTGTCATTTCGACAGTTTTTGCGAAACTCACCAGAAAGGATCGTGACTGTCGACTTCGGCCATGTTTTTTCAAGTATATTTTCTGACTCTGGTAAGAAAGCCGACCGAAAGGCATGCAACGGGACGCTGTTCCGGTTTGATTTTGTAATCAAAATTGCAATATTAATGCCATACACCGCAGGTGCGAGGAGACGTCTTACGATCATCTTGTTAACAGACAACAATTATCCATACCCAATTTTCATGGGGAGTCAGGCTTTCGACACATATACGGTCATATGCGACCAAGTGGTCATATTCAGCCACTATCGAACGTTGAAGAATCTATATTCTACAGGGAATGCTCTGTGTGGTTGGGGTTGAAGTCTGAAATCACACTCAATGCGATACTTCATGATCATTGTTGAAATTTAGATGTACAGGAACATTAAATTGAAAATTCAGGCTTGGATGAAATAGCTATGGTCCTCTGTTAAATCTGATAATTTCTAATAAATATAACTGATTGACAATTTTTCTGGCCCTCATCAATGACGTATATATATTGAACTGAGGTTCCTTTTTATTAAGTTTTTACTGCTGCAAAGTTTTCAATGATAGACTAATACATTAATTTGTTTTGTATTATTTCCTTATCCCCTGAAGTATGTGGTGTCGATCTCAGTATTATTTTCCACGGCATATCGGCTAATCCCCTGATTGCTCTGCTCGTGAAAAAAGAAAAAAAGCAGGTTTGAAATGACCAACTCGGGGGAATCGTTGCCTGCGAATGCACTGTTTCTGGAAGTTATTGCGTCAATTCTGAAACCGGCTTCGAGGAACCCGATACTGGCTTGTAATCAGCCATAATTCGAAGCGACCTGGTAACCAATGAGGAATATAACCATGATCAAGAAGGAAATGACTCTGCTGGCTCTCGTTTTGTTTATTCTGAGCGGGATGCCAGGTTGCTCATCCTTACCGGACAATTTCGAAAAAACGGCTTCTTTTGCTTTGCCGGAGACAGAATCAACCTATCTCGGCACGGTGCTGGGGCACCAGCTGAAAGATCATGTTGATCAGTCAGGCGTTCTCCTCCTCAGTAACGGACTCGATGCCTTTGTCGCCAGGGTTCTGCTTGCCGAAAAGGCGGAACGCAGTATCGATGTACAGTATTATATGTTCCACCAGGACACCGTCGGCCAGCTGCTCATACACAGCCTGATACGAGCGGCTGACCGTGGGGTGCGGGTTCGCCTGCTCATCGACGACATGTACGGTGCAGAGGCCGACGATGTCTGGACGACGCTCGCCTCCCATCCCTCTATACAGGTCCGGCTCTTCAATCCTTTTGTTCGAGGACGTTCGAAAAACATGCAGTTTGTTACCCGTCTGTCTGATGTTAATTATCGAATGCACAGCAAATCGTTTACAGTCGATAATCAGGCCACGATCGCAGGCGGCCGTAATATTGGTGATGAGTATTTTGACGCGGATAAAAACCTCGCCTTTGCCGATCTTGATGTACTGGCTGTTGGTCCGGTTGTGCCGGAGGTGTCCGATGCTTTCGATCAATACTGGAACAGCGATCATGCCTATCCCGTCTCGATACTCACCGCACCTGCTCTACCTGAAACGCTTCCAGCCTTGAAAGTGAAGCTCGACAATTTCCGCCAGCAAGAAGCAGCGAAACACTATATTGCCGCTCTTACCGATTCAAATCTGGCACACAGCCTGCGTAATGGAACGACGAAATTTGCCTGGGCTCAGGCACAGGTTATTCACGATTCATCAGAAAAGAAGGAGCGCGGCGAGAACTGGCAGAAAGAACTGCTTATCTCCCAGCTCTGGCCCTACATGAAGACGACAACAGATGAGTTGCTTATTATCTCGCCCTATTTCGTTCCTGGAAAAAAAGGCGCGGATGCTTTGTGCAAGCTGAGTGAAAAAGGGGTCAAGGTGATCATTCTCACCAACTCGCTGGCTTCAAATGATGTTTCCGCCGTGCATGCCGGCTATTCGCGTTACCGCAAACAGCTTCTCAAGGCTGGCGTTGTTCTTTATGAACTCGATGAGGAGATTAAAAAGGAGGTGATAAAACGGTTTACCTGGCTGCCTGGATTGAGTAAATCAAGTTTGCATGCTAAAACCATGGTTCTTGATAGAAAGGCAATGTTTGTCGGTTCAATGAATCTTGATCTGCGCTCATTGAACATTAACAACGAGATCGGTATTCTTTTTTTTAACGAGGACGTTGCCGGCACGAGTGCCGGAATATTTATAGACAACATAGATAAAGTAGCTTTCCGTGTCGTGCTTGACGACAGCGGCTCTTTGCGCTGGCAAATAAACAGGGGTGGCAAGGTAATCGTTTTTGAGGATGAACCGTATGCTGGCTTCTGGACCAAATTCTCGATCTGGTTTATCCGCCTGCTCCCGGTGGAGTCGTTTCTCTAGTGAATGAGCGATATTCATTCTGGCAGGCAAGATTGACTCGCAGAATCAAAGGATGAGTAATGAGGACAATTCAGCAACTGAAAATATCTCGATTGATATATCTGATGATAAAATATGTATTACGGCTACCTCTGGTTGTGGCAGTTGGTATATATCTTTCCGGCTGTGCACCGGTAGGACCTGATTTTGTCAAACCAGAAATCAAGGTTCCAGATACATGGTCAGTACAGAGCGGCGATACCTACTCAACGGATGTCCCCCAACTGAGCGCCTGGTGGAAGCTCTTCAACGATCCTGTGCTCAAAGAACTGGTCGATACCGCACTGAGAAGTAACAACACGCTCGAGCTTGCCGGACTAAGGATTCTTGAAGCAAGAGCGCAGCTGGGAGTTGCCGCTGGCTCTTTGTATCCTCAGTCGCAGTTTGCAGCAGGAGAAGCCAGCTACCTTTCCCCGCCTGATAACACCGGCGTTACGAACAATTACTGGCAATATACGCTTGGCGCCTCCGTTGCCTGGGAAATTGATTTCTGGGGTCGTTTTCGTCGAGGGGTTGAATCGGCCGATGCGGCATATCTGGCATCGCTTGAGGCATACAACCAGTCACTCGTGCTTTTGACTGCCCAAGTTGTTGAGTCCTATACAGCCGTCCGTGCCGCCGAAGAACAGTTGCGAATTTCCCAAGACAATATTGAGCTCCAGAAACGCAGTTACGACATAACCGAGGTGCTCTAACGCAATGGCGACAGCTCGGAACTTGACGTGCAGCAAGCAAACACCCTGCTTTTAAGCACACGGGCCACTATTCCGAGTCTTGAAGTTCAATTGATCCAGGCACGCAACGCTCTGAGCACGTTGCTCGGGCAGATGCCTGGTTCGATTGAAACAGTGCTCCAAAACAGTTCAGGAATCTCTGCCATTCCTGCAGATATCTCCGTGGGTTTTCCCGCCGATATGCTCAGGAATCGTCCGGACGTCAGGCAGGCTGAGCTTGAAGCGATGGCCCAGAATGCGCTGGTCGGGGTTGCCGAGTCCGGTTTGTACCCAAGTTTCAGCCTGAGTGGCTCAATCGGCCTGGCATCGGGCAGTCCGGGCAATAGCAGTTTCGGAGAGTTGTTTCAGGCAGATTCGCTCACCTACTCCATTGGTCCATCTTTCATCTGGCCATTTCTCAATTACGGCAGGATAAAAAACGAGATTCGTGTCCAGGATGCACGACTGCAGCAGGCTCTTGTCAGGTACCGCGAAACTGCTCTTCAGGCAGCCCGTGAAGCTGAAAATGCAATGGCAAGCCTGATAGGCTCCCGGAAACAGGCTTCGATGCTTGCAGAAACGGTGGCCTCGGCCAGGCGCTCTGCAAAATTGGCATCTCTGCGCTACAGTGAGGGGTTTTCAGATTATCAGCGTGTACTTAATTCTCTGCAGTCGCTTTTTACCCAGGAACAGCGCTACGTAGTAAACCAGGGTGCAATTGTTAACAGTATGGCAGCACTTTTCCGGGCCCTCGGTGGCGGCTGGCAGGGACAGCAGAACCGCCCCCTGATTTCTCAGGAAACGAGCGAGGTGATGGAGCAACGCACAGATTGGGGCACCCTCATTGAGGCTGTTGACGTGGCACAGCCTGAGAATCAAAATAGCTCCAGTGAAATATCCTGGTAAATAAATGATACGATAAGGCAAGGACAATGACACAAAAGCAGGACGAAAAAGACAAGAAAGGATCGGCTCAGCCTAAACAAAAACGGGACCCGGTACGTACCTGGACCTATATCATTTTCGCTGTCTGTGCCCTCCTGATAGCCTGGTACATAGGGGCAGATCGGGTAACACCGTTTACTTCGCAAGCACGTGTAAACGCTCTTGTCGTGCCGATTGCGCCCCAGGTTTCAGGGGTTGTCACTGAAGTAGAGGTGAAAAACAATCAGGTCGTGGAAGACGAACAGGTTTTATTTCGCATTGATGACCGAAATTACCGCCTTCAACTGCAGGCCGCCGAGGCACAATATGCTGGAGCTCAGCAGGCAATGGCGGCGGCACGAACCGCCATTGATGGTGCTCGGGCCCAGGTCAGATCCGCAGAAGCCAACCTGGAGCGCTCCCGTAAAGATGCCGATCGCATGCGGAGCATTAAAAAGCAGGACGAGGGCGCCATTTCGCAAAGACGACTGGAAATGGCGGAAGCCTCTTTAGCGTCAGCAGAGGGAGGTCTCGAGGTAGCTCAGGCAAACCTGCAGCAGGCAATTGACAATTACGGTACTGACGGGGAGCGCAATTCGCGGATTCTCCAGGCCCAAGCCAGTCTTGATCAGGCCAGATACAACCTGGAGCGCACAATCGTCAGGGCACCCGGATCTGGCCTGGTGACAGGAGTCAGGCTGGATAAAGGCAATTACGCAGCTGCCGGATCACCGCAGATGACGTTTGTAGCCACTGAAAATTACTGGCTCCAGGCCGATTTTACCGAAAACAATCTTGGCAATATCACAGAAAAAATGACGGTGGAAATTGCATTTGACGTCTATCCCGGTAAAGTGTTCAAAGGAACGATTAGGGAGATGAGTTATGGCGTTGCTGTAGATACTGCCCCACTGGGAGCATTACCAACGGTACAGAACCAGAGGAGTTGGCTGAGAGATGCTCAGCGCTTCCCCGTTTTGATCGATTTCTCACTGCCCGAAGATGTAAAAGGTGATGTGCTGAAAATCGGTTCCCAGGCAACGGTTGTTGTCTATACGGGGGATCACTGGCTTCTCAATAAGATGGCTTTATTTGTTATCAGACTGTCTTCACTCCTGTCATATGCCTACTAACCAGGGAGCCTGAGGCAGCGTGAAGAATCGAACAGCAGTTGACAGCAGACGTATTCTGCGCCTGGCCCTTGGTACCGCGCTGGCGATAGCCTTCTCCCAGGCGGTCAACTGGCCGATCTCATTTGTTACGCCGATCATTGCCGGACTCCTGCTTTCCCTGCCACTGCCGGCCCCTTCATTGAAGATGACGCTCATTGTCATGGTGGCCCTGGCCGGCACACTTCTTTTCAGTTTTCTGCTGCTCCCCTACCTCTATCATGCACGTGCGGCTGGTGTTGTGCTTGTCAGCCTGGCTCTGTTTGGCAGTTTTTATGTGACAGCAGCGGGCGGTCCCGCTTTGATCGGAACACTGCTGACACTTGCCTTGACGCTGCTCACGACAATCGGCAGTGTCAGTATCGATGCCTTTATGGACCTGACAAAAGGACTTATATGGAGCGCATTGATGGGAATTGTATTTGCCTGGGTTGCTCATGCTCTGATGCCTGACCATGCCGAAACCGCCCCTTCCTGCGGGCGATGGTGAAAAGCCGATGCCAGCCAGACCAGAGAGCAGCGAGGCAGTTCGAAGTGCGTTCCGTTCTGTCGTTATCGTTTTTCCGGTTATGCTCCTTTTTCTCTTTCTCAATACGAGCAGTGCTTACGCCGTGATTATGATCAAAATTGCAACCATGGGCCAGCAGGCAACTTCAATTAAAACCCGGGAACTGAGCCGGGAATTCCTCGCCTCAACCTTCTGGGGTGGCCTGGGAGCAGTTGTTGCCTGGCTGGCAATGAAAGTGTTTCCTTCTCTTGTTCTCTACAGCCTTCTCATTGGTCTGGCTGCGCTTATTTACGGCAGGGGTATTTTCAGAGGTGGAGCCATGCATCCCAAGGCGGCAATGTGGCAATATGCGTTCATCACAATGATCACCGTACTCGGACCAACTGTCGGTTCAATGGCCTCCGGGCAGAGCGCTTCTGACAAATTCTTTGTACGACTTGTCTATTTTGGTATAGTTGCTGTCTATGGCTGGCTGGCTGTCACCGTGTTCGACGGCTTCTGGAGAGAACGAACAGCGGATTCTCCAAGCCCGGTTAGCGAACCGATAAAGAGTTGATCAAGCTGATTCCTAGATTAATGTTAACAACGGTTACCAACACATTGTTTTATCGTCATCTTTTATCATTTTCAGATAACACCAGTAAGCGGTTACCCTTGCGCAAAAGAGGGAGTGGTATGAAAACCCTGACCCTGTGCTGTATGCTTTCTATTATAATTGGGGCGATTTCCATGTTTGTCTCGGCGGCTTCAATTGAAGTGGCCGCCGCACAGTCCCCAGAATCCGAACCAGTAACCATTCAGTTGCGGTGGTCGCACCAGTTCCAGTTTGCCGGTTATTATGCAGCTTTAGAAAAAGGGTATTATACCGACGAGGGGCTTGAGGTAAACCTCCTTGAGGCAGTTGCCGGAACGGACCGCATTAAGCCCGTTCTGGAAGACAAAGCCCAGTATGGCATTGGGGACACCGGAATCCTCAAGCTACGTGCCGATGGTCAGCCGCTGGTCGTGCTGGCCCAGATTTTTCAGCACTCGCCCAATATCCTGATCACCAGGCGTGACAGCAATATCTTAGGTCCGTATGAATTGACGGGAAAGACCGTCATGATGAGCAAAGCACCTGCAAGCAGCGCTGCTGTGAGGGCTATGCTCCTGGAGACCCTTGGCAGCCTGGACCGGGTCACGGTTCTTCCCCGCACCCGGGACGAAGAACTGATTGATGGCCAGGTAGATGCAGTAGCCGGTTATCTTTCCAACGAGCCTTTCCATTTCCGGCAGAAGGGACTGCCTATCAACATCATCGATCCACGCAGCTACGGCATCGACTTTTACGGCGATAACCTTTTTACCACCGACTATGAAATCAGGAAGAATCCTGAACGGGTGAAAAAGGTGCTCCGGGCTACTCTTAAGGGGTGGGAGTATGCTCTGAAAAACAAGGAAGAGATTATTGACCTGATTCTGGCCAAGTACGACCCAGACCTTGACCGTGAAAGACTGCGATTCGAGGCCAAGGTAATCGACCAGATGATCCTGCCGGACCTGATTCCCATCGGGGATATCCACCCTAAACGTTATGCACGCATCGCAGAACTCTATCATCGCCTTGGTTTAAGCGCCTCCCCTGAGCTTCCAGAAGGATTGCTATACCAGCAAACGCCTGCTTCTGCCGACCTTCTGACGGGTGAAGAGCGAGCCTGGCTGAAAGCACACCCCGGTATTCGTTTTGCTTTTTCGGATGACCACCAGCCGGCTCTTATTGTTCAGAAAGACAACAGCCTGACTGGAATTTTAAAGGACATGATCGACATTCTGAACCAGCGGTTAGGGACCGACTTTACCATTATCACCGATAATCTACCCACCATTCGCAACATGATTAAAAATTGGGAGGTGGCTGGTCCTCTGGCGATGAGTCCGAAGGTTGCAAAACGCTATCAACTACTTCAGACTAGCACCTTATTAAGCAGCTTCCCGGTGATCTATGCCGGCCCAAACACGGATGGTATGATCGATTCTATTGAAGATCTCTCTGGTCGCACATGTGCCATCGTTGACGGTAGTCCAGAAATCGAAGATCTGATAAAGCCCTATGATGACAGTATCACGATCATCCGGACCAAGACGACCGTTGAAGCCCTGACACAGCTTTACGAAGGCAAGGTCGATTTTTTTATCGGCTTCGCCCTTTATAATTACCTGATCCATACCAACCAGTTGGTGGGAGTTAAACCGGTCCTGGCTCTGAAAGAGTATCAGTTCCCAAGTGTCATGGGCGTCCGAGAGGACTGGCCGGAACTGGTAGGGATTCTAGACAAGGGGTTGGCCGCCATCTCCGATGAAGAACGCAATGCTATTAACGCACGATGGTTAAAACTCCCATCATCTATTGACGCTTCCCAGGCGCTTCTCTCTCCGCAGGAAAAGGACTGGCTCGTAAAAAAGCAGACGGTGAAAGTTGGGATATCCGACCTACAGCCATTTGTTATCCTGGAGGAAGGCCAGCAGCCATCTGGCATAACCATAGATATCCTTGGTTTAATATCTGAGAGGACCGGGATAGACTTCAGCTACGTAACGCTTCCTATAGCTTTGAATAACGGTACCAGCGACGAGAACAGACAGGACGGCCCCGACCTCATACAGAGCATGAGAACCCATCCGGAAACCAGTGACCACCGCCTTCATTCGAAAATATACATGCAGACACCCCAAGTTGTCTTCACCGAAATGAATGCGCTGCCCGTAAACGGTATACAGGATCTGTTCGGCCACACGCTCAGCGTAAAAGAAGGAAGCCTCCTGAACCGTTTGTTCTCGCAGAACTATCCCGAAATCAAATTGCTTCTTTACGAAACTGAACAGGATGCCCTCAAGGCTGTGCAATTGGGCAAGTCGGAGTTTTATATCGGTGCGTTGACTGTTGCCTCCCAGATGATTTCCCGTAATGGTTGGACTAGTCTCAAGGTGGCCGGTCCTTCAGGACTTGAAGATCTGGAACTGTTTTTTGAAATCCGCAGCGATCAGCCCGAACTTCTCAGCATCATCAACAAAGGGCTTGACAGCATTGCTGAAGAAGAAAGTATTGCGATTCGTAACAAATATATGGCCTTGCAATACGAGCATGGCATCTCCTTCGGAGAAGTGGTCAAATTGATAACCACAGTCGTCAGCGTCTCCGGCGGATTGCTCCTGCTGATTTTTTTCTGGAACAGGACCTTGGCCAATCGTGTTCATAAACGCACCAACGATTTGCATATCGCCAACAAACAGCTGCAGACCGAAGTTAGCGAGCGAAAAAAGGCAGAGGAAGCAGTCAAGGAAAACGAGCAGATTCTGCTGAAAAGTGAACGGCTGGCGCGCATGCTGTTGGACGCCCCCTCCGACCTGATCCAACTCATTGATGAAGATGGGACGCTTCTGGATCTCAACGACTCCATGGCAAACCGGTTGAAGAAGCCGCGGGCGGAACTGATAGGCACCTGTGTGTTCGACCATTTTACTGAAGAGGATAAAGCCAGACGGATGGCGTTTCTGAATCAGGTTATGCGCTTGAACACCCCCCAGCGTTTCATTGATCAAGGACTTACAGATAGAATTTTTGAAACCACAATTTATCCTATTGAGACACTGAAAGGCGAAAAACAGCAGTTTGTCGTCTTCGCCTCCGATATCACCGACCGTGAACGGGCCAAAAAAGAAAAGATGGCACTGCAGAATGATCTCACACATTTACACAGGCTCATGACCATGAATGAACTGGCCGCCACCCTGGCACATGAGATAAACCAGCCCCTCGGAGCTATCCTCAATAACGCCACTGCTGCTCAAATTATGTGTAACGATCTGGCTCTAGGCAATCTGGAAATTAAGGAAATCCTGGAAGACATTAGCAGTGATGCCTACCGCGCAGGGCAAATCATACGCAAAATCAGAGGGGGCGTAGAAAAGGGAGAGAGCAAATTTAAAATGCTCGATGTTAATCTCATGCTGGATGAAGTCGTTGAATTATTTCAAAGCATGTTTGTCTCAGATAGAATTGCTGTTCATCTAGACAAACATAAGGATCTTCCTCAAGTTATCGGGGACCGCGTTCGGTTGCAACAGGTCGTGATGAATTTGATAAATAATGCTATAGAAGCCATGCGCGGTAACAGTCCCGCGATTTTGAAAATCCGATCATCCGTAAAAACCTCAAGCGAAGTTACAGTTAGCATTATTGATACAGGTAACGGTATCGATGACAGCGTAAAGGAGAAACTGTTCGATCCGTTCTTCACAACCAAAGAGACTGGCTTGGGTATCGGACTTCGTATCTGCCGGTCCATCATAGAAGAACACGGCGGGCGGATATGGGGAGAGAACAACCCTGACGGGGGAACAAATTTTCAATTTACACTCAAAACGGACCAGGGAGAATGTGAATGAATTCTTATGAAGGGGTGGTCTATATCGTAGAAGACGATGCTTCATTTCGGAAAAGTATGGAACGTTTAATCCGAGTTGCCGGTTATGAAGTTGAAACGTTCGGCACCGCCAGCGCGTTTTTAACAAACGCCAACATCCGCTATCCCGGCTGCCTTCTACTGGATGTTCGGCTTCCTGATGTCGACGGTTTGGATCTCCAGCAGACCCTCAAGGAAAAATG